>NZ_JANCPR020000070.1 GCF_028657195.3 Streptomyces iconiensis
GCGCCTGCGTGCCGTACGACGTGAGCCAGGCCCCCGCGACGAGGAAGGCGAGGGACTTCGCCGCCGCGTGGGCCACCAGTTGCAGCGTGCCGCCACCGACGGAGCCGACACCGGCCGCGCACACCATGAACCCGATCTGCGCGCTGCTGGAGGCGGCGAGCAGCTGCTTGAGGTCGGTCTGCGCGACGGCGACCAGGCCCAGCGCGAGCGCGGTGAGGGCACCGGCCCACGTCACCACGTCGGCGCCCCAGCCGGAGTCCCGCAGCGCGGGCGCGTACCGCAGGAGCAGATAGGCACCGGCCACGACCATCGTCGCTGAGTGCAGCAGCGCCGAGACGGGCGCGGGGCCGCGCATGGCGCTGGACAGCCAGAAGCTGAACGGGAGTTGGGCCGACTTGCCCAGCGCCGCCAGGATCACTCCGGCCAGCGCGAGATCCCGCCAGCCCCAGCCCTCCCCCCAGCCCCCGCCGCTGCCGCCTGCGGCGAGCGCGGCACCGGCTGCCACGTACAGGCCCAGGTCGGTCGCGCGAGTGGTCACGAACGCGGTGTTCGCGGCCGACACCCGCGCCGGGTCACGCCACACGTAGCCGATCAGCGCCCAGGAAGCCGCGCCCATGACCTCCCAGCCCATGAGGAGCAGGGGAAGTCCCGTGGCCGTCACGGTGACGAGCATCGCGCCCGAGAACAGGAGCATCAGCCCGTGGAAGCGCGCGGGCGCGGCACGGGACGAGCTGTCGGCGCCGCCGGCGGAGAAGGCGAGTACGGCGGTGGTGACGGCGGTGACGGTCACGGCCATGACGGCGGACAGCCCGTCGACGGCGAGCCCGGCTGGCAGCCCGGCGAGCAGCGGTGCCGAAGCCTCGGGCCGGGTCACGGCCGCCACGCAGGCAAGGCCCAAGGAGAGCACCGCGCTCGCGACGCCGGCCACCGGAGCGGCGCGGTCGGCGGCACGTCCGACGACGGCGAGGAGCGTACCGGCGGTGAGCGGCAGCGCGACGAGCGCCCACAGCAGCGCGCTCACTCCTTCAACTCCGCCGCCATGTCGGTCATGTCGACCTCCCGCGTGCGGAAGAGCGCCGTGACGACGGCGAAGCCGACCGCCATCTCCACGGCCATCACCGTCACCGCGACGACGACCAGCACCTGCGCGTCGGCGCCGGCGAAGAGGAAGTGCCATACGGCTGCGGCAGCGACGATGACGCCGCCCAGCATCAGTTCCAGGCCCATCATCAGCATCACCACGCTCTGCTGGCTCAGCACCCCGTACAGCCCGACGCTGAAGAGCGCGGCGGCGAGGAGGAGAAACACGTCGAGGCTCATGAGGGGTCCTCCCGCCCGTGCGGGTGCGCCGGGCTGCCCGTCTCGCGCGGGTGCGCCGGGTCCTGCCGCCCGTGCGAGGGCGTCAAGTCCTCCCGGCTGTGCGCGTGCGGCGAGTCCTCCCGCACGTGTGGGCGCTCCGGGGCGGCCTCCTGCTCGTGCGGGCGCTCCGGCGCCTCCGTCTCGTCCGGGTGCTCGGGGCCCTTCGGTCCGTGCGGCGGTGCCGGTGTGCTGGGGCCGTACCGGCCGCGTGCCGTCGCCAGGGTCACCGTCGCGACGATCGCGGCGAACAGCGCGAGGCCCAGCGTCATCATCGTGAGCATGTGCGGTCCCATCAGGGCCCTGCCCAGGTCGTGCGTCGGATCGGCGGGGGCACGCGTACGGGAGACGGGCCACGGTACGAGGAAGATCCCGGCCGTGAGACCGGCGAAGACGAGGCCGCTGATGACGGCGGCGCCGCGTGCGTTGTGCACCATCGTCATCGGCATCAGGCCGCCGGGATTCATCATGAACATCACCATGAAGACCCCCATCAGGGCCATTTCGACCGTCATCATCAGCACGATGACGACGCCGAGATAGTCGAGCCCGAGCAGCAGCACCTCGCCGCCCACGCACAGCAGCGAGCCGAGCAGCGCATAGGTCGCGCGGGCCATCGAGTCGAACCGGAAGACCTGTACGGCGCAGATCACCGCCAGTACCGCCAGCACCACGGACACCACTCCGGCCCACACGCCACCGTCCGTCATCGCAGCACCACCACCACCGAGACGGCGAGCGCCTGGAGCAGCACCAGCGGCAGCAGCACCATCCAGGCCAGGCCCATGAAGCGGTCCAGGCGGAGCGTGGGCAGCGCGCGCCGTACGCCGATGAGCAGCGCGAGCACGGCCGCCGTCTTCACCACCGTCCAGGCCCACGCGGGCAGCAGGGGGCCGTGGCCGCCGCCGAGGAAGAGCGGAACGCTGAAGGCGGCGGCGACCACCAGCAGCAGCCAGCGGCCACCGAAGAACACCAGGCGGTCTACGCCGGAGAGTTCGGCGGCTGCGCCCTGTGCGGCGTCGGCGCCGACCGGCTGGTCGAAGGGCCCCCAGAAGGCCATCGCGAGGGCGCTCAGCAGATAGACCGCGAACGCGACCGGCATCCAGACCGCGAACCACAGGCCCTCCTGCGCCGCCACCACCTCGCCGACCCGCAGCGAACCGGCCCCGAGTCCGGCCGTCGTGAGCGCGAACATGTGCGGCAGCTCGTAGGCCAGGCCCAGTGCGAGGAACCGGTAGCCCCCGATCATGGAGAGCGCCGCGTTCGGGCCCCACCCGGTGAGCCAGACCGCCGCCCACGCCAGTGCCTCCATCGCGTTGAACCACACGATGCCGACGCCCGGGTCGCTGACGGCGGTGAACCCCAGCGGCAGCACGGCGCCGGCGAGCAGCGCAGCCGTGGGCAGCAGCGCCGTTCCGACGCGTACGAGGGCCGTGTCGGCGGCCTTCGTACGCCGCGCCGGCTGCCCGAGCAGTCGCCGGGCCTCGCGCAGCGGTGTCGCGGCCCGCGTGCCCCACACCCGCACCGAACCCGCGGGGCCGTACGCGGCCGAGGCGCCGAGCAGCGCGTCGAACCCGGCCGCCACGCATGCCGCGACCACCAGCATCACCGGCAGCGCGAGCACCGACCACCACGCGTCAGCCATGCGAAGGCCCCGAGCCGGCAGGTGCGGGCGCGTGCGGGTGTCCGTGTGCGTGCGCGGGGGCCGGTACGGCGTCGTCCAGGTCGGGGTCGAGGCTGGCGAGCACGAGGCGCGCGCACGCGAACTCCGCCCCCGCCAGCATCTCCGGCAGCGCGGCCAACAGCGGTGCGGAAGGCGGGTGTTGGGGCAACGCCGCGGAGTCGGGCGGCAGGGGACCGGTGTCCGTGAACAGGGCGGTCGAGCCGTCCGTCTCGTCCAGCCACACGCGGATACGGTCGTACACGTCGCCCGCGCCCTCCGACGCGGCGACCATCGCCGGCCCCGAGACGCCGAGGGCGCGCACCCGCGCGGCGGGGAGCTGGCCGAGGCCCCGCGTCAGCCAGCGGAGAGTACGGGAGCGGCGGACCCTCCGGGTGAGGGCGCTGAGGGCCCCGAGCACGGTGGGGTCCACCGGCCGGGATGCGGTGGCCGCGAGTACCGCGTCCCGCAACCGCCGTGCCCGCGCCGCCTGATCGGCCCACCCCGCGACCGCCAGCAGCCGCCCGAGGCTGTCGAGCCGCGCACCGCAACGACGCCGCGCGGCCTCACCGCACGTCACCTCCGCGCCGCGTGCCGCGCGGAGCCATGGCTCGTGCCAGTAGGCGGCCCCGCTCCCCGGCACGCCGTCCACGCTGCCGGCCACCGCCTCCTGGACCACGTCACCCTGCATCACCACCCGCAACACCAGCCCGGCGGGCCAGTCAGCCAGCCCGGGCCCGTACGCCAACTCCCACCGATCGAGCCGCAACCCGTCACGGTCGTCACCCCGTTCGGCCATGCCTTCCATGTGATGGCCGGCATGCCCTCCGTGGTCCCCGTGATTCCCGTGGTCGCCATGGCCCCCGTGCTGGCCGTGGCCCCCGTGCTCCGAGTGCGGGTCCTCGTGCCCCCCGTGCTCCCCGTGTTCCGAGTGCGGGCCCTCGTGCTCGCGGTGCTCCTCGTGCGCGGCGTGCTCCGAGTGCCCCTCGTCCTCGGCGTGTTCTGCCGGGCGTTGCGCCGGACGTTGCGCCGGGTGTTCCGCTCCCTGTCCCTCCAGGTGAACGGGGTGTGCCAGCAGGCCCGTTGCCGCCTGGTCCGGGGTGTGGAGCGCCACCAGGGTGCGGGGCGGCGGGAGTTGGGTGTGGAGGGTGGCGAGCCAGGGGGGTGTGGGGATGGGCGGAGGGCCGCAGAGGATGAGGAGGTCGGCGGCTGCGGGGGAGGGGGCGAGGGGCCAGGCGCGGCGGCGGAGTTCGCGTTCCGCGGCGAGGCGGATCTCCGTCGTGCCGGGCTGCGCGACGAGCAGTACGGTTCTCAGCTCCACCGCAGCGCCCCCTCACGCCACGCGTAAGTGACGCCGGCGAAGAGGATGCCGAGGAAGAGGAACATCTCGACGACTGCGGTTGTGCCCGTCTCGGCGACGACCCGGACCCACGGGTACATGAAGAGCATCTCCATGTCGAAGGCCAGGAAGATCATGGCGACCGCGTACCAGCGGACGTGGAAGCGGGAGAAGGCGTGTGCGGCGGGCGGGGCCCCGCCCGTGAACGGTCCGACCGGAGGCGCGTGTTCGGCGCCCCGCACTTCTGCCGTACCGAGCCGTCGCCGCGACAGAAGGGCGCCCGCGCCGTGGAGAACCACGAGCGCGGCGACGCCCACGCCCAGCAGCGCGAGCATCCGCTCCCACTCGTTCACCGTTCCGCTCCCTCCGCTCGCCCCCGCAGCAGCCGCCATGATCGGGCTGCCGGGCGACGAACGGCGTCAGGCGTGCCCGACCAGGCGACAAGCACGGCCGAACGGGTGACCATGTGCTCCCTGGCAAAACCCCCCGGGGGCAGGGCATGCCGTCAGAAGGAGTCGCCGTGCCAGTGGGTCGCGCCCGGGGCCTGCGGTGTCGGTGGGGCGGGAGAGGCGGCGCGAACGGGGCCGGGGGAGTGGAGCGCGCGGGACATCCCGGAGCGGTCCGTACGGCGGACGGGGCGCGGGACGAGGTGCGCGAGTGCCGGATCGGCTTCGGGAGTGAGGGGGAGGCCGGCGTGGGTGGGTCCGGAAGTCGGTGAACTCCCGCCCGCCGGCCGTGCGGAAGCGGGCGCCGCCGGTCCCGGCGATCATGGGATCGCCGGCTGAGTGATCGCCTGACAGGCGACTCCGCGAAGCAGGGCGGGCTCGGACAGCGCTGGTCAGCGGCGGTCTCTTGTCCGGGACGTGTCCGGACAGTGTCCCGGACAGTCCACAGCCTTGTTCGCCGTGCTGTCGACCGCGAACGTGTGGCCCGTCAGAGCACAACCCGGCCACGGAAGGGGATCCCCCATGCACGGCAAGCTGGAGGCAGTGGGAACCAGGCTCCTGGAGCGCTTCGTACCCTGGATCGACGCTTCGGCGGCGGCCCAGGACTGCTGGACCGAGTGGAAATGCGTCATCGGCTCAAGCGGTTGCAACGCCACCGACCACACGTGGTGGCAGACTCGGCGGGCCTGTTCCAACGGGTCCGCCACCGCCTGGGCGTTCCACAGTTGCTCCAACTGCCGCTGACCGTTGGGCTGACCATCCGATGCAGCAGTATCTGGAAGTCGCGGTCCGCACGCTGATCGGGACGGTGTTCCTCGCCTCGTTCCTCAGCAAGGCCAAGGGACGGCAGGCATACGGCATCTTCGTGGCGTCGGTGAGCGGCATGCGGGTACTGCCGCCGGTGTTGGTGCGCCCAGTCGCGGCAGGCGTCGTGGCCGGCGAGCTCCTCGTGAGCTTGCTGGCCACGACGCCATCCACCGTGGCCGGAGTCTTCGGACTCCTCGGCGCCACCGCACTCCTGGGCGGATTCGCACTGGCCATAGTGCTGGCCCGGCACCGGGGAGTGAGCGCCTCCTGTCGCTGCTTCGGGGCCTCGTCCGCTCCACTCGGAGTCCGGCACGTCGTGCGGAACAGCGTGCTGGGAGTCCTCGCGGTCATCGGCGCGGTGAGCGCGCCGGCCGACGGGGCGGTGCGCGTGGAGGCTGCCGTCACAGCGGCTCTGTGCGGTCTGCTGCTGGCTGCGGTTGTCATGGCGCTCGACGACATCGCTGCACTGTTCGTGCCCGCTTGACCTGAGCATGTACCAAGGAAACCAAGGGAGTTGACATGGCCTTCCTCGTGGCCGCAGTCGTGCTTGTGGGGCTGCTGTGCACACTGGACCTCGTCCTCACGGTGGGGCTGGTGAAGCGGCTGCGTGAGCACACTGCCCTGCTGGCGAGCGCTCGGCCCGGCACCGGGTACGAGCCGGTCGGCCCGGCACCCGGAGCCATAGCCGTAGGCGAGGACGTGGGCCCGTTCTCGGCGACCTCCGCGGATGGCACACAGGTGAGCCGGGGCACCGTCACGGGCGAGACCCTGGTGGCCTTCTTCTCGCCCGGATGCGCACCGTGCAAGGACGAGGTACCCCGGCTCGTCCGGCACCTCAGGGCCTCCGGTCTCAGCCGCGACGCGGCCTGGGTCGTCGTCGTGGGGGACGCCGGGGAATCCACCGCCTTCGTAGGCGAACTCGGCCAGAGGGCCCGGGTTTTTGTCGAGCAGCCGGGCGGCGAGCTGTCCAGGGCATTCCGGACGTCCGCGTTCCCGACGGTGCTCCGGATGGCCCCGCGGCCCGGCGACGGCCCCGACGGCCGACGGTGCGTCATCACCTCGGACGACGTGCGACTCGACCGGTCAGCCTTCGTCGGCGCATGAGCCGGGACACCAGCTACGGCAACGGTGAGGCCCGGCCAGGGCCCGGCGATCGGCTCCGCTCATCCGCAGCGAGGGGGGTGGCCGCCGGAGCACTCGCTGTCCGGGCGGCACCCGGGGCCCTGGCACTGCATGTGGTGGTGGCGCTCGTCGGCGGCGCTCAGCCTGTGGTGATCGCCTGGCTCACCAAACTCGTACTCGATGATGTGGCCGCAGGAGCGCGAACGACCACCCTGCTCCCACTGGCCGCGGGTCTGGCCGCCGCCGGATTCGTCGCGGCTGTGCTGCCCCAGTTGACGCAGTACCTGCGCGCCGAGCTCAACCGCGCTGTGGGACTCCTCGCTCAGGACCGCCTGTTCGGCGCCGTTGACAGGTTGGTTGGCCTCGCCCTGTTCGAGGACCCGCGTTTCCTGGACCGGGTGCGGCTCGCCCGTGACGCGGGAGGGTCGGGACCTGGCCAGGTGGTGGACGGCACCATCGGTCTCCTCCAGGCGATGATCACCATCACCGGGTTTCTCGCCTCCCTGTTGCTGCTCAGCCCGATGATGACCGGTCTGGTCCTGTTGGCCGGGGTACCGACCCTGGCAGCCGAACTCGCGCTGTCCCGCCGCCGGGCCCGTATGTACTGGGACATCGGCCCCGTCGAGAGACGCGAGCTGTTCTACAGCCAGCTGCTCACCAGCGTGGAAGCGGCCAAGGAGATACGGCTGTTCGGCATCGGTACGTTCCTTCGCGGCCGTATGCTGGCCGACCGCCGCAGCGCCAACATCTCCCTGCGGAGCATGGACCGCAAAGAGGCCATGGTCCAGTCGGGTCTCGGGGGTTTCGCCGCGCTGGTGGCGGGGGGCGGATTGCTGTGGGCGGTGTCCGCCACCCGGTCCGGTGGGCTCTCGGTCGGCGATGTAGCGATCTTCGTGGCGGCTGTGGCCGGTATCCAGGGCGCCGTCGCCGTACTTGCCCTGGAGATCGCCCGCACCCATCAGTCGCTGCTCATGTTCGACCACTATCTGTCCGTCATCCGCTGCCCGCCCGATCTCCCCGTCTCCCCGCACCCCCGAGCCCTGCCGCCGCTCCGGGACGCCATCGAGTTCCGGGACGTCTGGTTCCGTTACTCTCCCGAGCACGCCTGGACCCTCCGGGGCGTCAGCCTCCGTGTCCCGTGCGGGAAGGCGCTGGCGCTCATCGGGCTGAACGGGGCGGGCAAGTCCACCCTGATCAAACTGCTGTGCCGGTACTACGACCCCACGCACGGAGAGATCCTGTGGGACGGGACGGATCTGCGCGAGATCGATCCGGCTGAGCTGCGCCACCGTATCGGTGCCGTCTTCCAGGACTACATGGAGTACGACATGACGGCCGCCGAGAACATCGCCCTGGGCGACCTGACCTCACTCGACGACCGCGAACGCATCCACACCGCCGCACGCCGGGCAGACCTGCACGACCGGCTGACGGAGCTGCCCCGCGGGTACGACACCCTGCTGTCCCGGATGTTTTTCATGGACATGGACATGGACAGGGACACGGGCTTGAGCGAGGACGGCGAGCAGGACCCGCCGCAGACCGGCCTCGAACTCTCTGGCGGCCAGTGGCAACGGCTCGCCCTGGCCAGGGCCTTCTTACGGGACCAGCGCGATCTCATGATCCTCGACGAGCCGTCCGCCGGCCTGGACGCCGAGGCCGAGGCCCAGATCCACTCCTCGCTCAGCCGATATCGCACCGGGCGGACCAGTCTGCTGATCTCCCATCGGCTCGGTGCGGTACGCGACGCCGACGTGATCGCCGTCCTCGTGGACGGGCGGATCCAGGAGCAGGGGGATCATGCCTCGCTGACGGCGATGGGGGGCGAGTACGCCAGGCTCTTCGCACTCCAGGCATCCGGTTACCGGGACAGCGCGACAGACAACCACGAGGTGCGAGGCACATGTTGAGCAGAACCCTGCTGACGGCCGGGGGTATCGCCGCGGGCGTCTGTCTACTCGTACCCGCGGCCCTCCGCCGGGGACTGGCCGCAGTGACCGTCCAGGGAAGCAGCATGGAACCGACGTACCAGCACGGGGACCGCGTGCTGGTACGTCACGCCCGCAACGTCTCGGCAGGGCAGATCGTCGTGGTGGAACGCCCTACGCCGCAAGGTCATTGGCCCGCGCCGCCTCTGCGGCGCGGCGGAGGCGGCGATGCCCTCCCCGCGCAGCGGGAGTGGCTGATCAAACGGGCTGTGGCCACATCTGGCGACCCGGTACCGCACGATCTGACCGGCGCCCTGCGCACGGCTCCTGGCGGCCGTGTGCCGCCAGGAGCCGTGGTACTGCTCGGTGACAGCCCGGAGAACGGCTTCGACTCCCGCCTGGTGGGCTTCTTCCCGCTGGACCGGATACTGGGCACGGTGCTGTGCGCCTTCCCCCATCACGACCCCGGACGTATCTGAGTCTCGGCATGGGTCGCCGGGACCGCGCCGCCTGCGCCTCTTTGGCGCCCGCCCTCTCCTCGGGCGCGGGTTACCGCGCCGAGTAGGCGCCGTCCACGAGGTGGTAGCTGCCCTGGACGAAGGAGGCGCGGTCCGAGAGGAGGAAGGCGGTCAGCTCGGCCACCTCCTCGGACGTGCCGAGGCGGCCCTGCGGGTGGAGGGAGATGAGGCGGTCGCGCATCGGGTTGTCCGTCTCGCGCAGGAGCGGGGTGTCGATGAAGCCGGGGCCGACGGCGTTGACGCGTACGCCTTTGTCCGCGTATTCGAGCGCGGCGGTCTTCGTCAGGCCGACGATCGCGTGTTTGGCGGCGACGTAGGCGGGTGCGCCGGCGAAGCCGTTGGTGCCGAGGATCGAGGACATGTTGACGATGGCGCCGCTGCCCGCCTGCGCCATGACGGGGAGTTCATGGCGCAGGCAGTAGAAGACGCCGCTCAGGTTGGTGGCGATGACGCGGTCCCAGGCCGCGATGTCGTACTCGCCCGTGGGCAGGGACGGGCCGCCCACGCCCGCGTTGTTCACGGCGAGGTCGAGCGAACCGTAGGTGTCGGTGGTGAAGCGGACCGCCTGGCGTACCGAGTCGGGGTCGGTGACATCCATGACCAGGGGTTCGGCCCTGCCGCCCGCGGTCTCCAGCTCGCCGGCCGCGAGTTGGGCCCCGTCGGCGTCGTAGTCGGCGACCACGACGGCGGCGCCGCTGTGCGCCAGGCGCCGCGCGACCGCCAGCCCGATGCCCGAGGCGGCGCCGGTGACCAGCGCGGCCTTGCCCTCGAATTCGAGGCTCATACGACGTGACCTCCTGTTGGCGACCCCGCGCCCCCTCTCGCCACGGTCCCCGCCCCCTGAGCGCCCCGCAGGCACACGGGCACCATCCGGGTGAGGGGCGGGGCCCCGGGCCGAGGGCGAGGGCGGCGCGTAAGGGACCTTCGGCGCCGGACCTGACGGGCGCCGTACGCGTCCCGGCTCCTCCTGGTACGCACTCTTGTTCGGGGTGGGGCGCGGGTTCACAATCGCGCGAAGGGCGACGTACGGGAGGGGATGTCATGGGTGAGGCAGGGGCAGGGACAGGGACGGGTGCAGGAACAGGGGCAGGGACGGGTGCAGGGGCGAGGGCCGGGCGGAGAGCCGTGCTGGCGACGGCGGCCGGTGCCGCTGTCGTGGCCGGGACGGGGTTCGGGGCGCAGCCGGCGGCAGCCGCGCGGCAGGGGGTCGCCGGTCAGCGGCCGGACCGCGAACTGCGGGAGCTGCTACGGGAGATCGACCCGCGGCGGATCGAGGCGACCGTCAGAAAGCTGGCCTCGTTCGGGACGCGGCACACCCTCTCGGTACAGGACGACCCGCAGCGGGGCATCGGCGCGGCCAGGGACTGGATCCGCGACCGGATGGTGGAGTACGCGAAGGCGTCCGGCGGCCGGATGACCGTGGAGCTGCAGTCGTACGTACAGGAGCCGGCCAACCGCGTCCCGGTGCCGACCCGCATCACGAACGTGATCGCCACCCTGCGCGGCGGCGCCGACCCCGGCCGCGTCCACGTCGTATCCGGGCACTACGACTCGCGTGCCAGCGATCCCATGGACGCCACCAGCGACGCGCCGGGCGCCGACGACGACGCCTCGGGCGTCGCCGTCGTGCTGGAACTGGCCCGCGTCATGGCCCGCAGGCGTCCCGCCGCGACGCTGGTGTTCGCGGCCGTCGCGGGCGAGGAGCAGGGGTTGTACGGCGCGAACCACATGGCTGAGGTCTTCGAGGCGAAGGGCACGCGGGTGCGTGCGATGTTCACCAACGACATCGTGGGCAGCCCGACCGCCGACGACGGTGAGCGGGACCCGCGCACCATACGGCTGTTCGCCGAAGGGGTACCGACCTCGGAGACCCCGGAGGAGGCCGAGACCCGCCGCTCGGTCGGCGGCGAGAACGACTCGGCCTCGCGTCAACTGGCCCGTTTCGTACGGGATGTGGCCGACGTCGGGAACAACGACGCCACCGGTATGCGGGTCCGTGTCATCTACCGCCGCGACCGCTATCTGCGCGGCGGCGACCACATCCCGTTCCTCGAACGCGGCTACCCGGCGGCCCGGTTCACCGAGCCGGCCGAGGACTACGCGCATCAGCACCAGGACGTGCGGGTCGAGAACGGCAAGCAGTACGGGGACCTGCCCGAGTTCTGCGACTTCGGCTACATCGCGCGGGTGGCACGCGTGAACGCCGCCGCGCTGTGGTCCCTCGTGCAGGCCCCGGAGGCCCCGCGCGGCGCGAAGATCGTCACCAGCGCGCTCACCAACGACACCGAGCTGGTGTGGGAGAGCCCCGAACCGGGGCACGGCCCGCGCCCCGTGCGCTACGAGGTGGTCTGGCGCGAGACCACAGAGCACGAGTGGACACACGTACGGAACGTGGGAAACACGACCCGGCACACCGTCGAGCTGTCCAAGGACAACGTGTTCTTCGGGGTCAGGGCGGTGGGCCCCGGCGGCCACCGCAGCCCTGTCGCCTTCCCCGCGCCCCAGCGCTGAGCCGGAGGCCGCCGGGCCACCGGTCTCACTCCGGTTGAGCCGGGGTGAGACCGGCCCGGCGCTGTGGTTACTGTCGTTCCCGTACAGATGATCACCGCCAGGGAAGGAGCCGCCGTGCGGCGTGCGGACAGCGGGAACGGCGAGGACGGCGGGAACGGCACCCGGGAGGGAGCCGGCGTTCCAGGCGGAGGCGGAGGCGGAGGCGAAGGCGCAGGCGGGGACGGCGCGGACCGTACGGGCGAGGCGGATGGTGCGCCGCAGGGCCCGGACTCCTGGGCGCCCGCCATCGTCAGCAGCGAACCCGGCACGTTCGCGTACGACGTGTGGCACAAGCGGCATCCCGCGCTCTTCCAGCGCCTCAAGGAAGCCCTGCCCTACGGGCCGGCGCGGCGCGACGCGCTCGACGCGCTGCTGGAGGAGACGCTGAGCGGCACCCTCACGCCACTGCCGTCCGACGCCGACGAGGCGTCCCTGTGGAACGGGCCCTGGGACAGGGGCCACTACGGCAAGGGCTGGACCGAGGCGCCCTTCCTGTGGGCCGAGAGCTACTTCTACCGGCGGCTGCGCGGCGCCACCGGATACGCGTACGACGGAGCCGGGAGCGGCGGCACCGCGGGTGACCGCGCCTGGCGCGGTGTCGACCCGTTCGCACCGTTCAAGGAGGCCGAACTGGTGGGCAGCGCCGTCGAGGGGCAGCTCGCCGCGCTCGACACGCTGGAGGAAGCACTCGTCGACGAGCGCACCGACGCGCTGCTCCTCGGCGCGCTCTGGGGCAACCGCGCCGACCTCGGCTTCCTCATCACGGCGGCGGAGAGCGAGGGCGACCGCCCCCTCGTCGCCGACGACCGCGACGCGCTGCGCGCCCTGCTGCGGACCACCGAGGAGCGCGGCGGGCACGTCGTGCTCGTCGCCGACAACGCGGGCCGCGAGCTGATCCCCGATCTGCTGCTCGCCGCGCACCTGCTGGACAGCGGCCGGGCCTCGACCCTCGCGCTGCACGTCAAGCCGCACCCGTACTACGTCTCCGACGCCGTCACCAGCGACGTGCTGGCCGCGCTGCGCCGGATCGCCGCCGCTCCCGGCGCCGCGGGCCGCGCGGGCCACCGGCTGTGGGCCGCGCTGGAGGAGGGGCGGCTGGAGATCCGGACGGCCGCTTTCTCCTGCGCCCCGCTCACCTATGACGCCATGCCGGAGGCGCTGCGCGCCGAGTTCGCCTCGGCCGCGCTCACCGTCTTCAAGGGGGATCTCAACTACCGCCGCCTGGTCGGCGACAGGCACTGGGCACCGACCACACCGTTCGCCGACGTCACGGCGTACTTCCCCGGCCCCGTCGCCGCGCTGCGCACCCTCAAGTCCGATGTGGCCGTCGGCCTCGACGCCGCGACGGTCACGGCGCTGGACGGCTCGGGCGAGGCATGGCGCACGAATGGCGCGCACGCGCTGATCCATGTGCGCGACTGACGGCCCGCCCTGACCGCTACCGCCCGTGCCGCCTGCTCCGTCCGTTACCGCCGTACGGCCGGTCCAGGTTGCGGGAGTGTGGCCGCGCGCGTGACATGGCTGGAGACGGCTCCGGCCGACCCTGCCCGCATCCCGGAGGACCCAGCGCCATGAAACTTCTGCACCTGGTAGCCCGTCCGCTCATCGGTTCGATCTTCCTCACCGCCGGCGTCCAGGTGCTGCGCTCGCCGGAGCCGCCTGCCGGCGCCGCGGAGGCGCTGCTCGCCAAGGTGCGCGGTGCCCTGCCCGCCTTCCCCGAAGACGATGTCGCCGTCGTACGGGCCAACGCCGCCGTCCACGTCGTCGCCGGTGGACTGCTCGCGCTCGGCAAGGCGCCCCGGCTGGCCGCGCTGGCGCTCGCCGTCTCGCTGGTGCCGACGATGCTGGCGGCGCACTCCTTCTGGGAGTACGACGAGCAGGGCGAACGTGACAGCCACCGCCTGGAGTTCGCGAAGGACGCCGCCGTGCTCGGCGGGCTGCTCGCCGTCATCAGCGACGCGAGGCATCTGGCGCGCGAGCGCGTATGGCGGGAGAAGGCGCGTAACCTGCGCAGGCGGCAGATCCTCAGCAACGCGCCGTCAGCCCTCCGTCGACGGGTAGACACACCCCATTGACGTAGGCGGCCTCGTCGGAGGCCAGGAAAACCGCGGCTGCCGCCACGTCCCACGGGCTGCCCATACGCCCCGTCGGGCTGGCCGCGTCCCGCCGGGCGCGCACCTCGCCGGGGTCACTGCCGGCCGCCGCGATCTGCTGCGAGACCAGCGGCGTGTGGATCAGGCCGGGCAGCACCGCGTTGACCCGTATGCCCTCGGCCGCGTGCCGGAGCGCCAGTGAGACGGTGAGCTGGTTGACGCCCGCCTTTGCGGCGCTGTAGCCCGGGTACTCGTAACCGGTGTCGCGGATCGCGGCGATCGAGGACACGTTCACCACGGCCCCGCCGCCCGCGCGGCGCATCAGCGGCAGCACGTGCTTGCAGGTGAGGAAGACCGAGGTCAGGTTGGTACGCAGCCCGGCGTCCCACGCCGCGAGACCGGTACAGGTCAGCGCATCCGTACGGGCGACGCCCACGTTGTTGTGCAGCACCGTGGGCGGGCCGAGCCGCCCGGCAGCGGCGGTGACGGCGGCGGCTACCTGGTCCTCGTCGGTCACATCGGCGGCCGGCGCCGGCGCCGTTCCGCCCTCGTCCGCGATCAGTTCGGCCGTGCGCCCGGCCTCGTCCGTACGCAGGTCGACGGCCGCCACCCGGGCGCCCTCGCGGGCGTAGGCGAGGGCAGCTGCCCTCCCGTTGCTCATCCCCTCGCCGCTCGACCCGGCGCCGAAGACCAGCGCCACCTTCCCCGCCGGCCGCCCGCCCTCGCTCATGACCCACCGCTCCCTCCCGTGCGCACGTCCCATGTGCTGAACTCCGGTCCCGTGTGCGGGAGTCCGGCTCCGTGTGCTGGGGTCCGGCCCCTTGTGCCGGACCCGGCGAGTATCGGTTCCGCCGGGTGCTCCGGGGCACCGCAGCGCGTGGGGAGTCGGCGCGACGGATTTCTCGTTCTGTAGAAATCGCCTGGTCGGAGCCCCTTCACGGCGGCCGGAACGGCAGGCAGGATCACCTTTCGAGGGGGCGCAGCCGTACCGGAGGAAGGGACAGCAGCGGAGAGCGAGTCGCAGCGCATGGTCGACGCGCTGGCCGAACGCATCGGCAGATCCGCCGCCGTCAACGATCCGGACTGTCATCTCCTGTGCGCCGGCAGGCACTTCGGCGACGAGGACGAGGTGCGCGTACACGCCGTGCTCCAACGGGACGCCGGCAGCGCCGTCATCGGACACTTCATGGCCCAGTGCGTCACCCGCTGGAGAACGCCCGGCACCATCCCCGCACGCCCCGACCTGCGGATGCGCGCCCGCTACTGCGCGCCGATCCGCTGGCACGGCACACTCCTGGGCCTGCGCACTCTCGCTGTGACCGGGCCGATGGCCTCTGAGCCCGCGGGTCGCGGTTGAGCACGCGGGTTCCGGTGGGTGAGCGCCGAGTGGTGACCAGCCCGTGCCGGTGCTGCCGGCCGGAGAAGAGCCGGCACGTCGGGCACGCAGGGGATGTGTCGGGGGGTCTCGGGGGCTCGGAGGTGTCAGGGACGCCGTCACACTTGGCCGGTGCGATCCGTCAGACGGGCAGAACGCGCACAACGCCGCGTTCGCACTCAGTCCGACTGATCACAGGGGAGAACGTCATGAGGCTCAGCAAAGCGGTAGGCCGTGCCGCGGTCGTAGGCATCGCCACCTTGGCGACATTCGGTGTCAGCACGACCACCGCCTCGGCCGGAGTCACCCAGTCCATCCGTACCGAGCGGGCCGGGGCGTGGTTCTACCACTACGGCGACGTACTCGTCGCCTCCGACTACAAGAAGGACGGGATCGGCGCCAGGGCCATTCTCACGTGGGGCGGCAACAAGGTGGTCGTCACCGCCAACGGAGGCGTGAACGACAGCGAGGAGAAGGACCTCAACATCAAGGAGGGCACGACAGTGTGGCTCCAGCTCTGTTACACCGGCGGCAGCACGAGCTGCAGCGCGGTGCAGAAGGGCATCGCGTAGGGCGCGAGCCGTTGGCGGGCACCCTGGGGCCCCGGCGCCTCCGTGCGTTCGGCGTATGCGTGTGGAAGCCGCGCGAGACCCACACGGCCGACATGGAGGCCGACCCGGTGGAGTGAGCCGGGCCGCTGCCGTGTCGGTGAGCCGTAACCGTCCAGGGCCGCTGAACACCCGTGAGCCGCTGGGCACTTCGGGGCCCGGTGCGCGTGCTGGGAGCCCGGGGACGGGGCCCCGCGTCGGGCAGAGGAGTCGACGTGCAGCGGGGTCAGGATCCGGCGGCGGACGTGTGGCGAGCCAACTCGGTGGCCAGGCGTCGCATGACCGTGCGGTTGGCGCGTCGGATCGTGGCCCGGACGGCGAGCGCCAGGAGGCGTTCGGTCAACGGGGCGCGCGTCCAGGCGTACGTGAACGACACATGGCTCCCACCGTCGCGCAGCGGCTCGATGGTGTAGGTGCCGTGGGCCAGGCGCCGGCCGGCCGCGCTGACGTTCCGTTCGACGATGCGCCGCGGTGGGTCGGCCTCGACGACCTCGATGGTGACGTCGGTCTTCGTGCCGCCCAGCGCGGCCGTGACCGTGGCGCACGATCCGACGCCGCGGCCGGGGCCGCTGTAGCGCCATCCGGTCAGGTAGTGGTTGGTGAATCGCTCGTGGTGTGCCATGACATCGAGGAAGTCGTAGACCTGCTCGGGCGTCTGCGGTACGTCGGTCGACACGGTTACAGGCTTCATGTACCACACGGTACATAGGGCATGTACCAATTGGTACGCTCCTGCTGTGGTGAATACGGACGGCTCACACCCGGAGAGCGAAGCAGCGCCCGGCACGGACGGGGACCGGCGCGCTCAATTGGTGAACGCGGCCACCGACTACGTCGCGGCGCACGGCATCGCGGACCTGAGCCTGCGTGGCTTGGGCGCCGCGATCGGCGTCAGCCACCGCATGCTGATCCATTATTTCGGCTCCAAGGAACACCTGCTCATCGAGATCGTCCGGACGTCGGAGCAGCGCCAGCGTGATCTGCTGTCCCGGCTCCGTCTGGAACCCGGCCTCTCTCCCGCCGATGTCGCGCGGCTCCTCTGGCAGCAACTGACGGACCCTCGACTGGCCGGTCAGGAGCGGCTGTTCTTCGAAATCTACGGGTACGCGCTGCGCGGCCGTCCCGAGGCCGCCCCGGTCCTCGAAGGGCTCGTGAACGACTGGCTGGAGCCGCTCGTGGCCGCCGAGGTCGCCGCGGGGGCGGACCCCGCCGTGGCCCGCAACCGTGCCAGGCTGGGAGTCGCCACCGTCCGCGGCCTGCTGCTCGACCTGCTCGCCACCGGTGACCGCGCCGGTGTCAACGCGGCGATGGAGGACTTCCTCCGGCTGTATTACGGCTCGAAGTGACGGAGTCGCCGATCAGGCCCTGTGGTTCGGCAGGACGGCGACCCTCGTTCGGCAACGGTCGCCGAGGCGGACGTGCTCCGGGCGCTGAAGGCTCGCGGCAGCGAGCGGGGGCGCTGCGGACGGCCGGGGCCCGCGCGGTGCGGGACGCGTTCAGGGCTGCCGGGGCGGGGTGAGCGTGATCCGGTGCGTGGTCTCCCGCTCGACGCGCTCGCGCGAGTAGACGAGCGGGAACGCGCCGTCGGACGCCCAGTCGGCGAACAGGTCGGCGTAGTGCGGGATGCGTGGATCGCCTGACTGGCCGGGCGCGTTCATCGCCAGCGAGCCGTCCCAGGCGCCCACGTCCACCACCATGCGGAAGCTCGCGCCGCCGTTCTGCCGGAAGTCCGCCAGGTAGGAGGCGGCGCCCACCGTGTCACCGCTGCCACCGCGCGGCAGCGGGCCCACCTCGGCCCACGCGGGCAACTCCCCGCCGTCCGGAGGCAGTCCGGTGAGCGGGTGGCGCGGCTGCGCGCGGTGCAGGGTGCCCCATGACCAGGCGGCCGGGTCGGCACCCAGCAGCTCTTCCGTCTCGTCCACCGCCTCGGCGAGGCTCGCCAGCAGCGCGGGGCCCAGGGTGCCGTCCGGGTCAGGCGCTGCCAGCAGCCGCATGTCCACCCGCGCGTCCGTCGAGGCGCCCTCGGCCGGCAGCACCCGCTTGAGGGCCTCCTCCACCCGGCCCTCGCCCACCAGCGGAAGCAGCGCCCTGCGCAGCAGAGCGGGGCGCAGATGGCGCCGGTACCAGATCTCGAACAGCGCGGCGGCAGCCGAGTCGGCCGTCAGCTCAGCGTCCCAGCGGCGCAGCAGGTCCAGCGCGGCACGTACCCGGGGCTCCGTGCTCTCCAGCCCCGCCAGCAGCGGCAGCACGTGACGCGCCGGCAGGCTCACATGGTCCGTCTGGAGCCGCACGCACTCCTCGGCCGTCCACCCGTCGTGCGCCGCCAGCGCCTCGGCGCAGCGCTCGTAGCGTGTGGGCGCGTACCAGTCGTGGGTGACGGGCTGTTCGCCGTGCGGGTAGCCGGGCGGCAGGTTCATCTGGTTCGCCGTCGCGAACCAGCCCTCCTCCGGGTCGCGTACGGAAGGCAGCGCGCCCGGATCCAGGAAGCCGTCCCACTCGTACCGCCCGTCGCCCGGAACCGGCAGCGTCCCGTTCCAGCCCCGCCGCACCGGTACCCGGCCCGCCGGGAGCCAGCCCACGGTGCCGTCGGGCGCCGCGTACACCTGGTTCTCGCCGGGCGCTCCCCAGCGGCCCATCGCCGCCGTGAACGCGTCGGGCGAGTCGGCGTCCATGTACCCCGCACTGCCCAGGTAGGGCGCCATGCCGGGGCCGAGCCACGCCGCGCGCACCGCGAACGCCGCCTGCTTTTCGGGGAGTTCGCGGACGACGGGGCCGTGCCGCGTGAACCGCAGTTCGGTCTCCACCGGCTCACCGCCGCGTACGGGGATCGTCTCGTTCACGCATGTCATGTGCTCCCAGCCGTCGCCGTACGCGTACGCGTGCGGGTCGCGCGGGTGCGTCCGGTACACGTACAGGTCTTCCTGGTCCACGGGGAAGATCGTGAACCCGAACGCGACGTGTCCGTTGTGCCCGATCGACACCCCCGGCAGCGCGGGTTCGCCGGCGCCGATCACATCCAGGCCGGGGGCCGAGAGATGGGCGAGGTAGCGGAGCGAGGGCAGGGTGACCGCGCGGTGCGGATCGTTCGCCAGCAGCGGGCGGCCGGTCGCCGTACGGCCGGGCGAGAGCACCCAGTTGTTGCTGCCGTCCAGGTCCTGCCGGGGCGCCGCGCCTTCGGACCACGGGGATGTGGTGGCGAGGTGGTACGTGCGCAGGACGTCGTCGGGGATGACGTCCAGATCCAGGCCCTCGGGAACGGTGAGATCGGTGTCCGGCTCCCTGACCTTCCTGAGGTCCTCGACGTCCCTGCCGAAGTCCCTGAGCGTGAGGGAGCGCGCCACCTCGTCCTGGAGGTTGTAGAAGAGGCCGTGGCTGCGGATTCTCGCCACGTCCTCCGCCTCCCAGTACGCGGGCGGATACCCGAGCCGCGCGAACTCCGGCGGCAGCGGGCTCGTCTCTCCGTGCCGGTCCCGTCCCTCTCCCGGCAGAGGGGACGCCGGGTGCGGGGCTCCCTCGCGGCACAGCGCCACATACGCGTTGATGCCCGCGACGAAGGACCGGGTCATGGCCTCCGTACCGGGCCCGTAAGCCGCCCACTCCTCGGCCATGTCACCCCGGTACAGGAACAGCCGCGCCGCACGGTCGTGTTCGACGTACCGCTCGCCGAACACCTCGGCCAGCAGCCCGAGTCCGCGGCGGCGCCACAGGTCGAGCTGGAAGAGGCGGTCGCGGGCCGCGTTGAAGCCCTGGGCGAGAAAGAGGTCGGCGCGTGAGGAGGCGTAGAGGTGCGGGATGCCCCAGCGGTCGACGAGGATCTCGACGGGCGAGCCGAGGCCCGGTACGTCGTAGCTGGTGGCGTCCGTCATCGGGCCGCCTCCGCGTGCACTTGGACACCGCCGACGTACGTCGCCCGTACGGGAATGGCCGCGATGCCGCGGGGGTCCTCGGTGAGCGGGTTGCCGCCCAGCACGGTGAAGTCGGCGAGGTAGCCGGGTGCCAGCCGCCCCTTCGTGTCCGCCGTGCCCTCGGCCTCGGCGGAGCCGAGGGTGAAGACGCGGAGCGCTTCGGCCGGCGTGACGCGCTGCGAGGGGCCGACGGGTTCGCCGTCGTCGATGCCCTCGCGGGTGACCATGGACTGGAGGCCGAGCAGCGGCTCGTAGGGCCCGCAGGGGTAGTCGGAGGAGCCGGCGACGGTGACCCCTGCGTCGAGGAACGCACGGTGCGCGAACATGCGTTCAGTGCGCTCGTGCCCGTACCAGCGGTTGAGCGCGCCCCCGTGGTAGGCGGGGTAGCCCGCGAAGGGTACGGCGATGGCGCCGAGCGTCTTCATCCGGGAGAGGATCATGCCGTCCACGACCGTGCAGTGCTCGATGCGGTGCCGCAGCCCGGGGCGCGGAACGTCGCGCGCCGCGGCCTCGAAGGTGTCCAGGACGAGGCGGATGGCGGCGTCGCCGTTGGCGTGGACGCCGATCCTGTTGCCGTCCGAGTGCACCTCGTGCACCTGCGCCGCCAACTCCTCCGTGGGGGTGGTCTGCAGGCCGCGGTCACCGTCGGGCGAGTCGGCGAACGGCTCGGACAGCAGGCAGGTGCGCCCGCCCACGGCCCCGTCGAGAAACGCCTTCACACCGACCAGCCGCAGCAGGTCGTCCCCGAAGCCGCTGCCGACGCCCAGTGCGCGTGCCTTCGGATAGTGGTCGATGGACAGCAGCATGCCGGTGCGCAGCGTGAGCCCGCCACGTGCCCGCGCCTCGCGCAGCAGCGCGATGTCGTCGGGTGCGATGAGCGCGTCGGTCACCGAGGTGAGCCCGGCCGCGTGCCACAGCTCCTGTGCGCGCGCCAGCCCGCGCAGCCGGTCCTCGCGGGTGCTGGGCGCGAGCGGGGAGGTCCCGCGCGCGGTCGCCGGGTAGACGAGGTTCATCATCGCGCGCTCGATCAGCCTGCCGTCCAGCCGCCCGTCGGGGCCGCGCCCGAAGTCGCCGCCGTCCGGTGGCACGGTGTCCTCGTCGATACGGAAGGCGCGCAGCGCGGCCGAGTTGGCGACGCCCCAGTGCCCGGCCACATGCACCACCAGCGTGGGATGCTCCGGCGCTGCCCTGTCCAGGTCCCAGCGGGTGAGGCGGCCCGTCTTGACGTCGTCGTAGCGGCTGCCGCGTATCCAGGCGCCTGGCGCGGTGCGCGCGGCCTCGTCCCGCACCTGCCCCAGGAGGTCGTCCGTGCCGCGCACGGCGGCTGCCGACAGGTCCAGGTGCAGCAGGTCCTCGGCCGCCATGGCGAGGTGGATGTGCGCGTCGTTGAGGCCGGGCACGACGGTCGCGTCACCGAAGTCGACCTCTTCGGCGCCGGGGAAGCGGTCGCGGAGCGCGGCGACCGAGCCGGTTGCCCGTACCCTGCCGTGCGCGACGGCGAACGCCTCGGGTTCCGGGCCGCCTTCCGGCTGCTGGGTGACGAGACGGGCCGCGCGGTAGAGCACGGGGCGCGTCTCGTTGAACGGTGTGCCTGTCATGCCGACTCCTTCGCTGTCGGTGCGTCGGCGGGCCCGTCCGTACGCGCCGTACGCGAGGGCCCGGGGCTCGCGTAGGTCACCGCGCAGGTGACGAGGAGGTTCGCCGCGAGCGCGAGGACGCCGCCGTTGACGCCGTAGTACGGGTCGTTGTCCGTCCACCACAGCAGCAGCACCACCGCGAGCCCCGTGAACATGCCCGACACCCCGGCCGCCGCCGTCATCCGCCGCCAGAACAGGGACAGCAGCGCCAGCGGCACGATCTGCGCCAGGCCCTCGTACGAGAGGACGGAGAGCTGGACCAGTGTGTTCGGGTAGAAGAGGCTGCCGGCCAGCGCGACGAGGCCCGCGAGGAAACAGACCAGTTGGGACAGCCGCTTGGTGCGTACGTCGTCGCTGTCGCCCGCCCTGCCCTCCTTGCGTGCGCGGCTGCGCGGGTCCGCGCCGTTGCCGCCGCCCAGCAGGGTCCGGCCGCACAGCGTGCCGATCGCCAGCATGAACACGCTCATCGGCACGATCGCCGACAGCGCGCCCGCCACCCCGATGACGGCGACGACGGGGGAGGGGAGCGAGTCGGTCACCAGGCGGAACAGCGCCAGGTCGGGGTTGCCGAGCGCGGGCAGCGCGAACAGCGCGACGGCGCCGACCATCATCGGGATGAACAGCAGGAGTTGGTACCACGGCAGCAGCAGCGCGTTGCGGCGCAGCGCGTTGGGGCTCTTCGCGCTGAGGTAACCGGCGACCGTCGTCGGGAAGATGGAGATCGTCACGGCGTTCAGCAGCAGCGTCGAGACGAACCAGGTGCCGTCGAGACCGCCCGAGTCGTGCCCGGGGAAGGTCAGCCACTCCGGCTTCTCGGTCACCATCCGTGTCATGAAGTCCCCGAAGCCGTCGAGGTAGTGCATCGGCACCCACACCGCGAGGAACACCACGGCGAGGATCACCAGCACGTCCTTGAGCACGCTCACCCACGCCGAGCCGCGCAGCCCCGAGACCAGGATGAACGCCTCGGCGACGACGAACGAGATCACCGCTGCGACATGCAGATCGACGCTGCCGTACGTCATCGCGTTGACCACCACACCCATGCCCTGGATCTGCACCTGGATGTAGGGAACGATGAAGACCGTCGCCGTGATCGCGACGAGGATGCCCACCGGGCGCGACCTGAACCGGTGTTCGGCCATGTCCGCGATCGACAGCAGCTTGTGTCTGCTCGCGTACGTCCACAGCGCGGGGCCCACCACGTACGCCACGGCGAAGCCGACCGTCAGATAGGCGACCAGGTACAGGATCGGCACACCGTAGGAGTACGACCAGCCCGCGGTACCGAGGAACGAGAAGCTGGTATAGGTCTCACCGGCCATCAGCAGCCAGATGAACAGCACCCCGAGGCCGCGGCTGGAGACCGACCACTCGGCCATCCCCTTGTCCCGTCCCCTGGCGCTCAGCACCCCGATGGCGAGCGTCGCCACCATCGCCAGCCCGAAGATCGTCGTCGCGATCGCCGCCGACCCGCTCATCGTGCGCCCTCCGCTTCGTCGTCCACGGGCAGGGGCTCGACCGCGCCCTCCTTGAACACCGGGTCCAGGCGCGAGACCACCCAGATGATGATCGGGCTCACGATCGTCGCGCCGATGATCCACGCGAGGAGGAACGGAATCCCGAAGACGCGGGGTTCGATGCTGTTCGCCACGACGGGGGCAGCGCAGTACAGCAGGGCGGGGATCAGCAGCAGCCACAGCGCCGGCCGCTTGGCTCTGATACGGGGGAAGTCTTCCCCCTCCGGGGGGTGTGGGTCTGGCATGGCGCGTGCTCCTTGGACGGCGGTAGGACCATGATCTTGCCCCGGCGCTTCCCTTCCGCTTCTCGCGGGGGAGAGCTGCCCCGTGTGCCCCCCTTCTGTTCGGGCTCGCTCGCGTTCTGTCCAGCTCGCCCGCGCTCGTCCCCAAGCGCCGGGGGCACCTCCCGGCCGAAGGCTGGGGGAGGGCTGGATTCCGCGGCCGGGCCCGCCGTGCAAACCCGTCAGCGGGAAGGGCGCCTCCCGGACCGGGCCGGGGAAGACAGCTACACGGACGGGTCGTAGCGCCCGTCCACCGCGGTCCAGCCGCCGTCGACGGTGAGGACCGATCCCGTCACGAAGGTGGAAGCGTCGGAGACGAGGTACACCACGGCGCCGGCGATCTCATCCGCACGGGCCCACCGTTTGAGCGCCGAAGCCTGCGCGTACGCGTCGTACCACGCGGGGTCGGCGGCGATCTGGTCGGTGAGCGGCGTCCTGACGACGCCGGGTGCCACGGCGTTGAACCGCAGACCCGAGGGCCCCCACTCGGCCGCGGCCGTACGCAGCAGCTGTACGAGGCCCGCCTTGGAGGCGGCGTACACGCCCTGGCCCGGCTCGACCTGGAAGGCGCGCATGGAGGCGAGGGAGACCACGCTGCCCCGGCCGCGCTCGGCCATGGCGGGCGCGAACGCGCGGACGAGGCCGAAGTGCGCCCGGAGGTTGAGCGCGACGACGCGGTCGAACTCCTCCATCGAGTAGTCGGAGATCCGCTTGCGCACGTTGACGCCGACGGTCACCACGAGCCCGTCGAGCGTGCCCCAGTCGGCCGCGGCGGCTGTCACGGCCGACTCGTCGAGCACATCGAGGGTGACGGCACGCGCGGTGCCCGGCATGGCGCCCGGTGCGGCCTCGTCGGCGTTGGCGAGGCGCGCTGTCTCGGCGGCGCCTTCGGCGTGGCGGTCGGCGACCAGCACCTCGGCGCCCTGCGCGACCAGCGCGCGTACGGCCTCGCGGCCGATGCCTCCCGCTCCGCCGACGACGGCGACGCGCCGCCCGTCGAGCCGGAAGAGCTGTCCGTACCTCACCGCGCTCACGGCTTGATCACCGCCATCTTCGTCACCGTCAGTTCCTCGATCGCGAACCGCGGTCCCTCGCGCCCGATGCCGGAGTCCTTGACTCCGCCGTACGGCGCGACATCGCAGCGGTATCCGGGCACTTCGTTGATCACGACACCGCCCACGTCCAGTTCGTCCAGGGCGCGGAAGGCGGCGTCGAGGCAGCGGGTGAAGACGGCGGCGTGCAGCCCGTAGCGGCCGGCGTTGACCAGGTCGAAGGCCGCGTCCAGGTCGGGCACGGAGCGCAGGCACACCACGGGTCCGAAGATCTCCTCGTCCCACGCGGGCTGCCCGTCCGGCACATCGGCGAGCAGGGCAGGTGCCACGCAGCGGCCCTCGCGGGTGCCACCGGCCACGACCCGCGCCCCGGCGGCGCGTGCGCTCTCGATCCAGGCGAGCACGCGTGCGGTGGCGGCCTCGTCGATGAGGGCCGCCACGCGGGTGTCCTCCTCGCGGGGGTCGCCGACGGTCACGGACGCCAGCCTTTCGGCGACCTTCCGCTCCAGCTCGGCGGCGACGGGCTCCTCGGCGATGACCCGCTGCACGGCGATGCACGCCTGCCCGGAGGCGTAGTAGCCGCCGCGCACCACGGCGTCGGCCGCGGCGTCCAGGTCGGCGTCGGCCGCGACCACCAGGGCCGCGTTGGAGCCCAGTTCGAGTACGACCTTGCGGGGTGCGGCGTCCCGCGCGATGCGGTGGCCGACGGCGGCGGAACCGGTGAAGGAGACGGCGGCGACGGCCTCGTGCGTGGTGAGCGTGCGGCCCACCTCGGCGTCCCCCGTGACCAGTTGCACGGCGCCCGCCGGCGCACCCTCGGCGACGAGGCGTTCACGCACGAGGCCGACCAGCCACAGCGTCGCCAGCGGGGTCGCGGGCGCCGGCTTGACGATCACGGGGCAGCCTGCCGCCAGCGCGGGTGCGATCTTGTGGGAGGCCAGCATCATCGGGTAGTTGAACCCGGCGACCCCCACGACGACGCCGATCGGGCGCCGGGTCCAGAAGCCGGTCATGCCGTCCCCCGACGGCAGTCCGTCCAGCGGCACCGTCTCGCCGTGGATGTGCGCCACCTCGTCGGCCGCGGCCCGCCAGGTGGCGACGGCCCGTGTCACCTCCGTACGGCAGTCGGCGCGTGGCTTGCCCGTCTCCAGGACGAGCAGGTCCTCCATCCCGCCCGCGACCCGCTCCAACGCGTCCGCGACACCGCCGAGTACGGCCCTGCGGGTACGGGTGGGCAGCGCGGCCGTCTTCCTGCGGAGCGAAGCGGCGTGCTCGACGGCCTGCCGTGCCAGCGCCACATCACCGAGGGGCGCCTCGCTCACGGCACTTCCGTCGTAGGGGAAGGTCACGGGCGAGGTCGTGGCCGTGGGTACCCACCCTTCGCCGACGGGCAGCCCGTCGGGGAACTCCTTGGCCTGCCACAGGCTCATGCCTCACCTCCGGAGGTGAGGAAGTGGTGTGCGGCAGCCGCGTACACCCGCGCGTACTCGCCGATCTCCCGCACCTCGACGAACTCGTCCTTCTGGTGCGCGATCCACTTGCCGCCCGGCCCGTACACGACCGTCGGCAGCCCCGCGTCCCGGGTGAGGATCGTGCCGTCCGTCGTGCCCGGCACCGCACCGAAGGCGGGCGCCTCGCCGTGCACATGGGTGTGCCCGGCGACCAGGCCCGTGACGACGGGATGGTCCTCGGGGATCTCGATCGCGGGCCTGTCGTCCACGACGGTCAGCGACACGCTGACCCCGAAGGCGGCTGCGGCCTCCTCGGCCGACTCCCGTACCCGCGCCGTCAGTTCGGCGTGGTCGGCGCCCGGGACGGTGCGTACGTCGACGCCGACGACACCGTGTGCGGGGATCACATTGAGCTGCTCGGGGTCGCCGCCGAGCAGCACCGTCGGGGTGACGGTGACGCTGCCGGCGTGCGGGTGGGTGCCGTAGCGCAGAACGGCCCACTCCTGTGTCGCGGCCAGCGCCTCCACGATGCGGGCGCCCGCCGCGATGGGGCTGCGCCCCTCCTGCGGCATCGCGCCGTGCGCCATGACGCCCGCGAGATCGAGCCGCAGGCGGATGCCGCCGCGCGCCGACGTGCACACCTCGTACCCCTCGGGCTCGCAGACGATGACGCCGTCCACCTCACCGGCCAGCGGGGAGGCGGCGAACGCCTTCGCGCCCAGCATCATGCCCTCCTCGTCCGCCATGACGCCGAGGACGATCCGGCCGGGGAAGGGGCCGGCCTGCTGGAGCGCGCGCACGCCGTAGATCATCGAGGCGACGCCCGACTTCATGTCGGCCGTACCCCGGCCCCACATCCTCCCGTCGCGGATCTCGGCGCCGTACGGGTCGACGCTCCAGTCGTCCGGGTCGCCCTCCGTCACCACGTCCGTATGGCCTTCGAACATCAGGGTGGGCCCGGGGCCGCCGCCGCCCTCGACCACGGCGACCACGTTCGGGCGGCCGGGCGCCACCTCGGTCACGGTGTGCTCCCAGCCGAAGCGGGCGAAGAGCGCCGAGACCAGCTCGGCCGCCGGCTGTTCGACCCCTGCGGCGCCCGCTGTTTCCCCGGCGTGCCCGGCGTGCCCGGCGTGCACCGGGTGCCCGTCGTGCACGGTGCGCAGCCGCACCAGTTCCTGGGTGAAGGCGACGGCCGCCTCCGTGTCGAGCAGGGAATCCCACGGCTGTGCGCCGGGACCTGAATGCATAGAACCCTCCAAGTCCCCTGTCCAGAAGGCCAGACGACTGGTCAGACCAGTTGATCTTCCGTACTCTGCTCGTACGCCGTGGCCTCGGTCAAGAG
Source organism: Streptomyces iconiensis (assembly GCF_028657195.3). GTDB lineage: Bacteria > Actinomycetota > Actinomycetes > Streptomycetales > Streptomycetaceae > Streptomyces > Streptomyces iconiensis. The sequence continues at coordinate 26,991 of NZ_JANCPR020000070.1, forward strand.
GTCGGCGCGCACACAGAGCACAGGACACCAGAGGACACCCAGGAATGAGGCCCAGATGTCCGCGGATTCCGCCGGTGACGTGACGGGTGGTACGGCAGGTCACGTCTCGTTCCAGCCGGTGCGTCCGGTACGCGCGTACCAGCGTGTGGCCGAGCAGATCGAGGAGCGCATCCTCGGCGGCGACCTGCCGCCGGGGGCGCGGCTGCCCGCCGAGCGGGAGCTGGTACGGCAGTTCGCCGTGGGGCGCTCCACCGTCAGGGAGGCGCTGCGCGTCCTCCAGTCCTCGGGGCTGATCCGCTCGCGGCCGGGCGACCCGCTGGGCGCCGAGGTCCTGGGCGTCTCGCCCGACAACCTCAGCGAGGCGCTCACCCGGCTCACCCGCTCCCATCTGTCGGGCCTTGCCGAACTGGTGCAGTTCCGCATGCTGCTCGACGCGGAGAGCTACCGCCTCGCCGCGCGGCTGCACACCGGGGACGACCTCATACGCCTGGAGGCCCTCGCCGACCGCATGGAGGCATGCGTTCCCGCTGACCCGCACGCCTTCAGCGAGGCCGACGCCGGGTTCCACCGTGTCGTCGCCGAGGCGAGCGGCAACGCGCTCCTGGCGCTCTGCGCCCGCGCCGTCCACGCGGCCGTCGTGGAAGCGATCGAGAGCAAGCTCGTGGGCGACGACGCCGCCGACTGGATGCGCCGCTCGGTCGCCCACCACCGCCACATCCTCGCGGCGCTCCGTGGCGCCGACGGCCGCAGCGCGGCGGCGCTGGGCCGCGAGGCCCTGTACGACTACTACGCTCCGCTCGTCCCCGAACAGGACCGCATCCGCCTCAAGGCGGCGCTCGACTGACACCCCTGGCGGCACCCGACCGACCGTCCTGACGGCACCTGACGGCCGGCTTTCCCGGCGCTCGACCGCCGGGACACCGCCGTCGGCGCCGCCACCGGCGCGGATCGCTGAACCGGCCGCGTTCCTTGCCGCGTTCTCTTTGGCCGCGTTCCCCCTGGCCGCGTTCCCCCGATCGCGTTCCTGATCTCGGGCCGGTCCGGCGCCACGACGGGTGCATTCGTCAACGCGGCGGGCCCGCTTGCCAGTTGACCCCTCGGGAGGCGTGGGTTCTTTCCCGGCAGGTCGTGTGCAATCACCGGCTCTGTCAGGTGGAATCACCGGCTTTATGGGCACTCGGCGCCCATGTAGTGCTTCGGAACCCGATCAATCACGCAGGATCGCAGAGGGAGGAGTACGACCGTGAGCCGTGCCCAGGAAGAGCGCACCGAGGCGGAGAAGCTGCCGGATGAGGACGTGGTGGGGGTGCTGCTGTCCCAACACGCCCGTATCCGGGACCTGTTCGCGGCGGTGCGCACCGGGCCCGCCGAGCGCAGGAAAGAGACCTTCCACGAGTTACGGGCTCTTCTGGCGGTGCACGAGACCGCCGAGGAGATGATCGTCCGCCCTGTGGCGAAGAAGGTCGCGGGGGAGAACGAGGTCGCCAAGCGCCACGACGAGGAAGAAGAGGCCAACCATGTGCTGGCCAGGCTGGAGAAGATGGTGCTGGAGAGCGCCGAATTCCGTACGCTCTTCGCCGACTTCGAGCGCTCGGTGAGCGCTCACGCCGACAGCGAGGAGCGCGAGGAGTTCCCCGCGCTGCTGCGGGAGTGCGACCAGGAGCAGCGTACGAAGATGGGTAAGCGGCTGCTGGCGGTGGAGAAGGCGGCTCCGACCCATCCGCACCCCGCGACGGCGGGGTCGCCACCCGCGCAGTGGACGCTGGGTCCCTTCGCAGCCCTCGCGGACCGCGTACGCGACGCGGTCCGCTCCACTGCTGAGGGCTGAGCCCGTGCGCTGACACCGCCGCACACGGCGGGTGCACCGACGCACCGCACGCGCTTCCGGGGTCGCACCGTGACCGAGGGTGTGGTCCCGGGAGCGCGGCGGGTGCGGTGGGTGTGCCGCGGGTCGGGGTCAGCTCTGGCTCAGCGTCCCGGCGTCGGCCGAAGCGCCGTTGACGGCCTCCTTGTTCACCGGCTGCGCGCTCAACCGCTCGGCGGCCTGGATGTGTTCGTGTGCGGTGGCCAGTGCTGATTCGATGTCGCGGGTTCCGGTCGAGACGCACAGGGTGTAGCTGATGTCGGCGAGGTTCTGTCCGCCGGAGGCGTCTGTGTCGCTGGTGTGCTGGCGCAGTGCCTCGTACTGCGCGACGAGCCGGCGCAGTGTGTCGGGGTGCGCGATCATGCGGCCTCCTAGGAACGCGGGCGTCGGGGCCCGGAAGGCGGGAGCGGGGAGCGGGGAGCCGCGGGACGGGAGAACAGGGAAGAGCGCGAAGCAGCAGAGCGGCATGGCGGCAAAGCGGCAAAGCAGAAGGCGCCCCGGAAAGCGTTGGCGGTAGCGGGACGCGCCGTCGCTTCCCGGGGTGCCTCATCCCCTTCAAGAACCATCCACGGGTCCGTTACCAGTGAGTTACCCCGTGCCGGGAGCCCAAACGCGCCCTTGACGCGCCCTGTACGGCGGGCCGGCCTGCGCCGGTCAGGCGAGCACCCGGTGTGATCCCGGAACCGCCGGAGGCCCGGTACGGCGGGTGTATGCGCAGGCGTGGGTGGCACCCGGACGGGGGTCCGGCGCTCACAAGTGGCCGGGACCCTCGCAACGACCGAGGATGGAAACGCTCGCAAAACGCATCAATGCGGAGGAAACATGCCTGCTGGTTCGAACAAGAAGCGGGAACGGCAGTACGAGCACATCAAGGAGGGCGCCGAGGAACGCGGCACCTCCAAGGGGCGGGCGAAGGAGATCGCTTCCCGCACCGTGAACAAGGAACGGGCGCAGACGGGCGAGGCCAAGCGTGCCAGCCGTACGTCCGTCCGTGACAAGCCGGCGCCGGAGCGTGGCGGGCAGCGCTCGCACACCGGGGCCAAGGGGCCCACGCGCGATCAGCTCTACAACGAGGCACGCCAGCGGGGCGTCGAGGGCCGCTCGCAGATGAACAAGAAGCAGCTGCAGCGCGCGCTGGGCCGCTGATCCGGGCCCGCCGGACTCCCGTGCGGAATCCGGCGGCGCCGCCTTTGCCCCGCCCACTTGCTTGGTAGGGAGGCGAGACAGTGACCACCACCGCCCAGCCCCCGCGGTCCGGCCGCGGTCACCAGGACGCCCCGCCCGATACGGCGCACGACTTCGCCGAGCTGACCCGGCTCCCTGACGGGCCCGCGAAAAGAGAGCTGCGGGACTGCGTGGTCGCGGCCTGGCTCCCGATGGCGCACCGCCTGGCCCGCAGGTTCCGCAACCGCGGCGAGACCCTGGAAGACCTCGAACAGGTCGCCGCGCTCGCGCTGGTCAAGGCCGTAGAACGCTACGATCCCGCGCGCGGCCACGCCTTCGAGACGTTCGCCATCCCCACCATCACAGGCGAACTCAAGCGCCACTTCCGCGACAACATGTGGCAGGTCCACGTCCCCCGCCGGGTCCAGAACATCCGTAACGAGGTTCGCCGCAGCATCCGCGAACTGGAGTTGACCTCCGCCGGGCGCCCACCGACCACACAGGAGGTCGCCGGTCACTGCGGTCTGTCCGAGGACGAGGTGCGCATGGGTCTTGAGGCCCTGCACAGCTTCACCTCACTCTCCCTGGACGCCCCCGTCACCACGGGCGGCGTCCACGAGCGGGAGTTGAGGCTGGAGGACGCCCTTGGGGCCGGTGAGCCCGGCTACGACCACGCCGTCGACCGCGAGGCCGCCAAGACCTACCTGTGCCATCTGCCCGAACGGGAGCGGTACATCCTCTACCTGCGGTTCTTCCAGGAGATGCCTCAGCGCCGTATCGCCGAACGGGTCGGCCTCTCCCAGATGCACGTCTCCCGGCTCATCTCCACCGCCTGCCGCCACATCCGCGAAGCGGTCGACGCCGACCACCGCGTCTCCCGCTGGGGATGACCCGCGGACGCCCCATGGGCCGGTGGCCGGTGGCCGGTGGCCGGGGGCCGGTGCGGCTTGCTGCTATCCGGCAGCCGGCTCCACGAGCAGGCGCAGGTCGTCGACGGTGCCGAGCGTGGCGTCGGCGAGCCACTCAGCGGGGGTGGGGCCGCCGGTGTAGCCGAGCACGGGGATACGGGCCGCCAGCGCGGCCCGTACACCGGCCGGGCTGTCCTCGACCACGAGGCAGTGCTCGGGTGCGGCCCCGCACTCGGCCGCCGCGTGCAGGAACAGATCGGGCGCGGGCTTTCCGTGCGGTACGTCGTCCGTGCTGAAGACCCGGAAGCTGCCCTCCGTGAACCTCTCCCACAGCCCGGTGGCCCGCAGGGAATGGCGGATGCGCGCGTGCGCACCGCTGGAGGCCACGCAGTACGGGACGCCCCGGGCGTCGAGCGCGTCCAGCACCTCCCGTACGCCCGGCATGGTGTGCGGCGCCGCCTCGAACTCCGCGGCGACGCGCGCCTGGTACTCGGCGGGCCAGCTGTCGGGCACGGGCACCGTCGCGTGGGCCCGCAGCTGTTCCAGGAGGTAGGACTCGGGGGTGCCGAGAAAGAGCGCCCGCACGTCCTCGGGCGTGAGGGCCCAGCCGACCTCGGCCGCCATCGCCGCGACCACCTCCGGCCCGATCCGTTCGGTGTCGACGAGCACCCCGTCACAGTCGAAGATCACCAACTTCGCCCCTCCGAGGGCGCACGCGGCTGACGGGCGGGCGGGGGTACGCATCGGGCTCCCGGTGTTCGCGGTGTACGGAGGCGGCGGAACGCGCCGCCCGCCACTCAACCACGCCGCGCACGGGCACCGGCGTGGGGCTCCCAGCGATGCGGCCTGACTGGACCGGTCTGACTTGAAGCGCGCCGCGCGCCGCCGCGCCTACAGCGGCAGTGCGCAGACCGCGAGGGGTGCGGGGAACGGGCGGCCCGTGGGGGAGAGGGCGCCGGTGACGCGGTCCACGTGGAAGGTGCTGACCGTGCCGCTCTTCTGGTTGGCGGCGAACAGGAGCCGGCCCGAGGGGGAGAGTGCCAGGTGGCGGGGGAAGTCGCCGCCGACGGGGACCGTGTCCAGCAGGCGCAGCCGTGCGCCGCGTGCCTCCACGGCGTAACGGGTCACGCTGTTGTGCCCCCGGTTGGCGAGGTAGGCGAACCTGCCGTCGCGCGTCACCGCGAACTGCGCCGGGTAGCTCTCGCCCGGCCCGGTTCCCGTTCCGGTCGACTGCGCGCTGCCCGGAGCGAGACGGCCGGTGCGCGGGTCGTAGGCGCAGACCACGGCGGTGTTGTCGACCTCGTTCGCGAGGTAGGCCCACCGCCCGCCGGGGTGGAACGTGAGGTGGCGCGGCCCCGCACCGGGCCGCACCGTCGCGCGGGAGACCGGCGTGAGGCGGCCGGTGCGCGTGTCGAGCCGGTAGGTGTAGAGCGTGTCCGTACCCAGGTCGACCGCGAGCACATGCCGGCCGTCAGGCGCGGTGAAGATCTGATGCGCGTGCGGCCCCTCCTGGCCAGGGCCCGGCGGCGGGCTCGTATGGGTGACGAGGTCGGTGCGCTCGCCCAGCGCGCCGTCCCGCGCGACGGGGTGCACGGCGACGCTCCCCGACAGATAGTTGGCGCTCAACAGCCAGCGCCCTCCCGGGTGTACGGACAGGTGGCAGGGCCCCGCGCCTCCCGTGCCCTGCCTGCCGAGCACCTCGGGCGGCGCGCCGGGGCGCAGCGCGACGGCGGTCACTCCTCCCTCGACGCCCGCCTCCAGCGACTCGTTCACGGCGTAGAGCGTGCGCCGGTCCGGGGAGAGGGCCAGGTAGGAGGGGTTCTCCACGCCGCTCACCACGCCCCTGGGCGTGAGGTGCCCCGTGCGGAGTGTGTAGGCGGCCAGGCCGATGCCGGTGCCGCCGCCTGGCTGCCCCGTGTACGTGCCGAGGAACAGCGGCCGGCTCCCGGCGGAACCGCCCTCCCGCGGGCTGCCGTCGGCCGTCTCCCCGTGCGGGTTCGCCCGGGCCGTTCCGCTCGCGGCTCCGACGGCGAGTACGCCGGCCGCCGTACCACCGGCGGCCAGGGAGAGGAAGCGGCGCCTGTCCGAGGGCGGTCCGTGCTCGCCCTGGCCGCCCCGCTGCTCCGGCCCCGCACCCTGCGTCACGTCGTCGCGCACCGCGCAGCCCCTCCCGCTCATGGTCGTTGCCGCGAGCCAGAGTGACCCGAGTTGACCCGTGAGACAAGAGGTGCAACCTGAAGTGCGCCAGGTGCAACGGAAGTTGCCCGGGCGACCTTGACGTGCGTGCGGGATACACCGAGGCTGACGGTGATCACAGAGCCCGCACGGTGGCCACGGTGCGGTACGAGGGTGGCCACGCCGCCGCCCCGTGATCGCCGCACAGCCCTGACGCGCCACGCACACCGCACCCCCTACGGGAGGCCGCATGTCCGCCGTCACCAGATCCCACGCAGCGCTCATAGCCCTTGCCCTCTTCGCCGCAGCCGTACCGTCCGTCGCCACCGCGGCGGGCGGTCCGGGTGGCGCGCGAGGGGCCGGCGGCGGGGACGGTCCGCCACGGGCGGACAGCGGGGGAGCCCTGCCCGTCGTCTCGCCCACGCCCCAGAAGACCGGCCGCGCGGGCCAGGACGTACGGCTCGGCCACGAAGCGGAGATCGTCGTGGGCGAAGGCACCGACGCCGCCGCGCGCCGCCTGCTGACCGAGGTACTGCGCGACAACGGGATCCGCGAAACGGACGTACGCGCACGCCCCTCGGGCCGTGCCCGGCTGACCGTACTCCTGGGCGAGGCGACCCGCCCCGACGTGGCGAAGGCGCTGCGCGGCACCGAGGTGCCCAGCGAGGCCGAGGGGTACGGGGTGCGTGTGCACAAGGACGGCCGGCGGGGCGGCACCGTCGCGCTCGGCGGCACCGACGCGGCCGGCCAGTTCTACGCGGTGCAGACCCTGCGCCAGCTCATCACCGGGGCGCACGGCCCACGCCGGGTCGCGGGCGCCTCGATCAGCGACCGGCCCTCCATGCCGCTGCGGGGCACGATCGAGGGGTTCTACGGTCCGCCCTGGACGCAGGACGAGCGCCTGGACCACATGGACTTCCTCGGCGACACCAAGGCCAACACGTATGTGTACGCGCCCAAGGACGACCCGTACCACCGCGAGAAGTGGCGCGATCCCTACCCGGCCGACAAGCTCGCCGAGCTGGGCACGCTAGTGGACAGGGCACGCGCCAACCATGTGCGCTTCACGTTCGCCGTCTCGCCCGGCACCTCCATCTGCTACTCGGACCCGGGCGACCTCAAGGCGCTCAAGGAGAAGCTCAGTTCGGTGTACGACCTCGGCGTGCGCGACTTCTCCGTGCCGCTGGACGACATCAGCTACACCAAGTGGAACTGCGAGGGCGACCAGAAGAAGTACGGCGCCCCCGGGCGCGCGGCGGCGGCCGAGGCGCAGGTGGAGCTGCTCAACGCCGTACAGCGCGAGTTCGTCGCCACGCACGAGGGCACCAGGCCGCTCCAGATGGTGCCCACCGAGTACGGCGACCTGACCGAGACCGCGTACAAGAAGGTCCTGCGCGAGAAGCTGGACGGCGCCGTCGAGGTGATGTGGACGGGCACCGACGTCGTGCCGCCCGAGATCACCAACGAGCAGGCGGAGCGCGCCTCCGAGCTGTTCGGGCGCAAGGTGTTCGTCTGGGACAACTACCCGGTCAACGACTTCGACCGCACCAAGGGCAGGCTGCTGCTCGCCCCGTACGACAAGCGCGACCCCGGCCTGTCCGGGCACGTCAGCGGCATCGTGTCCAACCCCATGAACCAGGCGGCTGCCAGCAAGCTCGCCGTCTTCACCATCTCCGACTTCTCGTGGAACGACCGCGGCTACGACCGCGACCGCTCCGGCAGGCAGGCAGCCCGCTATGTAGCCGGCGGCGACCCGCGCACCACGGCGGCCCTGCGTACCTTCGTCGACCTCAACCACGCTGCGCCCACCTTCGGCGAGGAGCCGTGGCAGCCCCAATCCCCTGTGCTCAGCGGCCAGTTGCACGCCTTCTGGAAGAAGTACGCCACCGACCCGGCCGGCGCCGTACGCGATCTGCGCCCCGTCGCCGACGGCATCGCGAAGGCACCCGGCACCCTCCGCGAGGGCATCGAGGACCGCTACTTCCTCGCGGACGCCGCCCTGTGGCTCGATGCCACCGAACTGTGGGGCGACGCCATGCGCCAGGGCCTGCGCGTACTGACCGCGCTCCGCGAGGGCGACAAGGACGCGGCGGCGAAGGCACGCTCCGCCATGGACAAGGCGGCAACCGCCGCGTCCGAGATCACCGTCGACCCGGAGGAGCACCACCAGGTCGGCCCCGTGAAGATCGGCGCCCCGTACATCGCGGACTTCCTCTCCCGCGTACGCACGGCGCAGGACGCCTAGCGCACCGGCGTCCACCAGGTCGGCCGCCGCAGTTGCCCCGGCACCGGAGGCTCCGGTGCCGGGACGGTGTCCGTGGATCAGGCCGGGCGGCTCAGTCGAACACGAACGGCCCGGGAGCCTGCTGAGAGGTCGCGTTGCAGGTCACGGTGATACCCAGGACCGTGACCTGTAGTGATGTGGCCTCCAGGGAGTCGCCGGAGGCGACCGTGCCGTTCAGCGGGCCGCTGGAGACCGGGCTGCCGGCCGGGAGGGCCGGGCTGGCGTTACCGGTGAACGCCGTGCTGCCGGTGCCGTTCTTGCTGAGGGTGAGCTTCGAGGAGACGGACCCTGCCGCAAGGTCGATGGGGGAAGTGATCGCGCCGGTAGTGACCGTGATGGTCGCGGCGGTGCCGTTCTGGGTCGCGTCGAGTGTGGCCTCGCCGGATCCCCACGTGCCGCAGTCGAAGGAGATCGTGGCGGTTTGCGGTTCCACCGCGTAGGCGCTGGGCGCCAGCGCGAGCGTGCCGGCGACGGCGATGCCGACGCCCAGGGTCGTGCCTGCTGCGAATCTGCCGTGTCTCATGAAGTTCCGCCTTCATGTGTGGGGGCAGCCCAGGGCCTGATGACTGGTCAGATTCCGGAATCGCTCCCATTGAGGCACCGCGATCTTGAGAGGGCAAGGCCGATCCGGGGATTTTCTCGGCATGTCCAAAACACAGCGCCGCTCCGCCAGTTCAACCTGCTGGTCAACCTCTTGACGATGCCGGACCGTTCCGTGATCTGTGACGCGGAGTCCCAGGCTCAGGGAAATCTGGACCGGGACAGTGCCTCTGTGATGCCGATACTGACGGCCTACCATCAGCTACCGGGTCTAATCGCAGTGCACCGGGCTTTAGCCCAAGGAGCGGAAGTCAAAGGCCGAATCGCTCTCGCAAGCGGCATCCGTGGCCATGATCGAGCAGGTACGAAAGGGCATCCCATGACGACCGAAGCCCCCCGCTGGTTCACGTCCTCCTACAGCGACAACGGCGGCGACTGCGTTGAGGTTGCCGCCAACCTCGCGGCCTCGTGCGGCGTGGTTCCTGTGCGCGATTCCAAGGTGGCCGACGGCCCCGTGATCATGTTCGGCGCGACGGCGTTCTCCGCGTTCGTCGGCGCTGTCCGTCACGACGCCGTCTGACCTTCGCGCCCCTGCGGCCCCTGACAGCCGCGGGGGCGCGGGAAGTTGGCCCCGTTCCGGCTCAGGAACGGGGCCTCTTCGTGTCTCCGGGGCGTACCGCGGAGCCCGTTGGATACGCGCAGGCCCTAGCCTCGGCCCATGCACATCGAGACGAGCCCGACGGCGCTCCTCGCCCGTGCCCGCGCGCTGCGGGACAGGGCGGGGCGTGCCGTCCTCGGCATCACGGGTGCGCCGGGAGCGGGCAAGAGTACACTCGCCGCCGCGCTGGCAGCCCAACTGGGGCCGCACGTGGGGCAGTTGCCGATGGACGGCTTCCACCTGTCCAACGAGGTCCTCACCGCGCTCGGCCGCCGGGAGCGCAAGGGCGCGCCCGACACCTTCGACGCGGCCGGATACGCCGCACTGCTGTCCCGGTTGCGGGAGGCCGGCGGCATGGGCGAAGTGCTGTACGCGCCGCGCTTCCACCGCGAGCTGGAGGAGTCGTTCGCTGCTGAGATCGCGCTCGGCCCCGAGATCGCCCTCGTGGTGACCGAGGGCAACTACCTTCTGCTGCCCGGAGATCCCTGGGCGCGGGTGCGGCCTTTGCTGGACGAGGTCTGGTACGTCGAGCCGGACGAAAAGCTGCGCCTGCGCCGCCTGGTGGACCGCCACATCGCCTACGGCAAGACCCGGCAGGAGGCCACCGCCTGGGCGCACGGCACCGACCAGCGCAACGCCGCGCTCATCGCCCGTACCCGGGAAACCGCCGACGTGGTGGTCCGGCTGCCGGGCTGAAGTCGCCTCCGCCCGGGCCTCGGTGATGCCCGGTCCCAGTCCTCCCGCCCTCAGTCCTCCTCCCGGCCTCAGTTCTTCCTGGCGAGTCCGCCGGCCATCAGGCTCTGCCCCACGGTGAGGGGGAGCCCGACGGGCTTGTCCGGCCGCCACCGTGGCAGGTACGTGACTCCGGGATCGACGAGTTCGAGCCCGTCGAAGTACGCGGTGATCTCCTCCAGCGTCCGGAAGCGGCCCGTTCCCAGATCGGACAGGAGTGCGCTCTCCAGCTGTGCCGCGTCGGGGCTGGAAGCGCAGAAATGGGTCAGGAACAGATGGCTGCCGGGCGGGAGCGCGTCGACGTAGCGCTTCACGATGCCCGCGGGGTCCTCTTCGTCGTTGAGGTGGTGGATCACGCCGAGGAGCAGCAGTCCTACGGGCTCGCCGAAGTCGATGAGCCGCCGCACCTCGGGGTGGTCCAGCACCGTGTCCGGCTCGCGAAGGTCGGCGGTGAGCAGCGCGGTGCTGGGGTCGGCGGCGAGGATCTCGCGCCCGTAGGCGGACACCGCCGGGTCGATGTCCACGTACACGACGCGGGCGTCGGGCGCGGAAGCGCGCGCCGCCTCGTGCGTGTTCCGTACGGTCGGCAGGCCGGAACCCAGATCCAGGAACTGCCTGGTCCCGGCCTGTGCCAAGTACCGCACGCCCCGGCCCAGAAGGGCCCGGTTGTAGCGGCCCACATCGCCGATCTCGGGCACGATCCGCAGGGCCTCGTCCGCGATCGCCCGGTCTACGGCGAAGTTGTGCTCCCCGCCCAGCACCGCGTCATACACCCGCGCGATGCTGGGCCTGCTCGTGTCGACACCCTCTGGAACCCGCTCCACCATGCCGCCCCCTCAGTTCGGCACAGGATGCCCGCACCTGGCGAAGGGGTCCACAGCCCTCACACCGCTGCGTCGCCCCGATTCGGCTCGGGGGACGGCCCCGGCATGCCGTCGGCCAGGTCACCGGTGCCGTTCCTGCGGCGCCGGACGAGATAGCCGCAGAGCACCACGACGAGGGTCAGGGCGCTGGCGAGGAAGTCGGCGCGGGTGGCGGGCAGGAAGGCCATGGCGAGGATGACGACGGCCATCGCGCCGACCGTGAACCAGCTCAGGTAGGGGAAGCCCCACATCTTCAGCGTCAGCGCCCCCGGGTCCTCGCGCTCCAGGGTGCGCCGCAGCCGCAGCTGTGAGAGGGCGACCAGCAGATAGACGAAGAGCGCGACGGCGCCGTAGGAGTGGACGATGAAGGAGAAGACGGTGTCGGGGGACACATAGGCGAAGATCACCGACACATAGCCCAGGACGGTCGCCAGCAGGATGGCGCGGCGCGGCACGCCGTTGCCGCTCAGCTTGGTGAGGCCCTTCGGCGCGTCACCGTTGCGGGTGAGCGCGAAGACGATACGGGAGGCGCTGTAGAGCCCGGCGTTGAGCGCGGACAGTACGGCGACGAGGATGATCGCGTTCATCACGGTGTCGGCGGCCGGAATGCCGATGTTCTTGAGCGCCGCCACGTAGGGGCCCTGTTCCACGCTGCCGTCGTTCCACGGCACGATGGCGACGATCAGGATGATGGAGCCGACGTAGAAGAGCAGCACGCGCAGGACGACCGAGTGCGTCGCGCGGGCCACGGCCTTGCGGGGCTCCTTGGACTCCGCCGCTGCCAGCGCCGCGATCTCGGCACCCGTGAAGAAGCCGACGGCCGGGATGACGGAGGTCAGGATGGGGCCGATGCCCTCGGGCGCGAAGCCCCCGTGCGCGGTCAGATTGCTCGCGTCCGCGTGCGCGCCGGGCCACAGCCCGACGAGGAAGACCAGTCCGACGACGAGGAAGACGCTGATCGCGCCGACCTTCAGCGCGGCGAACCAGTACTCGAACTCGCCGAAGGACTTGACGGAGAACATGTTGACCGCCGTCAGCAGCAGCATCAGCACCAGGCTGATGACCCACAGGTCGATGCCCGGCAGCCAGGCGTGGATGATCGTGGCCCCTGTGACGGCTTCGAGCGCGACGACGTTGACCCAGAAGTACCAGTAGAGCCAGCCGATGGTGAACCCGCCCCAGGAGCCGAGCGCGAGCCGTGCGTAGGCGTAGAAGGAGCCCACGGCGGGTCGTGCGACGGCCATCTCGCCGAGCATCCGCATCACCAGGATGGCCAGCAGGCCGGCCAGCAGGAACGAGATGATGACGGCCGGCCCCGTCTCGCCGATGATGACGCCGCTGCCCACGAACAGCCCGGCACCGATCACCCCGCCCAGCGCGATCATCGACATGTGCCGCTGCTTGAGCCCGTTCTGGAGCCCGCCCCCGCCCGGGCCCCCGTCTCCGCCCGTCTCGTCGGGCGCTGCTTCAGCCGTGGAGGCGCCCGGGCCCCCGGGCACTCCGCCGGCCCCGGGTGTGTCGTCGGCCCCGGGCTCACCTTTCACCGTGGTCGTTCTTGCGGGCCTGACTGGGTTGCTCTCTCGCACGGGGGTCCCATCTCCGTCGGGGAATGACGCGCTGTGTGGGGTGTGTGGGATGTGGAGTGTGGTGGGGGTGTGGGTGCGGCGGTGCGGGCGCTGTCCGCCCCCCCCCCCCGCCGGTCGGTAAGCCCTGCACGCTCCGCACGACGTCGGCCACCCACACCACGAAGCCGCCGAGCACCCCGCCC
>NZ_JANCPR020000071.1 GCF_028657195.3 Streptomyces iconiensis
CCCTCACCCCCTCACCCCCTCAACCCCTCAGCCCTTCAATCCCCCAGCCCCTCACTCCCGCACCAGCTCCCAGACCCGCGCCCAGCACAGGACCGGAGGACTGACTGATGACCCCGCACGCCCACGAGCCGCACACCGACAAACCGCACATCCACCACCCCCACCAGCACCCTCACCACCACCACGGGGGTGAGGGCGAGGCGGCGGATCTCGACTGGAACGCACTTGGGGCGCACCTCGAACGCGAGGCCGAACTGAGCATGCCGTTCCTTGAGGAGACCGCGGCCTGGCTGCGTGACCTCGCGGGGAGTCACGAGGTCAGCCGCATTCTCGACCTGGGCAGCGGTCCCGGCGTCACCACCACCGCACTCGCGCACGCCTTTCCCGGCGCCGAGGTCGTCGCCGTCGACAGTGCCGAGGGGCTGCTCGACCGTGCCCGGGAGCGCGCGGGGCGCGAGGGGCTCGGTTCACGTATCACCGCGCGCCTCGCCCAGCTCCCCGACGAGCTGCCGACCCTCGGCACCGCCGGGCTCGTGTGGACCAGCAACGTCGTTCACCACCTGGGGGACCAGCGTGCGGCGCTCGAAGCGTTCGCTGGGGCGCTGCGCCCGGGCGGTGTGCTCGCGCTGCGGGAGAGGGGGCTGCCCGCACGGTTCCTGCCCCGCGACATCGGCATCGGACGGCCCGGCATCCAGGCGCGGATGGACGCGGCCGAAGAGGACTGGTTCGCGGACATGAGGGCCGCGCTTCCCGGCCATACCCGCACGGTGGAGGACTGGCCGGGCATGCTGGCGGCAGCCGGGCTCGCGCCCACGGGCAGCCGTACGTTCCTCACGGATTTGCCGGCCCCGCTGGACCCCGGCGCACGCGCCCACCTACGCTCCCGCGTCGAACGGGCCAGGGACAGCCTCGCCGAGAGCCTTTCGGCCGAGGACCTCGAAACCCTTGAGGTGCTGCTGGACGACGGCAGCCCCGACGGCCTGATGCGCCGCGCCGACGTCTTCCTCCTCTCCGCGACAACGGTGCACACGGCGGTCCGCGCGTAGGGAGCGCGGGGGACCCGCTTCCACGGGTGTTGACCTTGACGCGACGGCAACGTTTCTACTGAAGCCATGCGGATCGGAGAACTGGCCGCACTCGTCGGGGTCTCCACCCGTGCGGTGCGGCACTACCACCATCAGGGGCTGCTACCCGAACCCCCACGCAAGCCCAACGGCTACCGCGACTACGGACTGCGCGACGCCGTACGCCTCGCCCGCGTACGCCGCCTCACCGCGCTCGGCCTCGGTCTCGACGAGGTGCGCGACGTGCTCGGTGACGACACCGGCGCCGAACTGCGCGAAGTACTGGGCGAGTTGGACGAGGAACTGCGGCGCCAGGAGGAGGAGATCCGGACCCGCCGCGTCCGCCTCGCCGAACTGCTGCGGCAGGCCGAGGACGGCACGCTCCCGGAGAGCGCGCCCCTCTCGCCCGAACTCACCGGACTGTTCGCACGCGCCGCCACCTCACCGGCGCACGCGTCCGCCATCGCCGCCAAGGACCGCGACGTGCTCGCTCTCCTGGAGACCTCGGCGCCGCCGGGGGCCCGCGAGAGCGTCGTCGCGCTCGCGGGTTCCGTGGCCTCGGACGAGGCCACGGCTGAGCGTGCGCAGCACGCGTACGCGCTCCTCGACGCGCTGGAGGACGCCGCGTCCGACGACCCCCGCGTACCGGAGGCGGCCCACGCCGTCGCCGCCTGCGTGCCCGAAGAGACCGTCGCCGGCATGCCCGCCGTCGCCGAGGGAGAGAGCCCCATGGCAGAGCCCTTCGCCCAAGCCCTCTACGCCGAACTCGCCCCCGCACAGGCCGAAGCCGTACGGCAGGCCATCGCGCTGCTCACCCGCCGGAGCACGCCATGAGCGCCGCACCGGCGCGTACCCCGCGGGCCCCTCGTACCCCGCGGGCCCCTCATACCTCGCGCACCGCGCGGATCGTACGGCGGCTGACCCTGCACGAGATACGGTCCCTCACCAGCATCGGCCTCTGGATCGCCCGCCGCCGCTCCGGTGTCGGACCCGGCGATGTCGCCGCTCCCTACGCCTCCGCGCAGGCGTCGACGATGCTGATCTTCGGTGTCCTCTCCGTCGTCGAGACCGTGGCGCTCGCGCTGATCATTCCCTGGCCCGCCGTCCACCTGGCGCTGCTCGTGCTCGACATCTACGGCGTGATCTTCGTACTCGGCATGCACGCGGCCTCGGTCGTCCGCCCGCACGTGGCGACGGAGGACGGTTCCCTGCGCGTGCGGTACGCCGCGCTGATCGACCTCCACATCCCCGCGGACCGGATCGCCTCGGCGCACGTCGACCGCCGCTATCCCACCGGCGGGGTCGCCACGGACGGCGACACCCTCACCATCCCGGTGGCGGGCATCACCAACGTCACGGTCCGCCTCCACACCCCTCACCCCTACCTACGCCCCCTGGGCCGCCCGGCCCAGGCCCTCACCCTCCACCTCTACACAGACACCCCGGCCCCCCTGGCCACCGCCCTCAACCCCGCAGGCCGCGGCTGACCCCCGCCCCTCCGCTCCGTGCCGGCGGCCCGTCGCGGCGTCGGCGTAGCGGCGGGCCAAGTGCGCGAAGGCGTCCCGGAGTTCGGCCGGGCCGACGACCTCGATATCGGCGTCGAACCTCCCGATGGCGGCGGCCAGCCCGGGCCATGACCACGAGCCCAGCACGAGCCGGCACCGGTCGGGGCCGAGCGCCTCGACGATCCCGTCGCGGGTGTAACGGGACACAACGGCGGCGGGCAGATCCAGAATCACCTCACCCCGGCACGGCCAGTCGCCGGAGCCGCTGGGGCCGCCGGAGTCGCCGGAAGCGGCCCCGGGCCCCCGGAACTCGTGGGAGCCCCGGAACCGGCCGACCACGAACGCGGCCACGTCACCCCCGGGTACTCCGCGCGGCGTGAAGCGGGGCCCTGAAGGGGTGCGCGGGGTGATCCGGTCGGCACGGAAGGTGCGCCAGTCCTCGCGGTCGAGGTCCCAGGCCACCAGGTACCAGCGCCCGCCCCAGGCGACGAGGTGATGGGGCTCGGCCCTGCGCGGCGGCGGCGAAGGCGCGGTGTCGTCGCCGCTGCCGCCGCCGTCGGCTTCCTGTGGCGAGCCGGCGGCGTAGTCGAAGCGCAGCACCTCGCGTGCGTGAACGGCGGCGCTGAGCGCCACGAGGACGCCGCTGCCGACCTGTGGTTCGGGCCGGTTCGCGGGCTGTTCGACAGCGGTGAACTGGAGGGCGTCGATACGGTGGCGCAGCCGTGCGGGCATGACCTGTCTGACGGTGGTCAGCGCACGCGCCGCCGCCTCCTCGATACCGGCTCCCGTGGTGGTGGCGAGCTGGAGCGCGAGAGCGAGGGCAACGGCCTGGTCGTCGTCGAACAGCAGCGGCGGGAGTTCCGCACCGGCATCGAGCCGGTACCCACCCTCGGGTCCCCTGAACGCCACGATGGGATAACCGAGTTCCCGCAGCCGATCGACATCCCGCCGCACCGTACGCGGGCTGATGCCCAACCGCTCGGCCAGCAACGTCCCCGGCCAGTCCCGGCGCACCTGGAGCAGCGAGAGCAGCGACAGCAGTCGCGCTGAGGTCTTCGGCATCCCCCCATCCTGCCCCCCATACCGGCCACAACCTGTCCGCTACGGCGCCCGGCCACGGCGTACGTGTCCTGCGGTGCCGAACCGCGGGTGGTGCGGCGGGGGAGGGGTGCGGCGCCGCACCTCTCTGTCCGCCGCGACGGCGCTCAGCCACCGCGCACGTACCCGGCGGTGCCGAACCCACGGCACCCCCGTCTTCGGGCGAGGGTGCCGAACCCACGGCACCCCGTCATCCGGGCGAGGGCGGCGAACCCACGCACCGTCATCGGGTGAGGGTGGCGCGGCGACGTGCCGTCAGTCGAGGGTGCGGCCGAAGCCGGAGGCGAGGGGCATGCGGAGGCCGAGGGGCGGGGGAGCCGCCAGCGCATCGGTGAGGGGGCGGCAGAAGTCGCGCCCGCACAGGGTGCCGAGCACGAAGTCGCGGGCGAGCGCGGCCACTTCGGAGGAGTGCTGGCGCAGACCGTGCCCGTCGGTGTGCACCTCGAACCGGCACACGTCACCGTTCGCCTTCTTGGCACGCGCAGCGAAGCGGAACGAGAGTTCGGGGTCGGTGTGCGTGTCGTCCGTGCCGTGCACGATGAGCACGTGCCGCCCCAGCAACTGCCGCACGGGCTCCTCCTCGGAACCGACACCTCCGGTGGAGCCACTCCCAGTGGAACCACTCCCGGCGGAACCGCCACTCCCAACGGGCCCCGTATCCCCGGCGGGCCCCGTACTCCCAACGGGCCCCGTACCCCCGGCGGAGCCGCCCCCGGCGGCGCCCTCACCCACGTCGTGCTCACCGGCGAAAGCCGGCAACGCGGGGCCCAGCGCGAGAACGGAAGCAACGGCGGGGTGCCCGCCGGCCCGCAGCGCGGCGCGTCCTCCGACATCCACGCCGACGAGGCACACCGGTACGTCCCCGTACCGCCGTACCACCTCGTCCAGGCCCCACTCCGCGTCGTGCGCCGGGTGCGCCTCGTCGCCGTTCCAGCCGCGGTAGCGGTAGTGGAGGACGTGGGCGACGAGGGGTTCGTCGTGTGCGGCGCGCGCGAGGCGCCGGGCGAGGGGGAGGGCCTGTGCGGTGGCCCGCAGGGAGCCGCGCCGCGCGCTGGTGGGGGCGCCGCCTCCGGGCAGCACGAGGACGACGCCGTGCGGTGCTGTTCCCACGGCCCCCATCGGCCGCCCCAGTCGTGCTTCCCTGTCAGGCAACGCTCGCTGAGCCATGCCAGAACGATGGCACGCCCCGCGCCGGAGGTGTATGCCGCGCGATCACCTTTCCGTATCGAAGGGGCACCCGTGCGCCACTTCCCGTACATCCAAGAGGGCGCATCCGCACAGGAGTTGGGAAAACACATGCGTTCTACGCGCGTAGGAGCTAGAGTGCCGTGATGGTAAGCGATTCCCTCAGTACCGTCCCGAATCCGGAGCAGATCCACCGCGCGCCCAAGGTGCTGCTCCACGATCACCTCGACGGCGGGCTGCGCGCCGCGACCGTCGTCGAGCTGGCCCGCGAGAGCGGATACGCAGGGCTTCCCGAGACCGAGGCCGACCGCCTGGACACCTGGTTCAGGGAGGCGGCCGACTCCGGCTCGCTGGAGCGGTATCTGGAGACCTTCTCGCACACCGTCGGCGTGATGCAGACCCGCGAGGCACTCGTCCGTGTCGCGGCCGAGTGCGCCGAGGACCTGGCGGCCGACGGCGTCGTCTACGCCGAGGTCAGGTTCGCACCCGAGCAGCACCTGGAGGCGGGCCTCACCCTTGAACAGGTGGTCGAGGCCGTCAACGAAGGCTTCCGCGAGGGCGAGCGCAGGGCCCGCGAGGCGGGCAACCGTATCCGGGTCGGCGCGCTGCTGACCGCGATGCGGCACGCGGCACGCGCCCTGGAGATCGCGGAGCTGGCCAACCGCTACCGCGATCTCGGCGTCGTCGGCTTCGACATCGCCGGCGCCGAGGCGGGATACCCGCCCACCCGGCACCTCGACGCGTTCGAGTACCTCAAGCGCGAGAACAACCACTTCACCATCCACGCGGGCGAGGCGTTCGGCCTGCCGTCGATCTGGCAGGCACTGCAGTGGTGCGGCGCCGACCGGCTCGGGCATGGCGTGCGCATCATCGACGACATCCAGGTCGCCGACGACGGCAGCGTGAAGCTGGGCCGCCTGGCCGCCTATGTGCGGGACAAGCGCATCCCGCTGGAGCTGTGCCCCAGCTCCAACCTCCAGACGGGGGCCGCGCCCTCGTACGCCGAGCACCCCATCGGCCTGCTGCGGCGCCTGCACTTCCGCGCGACCGTGAACACGGACAACCGGTTGATGAGCGGTACGACCATGAGCAACGAGTTCGCACAGCTCGCGCGGACCTTCTCGTACACGCTCGATGACATGCAGTGGTTCACGGTCAATGCGATGAAGTCGGCGTTCATTCCTTTCGATGAACGTCTCGCCATGATCAACGAGGTCATCAAGCCGGGATACGCCGCTCTCAAATCCGAATGGCTGTTCCGTGACACCACCCACTGACCCCGGGTGACCAGCGGTTCGGACACCGCTTCACACCGTGCGTCACGTACCTGAAAGCGGCCGGGAAGACTCGGGAGACCCCCGACCCCCGGCCGCTTCGACATGTTTGCCACTGCTCCGAGTTCCTGGCTACGTTCGCCGGGCCCGCCCCAGCCTCCGCCGCGAGGACGCCCGTTCCCGATGAAGCAGGTGCAGATGAAGCAGGTAGTGAAGAAGTCCGTCGGTGCCGCCGTCCTCGGTGCTGCCTTTGCCGCGGCCGGTGCGGGCACCGCCGCTGCTGCGCCCATCGGCGTGCTCGGCCCCGTCGGAGCCGTCGCGACCGGCGCCGCCGGCGACCTCCCCGTCAAGGACGCCACCAGGAGCCTGCCCGGCGGTCTCTCCGAGACCGCGACGGCCGGGCACGAGATCGCGACCGGCGGAAGGACCACGCACGACCTGGACAAGCCGCTGAACTCCGGCTCGAAGGTGGGGGACTCGGCCCCCGACGACAGCCTGCTCGGCGGCCTCCCACTCGGCTGACGCTGCCCTGCGCATGCCCGCGCCGGCGCCCGGCCGGCACCCGGCCGACCACCGCACCCGAGAAACTCCGGTACCGGCACCGGCACCCAGCAGCACACGACGGCGCACGTGAACGGCGGGCGTCCCCTGACTCAGGGGACGCCCGCCGTCTTCGTACGGGGAACGCCGGTGGAACGCGTCCTCACCAGGCGGTCTTCCTGCCCTCTTCGGGGAGCAGCACCCACAGCGCCAGGTAGAGGAGGAACTGTGGGCCAGGGAGGAGACACGACAGCAGGAAGATGACCCGCATCGTGTTGGGCTTGGTACCGAAGCGCCGTGCCAGAGCGGCGCACACGCCGCCGATCATGCGGCCGTCGCGGGGGCGGGCAAGTGCGGACATGGCGATTGCTCCTTCGCTGGTCAGGTGCCGTGCCTTCTGTCTTCGACACTAGGCGGACCAGCGGATACGAGCGTCCGGCTACGGTGCCATCCCGACCCTGGTCGCTCTCGGGGTCGAACCCTGAGCGCCCTCGTCCCGCAGGGGGACCCTCGCCCGTGCGGGTGAGCCGCCCGGTGCCCGTACGGTCCTGGCCGGCCTGCGCCGGTCCTCGTGGTCACGGCGGCGCAGCCACTTGCGCAGCAGGGGGAAGACCAGCAGCGCGGTGAGGGAGACGCCCGCGGTGTTGAGCAGCACGGCGTCCACATCGACGACCTGGCCCGGCACACCTGTCTGGACCAGCGCGATGAGGACCGAGAGCATGGCGCCCCCGAAAACGGTCCGCGCGCAGGTGCCGGGCAGGGGGCGGTGGAGCCGCCCTGTGGCGAGTGGCAGCAGCACACCGAAGGGCGCGAGCAGCAGCAGTCCGCCGCCGATGCCCTCCAGCGCGGCACGTGGTCCCCCGGCCAGATCGGTACGGATCGTCTCGAACGGATGCAGGTTGGCGGGCGCCACCCAGGGAACCGAGAGGGGGCGCAGCGTCAGCCATCCGACGAGCACAAGGTGCGCGGCCAGCAGGAGAAGTCCCGCCACGCGGATTCGGGGGGCGGCCGACGGGCCGCCAGAGCCAAGGCGCTGCACGTCACTGAGGACGTCTTCCCGTTCCGAACTGGTTCCGGCGCCTTGACCCGGACGGGTAAGGGCTGTGTCACACCCGTGTACCGGCGGTCTCGGCCGCCTCCGGCCTGGTGCGCAGCGCGGTGCCGCATTCGAAGCGCTGGAGCGGCTTGCCGGCCTTCTCGCCGCGCTGCTCCTCCGCGCCGTCCCCGCCGTCCCCGCCGTCGGCGCCCTCCTTGGAGGGCTCGGCCGGGCCGCCGAGGACGACCGCGTTGTTGGCGTCGGCCGCCGCTGTGTCCGCGTAGGTGCACACGAGCTGCGCGAGCGCGAAGGAGGGCAGTTCGTCCAGGGGCGTGCTCAGCCGCAGCGCCTCGTCGGGGTCACCGCGCTGCCCGTCGCTGATCGTCAGGTCCTCGGGTACGGCCGTCTCGAAGCCCGCTTCCTCCTCGGCGGGTGAGGGCGGGTGCTTCAGGTCCTCCAGGAGCTTGCGGGCCACCGGCAGCCGCTCGGCGGAGGACCGCCCGTCCGGCATGTCGACCTCGCGCTCGATGGGGGCGACCCGTGAGCCGCAGACGAGGTAGACGCGGACGGAGGAGGTGCCCTTGCCGCTCTCGGGGCTCTCCCGGCCGCCGGGCAGCACACAGCCGACCCGGGAAGGCGCGGCGCCCGCGTCCACGGGGACGCTGGTGGCGCGGATGCCGCAGCCGCTCACGAGGGGTCCGAAGGCGGCGACGGCGCACAGCAGGGCGAGGGGGACGCGGTACCTCTTCGCCGCGCCGCCCGGTTTCGTACGGCTCATCGGCCGCCCCCGGTTTCCCCGTTCACGTTCTCGCCGCCGTTCTTGTCGCGCTCGTTCTTCGCGTCGTGCTTGCCGTGCTCGTCGTGCCTGCCGGTTCCGCCGTGTTCGCCGTCCTCTACGCCGTCCTCTTCTTCGCGCCCGTTCTCGCTGTCGATCTCGTTGTCGCGGTCCTCGGCGAGCCTGCGCGCGTCACGGGGCAGCCGCAGGGTGAACACGGCGCCGCCTCCCTCGCCCGGCTGGTTGTGCGCGGTGATCTCACCGCCGTGGATATGGGCGTTCTCCTGCGCGATCGACAGGCCCAGCCCACTGCCCTCGGACCGGGGCCGGGAGGCGCTGGCCTTGTAGAAGCGGTCGAAGACGTGCGGCAGTACGTCCTCCGGGATGCCGGGGCCCTGGTCGGCGACCTCGATCACCAGCTCGCCCCGCTGCTCGCCCTCGGTACGCACGGACACGCGTACGGGCGAGCCGCCGTGCTTGAGCGCGTTGCCGATGAGGTTGGCGAGGATGACATCGAGGCGGCGCGGGTCGAGGCGGGCCATGATGCCCCGGTCGGCGTTCAGCTCGACGGCGTCGAGCCAGGCGCGCGCGTCGATGCAGGCGGTCACCTGGTCGGCGACGTCGACGTTGTCCAGGACGAGCCGCGCCGTGCCGGCGTCGAAGCGGGTGACCTCCATGAGGTTCTCGACGAGGTCGTTGAGCCGCCGGGTCTCGCTCACGACGAGCCGCACCGCGGGCGCGATCATCGGGTCGAGGTTCTCCTGCTCCTCCTCCAGCACCTCCGTGACGGCGGAGATCGCGGTCATCGGTGTCCGCAGCTCGTGCGACATGTCGGCGACGAAGCGGCGGCTGGACGCCTCGCGGGCGCTCAGCTCGTCGACGCGCGCCTCAAGGGACTCGGCCGCACCGTTGAACGTCCGTGACAGCTCGGCCAGTTCATCCGTTCCCGACACCCGCAGCCGGGTGTCGAGCTTGCCCTCGCCGAGCCTGCGCGCGGCCTCGCCCAGGCGGCGTACGGGCCGCAGCACGGTGCTCGCCGCCGCCTGCGCCAGCAGCATCGCGCCGATGAGCGCGAGCGCGGTGGCGATGCCCAGGGACCAGGCGAGGGAGTTGAGGTCGTCGCGCTCGGGCGCCAGCGACTTGAGCATGTAGCCGGTGGGTGTTGGGTCCTCGCCGATCACCTTGGCGCCGCCCACGAGGTAGGGGTCGCCGCGCACCGTGACCCGCTGCCAGTAGAGGTGGTACGGGTACGGGTTGGCCTTGTCGACGGGGCGTTTCCTGGCGACGGCGCCGCGCAGCGGCTGCGGCACGTTCTCCAGGGTGAAGTCGTCCTCGTTGGAAGCGGCTGCGCAGGGCCCGCCCGCGGCGGTCTTGCCGATCAGCAGCACCTGGTAGTTCTGCGTGCTGCCCGCCATCTTGCTGGCGGCGTCGCGCAGTTGCTCGCACTCGACGTTGCGGGGCAGGTTGCCCGCGTTGTCCTCCATGGACTTGCGGAAGTCGTTGAGCGCGGCGTTCTGGGCGCGGGTGAGCACGGCGTCGCGGTTGAGCCAGTAGGCGATGCCCGAGGCCGAGACGGCGGCGGTGAGGGCCACCAGCGCGAAGACGACGACGAGGCGCAGCCGCAGTGTGGGCAGCACCCCTGCCAGCCGGGCACGCACGCGCTCGCCGAAGGACGGGGCTTCGGTCACTCCGCTGTTCCGTTCTCCGCTGTGCCCGTTCGTGCGTCAGCTCTCACTGGGGACGTCCAACCGGTAGCCGACGCCGCGCACGGTCCGGATCAGGGACGGGGAGGAGGGCACGTCCTCGACCTTCGCCCTGAGCCGCTGCACACACGCGTCGACGAGCCGCGAGTCGCCGAGGTAGTCGTGCTCCCACACCAGCCGCAGCAGCTGCTGCCGGGAAAGCGCCTGCCCCGGGCGTCTGCTCAGCTCCAGCAGCAGCCTCAGCTCGGTGGGTGTGAGCTGGAGGTCCTCACCGTTCTTGGTGACGGTCATGGCGGAGCGGTCGATGACGAGGGACCCGAAGGTCGCCGCGTCATTCGATTCGCGTTCCCCCCTGCGCATGACGGCCCTGATACGGGCGTCAAGGACGCGTCCCTGTACGGGCTTGACGACGTAGTCGTCGGCACCGGACTCCAGGCCCACGACCACGTCGATGTCGTCACTGCGCGCCGTCAGAAGGATGATCGGCAGCTGGTCGGTGCGGCGGATACGCCGGCACACCTCGAAACCGTCGATCCCCGGCAGCATGACGTCCAGCACGATCAGGTCGGGGCGTTGTTCGCGCAGCAGCTTGAGGCCGTCCTCGCCGGTCGCAGCGGTCACCACGCGGTGGCCCTGGCGGGTCAGACCCATCTCCAGGGCAGTACGGACAGCGTCATCGTCCTCGATCAGCAACAGGAAAGGCACGCGCGCCATTCTGGCGTATGGGGGCGCTTACTTCGACCGGCGGTCGCTTCTTGGACCTCCGACCCCCTCTGGTCTGGGCATCCGCGGCACGCCCCGCCCTTGTGACACCGCTGTGACAGACGGGGAACGTCGTCATGAAACTGGGGCGGCAGGGTTTACGACATCAAGGCAAGCGACCGGGCTGGCTCCAAGGGGGCGCGTGATGAACACACTGCACAGCAACACAACCAGCGCAGTTATCCACACGCGCCTGCACGTACCTTCGGTTCCCGCGTCCCAGACCCGGCCGGCCGAGAAGCCCGGTGCCGAGACGAGCACCTCCCTGCACGAGCGGGGTCGGGAGCTCGGTGCACAGCGGGGGTGTGTGCGCGGCACCGTGCGTATGCGTCCGTGGCCCGTCGTCGGCGGGACCGCGGTTGAGGGCCTTCGGGGGGAGGCCCTGGGGGGGAACACCGGGGACGCCACGGCGGCCCCGGGGGACAAGCGGGGGAGCAGGGGGTCAACGGAGTACGGGGAGGAGCGGCGTGACGGCGCGGCGGAGGTGGAGTTCACCGCCTATGTGCGCGAGCGCCGCGCTTCCCTGTACGCCACCGCGTACCACCTGACCGGTGACCGGTTCGAGGCCGAGGACCTGCTGCAGAGCGCCCTCTTCTCGACGTACCGGGCCTGGGACAGGATCAGCGACAAGGCGGCCGTCGGCGGCTACCTGCGTCGCACCATGACGAACCTGCACATCAGCGCGTGGCGCCGCCGGAAGCTCAACGAGTACCCGACGGAGGAGCTGCCCGAGACGGTGGGCGAGCAGGACGCGATGCGCGGCACCGAACTGCGCACCGTGCTGTGGCAGGCGCTGGCGCGGCTGCCCGAACTCCAGCGCACCATGCTGGTCCTCCGCTACTACGAGGGCCGGACGGACCCGGAGATCGCGGACATACTCGACATCAGTGTCGGCACGGTCAAGAGCAGCATCTGGCGCTCGCTGCGCCGGCTGCGCGACGACGAGGTGCTCAGCTTCGGCAAGGACCAGGACGAGTCCTTCGGCGAGCTGGTCGCCTGAAAGACGGCCCCGGCGGCGCCGGGGCGGGGGGACACGGGGGATACGGGGGCGTGCTGGGGGGCACGCGCGGGAGCACGTAAGGGGGTTCGGGGGGACCCCGGGGGGACAACAGAAAAAGGGGAAAACGGGGAAAGGGGAAATGGGGGGAACAAGGGGATAACGGGGATACGGGGAAAGAAGAGCGGTTCCAGCCGGCCGGGGGGTCTGGCTGGAACCGCTCTTCTTGTGTGCCCCCTCGTGCCCGTGCCGCCTCGCGTCCGTGGCGGCCTCAAGCCCGCGCCGCCCTCGTGCTCGTACCGCCTTCGCGCTCGTGCCGTCTCGCGTCCGCGGCGTCGTGGAGGTGCCCGGTTACGCGCTCAGGCTGCTGGTCGCGGTGTGGAGGTCGGTGATGCGGGTCAGTGCCTCGTCGCGCGTGCACGGGAGGGCGCCCAGGGCGCGGTGCCTGGCGACGATGTCGCCCTCGGCGCGCATCAGGCGCAGGCCGCGCCTGACCAGGAACGGTACGGGTTTGCGTGCCTCGCGTACGTCCCGCAGCAGGCGGCGGCGGAACGTGGTGAAGGGGCGCCCGCGCAGGCAGATCGCGTCGGCGAGCATGCCCAGGTCGCGGCAGTGTTCCGCGATGTCGGCGGCGAAGATGCCCTCGGCGACGAACAGCGGAGCCCCGTTCAGCAGCACCGTCTCCTCGCCCGTACGGGCGCTGACGGAGATGTCGTAGAGCGGGGCGGTCGTCCTTCCCCTCCGGCACAGCTCGCCTATGGCCCGTACGGCGCTCTCCGCGTCCCATGAGCGGGGCGAGTCCCAGTCGACGGCGGCTCCGATGCGCGGCAGCGTCGGGTCGCCGCGCTCCTTGTAGAAGTCGTCGAGCTGGAGCACCGGCAGTCCGGTGCGGCTCGCGAGGCGGGACTTGCCGGATCCTGAGGGGCCGGTGAGGAGGATGACCCTGGCCGTGGCGGCCGGGTGTCCTCTGCCGGGGAGGTCGCGGGAGACGGTCACGAGAGCCCATTGTCGGCCATGGCCCCGCGCCCCCGAAGATGCCTGCTCTCACTCGGACCCGCCCCTCCCGCATACGCCCGTGGACAGCGAGAATGGGTCAGCGCGACACGATCCGACGAAAAGGGAGGCCCCCACGTATGGCACAGGAAGTACGCGGTGTCATCGCACCCGGCAAGAACGAACCCGTGCGGGTCGAGACCCTCGTCATCCCCGCCCCAGGACCAGGCGAGGCCGTCGTACAGGTCCAGGCATGCGGGGTCTGCCACACCGACCTGCACTACAAGCAGGGCGGGATCAGTGACGACTACCCCTTCCTCCTCGGGCACGAGGCGGCGGGCGTGGTCGAGGAGGTCGGCGAGGGCGTCACCGATGTCGCGCCCGGCGACTTCGTGATCCTCAACTGGCGTGCGGTGTGCGGCCAGTGCCGCGCCTGCAAGCGCGGGCGGCCGTGGTACTGCTTCGACACGCACAACGCCCAGCAGAAGATGACCCTCGCCTCGACGGGGCAGGAGCTGGAGCCCGCGCTGGGTATCGGCGCCTTCGCCGAGAAGACGCTCGTCGCCGCAGGGCAGTGCACCAAGGTCGACCCGTCCGTCTCACCAGCCGTCGCCGGGCTGCTCGGCTGCGGCGTCATGGCCGGGATCGGCGCCGCGATCAACACGGGCCAGGTCGGGCGCGGTGACACCGTCGCCGTCATCGGCTGCGGCGGTGTGGGCGACGCGGCCATCGCGGGCGCGCGTCTCGCGGGCGCCGCGAGGATCATCGCCGTGGACATCGACGACCGTAAGCTCACCACCGCCGAGAAGATGGGGGCCACGCACAGCGTCAACTCCGCCACCGTCGACCCCGTCGAGGCCATCCGCGAGCTGACCGGTGGCTTCGGTGCCGACGTGGTCATCGAGGCGGTCGGCAGGCCGGAGACGTACAAGCAGGCGTTCTACGCCCGTGACCTGGCCGGCACCGTCGTCCTCGTCGGTGTGCCCACGCCGGAGATGAAGCTGGAACTGCCCCTGCTCGATGTGTTCGGGCGCGGCGGCTCCCTCAAGTCGTCCTGGTACGGCGACTGTCTGCCCTCGCGGGACTTCCCGATGCTCGTCGATCTGCACCAGCAGGGCAGGCTCGACCTGGGTGCCTTCGTCACCGAGACGATCGCGCTGGACGAGGTGGAGAAGGCGTTCGAGCGCATGCACGGCGGCGACGTCCTGCGTTCGGTGGTGGTCTTCTGATGGCCGCCGCACCTGGAGCACGCATCGACCACCTCGTCACCTCCGGCACCTTCCGCCTCGACGGCGGCTCGTGGGACGTCGACAACAACGTCTGGATCGTCGGCGACGACGCCGAGGCGCTCGTCATCGACGCCGCACACGACGCCACCGCCATCGCGGAGGCGCTCGGGGGCCGTACGCTGCGCGCGATCGTGTGCACGCACGCGCACAACGACCACGTGGACGCCGCGCCCGCGCTCTCCGAACTGACCGGTGCGCCGATCCTGCTGCATCCGGACGATCTGCCGCTGTGGAAGATGACGCACCCGGACCGGGCCCCGGACGGCGAACTGGCCGACGGCCAGATCGTCACCGTCGCCGGTGTGCAACTGACCGTGCTGCACACGCCGGGCCACGCGCCCGGCGCCGTATGCCTGTACGCGCCCGAGCTGGGGACCGTGTTCACGGGAGACACCCTCTTCCAGGGCGGCCCAGGCGCCACCGGGCGCTCCTTCTCCGACCACCCGACGATCGTCCGCTCGATCAAGGAACGGCTGCTGACGCTGCCGCTGGAGACCGAGGTGCGGACGGGCCACGGGGACTCCACCACGGTGGGGGCCGAGATCCCCCACGTGTGAGCCGGCGTTTCCCGTGGGGACGGGGAGGAATCGGGTGCCCCCGGCCCGGTTCCTCCCCGTCGCCGTCCCCGTCCCGGTCCCGGTTCTGCCCCTGTGGGTGCGTTGCCGGCCGTCTGCCCGCCGTGGCTCGTCGCGCGGTTCCCCGCGCCCCTTCCGGGGCGCATCGCGCTGGGGGCAGGCACGTTTCAGGCGGTGCCCGTTTCCCACGCCCAGGCCGCGATCTCCACGCGGTTGCGGGCGTGGAGTTTGCGCTGGGCGTTGGCCAGGTGGGTCTTGACGGTGGAGAGCGTGACGTACAGCTCCGAGGCGACCTCCTCGTTGGTGCGCCCCCGGGCGACGAGGCGTACGACGTCGAGTTCGCGTGAGGTCAGAGGCTCGGACGGTGCGCGTTCCGGCACGGCGGTCGGCGCGGACATGTGGCGCAGCAGGCGGACCGTGACGGAGGGGGAGATCAGGGAGTCGCCCGCGGCTGCGGCGCGTACCGCCTCGGTGAGGAGCGCGGGCGAGCCGTCCTTGAGGAGGAAGCCGCAGGCGCCGTCGCGCAGGGCGCGGTAGACGTACTCGTCCAGGTCGAACGTCGTGGCGATCAGCACGTTCAGGGGCTCGGTCGCCTCGGGGCCCGCCAGCAGGCGGGTGGCCTCCAGGCCGTCGATGCCGGGCATCCGGATGTCGAGCAGGCAGACGTCCGGGCGCAGCTCCCTGGCCTGTTCGACGGCGGTGAGGCCGTCGGCGGCCTCGGCGACGATCTCCATGTCGGGCTGCGAGCCGAGGATCATGCGGAAGGCGGCACGGACCATGTCCTGGTCGTCGGCGAGAAGCACCCGGATCGTCATGCCGCTCATCGTGCCAGGCCCGTTTCCGCTCATCGTTCCAGGCCCGTGACCGAGGCGGGCAACGGAAGCTCGGCCTCCACCCGCCAGCCACGCGCGCCCTGCCCACGCTCGCGAGGGCCCGTGGTGAGGGTGCCGCCGAGCGCCTGGACGCGTTCGGCGAGCCCGACGAGGCCGAAGCCGCCGGCGTCGCCGTCGCCGCGGGGTTTGGCGGGATGGCCGTCGTCGGTGACGGAGACGCACAGCCGGCCGCGGTCCTGCGCGCTCAGCCGCACATCGACGGCGACCGACTCGACGCCGCTGCCGTGCTTGCGCACGTTGGTGAGGGCCTCGCGCACCACGCGGTGGACCGTCGTGGTGACCTCAGGGGTGAGCGGCAGTCCGGGAAGCGCCGGGTCGAGGGTGAGGGTCGCGGGGGTGCCGGTGCGGGTGGCGGCCTCGGTGAGTTCGCGCAGGGCGCCGAGGTCGCTGCCGGCGCGTGCCGTCGCGCTGCCGGGGGCGTCGCTGCGCAGTACGGAGACCATGCCGCGCATGGACTCCATCGCCTGCGAGCCCGCCTGTTCGATACCGGCGAGGAGCACGTCGAGGTCGGCGGGGTCCGGGGCCCTGCCCTGTGCCGAGGCGTAGCGGACGGCCTTGGTCTGGGCGATCATCGCCGTGACGTGGTGGGCGACGAAGTCGTGGAGCTCACGGGCGTGTTCGAGGCGCTGCTCCTGGAGGTCGGCGGCGCGTTCGCGGGCACGGTAGGTGTCCAGCAGCCGCAGATAGAGGCCGAGGACCGCCATCAGCAGGAAGCCCAGTGCGAGAGCGGGCTCCAGGATGGTGCCCACGTTGTGGTACTCGGTCCTCGGCAGCCGCAGCGGCACCAGCGCCGTCGCCAGCCCGCTCCCCACCACCAGCGCAGCCGCTGTCAGCAGGCGCCGTTCGACGCGTACGACACGGGCCGTGAGCAGCAGCAGCGCCGCCATCTCCGCGAATCCCGGGGTGACTTCGGGGCGGTGCGAGAGCTGGCTGGAGACCACGGAGAGCGCCAGCGACCACGCGGTCGCGAGCGCCGCTGCCCGGGCGAACCGCGGCGTCGGCACCACCAGCGCCGCCACGCACAGCGCCCCGCTGACGGTCGTCGCCACAGCGGTGGGCGCGTACCCGGTGGCCAGCCCTTCGGCGACCAGCAGCGCGAGTACGGGTGCTGAGGCGAGCAGGAGCAGCGCCTGCTGCCAGCGGGGACGCCGTGTGAATCCGTGCAACATGCCACCCACGCTACGGGCAGCGCAGGGCCCGTGACCTCGACCTTTCGGCCCACCCCGAGGCCCCTCGGGAGGCGTTCGGCTGGCTCTTACGGCTGATCCGCTCGGCCGCCGGTGCGGCCGAGTATGGGCTCGTTCCTGCTCGCACCCTCTGCCGAAGGTCCGCCGATGCTCCGCACCGCCCTGCGCTCGCTGCGCGCGCACGCTGTCCGTTTCGCCCTGTCGGGGTTCGCCGTGGTGCTGGGTGTCGCCTTCGTCTCCGGCGCGCTGCTGTACGGGGAGTCCGTGAAGGCGGCCTCGGCGCGGGTGAGCGCCGACACCCAGCCGGACGTCTCTGCCGTGGTCGCCCCCGGCCCGACCGACCCCGGGAAGGAGCCCCCGCGGCTCGACTCCCGGCTGCGCGACCGGCTCCTGAAGGTGCCAGGTGTCGCCTCGGTACGCGGCGTGGTGGAGGGCAGCGCGTTCGTCGTGGGCCGCGACGGGCGGCTCGTCGGCTCCCTCGCTGACAGCGCCGGGGTCAACTACCAGGCGGACCAAGGCGGTCGGGACGCCCGCTATCCGCTCACCTCCGGACGCGCGCCGCGCGGTGCGGGCGAGGTCGCCTTCGACCGCGACACCGCGCGGCACGCCGGATACGGGCCGGGCGACAAGGTGCGCGTGGTCGTGCGCGGCGAGACGCGGAACGTACGCCTCGTCGGAGTCTTCACCGCGCGCGACAGCAGGATCGCGGCCGGCGGCACCCTCACCGCCTTCGACACCTCCACCGCGCTCGGCGCACTGGGCGAGGGCCACGGCTACACCCAACTCGCGCTCACCGCCGGGCCCGGCGTCTCCGAGCAGGAGGTGCGGGACAGCGTCCAGGAGGTGCTGCCGTCAGGGCTGAGCGCCGCCACCCGGAGCGAGGCGCTGGAGAGCGACGGCGGAGGCGCGAACGGGGACAAGATCAGCGGTCTGCTGCTCAGCTTCGCCTCCGTCGTGCTGCTGGTGTCGGTCTTCCTGGTCGCCAACACGTTCACCATGCTCAGCGCCGCCGGCGCCCGCGAGCACGCGCTGCTGCGGGTGGTCGGCGCGACGCGTACGTATGTGCAGCGGCTGGTGCTCACCCAGGCCGTCCTGGTGGGCGCCGTCGCCTCGGTGGTCGGCTACGCCGCGGGCGTCGGGGTCGGCGCCGTGCTGAAGAGCGCCTTCCCCGTGATCACGCAGGCGTCCTCCTCCGCCGGCTCAGGCGGGGCCCCGCTGCCGCTCTTCTCGCCCGCAGCCGCCACGGCCGCGCTCGCCGTCGGTATCGGGATCACCGCGCTCGCCGCCTGGCTCCCGGCACGCCGCGCCGCGCGGATCTCCCCCATGGCCGCGCTCAGGACGGGCGAGCCGCCCCAGCCAGCCGCACTGCGCCGCCGCACAGCCACCGGGTACGCCGTCACCCTCGCCGGGGCACTGGGTGCGCCGGCCGCCTCGGACAGCGGCGACCTGGGCCTCGTGACATGTACGGGTGGCGTGCTGCTGGTGGGCCTTGTGCTGCTCGCGCCCCGGTACGCCGTCCTGCTGGCCGGGCTGCTGCGCGCGCCGCTGCGCCGCCTGGCCGGGGTACGGGGCACGCTCGCCGCGGAGAACGCGCGGCGCAACCCCCGCCGTACGGCGGCCACGGCGTCCGCGCTGATGACCGGGCTCATGCTGATCAGCGCCGCCACCGTCGGCGTCACCTCGCTCAGCCACATGGCAGAACGGGACGCGGCCCGCGAGGCCACCTCCGATCTGCGCGTCAGCGCCGTCGACTTCGCCGAGATGAGCACCGGCACGGCGGCCCGCATCGCGCGCCTCCCCGACGTGGCGTCCGTACGCACCGAACCGGGGCCGGCCGTCCAGGAGAGGGAGAAGACCCCGCCGACCGCCGTCCTCGTGAACGCCGAGGAGGGCCGTACGGAGGCGCTGCGCCGGCGGATCGTCCACACGCTCGACAACCCGGCGCTCCTCGTACAGGACCGGGGCGAACTGGCCGCCGAGGCGACCCGCCCCTACACACCGTTCCTGAACCTCACCTACGCGCTGCTCAGCGTGAGCGTGTTCATCGGCGTCCTCGGCGTCGTCAACACCATGGCCATGTCCGTACGTGAACGCGTCCGCGAGATCGGTCTGTTGCGCGTCATCGGCCTCGACCGCCGGGGCACGGCGGCCATGGTCCGGCTGGAGGCGGTACTGATCTCGCTGCTGGGCGCCGTAATGGGAGTCCTCTCTGGTTCGGCCCTCGGCGCGGTCGCCGTGCTGGGCCAGGAAGGCGCGGAACTCACCGTCCCCTGGGGCCGCCTCGCCCTCTTCCTCGCCGCGGCAGCGGCCCTCGGAGTCCTCGCCGCGACCCTCCCGGCCCGCCAGGCAGCCCGCGTACCGGTGCTGCGGGCGGTGGGAGACGCCGGCTGAAGCGCGCGGGAGACCTCGCGACCGGGATCCGGGACCCCGGGGCCCAGAGGCCCTGACAACCGGAACGGGGGAGCCGGAACAGGGGGAGCCGGAACAGGGGAGGAGAGGGGCCCTACTGCCGATAGCCGTCCAGGAAGCGGCCGATGCGGGAGATGGCGGCGTCCAGGTCGTCGGCGCGGGGGAGGGTGAGGATGCGGAAGTGGTCGGTGGAGGGCCAGTTGAAGCCGGTGCCCTGGACGACCTGGATCTTCTCGCGCAGGAGCAGGTCGAGGACGAAGCGTTCGTCGTCGTGGATCTTGTGGACGGCGGGGTCGAGGCGCGGAAAGGCGTACAGGGCGCCCTTGGGCTTGACGCAGGAGACACCCGGGATCTCGTTCAGCTTCTCCCACGCCTTGTCGCGCTGCTCGTGCAGCCTGCCGCCCGGCAGGACGAGCTCCTGGATGGACTGGCGTCCGCCGAGCGCGGCCTGAATGGCGTACTGGGCCGGCGCGTTGGGACAGAGCCGCATCGAGGCGAGCATGGCCAGCCCCTCCAGATAGCTCTTCGCGTGCTGCTGGGGGCCCGAGACCAGCAGCCAGCCGCTGCGGAAGCCCGCGACGCGGTACGCCTTGGACAGACCGCTGAAGGTGAGGACCACGAGGTCGGGCGCGAGGGCTCCGACGTGGTGGTGCTCGGCACCGTCGTAGAGGATCTTGTCGTAGATCTCGTCGGAGAAGACCATCAGCCCGTTACGGCGCGCGAGGTCGAGGATGCCCTCCAGGATCTCGCGCGGATAGACGGCGCCCGTGGGGTTGTTGGGGCTGAT
Organism: Streptomyces iconiensis; assembly: GCF_028657195.3. GTDB lineage: Bacteria > Actinomycetota > Actinomycetes > Streptomycetales > Streptomycetaceae > Streptomyces > Streptomyces iconiensis. The sequence goes on from NZ_JANCPR020000071.1 coordinate 20,073, forward strand.
GATGACGACGGCCTTGGTACGGGAGGTGATCTTCGCGGCCATGTCGTCCAGGTCGGGCAGCCAGTCGGACTGCTCGTCGCAGATGTAGTGCACGGCCTTGCCGCCCGCCATGGTCGTCACGGCCGTCCACAGGGGGAAGTCCGGTGCCGGGATGAGGATTTCGTCGCCGTCCTCGACCAGGGCCTGTACGGACATGGAGACCAGCTCGGAGACGCCGTTGCCGAGGAAGATGTCGTCGACGTCGGCCTCGGGGAAACCGCGCTCCTGATAGTGCTGCGCGACGGCCCTGCGCGCCGGGAGGATGCCGCGCGACTCGGTGTATCCGTGCGCCTGGGGGAGCATGCGGACCATGTCCTGAAGGATCTCCTCCGGGGCCTCGAAACCGAACAGCGCCGGGTTCCCCGTGTTCAGCCGCAGCACGCTGTGGCCCGCCTCCTCCAGCGCGTCGGCCTGCTCGATCACCGGGCCCCTGATCTCGTAGCAGACCTCGCTGAGCTTGTTCGACTGCCGGAACTCCATGCTCTCCCGCCCTCCTGGTATCCCCTGTGTGCCTGCTTGGTTCTACCAAGTACTGACTTGGAAAGTCCAACTCTTTGTCTAGACTGGCTCCCATGCCGAGCCGCTCACGCCGCAGTTACGACCAGTTCTGTGCCATAGCCCGCGCCCTCGACTCCGTGGGGGACCGCTGGACCCTGCTCATCGTCCGCGAACTCCTCGCAGGACCGCGCCGCTACACCGACCTGCACGCCGACCTGCCCGGCGTGAGCACCGATGTGCTCGCCTCGCGGCTCAAGCACATGGAGGGCGAGGGCCTGGCCGAGCGCCGCCGCCAGGCACGCCCCGGTGCGGGACACGTCTACGAGCTGACCGCGCGCGGCCGTGAACTGCTGCCCGTACTGAGTGCGTTGTCGGACTTCGGCGCCCCCGCGCTGGGCAAGCCGCGCCCCACCGACGCGGTACGCGCCCACTGGTGGGCCGTCCCGCTGCGCACGGCGCTGGAGGCGGCACTCGCCGACATGGTGGGCTCCCCGCCCGGAGAGCCGGGCGGTGTCGTGGATGTGCGCCTGCCCGAGGGCGCCTTTCATGTGCGGCTCGGCGAGCAGGGCCCGCCCTGGGGCGAGGGCGCCGCACCGCAAAGGGCGGACGCGGGGCTGGAGTTGGACTCCGAAGCGTGCGCCCGCCTCGCGGAGGGTTCGGCGACGCTGGCCGACGCGATCCGCGCGGGTTCCGTACGGGTCACGGGCGAGGGGCCCGTGGCTGAGGCGCTGCGCCCGGCAGGGTGAACGCCGGGTCGCCGGACTTGAGCCGGTCCAGGAGGCGTGCGTACACGGCGGGCCGTGCGCAGAGCACGGCGCAGGGCAGGTCGCTCTCGCGGAGAAGGATCACGCCGTGGCCACCGGTGGCGAGTTCGACGCAGTCGCCGTTCGGGTCGTTGGTGCTGAAGCTCGACTTCTGCCAGGTGAGATCCAGCATGTCTCCCTCTCCCTACAGGATGTAGAGCAGGTGCTGCACAAGGCGGTACGAGCTGTCGTCGTGCAGCTCTTCGGGGTCGAGGGGATCGAGCGCGACGAGGCTGAGTCTGTTGAACGTTCTGGTGTACTCGCGCACCTGATCGGGAGAGGAGACGAACGCCGAGGTCACAGGCTGTTCCACATGGACGGTGCGCAGAGAGGGCGCCTTGCCGTCCATCAGGCTGAAGGGCGCTCCCGGGGTCGAGGGGGGCATCTCGGAGCGGAACGGCAGCAACTGGATGGTGAACTGCGGCAGTTGGGAGACCTCCACGAGGTATTCGAGCTGGGCGCGGCGGATCTTGCGGCTCACGAAGTGCATGTGGAAGGCCGCCTCATGGATCACCGCGTGATAGCGCGGTGTCGGCTCGTCGAACAGCACCTGCTGGCGGCGCAGCCTGAACTCGGTGAAGCGCATGCCGTCTTCGACCGAGACCGCCGGATCGCTGTTGTCGAAGAGGGCGGCGACGTAGTCACGGGTCTGGAGCAGTCCGGGCACGTACATCCACTGGAAGGAACGATGCGCCGTAGCGGACGCCTCAAGCTCCGCCAGGTCCCGCAGCCGGTCCTGGGTGAGATCCCGGTACTCCGTCCACCAGCCGCGCCCCGAGGACGCGGCCATCTCGACCAGTGCATCGACGAGGGTGCTATCGGTACAACCGTAGAAGTCCAGCAGGGCCCGAATCCGACGTTCGGAGCACGCGGTGCGGCCCGCTTCGATATGGCTGAGGTGGGGCTTGTGGAGACCCGCGTGACGACAGGCATCCTCCCTGTTCACCCCGCTGGCCTCGCGGAGGCGGCGCAGCTCCTGTCCAAGTCTCTTCTGTCGTTGGCTTGGATTCGCTCGTAGTCCCATGAATCAACTTCCCACACAGGGGCCCGTGTTGTGTCCATGGGTTCTCAGGTGAATCACTCAATGGTGTGATGCGGATGTTGTGGGTTGTATCGGTATAACGCCCGCTCCACCTTCAAGCGGAGGCACCGGGACCGCGAGGCCGTCACCAACGCCGTGGTGGCCTCCAGCCACAGCCTCACCCCCGCACCGATCGGCTTCCGCGCCGGCTGGACCGAGGACGGCGCCCTCCATGTCCTCGTACAGGATCTGGCCCCCGGCGCCCCTGAAGAAACGTGCCTGCCCGATATGGACCGGACCGGGACCGGACGGACCCGGCCCAGGACTGGTCGGAACCCGACCCGGACCGGGCGGAACCGGACCCGGCGGACGCTGGTCCGGCGGACACGGGTCCGGGTGACACCGGTCCGGTCGCGGCGGGCGCAGACCGTGCCGGGCCGGGCCCGACCCCGACCCCGGCCTCGGCCCCGGGCTCGGGGCCGAGGCCGAAGGGGGCAGCGGATTGCTGCTGATCATCCGGGAGGCCACCGACTGGGGCGTGTGCCGGCACGGGGGCCGGGCCGACGCCGGGGTGCCACCAACCCGCCTCGCTCCGTCTTACTCCGCGAGGTGGTCGAAGGCGCCTGCCTTCGCGCCGGCCAGGAACGCGGTAGCCGCGGGCCCCGGAGGACGGGTCAGGTGCCGATGGGGTGCCAGACCGTCTTGGTCTCCAGGAAGGACAGGAGGCGGGACGTGCCCGGGTCGGCGGTCCAGGGGGTGTGGGGGTCGGTGTCCGTGGTGGGGCGCAGGACGCGTTTGAGATTGTCCGCCGCTGCCACCTCCAGCTCCGTCGCCAACTCCGGGGCGGCGCCCGCCAGATCGATCGCGTTCACGTCCTGGTGCGCCGCGAGGGGGCGGGCCAGCTCGGCCGTGTTGCCGGAGAGGATGTTGACGACGCCGGGCGGGAGGTCGGACGTGGCGAGGACCTCGGCCAGGGACAGGGCGGGGAGCGGGGCCTCGTGCGAGGCCACGAGGATCGCCGTGTTGCCCGTGACGATCGCGGGGGCCAGTACGGAGACGAGGCCGAGCAGCGAGGAGCGCTGGGGGGCCAACAGGGCGACCACGCCGGTCGGTTCGGGGGTGGAGAGGTTGAAGAAGGGGCCGGCGACGGGGTTGGCGCCGCCCGCGACCTGGGTGACCTTGTCGGCCCAGCCCGCGTACCACACCCACCGGTCGATCGCGGCGTCCGTGCGTGCCAGCGCCTTGTTACGGGACACGCCCTCGGCCGCGGCGACCTCGGTGGCGAACTGGTCGCGCCGCCCCTCCAGCATCTCCGCGATCCGGTAGAGGATCTGGCCCCTGTTGTAGGCCGTGGCCCCCGACCAGCCGCCGAACGCCTTGCGCGCCGCGGCGACCGCGTCCCGCGCGTCCTTGCGTGAGGCGAGCGGCGCGTTGGCCAGCCACGTGCTGCGGGAGTCGGTCACGTCGTACACCCTGCCGCTCTCGGACCGGGGGAACTTGCCCCCGACGTACAGCTTGTAGGTCTTCAGGACGGGGAGCCGTGGCTCAGGCGTGCTCAAGGTAAGCCTCCAGACCGTGCCGTCCGCCCTCGCGGCCGAAGCCGGACTCCTTGTAGCCGCCGAAGGGCGAGGCGGGGTCGAACTTGTTGAACGTATTGGCCCAGACGACGCCGGCCCGCAGCTGGTTGGCCATCTTCAGGATGCGCGAACCCTTCTCCGTCCAGATTCCGGCCGAGAGTCCGTAGGGGGTGTTGTTGGCCTTGGCGACGGCCTCTTCCTGCGTACGGAAGGTGAGCACGGACAGCACGGGGCCGAAGACCTCTTCGCGGGCGATACGGTGCGCCTGCGTGACGCCGGTGAAGAGGGTCGGTGCGAACCAGTAGCCGTCGGACGGCAGTTCGCACGCGGGGGACCAGCGCTCGGCGCCCTCCGCCTCGCCCGCCGCGGCCAGCTCGGTGATACGGGCGAGCTGCTCGGCCGAGTTGATGGCGCCGACGTCCGTGTTCTTGTCGAGCGGGTCACCGACGCGCAGCGTCGTCAGGCGCCGCTTGAGCGCGTCGAGCACCTCGTCGTGCACGGACTCCTGCACGAGCAGCCGGGAGCCGGCGCAGCACACCTGGCCCTGGTTGAAGAAGATGCCGTTGACGATGCCCTCGATCGCCTGGTCGAGCGGGGCGTCCTCGAAGACGATGTTGGCGCCCTTGCCGCCGAGTTCGAGGGTGAGCCGCTTGTCCGTGCCGGCGACCGTACGGGCGATCTCCTTGCCGACGGCGGTGGAACCCGTGAACGCGACCTTGTCGACGCCGGGGTGGCCCACGAGCGAGGCGCCCGTCGAGCCGTCGCCCGTGACGATGTTGACGACGCCCCTCGGCAGCCCCGCCTGCCGGCAGATGTCGGCGAAGAACAGCGCGGAGAGCGGCGTCGTCTCGGCCGGCTTCAGCACGACCGTGTTGCCGGTCGCCAGCGCCGGTGCGATCTTCCAGGCGAGCATCATCAGCGGGAAGTTCCACGGGATGACCTGCGCCGCCACGCCCAGCGGCTGCGGCGCGGCACCGAACCCGGCGTACGCGAGCTTGTCCGCCCACCCCGCGTAGTAGAAGAAGTGCGCGGCCACGAGCGGCAGATCGGCGTCGCGGGTCTCGCGGATCGGCTTGCCGTTGTCCAGCGTCTCCAGCACCGCCAGCTCCCGCGAGCGCTCCTGGACGATACGCGCGATGCGGAAGAGGTACTTCGCGCGCTCGGCTCCCGGCAGCGCTGACCACGGCCCGAACGCCTTACGGGCCGCCTTCACCGCGCGGTCCACGTCCTCGGCTTCCGCCTGGGTGTACTCGGCGAGCACCTCCTCGGTCGCGGGCGACACCGTCTTGCGCAGCCCTCCGGCGGCGCTGTCGGTGAACTCCCCGTCGATGAAGAGGCCGTACGACGGCGCGATGTCGACGACCGCGCGCGACTCGGGCGCGGGTGCGTACGCGAACGCCGCCGGCTTCGCCGTTTCCGTCTGCTGTGTCAGTTCCGTCATCGGAAACCTCAGTCCACCGTCACGTAGTCGGGGCCGGAGTAACGGCCGGTCGAGAGCTTCTGGCGCTGCATCAGCAGGTCGTTGAGCAGGCTGGAGGCCCCGAACCTGAACCAGTCCCGGCTGAGCCAGTCCTCACCCACTGTCTCGTTCACCATCACCAGGTACTTGATGGCGTCCTTCGCCGTGCGGATACCGCCTGCGGGCTTCACCCCGACCTGGCGGCCCGTCGCCGCGCGGAAGTCGCGTACCGCCTCCAGCATGAGCAGCGTGCCGGGGGGCGTGGCGTTGACGGTGACCTTGCCGGTCGAGGTCTTGATGAAGTCGGCGCCGGCGGACATCGCCAGCCAGGAGGCGCGGCGGATGTTGTCGTAGGTGGCCAGCTCGCCGTTCTCGAAGATCACCTTGAGGTGCGCTTCCTCCCCGTCCGGGCGTGCGCACTCCGCCTTGACCTGCTGGATCTCCTCGAAGACCTGGAGGTAGCGGCCGGACAGGAACGCGCCTCTGTCGATCACCATGTCGATCTCGTCGGCCCCCGCGGCCACCGCGTCCCTGGTGTCGGCCAGCTTGACCGCCATCGCGGCCCGGCCGGAGGGGAACGCCGTGGCGACGGACGCCACCTTGATCTCCGGGGCGCCGTTCGCCACCAGCGCCTCCTTGGCCGTGGCGGCCATGTCGGAGTAGACGCAGATGGCCGCGACCTTGGGCGTCGAACGGTCGGTGGGGTCCGGGTTGGCGCCCTTCGCGCACAGCGCGCGCACCTTGCCGGGCGTGTCAGCGCCCTCAAGGGTGGTCAGGTCGATCATCGAGATCGCCAGATCCAGCGCGTACGCCTTCGCTGTCGTCTTGATCGAACGGGTCCCGAGCGCCGCGGCCCGGGCCTCAAGCCCGACCGCGTCGACTCCAGGGAGCCCGTGCAACTGGCGGCGGAGGGCGGCATCGGACGAGGTGTCCGCATCGGTAGGCATGGTCACCACAGCACCATATCTACGCGCGTAGCCGTGTGTCACCCCTTCAGTTCCTCCGACGGGACGGCACGGAGTGTGTCCTGGCGGGCCTTCGTGCGGGTGGGTGCCTCTTGTGTGGGGCGGGCCCTTCGTTCGAGGCGGGCCTTTCGTGCGAGGCGGGGCTCTCTGTGGGAGGCGGGGGGTGCCTCTTGTGTGGGGCGGGCCCCTCGTGCGGGGGCGGGCCTCTTCGTTCGAGGCGGGCCCGGACGCCGCGCGGGCCGGGGGTGCGGTTTCTTGCGGGCCCGGGGCCCGGGGATGCGGGGCCGGTTTCGCGGGAGCCCTGTGCGTCACCACCGGGGCCCTTCGTGGGACCGCTCCACGCGGCATCCGTACGCCGGTACCGACCGCCTTCACTGCTCGGGATTCCGCCGTCAGCCGCCAACTCCCGCTTTGGGGGCCCGAGTTCGGGGGCATCGTATGCGTACACCCCTCGCACTCCCCCCCTTTGCGCCGCCCGCGGTTCAGACACGCGCGGCGCGCGGCGACCCCTTCGTGTCTGCCGCCTCCCCTCCCGTACGACGCGACAGAAAGGGCCGAACATGTCGGTCTTCGTGTGCTCATTGATCCTCAGCGAACGTCAGGTCTTCCCGGCCGACGGGGGCTACCACGTGGTGCGGTTCCCGTTCGGGGGCGGTGAGTCGTACGACGAGCACGGCATGCATCAGGTGCTTCAGCCGGACGGGCACCGGGTGGAGAACTGGCGCACCGACGGCCGGGCGAGCCTGATCTGGCCCTCGGCGGACGGCTGGGGCGCTGTGACGGCGATGATCCAGTGGGAGGCCGGCGGTTACACCGAGTTGCGCGACCAGTTCGTACGCGACCCGCTCGGGCTGACCGACCGGCCCAACGACACCACGGCGACCGATCACCGGACCCCGAGTCCCGGTATGCAGTGCTTCACCAAGCACCACGAGCTGTTCGTGCACCCGCACGTGCCGTTGGCCGTCCGCGTGGGGCAGAACGCCGGCAGATCCCGCGCCCTGGTGCACGCGCAGTTCAAGCTCGCCATCCACACCTGACCGCCTGGCCACGCGGGTTCCGGCCAACTGGCGCGGGCGCGGTACGTCGCGATTACGCTCGCCGCATGAGTGCGACATGGGATCAGCAGGCCCCCGGTGTACTGCGGCTGCCTTCCGGGCGGCTGGTGCGCGGGCGCGGGGTCAGGTATCCGGTACCGGACGGGCCCAAGCCCGCGTTCGGCGTATACCTGTTGGGGCGCATGCCGCCGGAAGTGACATGGGAGAAGCGATGGGTGCGGTGGCCGGACTTCTGGTTGCCGTCGGACCGCGAGGTGTTGGCCGAGACGCTGCAGGAGGCGTGGGCGCGGGCCGCGGCGGAACGTGTCGAGTTCGCGTGCGGGGGAGGGCACGGGCGTACGGGTACGGCGCTGGCATGCCTCGCGGTGGTCGACGGTGTGCCGCGCGGAGAAGCGGTGGCGTACGTCCGCGAGCACTACAACCGGCGTGCCGTCGAGACGCCCTGGCAGCGGCGCTTCGTCGGCCGGTTCCGGGCGTGAGCCGGCCATGACCGAGTCCTGGCCCGACGCCGCCGCGGGCGGGTCGTCGCGTGAGCCCGGGACGCGTGACCCCTCGCGTGCGCCCGCGACACGCGAGCCCGGAACGCGTGAGCCCGCGACGGGCGGGCCCTGGCGTGAGCCCGATACGCACTCCGGTGAGGGCTCCGTGGCCGAGTCCGTGACCGCGCTGGCCCAGGAGCTGGTGCGGGCGCCGAGCAGGGGCGGGGTCGACGACTACGGGCCCGTACTGGGCGTTCTGGAACGGTGGTTGACGCGACGCCGCCTCGCGCACCGCAGGCTGCGGGACGGTGGGGGCGCGACGGTGGGCCTCGTCGTGGAGGTACCGGGAGGCGAACCGGGACCGTGGTGGGTGCTGGACGCGTGCGTGGACACGGCGGGTTTCGGGGACGAGGCGGCGTGGTCGTTCGCGCCGACGTGCGGAAACGTGGTGAACGGCTGGCTGCGCGGCCGGGGCGCTGCCGACTCCAAGCTGGCAGCCGCCGCGTTCTGCCACCTGGCCGCCGAACTCCTGCCGCGCGCGCGGGACCTGCGGGGCGGGCTCGCCGTACTGCTGGACGTGGACGAGCACACGGGTGCCTTCGGCGGTGCCCGCGCCTATCTTGCCGACCCCCTCGCCGCGCGGCCCGCGGGCGTGATGATCGGTTACCCGGGCCTCAACGAGGTCGTGGTCGGCGGCCGGGGCCTGTGGCGTGCCACGCTCACGGTGTACGCCACCTCGGGTCACTCCGGCTCCTCCGGCACCTCGCTCGGAGCTGTCTCGCGCGCCGCGCACCTCGTACGGCTGCTCGACGCTGCGGAGCTGCCTGTGGTGGATCCTTCGGCGGCGGGTGGCGGTTCCGGGAGTGACGGGGGTGACGACGGTGACGGGGGCGCCTGGGCCGGAAAGGGGGCTCCGGGCGGCGGCGCCCCGGGCGGCGGTGGGTTCCCGCTGCCGCCGAAGCTGACGGTGACCGCCGTGCACGGGGGCGAGGGCTTCTCCGTGACGCCGGACCGGTGCGAGCTGAACGTCGATGTGCGGACGACTCCCTCCTTCGGCGCCTACGAGGCCGAGGCGCTGGTGCGGGGCGCCGTCGCCGGACTCGAAGCGGAGCTGCCAGGGCCGCGGGCCACCCGGATCACCCCTGCCGCGGCCTGGCCACCCTTCCGGCTGAGGCCGGACGAGCAGCCCGCAGCCGCGCTGCTGGGCGCCGCCCGGGGCATGGGCGTCGCCGTACGCGCGAAGGTGGCGGGGCCCTCGAACATCGGCAACCTCCTCGCGGGCGAGGGCATCCCCGCCACTGCGGGCTTCGGGGTCCGTTATGAGGGGCTGCACGGCGTCGACGAGCGGGCCAGGATCGACGACCTGCCCCAGGTCTACGCCGTATACCGCAGCGCTCTGCTGGACCTGCTCGGAGCCACCTGACGACGGCCCCGCGGCTGTGCGGCCCTCCTTGTCCGTGCCGCTCGCCCGCCCCGCCCGGCGCATCGATGCCGTACCGCAATGTCCGTCATCCGGACGGTCCGGCACAATCGGTCGCATGACGAGCGAGGAGAAGAGCGGGAGCGACGGTGCTGGTGGGGCGGGAGGCGAGGAGTTCGCCGACCGGGCGTTCCGGTCGCCGGCCGGGATGGCGGGAGGCGTGCTGCTGCTCGCGCTCGGTGTCTGGCTCGGCACCGACGCGGTGATCGGCGGCGACGGCCACACCCCATGGTTCGCGCTCGCGGGGCTGCTGTTCGCCGCGCCACTCGTGGTCGGGTTCACGCTGCGGCCCGCCGTCTTCGCTAGCGAGCGGCGCATGAAGGTCCGTAACCCGTTCCGCACGATCGAGATGCCCTGGGGCACGGTCGAGACGGTGCGTGCGAGTTACTCCAGCGAGGTCGTGGCGGACGGCTCGAAGTACCAGCTCTGGGCCATCCCCGTCTCGCTGCGCGACCGCAAGAAGGCCACCCGGCACAACGAACGCGTCGCCGCGGGCAAGCCCCCGGCGCCCGGGGTCGGCCAGCTCTTCGGCGGTCGGCGCCTGCCGAACGTCACGCCGGGGGAGGCGGAGCTGACCGAGAAGCGGGCCAGCTCCGATCAGGCGATCGACGAGATCCGCGAACTGGTCGAGACGCACGGGCAGAAGGAGAGCGCCCAGGGCAGCGTCTCCGTGCACTGGGCGTTCGAGATCCTCGGCCCCGCGGTCGCGGGAGCGGTCGCTCTGATCGTGCTGTTCGCCACGCGCTAGTCGCGTTCCGCGTGTGAGCGCGCTGTGTGGGCGTTGCGTGTGTGGTGCGTGCCCCGCCGTGTGTGTGGTGCTTTGCGGGCTGCGGGTCGGCTGTGGCTTGCCGCGCAGTTCCCCGCGCCCCTTCGGGGCGCCTCCCCCAACAACCAGCTAGCCCGCGTGCCGGCTGAGCAGTGCCTCTACCTCGTCGCGGTGGGCCAGGGACGGTTGGGCGCCTGCGCGGGTGGTGCTGACCGCGGCTGCTGCTGAGGCCCAGCGGGCGGCGTGCTCAAGGGGGTGGCCTTCGGCCAGGGCTACGGCCAGGGCGCCGCAGAAGGAGTCGCCGGCTGCCGTGGTGTCCACGGGGTGTACGGGGAAGGCCGGGATGTGGAGGGCCGCCGTGCGCGCGCCTTCGAGGAGGAGCACGCCGTCTCCGCCGAGGGTGACGACGACGGCGCCCGCGCCGCCGCCCGCGCCGCCGGGGCCCATGAGCTTGCGGGCAGCGGCCGTGACCTCGTCGAGGGTCTCGGGCACGGAGGTGCCGGTGAGCGTGGCGAGTTCGGTGCGGTTGGGGACGAGCAGGTCCACGCGGGGCGGGAGTTGGCTGCCCGCCGCTGCCGGTGCCGGGTTGTGCAGGACGAGGCCGCCGGAGAGGCGCGCGGCCTCGTGGTTGGCCTCGTCGGGTACCTCCTGCTGGAGGACGGTGACCCGCGCTTCGCGCAGCAGGCCGGCCGCTTCGGAGCAGTCGGCGGCCGAGAGCAGCGCGTTGGCGCCGGGGCTGACGATGATGCTGTTCTCGCCCGACGGGTTGACCGCGATCAGCGCGCGACCCGTAGGCGCTCCGGGCGTACGGCGGATGTGGGTGGTGTCAACGCCCTGGTCGCGCGCTGCCCCCAGCATCACGTCGGCCGCGTCGTCGTCCCCCACGCGGCCGACGAACGCGGCGTGCCCGCCGAGCCGGGCGGCGGCGACGGCCTGGTTCGCGCCCTTGCCGCCCGGGTGCTGGGCGATGTCCCCGCCGAGCACCGTCTCGCCGGGCACCGGGTGGTGCGGAACGGACGTGACGAGATCGAGATTGAGGCTTCCGACGACTGCGATCACTGCACTGCTGCCTTCTGTGTGGACGGTGGCGAGTTGGGGTCAGGCGAGGTGGAGGCGCGTACCACCAGCTCGGGGGCGAGCCGCAAGGTGCGCTGCGGGGCCGTCGCCGGGTCGGCACCCGTGAGGCGCCGGTCCAGCAATCTGGCCGCCTCGGCGGCCAGTTCGGACACGGGCTGGCGGACGGTGGTGACCGCGGGCTCGGCGACGCTCGCCATGGGGATGTCGTCGAAGCCGGTGACGGCGGCCTGGCGCGGTATGCCGATGCCGAGTTGGCGCAGCTGCTGGAGCGCGCCGACGGCGATGAGGTCGTTGCCGCAGACGACGGCGTCGGGGCGGTCCCCGGCCGTGGTCCCCTCGGGCCCCGCCCACAGCCGGCCGACCGCCTCGCGGCCCCATTCCACCGAGAAGTCGCCGAGCTCGATCCGTTCGGCGGCCAGCGGGTCGTGGGCCGTGGCCGTTGCCTCGTAGGCGGCGCGGCGTTCGGCGGCCGACGAGGTGGTGCCGGCGGCGCCGATGAAGCAGAAGCGGCGGCGGCCTGCGGCGGCGAGGTGGTCCAGGACGAGGGCCATGCCCGCGGTGTTGTCGACGGCGACCGAGTCGGCGACACCGGGGCCGCAGCTGCGGTCCAGCAGGACCAGCGGTACGCGTGCCGCGGCAGCGGCGACGGCCTCGGCGCTGCGTTCGGCGTCGACGGGGACGACGAGCAGCGCGTCGACCTGCCGGGCCAGCAGCGACTCGATACGGGAGGCTTCGATCGCCGGGTCGTCGTCGCAGTCGGCCAGGAGCACGGCGCGCGCGTCGGCGTGCAGCGCGTGCGTCAACTCCCGTACGAGCGTGGGGTAGAAGGGGTTCGTTATCTGCGGCAGCACCAGGCCGACGGTGCCGGTCGAGCGGCTGCGCAGGGCGCGGGCCACCTGGTTGGGCCGGTAGCCCAGCTCCTCGGCGGCCCTGCGCACACGGCGGGTGGTCTCGGCGCCGACGGGACGCGTGCCCGCCAGGACGCGCGAGACGGTGGCGACGGAGCAGCCGCAGGCGCGTGCCACGTCGCGCAGCGTGGGTTCGGACACTGGGCGTCACCGTTCCCGTTCTCTCGATCCGGCCGCCGGGAGGGCGAGGGCGGCAAACGTTATCACCGGGAAATCGCCCAGCCCAGAGGCCCTGAAAAGGGTGTGATCCAGACCTCCATTGACATCGTGCCGGGCTGTGCGCAGAGTCTTCGGAGAACGATTTCCCGTCGTGGAAACCGGTACGACACAGCGCGAGCACCGAGCGGTCAGGCGCGCACAGAGTGAACGCGGACAAGCGCGCACAGAGTGAGAGTGAACAGAGCAAAGGGGCTCCACCGTTGACCAGAAAGATCATCCTCGACTGTGACCCGGGCCACGACGACGCGATCGCCATGCTGCTCGCGCACGGCAACCCGGACGTCGAGCTGCTCGCCGTCACCACCGTCGTCGGCAACCAGACGCTGGAGAAGGTCACGCGCAACGCGCTGTCCGTTGCCCGGATAGCCGGCATCACCGGTGTCCCCTTCGCCGCCGGTTCGCCCCGGCCGCTCGTCCGTACGATCGAGACGGCGGCCGACATCCACGGCGAGTCGGGCCTGGACGGGCCCGTACTCCCCGAGCCCGGTCTCGAACTGGACCGGCGGCACGCGGTCGACCTCATCATCGACACCGTCATGGCGCACGAGCCCGGCGAGGTCACGATCGTGCCGACCGCCGGCCTGACGAACATCGCGCTCGCCGTGCGCAAGGAACCCCGTATCGCCTCGCGCGTCCGCGAGGTCGTGCTGATGGGCGGCGGCTACCACCAGGGGAACTGGAGCCCGGTCGCCGAGTTCAACATCGTGATCGACCCCGAGGCAGCGCACATCGTCTTCAACGAGCCCTGGCCCGTCACCATGGTCGGCCTCGACCTCACCCACCAGGCGCTGGCCACCCCCGAGGTGCGCAAGCGGATCGCCGAAGTGGGCACGCGCCCCGCCGTTTTCGTGGGCGAGCTGCTGGACTTCTTCGGCGCGACGTACCTGGAGTCCCAGGGCTTCGCGCACCCGCCCGTCCACGACCCGTGCGCGGTCGCCTACGTCATCGACCCGGACGTGATGACCGTGCGCAAGGCGCCCGTCGACATCGAGCTGCGCGGCGGGCTGACCCTCGGCATGACCGTCACCGACCTGCGCGCGCCGGCGCCGGACGACTGCCACACCCAGGTCGCTGTCGACCTCGACCACCAGCGCTTCTGGAACCTGGTCGTGGACGCGCTGGAGCGGATCGGCGACGTAGCGGAATGAACGCTCCCGCCACCTCGGGCACCGGGGCCGCCGCTGCCCGCCCCGGCGGCCCCGGCCGTCCCGTCCGGGTAGGAGTGCTGCTCGCCGCGCTGCTGACCGCGTGCTTCGCCTTCCAGCTGAACGCGAGCATGCTCAGCCCGGCCCTCAGCAGCATCGAACGGACCCTGGACGCCAGCCCCGCCGAGATCGGGCTCACCCAGACGGCGTTCTTCACCTCGGCCGCGCTCTTCTCGCTCTTCCTGCCGCGACTGGGCGACCTCATCGGCCGCCGCAAGGTGCTGGCCGGGATGCTGGCGCTGATGGCGGTCGGCTGTGTCGTCGCGGCCCTGGCGCAGAGCGTGCCGATGCTGTTCGCCGGCCGCGTCATCCAGGGCGTCTCCGGGCCCACGGTCCCGCTGTGCCTGATCATGCTGCGCGTCGAGGTCACCGAGCCGAAGAAGTACGGCACGCTGCTGGGCGTCATCACCGCCGTCAACGGCGGCATCGCGGGCGTCGACTCCCTCGCGGGCGGCTACCTCGCCGACAACCACGGCTTCGCCTCCGTGTTCTGGGCGATGGGCGGCGTCGCCGCCCTCGGCACCCTGCTGGTCGCCACCCTCACCCCCGAGTCACGTGCCGAAGCCGGCACCACGACCCGCATGGACTGGCCCGGCGTCGCCCTGCTCGTCGTCTCCGTCGGCGCGATGCTGATCGCGCTCAACGAGGCGGGCAAGCTCGGCGCGGCCAACTGGCCGCTCGTCGGCGTGCTCGTCGTCCTGTCCGCCGTCGCCTTCGCGCTGTTCTGGCGTACGCAGGACCGCAGTCCGCACCCCCTGGTCGCCACCCGGCACCTGCGGCAGCGCTCCACCTGGGCGACCCTGCTGACCACGCTGCTCACCATGACCGGCGTCTTCGCCATCATGAACGGGCTGCTCCCCGCCTTCGCACAGGACGCACACGCCGGACTCGGCATGTCGGCCGAGCAGTCGGCCTGGTGGACGCTCACCCCGTACGCGATCGCCGGGCTCGTCATGGGACCGATAGCGGGACGCCTCGCCGCCACCCACGGCTACGGGCGCATCCTGCGCTTCGGCCTGCTCGGCGCCGCCGGCACGGTGGTGCTGATGATGCTCACCCTCGACGGGCACTCCCGGATCATGCTGCTCGCGGCTTCGGTCCTGGTCGGGATCACCTACGCGGGCGTCGGCAACATCGTGCTCAACGGGCTCGGCATCGTCCTGTCACCGCGCGAGAACCCGGGCTTCCTGCCGGGGCTCAACGCGGGCGCCTTCAACCTCGGTTCGGGGCTGAGCTTCGCCGTGATCTATGCCGTGCAGACGGCGGCGAAGCCCGCCGACGCTTCGTCCTCCACCGGGTACACGGCGGGCATGCTCGCGGGCGTGGTCCTGCTGGCCGTCGCGGTGCTGGCGTCCTTCCTCATCCCCAAGCCGGTCGAGGCGGAGGCGGCGTAGACCGGGCTCCGGCCGGCTTCGAAGGACTGGAGGGCTGAGGGCAGAGGCCCTCAGCCCGCCGGTTCGCTCATGCGGGTGACGAGCAACTCCGCTTCCTCGTCGGACAGTTCGATGCCGAAGGTGTCGGAGAGGAGCTTGGGCAGCTCGGCGGGTTCCAGCACGTGCGCCGCCGGTGGCGAGGTGTCCTCCGGCCCGGCGGTCGTCCATGTGAGCGCGTCGAGCTGGTCGACACGGCCGGGCCTCATGCGCTGGATGAAGGGGCGCCGGTTGAAGGGGGAGTGGGCGCCGGTGGCGATGTAGTGGTTGCCCAGTTCGTAGTCCACCGGGTACCGCGGGTCCAGCGTGAAGGTGTGCCGGACCATCCAGCCGCCGTCCTCGCCGGGCTGATGGAGCGCCCACCCCTCGGCGCCCGGCGTGACCTCGCCCTCGCGCAGCAGGAACGGCCACCCCTCGACGGTCACCTCGTTGCCGTCCACCAGCTCGATCGGGGCGAGCGGGCTGGCCCCGAACCCGATGTCGCTCAGCCAGCGGCGGCCGTCCAGCTCCACGAGCAGCACGGCGTGGGTCGCGGGACGGATCGTTCCGGAGCCCATCTGGATACGGGCCGAGAGCGCGGTGAAGCGGAAGCCGAGCCGTTCGAGCGCGGCGGCGTACAGCGTCGCGTGCTCGTAGCAGTAGCCGCCACGGCCCCGGTGCAGCAGCTTGTCCTGGAGCGAGGGCAGGTCCAGCGCGACGGAGCGGTACAGGAAGCTGTCGATCGTGTCCCAGCGCACCGTCAGCACATGCGCGCGGTGGAGCGCGCGCAGCGTCTCCAGGGTGGGGGCGCGGTCGCCCTCGTAGCCCAGGTGCGCCAGGTAGGCGTCGAGATCGAGCTGCTCGCCGTTCCACATCGTCCGCTTCCGTTCCCTCAACCGTGCCGCCACCCCGGACGGCAGCGGCCCCACTCGTTCAGCCTCGCAGGTGGGCGCCGCTGTTCCGGCCGGGGGCCCGGGATCAGAAGCCCGAGGCCACGTACAGGTCGTCCTTGATACGGGCCAGCACCGAGGCCGCCCGTTCGCGCGCCGGCGCCAGGTCGGACACCTCGCCGACGGGCACGACCACCTCCAGATAGCACTTGAGCTTGGGCTCGGTACCGCTGGGCCGTACGATCACGCGCCCGCTGCCCACACCGCTGCCGTCCGGGCCCGACAGGTGGTAGCGCAGCCCGTCGGTCGGCGGCAGCGCCTCCGTGCCCCGCGTCAGGTCCTCGGCGCGCTCGACGGGGAGCCCGCCGAGCGCGGTCGGCGGCTGGGCACGCAGCTTCACCATGGCGTCGGAGATGAGGGACAGGTCCTCGACGCGCACCGAGAGCTGGTCGGTCGCGTGCACGCCGTACTCCACGTCGATGTCGTCGACCAGCTCCGACAGCGTGCGCCCCGCCTGCTTCAGCTCGGCGGCCAGCTCGGCGACGAGCAGCGCCGCCGTGATGCCGTCCTTGTCGCGCACGCCCTCCGGGTCGACGCAGTACCCGAGCGCCTCCTCGTAGCCGTACCGCAGGCCGTCCACGCGGGCCAGCCACTTGAAGCCGGTCAGCGTCTCCTCGTACGGCAGTCCGGCCGCGCGGGCGATACGGGAGAGCAGGGACGAGGAGACGATCGTCGTCGCGAACGTGCCGTGTGCGCGCTTGTGGATCAGATGCGTCGCCAGCAGCGCGCCCACCTGGTCGCCGCGCAGCATCCGCCAGCCCGCCCCGGCCGACGGGTCGGGCACGGCCACCCCGCAGCGGTCGGCGTCGGGGTCGTTGGCGATGACCAGATCAGGCCGCTCCCCGGTCTCTGTGGCGTACGCGTGCGCCGTCGCATAGGCGAGGTCCATCGCGCCGGGCTCCTCCGGGTTGGGGAAGGCCACGGTGGAGAAGTCCGGGTCGGGATCGGCCTGCTGGGGCACCGGCACCGGTGTGGGGAAGCCGGCGCGCTCGAAGGCGAGCCGCGCCGTGCGGGAGCCCACGCCGTGCATGGCGGTATGGACGACCCGCACATCACGCGGCGAGCCCTCCGTGAGCACGGCACCGGTACGCGCGAGATACGCGTTCAGCATCTCCTCGCCCAGCACGTCCCAGCCGGAGCCGGGACGCCGCACCTCGGCGAGCCGGCCCACGTCGGCGATACGGGCCGCGATGTCGGCGTCGGCGGGCGGCACGATCTGGAGGCCGTCGCCGAGGTACACCTTGTAGCCGTTGTCGCGCGGCGGATTGTGACTGGCCGTCACCATGATCCCGGCCTCGGCCCCCAAGTGCCGTACGGCGTACGCGAGAACGGGCGTGGGCAGCGGCTCAGGCAGCAGGGCGGCGCGCAGCCCGGCACCCGCCATCACATCGGCCGTGTCCCGCGCGAAGTCGGCGCTCTTGTGGCGCGCGTCGTAGCCGATGACCACGAGCCGCTCCGCCATCGGACGGTCACTGAGCTGGGCACGTACGTACGAGGCGATCCCGGCGGCGGCCCTGATGACCACCGCGCGGTTCATCCGCATCGGGCCGGCGCCCAGTTCCCCGCGCAGACCGGCCGTGCCGAACTGGAGGGTGCCGGAGAAGCGTTCCCGCAGCTCGTCCGTCTCGCGGGCCTCGATGAGCTGGGCCAGCTCCTCGCGGGTCTCCGCGTCCGGGTCCTCGTCCATCCAGGCCCGCGCCCGTGCGAACAGCGCCTCGTCGGAGCTTCCGGGGGCGCCGGTGCCATGGGGTCGGCCGGAGCCGCTGGGCTCACCGGCCGGTGCGCCTGCCGGGGCTTCTGTCGCCTGATCGGTCAGTTCGTCGCGCACGGTTCCTGTCCTGCCTTTCGCGCTGGAGGGCATACGGCGTGGGGTGGTCACGGCGGGCAGGTCCTGCCGGGACCCGCCCGCCCGGTGCTCTCAGGATCCGTGCTCAGAGCCTGTCGAGCACCTGGGCCAGCAGCGTGCCCATACGGCTGGCCGAGTCCTTGCCCGCCTGAAGAACCTCTTCGTGGTTGAGCGGCTCGCCCGTCATGCCGGCGGCGAGGTTGGTGACGAGCGAGACACCCAGCACCTCGGCGCCCGCCTCCCGCGCGGCGATGGCCTCCAGCACGGTGGACATGCCGACGAGGTCACCACCGATCGCGCGGACGAAACCGATCTCGGCCGGCGTCTCGTAATGCGGGCCGGGGAACTGGATGTAGACGCCCTCCTCCAGCGTCGGGTCGATCTCCTGGCAGAGCGCCCGCAAACGGGGCGAGTAGAGATCGGTGAGGTCGACGAAGTTGGCGCCGGTGATGGGGGATGTGGCGGTGAGATTGATGTGGTCGCTGATGAGAACGGGCTGGCCGGGGCGCATGCCCTCGCGGAGGCCGCCGCATCCGTTCGTCAGGACGATCGTCTTGCACCCCGCGGCGACCGCGGTACGCACGCCGTGCGCGACGGCCGCGACACCGCGGCCCTCGTACGCGTGTGTGCGCCCGAGGAAGACCAGCGCCCGCTTGTCACCGATGCGGTGCGAGCGGATCTTGCCCGCGTGGCCCGCCACGGCGGGCGGCGGGAACCCGGGCAATGCGGTCACCGCGAACTCGTGCTCGGGGACGCCGAGCGCGTCCGCTGCGGGGACCCAGCCCGAGCCCATCACAAGGGCCACGTCGTGGCTGTCCGTTCCGGTCAGCGCGCGCAGCTCGGCGGCTGCCGCCTCGGCGTTGCGGTAAGGGTCGTCGGGGGAGTGCGTCGTGGCAGATGCGTTCACCCGATGAGGGTAGCCCGTCCCTGCCTACGCGCGTAGAAGCCACCCCAAAGTCCGTACGTTCCCACGTCCCGGCACCCCCCTGTACGCCCCCACTTCGTGCCATCACCTCTCCGAGGCGCCCCGTGACCACTCTGTGCGGCGCCTTCGCGGGGGCGCCCCGGAACCACGGTGCGGGGGTCGGAGGGGGTGGGGCCACCCCTCTTCTCCGCCGCCACGGTGGGACGCGGGACGGCGGTGTCCGGCGGTGCCGGGCGGCCGGAGCGGTGGGTCCGGGCACCTCCGGTCACGTGGTGGACGGTAGGCCCATACGTCGAGCACGGCGCGGTGGAGGCTTCCTCGCGGTGCGAATGCGGCTCCCCTGGCCCCGTGGGGCGAGGG
>NZ_JANCPR020000072.1 GCF_028657195.3 Streptomyces iconiensis
TCGCCGGCCGGGGGGCGGGGGGCTCCGCCCCCCGGCAATCCCCCCGCCACACGGGGCTCCGCCCCCTCTGGACTCCCCCGGCCGAATCGGGTCCGTCTCGCATGCTGGTGTGTCCCGTGTCGGGGGCGTGGGGAACTGTGGGACAGGCCGCGATGCTGGGTCGGGCGGTAATGGGTGGCGAGGGGCAAGCCGGTGTTCGGGGGGTCAGCTGAGGATGCGGATGCCGTGGGGGACTCCGGAGACTCTCGGGAGGCGGGGGTTGACGCGGAGGGTGGTGAGGTGGGGGAAGGCGGCTAGCCAGTCCATGGGGGTGGCCAGGTCGTAGGCGAGCCACAGGTGGGTGAGCTGGTCGTGGGAGAGGCCCTCAAGGAGTTCGTCGGGGGTGAAGTGGCCGACGATCTGGACGCGTGCGCGGCCACCGAGCTTGCGGAGTGCGGCGAGTTCGAAGCGGTCGGACACCGGGAAGTAGAGGCCGTCGGGGTCGAGGTGGCCGATGATCTCCTCGGCGTAGCGGTCGGTGTCGAAGTTGCGCCAGCCGTGCGCGAGTTCGGCGCGCAGTTCCAGTGAGGCACGGTTGCGCAGCTGGGCGAGGTAGTGGACGGCGGCGTCGTCGTTGATGCGGGTCACGGTGACGGCGAGGCGGTGCGCCTCCTGGTCGGAGACGCTCGTGGGGTCGGGCAGCATCTCCAGCACTATCGGGCCGACCCAGCCGAGGCTGCGGGCAGCGGCGACGCTGGTGGGGCGCACCATGTGGCGGGTCTCGCGCCGGATGCGCGCGTGCGTGTCCGGGTCCAGCTCGGTGACGTGTTCGAGGCAGGCGGCGGCGAGCAGGCGGCGCCTGTTGCGCTGCATGCCCGTACGTCCCGGGGCCAGCAGGCCCTGGAGGAGGCGGGCGCACTCGCCGGGGCGTGCGTGCGCGACGGCCATGCGGATGACCTCTTCCCATTCGGCCTCGTGCGCGTGCGCGAGCAGCAGGTCGAGGGCGCCCTGTTCGATGGCTTCCTTGGCCGCCAGGTAGTCCTGGACGGTGCGGTGCACGAACTCGACGACGCGCTCCGACTGTTCGCGCAGCAGGCCGGTGCGCAGCAGGAGGTGGTTGAAGATGCTCTCCGGGTCGCCCTGGCCCGAGGTGGAGGGGATCGCGGGCAGGTGCCGCTGGACCTCGGCAACGGCCTCCGAGAGGGGCAGTTCGGCCCGCCTGTCCACCAGCATCCGGTAGGCGAGCTTGCGCAGGAGGCGTTCCCGGGCGCCGCGCTGGAGCTTCACGGCGTCTGCGTACAGCACGCGCCGTTCGGGGTCGCGGCGCTGGAGCAGCATTTCCATCGCGGCCTCGTACAGCTCCTTGCGGCCCTGGGGGAGCGAGCCCGTCCTGTCCCGGTTCAGGGCGCAGATGAGGCCGCACATCAGCGGGTTGGTGGCCAGGCCGCGCAGTTCACGGTAGAGGGGGATGGAGGCGAGGAGGCGGTCGCGGTACTCGTCGAGGCTGTGGTGGTCCTTGCCCTCGTCGTCGCGTGCCGCCGTGTGCCAGGCGGTGATGAAGGCGGCGACCTGGTCGCGGTTCATGGGCGCGAGCGACAGCTCGTCGAAGCCCTCGTCGGCGAGCCAGTTGGGCTCCACGGCCGAGTGGCGTGCCGTGACCAGGCAGAAGTTCCCTGAGTAGATCCGCATGAGGCGCCGCAACTGGCCCCGCAGCGCCGCGCGTTCCGACTCGGGCGCCTCGTCGATGCCGTCCACCAGGAGCAGCCCGCGCTCCTCGGTGAGCACCCGCGCGACCCAGCCGTCGGGTGCCTCCTCGGCGAGCGGATGGCGTACGGCCGTGAGGAAGTCGTCCGGCGAGGGGAAGCCCTCGCGCGCGAAGCGGCGTACGGGCAGGACGAGCGGGATACGGCCGCGCAGGGCGCTCAGTTCGGGCGGCAGCGCGTTCCTGGCCGCCGATACGGCGAGCCACTGGACCAGCGTCGTCTTGCCCGCTCCCGCGACGCCGCGCAGCAGCACCCGCTCATGGCCCGCGAGGGCGCGGTCGGCCGAGAGCACGGGCTCGTCGCTGTCTCCTGGCCGGTCGCC
Source organism: Streptomyces iconiensis (assembly GCF_028657195.3). Classification (GTDB taxonomy): domain Bacteria; phylum Actinomycetota; class Actinomycetes; order Streptomycetales; family Streptomycetaceae; genus Streptomyces; species Streptomyces iconiensis. The sequence continues at coordinate 2,065 of NZ_JANCPR020000072.1, forward strand.
GGGGGCCCCGTCGCCCGCGTTGTCGAACTCGGCGCTGAGGCTGAGGTAGGTCGCGTCGAGGGACCAGCTGTCCGGGGTGTTGGGGTTGGGCAGGTCGATGCCGTAGATGGTGACGCGGTTGTACTGCTCCACGATCGACCGCGCGTAGCGGGCCTCGAAGTCGGCGTCCACGACGGAGGGTTCCGGTCGGCCGCGTACGGCCTCCACGTCGTTGAGGTCGATCAACTGCCGTATCCGGTGCGCGCGTTCGGGCAGCCGCTCGGCGAGCCGGGGTGACCTGCGGATGAGGTGGTGCAGCAGGTGCAGGCAGACCGTGACCAGGAGCCGGTCGTGGAACCAGGCGGCATCTGTGGTCAGCTCCCTGTCGGCGCCCGGCACGGCCGAGCGCAGCTTGCGTGCGTAGTCCTGCGGACCGAGGCGTACGGCCTGTACGTCGGTGGTGTCCAGCTCTCCGATGATCCACAGCGTGCGGGAGAGGACGGCGGCGACGGGGGTCTCGTCCTCCGGCGGCAGCCGGTGCGGCACGGCGGTGAGGCCCACCAGTTCCTCCGCGAGGGAGAGCAGGGTCTCGTAGGACACGGGAGGGCTCTCGCCCCTGAACGAGACGAGGTGAGCGAGGAGTTCACCTTCGGCCTGCGTCTTGTCGGGCGCGGCCTCCACGGGGAGCAGGAGCTGGCTGACGAGTGGGTCGGCGACGGTGGACGCGAGGCGTACTGCGGGATCCATGCGTGCGGGCTCCCTGACGGGCACTGCGGAGGTTGACTGGTCGGAAACCAGCGTAGGCCGCACGTGTGGGATCGGTCACCCTGTGTCCGCCTCCGCTTCACCGGGGGCGGGGGAAGGTCCTGACCTCGATGTGGGAGGGGATGCGGGGGAGGTGGGCGTAGCTTTCGGGGCGGAAGAGGCTGATGTGGGTCAGGTGCGGCAGTGTGGTGAAGGGGAGCAGGGGGAAGTCGACATCGGGATCGTTGAGCATTAGGTGCGTGAGGCTCGGGAACAGCTCGGGGCCATGCCCGAGGAGCCCCTCTCCCCCCACCAGTTGGAGCGTGGTGAGTCCCGGTGCCGGGGTGGAGCCCGGGTTCATGGAGTGCAGGGTCGCGTGGGCCAGGGTGAGGAACCGCAGCGCCGGGTGGGTTGCGACGGGGCCCCAATGGTTCGCCGTCCAGGGCTCGAAGAGCAGGCCGCCGCCAAGGCCCAGCGTGCTCAGCCCGGGGTAGGCGGCGAGGCCGGAGAGGGCGCCCGTGTCGGCCGGAAGGCGCAGTTCCGCCAGGCCCTCGGCGGATGGCAGCGCGTCCCAGCCGAGCCAGGGGGCGCCCCTGTTGAGGTGCAGCACCTCCAGGCCGTTCAGCGCGCCCAGTTCGGCCAGCAGCGGTACGTGTTCGAGCTGGAGGTTCTTCAGTGGCAGCGCCTCCAGTGGGGAGAGGTCGCGGAGTGCGGTGCAGTCGTAGAAGTGCAGCTCGCTGAGGTGGGGAAAGGCTGCGAGGAAGCCTAGGTCGGTCAGGCCGGGGTTACGGGCGAGGCCGAGCATGCGTACTTTGTCCGGCGGTACGGCGTCGAGGATCTCCTTGGGTGTGAAGTCGCCGTTGAGGCGCACGCGTTCGCTGCCGCCCAGGGCGCTCCAGCGGGCGAGTTCCTCGCGAGTGCGGACGACGATGAGGGCGTCCTGGCGGTGCACGAGGTGGCTGACGATGTCGTCGGCGTAGGCGTCTGTGTCGAAGCGGTCCCAGTGGCCGCCGAGTTGGTGGATTACGTTGTCGGACGGGTGGTCGCGGAAGCGGACCAGTGCGGTCAGCGCCGCCTCGGAGCCGAGCTGCGCGACGGTGTGCGTGACGGCCTGGGCCTCGTCGTCCTCCAGCCCTTCGGGTCCTGGCAGCAGCTCCAGTACCACGGGACCCACCTGGGCGAGCTGCTTCGCCTCGTCGATGCTGCGCGGCGGGATGAGGGCCCTGGCCCTGTCCTCGACGGCCGTGCGTACCTCCGGGTCCAGCCGGGTGGCGTGTTCGAGGCAGGCCATGGCGAGGAGGTGGAGGCGTGCGCGTACGTCGGGTTCCTTGTCGCCGCGCTCGATCAGCGTGCGGAGCAGCCGTGCGCGTTCGTCGGGTCTGGCGTGGGCGACGGCCATGCGGAGCACGTCCTCCCACTGGTCCAGGTGCGCGTGGCGGGTCAGCAGGTCGAAGTCGCGTTCCTCGACGGCTGCCTTGGCGCCCAGGTAGTCCTGGAAGGTGCGGTGGACGAACTCGACGGCGCCGTGGGCGGGTTCGCGCAGCAGTCCTGAGCGCACCAGCAGGTAGCGGAAGACCTCCTCGGCCGTGCCCTGTCCTGCCACGTACGGCATGGCGGGCAGGGCGCGGGTGAGCAGGTCGAGTGCGTCGGTGTGCGTCATCTCGGAGCGGCCGTTGCGGATGAGCCAGTAGGCGATCCGCTGGAGCAGCTCGATCTGGGACTCCTCGTCCAGCTCGATGGCGTCGGGGTGACTGTGCATCGCGCGTTCCCGGTCGCGGCGTTCGAGGAGCATGCTGAGCGCCGCGTCGTAGAGGGCCTTGCGCCCGCGGGGCAGGAAGCCGCGGCGTTCGCGGTGCAGGGCGCAGATGAGGCCGCACATCAGGGGGTTGGTGGCTAGGCGGCCCAGGTCGGCCTGGGCCCTTACGGCCGTGCGCAGGTCGCCCTCCAGTTCGCCGCCCGCCTCGGCCGCGGCGTGCCAGCGGTGGATGAACACATCGACATCGGTCGGGCGCATGGGGGAGAGGGACAGCTCGGTGAAGTCGTCGCCGCCGAGCCAGTCCTCGCGTACGGCCGAGGGGCGGGAGGTGACGAGGACGAGGTTGCCGGAGAAGGCGCTGAGCAGGTCGGCCAGCCAGCGGCGGGTGTGTTCCCGCTCGTCCTCGGGGACCTCGTCGATGCCGTCGACCAGGAGCACGCCGCGTCCGGCGGTGAGCACGCGTTCGACCCAGCCGAGCGGCTGGGCTCCGGCCAGGGGGCAGCCGACGGCGGACAGGAAGTCGGAGGGAACGGGCAGTCGGGCGCCGCCGCGCGTGAGGGTGCGCAGGGGCAGCACGAAGGGCACGCGTCCGATCAGGTGCGCGAGCCGTCCCGTCAGCTCGGCCTGGCGTGCTGTGGTCACGGCGAGCCACTGGACGAGGGTCGTCTTGCCCGAGCCCGCGATGCCGCGCAGCAGGATCCGCTCGTGCCCTGAGAGCGCCTGTTCGACGGGCTGGGGCTCGGCCGTGTGCTGCCGGCCGAGGCTGTCGGGCAGATGTACGGCCGCGGGGGCCGCCTCCAGGCTCAGGTAGGCGGTGTCGAGCGGCCACTGGCTGGCCTGCTGGAGGTCGACGCCGTAGATGGTGAGCTTGCAGTGCTTGTTGGCGATGTAGCGCGCGTACTGCTGCTCGAACCCGGCGTCCTGCGCCGACTGGGACGGTACGCGCTTGATGAGCACGTCGACGAGCGTGATCAGCTCGCCGAGCCGGCGGCTCTGCTCGACCAGGGTGCGCGCGACGAAGGTGGACCGCTGGGTGAAGAAGTGCAGGATGTGCAGGCACGCGGTGTCCAGCGCCCGCTGGTAGAGCCCGGACTCGCCGGGGGTCGGGTCGAGGGGCATCTGCCCCGTGGTGGCCTGGGTCGCCTGTGCGTGCAGTGCGCGCGCGAAGTCGGTGTGCCCGAGCTGTACGGCCTCGACATCGCTGAGGCCGATCTCGCCGAGTGCCTGGAGCGCGAGGGAGAGCCGCACGGTGACGCGTTCCCTCTCGCCGGGTGAGGGCGCTTCGTGCGGGCCCATGTCCGCCACGGTGCGGCGCACCACCTCTTCGGCGATCCGCTCCAGGTCACGCGCGGTCAGCGTCCGTTTCTCGCCCGTGAACGAGACAAGTCCCGAGACCCGTACGGGCCGGTCGACCAGTCCCGCACCCGGCCCCTCGGTCACGAACAGCCGCTTCACGAGCGGCGCCACCACACTGGACGCGATCCGTGCCCCCACGATCCCGGCATCCATCCCCGTAACTCCCGCCCACCGCGCGTCTCAACTCCCCGCCGTACGGGGCCGCTTACGGCGAGCAGCGTAGAACGATCAGCCGTCCGCGTCGATGACGGCCGGGCTCGGCGCCGGGGTGGAGGCCACCGGTTCCGCCAGGCAGCGGCGGCAGCGGCACGGGGGGAAGGACAGCGGCTGGGGCGGGCGCTCGGGGTCCCGGGGCGCGAACGTGGTGCGGGGCAGTACGCGCACCCGGGTGCCGTCGGGGAGGATCCGGTACACGGTGATGGTGATCATGGTGGAGCCCCGCCTCCCGGGCGGCTCGTGCCTCGCCCCGCCGCGCTCCCGCCGCGCGGGACACCTGGCGCGGACCGTCGTGACCGCTGCGTGGCGGCTCGTACGGCGGCTCGCGGGGCACCCTTTGTGACGGTGGAACGCTCGGGGCACTTCGTTGCCCACAAGCCTTCCTCCACGGGAAGGGCGGAAGTACCCCAAGGCGGGGTACTTTCCGCGCGCGTTCCGCTTGACGCGGCGCCGTACGTGCGGGGCGGGGGTTGTACGTACGTGGGGGCGCCGTACCCGCGTGGCCGGGTGCCGTACGTGCGTCGGTGCGGCAGCCGTGCGGCGCTGTACGGCCTCACGCGGGGGGTTCGAGGCCGAACCACGAGGTGAGGGCGCGTACTTCCTCGGTCGTGCGGCGGTACTTCATCGTCAGCAGCAGCGCCGCGTCGCGCGCCATCGGCTTGAACCGGGTGGTCTGCGGTGCGGCCCTGCGGGCCTGGAGGAGCGCGCGCAGGGCCCGTTCGCGCTTGTCGGCCGCGAGGTGGGCGCGTGCCGCGTTCACATGCCAGGCGCTGACCCGGGTCGGCGGCAGCCCGCCGGGCAGCCGGGTGGTCCGGATCAGGTGCTCGGCCTCGGGCATGTGCTGAAGTTCCAGCCGGGCCTGCAACTCGTGGATGGCGAGGTTCCCGGTGCCGAACACGAGGGAGTGGTGGCGGCGGTCCTCGCCAGGTGGCAACCGGCGGAGCAGCCGCCGCGCCTCGTCCAGGTGGTGCGCCGTCGCGTCCGGGTCGTACATACGTGCCGCTATCGTCACCTCGCGCAGCCGCATGCCGCCCAGCACGGTCAGGAACGCCGGGTCGTCGGGCGCGGGAGCCGAGGCGACGAGCTGCTCGCGTGCCACGGCCAGCGCGCGCAGCCCCGCGTCGTACTCGTGGGCCGACTTGAACGCCTCCACCCGCTTGTAGTCCGCCAGCGCCCGCAGCAGCGGATCGCCCGAGAGCCCGGCGGCCCAGCGCAGCCGGTCCTCGGCCTGGCCGCGCAGGTCCGGGTAGCCGAGCCGGTAGGTGAGCGTGTGGGTGAGGTCGTACGCGAGGGCGAGCAGCCGTGCGGCCTGCGCGCGCTCGGGCTCGGTCTCGCGCAGGTGCACGGCGGCCGTCAGCTCCTCCAGCAGCCCCGCCAGCACCGTGCCGAGCTGGGTGAGGCGCCCGGCGAGGCGGTGTGCTGAGGCGGTGCGCAGGTCGGCCCTGAGCGCGGGCAGCGGGCGCGGGGGCGTGAACCAGTCGGCCGGCAGGTCCCAGTGCCGCAGCGCGGCCCGTACGGCGGTGATCGGCGCGTGGGCGCGGTCGTCGCGCGGCTCGTGCCGGTACGGCTGGCCGCTCAGGTCCTCGACGGTCGTACGCAGCGCACGCGCCACGGCCGTCAGCACCCCTGCGGTGGGCAGCCGCTCGCCCCGCTCCACCTTGCGCACACAGCCGAGCGACAGGTGCGCGCGCTCGGCCATGCCGCGCTGGGTGTAGCCGGCCATCTTGCGATGCGCGGCGATGCGCGCGCCGATGCGGGCGTCATCGGTGTCGGTCATGCGGACTGTCCCGTTCCCTGTGGCGACCCTTGGAAGGTACCCGCGCGCCGGGTGACCGACCTCGCGAACCGGGAGCTTCAGCCCTGGGACTCGGGGCGTACGACGCTGACGCCGCCGGGGACTCCGTGGACGGTGACGTCCTGGGGCAGTACGAGGGTGCGCAGGTTCGGGAAGGCGGTCAGCCACTCGGCGCGGTGGAGCGGCTCGGTCAGCCACAGGTGGGTGAGCAGGCCCGTGGGCAGCAGGTTCAGCAGATCGTCCTGGCGGAAGGTGCCCACGAGCTGGACGCGGGCCCGGCCACCCATGCCCTGCAGGGCACGCAGGTGTTCGACGGAGTGCGCGGAGAAGTAGAGGTCCGTCTCGTCGAGGCGGGAGATCACGTCCTCGGCGTAGGCCCCTGCCTCGAACCGGTGCCAGGCCCAGGCGAGTTGACGCCGTACGCCGAGCGAGGGGTGGGTGGCGTAGCGGGAGAGCAGGGGGAGCGCGGCATCGGTGCCGACGCCGGTCGCGGTGATCACGATCCGTTCGGCGTCCTCGGCCGCCACCTCATCGGGGCCGGGCAGCAGGCCGAGGACCAGGGGGCCCGCTTCGGCGAGGTCTCTGGCGCTCTGGAGCGTCGCCGGGGGCAGCAGGCCCTCCGTGATGCCGATGACCTCGGCGTGCACGGCGGGGTCCACCTCGACCGCGTAGTCGAGGCAGGCCGTGGCCAGCACGGCCGTGCGCAGTTCGTGGCCCCCGCGCGGATGAGGCGCGATCAGCCCCCGCAGAATCCGTTCCCGCTCGGCAGGGCGGCCCAGTGCGACCGCCATCCGTACGACGTCCTCCCACTGGTCGCGGGTGGCGTTGTCCAGCAGCAGCGGGAAGTCGCCCTCCTCCACGACGGCCTTGGCGCCCAGGTAGTCCTGGAAGGTGCGGTGCACGAAGTCCACGCGCCCGGCTGCCGGCTCGCGCAGCAGCCCTGAGCGCTCCAGGAGGTGCCGGAAGACTCGTTCGGGTGAGATGCGGATCGAGGGCATGAAGCGCAGGGCCCGCTCGATCTGGGCGACGGCGTCCGTACGGTCCATCTCGGCGCGGTCGTTGCGGATGAGCCAGTGGGCGAGCTTCTGCAGGAGCTGGACCTGCGCCTCCTTGGACAGCCGCAGCTCGTCGGGTGAGCGCACGCCGCGTTCGCTGTCCCGGCGCTCCAGCAGCATCGACAGCGCGGCGTCGTACAGGTCCTTGCGCCCGTACGGCAGCACACCCCGGCGCTCGCGGTGCAGCGCGCACAGCAGGCCGCACATGAGCGGGTTCACGGCGAGGCGTACGAGGTCGCCGCTGGAGCGGATGGCCGCGAGCAGTGCCTCGGCCGTGCCGGGCTCGGCCTCGGCGGCGCAGTGCCAGCGCTGGACGAAGTGGGCGACGTCGGGCCGCGTCATGGGGGAGAGGGACAGCTCGGTGAAGCCCTCGCGGGTGAGCCAGTCCTCGCGTACGGCTGAGGGGCGTGCTGTGACGAGCCACAGGTTGCCGGGGAAGCCGGCCATCAGCTCGCGCATCCAGCGCCGTACGGCCTCGCGCTCGGGCTCCGGGATCTCGTCGATGCCGTCGACCAGCAGCAGCCCGCGCCCCGCGCTCAGCACCCTGTCGGCCCAGCCCACGGGCTGTGAGCCCGCGACCGCGCTGCGTACGGCGTGCAGGAAACGGTCGGGCGTGGGCGGCATGCCCTCGTGCACGACGCGGCGCAGCGGCAGCACGAAGGGGACGCGGCCGATGAGGTGGGCGAGGCGCTCGTCGTACTCCTGCCGGGCCGTGGTGACCGCGAGCCACTGGACGAGTGTGGTCTTGCCGCTTCCCGCGCCGCCGCGCAGCAGGACCCGCTCCTGGCCCGCCAGCGCGCGCTCGGCGGGCAGCCGCGTGCCCGTCCGGTGGGTGGCCTCCAGGGAGATGTAGGCGGAGTCCAGGCGCCACTCTCCCCCGAACCCTTCCCCCAGCCACCGGCCGGGCGGTGCCCCCAGGGAGGCGCCCCCGGGGTGAGGGAGGTCGAGGCCGTAGATGGTCAGGTCGCCGTGCTTGCTGACGATGTGCTCCGCGTAACGCTCCTCGAAGCGGGCGTCCTCGGCCGTCTGTGAGGGGACGCGCGCGACGAGCAGGTCCGTGGCCGCCACCAGGTGGTCCAGGGCGCGGGTCTGCTCGATGAGGGTGCGCGGTACGAAGGTGGAGCGCTGCGCGAAGAAGTTCAGGATGTGCAGGCACGCGGTGTGCAGCAGCGGCCGGAAGCGCGCCTCGGCGGCCTCGCTCATGGGCCCCGGGCGCGCGAGCAGCCGCGCAAGCCCCTCGGGGCCGAGCCGTACGGCCTGTACGTCGTCCATGTCGAGGTCGCCGAGGCTGTGCAGCGCGGCGGTGAGCGCTTCGGTGACCTCGCCGCGGGTCTCCTCGTCAGGGGCCTCGGGGAGCCCGGCCGCACGTGCGGAGCGCCGCACCAGCTCGGCGGAGAGCTTGCGCAGGTCCTGCTCGGACAGGGTGCGCCGCTCACCGGTGAAGGAGAGCCGCGCGGATATCCGTACGGGCTTCTCCACCAGCCCAGCGCCGGGCCCTTCGGCCGCGAACAACTTCCTGACCAGCGGCGCGACGGCGCTGGTCGCCAGGCGGGCGGCGATGCTGGACGGCTCCATGCGCGGATCGTAAGGGACCGGCGGCCCTGTGTGCCCCGGATCTCCCCGTTCTGCTCACGGGGTGAGCGGCGCCATATGAACGGGACCACAACTCCCTTGCCGCGCCCGTGAGGTGAGGCACAGATCCACAGGGGCTTACGAAGCGGGATAGGAGCACGGGGGTGCCGGCGACCGCAGAGGGGCCGGGCCCCGGGCCTGCGGAAGGACAAATAGTGATCTGGATCGCTTAGTCAGCTACCGGGTCCTTTAGTAATAGGGGTCCTTGATGTCCAATTTCGTGCGGGTTATCAAGGGGGTCGCGCCCACTTCTGGGCGTGGATCCCTCGCACCCCACCGGAGAGGTAACTCCCTTATGTCGAGGACTAGGACCACCAAGAGCACCGCAGCCACGGCGGCGGTCGTCGTCGCCGGACTCGGCGCTTCGATGGCCCTGGGGGCGGGCGGCACGGCGATGGCGGCCGACAAGGCCGACGGAGCCGACAGCGCGCGCGGCGCGGACGCTTTCGCGGCCGGTACGGCCGGAACGCTCGCCGAATCCGCGCGCCATCAGGCCGACCAGCAGCACAAGGCGGCGAAGGCCGCCGAGCAGGCGAAGAAGCGCGCTGCCGAGAAGGCGGCCCGGGACGCCAAGCGCAAGGAGCTGTCCTGGGTGAAGCCGGTCTCCGGCAAGTACGAGCTGAGCGCCTCGTTCGGCAAGGCCGGCGGTCGCTGGGCGCACAACCACTCCGGTCAGGACCTCGCGGTCAAGATCGGCACTCCCGTCAAGGCAGTGCACAAGGGCACCGTCGTGAAGGCGGGCGGCAACGGTGCGGGCGACGGCCCGGCGTACGGCAACGCGGTCGTGATCCAGCACGACAACGGCAAGTTCTCGCAGTACGCGCACCTGTCCGAGGTGGACGTGAAGCCGGGCCAGACCGTCAAGACGGGCCAGGAGATAGCCAAGTCGGGTAACACCGGTAACTCCTCGGGTCCCCACCTGCACTTCGAGATCCGTAACAGCGCCGCCTACGGGAGCGCGGTCGATCCCATGGACGCGATGAAGTCGCTGGGCGCCGGACTCTGATCCGACCCCGGTGGCCACCTCGGTGACCACACCCCGGTGACCGGCCCGGAACCCCTCCGGTAACCGCAGAACGACGGGCGCCTACCTCCAGGCGGGCGCCCGCTTCTGCGTGGGTACCGGCCTCTGCGTGGGCGCCCGCTTCTGTGTGGGCGCCCGCCTTTGTGTGGGCGCCCCGTCTTCTGCGCGCGGTGCCGGTGCCGGTGTCGGCACCGGCGCTCAGGCGGCCGAACCGGTCGTCTCGGCGGCCTTGGGGGTCCCCCGGGTCCCGGCGCCCTTGGCGGTCTCGGTGGTCCCGGCCTCCCCGTCCTGGTGGGCGCGGGTGACCAGCTCCTGCGCGACCTCCAGCGCGGCCTTCCGCTTCTCCTCGGAGGTCGCGCCGATCTCCCTCAGCGTGTACGGGGTGGCGTGGATGGTGAACAGCGCGCTGGAGCAGCGGACCTGGTCGGCGAGCGCGGCGTCCTCGTCCCTGAGCAGGTCGAGGAGGGTGAAGATGTGGCTCTTCATCGTTTCGCCGATGGACAGTTCCCGCATCGCCGCCTGGTTCTCCTGCATGAACCGGAAGAGCCGCGCCGCGTGGCTGACGGCGCCGCTGTAGCGCCGCAGCACCTCCAGCTTCGTCTCCAGCGTGCGTGGCTGGTGCTCGGCCCACGCGACGATCGCGGCGCACGGCTTCGCGGCCAGATCGTCGACGATGCTGATGACGATGTCTTCCTTGGTCTTGAAGTGGTAGTACAGCGCGGCCTTGGTGACCCCGAGCTGCTCGGCGATCTCTCTGAGCGAGGACTTCTCGTACCCGCGTTCAGCGAACATCTCCAGGGCGACGTCCTGGATGCGCTGACGGGTGTTTCCCCTGCTCATGGCCAATCCCTTCCAAACTTACTTGACGACCGGCTAGTGACCCCCTAGTTTCACCATGGTACTTAACTAGCCGTGCGGCAAGTAAGCGGTAGGTAAAGGGGGGTGGCCGCGCATGAGCACGAGTGGCATATCGGACGGGGCGGAAGTGGACGAAAGGGGCGGTACGGCCAAGGGGGAGTCGAGCGGGAGTCAAGCAGAGGGCAAGGGCGCGGCGCCCAAGGAACGCAGCGTGCGCCTCGTTCTCCTCTCGCTCATGATCGCGGTGCTCCTGGCGATGCTGGACAACATGATCGTGGGCACCGCGATGCCCACGATCGTCGGCGAACTGGGCGGACTTGAGCACCTGTCGTGGGTGGTCACCGCGTACACGCTGACCACGGCGGCCTCCACCCCGATCTGGGGGAAGCTCGGCGACATGTTCGGGCGCAAGGGCGTCTTCCTCATCTCGATCGTCATCTTCCTCGCCGGCTCGATGACCTCGGGCGCCGCACAGACGATGGGCCAGCTCATCGGCTTCCGCGCCCTCCAGGGGCTCGGCGCCGGCGGTCTGATGGTCGGCGCCATGGCGATCATGGGTGACCTCATCTCGCCCCGCGAGCGTGGGAAGTACATGGGCATGATGGCGGGCGTGATGTCGCTGGCCATGATCGGCGGACCGCTGGTCGGCGGCACCCTCACCGACCAACTCGGCTGGCGCTGGGCCTTCTACATCAACCTGCCGCTGGGCGCGATCGCGCTCGTCATGGTCACGAGCGTGCTGCACCTGCCCAAGAAGCGCACCCCCGGCCGTATCGACTACACGGGCGCCGTCCTGCTCACCGTCGGCATCACCATGGCCGTCCTCGTCACCAGCTGGGGCGGTACGGAGTACGCGTGGGGCTCGGCCACGATCATCGGCCTCTCCGCGCTCGCCGTCGTCTGCCTGGTGGCGTTCCCGTTCGTCGAGCGCAGGGTCGCCGAACCGATCCTGCCGCTGCACGTCTTCCGCAGCCGCAACTTCTCGCTGGTCGCCGTGATCGGCTTCCTGGTCGGCTTCGTGATGTTCGGCGCCATGACGTTCCTGCCGCTGTTCCAGCAGGGCGTACAGGGCGCCTCGGCAACCAACTCCGGGCTGCTGCTGCTGCCCGTGCTGCTGCCGATGATGGTCGTCTCCGTGGTCACGGGCCGCGCCACGACCAAGACGGGCAAGTACCGCGCGTACCCGATCATCGGCGGAGCGCTGATCCCGGCCGGGCTGTTCCTGCTCGCGCAGATGGACGTCGGCACCAGCAGGCTGACCTCGGGGCTCTACATGGCCGTGCTCGGCGCCGGCATGGGCTTCCTGATGCAGCTGACCATGCTGATCGCGCAGAACAGCGTGGAGCTGAAGGACATGGGCGTCGCCTCCTCGACGACCACGCTCTTCCGCACCATCGGCGGCTCCTTCGGCGTCGCGCTGATGGGCACCGTCTTCGCCGGCCATGTCGAGGACTCCATGCGCGAGAGCGCGGCGGCGGGCGGCCAGGCCGGCGGAGGTGCGGCGAAGCTCCCCGAGGGCGGCGCGCAACTCGACGCCGCCTCGCTCGAAAAGCTCCCGGCCGCCGTACGGGAGGCGTACGAGCACGCGGTCGCCGGAGGCACCCACTCCGTCTTCCTGCTGGCCGGCGCCTGCGCGCTGCTCGCCTTCGTCGCCGCCTGGTTCATCAAGGAGGTCCCGCTCAAGGACTCCGAGGCGCAGAAGGACCAGGAGCCGGCGGACCCGGAGGGCCCGGCCGACTCCGCTCGGGGCGCGGCGCCGGAGGGGCGTGCCGGCATCGGGGCGTGAGCACCCCCGGTATGACACGGCTGCGCGCCCCGAGCCCGGCGAAGGACGCCCTGGGCCCTCAACGGGCGGTTGTCGGCGGAGCTTCCCAGGAAGCGGGCTCGGACGGGCCTGGCTACGGTACGAGAGGGGCGGAAAACCGCCAGGAACCGTTCGGACCGGAGTGAACATGATCAAAGCCATGGCCCTCACAACGATCTGGTCCACCGACCAGGAACGGACCCTCGCCTTCTGCACGGAGAAGCTGGGCATGGAGATCCGCACCGATGTCGCGATGGGGGACATGCGCTGGGTCACCGTCGGCGTTCCAGGACAGAACGATCTGGAGATGGCCATCATGCCCACCGACGGCCACGGACTCGACCCCGAGGCGTCCAAGGCGCTCACCGAACTGGTCACCAAGGGCAGCATCGGCGCCGGCGCGCTGCGCACCGACGACTGCCGGGGCGACTACGCCCGACTCAAGGAAAAGGGCGTCGAGTTCCTCCAGGAACCCCAGGAGCGCCCGTACGGCATCGAGGCCATCCTCCGTGACGACAACGGCAACTGGTTCTCGCTCACGCAGACCTACGAGGGCGGCCTGGACATGAGCAAGCCCTTCGCCTGAGCGCTCGCCGCACTCCAGGCGAACGCGAAGCTCCCCCGACCCGCGGCGGGTCGGGGGAGCTTCGTCGTCACACGGTGACCTTCACGCCGTGCCGGTCACCTGGCGCTTCCGCCGGGCGGGGCTTTCGGGCGGCGCGTTCGTCGAGCGCGGCGCCAGGCGGCACCGTTTCAGGTGAGCGGCAGCCGGTAGCGGTCGCCGTCCAGTGGCTCCACGAGGCCGTCCGAGACGAGCCCGTCCAGCGCACGCGCACGCTGCACCGGCTCGTCCCACACGCGGTCCAGCGCCGACTGCGGCACCGGATCCTTGGAGGTGCGCAGCACCGCCAGCAGCCGGCCCCGCACTTGGCGGTCCGTTCCCGCGTACGACTGCGTGCGCCGTGCGGGCCCCTGGTGTTCGGGGGCACCCGCGAGCTGCCACGCGCACTGCGCCGCGATCGGGCAGCGCCCGCACTCGGGCCCGCGTGCCGTGCACACCAGGGCGCCCAGCTCCATCGTCGCCGCGGCCCAGCGCGAGGCGGTCGTGTCGTCCTCGGGCAACAGGGCGCGGGCGAGCTTCCGTTCGGCCGCCGTCGTCGCGTTGGGCGGGTACTGCTGACCGCTGACGGCACGCGCGAATACGCGGCGCACATTGGTGTCCAGCACCGCGTGCCGCTTCCCGTAGGCGAAGGAGACCACGGCGGCGGCTGTGTACTCGCCGACGCCCGGCAGCGCCAGCAACTGCGCGTGCTCGCCGGGCACCTCGCCCCCGTGCCGTTCCGCTATGGCCTTCGCGGCGCCGTGCAGCCGCAGCGCCCTGCGCGGGTAGCCGAGCCGGCCCCAGGCACGCACGGCTTCGCCGGGTGCCTCGGCGGCGAGGTCCGCGGGGCGTGGCCACCGCTCCATCCACTCCTCGTAGACCGGCAGTACGCGGTTCACGGGGGTCTGTTGGAGCATGAACTCGCTGACCATGACGCCCCACGCGCCCGCCTCGGGGCGGCGCCAGGGGAGGTCGCGGGCGTGTGTGGCGAACCAGTCGACAACGGGAGAGTGGAGGGAGCGCGCGGTCTCGCGCAGCTCGGGGTCGACAGCGTCGACGGCGTCGGCGGCGCGGTCAGAAGCGGCGCTGGCCGATGCGGCTGGGGAGGTATCGGTGGTCGCAGTCATGGCACGTCCGATCCTGGCACGGCGCTCCTCATCCGAAAAACGCACACGCGGCGCGACCGTGCCCTCCCGCCGCACGTAAGGCGATACGGAGCGGAACCGGAACCTCACAGCTGGTCACGACCGGGTCGCCGAACGCGCTCCGACTGGCGCTCATCACAACAATTCGTACTCCCTGCGGTGGGTACCGGCCTGTGGCGCCCCTGATGTCTCGTAAGGTTTCCGCGTGGGATCTCTGCGCAATCCGATCGGGCCGCTTCCCTCCTCCATCTACTGGCGACGGAGGGCAGTTGCCCTTGCCGTCCTCGCGCTGATGGTCCTCGTACTCGTCTGGGTTCTCGTCTCCGGTGACGGCGGTGGCTCACGCGACGAGGGCAAGAGCGGCGACGGCAACGGGCCCGCCAGCACGATCACTCCGGGCCCGACCGACTCCGGCCCCGCGATCAGCGAACGCCCCGGCGGACGCGACGAGGAGGACGGCGGCGGCTCTGGTGGTTCGGGCGGCTCCGCCGGTTCCGGGAGCGACGAGGAGGACGAGCAGTCGACGGCCGGCGGCACAGGATGGGGCGCGGGCAGCGCTTCCGGCGGCACGGCTTCCGGTTCGGGGTCAGGTACGGGAAGCGGCGCCGACGCCGCGGCAGGTGGCTCGGGTGGCGGCGGCAAGGCCGCGGTTCCCGTCCCCGCTGCTCCCGGCCTCGCCGACTGCGAGAAGTCCGATGTGAAGCTGTCGTTGCGCAGCCTCAAGAAGAAGTACGGGCCGGGCGAGAAGCCGCGGTTCGAGCTGAAGGCCGACAACGGCCGTGGCAGCGCCTGCAAGATCGACCTGGGCCGTACGGCGACGATCGTGACGATCAACAACCCGGACGACGCCAAGTTCTGGGCCTCGGACGACTGCCCGCCCACCAAGAAGGCGATGCTCCGTCAGGTCCCCGCGAACGGCGCCTCCACCCACACCCTCACGTGGTTCCGCAAGGCCAGCGCCGCCAACTGCGGCACTCCGACCTTCGACGCGCCCCGCTCGGGCACCTACGAGGTCGAGGTGAAGGTGAAGGGGTTCAAGGCCGTGAAGGCGACGTTCGACCTGGAGAAGTGAGCGGCGGGCAACGAGCACGCGCGCCACTTCGGGGCGCCTCGCTTCCCCTTCTCCGTCAGACGTAGCGTTCCAGGATTGAGGATTCCGCCAGGCGGGAGAGGCCCTCGCGGACCGAGCGTGCGCGGGCCTCGCCCACGCCGTCGACGGTCTGGAGGTCGTCGACGCTTGCGGCGAGCAGCTTCTGGAGCCCTCCGAAGTGCTCCACCAGCCGGTCGATGATCGTGCCGGGGAGCCTCGGAACCTTGGCCAGCAGCCGGAAGCCGCGCGGCGAGACCGCCGAGTCGAGAGTCTCCGGTGCTCCGCTGTAGCCCAGGGCCCTTGCCACCGTGGGCAGTTCGAGCAGTTCGGTGTGGGTGAGGCGGTCCAGTTCGCTGAGCGCCTCGGGTACGGAACGCGCCTTGCGGCCCGAACCGCCGGACTGCGGTACGTAGTCGCGTACCACCAGCTCGCGTTCCGGTTCCACGCCCGCGATCAGCTCGTCCAGCTGGAGCGAGAGCAGCCGTCCGTCGGTGCCCAGTTCCACGACGTACTCCGCGATCTCCGTCGCGATCCTGCGCACCATCTCCAGCCGCTGCGCCACGGCCGTGACATCGCGGACCGTCACCAGGTCCTCGATCTCCAGGGCCGAGAGCGTGCCCGCCACCTCGTCGAGCCGGAGCTTGTAGCGCTCCAGCGTGGCGAGTGCCTGGTTGGCCCGGGAGAGGATCGCGGCCGAGTCCTCCAGCACGCGGCGCTGGCCCTCGACGTAGAGGGCGATCAGCCGCATGGACTGGCTGACCGAGACGACGGGATACCCCGTCTGGATCGAGACCCGCTGCGCCGTACGGTGCCGGGTGCCGGTCTCCTCGGTCTCGATGGAAGCGTCGGGAACGAGCTGCACACCCGCGCGGACGATCTTGGAGATGTCCCGGTCGAGGATGAGCGCGCCGTCCAGCTTGCACAGCTCGCGCAGCCGGGTGGCGCTGAAGTCCACGTCCAGCACGAAACCGCCCGTGCAGAGCGGTTCGACGTTCTTGTCCATGCCGAGGACGATGAGCCCGCCCGTGTTCCCGCGCAGGACGCGCTCCAGCCCGTCACGCAGCGCCGTGCCGGGCGCGACCGCGCTCAGCGTGGCGCGCATCAGCCCTGACGCCCCCTCGGCCCTGCCGGGGCCCGCTGCCCGGTCGTTGGCTGCCACTGCACTCCTTCGGTCGTGCGGGTGCCTCTCGGCATTGCTCGACCACCTCGGCGGACGCGGTGACCGGTCCCCCCTTGCCGCCGTACACAGTCCCCGTGGTGCTCGTGGTCGGTCGAGACCGGGGCAAAGTCTACCGGCGCCCCGTGGGGTGCCGGGTTTGCCTACGCGGTCGCCTCCCGTGTGCAGCCTCTCATCCTTCCCGCGCAACCCCGGCCGCAGGCTCCGCGCACCCCCGGCCGCGGGCTCGTGCGGCGCCGGTCACTCGCTCCGTGCGCTGCCGGACTCGCTCCGTGCGGGGCGGGCCGGGAGGACGCGGAGTGCCGCTCCTATGTCCGCCACCTCCAGTACGCGCATGCCCTCGGGGATGCGGCCGGGGTCGCTGGGCACCAGCGCGTGGGTGAAGCCGAGCCTGGCCGCCTCGGCCAGCCTGCGCTGTACGCCCGTGACCCTGCGCACCTCGCCGGCCAGCCCGACCTCCCCTATCGCCACCAGGTTCTTCGGCAGCGGGCTGTCGCTCGCGGCGCTCGCCAGAGCGAGGGCGACGGCGAGGTCGGCGGCGGGTTCTGACAGCTTCACGCCGCCGACCGTCGCGCTGTAGATGTCCCGCTTGCCCAGGGCGCTGATACGGCCGCGCTGCTCCAGCACCGCCAGCATCATCGAGACCCGCGAGGTCTCCAGGCCCGAGGTGGTGCGGCGGGGCGAGGGGATCTGGCTCTCGACCGTGAGCGCCTGCACCTCGGCGACCAGCGGACGGCGGCCCTCCAGGGTCACCGTCAGACAGGTGCCGGGCACCGGTTCGGCCCGGCGGGTCAGAAAGAGTCCCGAGGGGTCGGCCAGGCCCGTGATGCCCTCGTCGTGCAGCTCGAAGCAGCCGACCTCGTCCGTCGTCCCGTAGCGGTTCTTGACGCCGCGCACCAGGCGCAGCCGCGCATGCCTGTCGCCCTCGAACTGGAGCACCACGTCCACGAGGTGCTCCAGCAGGCGCGGTCCGGCGATGGAGCCGTCCTTGGTGACGTGGCCGACCAGGATGGTGGAGATGCCGCGTTCCTTGGAGGCGCGGATCAGCGCGCCCGCGACCTCGCGCACCTGCGCGACCCCGCCGGGTGCGCCGTCGATCTCGGGCGAGGCGACGGTCTGTACGGAGTCCAGCACCAGCAGCGAGGGCTTGACCTCGTCCAGGTGCCCGAGCACGGCCGACAGGTCGGTCTCGGCCGCGAGGTAGAGGTCGTCACTGATCGCGCCGATCCTGTCGGCGCGCAGCCGCACCTGCCCGGCGGACTCCTCGCCCGTCACATACAGCGTGCGGTGGTCCCCGCTCGCCGCCTTCGCCGCGACGTCCAGCAGCAGCGTCGACTTCCCCACTCCCGGCTCGCCGGCGAGCAGCGCGACGGCGCCGGGCACGAATCCGCCGCCCAGCACCCGGTCCAGCTCCGGTACGCCGGTGCCGCGCGCGGTCGCCTGCCTGCCGTCGACCTGCCCGATGGGCAGCGCCGAAGCCGAGACCCTGCCGGGTGCCGTCGTGCGCACGGCAGGGGCGCCGCCCATCTCCTCGACGGTCCCCCAGGCGTGGCACTCCGGGCAACGTCCGAGCCATTTCGCCGTCTGCCAGCCGCACTCGGTGCAGCGGTAGGAGGGGCGGTCCTTCGCGGACGTCTTACGGGCAGCCATGCGGGTCACCGTATAGGCAGCCCCTGACACAGCAGCCCTTGACAGAGGTGGCACGGCGGAAGCACGCGGTCGTCCACTGCCTGGGTGTGCGCCCCGTGTGCGCCTCTGAGGGGGTGCGCCGTCGTCAAACTTGCGCCCCATGTCCCCTTTTGAAGGAGAACGTCACCCGAAGGAAGTAATCCCGAGCAAGCGGGTCCGGTAAAGCGCCATCATCCGCCTACCGTCGCCGGGTGATGACCAGCAGGCGCGAGCACCCGACGAACCCCACCGGCGCACCCCCAGCGCACCCGGTGAACCGGCCGACGCACCACGAGTGCGACGACCCGTATCTGGACGGCCTGTTCACGTACTGCCTCTCCGTGATGTGCGAGCACGAGGCTGCCCTCGCGGCGCTCGGGGAGGCGCTCGCCCTCGCCGACAGACAGCGCGCGCGTGGGCGAGCGCCCCAGGACCCCGGACTGCGCAGGCCCTGGCTCTACGCACTGGCCCGCTGGACCTGTTCCCGCCGCCTGGCCGAACAGAAGGAGCGCGAACGGGAGTTGATCGCCGACCGCATGGGCGGTTCAGGGGCGGGGGAGCGCGACCCGGACCCGCGGCAGAAACGCAGCGGGGGCACCCCCTCCGCGACTCCGGATTCCACGGCTCCCGCCTCCGCGGCGGCCCCCGCGTCCCCGGCGGCTTCCCTCGCTCCGGGAGCGCCCGCTTCCCCCGCCCCCGTGTGGGGCGAAGCGCTCAGTGAGACGGCGCGTGCCCGGCGCCGCCGCGAACTGGCCGCGCTCGCCTGGCCCGAGGCCGCGGGCACCGCCCCCGCACAGCGCGAGGCCCTGGAGCTTTCCGTACGCCACGGGCTGCCCGAGCACGAGGTCGCCGCCGTGCTCTCGCTCACCCCAGGCGCCGCCGGTGACCTGCTGGCCCATGCCGCCTGCGAGGTCGAGCGGACCCGCGCAGCGCTCACCGTCGTCGAGTCCGGCGGCTGCTCAGCCGTCTCCCGGCTCGCCGGGGACGACCGCCTGCTGCTCGGCACGGCCCTGCGCCGTGAACTGGTGCGGCACGTCGACGAGTGCCCCCGGTGCCGCCGCGCGGCCGAGCACACCATCGCCGGGGTGACCTGGCCCGGCACCGCGCCCGCCACCGCCGCGCTCGCCGTCCTGGAGGCGCCGCGCGCCGCCGTGCACGCCGCCACCGAAACGGTGCGCCGCGCGAGAGCCCAGCGGGTGCCCCGTTTCGACCGCGCGGGCTTCCCGCTGGAGGAGACGGACCGTACGGCGCGGCGCGACCGGCTGCGCAGCAAGGCCGTCACCACGACCGTCGTCGCCACCGTGCTCGCCTCGCCCGTGCTGGCGCTCTGGGCGGCATACCGTGGTGCGCCCGTCACGGGAGAGCCCCAGGCGGACCGTTCCGTCGCCGCGTCCGAGGGGGAGGGCGAGGGCGAGCCGGGTGACGACAGCCTGGACGGGCAGCGCTACGAGAAGGCGGGGCGCCCGCACCCGTATGCCAGGGCTTCGGGCACGGGCGGGCGTGCGGCGCGGCGCTCCGGCATCGGCGTCGAGGTCGAGCGGCTGAACGGGGGCGAACGGGGCCCGGGACGCCTCACCGTCGTCGCCGAGCCCCTGGGCAACGGCTCCCTCGTCACGCTCACCGCGACAGGCCCCTCGCCCGTCCGCTGGTCAGCCGCCGCCGACGCACCCTGGCTGACCCTCAGCCGTGCGGGCGGCGTACTGCGGCCTGGCGACAGCGCGTCCCTGCGGGCGCTCGTGGACCCCACGCGGGCCCCCGCGGGCTCCTGGACAGCGCGGGTACGGATCGACCCGGCACGCGCGGTCGTCACCCTCACAGGTCACAACGCCTCTCGCCCCGCCCACACCCCGACCCCCGCACCTCCGACGACGCCTCCGCCCTCGGCCCCCGGCACGCCCACGCGCCCGTCCCACGACCCCACCCCGACGCCGCCCCCGTCGTCGAGCCCCACTTCCGGCCCCGCACCCGCCCCCCCCAGCTCCGGACCGCACCGGCCCACCCCGGCTCCCACCGCGCGCTAGGTGTATTGCCCCGTGAGGTCGGGGACGCCGGCTCCCTCCGCGCCGACGGGCAGCCGACCTGGCAGAGCGACAGCAGCAGGGCAACAGGCAGTAGGCCGGCAGCAGTAAGCAACAACAGGCAGTAGCCGACAGCGAGTGGCGGCAAGTGGCGGCAGAAAAAAGGGCGCCGCACCGGAAGCGGTGCGGCGCCCTTGGTGCGGAGCGCAAGCGCGGGGTCCAGCCCGCCCGCGAGGCGGGCGAACCCCGTGCCGAGACGTATCAGTCGACGGCGGGCCGCCCCTGAGCAGGCGGCACGGCAGCCGCCCCTGAGCCGGAGCCGGAGCCCGAGCCCGAGGAGTCAGACCCCGACGGGCCCTCCGCACCCGAGTCCGGCCGCGTGCCCGAACCCAGCCCCGAGATCGTGACCGGGACCGGCCCAGGACCCGAAGCCGTGTCCGGTGCCGAGCCACCGCCCGAACCGCAGCCGCAGCCGCCGGAGTTGGCCCCGGAGCCGCAGCCCGCGCTCGTGCCCGCGTCCGGGCCCAGGGTCGGCAGCGGCGTCGGGTTGGCCGGGTCGGCGGGGTGAGGCGCCACCACGGGAAGTGCGGCGAGCCGCTGTTCGCACAGCTCGGCGAGCTGCTCATACGCGGCCTCGCCCATCAGCTCGATGAGTTCGGGCCGGTAGGACACATAGACAGGGCGCCCCGAACCGTGTGCCGAAGGCGCTGATGTGCACCACCAGTTCAGGTCGTGCCCGCCTGAGCCCCACCCGCGGCGGTCGTACTCGCCGATCGAGACGTAGAGGACCTCTTCGCCGTCCGGCCGCTCCACCCACTCGTAGGTGCGCCGTACCGGAACCTGCCAGCACACGTCCGGCTTGGTCTCCAGCGGCTCGCGGTCCTCGCGGAGGGCGAGGGTGTGCAGGGCGCAGCCGGCGCCACCCTCGAAACCCGCGCGGTTGTTGAAGATGCAGGCGCCCTTCCACCTGCGGGTCTGCCGTTCGCCCTCGTCGTTGACCTCGGCCCAGCCGCGCGGTCCCGTGCCGATGTCGTAGAACTGCCAGGTGTCAGGAGTGAGCTTCGCCACGTTCTCCGCCACGCGCTTCTCGTCGTCCTCGTCGGAGAAGTGCGCCCCGAGCGTGCAGCAGCCGTCGGAGGCGCGGCCTGCGGTGATGCCCTGGCAGCCCTGTCCGAAGATGCAGTTCCACCGTGAGGTCAGCCAGGTGAGGTCGCAGCGGAAGACCTGTTCCGCGTCGTCCGGGTCGGGGAACTCCACCCAGGCGCGCGTGAAGTCGAGACCGACTTCCTCATCGCGTGCCCTGGACTTGGCGAGCGCCTCGCGCGCGCCGTCCCGCTTCTTACGCTTCGCCGCTTTCGTCGTACCCACGCGCCCAGCGTACGGGCCATGCGCCCATGCCCCCGTGAGCCGCACCCCCGCTCCCCGTGGCCGCTCCCCTGAGCCGCCCACCCGCGACGGTCCGTGCCGTACCGCCTCGGCGTCCCCTTGTCCGGGCGGCTAGCGTGCTGTGCATGAGACTCGGTGTCCTCGACGTGGGATCGAACACGGTTCATCTGCTCGTGGTGGACGCGCACCCCGGTGCGCGGCCTCTCCCCGCGTATTCGCACAAGGCGACGCTGAAGCTCGCCGAACTCCTCGACGCCGACGGCGCGATCAGCGAATCCGGGATCAGCGAGATCGCCGCCACACTCGCACACGCGCTGGAGGTCTCGGAGGACAAGGGGGTCGAGGCGCTGCTGCCGTTCGCCACCTCGGCCGTGCGCGAGGCGACCAACGCCGAACACGTGCTCAGCCGCCTCGCCGAGGAGACCGGCGTCAAGCTCCAGGTCCTGTCGGGCGAGGAGGAGGCGAGACTCACCTTCCTCGCGGTGCGGCGCTGGTTCGGCTGGTCGGCCGGGCGGCTGCTGGTGCTCGACATAGGCGGGGGCTCGCTGGAGATCGCGTACGGCCTCGACGAGGAGCCCGACGCCGCCGTCTCGCTGCCGCTGGGTGCTGGACGCCTCACCTCGGGCTGGCTGCCGGGTGACCCGCCCGACCAGGCCGACGTACGGGCGCTGCGGCGGCACGTGCGCGCGGAGATCGGCCGTACGGTCGGCGAGTTCAACCGCTTCAATCCGCCGGACCACGTGGTCGCCACCTCGAAGACGTTCAAGCAGCTGGCCCGTATCGCCGGTGCGCCCCGCAGCACCGAGGGCCTCTACGTGCAGCGCGAGCTGAGCCGCGAGTCCCTGGAGGAGTGGGTGCCCAAGCTGGCGGCGATGCCCGTGAGCGAGCGTGCGGCGCTTCCCGGTGTCTCCGAGGGCAGGGCGGGCCAGATCCTCGCGGGTGCCTTGGTGGCCGAGGGCGCGATGGACCTCTTCGGAGTGGAAGAGCTGGAGGTCTGCCCCTGGGCCCTGCGCGAGGGCGTCATACTCCGCCGCCTGGACAGGATGCGGGGGGTCTAGGCCGGCGAGGGCCGGCAGCGCCCATGGACCGTGTGGCAGAGCGGCGAGGTCACGGCAGTGGCCGGGCACCGTGTGGCAGTGCCCCTCGGGTGATCTCGTAGTGCCCCGAGGTCACGGCGATGCCCCGGGGGTGACGGGAACCCCCTGCGTACAGCGTGTTCGCCGGGGCCGCACGCGGGGGTCGGGGGCCGTCGGAAGCGAGGGTGGGAGCGAGGGCCCGGACGTGGGCCGCCGCCGCACGTCTTAGGGTGGCTGGGTGGCCAAGGAATCCGTGCGCGTTCCCGACGCGAAGGTCGCACTGTCGACGGCGTCCGTGTACCCCGAGTCGACAGCGGCTGCCTTCGAGATCGCTGCGCGCCTGGGCTATGACGGTGTCGAGGTCATGGTGTGGACGGACCCGGTGAGTCAGGACGTGGAGGCGCTGCGCCGGCTCTCGGACTTCCACGGCGTCCCCATCCTCGCCGTGCATGCCCCGTGCCTGCTGATCACGCAGCGTGTGTGGTCGACCGATCCATGGACCAAGCTGCAACGGGCCCGTACGGCGGCGGAGACGCTGGGTGCCTCCACGGTCGTCGTCCACCCTCCCTTCCGCTGGCAGCGGTCCTACGCCAAGGAGTTCGAGCGGGGCGTATGGCGGATGGCGGACGAGACGGATGTGCGCTTCGCCGTCGAGAACATGTTTCCGTGGCGCTACCGGGACCGCGAGATGCTCGCGTACGCACCTGACTGGGACCCCACGCAGAACGACTACCGCCACTTCACGATCGACCTCTCGCACACCGCGACCTCACGTACCGACACCCTCGCCATGGCCGAGCGCATGGGCGACCGGCTGGGGCATGTGCACATCGCCGACGGGCTCGGCTCCAACAAGGACGAGCACCTGGTGCCGGGGCGCGGCTCGCAGCCGTGCGCGGAGCTGCTGGAGCTGCTGGCCGTACGCGGGTTCGACGGCCATGTCGTCGTCGAGGTCAACACGCGCCGCGCCATGTCGGCCGCCGAGCGCGAGGAGGACCTGGCGGAGGCCCTCGCCTACACCCGCCTGCACCTCGCGGCGGCCCCCGGCAGGGCGAACCAGCACCAGGGCCGGAGCCAGGACCGGGGACGGGACCAGGGCACGGGCCAGGACAGGGACCAGGACCGGTCCGCATCCGCCGACGGACCGGGCAGGTCCGAGGGGCCCTCGGGTGAGGACGGAGCCGCGCGCGCCGAAGGGCCCGCGCGAGCCGAGCGACCCGACCGGCCGGAGCACGCCGGGCGGTCCGGGGGCGCCGGGCGCACCGGGAGCGCGGGGCGGCGCGAGCCGTGAGCGAGCCCGGGGCGACGCCTCGCAGGCGGGGCCGGCCGGTGCGGCGGAGCGAGGCGGAAGGGCCCGGCTCCCGCGAGCGCATCCTCGCCTCGGCGCGGGGCGAGTTCGCCGGGCGCGGTTACGACAAGGCGTCCGTACGCGCCATCGCACGCGGTGCGGGGGTGGACGCGGCACTGGTGCACCACTACTTCGGTACCAAGGAGCAGGTGTTCGCCGCCGCGATCGAGGGCGCCTTCGCGCCGACCCGTGTCGTCCCCGACCTCGTCGCGACGGCCGCCAGGGACGAGCTGGGGGAGCGCATCGTCCGTACGTTCGTCGCCGTCTGGGAGAACGCGGAGACGCGCGAACCGATGCTCGCCATCCTCCGTTCCGCCGTGAACAACGAGACGGCCGCCGCCGTCTTCCGCCGCCTTCTCACCCGCAACCTGCTGGAGCGCACCGCCTCCGTACTGGACGCGCCCGACGCGGAGCTGCGGGTCAACCTCGCGGCGGCGCAGATGGTCGGCGCCGCGCTGCTGCGCTACGTACTGCGGCTCGAACCGCTCGCCTCAGAGACGGCCGAGGTCCTTGTGGCCCGCCTGGCACCGGTCGTCCAGCACCATCTGACGGGTCCGGCGCCGGGCGCGGCGCCGGTGTCCGTCTGACGGGTCCGGCGCCGGGCCCCGCACCGGTGTCCGTCCGACGGGACCGGCTTCAGAGCCGGGGCCAGGGCCGGCTCCGGGCCTGGGCCTGGCCCCGGCGTCCGCGCGCCGCAAGGGGCAGGTCCACAATTCGGACCCCCTGTCCGGATCTTGGGCGTGAGGCGTACCCTCGGACTCTTCTACGTACAGCAGCGACCGACCGCCCGACGGACGTTGGGTCGCCCGCACCAAGGGAGAGGCAGCCATGCCCGAGCTGAGGTCCCGCACCGTCACACACGGACGCAACATGGCAGGGGCGCGCGCCCTTATGCAGGCGTCGGGCGTAGCGCGCGAGGACTTCGGCAAGCCGATCATCGCGGTGGCGAACAGCTTCACCGAGTTCGTGCCGGGCCATACGCACCTCCAGCCGGTCGGCCGCATCGTGAGCGCGGCGGTCAAGGCGGCGGGCGGCATCCCGCGCGAGTTCAACACCATCGCGGTCGACGACGGCATCGCCATGGGCCACGGCGGCATGCTCTACTCGCTGCCCTCCCGCGACCTGATCGCCGACTCGGTCGAGTACATGACCGAGTCGCACTGCGCGGACGCGCTGATCTGCATCTCCAACTGCGACAAGATCACCCCCGGCATGCTGATGGCCGCGATGCGCCTCAACATCCCCACGGTGTTCGTCTCCGGCGGGCCCATGGAGGCCGGCCGCGCGACGCTGGTGAACGGCACGGTCCGCAAGCTGGACCTGGTCGACGCGATGTCCGAGGCGGCCAACGACAAGGTCTCGGACGAGGACATCCTCCGTATCGAGGAGAACGCCTGTCCGACCTGCGGCTCCTGCTCCGGCATGTTCACCGCGAACTCCATGAACTGCCTGACCGAGGCGCTCGGCCTGGCCCTCCCCGGCAACGGCACCGTGCTCGCCACGCACACCGCGCGCAAGGAGCTGTACGAGACGGCGGGCCGTACGGTCGTCGAGATCGCGAACCGCTACTACGGCCAGGACGACGAGACCGTTCTGCCGCGCAACGTCGGCTCGCGCGCCGCGTTCGAGAACGCCATGGCCCTCGACATCGCCATGGGCGGCTCGACCAATACGATCCTGCACCTGCTCGCGGCGGCGCAGGAGGCGGAGATGACCTTCACGATGGAGGACATCGACGCCCTCTCGCGTCAGCTGCCCTGCGTGGCCAAGGTCGCCCCCAGCGTCACGCCCAGCGGCACGTACTACATGGAGGACGTGCACCGCGCGGGCGGCATCCCCGCCATCCTGGGGGAGCTGTACCGGGGCGGGCTGCTCAACGAGGACGTGCACACCGTCCACGCCGACTCCATGGCCGAGTGGATCAAGACCTGGGACGTGCGCGGAGGTTCGCCCTCGGCCGAGGCCGTCGAGATGTACCACGCGGCGCCCGGCTGCGTCCGCTCCGCCGAGGCGTTCTCGCAGTCCGAGCGCTGGGAGACCCTGGACACCGACGCCGAGAACGGCTGCATCCGCGATGTCGCGCACGCCTACTCCGAGCAGGGCGGCCTCGCCGTCCTGTACGGCAACCTCGCCGAGGACGGCTGCGTGGTGAAGACCGCGGGCGTCGACGAGTCGATCCACACCTTCACCGGGCCCGCCGTCGTGTGCGAGTCCCAGGAGGACGCCGTACAGAAGATCCTCGACAAGACGGTCAAGGAGGGCGACGTCGTCGTCATCCGCTACGAGGGCCCCAAGGGCGGCCCCGGTATGCAGGAGATGCTCTACCCCACCTCGTTCCTCAAGGGCAGGGGCCTGGGCAAGGTGTGCGCGCTGATCACCGACGGCCGCTTCTCGGGCGGTACTTCGGGCCTGTCCATCGGCCACATGTCCCCCGAGGCTGCTGCGGGCGGCACGATCGCACTGGTCGAGGACGGGGACGAGATCGTCATCGACATCCCGAACCGCCGTATGGAGCTGAACGTTCCGGAGGCCGAGCTGGCATCCCGCCGCGAGGCACTCGGCGGCCAGTACGCGCCCAAGTCCCGCGAGCGCAAGGTCTCCACGGCCCTGCGCGCCTACGCCGCCATGGCCACCAGCGCCGACCGCGGCGCCGTGCGCGACGTCACGCTCCTGGAACGCTGAGTGCCCCCGCACCGCGCGCCGGGCCCGCGGCAGCAACCCGCATAATCGAAACGTGCGAGAGAGCCCGAACACCCCCAGCGAGCCCACCCCCGAGCCGATCCGCTTCTACGGGACGACGTGGGTCGACCACTCACGCGGTTACGCGCTGCGCCGCCTCGGCCTGGGCGTGGGCGCCGTCGTCGCCGCCGTCGCGGGCGCCTTCGTCCTGCGCTTCGCCTACCAGGGCGTGCAGGTGGCCGACATCGGGAGCTGGGCGACGATCCTGCTGGTCGTCGCGTTCGCCGGGTGCAGCGCCATGGCGTTCGCGCGCACCCTCACCTCGTACACGCGTCCGCTGACCGAGCGCGAGGCCGCCGCCGAGTCGTCGATGCACAGCATCCGGCTGATCGGCTTCATCGGCGTCCTCCTCGCCTACGCGCTGCGCACCTGCGTCGAGGCGCCGGGCGAGGGGCTGCTGCGCAAGGAGCACGAGGCCGCCCTGGCCCGGCACGAGAAGCTGCGCAACGCGCGCACCCGCAACCCGGCCGTCAAGCGCGGCGGCGGCGGCAAGGGCAAGCGCAAGAACAAGAGCTGACAAGGGCTGGCAAGGGTCGGCAAGGACCAGCCAGGGCCGGCCCTGAACAGCGGAAACAGGCGACCCGTACAGGCGGGTCAGCACAGTCGTGAACACCATGCGGGAGGGCCCCTCGGGGCCCTCCCGCAGCCGTGTCAGGGGGATCCCTGAGCTATCCCGGACATGTACCGTTCCCGCTCGACAGTGCATACAGGCACGTGTCAGTTTCTTCTTACACACCAGAACAGGAAGGGGTCGCGGTGAGCGCGATCGAGACCCCGACGGGAGACGAACTGCTGAAGGTGCTGGCAGCACTCGGCAACCCGCATCGCATGCGGATCGTCGCGGCACTCGCCGGAAACCGGAACTACGTCAGCAGGCTCGCCCGCGAGATCGGTATGAGCCGCCCCCTCCTCCATATGCACCTCCAACGGCTGGAGGCGGCGGGGCTCGTCGTCGGATCACTGGAACTGTCCGAGACCGGCAAAGCGATGAAGTTCTTCGAAGTGGCGCCGTTCTTCTACGAGTTGACGCCCGGAGCCATCGCCACGGCCGCAGCCACGCTCAGCGACCAGCAGGATCCAGCGGCGGGTGGAACGGCGCGAACGACAACGGAGACCGGGGCACCGACCGCGACGGAACAGCACGCACCGACCGCGGCGGAACAGCCCGAACAGAAAGAGGGAGCCCAGTGAACGAGCAGCTCACGATCGCCGCAGGAACCGACCCGGCGGGCGTCTGGGCAGCCGGACTCGGCACGGCCGGGGTCTTCGTGCTGCTGATCGTGGTCGTCTGGCAGATCGCCGCGACCTGGCGGGCCCGCATGCTCGCGGCCCGCGAGGAGCGCTACAAGAAGCTCGCCGAGAAGTACGCACAGCTCCTGGAGGACAACGTCGAGCTGCACCGCCGCAGCATCGAGGAGCTGACACAGGCCCGTCAGTCCATCGCGTCGATGGAGAAGATGATGCGCGAGATCGAGTAGAAGCGCGCGGCAGCACCCCTGATCCGGTAACCCATGCGCATCGGCGCACCCGGAACGGCAACGCAACGGCACCGGCGTTCGGACGGCCGGGAGCGGCAACTCCCGGCCGTACTCATGAGCGCGAAAGATCACCGCGAACCCCTCGCAGGAACCCGCACCCACACCACAGGAGACTACCCATGCCTGCCATCCCCCAGCTTCCGGCCGGGCGCCGCCCCCGCGCACCGCGCCGCCTGGCGGCTGCCCCCGCGGGACGCCGTACGAAGTGGCTGATCCTCGCCGCCTGGCTCATCATCGCCGTCGCACTCGGCCCGCTCGCCGGCAAGCTGGGCGAGGTCGAGGACAGCAGCGCCAACGCCTTCCTTCCGCGCGGAGCCGAATCAACCCAGGTCAACACCGAGTTGGAGAAGTTCAGGGGCAAGGACGAGGTCATGCCGGCCGTGGCCGTCTACTCCCGCGAGGACGGCAGGACGACGAAGGGCGACACCGCCAAGGCGCGCGCCGACCTCAAGGAGTACGCGGCGCACGTCGCCAAGGGCGAGAAGGCCACCGGCCCCCTCTCCTCCAAGGACGGCGCGGCCCTCATGACCGTCGTACCGCTCTCCAGCAGCGGTGAGGGCATGGGCGACACCCTTGAGGAGATCCGCACGGTCGCCGCCGCCAACGCGCCGCCCGGGCTCGACGTCGAGGTCGGAGGCCCCGCCGGCTCCCTCATCGACAGCGTGAAGGTGTTCGACAACCTCGACTCCACCCTGATGCTCGCGACCGGCGCCGTCGTCACGCTGCTGCTCCTGCTCACCTACCGCAGCCCGCTGCTGTGGCTCTTCCCCGTACTCTCGGTCGGCTTCGCCGCCGTCCTCACCCAGGTCGCCACCTATGCCCTTGCCAAGTACGCCGGGCTGCCCGTCGACCCGCAGAGCGCGGGCATCCTCATGGTGCTCGTCTTCGGCGTCGGCACGGACTACGCGCTGCTCCTCATCGCCCGCTACCGCGAGGAACTCCACCGGCACGAGGACCGGCACGCCGCCATGGGTGTCGCGCTGCGCCGCTCAGGACCCGCGATCCTCGCCTCGGCCGGCACCATCGCCATCGGCCTGGCCTGCCTGGCCTTCGCCGACATCAACTCCTCGCGCTCGCTGGGCCTTGTCGGCGCCGTCGGCGTCATCTGCGCCCTCCTCGCGATGATCACGGTGCTGCCCGCGCTGCTCGTCGCCACGGGCCGCTGGGTCTTCTGGCCCTTCGTCCCCCGCTACACACCAGAGGCGGCCACCGAGGAGCCCTCGCGCAAGGCCCGTACCGTCTGGTCCCGCATAGGCGCCCTGCTCGCGCGGCGCCCCCGCTGGTCCTGGCTGATGTCCATCGGCGTCACCGCGCTGCTCGCACTGAGCGCGACCGGGATCACCCTGGGCCTCACGCAGGAGGAGATGTTCCAGGACAAGCCGGAGTCGGTCGTCGCACAGGAGCGCCTCTCCGCGCACTACCCCTCGGGCTCGTCCGACCCGGCGACGGTCGTCGCCAGGGCCGCCGAGGTGCCCGACGTCCAGCGCGCCGCCTCCGACGTGCCCGGTGTCGAGTCCGTCCAGCCCGGTGACCGTACGTCCGACGGAAAACTGGCCACCCTCTCCGTCGTCCTCAAGGACGCACCCGACAGCGCCGCCGCGAAGGACACCATCGACGGACTGCGCGACGCGGTCCACGAGGTGAAGGGCGCGGAAGCGCTCGTCGGCGGTACGACGGCCGAGGCGCTGGACACGCAGCGCGCCGCCGACAGCGATCTGTCGACGGTCATCCCGATCGTGCTCGCCGTGGTCCTGCTGGTGCTGATCTGGCTGCTGCGCTCGCTGATCGCCCCGCTGATGCTGCTGGCGACCGTGGTCCTCTCGTACTTCGGCGCGCTGGGCGCCTCCTACCTGGTCTTCGAGCACGTGCTCGGCTTCGCGGGTGTCGACAGGTCAGTACCGCTGATGGGCTTCGTCTTCCTGGTGGCACTGGGCATCGACTACAACATCTTCCTGATGACCCGCGTCCGCGAAGAGGTCGCCCGCCACGGCCACACCAAGGGCGTCCTCGCGGGGCTGACCTCGACGGGCGGCGTCATCACCTCGGCCGGCATCGTCCTGGCCGCGACCTTCGCCGTCATCGCCTCCATGCCGCTGGTGACCATGGCCCAGATGGGAGTCCTCGTCGGCATCGGCGTCCTCCTGGACACCTTCCTGGTCCGTACGGTCCTCGTGCCGTCCCTCGCCCTCGACATCGGCGCCCGCATCTGGTGGCCCAGCCGCCTCGGCCGCGACCGGCCGCTTCACGACGACATGGGCTTCCCGGCGAACGGGGAAAAGGAGCTGGAGCGCGTCTGACCCCCGGCGCACCACGCCCACACGCCCGAACCCGAACCCGAACACGTCCGGCGGCGCCGGGCCCACCGCGAACCCGCGGCCGGGCCCGGCACCGCCGCTTTCCGACCCCCGCCGACCACGGCTCCGGCTACGACCCGGCTCCGGCTACGACTCTCGCTCTGGCCGCGACTACGGCTGCGTACGGCACTGACCGGCGTACGTACTCGCCTGCGTACACGTTCACCGCCGTACGCGTTCACCCGCGCTCACCCGCGTACGACGCTTTCCGGCGAGCCGGCCACATGTCCTTCCAGCGCGGTGCGGCAGGCGTGGTCCATGTGCCGTGCTCCGGACACATCGAGCACGACGGGCCGGTCGGAGGGCAGCTCGGAGAGCTGGTCGAGCAGCCGGGGCAGCCGCAGGAACGTCGCGTTCCCGACGACCCGTACATGCAGCGAAGCGCCCTCGCGCGACCGCTCCTCGTCCACCACCAGATGCACGTGCGAGGTCTCCCACGCGCTCTTGACCACGGCCAGCAGCAGTCCGAGCAGCACGCCCTCGAAGAGGTTCGTGAGCACGACCGCTCCCGCCGTCACCACGAGCACCACCGCCTCGCCCCTGTGGTCCCGCCACAGCGGCCCCAACTCCCGTACGGGCATGAGCTTCCAGCCCGCGTGCACCAGCACCCCCGCCAGCGCCGCGACGGGGACCAGCCCGAGCAGCCCTGGCAACAGCGCGACGAACACCAGCAGCCACACGCCGTGCAGCACCCGGGAGAGCTTGGTCCGCGCGCCCGCCGCCACGTTCGCCGAGCTGCGCACGATCACCGCCGTCATGGGCAGTGCCCCCAGCGCCCCGCACACGGCGTTCCCGGCCCCCTGCGCCATCAACTCCTTGTCGTAGTGCGTACGGGGCCCTCCGTGCATACGGTCGACGGCCGCGGCGCTGAACAGGGACTCGGCGGACGCGATCAGCGCGAGGGCGACAACCGTGCCCAGCGCCCCGGCCTCGGCCAGCCGCGCGAAGTCCCCGAGCGCCGGCGGCTGCACGGCATCCGTGAGCGCCCCCACCTCGATCCGCGCGACGGGCAGCCCGAACGCCCCTACGGCCCCGGCCGCGAGCGCAACCGCGACCAGTGGCGCCGGCACCACGCGCGCGACGGTCCGCCACCGCGGCCACAGAACCAGCACGAGCACCGTCCCGGCACCGACCCCCGCCGCTGTCATGGCCCCGGCCGAGCCCAGCGTGTCCATCAGCAGGGTCGGCAGCCCGCGCAGATTGCCGAGGCCGTCGCCGGGCGCGCTCGCATCGGCCAGTACGTACGCCTGCCCGGCCATCAGAACGAGCCCGATGCCCGCGAGCATCCCCTGCACCACGGCGATGGAGACCGCCCGGAACCACCGCCCCATCCGCAGCGCCCCCACGGCGAGCTGCACCAGCCCCGCCGCCAGCACCAGCACCCCGAGCACGGGCAGCCCGTGCGCGAGCACCGCCTCGTACACGAGCACCGTCAGCCCGGCAGCCGGCCCGCTCACCTGAAGGCTGCTGCCCGGCATGAGCCCCGCGACGAGTCCGCCGACGATCCCGGTGATCAGGCCCAGCTCCGGCGGCACACCCGAGGCGACGGCGATGCCCACGCACAGCGGCAGCGCGACGAGGAAGACCACCAGCGAGGCCAGGAGGTCGGGTCCGAGGGTCACCCGCAGGGTGCCCGCATCGAAGAGGGTGGCGCCGGACGGGGAACGCATGGGTCTCCTCCCGTTGACACTGAACTCCATTCTGTACAGCGCGACTCGGGGCTTTGCACGGCGCGCAAGAGGGCGGGATACGGGCAGAGGAAGCACGCCCCAGGAGCGCCCCTTCCCCCTGCACGCCCCACCCGCGTCCCCGTCCCCGTGTCGGCGTGCACCCACGTCCCCGTGTCGAGGGGGCACCCGCGTCCCCGTCCGCCCATGTCCCCGTGCGCGCCGCCCCCACTCAAGGTCCCGTGCACGCCGCCGCTCCCGAGCGCTCCGGCTTCCCGCGCGCCCCGCCTCCCCGGGGCCCGCGTTCCCAGGGCCCCGTCGTTCCGGTCGGTCTTTACCGGCTCCGGCTTTCCCGGCCGGCTCCCGCCTCCCCGGCTCCGCCCATTTCCCGCGCTTCCCGGCCGGTCGGCCTTGACGCTCCCCGCACCCGGTTCCATAATTCAACAGGTGATGAATAAACCTCGCAGGCCCCCGGGCCAAGGCAGCCCGGCACCCCCACAGCGCCCACAGGCCCACCCCGCCGCTCCGGCCGCCGGCCGGCCCGCCGTCCCGGCAGTCAGCGCCCGGGACCTCACCGTCGTCCGGGGCAGCCGCACCGTCCTCGACGGCCTCACCTTCGACGTCGCCCCCGCAACCGTCACCGGCCTCCTCGGCCCCTCGGGCAGCGGCAAGTCCACGCTGATCCGCGCCATCGTCGGCACCCAGGCCAAGGTCACCGGCACCCTCGACGTGCTCGGCGGCCCCGCGGGCTCGGCCCCGCTCCGCTCCCGCCTCGGCTACGTCACCCAGGCACCCTCCGTCTACGCCGACCTCAGCGCGCGCCAGAACCTCGACTACTTCGCCGCCGTCCTCGGCATCCCCCGCCGCGACCGCGACCGCGCCGTCGCCCAGGCCCTAGACGATGTCGACCTCGCCTCACACGCCGACGACCTCGCCGGCAACCTCTCCGGCGGCCAGCGCTCCCGCGTCTCCCTCGCCGTCGCCCTGCTCGGCGCCCCCGAAC
Organism: Streptomyces iconiensis; assembly: GCF_028657195.3. Taxonomy (GTDB): domain Bacteria; phylum Actinomycetota; class Actinomycetes; order Streptomycetales; family Streptomycetaceae; genus Streptomyces; species Streptomyces iconiensis. Next base: position 35,094 of record NZ_JANCPR020000072.1, read on the forward strand.
TGCTCGTGCTGGACGAGCCCACCGTCGGCCTCGACCCCGTGCTCCGCCGCGACCTGTGGGACCTCTTCCACCGCCTCGCGGCCGAGCGGGGGACCACTCTGCTGATCTCCTCGCACGTCATGGACGAGGCCGACCGCTGCGAACACCTCCTCCTCGTACGCGAGGGCACCCTGCTCGCCTCCGACTCCCCGCACGCCCTGCGCACCCGTACCGGCAGCGACACCATCGAGGACGCGTTCCTCAACCTCGTGGAATCCACCGGCTCCCCGTCCCGGGAGCGCCACCGGGGAGGCACCCCATGAACGCCGCGCGCACCTTCACGACCGCACGCCGGGTACTGCGCCAACTCGGCCACGACCCCCGCAGCATCGCGCTGCTGCTGCTCGTCCCCGTCCTGCTGCTCGTACTGCTCTACTACGTCTTCGACGCGAACCGCCGCGGATTCGACGGCATCGGCGCCTCGCTGCTCGGCATCTTCCCGATGGTGACGATGTTCCTGGTCACCTCCATCGCCACCCTGCGCGAGCGCACCTCCGGCACCCTCGAACGCCTGCTCTCCATGCCCCTGGGCAAGGCCGACCTCATCGCCGGGTACGCGCTCGCCTTCGGCCTGCTCGCCGTCGTCCAGGCATCCGCCGCGACCGGCGTCGCCGTCTGGCTGCTCGACCTCGACATCGCCGGCTCGCCCTGGCTGCTGCTCCTGATCGCCCTGCTCGACGCCCTGCTCGGAACCGCGCTCGGCCTCTTCGTCTCGGCCTTCGCCGCCTCCGAGTTCCAGGTCGTCCAGTTCATGCCAGTGGTGATCTTTCCGCAGATCCTCCTGTGCGGCCTCTTCGCGCCCCGCGACAGCATGCAGCCCGTACTGGAAGCCCTCTCCGACGTGCTGCCCATGTCCTACGCCGTCGACGGCATGACCGAGGTCCTCCACCACACGGAGGCCACCGGCGACTTCTACCGCGACCTCGCCGTCGTCGCCGGATGCGCCCTTCTCGTCCTCGCGCTGGGCGCCGCCACCCTCCGCCGCCGCACCCCGTAACCACAGCGCGGGCGCCCCGCACCCGGTGCGAGTATGGGCAGTTCGGGGCCGCAGCCCCGGAAGACGCCAACTCCACGAGGCACGAGGTGAAGCACTCCATGACGGACCAGAAAGTCGCCGTCGTCGGTACCGGCAAGATCGGTGAGGCGCTGCTCTCCGGAATGCTCAGGGGCGGCTGGGCCCCCTCCCGGCTGATGGTCACGGCCCGCAGGCCCGAACGTGCGGCAGAGCTGCGCGAGCGTTACGCCGTCGAGCCCGTCACCAACGCCGAGGCGGCCAAGAACGCCGACACCCTCATCCTCACGCCCAAGCCCCAGGACATGCCCGCGCTCCTCGACGAACTGTCCCCGCACGTCCCCGAGGGGCGCCTGGTCATCAGCGGCGCCGCGGGCATCACCACCCGTTTCCTTGAGGAAAAGCTCCCGCCCGGCACCCCCGTCATCCGCGTCATGGCCAACACCCCGGCGCTCGTGGACGAGGCCATGTCCGTCATCTCGCCCGGCGCCCACGCCACCGAAGCCCATCTCGCCCTCACCGACGAGATCTTCAACGGTGTCGGCAAGACCCTCCACCTCCCCGAGGCCCAACAGGACGCCGCCACGGCACTCTCCGGCTCGGGCCCCGCCTACTTCTTCTTCCTCGTCGAGGCGATGACCGACGCCGGCATCCAGCTCGGCCTCCCCAGGGACAAGGCGCACGAGCTGATCGTCCAGGCCGCCGTCGGCGCCGCCACCATGCTCCGCGACAGCGGCGAGCACCCCGTCACCCTCCGCGAGAACGTCACCTCGCCCGGCGGCACCACCATCAACGCCATCCGCGAGTTGGAGAACCACCGCGTACGCGCCGCCTTCATCGACGCCATCGAGGCAGCCCGCGACCGCAGCCGCGAACTCGGCAGCTGACCCACCCAACGCGACGCGTCCCCACCTCCCCGGTACGAGTTCGACGACGACACCCGCCCCAGAAACGCCCCCGCAGACCCGCCGAACACGGATGAGTGCCGCTTCCACCGGACGCCGGCTCTGGAAAACTCCCCACTCCACCGTCTCCGCTTCACCGAAGGCGTCCTCTCCCACAGAGACAGGGTCACGCCGGCCCCGTAACGCCGGTTGACAGAGCTTCCACCCGAAGTTGACACCGGTAAGGCCGGTCCGTAAAGTTCTTCGGGTTGCCAGCGGACCACATCGGTCCAACGGCAGCACTCTCGCCGTCCGACGGCATCCACTACTTCAGTGTGACTCCCCTTCGCAGGGGTTCATTCGGCATGCCGAATTCTCTTGCGAAAGGCTCGATTTGGAGCCTGGCGGGGAAATCCTCTAAAGTAGTGAACACGCCGGAAGGCACCCCGCCGACAGGGGAAATCAGAATCGGAAACGGCCCGGAAACGGACCGGAAAAGATCTGGTAGAGTCGGAGACACACCAAAGGGAAAGCCCGGAGAAACCGGTACTGCTCAGTCAGGACCGATAAGTTTCAAAGGAAGCGTCCGTTCTTTGAGAACTCAACAGCGTGCCAAAAGTCAACGCCAGATATGTTGATACCCCGACCTGCCAGTTGATCTGGTGGGTTGAGGTTCCTTTGAAAAAGTCCCTCCCTTTGTGGAGGGCGATCAGCGAGGACGCTGTGAACCGGGGGATTATTCCTCTCCTGGTTCCGCTCTTCCGCGAATGAAGCATTCACGGAGAGTTTGATCCTGGCTCAGGACGAACGCTGGCGGCGTGCT
>NZ_JANCPR020000073.1 GCF_028657195.3 Streptomyces iconiensis
CAGGGGCGGTCGGCGCGGGCGGTTCTAGTCTGGTGCGGGCGTATCGGTCGGTAGCGGGAGAGTTCGGATGGATCACGGCGCACACGGCATGACGATGGACCTGCCGCCCTTCACGGTCGCGCGGGGCCTGGAGTTCACGGGCCAGCCGTTCTTCCTGGTGGGGTGCCTGCTGGCGCTCGCCCTGTACGGGTGGGGCGTGGTGCGGCTGCGGCGGCGCGGCGACGCGTGGCCGGTGGGGCGCACCGTGGGGTTCGTCCTCGGTGTGCTGACCGTGGCGCTGGTGATGTGCACGGCGATGAACGAGTACGGGATGGTGCTCTTCAGCGTCCACATGGTGCAGCACATGGTGATCAGCATGCTGTCGCCGATCCTGCTGCTGCTGGGGGCGCCCGTGACGCTGCTGCTGCGGGCCCTGCCGTCGGCCAACCGCAGCCACGGTGCGCGCAAGGGCCCGCGCGAGCTGCTGGTGGCACTGCTGAACAGCCGTTATGTGCGGGTGATCACGCATCCCGCCTTTACGATCCCGCTGTTCATCGCGAGCCTGTACGCGCTGTACTTCACGCCGCTGTTCGACTTCCTGATGGGCTCGACGGTCGGACACCTCGCGATGATGGTGCACTTCCTCGCCGTCGGTCTGGTGTTCTTCTGGCCGATCATGGGCGTCGACCCCGGCCCGCACCGCCCCGGCTATGTGATGCGGATGCTGGAGCTGTTCGCGGGGATGCCGTTCCACGCGTTCTTCGGCATCGCGCTGATGATGGCGTCCGAGCCGATGATCAAGACGTACGAGAACCCGCCGGCTTCGCTGGGGGTCAGCGCGCTGTCCGACCAGACGGCGGCGGGCGGCATCGCGTGGGCGTTCAGCGAGATCCCGTCGGTGCTCGTGCTGGTCGCGCTGGTCTTCCAGTGGTACGTGACCGAGCAGCGCCAGTCGCGGCGCAGGGACCGCAGGGCGGACAGGGACGGGGACAAGGAACTGGTCGCGTACAACGCGTATCTGGCGTCGCTGCGCACCGGCGAACGGTGAGCCGGGGGGCCTGACTCCGGCGCGCAGGTAGCGCGCGGGGCCGTGGACGGGTGACGATGGACACCTGGCCGCGGCCCTTTTTGTGCGTGCGCGAGCTGTACGTCCCGGGGCCGCCGGGAGGAGGGTGGTGCTGAGATGCCCGGAATGACGAGCATGCCGGCTTCCACGAAGGCCATGACCGTCTGCACGGTCGTGGGTCTTGTGGTCGTCACCGCGTACACCGTGGCGCTGGGGGGCAGCGGATGGCTGTGGTTCTCGTGGGTCGTACTGGGCCTGGTCACGCTGGGTGTGGCCGCCACGCGTAACTGAACCGCTGGAGAGTGCGGCCACACGCGACACACCACATGTGACCGAGCGGGGACAGGCGCGAACACCGGACCCCCGCCGGCGCCGGAAGGGCGCGGGCGGGGGTCCTGGTATGTGCACGAAACAGCTGGCTGGCCGGCCGGTCTGGCCGTACTACCTGGTCAGACCGTCAGGCCGTCACGCTGGGGAAGCTCCGGCCGCCGCACGCGTGTCCCGGCCCGAGAGCGCGAGGGCGCGCTCCAGCGCCGTGGCGTTCTCCGGGACAGGCGCCGCAGCGGCGAAGCCGTCGTACTCGCGGTAGATCTCCGCGTACTCCTCGACGACGCCCAGGACGAAGCCGGCCAGCTCGGGCGAGCAGTCGTAGTGGTGGCCCGTCGCGGTGGCGATGTCCCAGCCGTGCAGCACCATCTCCTTGACGACCATGCTCGCGATGGCCGTGGCCTGCATGGCGGAGCCGCCGAGGTCGATGTCGCCCTCCCATGCCCCGGGTGCCTGCCAGGCGGCGACCGCGCGGTCGAGCTGCGCGGCGTACGCCTCGGCCCAGTCGGGCTCGGCGGCGAAGTCGCGTGCCGCCAGTTCTTCGGGGACGGCGGTGCGCAGGGCACGGTGTTCGAGGCCGTGCGCCGTGTAGAGGACCCAGTGGTTGAGCAGCGCCCGCAGGTCCCACGCACCGCACGGTGTCGGGGTGTTGAGGGGAGAGCCGGTCGCGCCCCGTGCCGTACGGGCCGCCTCGCGGGCCGCCTCCTTCATGTGCGCGTGTGTCATGTCGTTCATGCCGGTGACGCTACGGCCCGGGGCACGCCGGGTTCTTGAAGGAACGCGACAGCGGCGGCCCCGGGGCTGATCAGTGGCGCGCGCGTCCGAAGAGGCGGGTCGCAGCGAACAGGCAGAGCGCGGCCAGACCGAGGGTCACGGCGGCTCCGAGCGCGACGGTGCCGCTCGTGTAGTGGCCCCGGAAGACCTCGCGTACGGCCTCGACGGTGTACCGGAAGGGCACCGCGTGGGAGACGGCGTCCAGCCAGCCGGGCGCGAGGCTCATGGGCAGCAGGAGCCCGGCGAGGAGCATCAGCGGCATGACGGCGGTGTTGGCGATGGCGGCGAACTCGGGCGGCGTCCGCACCCGCATGGCCAGCCCGTGGGACAGCGCGGCGAGCGCGCCCGACAGCACCGCGACGAAGGCGAGCCCGAGCAGGACACCCGCCAGCGGGGCCCGCAGCCCGAAGGCGAGGCCGAGGAGCACCAGCAGCACCGACTGGACGAACAGCTGCGCGACGTCGCGCAGGGTGCGCCCGAGAAGCAGCGCCAGCGGGCTGACCGGCGTGACGCGCATCCGGTCGATGATCCCCAGGTTCCGGTCCATCAGCAGCCCCAGGCCGACGTACGAGCCGCCGAGCAGGGCCAGTTGGACGAGGACGCCGGGGACGAGGGTCTGCCAGGAGGAACCGTTGACGCCGAGGTCGAGGGAGGTCAGAAGCGGCCCGAAGAGCGCGAGGAACAGCAGCGGCTGGAGCATGCCGAAGAACATGTTCGTCTTGGAGCGGAGGGTGGCGCGCAGACAGCGGCCGAAGACGACGCGGGTGTCGGCCCAGAGGTGCGCGTACGCGCGCGCCGTCGGCGTCGGTGCCGCCGTGGGCGCCGGTATCGGTGCGGGTGTCGGTGTCGGTGGCATGAGGAATCCAGGGGTGGGTGCGGCGGACCTGCCCGGGGGCCGGTCCGAGGGGGGACGAGGGGACGAGGGGACGAGGGGTCAGATGGCGACGGGTTCCTGCGCCGGGCCGCGTCCCGTCAGGACCAGGAAGGCGTCCTGAAGGGTGCCCGAGGGGCCGGGTGCGTGCTGCGCCTTGAGCGCGGCCGGGCTGCCCTCGGCGATGATGCGGCCCTCGTCGATGACGACGATGCGGTCGGCGAGCGCGTCGGCCTCGTCGAGATAGTGGGTGGTCAGGAAGACCGTCGTGCCGTGGTCGGTGCGGATACGGCGGACCAGGTCCCACAGCTCGGCGCGGCTGCCGGGGTCGAGCCCCGTCGTGGGTTCGTCGAGGAAGAGCACCTCGGGGTGGTTGACGAGGCCGAGCGCGATCTCCAGACGGCGGCGCTGGCCACCCGAGAGCGCGGCGGTCGGCCGGTCCATGAGCGCGGAGATGCCCAGGTCGTGGGCGAGTTCCTCGGCGCGCGCCGAGGCCGCGGCCTTGGGCATGCGGTGCAGCCGTGCCTGGGTGACGAGCTCCTCCCGTACTCCGCACGCCGGGTCGAGGCCGCCTGCCTGCGCGACGTAGCCGATGCGGGCGCGTACGGCGGCGGGGTCACGGCGCAGGTCGTGCCCGGCGACGTGGACCTCTCCCCCGCTGGGCCGCAGCAGCGTGGTGAGCATGAGGAGGGTGGTGGTCTTGCCCGCGCCGTTGGGCCCGAGGAAGCCGAGGATCTCGCCGCGCGGCACGGTCAGGTCGATGCCCCGTACGGCGTGCACGGGGCCTGATGTGGCGGCGTAGGTGTGGGTGAGGTCGCGCACCCGGAGGGCGGGTGGCGTCGTGGATGTGGTGGACATACTGACGATAAAAACACACCCCACTGCAAAACTGCAACGCACTTAACTTTTGGCATGCGTTTAGACTTCCCGTATGAGCGAAGGGCTACGGGAGCGCAAGAAGCGGCAGACACGGCAGCGCATCCACCAGGAGGCCAACCGGCTGTTCGTGGAGCGCGGCTTCGACCGGGTCACGATCGCCGAGGTCGCCGAGGCGGCCGAGGTCTCCGTGAACACCCTCTACAACTACTTCGAGGCCAAGGAGGACCTCGTCCTCCCGCCTGACCAGGCGAGCGCGGACCGCCTCGCGGAGATCGTGCGCGAGCGCGCACCCGGGGACTCCCCCGCGCGCGCCGTACTGACCCGGCTGCGCTCGGAACTGGAGCGCAGGGACAGGAAATTGGGGCTCACCGAGGGGTTCGGCCCGGTCTTCGAGATGATGCGCGCCGCGCCCACGCTCACCGCGCGCCTTGAATCCCTGGGACAGCAGATGACGGACGCGCTCGCCGAACTGCTCGCCGAGGAGACGGGTGCCGGGCCCCGCGACCCGATGCCGCGCGCCGTGGCCAGCCAGATCGGCTGGTTCCACTCCCTGGTCTACGCCGAGATCGGAAAGCGCGTCGTGGCGGGCCAGGCACCCGGATCCCTCGCGAAGGACATCCTCGAACTCCTCGATTCGGTGGAGGAGTTGCTCGGGGAACGCGCCTTCACCTACGCCGTACGAAAGGGCTGACCCTGCTGGCGGCCGGCAGCCTGCGGCCGGCTACGACTGGAGGAAGCCGACCTCGTACTCGACGCGGGCCCTGAGTGCGGTGCCGTAAGGGCATTCGGGGGCCAGGGTGTCCAGCAGCGTGTGCGCCTCCTCACGGAGCGAGGCCACATGCGCGTGGTAGGGGCGCACTACGCCGGGTTCCCGCATCATCGCGTGCAGTTCCTCGCGGCTCTCGGGTGAGGAGGCGGACGCCTCCAGGAGCGCGAGGACACGCTCGCGCCGACCGTGCGGAGCCGAGTGCACCAGGTGGACGAGCAGGTAGGTGGCCGTTCCGTTCCGCAGGTCCTCGCACCGCCCGCTGCGCAGGTCGTCCTCGTCGTTGCGGAACTGCGCCAGCATGCCGAGCAGTTGACCGAAGCGGGTCCAGGCGGCGATCCGGGCAGCGGCCCACTCCGTACGCTCCTGGCCGACGGCGAGGCGGGCCGCCATGGCGCAGGCCATGGCGTAGACGGAGCCGCTCTTGTGCCGGTAGACGTGCAGGACCTCCTGGGGTTCCACGCCCGCCGGGTGGTTGAGCAGGTCGCCGATCTGGCCGTCGCTCGCCGCCGTCCAGCCGTCCAGGTAGTCCCTGATCAGCCCTTGCCGCTGAGGTCCTGGCACGGGCAGCGAGGCCAGAGCGCGCAGGGGCAGCGCGTAGCCGCATTCCAGCGCCGCCGTCAGCGCGGCAGCGCTCGGCATCCCGTACAGCTGTGGGCCGGCGTCACCGTCGGCCACGTCGTCGAACGTATTGGCCGCGCGCCACCACAGCGCGTGCACGGCTGCGACGGGGACGGCGGGCCCGGGGTCGCCGCTCAGGGCAGCGTGCACCAGGAGCGGGAGCGAGAACTCGTGTGGCGCCTGCCTCCCCTGTTCGACCAACGTACGGAGCGGTCCTCGCAGATGGGCATGGTCGGGGCGGTAGTCGTCGAGCAGTTCGCCGAGGTAGCGGTGTACCTGGGGGAAAGCGGCGGTCACATCGGCGCAGGGAGGACCCTGCGGCAGAACGGTCGGTGCGGGACTGCTGGTCAATCTCTTCTCCAGGTCGCGGAGGGGGACTGCGGGAGGTCGGACTACGCGGGCAGCGGGTGCGGATGCGGGTGGGTCCCGGCCCCCGGAGCGAGGTGTCACAGGAGGCCGCCGGCGCCGCCTGGTTCGTGGCCCGCCGCCCGTTCCTGGGAGCCGGGCGACGGCACGGGGTTCGCGCTGACTCCCCTGGCGAGGAACCCCCCGAGCGCCGTGGTCACCGCGTTGGCGACGGTGACGAGCGCGAACGCGGTGGGGTGGCCCGTGCCGGCGTGGACCAGCGCGAAGAAGAGCGCGCCGAAGACGCACACCCCGAGCGCGGCGCCGAGTTGCTGGACCGTGGAGACCACGCCGGCTGCGGCCCCTGAGACACGGTCGGGCACAGTGCCCAGGGCAAAGGCGAGGGCCGGCGCGATGAACAGGCCGAGCCCGGCGCCCGCCACGCCGAGCGCGAGGAGCAGCCGTCCGGGCTCGCCGTGCACCGCTGCCGCGGCGCAGCCCAGATACCCGGCGGTGGCGAGCGCCGCGGCCCCGCACAGCAGACGGGACTGCGGAACGGGGAGCCGCGGCGCGAGCAGGGAGGCGCACGCGAAGGCGCCCGCCGTCGGCAGCATGCCGGCGCCGGTTCGCAACGGGCTCCAGCCGTAGCCCTGTTGGAGCAGCAGCCCCAGGGTCAGCACGAAGGCGTTCAGCCCGCAGTTGGCCAGGGCGACCAGCGCCAGTCCGCGGCCGAACCCCGGGCGGCTCAGCAGCCCGGGCGGCAACAGCGGGCAGCCGCCGCGCCGCTGCACGGCACGCTCGTACCGCAGGAACCCGACGGTGGCAGGAACGGAGGCCGCCAGGCAGAACGGCGCCCACCAGGGGACTTCCTTACCGCCGGCGGCCGTCAGCGGGGCGGCGAACAGGCCGGAGGCGAGCGCGGCCAGAGCGGTACCCGGCAGATCCAGCCGGGCCCGCAGGGACAGCCGCGGCGTACGTGCGGAATCCTGGTCCCCGGCGCCGTCCCCCGCCCCCTGGCCCCCGGGTGCAGGCGCCCGCTGCGCGGTCGCCGCCCATGGGAGAGCCGCCAGCGCCGCCGCTCCCACCGGCACATTGACCAGGAAGACCGCGCGCCAGCCGAGGCCGAAGGTGTCCGCCGCGAGCAGCCAGCCGCCGAGGAGTTGACCGGAGACGGCGCCGATACCCATCACGGCGCCGGTCACGGCGAACGCCTGGCGCCTGGCCCTCCCGGTGAACAGCGTCTGGGCCATCCGGAAGACCTGCGGCACCAGCAGCGCCGTGCCGAGTCCCTGGGCGAGCCTGGCGGTGACCAGGAACCCGGCGGAGGGCGCGAGGCCGCAGCCCAGCGAGGCGGCGGTGAAGAGCACCATGCCGGCACCGAACACGCGGAAGGAGCCGAGGTGGTCACCCAGCCGCCCGCCCGCGATCAGGCCCAGCCCGTACACGAGTTGGTAGCCGGCGAGGATCAACTGCTGCTGGCCGTCGTCCGCGTGCAGGCCCCGCTCCAGCGCGGGCATGGCGACCACGACGATGAACACGTCGAGATTGGCGAGGAACGTACCGGACAGGACGACGGCCAGGGCCAGCCACTGGCGCACGGTCACCCTCCCCGTATCGGCACGCAGCGTTATTGATCGGTTACCTACCGTTTCCCACCTTGCCTGTAGCGCCCTCTCCGGCGCAAGCGGTTCCGCGCATATGCCGTTCGCTACGAGGAGTTACGGAGCCGCTGTTGGGGGTTGCTTCACTTCCTGTCGGTCTTCGCGCGATGCCAGCCTTCACGTGCGGCGCTGACCCTCACGCGCGGTGTTGACCTTCACGCTCAGTGCCGGTCTTCGCACGCGGTGCCGGGCTTCACGCGCGGTGCGGCCTTCACGCACAGTGTTGGCCTTCACGCGCGGCGTCGGTCCCCACCCGCGGCGTCGGTCTTCACGCGCGGCGTCGTTGACCTACCTTCACGCGGGGCCGGTGTCCGGGCCCAGGGGGCGTTCAAAGACGGTGCGCAGCACGATGGTTGTGCTGGTGCCGCGTACCGGGGGGATCGCGCGGATGCGGTCGAGCGTGTCGGCCAGCGCGTCGGTTCCGGAGGCGCGCACCTTCAGCCAGTAGCAGTCCTCGCCCGCCACCTCGTACACCTCCAGCACGCACGTTTCGCGTGCGAGCCGCTCGTTGACCACGGCCTTCGCGGCCTCACCCGGTTCGAAGCGAAGCGCGACGAAAGCCGCCGTGGCCGCGTCCACGCTCGCGGGGTCGAGGGCCGCGTGGTACCCGGTGATCACCCCGTCCCGTTCGAGCCGCTGCAAGCGCTCGCGTACCGAAGGCTCGGAGAGCCCCACTGCCCGAGCGAGCGCCCTGACGGTCTGCCGGCCGTCCGCCGTCATCGCCCGCAGAATCGTCCGGTCGACGTCGTCCAACTGTCGCGTCATGGTGAGAACTTGCCCTTCACGGCCGATGACCCTAATCTCTCAAAACCACTCTAGCTGATCCCCCTCACTAAAAGAGGCCAGATGCCCGTGACGCCTCAATTAACCTCTACACACCGCCCCTTGCTGCCCTGGCTCGCCCTGATCACTGTGTGGATCTTCTGGGGATCCACCTACCTCGGCATCCAGTTGGCCGTCGACACGATCCCGCCGCTCCTCATGGCCGGCTTCCGGTTCCTGACAGCCGGCACCGTCCTGTTCGCCATCGCCGGACCACGCCACGCGCGGGGCGCCCGGCGCCCGACCGCGCGGCAGCTGCGCTCCACACTGATCGTCGCCGCCCTGCTGCTGGTCGGCGGCAACGGCCTGCTCAGCGTCGGCGAGACGAGCATCGACTCAGGACTGGCCGCGCTCATCGTGGCGACCGTGCCGGTCTGGATGACCCTGATCAACGCGGCAGTGACCAGAACACGGATCACGGCCACCATGATCCTGGCGCTCACCCTCGGCACCGTCGGGGTCGGCCTGCTCGTGGGCGGACCCGGAGCCCACGTCGACACCGGCGGCGCGGTCGTCGTGCTGATCGGTGCGCTGTGCTGGGCAACGGGTTCGGTCTACGCCCGCCGCGCACCGCTGCCCTCGCACCCACTCGTGGTGGCGTCGCTGCAGATGATCGCCGGCGGGCTGCTGCTGATCAGCGCAGCCGCCGTGACAGGCGAGTTCGGCCGCCTCGACCTCGCGGCGGTCTCCGCCGGCTCGATCACCGGATTCCTGTGGCTGGTGATCGCGGGCTCCATGCTCGCCTTCACCGCATACGGCTACGCCAACGCCAACCTGCCGAACGACACAGTGGCCACCTACGCCTACGTCAACCCGGTCGTCGCGGTCACGCTGGGAGCCCTGCTCGGCCAGGAGACACTCAGCCCCAGCCTGCTGCTCGGCGGAACCGTCATCGTCAGCGCGGTGGCCCTCATCGTCGGCGGCAAGACCCTGACGCGGCGCACCACCCGCCCGGCCCCGCTCACGAACGGCCCACCCCGGCCGGCCGCCGTATCCCCGCCACCGCCGCCACCGCCGCCACAGAAAGGCTCAACCCGATGAAGCCGCTGGACACCGCACGCCATATGGACGCGACCCGTGAGGTGGGTGCGCGAGCATGGCGCAGGGCCGAGAACCGGCTCGGCGACCCCGTACCCGCCTGCCCGGAATGGCGCGTCCGCGACGTCGTCCACCACCTCGGCAACGTCGCCTCCTTCGTCTCCGCCTGCGTCGAGCAGGGCGCGGGCGAACCCGCTTTCACAGACGCCGGGTTGCCGCCCGACGACCGCGTGATCGCGTGGGCCGCCGGGGAATGGGACCTGGCCCTGGACCGCCTCGCCACAGCCGACCCCCGCGCCGCCGCATGGAACTGGTCCACCCAGCCCCACACCGTCTCCTTCTGGCCCAGGTGCCTCACCCACGAAGCGTTCATCCACGGCTGGGACCTCGCGAACGCACTGGGGGAACCCATGGCGCTCCCCCCTGACATCGCCGCCGACGGCGTGGACGAAGTTCTCGCCGTCCACCTGGCCGCCGGGGCCCACAACGGCAGACGCTTCGACCGAACCGGCCGGATCACGGTGCACAGCACCGACACGGACGACCGCTGGCTGATCGAACTCACCCCAACGACCGTGCACACCAGGCCGGCGGCGCCGAACGAACCATGTGACGCCCAACTCGCGGCCACCGCAGCGGAGCTGTACCTCGACCTGTGGGGCCGTGCACGGCTGCACCTGCCCCCGGACCAGCGACGCTGGGCCGACCAACTCGCCGCCGGTGGACCGGCGGACTGACGGGACGGCGCCCCCGGGGAACGCACGGGAGCGGGGTACCGGAGCGGCGCACCGGACGCTGAGGGAATCGCCCACCGGCGCGGTAACGGTGCCGGCGAGCCGATGGGAGCTGGCCGGCGCGGCGGCTCCCGCGAACCGGAGTGCGGCCGAACGCTCCGCGCCCTGACCGGTCGCAAACACCTGGCTGTGGCTCATGGTGGCCGCGGTCCGAGGCGGGCCAGGAGCGTTTGAGATGATCTTCCGGTTGATGGCCACGACTCCTCGCGGAGCTTTTGCGAGGGATGGTCCGGCGGCCGGACGAGGGGGGAGAGAGTTCGTGGGGACAGGCGGAAGCGCCGGGGAGACGGTCGCGGTTCTGGGCGGGGGCATCGCCGGTCTGACCGCGGCGATGGAGCTGGCCGAGCGCGGATACGAGGTGACGGTCGTCGAGCCCACCGGGTGGGGCGGCAAAGCACGGAGTACGGGGGTTCACGGGACGGGAAAGCGGGGGCGGCTCGATCTTCCGGCCGAGCACGGGTTCCGGTTCTTTCCGGGCTTCTACCGCAGCCTGCCGGACGCCTTGCGCCGGATCCCTTTCGGGCAGCAGAGCGACGGTGTTCTCGGCAACCTGCGGGAGGCGCCGCAGTTGCTGTCGGCACGCTCCGGGCGGGTGAACGAGGTGGTCACCGATGTGTCGTCGGCCCCGGGGCCGCGTACCCCGGTGCAGATCCTGCGGGGCATGGGCGTCGAACCTGGCGGGGGCACCGGGCTGAGCGAGGAACTGCTGTACTTCGCCAACCGCATGATGGTCTACATGACCAGCAGCCCCGAACGCCGCCTGGGGCAGTGGGAGAACACATCGTGGTGGGACTTCACGGGCGCCGCCGGGGCCTCGGATGAGTACCGCAAGAAGTGCGTGGTCGGGGCGACCCGTACCGTGGTCGCCGCCCGCGCCGAAGTGGGGAGCACCCACACGGTCGGCGGGTTCCTGGAGGCGATGTCCTACGGCTTCCTGGGCCAGGGCGAGTCCGCTCCGGCCGACCGGGTACTGAACGCGCCGACCAGCACGGCGTGGATCGATCCGTGGACGACACACCTGGCTTCCCTGGGCGTGCGCCTGGAGTTGGGCTGGTGGGCCGACAGTCTCGATGTCCGCGGCGGACGTGTGGCGAAGGCGGTGGTACGGGGGCCGCGGGGGCGGCGCGATCTGGAGGCCGACTGGTACGTCTGCGCGCTGCCCGTGCACCAGGTGGGGGCGCTGCTGGAGGGCGGATCGGCCGAGGCCGGTCCGATGCTCGCCGACGTGGCGTCACTCGATACGGACTGGATGGTCGGCCTGCAGTTCTACCTCACCGAACCCACCCCGGTGGTCCGCGGCCATGCCCTCTACCTGGACTCGCCCTGGGCGCTGACCTCGGTGAGCCAGGCTCAGTTCTGGGACGCCGACTTCCGCACCACCTATGGCGACGGAACCGTGGCCGACTGCCTGTCCGTGGACATCTCGGACTGGGACACCCCTGGAATCCTCTACGACAAGCCGGCCCGCGAGTGCACCCGCGAGGAGGTGGCCTCGGAGGTGTGGGCGCAGTTGAGCGATTCCCTCAACGACGCGCACACCTCCGTACTGCGCCCCTCGCTGCTGCACTCCTGGCAGCTGGACCCGGCCGTGAAGGGCCTGGACGGCCCCGGCCCCGCGCACAACGACGAGCCCCTGCTGATCAACACCAAGGGCTCCTGGCACCGGCGGCCCGGCGCTGTCACCGCTGCCGCGAACCTGTTCCTGGCCGGGGACTATGTGCGGTGCCCGGTGAACCTGGCCACCATGGAAGGTGCCAATCAAGGCGCGCGCCTCGCGGTCAACGCCCTCCTTGAGGCGGCCGGCGACACATCCGCTCCGGCCGAGGTGCACACGCTGCACGAACCACCGCAGCTGCGCCGGCTCAAGGAGATCGACGCCGAGCTGTACCGGCAGGGGCGTGCCCACATACTCGACGTACCGGCGCCGTGGGCCGACTGGCCAGTCAGTGCGAGCGGGTCACGATGAGAGCGCACACGGCGCGCAGGTCCGCCAGTGTCCCGGGGCCGGCTCCGGGCCGCTCCCCCAGTTCCCGCAGCCACCCTTCGGCGGCCTCGGCGTGTTCCGCGGCGCACCGGCGGGCCCAGCGCCGTCCGCCGGCCTCCTCCACCAGCTCCGCCAGCAGTGCGCCCTCGCGGTCCGGGTCCGTGCCGGGAGGGCGGGCGTAGCGGCGAGCCAGTTCCTTCGCTGCTGTGGTCCCGGACGCCAGCGCCGCCACGACCGGCGTCGACATCTTGCGCGCCCGCAGGTCAGCGAAGACCGGCTTGCCCGTGACACCGCTGTCGCCCCAGATTCCCAGCAGGTCGTCGACCAGTTGGAAGGCCATGCCCAGATCGTGTCCGAAAGCGGCGAAACGGTCGATGTCCGCCTCGTTCGCCTCCCCGTACAGGGCGCCCAGTCGGCACGCGCAGGAGAACAGGGAAGCGGTCTTCCCCGAGATCATCTCAAGACACTCCTCGACCTCGACCCGGTCACGCCGCTCGAACAGCACGTCCAGGCTCTCGCCGACGGCCAACTGGATCGATGTGTCGAGCAGCGCGGCAGAAGCCTCCTGCGCGATGCGAACGTCACCTTCCGGTGCGGAGAGTGTCTCGAACGCCAGCATCAGCAGCGCGTCGGCCGCCCTCGTCGCTGACGCCGGGCCGAACACCTGCCACGCCGCCGCACGGTGCCGGCGCACGGTGTCGCCGTCCAGCACGTCGTCGTAGAGCAGCGACAGGTTGTGCACCATCTCCACCGCTGTCGCCGCGGGGATGGCTGCCGCCACTTCACCGCCCACCGCACGCGCTGACAGCAACGCCAGAGCCGTCCGCACGGACTTGCCGCGGTGGTGCCCGCGAGAAGGGAGCCCCTCGGACCAGCCCAGCTGGTAGGCGGCTATCTTTCCCGACAGCGGGCCCAATGCGCTCATCCAGCTCCGGATCTCCGGGTCACAGGTCGCAGCGGCCCACGCGAGGACGTCATGCGCCCGCCCGTCCGAATCGGTGCTCGTCATGTCTCTCCCCAACCCGCTTTCTCACATCGCGGCGCAGCCGGCGCTGACCACAGGCGAACCGCTGCGCCAACCTGGCGGGAGCGACCGCCCGTTCGCAGGAAAAGGACCTCACCGACCACCCCGACCGCTCCGTTCCCGCCGCTCCCGGGTCCCACCGGCAGGCGGAGATCCACTGCCCGCCCCCAAGGGCCAGGCACGAGCGCGGGTGTGTCCTTCGCTTCGACGGTACCAAGAAGTTGATCACCGACCGTGTGGGTCCTGTCGACGCTCGCGGCAGGTCGCTGTGCGGCACGGGTGCCGTGACCGGCGAAGGGCACGCCTCCCCCCTCGACTTCGCATGCACAGCGCGCGGTCGCGACCGGCTCGCCGAGGCCCCGCGGCGTTGAGCGGTGCCTCCGCCACCGTTCAGCTGACGGGGCATCAGGGTGGCACTCACGACCGGTCGGCCAGGGCCTCACGGCGTTACGCTGTTCCTTTCGCCACAGTACGCCTGATGCCGCGTCAGGAAGGTCAGCAACGGGTCAGCATCAGCCCGGGAAGACCTGGTCACAGGTGGTCATGCACGCACATCGTGCCGGCCGCTCCTGCGAGTATCCTGACCAGCTAAAAGCCCGCCCACAAGCCGATGCGGCACACCCAGGGGTGACCCCGTGTTCTATTACGTGCTCAAGTACGTGGTGCTGGGACCGCTGTTGCGGCTGATGTTCCGGCCCCGTATCGAGGGGCTGGAGAACGTGCCCGAGGACGGCGCCGCGATCGTCGCGGGGAACCATCTCTCCTTCTCCGACCACTTCTTGATGCCCGCGATCCTGCCCCGGCGGATCACGTTCCTGGCGAAGGCGGAGTACTTCACGGGCCCCGGCCTCAAGGGGCGGCTGACGGCGGCGTTCTTCCACAGCGTGGGCCAGATCCCGGTCGACCGCTCGGGCAAGGGCGCGGGCCGGGCCGCGATCGACGAGGGCCTCGGGGTGCTGCGCAAGGGCGAGTTGCTGGGCATCTACCCCGAGGGCACGCGCTCGCACGACGGGCGGCTCTACAAGGGCAGGGTCGGGGTGGCCGCCATGGCACTGGGCGCGGGCGTGAAGGTCGTACCGTGCGCGATGATGGGAACGTTCGAACTCCAGCCGCCGGGAAGGAAGTTCCCGCGCCTGGGGCGGGTGACGATCCGGTTCGGGGAGCCGCTGGACTTCTCGCGGTTCGCGGGGATGGAGAAGGAACGCACCGCACTGCGTGCCGTCACGGACGAGATCATCCACGAGATCCTGCGGCTGTCGGGCCAGGAGTACGTGGACCTGTACGCGCCCGACGCGAAGGCCGCGCAGGCCGCCGAGCGGGCGCGCGAGAAGCCCCGCGGCAGGGTGCGCCGCAAGGTGACCGGCGGTGACGGCGCTCCGCCTTCGGCGTAATCGTCCCTGCGCGAACATCGTGGGCCGGCCGTGCCGGCCGGTCGTAGCGTGCCTGTATGACCAATGGAGCACGGGCAGTTGTACTCGGAGCGACGGGACAGATCGGCCGCGCGGCCGTACGCGCGCTGACCGCCGACGGGTGGGAGGTGACGGCGGTCTCGCGCGGCGGCGGACGCGACGCGGGCTGGCCGCAGGAGGTACGGGCCCTCGCGCTGGACCGTAACGAGGAGGGGGCGACGGCGAAGGCCGTGGGCGACGGCTGCGAACTGCTGCTGGACGTGACCGCGCTGACCCCGGCCCACGCGGCACAACTGGCGGGGCTCGCCGGGCGCGTCGGCTCCGCCGTCGTGCTCTCCAGCGCCGCCGTGTACGAGGACGAGCGGGGACGCAGCTTCGCGACGCAGAACGAGCCCGACGGTTTCCCCCTCTACGCCGTACCCATCCCCGAGACCCACCGGACGGTGCGCCCGGGCGACGAGGACTACGGCACCCGGAAGGTGCTCATCGAGCGGGAGCTGACCGCGCTGGGCGCGCGCATGCCGGTCACCATGCTGCGCGCGAGCGCCGTCTACGGACCGCACTGCCGCACCCCGCGCGAGCTGTACTTCGTCAAACGGTGGCTGGACGGGCGCCGGGTGCGGGTGCTGGCGTACGGCGGCGAGAGCAGGTTCCATCCCGTACACGTCGACAACATCGCCGAACTGGTGCGGCTGGCGGCCCGTAAGCCGGGCTCGCGGGTGCTGAACGCCGCCGATCCCGAGGCGCCGACGGTCGCACGGATCGCGGAGGCACACGACGAGGCGCTGGGCTGGGACGGCGAGACGGTGCTCCTGGACGGGCCTCCGCCGGAGGAGGCACCGACGGTCGGCTCCACACCGTGGTCGCTGCCGCATCCGATGGTGCTGGACATGTCGGCGGCCGGCGAGGCGCTGGGCTACCGCCCGGTCACCACGTATGAGCAGGCCCTGCCCGAGACCGTCGACTGGCTCGCCGGGCAGCTGCGCGGCCGTGACTGGCGCGAGGCGTTCGCCAAGATGGCGGCGGCCTACGACCCCATGGGTGACCTGTTCGACTACGAGGCGGAGGACAACTGGCTGGCCCGGCGGGGGCGCTGAGCGCTTCACTGGACGGGCCGTGACGGTCCGTAGAGCACCTGCCCGCGCCCCGACCGCCGCCGGGGCACACGAGAGGGCGGCCCGGATGTCCGGGCCGCCCTACCGGCGACGCCTGGCGCCCCTCAGGTCACCTGGCGTCAGCGTCAGCCTCGGGGTCTGCGTCTGCGTCTGCGTTAACTAACCCTGAAAACTGCTCACTTGATGGCGGGCAGAGAGGCCGCCTTCGCCGTTGCCGCTGCCTTGGCCGGGGACTTCTGCGGCTCAGGTGTCGCGTGCGGACCGCAGGTGAGGTCCTTGGCGTCGACGGTGCCCTTCAGCAGGTAGGCGTCGACGCGCTTGTTGATGCAGTCGTTCTTCAGGTTGGTGATGCCGTGCGAGCCCGCGTCCTTCTCCGTGATGAGGCGGGAGCCCTTGAGGCGCTTGTGCAGTTCGACGCCTCCGGGGTACGGCGTGGCGGCGTCGCGTGTGGCCTGGATCATCAGGACCGGGTGCGCGGTGCGCGCCTTCACGTCGGTGGCCTTGTGCTGCTTGAGGGGCCACACACCGCAGGGGTAGTTCATCCAGGCGTTGGACCAGGTGAGGAACGGGTACTTCTCGTGCAGCCTGGTGTTGTCACGGTCCCAGGTCTTCCAGTCGCGCGGCCACTGCGCGTCGTTGCACTCGACGGCGGTGTAGACGGCGTTGCTGTTCTCGCTCGCCTTGTTGCCCGCGACATCGGACATGTCAGGAGCCGCGCTCTCGATCAGCGGCTTCTCGTCGCCCTTGAGGTAGGCGGACCAGGCCGAGGCGACCCGGGCCCAGGCCGAGTCGTAGTAGGGCGCGCTCTGGAAGAAGCCGAGCAGCTCGGCCGGGCCGACAGCGCCGCCGATGGGGTCCTTCTTGGCGGTGGCGCGCAGCTCGCGCCATTTGGCCTCGATCTTGGCGGGGGTCGAGCCGATGCCGTAGACGGCGTCGTGCTTGGCGACCCACTTCTTCCAGTCGTCCCAGCGGGTCTGGAAGGCGATGTCCTGGTCGAGGTTGACGTCGTACCAGATCTTCTTCGGCGACGGGTTGACCACGCTGTCGGTGATCATCCGGCGGACGTGGCCGGGGAACAGCTCGGCGTAGACGGCGCCCATGTAGGTGCCGTAGGAGACGCCGAGGAAGTTCAGCTTCTTGTCGCCGAGCGCCGCGCGGATGACGTCGAGGTCACGGGCCGCGTTGGGCGTCGTCATATGGGGCAGCAGGGCGCCGCTGCGCTCCTTGCAGCCGTCCGCGTACTCCTTGGCGAGCTTGCGCTGTGCGCGCTTGTCGGCCTCGCTGTCCGGAACCGGGTCGTCCTTGGGTGCCTTGACCCACTCCTGGGGATCGGCACAGGAGATGGGGGCCGAGTGGCCGACGCCGCGCGGGTCGAAGCCCACGAAGTCGTAGGCGGTGGCGGCCTTGGCCCACAGGGGGTTCTTGTCCGGGATGCGCTTGGGGAAGGCCATTCCCGAGCCGCCGGGGCCGCCGGGGTTGTAGACCAGGGAGCCCTGCCGCTGGGACTTGTCGCCAGTGCTGCGGGCCCGGTCGACGGCGATCTTGATCTTCTTGCCGTGGGGCTTGGCGTAGTCGACAGGGACGGTGACCCAGCCGCACTGGATGGGAGCCTTGAGGTTCCAGTCGGCCGGGCAGTCCTTCCAGTCGACGCCGGTACGGGCCGCGCGGGCGGCGGCCTGCTCGACGCCGCGTGCCTCGGCGGAGCCGTGCCGCTTGCCGCTGTCGCCGCGCTGTGCGGCGCTGCCCTCGGCGGAGGCGGAAGGTACGGATATGAGGCCCGCTGTCAGGGCTCCGGCTGCGAGGGTGCCGGCTGCGGCTATGGCCGCTTTCCGTCTGTTCACGTGTCTGTCCCCCCTCTGGTGACGCCGCGTGTGGCGGCGGTGGTCGGTGACCACGGTGGTGTCAGGAGGATCTTTCTCTCTCACCAGCGGTAAGGGACAGAGCAGTTGGTCGTTCTTTACCAAGACGTGAATATGTGCGACTGGTCGAGCAGGCGTCTGAGCTGGAGCGCGTCCGGGGCGACCGCCGTGACCAGCAGCCCCTGGCCGGCCAGCGGGGTGACGGCTGCGGTCTCCCCCAGCATCCGGGGCTCGGCCGGCCGCTCGGCGAACGCCGGGTCCACCACCAGGAGCTGCCCCACCGCACGATGCCCTGCGCCCAGCACGGCGCCGCCGTCCCAACCCGGCGCTCCCGGCCCGTAGTCGAGCTGCTGGTCCAGCAGCGGTCTGCCCGCCACCCGTACGGTCAGCCGCGTACTGAGGCGGCCCGGCTCCTCCCCCGTACGGCCGAGAACCTGCTCGTCCCGGAGCACCAGGCGGGCCGTGGGCGCCAGGTCGACCACGAGGTGCTGGCGCAGATCGCTGCCCCGCGCGGAGATGAGCGGTTCCGGCAGCCAGTGCGCGTACGCGTCCTCGCCGACCGTCAGCCGTACGCCGTACTCCGCGTGCCCCGGCACCCGGCCCGGCAGCGCGATCATCGCCGCGCTGCTGTCGAGGCGCAGGGCCGCGCCCGCCTCCACCCGGGTCTCCACGGTGAGGCGGTCGCCACCCAGCGGCGCGCTCATCGCGCCGACGAGGGTGACCCGGGCACGCGCCGGGTCGGCCGAACGTGTACGGCGCGGTGCGAACGGGCCCTCGCCGCTGAGCAGCGGCAACGCGGTGCCGCCGCGTCCGTCGGAGGCCGCGGTGATGCGGACGTGCGCCCGCACCCCGGCCGGCCCCGCCGCTGCAGCGGGCGCCACGGCCGCCACGGGTGTCACGGCCACCCGGGGTGCCACGGCCGCCGCGGGTGCCGGCATCGGTGGCGGTGCGGGCCGAGCCGGTGCCGGGGTGCCCGCGCCGAGTACGGTCGTCATGCGGCGTGTGCCGCCTTTCCTGTCCAGTCGGCGAGCTGGGCGCGCACCCAGTCGGCCACAGGGCCGACACCGGGCTCGCCCCGCAACGACTGGAAGATGACGGGGAGTTCGCCCCGCTGCTCCTTGGCGTCGCGCGCCATGCCCTCCAGGTCGGAGCCGACGTAGGGCGCCAGGTCCGTCTTGTTGACCACGAGCAGGTCGGCCGTGGAGACGCCCGGGCCGCCCTTGCGGGGGATGTCGTCACCACCCGCGACGTCGATCACGAAGATCTGCGCGTCGGTCAGCCCCTTGGAGAACGTAGCGGTCAGGTTGTCACCGCCGGACTCGACCAGGATGAGGTCGAGCGGGCCGGCGCCCTGCGAGGCCAGATCGTCCTCCAGGTCCTCGACGGCCTCCAGGTTGGCCGAGATGTCGTCCCGGATCGCGGTGTGCGGGCAGGCGCCGGTCTCCACGGCGGTGATCCGCTCGGGCGGAAGGACGGCCTCGCGCAGCAGATACGCCGCGTCCTCGCGCGTGTAGATGTCGTTGGTGACGACCGCGAGGGACAGCTGGTCGCGCAGGGTGCGGCACAGCGCGGCGACCGTCGCGGTCTTGCCCGAGCCCACCGGCCCGCCCAGCCCGATACGGAGCGCCCGCCGCGTGCCGTCGGGGCGCTGGGGGTGGGCTGCGCTGTAGGTGTGCCGGTGCGGGAACTTCTCGTCGAGCTCGTGGTCGAGGTGCATGTCTCCTCCGGAGGGGTTGCGCGGGTCGGCCCTGCGGGCCGTACGGATACGGGCGGCCGGGTGGCCGGCGTCCGACGTCCGGAACTGCCGTTCCGGGCGGGTCGGTTGGTCGATTGGCCGACTTGTCGATTGGCCAATGGCCGGTGGGCGGTCAGGCCGGTAGAGAGGTAGGTCGGTAGCAGGTGGGGCGTTAGGTCGGTGGGCCGGTAAGTCAGTGGGCCGGTGGGCCGGTAAGTCGGTGGGTCCAGGGGCAGGTAGGTCGGCTGACCGGTTGGCCTGGTGGCCGGTCAGGAGGCGAACAGGCGGACGGGCCAGGTCGCGTGGGCCTCGGCGGTGATGTCGAGGAGCGGGGCCGAGGCGGCGGGCAGGTCGGCGAGGTCGCCTTCCGCCGCCTCGACGGCTCTTCGCGCCACGTCGTCCGCCTCGGGCGCGAGACGGGCCAGCACGGCGGTCGCGTCGAACGGGTCGAGGCTCAGAAGACGTACGGCCGCCGTCGCAGGGCCGCTGATGTTCTCGTACGCGCACGCGTGTGCCGCGTCCAGCGGCGTGAGTCCGGCGGAACGGGCTGCCAGCCCCAGCACGATCGGCTGATGCGCGCCCCTGGGCCGGGCGGCTGCCAGCGCGTCCAGTTCCGGGCACGGCCAGGTGGCGCGGGCAGCGCGCATCATCTGCCGCCCGAGCTTGCGTGCCGTGCGGCGCAGCGCGGGTGACGGCGTACGGGCGTCCGCCGCCTCGTCGAGCGCGAGCGGGTCGTGCCCCGCTGCGGCTGCTGCCGCGAGCGCCGCCGCTGTGAGGCCCGCCGTGTGCAGCCGGCCACGGCAGAACGCGCCGAGCGAGGCCGCGTCCTTCACCCGGCCCGCCTTCACAGCGGCCTCGGCGCCCCCGCTGTGCGCGTGCCCCCCGGCCGGGAACCGCCCGTCGGCCAGCACGAGCAACGCGGCTGCCGCTCCACTCATCCCTGCTCCTCCTCACCATGACAAGCCCTCGCCCCCCGAAGAACGGAAGGCACGGGCCCCCTTCTCTCCGAGGCAACGGCACCGAGCCCGAACGCCCTTCCTCTGCGGCGCAACGGCGCCAGGCCCGAACACCGCAGACCGCCGGTGCCCAACCGGCCGCCACAGACCGGCCCGGCACCGCCGACCACCACCGTCCCGGCCCCCGCCGGCCCGGAAACCGGAAAAGGGTGCGGCTCAGAAGAGGAAGTACCGCTGCGCCATCGGGAGTTGAGCTGCGGGGGCGGGGTCGATGGGGGTGCCGTCGACCGTGACGGTGAAGGTGTCGGGGTCCACGCGCACGTCGGGACGTGCGTCGTTCTCGCGCATGTCGGCCTTGGTCACGGACCTGGTGTCGCGGATCGCGACGAACCGTTTGGTGAGGCCGAGCCGTTCGGGCAGCCCGTCGTCGAGGGCGGTCTGCGTCACGAAGTTGAACGAGTTCGATCCCGGCGCACGCCCCCTGGCGCCGAACATGGGGCGGGGCAGTACGGGTTGCGGGGTCGGGATGGACGCGTTGGCGTCCCCGATCTGCGCGTAGGCGATCTGCCCGCCCTTGATGACCGTGAGCGGCTTGACGCCGAAGAACGCGGGGTCCCACAGCACGAGGTCGGCGAGCTTGCCGGGCTCGACGGAGCCGATCTCGGCGTCCATGCCCTGCGCGACGGCGGGATTGATCGTGTACTTGGCGACGTAGCGGCGCGCGCGCCGGTTGTCGGCGTGCCCGTCGCCCGCGAGGGCGCCGTAGCGCTCCTTCATCACGTGCGCGGTCTGCCAGGTACGCAGCACCACTTCGCCGACCCGGCCCATGGCCTGCGAGTCGGAGGAGATGATCGAGATCGCACCGATGTCGTGGAGCGCGTCCTCGGCCGCGATGGTGCTGGGCCGGATACGGGACTCGGCGAAGGCGAGGTCCTCGGGAACGGCCGGGTTGAGGTGGTGGCAGACCATCAGCATGTCGAGGTGTTCCTCGACGGTGTTGACGGTGTGCGGGCGCGTCGGGTTGGTGGACGACGGCAGGACGTTGGCCTCGCCGACGACGGTGATGATGTCGGGCGCGTGGCCACCTCCCGCACCCTCCGTGTGGTACGCGTGGATGCCACGCCCGGCGATCGCGGCGAGGGTGTCGCCGACGAACCCGGCTTCGTTGAGGGTGTCGGTGTGGATGGCGAGCTGTGCGCCGGTCTCGTCGCAGACGGTGAGGCAGGCGTCGATGGCGGCCGGTGTCGCGCCCCAGTCCTCGTGGATCTTGAACCCGACGGCGCCGCCGCGCAGTTGGCTGAACATCGCGTCGCGCGAGACGGTGTTGCCCTTGCCCAGGAGGCCGATGTTGAGGGGCAGTTGCTCCATGCCCTCCAGGGTGCGGGCCGTGTGCCAGGCGCCTGGCGTGATGGTGGTGGCCTTGGAGCCCTCGGCAGGTCCTGTGCCGCCGCCCACGAGAGTGGTGATGCCGGAGGCGAGGGCCTCGTCGGCTATCTGGGGGCAGACGAAGTGGACGTGCGCGTCGATGGCACCGGCGGTGAGGATCTTCCCGTTGCCCGCGATGATCTCGGTCTCGGGGCCGATGACGAGGTCGGGGTGCACGCCGTCCATCGTGTCGGGGTTGCCGGCCTTGCCGAGCGCGGTGATACGCCCGTCGCGGATGCCGATGTCGGCCTTGACGATGCCCCAGTGGTCGAGGACGAGCGCCCCGGTGATGACGGTGTCGGGGGCGCCTTCGGCACGGGTGGCGAGGGACTGGCCCATGGACTCGCGGATGACCTTGCCGCCGCCGAAGACGGCCTCTTCGCCCGAGCGCCCCGGCCCGCCTGCCAGGTCGTCCTCGATCTCTATGACGAGCGAGGTGTCGGCGAGCCGGACGCGGTCGCCCGTGGTGGGTCCGAACAGGTCGGCGTAGGCGGCTCGGTTCAACTCAAGCATCGAGGGGGCCTCCTGTTGCTGCGCGGAGCCCGGCGATGACGCGCCTGCCGCGGATGGGGACGAGGGCGACATCGACGGGGATGCCGGGCTCGAAGCGGACGGCTGTGCCCGCCGCGATGTCGAGGCGCAGACCGTGCGCGGCCTCGCGGTCGAACTCCAGCCCGGGATTGGCCTCGGCGAAGTGGTAGTGCGAGCCGACCTGTACGGGCCGGTCTGCGGCGTTGAGCACGGTGAGCCGGGTCACGTCGGCACCTTCGTTGACCGGCACCGGGGTCTCGGCGTAAAGGATCTCTCCGGGAATCATGGCTGCGCGCTCCTCGTCAGGCGATGGGCTCGTGGACGGTGACGAGCTTGGTGCCGTCGGGGAAGGTCGCCTCCACCTGGACGTCGTGGATCATCTCCGGGATGCCGTCCATGACGTCCTCGCGGGTGAGAACGGTGCGCCCTGAGGCCATGAGTTCGGCGACGGTGCGCCCGTCGCGGGCGCCCTCCAGAACATGCGCGGTGATCAGCGCGACGGCCTCGGGGTGGTTGAGGGCGAGCCCTCGGTCCTTGCGACGCTGCGCCACATCGGCCGCCACGTGTATGAGCAGCCGCTCCTGCTCGTGCGGGGTCAATCGCATACTCTCCACCTCACCGTCGTCGCGCCGGGGTCGGATAATCCCTGGTCACTCGCGGCGACAGACACGCGGATTAGATGTATCACACAAGTGAATCCGGGTTCCCGACTGCCCCGGCCTTCGTGCCGCCGACTGCCGGGGAGGCTAGGGCCACACCGTTTCGTCCGCGTTAAGGATCTGTTCCCACCGTCCGGGCGTCTTCCCGGGAAACGGACCGTCCTTTCGGGAATCGGAACCCCGGAACCGGAGGGGCCCCGCGGGCCCGCACGACGGCGCAGACCACACCGAGGGGAGAGCCATGCCGGAGGGGGCAACCATGCCGGAGGGGACAGGGACGCACGAGGTCACTTTCGCCAACGGCCCCGTGACGCTTGCCGGTTCACTGTCACTTCCGGACGGAGCCGGAGCCGGTGCGGGGTGCGCCGGGGTGGTGCTGGTCGGCGGTTCCGGCGACACGGACCGGGACAACGACACGTACTTCCCGCCGCTCCGCCGCCGTCTCGTGGCCGCCGGGCTCGCCGTGCTGTCCTACGACAAGCGCGGCGTCGGCGCTTCGGGCGGCGACTGGCACGCCTCGACCCTGGCGGACCTGGCGGGCGACGCGCACGCGGCGCTGGACCACCTCGGCGCGCATCCGCTCGTACGGGCCGGCGCCGTGGGCCTCTTCGGCCACAGCGAGGGCGGCTGGGTGGCCCTGCGCGCCGCCGCCGCGCACGGAGGGCTCCCCTGGGTGGTGACCAACAGCTGTCCGGGGACGACTCCCGCCGTCCAGGAACGCCACGCACTGGCCCAGGTTCTGCGGCGGACCGCGAGGATCTCGCGGGAGGAGGCGGAGTCCGTTCTCGCCGTCTACGACGATCTCGTCGAGGCGGGCCGGAACGGTGCGGGGTTCGCAACGGCAAGCCGACTTGTCGACTCAGCGGGGAGTCCTGGGCTCGCCACCTTCTGGGCCGGAGTGGACGCGCCCGTCTGGGAGTTCCTCAAGCGCAAGCAGGACCACGATCCGCTCCCCGACGCCCGGCGCCTGCGCTGCCCGCATCTGGCGGTGTTCGGCGGCGCCGATCCACTGGTACCCGTGACCGAGAGCGTCCGCCTCTTCACTGCCACCGCCCGCACACCCGGCCGGGACACCCGCGCGACGCTGACCGTCGAGGTGTTCCCCGGCGCCGACCACCGTGTGCGGACGGACGAGGGCACCCGCCTGGCGCCCGGCTACCCCGAGCGCCTGACCCGGTGGATCGCGGAACGTACACCTGCCGCCCCCGCTCCCCGCCCGACCACCCGCCGCCCAACTGCCCCCGGACCGGCTACTCCAGGACCGGCCGCTTCCGGTCCTGCCGCTCCCGGACCGGCTACTTCCGGTCCTGGACCACCGGCCGCTCCTGACCCGGCCGCTCCTCGCCCGACTCCTCACCCGGCCCGTCGCCCGACCCCTCGCCCGACCCCTCGCCCGACCGGCGAACGGACATCGCGACCAGGGCCCGCAGACCGGCCTCGAATTCCTCGGGAGTGATACCGCCGAACAGGGCCTGCTGTACGAAGTAGCCCTGGACAGCGCCGATCAGGGTGCGTGCGACGTGTTCGGTGTCGGCCTGTGGGTCGACCCAGCCGCGTGTCTGGTACTGCGCGACGAGACCGCTCCACTGGAAGCGCAGATGCGCGTACGCCTCGGAGACGACGGCGGCAATCTCCTCGTTCCGCAGCGCCTCACCCCACACCTGGACGAGCAGCCGGGGCAGCTCCCTGTGGTCTTCGCCCGCCCCCATGGCCTTCTGAAGGGCGCCGAAGACCTGCGCGAACAGCTCGTCCGGCATGGGTGGTTCGTCGCTGTCGGCCACGGCGTCGAAGGCGCCCGCGATGGTCTTCAGTGCCTCCTCGGCGACCGCGGCGACGATCTGCTCCTTGCTGCGGAAGTACCGGTAGACGGCGCCGGCCGACAGGCCCGACTCCTTGAGAACGTCCTGCATCGAGGTGGCGTGGAAGCCGTTGCGCAGGAACGAGCGGCGTGCGCCGTCGATGATCTGGCGGCGGCGGGATTCGAGGTGCTCGGGGGATACACGGGCCATGCGGTCAACGTAAAACGAACATTCCTTCTTGACAAGGGAGTTGGGGAGCGGGACGGTGACCCCGCTATGCAAAACGAACGGTCCTTCTCTTTACTTGGAGGCGTCACCGTGTCCACAGCACCCACTCCTTCCACGGGGCCTGCACCCTTCCCGCAGGGTGCCCAGCCCTCCGCGCCCTCCTCCCCGGACCCCTCCCCGGTCCCCTCCCCCGGCTCCCGTCGCCGCGTCGCGGCCGTGCTCGTGCTGGTGCCCGTGCTCGTCGCGCTCGCACTGTGGGCTTTCGCCTGGCCGGCGGCCCGCACGGCGCCCCGGGACCTGCCACTCGGCGTGGCGGGACCGGCCGCTGCCACCGGGCGGGCCGAGCGCCAACTGGGGCGGAACGAGGGCGCGTTCGACCTGCACCGCTACGCGAACGAGTCAGCGGCCCGCGACGCGATCCGCGACCGCGAGGTGTACGGCGCCGTGGCCGTCACCGCGAAGGGCCCGAAGCTGCTCACCGCGAGCGCGGCGAGCCCGGTGGTGGCCCAGCTGCTGGAGCAGGCGTCGGCGCGCATGGCGCCCGAGGGCGCACGGGTGCCGACCGAGGACGTGGTGGCGGCCCCCGAGGGCGACCCGCGTGGCGCGGCGCTCAGTGCGAGCGTGCTGCCACTCGCCCTGGCGGGCATGGCGGCGGGCGCGCTGGCGTGGCTGCTGAGGCTGCGGGGCACGCGCGGTGTGCTCGTTCTGATCGGATCCGCCGCGCTCGTGGGCGCTGTCGGCGCGGGGATCGCCGACAGCTGGCTCGGCGTGCTCAGCGGCGACTGGTGGGCGGAGGCGGCTGCGATCGGGCTCACCGTGCTCGCCGTCGCCTCGGCGGTTGCCGGGCTCGGCTCCCTCCTCGGCTACCGCGGCATCGGCCTGGGCGCCCTGGTCGCCATCCTGTTCGGCAACCCGTTCTCCGGCGTCTCCTCCGCGCCCGAGATGCTGCCCGAACCCCTGGGCCTGCTCGGCCAGTTCCTGCCTCCGGGTGCGGGCGGCACCCTGCTGCGCTCGGTCTCCTTCTTCGACGGCAACGGCGCCGACTCCCCTGCCGTCGTCCTGACGGTGTGGGCCGTACTGGGCCTGCTGACGGTCGCGTTGGCGCGGGGCCGCGCCGGCTCCCCGCACACCGCGCGGCCACTGCAGGAAGGGCGGGGTGAGGAGCGCACGGAACGGCGGGGAGAAGAGCCGGCCGCTGAGCAGACGGGAACGCCGCAGCCGTCTGCCCCGTTCCGCTCCGCGTAAATCCCTGTCCGTTATGCGTTCTTGACGGGCTCCCGCGGCGCCACCAGTCTCATGTCCGCGTCAACTCATGTCGCAGCTCCGCGCGACCTCTCCCCCACTCAGCATCGGAGCCCCACAGTGAAACGCAGACATAAGCGCCATGCCCTGCTCGCGGCCTCCGCGAGCGCCGCCCTGGCCTTCACCCTGCTCGGTGCGGCCGGAGCCCAGGCCGAAACGGAAGCGGGAGCGCGGGCCGCAGCGCCCGACATCCCGGTGGCGAACGTGCAGCAGCACCTCAAGGAACTGCAGGCCGTCGCCCAGGCCAACGGCGGCAACAGGGCGCACGGACGGCCCGGTTACAAGGCGTCCGTCGACTACATGAAGGCCAAGCTGGACCAGGCCGGATTCCAGACCAAGATCCAGCAGTTCACCAGCGGCGGCGCGACCGGCTACAACCTGATCGCCGACTGGCCCAAGGGCGGCACAGGCTCGACCGTGGTCACGGGGGCCCACCTCGACTCGGTCACCTCGGGCGCCGGGATCAACGACAACGGCTCGGGCTCGGCCGGGATACTGGAGACCGCGCTCGCGGTCTCCCAGGCCGACCTCGCACCCGCCAAACACCTGCGCTTCGCGTGGTGGGGCGCCGAGGAACGGGGCCTGATCGGCTCCCGGTACTACGTCAACAGCCTGCCGCAGAGCGAGCTGGGCAAGATCGACGCGTATCTCAACTTCGACATGATCGGCTCGCCCAACGCCGGACACTTCGTCTACAACGACAACGCGTCGATCGAGAAGGTGTTCAAGGACTGGTTCCAGACCAAGGGCGTGCAGACCGAGCCGTCGCGGGAGACCGCGGGCCGCAGCGACCACGCCTCGTTCGCCGCAGCCGGCGTCACCGTGGGCGGCAGCTTCACGGGAGCCGGCTCCACCAAGACCCAGGCGCAGGCGCAGAAGTGGGGCGGTACGGCGGGTCAGCCGTACGACAGGTGCTATCACTCCGCGTGCGACACCACGTCCAACATCAACGCGAAGGCTCTCGACCTGCACAGCGACGCCATCGCCCACGCGGTCTGGCAGCTCAGCTCCTGACGCCTGCCGCTCCCCCGCCCGGCGTCGCCGGGCTCAACTCCCTTGGCCCGGCCGCCGGTCTCCGGCGGCCGGGCTCCTGTATTCGGGAGCCTCGGCGGCGAAGCCGTACCGGCGCTGTTCCCGTTCGCCCGCAGCGGACCCCATGTCGCGGATCGTGGAGACGGTACTGATCACGCCGTCCTGCTCCTGCTCATCGAGCGCGGCGAGTCGTTCCAGGTCAGCGGCGGATACGAGCCCGACGAGCGGCCTTCCGTGCCGGGTGACCACGACGCGTTCGGCGCCGTAGACAACGCGGTTGATGAGGTCGGCCAGCTCTGCGCGTGCTTGCGTCACCGGAATCTCGTAAGCCATGCTCCCAGCATAACGTCATGTACGTCCTGTACATTTTCTACAGACTCGCATGATCACGAACGCGAAGGTGGAGTGTGACCCCGATGCTGAGCCGACCTACCGCCCGCTATGTCCTCCCCGAGTTCACCGAGCGCACCAGCACCGGCACGCGCTCGATGGACCCGTACTCGAAGCTCATGGAGGAGCGGATCATCTTCCTGGGCACACCGGTCGACGACACGTCGGCCAGCGATGTGATGGCCCAGCTCATCCACCTTGAACACTCCGACCCCGACCGGGACATCTCCCTCTACATCAACTCACCCGGCGGCTCCTTCACCGCCATGACCGCGATCTACGACACGATGCGGTTCGTCACCTGCGACATCGAGACCGTCTGCCTGGGGCAGGCCGCGTCGGCCGCCTCGGTCCTGCTGGCGGCGGGTACGCCCGGCAAGCGGCTGGCGCTCCCGAGCGCGCGCATCCTCATCCACCAGCCCACCGTCTCCGAGCCGATGCGCGGCCAGACCAGCGACCTGGAGATCCAGGCGAACGAAATGCTGCGCACCCGCGACATGCTGGAAGACCTGTACGTGGAGCACACGGGGCAGTCGCGGGCCAGGGTCAGCGCCGACCTCGAACGCGACACCATCTTCGGCGTGGAGGCCGCCATCGCCTATGGGCTGATCGACCGTGTCACCGTCAGCCGCAAGACCGGCGCCTGGGGATGAGCCCCTCGCCCATGCCCGAGCTGCCGCCGCTGCCCGCGCTCACGCGCGCGGAGGGCGAGGTCGTGGACGCGTACCTGGATGTGCTCGACCTGCTCGGCCGGATCAACCCGGCGCGCGGGCAGGACACCTACCGGGGCCTGCGCGCCGCGCAGGGCCTGGTGAGCAAGGCGGCTGTGCTGCGGGACGCGCTGACGCTGATGCACGAGCGGGGCGAGAGCGAGGTGCACGCGGAGACCCTCGCGCGTGCGCTGCGGGTACTGGACGGAGAGCGCAGGGCCCTGCTGGTCGGGCTGCCCCAGGAGGGGGGAGACGGCGGATGAGGCCCGGGCGGCTTCCCTGTCGGAGGTGCTGACTAGGGTGCTGGACATGAAGACGGCGCAGCTTTCCCCGCCCACCGCGTAGGGCGGGCCTCCATGGCAGGCCGCCGGTACGGGTGATGCCACCCGTGCCGGGGGTCGGTGGTGCCCGCGAACGGGACCGTCCGACCCCTCCTTACGCGGAGTACCTGCGTGCCGAATTCCCGATCCGGCCTGCCCGTTGGGCGTGGCCTTCTCTTCCTTGCCGTAGCCGGTGCCACCTGGGGTACCACGGGCGCTGCGGTCGATCTCGTCTACGGGTCCAGCGAACTGGGCCCGCTTTCCGTCTCCTTCTGGCGCTACGCGGGCGGGCTGGCGCTGCTGCTCGCGGGGCGCGCTGTCCTACGGCGTCTGCGCCCCGGACAGGCCGCACCGGGCGCCCGCCGGCCGCGGGGCCTTCCCCGACTGGCGCTGCGGCTGGTGACAGGGCTGTGCCTCGCGCTCTTCCAGACCGCGTACTTCGGTGCCGTCGCGGCGACCGGAGTGGCCGTGAGCACGGTGGTGACGCTGGGCGCCGCGCCCGTGTTCGTCGCGGCGGGCGCGCGGCTCGTACTGCGCGAACGGCTGGGCAGCGGCGGCCTGTTGGCCGTCGCAGCCGCGCTCGCCGGGCTGGCCGTGCTGGTGCTCGGCGGTCAGGACGGCACCGTGCGCGTCCCGGGTGTCGCGCTCGCGCTGCTGTCGGCTGCCGGGTTCGCCGTCTCCACCCTGCTGGCCAGGGCTGCGGGGAACGCGGGCGGAGACGACCCGTACACGTTGACGGTGTGGTCGTTCGGCGTCGGCGCCGTGGCGCTGCTGCCGCTCGCCGCCGTCGAGGGGCTGCTGCCGCACGGCGGCCAACCGTGGTCCGCCTTCTGGCTGTTGCTGTACGTGGCCGCTGTGCCGACGGCGCTCGCGTATCCGCTGTACTTCGCCGGCGCCGCCGTGGTGCGTGCCGCGACGGCCTCGGCGGTGATGCTGATCGAACCGGTCGGTGCCGCCGTGCTCGCCGTGGGACTGCTCGGTGAACCGCTGACGGCGGCGACGCTGACGGGCACGCTGGTACTGCTCTCCTCCCTGCTCTTCCTGATCAGAGCGGAGACGGTGGGTGCGCGTGAGACGTAAGGGGCACGGCGCACAAGGCGGCGGCGGTCGCACGGTGTTCGTAGGCTGCTGCGATGGACCGTCTCGCGAAGCTTCTCGACACCGTCGCACGGGGCGGATTCCCGCCGCCCGACGGTTCGCTGACCGTGCTGCCGCAGCCCTCACCCCGCGATGCCGGGGTACTGGCGCTGACCGGAAGGTCGGTGGTCTTCGCCGACGCCGACCCCGGCCGGATCAGGGGACTGCTGCCGCCGGGTGACCTCGGCGCGGCGCTCGGGCCGCCGTTCCT
Organism: Streptomyces iconiensis; assembly: GCF_028657195.3. Classification (GTDB taxonomy): domain Bacteria; phylum Actinomycetota; class Actinomycetes; order Streptomycetales; family Streptomycetaceae; genus Streptomyces; species Streptomyces iconiensis. Next base: position 29,770 of record NZ_JANCPR020000073.1, read on the forward strand.
GACCGCGCTGTGCGCGGCCATGGGCAGGGAGGCGGGCAGCATCGACGTGCTGCTCGCCCTCCCTCCCGGTGCGCCCGTCGGCCGCTTCGGCCCGGGCGGCTTAGCCACGTCCGCCGGGTTGGCCGAGACCGATGCGCGCGCGCATCCCCGGGTCGCCCGCGCGCTCGCGCACCGCGACGACGTACGCGTGTGGGAGGCGCGCGGCGGCACGGTTCTGACGGGCCGGGGCGTCACCGGGCGCTGGGAGGTGGCGGTCGAGGTCGACGAGGCGGCGCGCGGCGCCGGGCTCGGACGCCAACTGGCCGCTGCCGCAAGGGGGTTGGTGCCCGCGAACGAGGTCCTGTGGGCACAGGTCGCACCGGGAAACGCGGCGAGCCTGCGTGCCTTCCTCGCCGTGGGATTCCTGCCGGTGGGCGCCGAGGTGCTGCTCTCCCGGCCCGGCGGCACGCGCTGATGCCGCGGGTGCGTGAGCCGGGCGTGAACGGCTACCCGCACGTGCATGGACGACAGCCGTAACGAGACACCACTGGAGCGGGCCGACCGTAACTTCGCCGAGCTGCTGCAGGAGTTGCGCGTACTCCAGACCGGCGTGCAGATCCTCTTCGCCTTCCTGCTGACGCTGGCCTTCACCCCGCGCTTCCCCGAGCTGGACCCGGTCCAGCGGTCGGTCTATCTGGTGACGCTGCTGCTGGCGGTCTCGGCGGCCGTACTGTTCACCGCGCCGGCCGCGGTGCACCGGGTGCTGTTCAGGCGCGGTGTGAAGAAGCTGATCGTGGATGTGTCCTCGCGGCTGGCGGGCTACGGCATGGCAGTGCTGGCGCTGGCACTCTCCGGCTCGGTGCTGCTCATCGCCGATGTGGTGCTGGGGCGCACGGGCGGCATCGTGGCGGGCTGCGGGGTACTGGGCGGGTGCGCGCTGCTGTGGGCGGCGATGCCGTGGCGGCTGCGCGGGCGTACGCCGAACGGGCACGGGCGGGACAGCCCTTAGGTCCGGTTCAGTTCGCCGGGACCGGGGTCCAGGGGAGGGCGACCCATACGGTCTTGCCTCCGTCCTGTGTGGGGGTGATGGTCAGCTCTCCGCCCGATTCGACGGTGAGGGCCTTGACGATGACGAGGCCGCGGCCGTTGTCCTGCTGGACGGCCGCCGGAAGGCGCTGGGGCCTGCGGGGGTGGCTGTCGGTGACGCCGATGTTGAGCCGTTCGGCGCCTTCGAGCCGGAGGTCGATGGTGAAGGTCGGTGACTGGCCCCTGGTGTGCTGGACCGCGTTGGTGGCCAGCTCGGAGATGATGAGCCGGAGCGATTCGACCGCGTCGGAACCGTTCTGCATGCCCCACTGGGTCACGACATCGGTGACGTATCTGCGTGCAGCGGTGACCGAGGCGGGCGCGCTCGGCAGGGTGATGGTCGCTTCTTGGTGGTCTGCCATGGCGAGGCCGTCCCTTTCCCGCCGGGGCCGGTTGCTCCGTCTCGTGGCGGCGTACGACTGAGAAGACGGAGCGGCCCGGATCGCCGCTTCGCGCCAGACTGCCATCCTGCGCGGCCCGATGCGGCCGATCCCCGGGCAAGTGGATATATCTGTCGCTCAAAGCGGTGAACTCTCCGGCAGGGCCACACGTGAGAACGCGGCCTGGGCGTATCGGTTCCGGAGCGGAAGGTCTGGTGGTAACTCTGCCGGGCAGGCGGTGGGGTGCGGAGGGGAGCCGACCATGAGACACGCTCCTGCGGTACGGCGCAGAAAGCTGGGGGCCGAGCTGCGGAGGCTACGTGCCAAGGCGGGTGTGACCAGCCGGGACGCGGCCGTTCAGGTGGGCTGGCACCAGTCCAAGATGAGCAGGATCGAGACGGGGCGCAGCGGGATCAAGCCCGCCGACCTGGAATGTCTGCTGGACGCCTACGGGGTGGTCGACCCGGAGCTGCGGGCCCTGCTGTCCGCGCTGGCGGGCGCCGACGAGGCGCGGGCCCCGGAGCCGGGTGAGGAACCCGGTCATGGCGGGGGCGCGCGGCGGGGCTGGTGGCACGCGTACCGCGATCTGCTGCCGCCCGCCTACCGTGACTTCATCTCGCTGGAGTCGCAGGCGGCGCGGGAGCGGACGCTGGAGACGAGCGTGGTGCCGGGGCTGCTCCAGACCGAGGCGTACGCGCGCGAGGTGACGCGCGCCGCGCTGGGCGGCGGGGTGCCGCAGGCGCGGATCGAGTCGCTGGTCGAGGTGCGCACCACGCGGCAGAGCGTGCTGTGGCAGGGGCCGCCGCTGGTGGTGGACGCGGTGCTGGACGAGGCGGTGCTGCGGCGCGAGGTGGGCGGGCGCGCGGTGATGCGTGAGCAGTTGGCCGCGCTGACCCGGGCGGCCGAGCTGCCGAACGTGCGGCTGCAGGTGCTGCCCTTCGCCAGCGGTGTGCACATCGGTGTCACGGGGCCTTTCGTTATTTTCTCTTTTTCGGCCATTGCTGATCTGGATGTAGTCGTTCTCGACCATTTGACGAGTAGCCTCTATCTGGAGGAGCACGACGAACTCAGGGCGTACAGCGCCGCGTTCGACACTCTGCGGGCTCACGCCCTGTCGTACGAGGACTCGCTGGCATTCATCGCCAGGACCGCTGAGGGCACTTGAGGAGACAGCACCATGTCGGCACCGCCTCGGAACGCACCCTTCGCCAGGCCGCCGCGCGGACAGCAGTGGAAGCGCAGCAGCTACAGCACAGGCACCAACAACTGCCTGGAGACCGTCCGTTGGGCCGACGGGCGGCGGCAGGCCGTACGCGACAGCAAGGACCCCGGACGCGGAGCGCTGCACTTCGGCGACCCCGCGTGGGCGGCCTTCGTCGCTTCGGTCCGCGACCCGGGCAGTACGGCCAACGGGGGCCTCTCCGGCGCGAGCTGAGAGCGGTCGTAGCTGTGATCAGGCGGCGGCGGGCGCGGTGGCGATCACCGTGTCCGCCGCCGTCGCGAGCTGTGCGCGCGTCAGATCGCCGCGCGCCGTCAGCCGCAGCCGGGAGATCCCGTCGGGGACCGAGGGCGGCCGGAAGCAGCCGACCTGGACACCCGCGGCACGGCAGTCGGCCGCCCACGCGAGCGCCGTGCCCGGCGAGGGCGCGCGTACGGAGACGACGGCAGCGTCGGGACGGGTGGCGTCCAGCCCCGCCGCCCGCAGCCGCTCGTACAGCCCCGTGGCCACGGCGCGGGTGCGCTCGGCGCGCTCGGGTTCCCCGCGCAGCAGGCGCAGGGAGGCCAGCGCGGCTCCGGCGGCGGCCGGTGCGAGACCCGTGTCGAAGATGAACGTACGTGCGGTGTTGAGCAGATGGGCGATGACCGGGGCCGGGCCGAGCACGGCGCCGCCCTGGCTGCCCAGGGACTTCGAGAGCGTGACGGTGGCGACCGTACCCACGGCGCCCGACAGGCCGGCCGCGTGCGGGGCGCCGCGTCCGCCGGGGCCGAGCACGCCGAAGCCGTGCGCGTCGTCCACGAGCAGGCCGGCCCCCGCCTCGCGGCAGACGGCCGCGAGCGCGGCGAGCGGTGCGGCATCGCCGTCGACCGAGAAGACGGAGTCCGAGACCACGAGGGCCTGCCCCTCGTGCGCTTCCAGTGCCTTGCGTACGGCCTCGGGCTCCGCGTGCGCCGCTACGGCCGTACGGGAGCGGGAGAGGCGGCAGCCGTCGATGAGCGAGGCGTGGTTGTAGGCGTCCGAGACGATGAGCCCCTCGTACGAGGCGTGCGAGGTCAGCGCGGTGACGGCGGCGAGGTTCGCCGCGTAGCCCGAGGAGAGCACGAGGGCCGCCTCGAAGCCGCAGAACTCAGCGAGTTCGGCCTCCAGCCGCGCGTGCAGCTCGGTGGTGCCGGTGACCAGGCGGGAGCCGCCCGCTCCCGCGCCCCAGCGCAGGGCAGCCTCGGCCGCCGCCGCTGTGACCCTGGGGTGGCGGGAGAGGCCGAGGTAGTCGTTGCCGGCCAGGTCCAGCAGCGGTGAAACGGCGGGGCGCGGGCACAGGGTGCGCAGCAGTCCCGCTGCTCGGCGCGTCTCCAGCGCTGCGGTGGTCCACGCGAAGGGGTCCTGGGGCATGGCGGCTCTTTCCGTGACGCTCTCCCCCACGGCCGCGGGGGCTCGGTTGTCCCTGCCGGGACGCCTGCCGGGACACCTGGCGAGACGGCAGGCCGTTTTGTAGGCAGTGGATAGAACCTAACGTGCCATGTCGCAGGTCAGCGTGTGGCAACATCCACATCTGACTCCAGCGGCCTTGTAGGCTTCCTCCATTCCACCGCACCGTGCCATGGGAAAGGATCGTGCCCATGGACGACCTTCTGACCACACTGGTGAACAAGGGACTGCGGGGCGAGACGCCGACGCGGGACGAGGCCCTGGAGGTGCTGCGGACCTCTGACGACGACCTGCTCGACGTGGTCGCCGCGGCCGGGAAGGTACGCCGTCAGTGGTTCGGGCGGCGCGTGAAGCTGAACTACCTGGTCAACCTCAAGTCAGGGCTGTGCCCCGAGGACTGCTCGTACTGCTCACAGCGGCTCGGCTCCGAGGCGGAGATCCTCAAGTACACCTGGATCAAGCCGGGAGAGGCCGCTGACGCGGCGGGCGCCGGCGTCAGGGGCGGGGCCAAGCGCGTATGCCTGGTGGCCAGCGGACGCGGCCCCACCGACCGGGACGTCACCCGGGTCTCGGAGACCATCGCCGCCATCAAGGAGCAGAACGAGGGCATCGAGGTGTGCGCCTGCCTCGGACTGCTCTCCGACGGGCAGGCGGACAGACTGCGCGAGGCGGGCGCCGACGCCTACAACCACAACCTGAACACGTCCGAGGCCACCTACGGCGACATCTGCACCACCCATGACTTCTCCGACCGTGTCCGTACCGTCCAGCACGCCAAGTCGGCGGGTCTCTCGCCCTGTTCCGGGCTGATCGCGGGCATGGGCGAGAAGGACGAGGACCTGGTCGACGTGGTGTTCGCGCTGCGCGGCCTGGACCCGGACTCGGTACCCGTCAACTTCCTGATCCCGTTCGAGGGCACACCGCTGGCCAAGGAGTGGAACCTGACGCCGCAGCGGGCGCTGCGCATCCTGGCGATGGTCCGCTTCGTGTGCCCCGACGTCGAGGTGCGGCTCGCGGGCGGGCGCGAGGTGCATCTGCGCACGCTCCAGCCGCTCGCACTCCACCTGGCCAACTCCCTCTTCCTGGGCGACTACCTCACCAGCGAGGGGCAGGCGGGCCAGGCCGACCTCGACATGATCGCCGACGCCGGTTTCGAGGTGGAGGGCACGGGGACGACGACGCTGCCCTCGCACCGGCGCCCCGAGGAGGGCCCCGAGCACGTCGCCGTACGACGCCGCGGCGCGGGGACGGAGCTGCCCCCCAATGCCTGACCGCACCGTGACGGCTCCCGCGCTGCGGGAGCCCCTGAAGAACCTGGACACCGAGTCCGTTCTCGCACTGGACCGGCAGCACGTGTGGCACCCGTACGGCCCGATGCCCAACACCGCCGAGCCGCTGGTCGTCGAGTCCGCCTCGGGCGTACGGCTGCGGCTGGCCAAACCGGCGTACGGGCACCGGGAACTGGTCGACGCGATGTCCTCGTGGTGGTCGGCGATCCACGGCTACAACCACCCGGTGCTCAACGAGGCGGCGCACGACCAGCTCGGCAGAATGAGCCATGTGATGTTCGGCGGGCTCACCCACGAGCCCGCCGTGCGGCTCGCCAAGCGGCTCGCCGACCTCGCACCCGGCGACCTGGAGCACGTCTTCCTCTCCGACTCGGGCTCCGTCTCGGTCGAGGTCGCCATCAAGATGTGCCTCCAGTACTGGCGTTCGGCCGGGCGGCCTGAGAAGCGGCGACTGATGACCTGGCGCGGCGGCTACCACGGCGACACCTGGCAGCCCATGTCCGTGTGCGACCCCGAGGGCGGCATGCACCACCTGTGGTCCGGCGCCCTGCCGCCGCAGGTGTTCGCCGACGCGCCGCCGAGCGGGTTCGAGGCGGAGCCGGACGAGGGCTACCTCGCCCATCTGCACGACACCGTGGAGCGCCACGCGCACGAACTGGCCGCCGTCGTCGTCGAGCCGGTCGTCCAGGGCGCGGGCGGCATGCGCTTCCACTCCCCCGCCTACGTACGGGCGCTGCGCGAGGCATGCGACGCGCACGGTGTCCTGCTGGTGCTCGACGAGATCGCGACCGGCTTCGGCCGTACGGGCGAGCTGTTCGCCGCGGAGCACGCGGGTGTCACCCCCGATGTGATGTGTGTGGGCAAGGCTCTGACCGGCGGTTATGTCTCCATGGCCGCGACGCTGTGCACGCCGCGTGTCGCTCGCGGCATCTCCCGGGGCGAGGTTCCCGTGCTCGCGCACGGCCCCACCTTCATGGGGAACCCGCTCGCCTCCGCGCTCGCCTGCGCCTCCCTCGACCTGCTTCTCTCCCAGGACTGGCGGGCGCGGGTGCGGCGCATCGGCGACGGTCTGCGCGCGGGGCTGGCGCCCGCCGCCGCGCTGCCCGGCGTCGTGGATGTGAGTGTGCTGGGTGCGATCGGTGTCGTACGGCTTGACCACGAGGTGGATGTCGCCGCTGCTACCCGCGCCGCGGTGCGGGCCGGGGTGTGGGTGCGGCCGTTCCGCGACATGGTGTACGCCATGCCGCCGTACGTCACCGGGGACGCGGATGTGGCGCGGATCGCTGCGGCGGTGTGTGCGGCCAGTTCCGCTCGCGCGGGGTCCGCTCGCGCGGGCCTTGGCGATGTGTGTGCGGGGTCCGCTGGCGCGGGGGCCGGTACCGCTGGTGCGGGGGGCCGTTCCGCTGACGCGGGTGGCGGTTCCGCTGACGCGGGTGGTAATTCCGCTGGCGCGAGTGCCGGTTCTGTGGGTGCGGCGTGAGTGGGGTTCTTGTTGTGTCCGGTACCGGGACCGATGTCGGTAAGACCGTCACCACCGCGGCTGTCGCCGCGTGTGCGTTGAGCGCTGGGCGGTCTGTTGCTGTGCTCAAGCCTGCGCAGACCGGTGTGGGTGCGGGGGAACCCGGTGATGTCGCCGAGGTGTTGCGGCTCGCCGGTGACGGGGTCACCGGGGTTGAACTCGCCCGGTACCCCGAGCCGTTGGCTCCTGAGACCGCGGCGCGGCGTGCTGGTATGCCGTACGTCTCGGCTCGTGACGTGGCCGAGGCCGCTGAGAAGCTTGCCGCCTCGCATGACCTCGTTCTTGTCGAGGGGGCGGGTGGGCTGCTCGTACGGTTTGACGCCGCCGGTGCGACGTTGGCCGATGCGGCGCGGTTGCTGCGCGCGCCTACGCTCGTTGTGAGCGCTGCCGGGCTCGGTACGCTCAACTCCACGGCGCTCACCGTGGAGGCGTTGGGGGCTCGGGGGTTGGCGTGTGCCGGGGTTGTGGTCGGCAGTGTGCCTCGTGAGCCGGATTTGGCTGTGCGGTGCAATCTGGACGATTTGGCGGTGTGTGCGGGGGTGCCGCTGTGTGGGGTTCTGCCCGCTGGGGCTGGTGCTGTCGCTCCTGTTGAGTTTCGGCGGCTTGCGCCTTCTTGGCTTGGGTCTTGTTTGGGTGGCTGGGGGCCGTGGGCCTCTGACGGTCACTAATGGGGCTTCGCCCCTTGCCCCGTTGGCCTCGCCGGCCGGGCGTTGGGGGGCGCTGCCCCCCAACAGCCCCCCGCTAGAGGTGGGCTTCGCCCCCCTCTAGGACTCCCCCCGCCCGTATCGGGGCC
>NZ_JANCPR020000074.1 GCF_028657195.3 Streptomyces iconiensis
CACCTCTAGCGGGGGGCTGTTGGGGGGCAGAGCCCCCCAACGCCCGGCCGGCGAGGCCAACGGGGCAAGGGGCGAAGCCCCATAAGGAACGGAAAGGACCACAACGGCCAGAGGGCCACAAGAGGAAGCAAAAACCCCACAGGCCCCAGGCCCCAGGGCAGGGGGGACAGACCACGGGGCACAGACCACGGGGCCGGGGCACAGCCCAAAGGGGAAGGGGATCGCCACAAGGGGCACCCTTGCGCGTAACGCGATACGCGACATATCGTGTCTGCCCAGAGACACGATATGTCGTCGCCCACAACGCCAGGAGACCCCCGTGCCCGCACCAGACGACCCCACGTGGCAAATCTCCGAGCCGCGCCAGATCGACTTCGAAGACCCGGTGACCGAACTGCACGTACGCATCGTGAACGGCACCGTCAACGTCGTCGGCACCGACGAGCCCCACACCCGTGTGGAGATCGGCGAGGTGCACGGCCCCCCGCTCTCGGTACGCCGAGAAGGCGAAAGACTCGTCGTAGCGTACGAAGACCTCCCATGGAAAGGCTTCCTCAAGTGGCTTGACCGCAAGGGCTGGCGGCGTGACGTCGAAGTATCGGTCAGGGTGCCCTCGCAGGCACGCCTGTCGCTCGGCGTCGTCGGCGCCAGCGCCGTCGTCTCGGGAGTACGCGGATCCACGAAGATCCGCGGCGTCTCAGGCGCCTCCACACTCGTCGGCCTCACGGGCCCGGTGACCGCGGAGACGGTCTCGGGCAACGTCGAGACGCAGCGCCTCACCGGCTCACTCCGCTTCCACTCCGTCTCGGGCGACCTGACGTACATGGACGGCGGCGGCACCCAGATCAAGGCGGACTCGGTCAGCGGCGCGATGATCCTCGACCTGCGCCCCGGTGCCGACACCGGCGACGGCACCGGCACCGGCACCGGCGAAGGCGATGGCACCGGCACCGGCACCGGTCCGACCGACGTGAAACTCTCCAGCGTCTCGGGCGAGTTGGCCATACGGCTGCCCGAGAACCCCGAGGACGCCAACGTGACGGTGGACGCGCGCACCACCAGCGGCGCGCTCTCCAGCGCGTTCCCGGAGCTGAAGGTGACGGGCAACTGGGGTGACCAGCACGCCACCGGCGTCCTGGGCGCGGGCAGCGGCACGCTCCAGGCCAGTACGCTCTCCGGCGGACTGGCTCTGCTCCGGCGCCCGTACGCGGACCCGGAGGACGAGCCCGACTCCTTCACCGGCCCCGACGGACCGGCGGACTCCAACGGTCCGACGGCCCCCGACGGACCGACGGAGACCAACGGACCGACGGCCCCCGACGGACCGGCGAACCCCGACGGCCCCGCAGCCCCCACCCTTGAGAAGGACCTCTGACATGCCTCCCGTCTTCGCACACGGCCGCCTGCGCCTGTACCTGCTGATGCTGCTGGACGAGGCGCCCCGCCACGGTTACGAGGTCATCCGGCTGCTGGAGGAACGCTTCCAGGGGCTGTACGCGCCGTCGGCCGGGACGGTCTACCCGAGGCTGGCGAAACTGGAGGCCGAGGGGCTGGTCAGCCACACCACAGAGGGCGGCAGGAAGGTCTACGCGATCACCGACGCCGGCCGCGCCGAACTCGCGGACAGGCAGGCCGAGTTGGCGGAGCTGGAGATCGAGATCCGCGACTCGCTGGCCGCGCTGGCCGCCGACATCCGCGAGGACGTCAGCGGCTCGGCGAGCGACCTGCGCCGCGAGATGCGGGAGCAGGCACGCAGCGCGCGCAAGGGCGGAGCCGGCCGCGCCCGGGAGCACGAGGCCGACGCCACCGGCGGCTGGGACGGCTCCTGGGGCGACAAGGAGGCGTGGCGGCTGGCCAAGGAGGAGATGCGGCGCGCAAAGGACGAGTGGAAGGAACAGGCGCGCAAGGCCAAGCAGGAGGCGCAGCAGGCCCGCAGGCAGGCCAAGAAGGAGCGCGAGGCACACACGGAGGCGGTGGAGGAAGTGCAGCGGATCGCGCGTCAGGTTCAGGAACAGGTGCAGAGCCACATGCGCTCGGGCGACTGGCACGGCGCCGTACGCGAGGGCATGTCGGAACTGGCCCGCGAGATGGGCAGCCTGGGCCGTATCACCGGCCACACGACGGCCTGGCCGCCGTACACACGGCCGAACCCGGCGGACACGGAACACGAGATGCCGGCGGACACGGAACGCGAGGAGGCGGAGGCGGCGGACGAGGAGCCCGGCACCGGCCTGGGGGACGACACCGATTCCACAGGTGACCCGGCCCGCGACCTGGAGCGCCTCCTCGACCGCTTCCGCGACGACGTACGCGACGCGGCCCGCGACAACGGCGTGAGCGCGCAGCAACTGCGCGAGGTACGGCGCCACTTGTCGACCGCGGCGGCGCACATCGGCGTAGAGCTGCGCGGGATGCCCGACCGCAGGCCCGGGCCCGGGGGACACAAGCCCGAGAAGTGACATGTGGGGGTGGGGACCCGAGCGGCCCCACCCCCACATGCGGCACCGAACGGACTCAAGTCCCCCAACAGGACGCGGGCCCGGACAAGCACAAGACCCAGGCGAACAAGACCCAGGCGAACAAGACCCAGGCGTGTGCCGGGATCCGCCGCCTCACTCCCCCAACGCGCGCTGCATCAGCACCGTGTCCACCCAGCGCCCATGCTTGTGGCCGACGGCTGCGAGCCGGCCCGCCTCGGTGAAGCCGTGCCGCAGATGGAGCGCCGTGGACGCGCCGGTTCCGGTGTCCGCGATGACGGCGAGCATCCGCCTGGCCCCCGCCAGCGCACTGCGCCGCGTCAACTCGCCCAGCAGCGCACCGCCCAGGCCCCGCCCCGTGTGCTCGGGCGCGAGGTACAGGGTGTCCTCGACGGCGTACCGGTAGGCGGGCTTGGGCCGCCAGGGCGACGCGTAGGCGTAACCGGCGATCTCCCCCGCGTCCCGGCCCGTCGACTCGGCGACGACGAACGGCAGTCCGCGCTCCTCCAGCCCCTCCAGGCGCCGCTGCCAGTCCTCCACGGAAAGCGGCGCCTCGTCGAAGGTGATGACCGTCTCGGCGACGTAGTACGCGTAGATCTCCGCGACGGCCTTCAGGTCGTCAGGAACCACGGGGCGTACGAGCGCTTCAGGCTGCGGCATGAGTCCTCACGACGGGTAAACGCACAGGGGGAACACCCATGCTAGGAACTCCCTGTTTCAGGACTGTTTCGCCGCTGCGCCGCCCCCGGCGTCCCAGCCGTCCCTGGCGTCCTGGCCAGAGGCAGGCATGTCAGAGGCAGGCATGTCAGAGGCGCGCCTTGCCGTCCCGCCTGCCCCGTCAGGGGTGCCGGCCGGTGCGGCCATGTCGTTGACGGCTGCGTACCCGAAGGTCATCGCGGGGCCGATCGTCGCGCCGGGGCCGGGGTACGTCTCGCCCATCACCGCGGCGGACGCGTTCCCCGTCGCGTAGAGGCCCCCGATCGCGGAGCCGTCCTCGCGCAGCACGCGCGCGTGTGCGTCGGTGACGAGGCCGCCCTTGGTGCCGAGGTCGCCCGGCACGACGGGGACGGCGTAGTACGGGGCGTGGGCCAGTTCGGCGAGGTTGGGGTTGGGGAGGGTGGGGTCGCCGTAGTAGCGGTCGTAGGCGCTGTCGCCCCGGCCGAAGTCACGGTCCCTGCCCCGGCGCGCGAACGCGTTGAACCGCTCGACCGTGCGCGTGAGTCCCGCCTCGGGCACGCCCGTCAGTGAGGCCAGCTCAGCGACGCTGCCCGCCTTCTTCACAAAGCCGGAGCCCAGCCACGCGCGCGGGAAGGGCTGCCCCGGGAACAGGCCCATGAACAGGTAGCGGGCCCGGGAGCGTGCGTCCAGGATCAGCCAGGAGGGCGCGGTTTCGGCGCCCGTCTTCTCCCGGTGCGCGTACATCGCGTCGACGAACTCGTGGTACGGAGCCGCCTCGTTGACGTACCGTTCGCCCTCACCGTCGACCACGAGCATGCCGGGGATGCCCCGGTCGGCGACGAGGAAGAAGGGCGCCGGCGTGCCGGGTACGACGACCGAGGGAGCGCCCCACACCTTCTCCATCAGGTCGACGGCGGCGCCGAGCCGCAGGCCCTCGCGCAGTCCGTCGCCGTCGTTGCCCTCGGGGGCCGAACTCCACTCGGCACGCGTGGGCGCGGGCAGGTGTTCCTCGCGCAGCGCCTGGTCCCGCGCGAAGCTGCCCGAGGCGAGGACCACGCCGCGCCGGGCACGCAGGGTCACCTCGCGCCCGCCGCGCCACGCCCGTACGCCCGTCACGCGCCCGCCGTCGTCGGTCAGCAGCGCCGTGAACGGCGTGTCCAGCCACAGCCGTCCGCCGAGCGTGCCCAGCGTGCAGCGCAGCCGTGCGATCAGCGCCTCGCCGAGCGACAGCGGCCTGCGGCCGGTGAGCAGGGCGCCCACGGCACGCGCCCCGACCTTGAGCGCGGTGCGCTTGCCGACCCAGGTGCGCGCGACCATGTTGAGGTACCGGAAGTCGTACGAGGTGATGGTGAGCCCGTACGTGGGCAGCTCCGCACGCCGCATCAGGGCACGCTCGGCCCGGGGCAGCCGCGTGAAGTCGAAGACCTCCGGCTCGATGGAGCGCCCGCGTGCGAGGCCACCGGGGCGCTCGGGGTAGTAGTCGCTGTAGCCGTCGGTGTGCACAAAGCGCACCTCGGTACGGTCGTGGAACTCCCGCACCATGCGTGGGGCTTCGGCGAGGTACGCCTCCTTGCGCGCGGCGGGGACGCGGTCGCCGACCGTGGCGTCGAGGTAGGCGCGGCCCTTCTCATGGCTGTCGGCGAGCCCGGATTCCGCGAGGTGGAAGCTGTCGGGCACCCAGATCGCGCCGCCGGAGAGCGCGGTGGTGCCGCCGTAACGGCCGGTCTTCTCCAGCACCAGCACGGACAACCCGCGCAGCCGGGCCGTCACCGCTGCCGCGAGCCCTCCCGCACCGGAGCCGATGACGACGACGTCGTACGTGTGCGTGTGCGCGTGCCCGTCATCCGGCCTGTGCGGACCGTCCACCGGCCTGTGCGGACCGTCCACCGCATCCGAAGTACCTTCCGCGCGCTGCCTGTTCACGTCCACGTGAGCCCCTGGCCCTGCTGTCCGGCCCGCTGCCCGGCGGCGTCCTGCTGGCCGGCGGAGACCTGCTGGCCCGCGGCATCCTGCTGACCTGCGGAGTCCTGCTGGTCCGCGGCGCCGCGTCGGCCGACTGACCAGTCGTGGCCCCAGTAGCTGTCGGCGGTGATCTCCTCGGCGACGTAGTCGGACTCGTCCACGAGCATCCCCTCGCAGCCCACCTCCAGGTCCCAGCCGCCGGGGGTACGGACGTAGAAGGAGACCATCTTGTCGTTGGTGTGACGGCCGAGCGTCGAGGAGAGCGGCACTCCGTGCGCGGTGACGCGGTCCAGGGCGCGGCCGACGTCGTCGAGGGTCTCCAGTTCGACCATGAGGTGCACGAGCCCTGGGGGCTCCGCCTCCGGTACGCCCATCACCGCGAGGGTGTGATGGCGGCGGCTCGTGCTGAGGAACCGCACCATCAGCGGACCGCCTGCCTCCGGCGGCAACGGCACCGCCATCCGGCCGCGCGGCAGGAAGCCGAGCACGTCCGTGTAGAACGCGTATGCCGCGTCCGCCTCGCGCACCGGCACCACCACGTGCCCCAGGCCCAGCCCCTCGGTGACGAAGCGGGCCGCGAAGGGCGTGACCACGGGCGAGTGGTCGAGCGCAGGGCCGCAGAAGAACTCCAGCGGCGTACCGCCCGGGTCCTCGGCCGCCAGCCCCGCCTGCACCCCGCGCGCCGCGCACGCCGCTTCGTCCAGCTCCTTGACGGGGGTGCCGTGCGCCTCCAGCGCCTCCGCCACCCGGCGCAGCGCGAGGTGGTCGCGGACCTCCCAGCCGGCCGCGAGCACCCTGTCCGTTCCGCCGGGTACGAGTTCGATGCGGTAGGGCCGCTCGTCCACCCGCAGTCTGAGCGCGCCGTCGGGCGCTCCCGTGCCCTCGGCGAAGCCGATGACGTCGAAGGCGAAGGTCCGCCACGCCACGGGGTCCGACACCTGGACCCGTATGTATCCGAGGGAGTGCACATCGCTTGTCATGCGGCGACGCTATGCGCGGGCCGACGCGGGCTCTGAGTGCTCTTCCCGGTGGGTGGGAAGCGGCCCGCCGTGCCCCGCACGCAAGCTTCCGCCCAGCGTCTCGTGCGGCCTCTCGCCCAGCGTCTCCCTCAGCCTCTCGCGCAGCATCCGTTCCCGGTGCCCCGCGGGCGCCCCGAAGAGCTGGGCGCTGCCGTGCGCGCGCTTGAAGTAACGGTGCGCGGGGTGCTCCCAGGTGAAGCCGGTACCGCCGTGCAGCTGAATGGTCTCCCCCGCGATCCACGCGTACGCCTCCGAGCACACCGCCTTGGCCAGCGCCCCGTACCGCTCCGGGTCCCCGGCCGCTGCCAGCGCGGCCGAGCGCGCGGACTCCAGGCGTACGTACATGTCGGCCAGCCGGTGCTTGACCGCCTGGAACGAGCCGATCGGCCGCCCGAACTGCACGCGTACGCGCGCGTGTTCCAGCGTCAGCTCCAGGCACCGTTCCGCGCCGCCGACCTGTTCGGCCGCGAGCAGCGCACAGGCGTCGTCCCGGGTACGGGCGAGGACCCGCCCGCCCTCGCCCGCCGCACCGACGAGCCGCGCCGGCGTCCCCTCGAACGTGAGCCGTACGAGCGGGCGCGAGAGGTCCATGGGCGCGGGCAGCCCGGCGCGCGGCGCCGCCAGCGCCTCGAAGAGGGCGAGCCCGCTGTCCGTACGGGCGAGAACGAGGAGAACGGCGCCCTCCCGCCCCGCCCCACCGGAATCCGGTCCACCGGAATCCGGCCCGCCGAGACGCGGTCCGGAATCCGCCCCGTCGGAACCCGGTCCACCCGGACCCACCCCGCCTCCGGTTCCGCCGGCAGGCGTCGCCCAGGCCGCGGTGTCGAGGACGTGCTCCTTGACGCCGGTGAGGCGCCAGGCGCCGTCCGCATGCGGGTCGCCCTCCGTACGGGCGCGGAGCGTGACGCTCTCAGGTGCCCAGCTTCCCGACTCGGCCCAGGCGAGCGTGGCGGGCCTCCCCTCGGCGACACCGGGCAGCAGCCGGGCGCAGGCCGCCTCGTCGCCCGCGTGCAGCAGAGCGCGTGCGGCGAGCTGGGTGCCCAGATACGGGGACGGGGTCAGCGTGCGGCCCAACTCCCCTGCCACCACGGCCACTTCGGCAAGGGTGCAGTCGGCGCCACCGTGCCGCTCGGGCAGTGCGAGGCCGTAGGCACCGATCTCGCGTGCCAGCCGGGCCTGCGCCCTGTCCTGCCCCGTGTCCCCTCCGGCGAGCGCCTTGCGGACGAGGGCGCGCAGCGCGGTCTGTTCGGGGGTGGGGTGCAGGCGCGGGTGCCGTTCCACGGTGTTCACGGGTCCGGCTCCTTCGGCGGCGTTCATACGGCGGGTCCCTCCTCCCGGAGGGCGCTCCCACGGGAAAGGTCAGCCGCGTGGGAGAGGCCATCTGTGCGGGCGGGGGCCTCCTCCCGGGCCGTGCCCTCCTCCCGAGCGGGGTCCTGCCCCCGGGCGGGGCGCTGCTCCCGGGAGGCGTGCTGCTCCCGGAGGGTGTTCTTGAGGACCTTGCCCGCGGCGTTGCGGGGCAGGTGGGGCAGGACGGTGACGGTGCGGGGCAGCTTGTAGTTGGCGAGCCGTTCGCGCGCCCAGGACACGAGCGCGTCCTCGAAGCCGCGCGGTTCCACCCCCTCGTGCAGGACGACATAGGCGGCGCCCACCTCGCCCAGCCGCGCGTCGGGGACACCGACGACGGCCGCTTCGCGTACACCGTCGTGGCCGCACAGCGCGAGTTCGATCTCGGCCGGGTAGGCGTTGAAGCCGCCCACGATGTACATGTCCTTGAGCCGGTCGGTGACCGAGAGGAACCCGTCGGCGTCGACGCTGCCGATGTCACCGGTACGCAGCCAGCCGTCCGCGTCGACGGCAGCCGCCGTGGCCTCGGGGTCGTCGCTGTAACCCCGCATGACGTGCTTGCCGCGCAGACAGATCTCGCCGGGCTCGCCCGTGGGCGCCTCGGTCCCTTCGGGTGTGAGGACGCGCAACTGCGTTCCGGGCAGTGGCAGTCCGACCGTACGGGCCACCGTCGCCGCGTCGGCCGTGGCCGGGCAGACCGTGGCCACGCCGGTCGACTCGCTCAGCCCGTAGGCCGTGAACACGTCGGGCACGCCCAGTTCCTCGCGTATCCGCGCGACGAGTTCGACCGGTACGCCCGCGGCTCCCGTACCGGCCAGCCGCAGGGAGGTCAGATCGGTCGCGGGACGTTCGGGGTGGTGGATCAGCGTGTGGAAGACGGTCGGCGGGCCCATCAGCACCGTCACGCCCTCCCGCGCGACACGGCGCAGCGCGCGCCCGGCGTCGTACACGGCCTCCGGATACATCGTGGTACCGGTGAGCAGACAGGCCACGACGCCCGCCTTGTAGCCGAAGGTGTGGAAGAAAGGGTTCACCAGGAGGTAACGGTCCCCGGCACGCAGCCCCACGGCCTCGGACCACTCCGTGAACGCGCTGAGCGTCTGCCCGTGCGTGACCTCGACTCCCTTGGGGCGCCCTGTCGTTCCCGAGGTGTAGAGGATGTCGCACAGGTCGCCAGGCCCGAGGGTGGCGACGCGTGCGGCGTACTCCCTGTCGGTGACCTCGCCGGCGCGCTCCAGGTAGCGGGCGTAACCGTCCGGCCGCGGATCTCCCGCCCCGCCCATGGGCAGGACGACGGTCCGTTCGAGTGCGGGCAGCGGTTCGCCGGAAGCGGCAAGGGACTTCGCGTAGTCGGTGCCGAGGAAGTCCCCGACGGTGAAGAGGAAGCGGGCGCGGGAGCGGCGCAGGATGTCGGCGGCCTCGGCGGTCTTGTAGCGGGTGTTGAGCGGGACGAGAACGGCCCCCGCGCTCACGGCGCCCAGCGCGGCGGTGATCCAGTGCCGGCTGTTGGGCGCCCAGACGGCGACCCGGTCGCCCTTGCGCAGCCCGTGCGCCAGCGCCGCCTTCGCACTGCGTACGGTCCGAGCGCGCAGCGCTTCGAAGGTCCACCGTTCTCCGTCCTCGACGAGCGCCTCGCGGCCGGGGTGCACGTGCGCGGCGAAGGCGGTCAACTCGGCGAGTGTCGGGGGTGGAGCGGGTCTCGTGGTCATGGCGGAGCCTCCGAAGCACCGTGCGGGACAAGGGGGTTGACGCGGTGGCGAGGGTGGGCTTTCAATCCCGGTATTCCGATTAGGAATACTCCTAACAGGCGTCAACGTCCCCACGGAAGCGAGTGTCCCGATGAGTGCGACAACCCCCGCCGCGGCTGCCGCGACCGCCACGACCGCCACGACCGCCACGACCGCCACGACCGCCACGACCGCCACGACGGAGGATCCGGCGGCGAACCCGACGGCGAACCCCGTATCGGATGAAGGCCCGCCCGCGGGCCCCGCCGAACCTGTCGATCAGGCGCTGATGAAACGGGTCATGAGCAGCTTCTGCACCGGTGTCGCCGTCGTCACGGCGACCGGGGCCGACGGCGCACCGGTCGGCATGGCCGTGCAGTCGTTCACCTCGCTCTCCCTCGAACCGCCCCTCATCTGCTTCGCCCCCGCGCGCACCTCCACCAGTTGGCCCCGGGTCCGCGAGGCGGGCAGCTTCGCCGTGGGCATCCTGGCCGAGGACCAGACCGAACTGTCCCGCGCCTTCGCCGCGAGCGGCGGCGACAAGTTCACCGGCGTGTCCTGGCACGCCTGCCCCAACGGCGCCCCCGCGCTCGACGGCGCCCTCGCCACCATCGAGTGCGCGCTGGAGACCGAACTCCCCGGCGGGGACCACACCCTCGCCGTCGCCCGCGTCACCGGCCTCCACCACCACCGCGAAGCGGGCCCGCTGCTCTACTTCCGCCGCACGTACGGGGCCTACACCGCCGGCACGGCGCGGGCGGCCCACGCCGCGTAGGCATCGCGGGGACCCTGGCCCGGTCGGGACCAGGCCCCCTCAGGTCCCAGCGGACGCCACCAGAGCCCACTGGAACCAGCGGGCCTATCGGACCCGGGCCCGTCGGACCGGGCCCGCCCCGGACCGGTCCGGCGTATCCACCGGCACGGTCGTTCGTTGCAGTCGACGTGATCAACGACGTTCCTGACGGCACTCCCCTCATCGGCGCCGAACTCGGGCTCGGCGCGCGACCGCCGTCACCCGGGCTGTCCGACCCGCTCATTGCCGCGGCGGCCGAGCGGGTGGAGGCGCGCGTGGCGGCGCTGCCCCTGCTCAAGACGGGGTCGCCGACGGGGCCTGGCGCCAGCCCGTGGCCCGTACTGCCCGCGGTCTCGGTACTGCACCCGGAAGCGGAACCGGTGCTGCGCCACCGGGCCGTCACGGTGGTGCGGTGCCTCCAGGAGGTGGTCCGCCGCTACCCGTCGGACACCGCGCTCCAGGAACTGCTGGACGTACCGCCCGCGCTGCGCCGCTGGGCCCTTCGGCAGCCAGGACCTGAGCGGCTGACCGTCGACATGTGCCGGCTCGACCTGCTGGGGGACACGCTCGGGACCGTAGGCGTACTGGAGTTCAACGCCAGCAGCCCCGGCAGTGTCCTGCTCGGCGGGCTGCTCAACCGGTTCTGGCGCGAGTCCCGCGCGAGGGACCTGCTGGACGCCGCGGGGGCGGCCTGGTCCCCCGTCGAGGACGAGACGTGGTTCGCCTCGTGGCTGATCACCCACGGGGAGCGCCACGGCGTGCCGGAGGAGGACAGCCGCCGCGTCGGCCTCTTCGCCGCACCGTGGCAGTCACGCAGCGAGTTCGGCCTCATGGAAGAGCAACTGACCGCGCTCGGGCGCGAGTCGGTCGTCCTGGAGCCCGGAGACGTGGAGCACGCGGCCGGCCTGCGGCTCGGGTACTTCAAGTACGTACCGCGCGACCTGGACGAACCCGCACGCTGGAACACCTTCTGCTCCCGGATCGCCGAAGGCGACCTCGTCGTACCCAATGTGCCGGCCGAGCGCTGGGTGGCCGAGAACAAACTGTGCCTTGCTGCGCTGTCCGACCCGCGCTTCCGGCGGCTGTTCACCGCCGACGAGTGCGCGGCCCTCGACGCGCTGGTGCCCTTCAGCCGCAAGCTGGGCGACGGCATCACGGAGTCCGAGGCGCTCGCCGAACAGCCGGACCTGGTGCTGAAGGCCCCGTACAGCGCGTGGGGCAAGGACGTCGTCATCGGTGCCGGGACGTCGCAGGACGCATGGCGCGACGCCGTACGTGCTCCCGAGCACCGCGGCTGGCTCGTCCAGCGGCGCATCACCACGAACGGGCTGCCGACCGGCCGCGGGACGTACTTCCGCGATCTGACGGTGTCCGTACTGGACGGCCAAGTAGTCGGCTACGGCGGCAGGATGAGCACCGACCCGGTCGTCAACGTCGCACGCGAGGGCGCGACGACGACCGTACTCAGCCCGCACGATCCGCGTTCCTGACACGGTCCCGGGCGGCCCCAGCAGCGCCCCTAGGTCTCCCCGGCCTCCCCCCGGACGCCCCCGGACACCGCCAGTCCGCCCGCAGGGCCGCGACAGTTCGCGTCGCTCCCCGTCCGGCTCCCGTCCGGCCCTCGTCAGTCCTCGTCGGCCCTTCACCGGCCTCCGTCAGTCCCCGTCAGTCCGTGTCGGCACTCGGGGCCGTGAGGATGCGCGGCACCATTTCCTCGATCAGCTGGTCGATCGACCACGGCTCCAGGATTCCCGGGACCGTCAGATGGTCCACCAGGAGCCCCCACATGGCCAGATAGAGCACCACGATCCCGGCATCGTCCCCCGGCAGTCCCGCGTCCCGGTTGAAGGCGATGTTGTTCTCCAGCTCGGCGCCGAGGAACCGGGACAGCTCCTCGTTCAGCTCGGGGCGCCTCGTGCTCTCCAACCGCAGCTCCAGCATGGCCAGATGACAGCTGCGGTTGGTGCGCAGCCGCTCCACGAGCTGCCCCATGAGCGTCACCACCAGCTCCTGCGTGCGCTCGGCCTTCATCGTCTCGGCCAGCGCCGTCTCGTCGGGCATCAGCCGCTCCCGCGTACGGCGCATGACCTGGGTGAGCATGTCACCGCGGTGTGCGAAGTAGTTGGACGCCGTACCCGTGGGGACGCCCGCCTCCTTGTCGACGGCGCGCAGCGTCAGGCCGCGTGAGCCCTCGCGCGCGAGCACCTCGATGGCCGCGTCGAGCAGGGCGATGCGCCGCTGCGGGTTCTGCCTCATGTCGCTTCGTATCTCCTTCGGTCCGGTGCCGGCCTCCGCTGCCGAAAGGCCGTTGACACCACTGCAAGTGCAGCACTACATTCACACCACTGCACACAGAGTAGTTCATCTGAAGCACCCTATGGGAGGCACTTTGCGAGTACAGCTCTCCGGCCTGACCGGCATCGGCCCTTCGGCCCGCACACCGTTCCGCGACGACACCTGGCGCAGGCCCCAGAAGCCGCGCTCCGTGCCCCGCCCCCGGCCGCTGCCCAAGCCGGGCACGCGGCGCTGACCGCCTGCCCGGCGGAGCGGATCGAGCCGTACGTGGCCCCGGTGGTCGTGGCCCCGGCTGTCGCGCCCCGGTTGTCTCGTATGCACACGCCCCGTTCAGCCCGTCACCACCAGGAGGTACCCCTGTGCGCAAGCTCGTCTACTACGTCGCCGTGACACTCGACGGCTACATCGCGGGACCCCAAGGAGAGCACGACTTCTTCCCCATTCCCGAGGACCTCACCGCAGCGATCAGTGAGGAGCTGCCCGAGACCATTCCGACTCCCGCACGTGCCCACTTCGGCATACCGGATGCGCCCAACAAGCGCTTCGACACGGTGGTGATGGGCCGCGGTACCTACGGGATCGGGCTGAGCGAGGGCGTCACCAGCCCCTATGCGCACCTGCGCCAGTACGTCGTCTCCACGACGCTCACCACCGAAGAGCCCGCGGTGCGGATCGTCTCCGACGAGGACCCCGTCGCGCTGGTGCGGCGGCTCAAGGCAGAGGAGGGCGGCATGGACATCTGGCTGTGCGGCGGCGGCAAGCTCGCCGGGGCGGTGCTCGACGAGATCGACGAGCTGGTCATCAAGCGCAGCCCGCGGATCGCGGGGGCCGGAATCCCCATGTTCGACGGCGAGTTCCGACCCACCGCGTTCGCTCCCGTGAGCCCGACACGGGACTTCCCGTCCGGAATCAGCCTCACCACATACGCACGCCAGTGAGCGCACGTCCCGGGCACGGGCGGCATCGGCTGCGCGGACAGGGGGACGACATGGACGACAGGGCGAGCAGCACGGGCAGGGTCGGCACGGGCAGGGCGCGGGGTGAGGCGGGGTGACGCGCGGCCCGAGCGTCAGCCCGCTTCCTCTTCCCCACTGCCGGGGGCGCCCTCGCGGGGGCTCCCGGCGGTACCGCCCTCGGCCCTCGCGCCGGAGGCACCCTCGTGCCGTGCCAGCTCGTCGAGGTCGGCCAACATGTCCTCGGCGAGCTTGCGTTCGGCCTCGTAATAGCGCTCGGCCCAGCGCAGTACGAGCCTCGGGTACGCCCACGACGGCTCGCTCTCGGCCGCCTCGCCGTCGACCCGTGCGCGGTCGCCCATCTTCTCGGCGTACGCCTGGTGTTCGCGCAGAATGTCCTTGGCCTGGTCCGCTTCGAGCAGGTGACCGAGCCAGATGCGGAGCATCACCCCGTGCTTGAGCACCGGCGGCTCGACGGCTGCGCCGCGCGCCCACTCGCGTACGGCGGCGCGGCCCTCGTCCGTGATCGCGTAGACCCGCTTGTCGCGGTTGCCCGTCGCCTGCGGGACGCTGCGCGAGGTGACGTAGCCCGCACCCTCAAGCCGCTTCAACTCCCCGTAGATCTGGCTGAAGGACGGCGACCAGTAGAAGAAGCTCAGTGACCAGTCGGCCCACTTCTTCAGGTCGTACCCGGACAGTTCACGCTCGAAGGAGAGCAGGCCGAGTACGGCCCAGCTCGTCGGCGGCAGGGGACGGTCTCCGGTGCCCTGCACGCCCTCGCGCGCCGCCGCGCTCCCTGCCCGGCCAACGGCCTCGGGCCGCCCACCGCTCTCCGTGCTCTCATCCTTACGAACCACGCGCCGACTCTACGCGTTCGGTCCCCACTGCCGGAGCGGAGCGCTGCCCCTGACCGGTACGCCCGCACGGACGCCGACACCGACACCGGGGCCGGGCGGCCAGGCAGGGGACCTCACGCACGAGTGGGCGCGTCACTGCTCACCCACGGGCGCCTGGCGGGCAAGGAACTCCTCGAACGCCGCCTTCTGCTTCGGATCCATGAAGCCCTGGCGGACGTTGCGGGCCTCCTCCTCAAGCCAGTGCGCCTCGTCGGGGTCCAGCAGCTCGGCGACGACAACGCCTTCGCGAGCGACCGCCGTTCGCCCGCCCACCCGACGACGAAAGAGCGTGAAAGCGCCGAACTCCGCCGGGTGGGCCAGTTCAGGCTCCTCCGCCGCAGCCAGGTCCTCGTCACCGGCGTCACTCGCCGGAAAGGCGGTGGGGGCCCAGTGCTCCCAGAGCGCCAGCGTGGCGGCGGGCACCAATACCGCGCGTTCCGCCCCCTTTCCCCCCTCCCACATGAACGTGACACCGACAGGCTCGCCGACCGCCTCAGCCAGTCCGAGCGCTCTCTCCATCTCGTCGTTGACCTGGTAAGCCACCACTACATCGGTCCTTATGCCCATGCCGCCCGAGGCTACTGGCCGCCTCTGACAACCAGGCCCGCAGCGCGCCCGCGGACCCTCAACCGGCCTGATGCGGCGCGGAGTTGCCGCTCCAGGTGCCGGGCGGGCGGAAAGAGAAGAAACGCGCGGCCAACCCGGACTGGACCGCAGCTTCGGCGGCGACACCGTCGAGACCGGCACCGAGGCACCCCGGCCCGCCACCACCGTCGGCCGGAACCCCGCGAAGGGCCGCCGCCACGGGCCGACCGCTCCGTGCCCTTCCCGACGGTGTCCATCCGCCGGACTCGGCGACCTCGCCGACCTCGGACCGCGTCAAGGACGCCGACTACCGTGTCGGCATGAACCAGCGAAGTGACGTGCCCACGTCCGCGATGAGTCCTGTCGACATCGGTTTCGGCGCCGCTGACGACCTTTCCCAGATCGTCGAGATCGTGAACTACACAGCGGCGAACTCGATCGCCACCTTCGCCACCCGGCCGACCAGCGTGGCCGAACGACGCGAATGGTTCGACCAGTTCGCCACGACCGGTCCCTACAAACTGCTCGTCGCCCGCCAGGACAACCAGGTTCTGGGCTACGCCTGCAGCCAGCGCTACCGGGACCACGAAGCCTTCCAGCAGACCGTCGAGGCAAGCATCGCGCTCCACGCGCAAAGCCGGGGCCGAGGCATCGGAACCTCGCTCTACCGCGCACTGTTCGACAGCCTCGCCGGCGAACCCGTTCACGTCACTCTCGCAGGCATAGCCATGCCCAATGACGCGTCCGTCGCACTGCACCGGAAATTCGGCTTCACGGAGGTCGGGGTCTTCAGCGAGTACGCCGTCAAGCATGGGCAGTACATCAGCTCACAGTGGATGCAGCGGCTGGCCTCGCCCCAGCACCAGTCGTAACGCCCGACCGCTGATCGCCAACCGCCGCTCGCCGACCGGAGGGACGCGACGCCGCAGGGCGGCCCCGCGAGAGGCGATACTCCACGGATGAGTTTGCATATGCGCCCCGCAAAACCCTCCGAAGCGGACGCGCTGAGCGCGCTGACGCGGCGGTCGAAGGGGTATTGGGGGTACGAGCCCTCTGTACTGGACCGGATGGGCGGGACGCCGGCGGTCGGGGTGGCGGAGATACGCGCCGGAGGCGTGGTGGTCGCGGAGCGGGACGGGACGGTGCTCGGGTACTACCAGGTGACGGGCACACCGCCGGACGGGGAGCTGGCTGACATGTTCCTCGAACCCGAGGCGATCGGGACCGGCTTGGGGCGCGCACTGTGGGAGCACGCCGTGGGCTGGGCACGGCTGGCGGGTTACCGGTCACTCCGTTGGGAGTCGGATCCGAACGCGGAGCCTTTCTACCTGCGTATGGGCGCCGAACGCATCGGTGAGCGCGAGGTCGCGCCCGGCCGGGTGCTACCCGCGATGCGGGTGACGCTCGGCGCGGCGCACGGACACGGCACAAGCGCGAGCGCCGCACCTCCCCCGCCCTGAGAGGCCCGCACCCGGCACACCTTCGGCATGCCCCGGCACTGCCCGGCACGACCGAGGCGCCCCCCATCGCCCGCCCGCCCGGTCCGGGGTACGCCTCGGGGCCCGGAAGCCGGCCGCGGCAGCTCAGGCGGTCATCACGCGCTGCGCCGATCCCGGATGCGCACGCGGGGGCGACGCCGACCGGCCGCATCCGGGGCCCAGCCCGTACGCGCGAGCCGTCCCCGCCGCCCCCCGGACGTCGCCGTCGTCGCTGCCCGGACGCCGTCTGCGCCGCACCCCGACGGCCCGTTCCGAACGAACCGTCCCGCCATTCCGAACGAACCGTCCCACTGAGCGGCATCACACTGTTTGCCCGGCGAGGTATTCCTGTTAGGAATACCTCGTCTCGCACGACAGTGTCGTCCCCAAGGAGGCCGGTCCCGGTGAAGTTCTCGATGATCTTTGAAGCGCAGATGGCGGATCCGTCCCGCGAACAGGAACGGCAGGTTCTCCAGGACTGTGTCGAACAGGCGGTGTACGCCGAGGAGATGGGGTTCGACCGGGTCTGGGCGGTCGAACACCACTCGCTGAAGCAGTACGCGCACATGTCGGCCTCGGAGATCTTCCTGACGTGGGTCGCGGCACGCACGGAGCGGATACGGATCGGGCACGGCGTGGTGACCATGCCGTTCGGATACCAGCACCCGGTGCGCGTGGCCGAGCGCGCGGCGATGCTCGACGTGCTCAGCGGAGGGCGCGTGGACATCGGCGCGGGGCGCGGGGCGACCAGGCAGGAGATGTCGATGTTCGGGGTGCGGTCCGAGGACACCTATCCGCAGATGGAGGAGGCGCTGCGGATCTTCTCCAGCGCCTGGCGCGAGGACGAGTTCGAGTGGCACGGCTCGCTGGACATCGGTCCTGGCGCCGTTCTGCCGAGGCCGGTCCAGGACCCGCACCCGCCGCTGTTCATGGCGTGCAGCAAGCACGACACGCTCAAGCTCGCCGCCGAACTCGGCATCGGCGCGCTGGTGATGGGCTTCGCCGGCGCCGACGACGTACGCGAGATGCGCAAGGTCTACGACGAGGCCATCGAGGCCCGTACGGGAGAACGCTTCGTCTCCGACCGGTCGAACGATCACCTCTCCGCGCTCTGCCCCACCGTCGTACTGGACGACGCCGACCTGGCGCTGCGGCTGGGCACGCGCGGCCAGCGCTTCTTCGCGGAGTCGATCGCCCACTGGTACGGGAACGCCCCGGCGCCCAAGGTCTACGCCGAGTCGATGGGCCACACCGAGCATGTCGCCGCGATGGCCAGGGACCGCGAGGAACTGGTCGCCAAGCTGCACGAGGCGAACATTCCCGCGCGCCCCGTGGACACCGGGACCTACAACGCGGAACACGCGTACGGGGACGCCGCCACCGCCGTCGACTATGTGCAGCAGCTCGCCGACATCGGCGTCGACGAGGTCATGTGCCTGATCCAGATGGGAACGGTGCCGCAGGAGGCGTGCATGGAGACCATCCGGCAGTGGGGCGAGACCGTGATCCCGCACTTCCGTTCGCAGGGCAAGTAGAGGAGGCTGACGCGCCATGACGGAACCACTCGCACCGTCGAACGCGAACCCGCTGGACCTCACGGGAAAGGTCGCGCTGGTGACCGGCGCCGCACAGGGGCAGGGCGCGGAGCACGCGCGTACGCTCGCCGCCGCCGGGGCCTCGGTCGTGCTGACGGACATCCAGGACGCGGACGGCGAGGCGCTCGCCGCCGAGGTGTGCGCGGCCAATGACCGTGCCGGAGGCCGTGCCGGAGGCCGTGCGGACGCGGCACTCTTCCTGCGGCACGACGTGTCCTCGGCCGCCGACTGGGAACGCGTCGTCGCCGCGGCCGTCGAGCGCTACGGGCGCCTCGACATCCTGGTCAACAACGCCGCGCTCTGGCACACGGCGCCCGTCGGTGAGGAGACGGAGGACCGGTTCCGCACGCTGCTGTCGGTCAACCTCGTCGGCCCCTTCCTCGGCATCCGCGCCGTACTCCCCGCGATGCGCGCGGCAGGCGGCGGCTCGGTCATCAACATCTCCTCCACCGCGGGCCTTACCGGCATCCCGGGCCACAGTGCCTACGGGGCAACGAAGTTCGGGCTGCGCGGCATGACGAAGTCCGCCGCACTGGACGTGGCAGCGGACGGGATACGGATCAACTCCGTACACCCCGGCATGATCGACACCCCGATGATCGCCGGAGTCACGGGCGGCGGCGAGGACGTGCGCGACCGCGCGTACCCGAATGTGCCGATGCGCCGCATCGGCACCCCCGACGACGTGGCGCGCCTGGTCCTGTTCCTCGCCTCGGACGCGTCGTCGTACGTGACCGGCGCGGAGTTCGCCGTCGACGGCGGGCTGGCGGCCCGGTGAGCCTCCCGCACCCGGCCAGGACCGCCGAGACCGCGCGTACGCACCAACTCACGCCCGCCGCGAGGGAGATCGTGGACGCGCTGACAGCGGCCTTCCCCGAGCTGACACCGGAAACGGACGTGGAGGCGGTGCGCCGGGCCACCTCGCAGCCGCCCAGGGAGGGGCGGGAGCCGGTCTCCGTGGTGGACAGGACCGTTCCGGGCGCGGCGTCGGGCACGGAGATCCCGGTACGGCTGTACCGCTCGCCCGCCCCCGGCCCGCACCACTCGCCCACGCCCGCGCCCGTCCTTCTCTTCTTCCACGGCGGCGGCTTCGTCCTGTGCGGGCTGGACTCTCATGACGGCCTGTGCCGCGAACTGGCCGTGCGGACAGGCGCGTTGGTGGTCTCCGTCGGGTACCGCCTCGCCCCCGAGCACCCCGCTCCGGCAGCCGCCGAGGACGCGTACGCGGCGCTGCGCTGGGCGGCGGAGCGGGCGCGTGAGGAGGGCGGGGATCCCGCGCGTATCGCCGTCGCGGGGGACAGCGCGGGAGGCAACCTGGCGACCGCCGCCTGTCTCCTGGCCGGGGAACGGGGCCGCCCCATGCCCGTGGCGCAGTTCCTCGCGTACCCGGCGCTCGATCCGCGCCTGGGCTCGGCCTCGATGCGCGAGTTCGGCGACCCCGGTGATCACTTCCTCACCACGGCGCACATGCGCTGGTACTGGTCGCACTACCTGAGCGGTGCGCCGCCCGTGCCGCACACGGCTCCCGCGCTGGCACCGGCGGAGGCGCTGGCCGGACTGCCGCCCGCCTATGTGCTGCTGCCTGACTGCGATCCGCTCCGTGACGAGGGCCGCGCCTACGCCGCTCGGCTCCCGCAGGCCGAGGTGCGCGCCGCACCGGGAATGTTCCACGGGTTCCTGGGCTTCGGCGCGCTGCTGCCGGAGGCGGAGACGGCGCTTGCGGGTGCGGCGGAGTGGTTGCGTAACCGGCTCTCCGTATAGCCCTCCGCCCTGCCCTTTATGTGCGGTTTGCGCCGATTCGCTCCTTCTCGTAACGTCGTAGAACGGACCACCCGGAGGCCCTGTGGCCGGGCCCGGACCCAAGACGGGGCCCGCCCCCGGTGCGTATTGAGGGCCCTCCTCGACGTGCCCCTGCTGAGGCATCCGTACCGACGTATCCGCGCCGCACGTGCCCGTACCGAGGAGGACGCCCTCGTGAACTACGTGACCACCCGTGACGGGACCCAGCTCTTCTACAAGGACTGGGGCAGCGGGCGCCCCGTCGTCTTCATCCACGGCTGGCCGCTGAACGCGGACGCCTGGGAGGACCAGATGAAGCACGTCGCGGACAACGGCTTCCGCGGCATCGCACACGACCGGCGCGGCCACGGGCGCTCCAGCCAGCCCTGGTCGGGATACGACTTCGACACGTTCGCCGACGACCTCAACGCCCTGCTCACACACCTGGACCTGCGTGACGTCACCCTGGTGGCGCACTCCATGGGCGGCGGCGAGCTGGCCCGCTACATCGGACGCCACGGCAGCGGGCGCGTGGCGTCGGCCGTGCTGCTGTCCGCGATTCCACCGCTGATGATCCGGACGGAAGACAACCCGGAGGGCGTACCGGCCGAGGTGTTCGAGGACATCAAGAGCAGCATGCGCAGGGAGCGTTCGCAGCATTGGAGGGACACGGCCGAGGGGTTCTTCGGCGCCAACAGGGAGGGAAACACGGTCACTCAGGGAAACAAGGACGCGTTCTGGTTCATGGCGATGCACGAGTCCCTGGAGGCCGGGATCGCGTGTGTGGACGCGTTCGCGCGCACCGACTTCCACGAGGACCTGAAGAAGTTCGACATGCCGACCCTCGTCATCCACGGCGACGACGACCAGATCGTGCCGATCGACGCCACGGGCCGCAAGACGGCACGACTCGTACCCGGCGCCACCCTCAAGGTCTACGAGGGCGGCTCCCACGGCATCGGACTCGTACCCGGCCACAAGGAGCGGTTCAACCAGGACCTGCTGGCCTTCCTCCAGAGATGAGGGCACCTCGCCCGGTAGGGCCCGAGGTGACCCGCCGACGTGGCATCAGGAGCCGGCGGGTTCGGCGGCCTTCCCCACCAGCAGCTCGTCGCGGAGTGCGGCGAGCTGTCCGGCTCCGAGCTTCAGCCCCTTCTTGAGGTAGCCGTCGAAGGAGCCGTACTCGGCGCGCACGGCGGCGAAGGCGGAGTCGAGGTACTCCTTCCGCACGGCGAGCATCGGCTTGTACGCACCGTGCTGGGAGGCGGGCAGGTGGTGGAGCGCCTGCTCGTTGTAGCCGGTGAGGTAGGCGCTGGAGGCGAGGTAGTCGCGGGTGACGGTGGAGCGGGGCACGCCGAGCGCCGTGAGCAGCGCGGCCGACGCCCAGCCCGTACGGTCCTTGCCTGCCGTGCAGTGGTAGAGCGCGGCCTCGCCGCTCGGCCGGGTGACATCGGCGAAGAGGCGGCGGTACGCGTCGCGCCCCGTCCGCTCGGTGACGAAGTCGCGGTATGAGCCGAGCATGAGGGAACGCGCGTGGCGGGCCGAGGTGGGAGGCGTGTTGGCGATGGTTCTGCCGTCGCCGAGCACGTTCAGACGGCGCAGATCCGCGTCCTTGTGCAGCACGTCGGGCTGCCGCTTCGCCTCACTCGTGGCCCGCAGGTCGAGTACGGGCGCGATGCCGAGCCGCTTCAGCCTGTCCCGGTCGGCGGCGGTGAGGCGGTCGAGGCCGGCCGAGCGGTAGACCTTGCCCATACGCACCCAGCGCCCGTCGGCCGTGCGGTGACCGCCCGCGTCACGGAAGTTGGGCGCCGAGGCCAGATGCAGCGAACGGTCGGCGAGCCGCAGCTCCCGCCCCTCGTCAGGCACCAGCCGGAACCACCGCCTGTCCACCTTCCCCTTCACCCGTACGGTGACCTTCCCCCGCCCGTCCCCGCGCGCGACGGCCTGGCGCACGCGCTCTCCGGCCCCCTCGCCCCCGGCACCCTCTTCGCCCCCTTTCCTTCCTTCCCCTCCTTCCGCGTAAATCCGGACCCGCTCGGCACCGGGCGCCGACCAGCGCACGGTGTAGCGCCCGTCCCTGTGGTCGCTCACCGAGGCGGAGACGAACGGGACGACCCCTTCCGCCACCCCGTGCCCCTCCTCTCCCGACGCGCACCCCACCCCGCAGGCGACCAGCACGCAGACCCCGACGGCCGCCCCAACCCGCTTGAAACCACGCGCACTTGACCCGCCCTGCCGCCCACTCGTCAGTCTCATGCCGTGAACGTAGAAACCCGCCCACGCGCGCGACACCCACCGACCCACTGACCGGGACAACGGCGCACCGCCGTACCGGACAGCCTGCCGGGGCGCGGCGCCGGGGCTCAGCCGCCCGAACCAGGGACCCGTCCACGGAACCGGAAGGTCAGCGGCGCCGCAGCGAGGGGGCGACCAGCGCCGGCCTGGCGTGCGCGCACAGGACGGGGCAGCGCAGGCGTGAGTGGTCGGCGGGTTGGCGCTCTGCCATCATGGGCAAGCGGAGCCTCGCTCCGGAAACGATAAGGAGCGACGTTCCGCTCGGCAGGTCCCGCGGCGATGGAAGGAGTGGCACGGTGAACGACGGCGACGAGGGCGCGGGGCAGGAGCCCCGGCCCAAACGGGCGGACGCGCGGCGCAACGAGGAGACCCTGCTCAACGCGGCGGCCACGGTCTTCCTCACCTCGGGCGTGGAAGCGCCGGTACGCGACATCGCGGCCGAAGCCGGCGTCGGCATGGGCACGATCTACCGCCACTTCCCCACCCGCGCCGACCTCATCATCGCCGTCTACCGGCACCAGGTGGAGCGCCTCGCCGAGTCCGGCCCCGCCCTGCTGGAGACCAGCGCGACCCCGCACGCCGCACTGGGCGAATGGATCGACCTCTTCGTCGACTTCCTGGTCACCAAGCACGGCCTCGCCGGAGTACTGCAGTCCGACAACGCCGGCTTCGAGACGCTCCACGCCTACTTCCTCGACCGCCTCGTACCCGTGTGCACCCAACTCCTCGACGCCGCTGCCGAATCCGGTGAGATCCGCTCCGATCTCCAGGCATACGAGCTGATGCGCGGCGTCGGAAACCTGTGCATCGGCGCCGACAGCGATTCCCTCTACGACGCACGCCGCCTGGTCGAACTCCTCGTCGCAGGACTGCGCCAACCCCGCTGACCCACGCAAGGCGACGCACCACCGGCCGGACCATCATCCAGGTCAGCGACGCGGCCGAGGCGTCTGACGGCACACCCACTCATCCGCCCCCTGCCCTCTGCCCTCTACTCCTGACCCCCTGCCCCTGCTCCGGAGCGAGGGTTCATACGCCCGTCGTGGAGCCAGGGCGGATGATCATGAGGACGACGACCACGGCCCAGAGAAGGTTGAACGCACCGGTGAGCCCCGCCAGCCGGGCCACCGACGCACGCGCCACGGACGAAGGCACATCGAGCAGCCGGCTCTGCGCGGGGAGTATGGCGAGAGCCAGAAGCGCGGCGGCGGCTGCCGTCAGGATCAGCGAGGCGATCAGCCAGGCATCCGTGAGCACGCCGAGTTGGGCGCCGGTGGCCAGCCCCAGAACGGGGACGGCGACCCCGACGACGGCGTAGGCGCGGCAGATGCGGTGAAGCAACGCGGCGCCTGCCGCGGCCCGTTCGCTCGCGGGCCGCCCACCGGATGCCGAGCCGGACACGTGGCCGGTCGCAGGGCCGGTCGCAGGGCCGGAGACCGCGGCGTGACCCGCCAACTGGCGGGCATAGCGCGGGAACATCGAGGCGGCGACGGCGATCGGACCGACCGCGAGGATCGCAGCGAGGACATGCAGGGACAGCAGCAGCTTGGTCACCGGTGCTCCAGAGCGAAGAATAAGTTGGCTGCCAATAGATAGCACGGCTACATGTTCATGTGTAGGCTGCCTACCTATGAAGACAGACGCGGTGCGAGGGCACCTCGACGGGTTGCTGCTGGCGGTGCTCGAACCGGGACCGCTGCACGGATACGCGGTCATCACCGCGGTCCAGGACCGCAGCGGCGGCGTACTGGAACTGCGTACGGGCACGATCTATCCGGCGCTCAACCGGCTGGAGCGGCTCGGGCTGCTGCACAGCAAGTGGGAGTCCGTCGGTGAACGGCGGCGCCGATGCTACGAACTCACCGACGCGGGACAGCGCATGCTGGCGGGCGAACGGACGGCATGGCAGGAGTTCACCACCGCGATCGGCTCCGTACTGAACCCGGACACAGCCCCCGCAGCGACCAGGCCCGCCACATGAGCGCCGACGGGAACGCGGCCGGGAAACCGGCGCCCGCCGACCCCATCGAGAGCCACGTGGCAGCACTGGATGCCACGCTCCACGGGCCGGTGCGCCTCAAGGCGCGGATGATGGCCGAGGTACGCGAGGGCCTCACGGACGCGACCGCCGCGCGTACGGCCGGGGGCATGCCCTCCGAGCACGCCGCGCGGGAAGCGGTACGGGAGTTCGGGACGGCGAAGGAGCTGGCGCCCGGCTTCCAGCGCGAGTTGACCGTGGCGCAGACCCGGCACACCGCCAGGGCCGTCGCGCTCACGGCACCGTTCCTGATCATCTGCTGGCTGCTGATCTGGACGAGCGACCACGGGCCCGGGTGGCAACAACCGGGCGCCGCACGCCTGTTGACGCTCCCGCTCGCCGTCGTAGCCGTCGCCGCAGCTGGGGCAGCGGCGGCAGCGCTGCTCGGCCTCGCGGCACTGGCGGCCACCGGCACCCTCGCCAGACGGCTGCCCACACCGCGCCGGCTGCCCGCGGCCGTCGCGTGGTCCGGCACGGCGGTCGGCATCGCCATGGCGCTCGCCACCCTCACCCTCGGCGTGACCTCCGCCCTCACCGCCGACTGGCCCCTGCTCGCATGCGCCGGCGCACTCACAGCCGCCTCACACGGCGTGGTCGCCACCTCAGCCCGCACCTGCCGCCGCTGCGCCCGCCTACCGGCCCGGTAAGGACACGGGAAGCCCTACCCGCACCCCGTAACACACCCGCAGGGGCACCCCGGAGAAGCGCACAACTAGGCGCACAGCTGGTCGCCCAACTGGGCGGGCACCGCTAGGCGCCCGTCACATCCGCTTCGTCGTCAGGCACCCAGCGCAGCACATCCCCTGGCTGGCACCCCAAGGTGCGGCAGATCGCGTCCAGCGTCGTGAACCGCACCGCCTTCGCGCGGCCGTTCTTCAGTACGGCGACATTGGCGGGCGTGATGCCGACGGCGGCGGCGAACTCGCCGACCGACATCCGGTGTTTGGCGAGTTGGACGTCGAGGTCGACGACGATCGCCATCAGACCACCTCGGCCATCTCGGTCTCCAGGTCCGTCGCCTTGCGCAAGAGGCTCCGCAGTATGACGGTCAGCATCGCGAACGCCACTCCCGCACCGACACACGCCGTCGCGGCAACCAAGGCACTGACGACATCCATGCCGTCGTCGGGCGAGGGAATACTGGCCAGGCCCAGATGCCCCATGACCCCGGCCGCCAGCAGCGTCGCCACGACCGAGGAGCCGATGATGACGTCGACCCACCGGAAGGCGCGCGCCGTGAAGATCGCGCCGCGTTCGACCATGGCGAGCAGCATCCACACCGCGACGAGCAGCACCTGGACGCAGGCGACGCCGAGGATCGCCACCGTCACGTAAGGGACTTCGTACGGGGCGTAGGGAGGGAAGCGCTCGACCTCGTCGGCCGCGGTCGTGGGGATGACGACGATCTGACCGAAGAGGCCGAGCAGGATCGCGGCGGCGATACCGGCACGGAGTACCACGATGAAGAGTCGATGCATATATCGATTATCAATCGCTTCCGATCGAGATTCAATCGATTCCGGCAGGCGTCAGGTGGGGAAGAACAGCTCAGCCTGGCGGCTCGCGCCGGGTCGGCGGGTGCCTGGCCGGTGTTTCCCCGGTGGACGGGCTCATTCGCCGGACGCCGCCTCCCCCTGCACGGCCGGGAAGCGGCCTCCCGCGAGGACTGCCTGGTGGCAGGCGGCGGGGGTTCCCCAGGCATCGTGGAGGGCGCGGGCCTTACGGAGGT
The DNA here is from genome assembly GCF_028657195.3 of Streptomyces iconiensis. GTDB lineage: Bacteria > Actinomycetota > Actinomycetes > Streptomycetales > Streptomycetaceae > Streptomyces > Streptomyces iconiensis. The sequence goes on from NZ_JANCPR020000074.1 coordinate 25,644, forward strand.
GCAGTGTGAGGTCGTACTCGTCGGTGTATCCCAGTGCCCCGTGGACCTGAAGTGCCGTGCGGGCCGCCTGGTGTGCGGCGCGGGAACAGGCGGCCTTGGCTGCGGGCAGGTCACGCGGGTCCGTGGCGTCGCCGGGTCCGCCGGCGCTCCCCTCGGCCGGCCCCGGGCCCCCGGGCTGCGCGCGGACCGCCAACGCGGCGCCGTGCAGGAGGGGTTCAGCGAACTCCAGCGCGATGGCGACCGTCGCCAACTGGTGCTTGACGGCCTGGAACGAACCGATCTGCCGCCCGAACTGCGTACGCCGGCCCGCGTATTCGACGCTCCCGTCCAGCAGCGCGCGCCCCGCACCGAGTGCCTGCGCGGCGGTGAGGAGCGTGGCGAGCGAGCGCAGCCGTGCGGCGTCTCCTGGCACGGGCTCGCCGGACTCGACCGGCGTGGCGGGCTCGCAGCGTACGAGGTGGCGGGTGGGGTCGATCGAGGGGAGCGGCCCACCTTCGGGTACGGCCATGTGCAGCGCCGGGCCTTCGGTCACGAACGCCGCGTCGGCCAGATACCCGTCCACGGCGTACGGGCCCGCCGGATCGGTGACGGTCACGAGAAGGTCGCCGGTCAGGATCCGGGGCAGCCAGGGGCCCGCCGTGTCCCCACCGCGCGGGTCGGCGCCCAGCGCGGCGGCCAGCGCGACCGTCTCCACGAGGGGCCCGGGGGCGGCGGCGCGGCCGATCTCCACGAAGGCTGCGGCGAGTTCGGACGGGTACCAGCCCATACCGCCCCGTTCCTCCGGCACGGCGAGCGCGGGCAGCCCGGTGTCGGCGAGCGCGCGCCACAGCTCGCGCCCCGGCCCCTGGTCACCCGCCGCCCACGCGCGGGCGGCCTTCGCCGGCTCGGCGTCGGCGAGCAGGCGGCGCACGGTGGCCGCGTACGTACGGTGGTCCTCGTCGGGCAGAAAGCGCATGGCGTCCTCAGCGTCCCCTCGGCAGGCCGAGCACGCGCTCGGCGACTATGTCGCGCTGGATCTCGTTGGTGCCCGCGTAGACGGGCCCGGCCAGCGCGAAGATCCAGCCGTCCATCCACGCGGACTCGGGCAGGCCCTCGGTGACCTCGGACGTGCCGGGGCCGAGGAGGTCGAGCGCGGTCTCATGCAGGTCGATGTCCAGTTCGGACCAGAAGACCTTGTTCATGGACGACGCGAAGGGCGACGCCGTGCCACCGGCACCCGGCGAGGAATCCGCGGAGGCCACCGAGGTCCCCGAGCCCCCGGGCCGGGACCCGGACCCGGATGCGGACCCGGCCGGGTCGGCCGAGGCCGCCGCGTAGCCCGCGAGTTGGTAGGCCCTGGCCCGTATCCACGCGTCGGCGACGCGGTCGCGGCTGTCTGCGGGTTCCTGCCGTGAGCGCCACAGGTGGATCAGGCGGTCGGCTGAGGCGGTGAAGCGGCCCGGCGAGCGCAGCGTCACCCCCCGTTCGTTGCCCGCCGTCGACATGGCGGCCCGCCAGCCCTGGCCCACCTCTCCGATCACATCGGCGTCCGGCACGAAGACCTGGTCGAGGAAGAGTTCGGCGAAGGCGGGTTTCCCGTCCAGCCGACCGATGGGCCGTACCGTGACGCCTTCGGCGTCCAGCGGGAACATCAGGTAGCTGAGCCCCCTGTGCCGCTCCTGCTCCCGGTCCGTACGGAAGAGCCCGAACGCGCGGTCGGCGAAGGCGGCGCGCGAGGACCACGTCTTCTGCCCGCTCAACAGCCAGCCCCCGCCGTGCCGTTCGGTCCGCTCGGCGCGCGAGCGCAGTGAGGCGAGGTCGGACCCCGCCTCGGGCTCCGACCACGCCTGCGCCCAGATCGTCTCGCCCGACGCCATCGGGGGCAGGACGCGTGCGAGCTGTTCCTCGTCGCCGTGGGCGAAGAGGGTGGGCGCGAGCAGGTTGATGCCGTTCTGGCTGACGCGTCCCGGCGCTTGCGCCGCGTAGTACTCCTCCTCGAAGATCAGCCACTCGGTGAGCGTGGCGTCCCTGCCGCCGTACGCGCGCGGCCAGGAGACCACCGACCAGCCGCCGTCGTACAGGACGCGTTCCCACTCCCGGTGCGCGGCGAAGCCCTCCGCCGTCTCCAGGGACGGCAGCGGCCTGGCCGGTACGTGCGCCGCGAGCCAGGCGCGTGCCTCCTCGCGGAATGCGTGTTCGGACGCGGTGAATTCCAGGTCCACGGTCAGCCCCTCTCGCCCGCGGCACGCCGCCCGGCGTCCCGCATCGACCTCGCGTTCATGCCGCCCAGTGGGTCGGCCGCTGTCTCCCCGTTGTGCGCGTGTGCCACATGGTGCAACCCGAACACCGAGTCGAGCCCGCTGTGAAGTCCCATGAGGTCCTCGGCCTGGTTGACGGCGCGCTTGGTGAGCGCGAGCCCGAAGCGGGGCATCTCGGCGATACGGGTCGCCAACCGCTCTGCCTCCGCCGCGAGTTGGTCGCGGGGCACGACCCGGTTGACCATGCCGACCTCGTAGGCGCGGCGTGCGGTCATACGGTCGCCCGTGTACAGGAACTCCTTGGCGATGCGCGGCCCCATCACCCAGGGATGCGCGAAGTACTCGACGCCGGGGATGCCCATCCGTACGACGGGGTCGGCGAAGAAGGCGTCCTCGCTCGCCACGATCAGGTCGCACACCCACGCGAGCATCAGCCCTCCGGCCACGCAGGCACCCTGCACGGCGCACACCACCGGCTTGGGCAGTTCGCGCCAGCGGCGGCACATGCCGAGGTAGACCTCGGACTCGCGTGCGTACCGTGACTCGGCGCCCTCCTTGCCCACGTGGTCCCACCACAGGCCCGCGGTGCGCGGAAAGGAGAGGTGCGCGTCGCGCTCCGGGGTGCCGATGTCGTGTCCGGCGCTGAAGTGCGCGCCGGCACCCGCGAGAACGACGGCGCGCACCTCGTCGTCGTCGGCCGCGCGCTGGAGCGCGGCGTCGAGCGCGTACGTCATGGCGGAGTTCTGCGCGTTGCGGTACTCGGGCCTGTTGAGCGTGACACGGGCGAGCGGGCCGCTCCGCTCGTACATCACGACGTCGGCGTCCGCCGCCGTCCCGGATTCCCCGGGACCGGTGTGCCCGGAACCGGATTCCCTGGGACCGGTGTGCCCGGTGTCCGGCAACTCGCCGGACGCGCCGGGCCCGTCCGCCTCGTCGTCGCTCATGGCTCGGCTCCTCACACTCTTCTCGGGCTCTTCCCTAACAAGTGTTTGGTAGATTAGCTTGAGCCCCGACAGCACGTCGAGAGGGGAGCGCGAGCACGTGGACGACGACTTCCGCGGCGCGGACGACAGCTTCCGCGCCGAGGTGCGCGAGTGGCTGCACTCCGCGCTGACCGGCGACTTCGCAGCCGTACGCGGCCTCGGCGGGCCCGGCCGTGAGCACGAGGCTTTCCCCGAACGCCTCGCCTGGGAACGGCACATGGCGGCGGCGGGCTGGACCTGCGTCGGCTGGCCCGAGGAACACGGAGGGCGCGGCGCGAGCCTCGCCCAACAGGTGGTGTTCCACGAGGAGTACGCACGCGCCGACGCCCCGGCCCGCGTCAACCACATCGGTGAACAGCTCCTCGGGCCCACCCTCATCGCCTTCGGCACCGAGGCTCAGCGAGCACGCTTCCTCCCGCCCATCCGCGAGGTGCGCGAGCTGTGGTGCCAGGGCTACAGCGAGCCGGAGGCCGGCAGCGACCTCGCCAACGTACGTACGCGCGCCCGGCTCCACGGCGGCCGGTGGCGCGTCGACGGCCAGAAGGTGTGGACCTCGCTCGCGCACGAGTCCGACTGGTGCTTCGTCCTCGCCCGCACCGAGGAGGGCTCGGCCCGGCACAGTGGCCTGTCGTACCTCCTCGTGCCGCTGCGGCAGGACGGCGTGACCGTCAGACCCCTGCGGCAGCTCACCGGGACGAGCGAGTTCAACGAGGTCTTCTTCGACGGGGCACTGGCCGACGCCGCACACGTCGTGGGGGCTCCGGGAGACGGCTGGCGGATCGCCATGGCCACCCTCGGCTTCGAGCGGGGCGTCTCCACGCTGGGCCAACAGGTCGGATTCGAGCGCGAGTTGAGCCGCCTGACCGAACTCGCCGCCGGTACGGGAGCGCTGGATGACCCACTCCTGCGCGAACGCCTCGCACGCGCCTGGGAGGGCCTGGAGCTGATCCGGCTGGGCGCCCTGCGCTCGCTCGCCGGGCCCGAAGAGGGCGCGGCCGGGCCCGGGGCCTCCATCGGCAAGCTCGTATGGGCCACCTGGCACCGCGAGCTGGGAGAGCTGGCGATGGCCGTACGCGGGGCCGTGGGGCTGGTCGCACCCGAGGGGACACCGGGCGGGCTCGACGAGTGGCAGCGCCTCTTCCTCTTCTCCCGCTCCGACACGATCTACGCCGGCTCCAACGAGATCCAGCGCAATGTCATCGCCGAACGCGTGCTCGGGCTCCCCAAGGAACCCGTCGGTCCGAAGACACCCGTCAGTCCGAAGGAACCCGCCTGAGCGCGCCGAACCGACCGGAGGTCCCCATGACCGGCGCACCACCACCCCCTTACACGCCCCCGCACGCTCTGCTCGCCGGCCGCGCCGTGGTCGTCACAGCGGCGGCCGGCAGCGGTATCGGCGGCGCGACCGCACGCCGTGTGCTGGAGGAAGGTGCGGACGGTGTCGTCATCGGCGACACCCATGAGCGGCGCCTGAAGGAGACGGCCGCTTCGCTCGCGCGGGACTTCGGCGCCGAGCGCGTGGGCTCCGTACGGTGCGACGTCACCTCGGAGACCGATGTGACAGCGCTGCTTGAGGCGTGCACGGACCGGTACGGCCGGATCGACGTCATGGTCAACAACGCGGGCCTCGGCGGCACGTGCGACCTCGTGGAGATGACGGACGAGCAGTGGGCGAAGGTCATCGACGTGACGCTGAACGGCACATTCCGCTGCACCCGCGCCGCACTGCGCGCGATGCGCGCACAGGAGGGAACAGGCGGCGTGATCGTCAACAACGCCTCCGTCGTCGGCTGGCGTGCCCAGCGAGGGCAGGCGCACTACGCGGCAGCCAAGGCCGGCGTGATGGCGCTGACCCGGTGTGCGGCGCTGGAGGCGGCTGAGTACGGGGTACGGATCAACGCCGTCGCGCCGAGCCTCGCCATGCACCCGAACCTTGTGAAGGTCACCACGCCCGAGCTGCTGCGGGAGCTGACGGAGCGCGAGGCGTTCGGCCGGTACGCGGAGCCGTGGGAGGTCGCGAACGTGATCGTGTTCCTGGCCAGCGACTACTCCTCGTACATGACGGGCGAGGCGGTCTCCGTGAGCAGCCAGCACCCCTGACCACGGAAGCCGACGGCGGAGAATGGACCACATGGTGACCCCGAAGCACGCGCCCGCGCGGAACCCGAAGGAAGCGCCCGCGCAGAAGAAGACCGCGACCGGCACCGACCGCCGTGCCGAACTGCTGGCGACCGCGGCCGAGGTGTTCGCCGAGCTGGGATACAACGCGACGACCGTACGGAAGATCGCGGACCGCGCCGGGATGCTCGCGGGCAGCCTCTACTACCACTTCGACTCCAAGGAGTCGATGGCCGACGACATCCTGAGCGCCTTCCTCACCGACCTGTGGGAGGGGTACCAGCGGATCGAGGAGGCCGAGCTGTCGCCGCGTGCGACGTTCGAAGGGCTGGTCACCGAGTCGTTCCGGCAGATGGAGCGGCACCGCCCGGCCGTGGTGATCTACCAGAAGGAGGCCAGGCGCCTGTCGGCCGAGCCGCGCTTCGCGTACCTCGCCGCCTCGCAGCAGCGCTTCCAGAAACTGTGGACGCGCACGCTGGAGCGCGGAGTCGAGGACGGCAGTTTCCGCGCGGGTCTGGACATCCCCGTGGCCTACCGCTTCGTGCGCGACTCCGTCTGGGTCGCGGCCATCTGGTACCGGCCCGAGGGCCGCAAGAACGCGGCGGAGATCGCGGAGCAGTACACGGCGATGGTCCTCGACGGCCTCGCCGCACAGGACGGGAGCGGGCAGCAGAGCCGGCCGGCACGGAAGCCGGCGAAGCACGGCACACCGAAGCCGAGCAAGCACGGCTGATACCGAAACCGGCCAAGCACGGCTGACACCGAAGCACAGCTGACACTGAGGAGCGTGAGCGCGATGCCGCGCGGCGAAGCGTACATAGTCGGAGCAGTCAGGTCCCCCGTCGGCAAGCGGGGCGGTTCCCTCTCCGCCGTCCACCCGGCCGACCTGGGCGCGCACGCGCTGCGGGCGCTGATGGAGCGTACAGAGGTGGACCCGGAGGCCGTCGAGGACGTGGTGTTCGGCTGCCTGGACACGGTCGGACCGCAGGCGGGCGACATCGCCCGTACGGCGTGGCTGGCCGCCGGGCTGCCCGAGGCGGTACCCGGCGTGACGGTCGACCGCCAGTGCGGCTCCTCGCAGCAGGCCGTGCACTTCGCGGCACAGGCCGTGATGTCGGGCACCAGCGACCTGGTGGTCGCCGGCGGCGTACAGAACATGTCGCAGATCCCCATCGCCTACGCCAGCCGTCAGGCGGGCGAGGCGCTCGGCCTGACCGAGGGCCCCTACCAGGGCTCGGAGGGCTGGCGTGCCCGGTACGGAGACGCGCCGGTCAACCAGTTCCACGGCGCCGAGATGATCGCCCGGCAGTGGGACATCGGCCGCGAGGACATGGAACGCTGGGCGCTGCGCTCGCACGAACGTGCCGTACGCGCCACCGACGAGGGGCACTTCGCGCGGGAGATCGCGCCCTACGGTGCGTTCGCCGCCGACGAGGGGCCACGGCGCGGCACGAGCCTGGAGAAGATGGCCGGCCTCGATCCCCTGGTGGAGGACGGGCGGCTGACCGCCGCCGTCTCCTCCCAGATCTCCGACGCCTCCTCCGCCATGCTGCTGGCCTCCGAGGAGGCCGTACGCACCCACAACCTCACTCCGCGCGCCCGCGTCCACCATCTGTCCGTACGCGCCGAGGACCCCATCCGCATGCTGTCGGCCCCGATCCCCGCGACCGAACACGCCCTGAAGCGGGCCGGGATGACCCTCGACGACATCGACCTGGTCGAGATCAACGAGGCGTTCGCCTCGGTGGTCCTCGCCTGGCTCCAGGACACCGGCTGCGACCCCGCCAAGGTCAACGTCAACGGCGGTGCGATCGCCCTCGGTCATCCGCTCGGCGCGACCGGCGTCCGCCTGATGACCACCCTTCTCCATGAGCTGGAGCGCACCGGCGGGCGGTACGGGCTCCAGACCATGTGCGAGGGAGGCGGGCAGGCGAACGTCACCATCCTCGAACGGTTGTGACTCGCGTCAGCCCCGCGCGTGTTACGCGGACCGGGGTGCCGCTGCGGATGCGGTTGCCCTCGGTCCGTGAACCGGGGTGCCCCTGTCCGTAGTTCGCGGACTGCGAGTGCCTTGTGGCTTGTCGCGCCCGCGCGGCGGAGCCGCATATATACACAGTCCCGCGCCCCTCACACAGGCCCGGCTCTCAGATCATCGTGTCGTGCACGTCCAAGCCCAGGGCGCCTCGGCCGAAGAGGGTGAGGGCTCGTTCGGGGTCGTTGGCCACGTGGCCGCGGCCTGTGTGGACGTCGCGCCAGTAACGCTGGAGGGGGTGGGCGTGGCGCATGGCGTTGCCGCCGGCGTTCTCGACCATGAGGTCGGTGGAGGAGACGGCGCGTTCCGTGCCGAGTACCTGGTCGCGACGCACGCGGAGGCGCAGTTCCAGGGGGAGTTCCTCGCCGCGCACGGCGTGCCCGTACATCTCCTCGACGTTCCGCTCGATCTGGAGCCACGCGGCGTCCACGTCGCTGGCCGCGCGGGCGATACGGACGTGCGCGAAGGGGTCCTCGACGACCTTCTGGCCGTACGAGACGCGGAAGCGCTCCCTGGTGACGTCGATGTACGTCTGGTAGGCCCCTTCGGCGACGCCCAGGAGGGGCACGGTGACGGTGGTGGTGAACAGGCCGCCGAACGGCAGCTTGTAGACCGGTTCCGGGTTGACCGCATGCCCGGGGCAGTCGAGGGCCAGGGCGTGCGCGTACGCGAGTGAGCGGTGCTCGGGCACGAAGACGGGCTCGTCGATGACGATGTCGTGCGAGCCCGTGGCGCGCAGGCCCTGGGTGTCCCAGTTGGGCTCGATGCGGTACACCGTGCGGGGCACCAGGTAGGTGCGCGCGTCCACCGCGCCGTCCTCGCCGAACGTCATGCCGCCCAGGAACGCCCAGTCGGCGTGCTCGCACCCGGACGAGAACGCCCAGCGCCCCGACATCAGAAAGCCGCCGTCAACGGCCTCCACCTTCCCGGTCGGCGCGTACGAGGACGAGATACGCGTGCCCGGATCCGCGCCCCACACGTCCTGCTGCGCCTGCTCGGGGAAGAGCGCGAGCTGCCAGTTGTGCACCCCGATCACCGAGGAGATCCACCCGGTGGAACCGCACGCCCTGGCCACGGCCTTGATGGCGGTGTAGTGGTGCGCCGGATGGGCGGCCAGTCCGCCGAACCTGGTCGGTTGCAGCAGCCGGAACAGCCCGGCGTCGGCCAGTTCGCGCACCGACTCCTCCGGCACCTTCCCCGCCCGCTCGGCGCCCTCGGCCCGCTCACCCAGCACCGGCACGAGATCCCGTACGGCCTCGACCACCTTCGCCGCCCCGGCCTCGTCCGCCACTCCACCCACGCCTACGGCCACGCCGCCCACACTCCCTCGCACGCTCGTATCCCCCGACAAGGAACCGAACGTACGAGCGCCCCGGTGCTCGCGGCACCGGGGCGTCTCACTGGCCGGGAGAACACCGGCGAGCGGGCACGCCCCGCTCAGAACTCGGCGGTGTCCAACTCGAACCCCAACGGATCGGGCAGCGCGATCCTCTTGCCGAGCGGCACGATGGCGGTCTGCGTGTACTTCTCGCCCTCCGGATCGGTGCGCGGTGGGCCTACTGCGCGCCGTAGACCGGTTCGGGGTCGGGGGACTTGGTGAGGAGGTCGCGGATGGTGGGGTCGAGTTCCTCCGGGGTCCAGCGGGCGCCCTTGTCGGCCTGGGCCGCGCGGCGCCAGCCGTCCATGACGGTGATGCGGCCCGCCTCGGCCTCGAAGACGCGGCCCGTGACGCCGTGCGAGGCGTCGGAGCCGAGGTAGACGACGAGGGGTGAGACGTTCTCGGGTGCCATGGCGTCGAAGGCACCGTCGGAGGGGGCCGCCATGTCCTCGGCGAAGGTCTGCTCGGTCATCCGGGTGCGTGCGGCCGGCGCGATGGCGTTGACCTGCACGCCGTAGCGTCCGAACTCCGCTGCCGCGACCAGGGTGAGCGCCGCTATGCCCGCCTTGGCCGCCGCGTAGTTGCCCTGCCCGACGGCGCCCAGCAGACCGGCGCCCGATGAGGTGTTGACGACGCGGGCGCGCGGCGCGCGGCCCGCCTTGGACTCGGAGCGCCAGTGCGCTGCGGCGTGCTTCATGGGCAGGAAGTGGCCCTTGAGGTGGACGCGGATGACGGCGTCCCAGTCGTCCTCGTCGAGGTTGACGAGCATCCGGTCGCGCAGGAAGCCCGCGTTGTTGACGAGCGTGTCGAGGCGGCCGAAGCGGTCGAGCGCCGTGCGGACGAGGTTCGCGGCGCCGTCCATGTCGGCGATGTCGTCCGTGGAGACGACCGCCTCGCCTCCCGAAGCGCGGATCTCTCCGGCCACTTGAGCGGCGGGCGTGTCCTCGTACGCCGCACCGTCGAGCCCGACGCCCAGGTCGTTGACGACGACTCTGGCGCCCGCGCGGGCGAACGCGAGCGCGTGCGCGCGGCCCAGCCCACGGCCGGCGCCGGTGACGATGACGACGCGGCCTTCCGCGAGGGGGCGGCCCTGCGCGAGGGAGGTGTGCTGCTCGGTCATGGTGGCCTCCGCTGAGAGGGGGGGTTCAGGACTTGTTGACGTTCGCGGCGTGCAGGAAGGAGGGGCGTTCACCGCCGCCGTGCACGGCGAGGGAGGCGCCGGAGACATAGCGCGCGCGGTCCGATGCGAGGAACACGCAGGCGTCGCCGACCTCCTCGGGCTCGGCGAGCCGCCCCAGGGGCACCGTCGCACCGACGGCGGCGACACCGGCCTCGTCGCCGTAGTGCAGTTCGGTCAGCTCCGTGCGTGCCATACCCAGCACGACGGTGTTGACGCGTACACCGTCCTGCGCCCACTCCATGGCCATGGAGGCCGCCAGGTTCTCCAGGCCCGCCTTCGCCGCACCGTAGGCCGCCGTACCGGGTGAGGGGCGGCTGC
>NZ_JANCPR020000075.1 GCF_028657195.3 Streptomyces iconiensis
CCACAGAACTCCCCACCCCCTCCGACCCGAACATCACAGCTCCCCCACCCGGAGCAAAGGTCACAGACTCCCCCTGCCGCTGAAGCGGCACAGGAACGTCCCCACTCCGACGAAGAGGCGGCGACGCCCCGTCGCCGCCCCACCGATACGCCGTAGCACTGAAGTACGCCCGCAAAACCAACCGCCGCCCATCCGGCGAAAACGCCCCATCCGTAGCCTCGAAATCAACCTTAGCGACCCGAGAAAACGTATTGACGCCGGAGGCGCTGAGCCGAGAAGGCCCGGCATAAAGACCGCCCTTACCCTCATCGCTCTTGCTGGCGATGTAGACCCGCCCGGTCTTCGGATGGACCATCAAAGACTCGGCATTACGCGGCCCACCCTCATACCGCACGGTGTAACGGGTAGGAGTAACAGCGGTGTCGCGCAAGGCGCGAGGCTCGGGAAAGCGGTAGATCCAGACCTCCGGCCACGTGCCGTCGAGGTTGTCACCGATGTCACCGACATAGACATTCCCGTCGGGCCCCACAGAGATCGCCTCCACATCGCGCGGATCGATACCGCGCAATGTAACGGTCGCCACCGTCTTCCCCGTACGGCCGTCGACGGCATACACGTACGGACCGTCGTCGGAGTCGTTGTGCGTCCAGTAGACCCCCTTGTGCGCACGACTGGCCGCGAGCCCACTGGACTCACCGATACGGGAATCCCGCAACGTAAAACTCTCAGGCACCTCCGAAGCCCCGGACGACCCCCCGTCGTCCGCGACGGCAACCGCCCCCGCACAACAGGACACGACCATCAGAACCACAGCGCCAAGACCCACCCCGGCAGCACGCGCACGCACAGACATGGCCCAAGTGTCCAGCATCCCGGTGCAGCTCAACGCGTGATCACGCAAGACGAACAACACAGAACCGCTCAAGCACAACAAGCGTCGCGTCCGTGACGCTGAAGCAAGGGTCGCCCAGTCCCTCACGCATCTCGGCCGAGTGCCAGAACTCCTCATGCCCCGCCCGCCATTCGGCGACCGAGACATACCCCTCCCCCTCGTCCCTGGCGTGCTCCCAGCCGACCTCACCGAGCGGCAGCACCCGTACGTCCGTGACTTCCACCACCGCGACGGGACGCTCGTACGAGTCGACGACGGCGCCACGGTCACCCACGGCGGGCAGGGGCTCGTCCCCGTGCTCGTAGTCGGCGAGCAGACCGGTGGTCGCGGTCTTCTCACCGCCCAGCACCGCGGCGACCAGCCGGTCACGCAACGGCCCAGGAAACCCGAACTCAACCACCGGCAACCCCACCCCTACCCCCCACCCCCCGAACATCCGTAAGCACCCATAAGCATCGCAAGCCCGTTCGCAAAGAGAAGAGTCCCACGTCAGGCAACGCGACCCGCTCCCCCGTCGTCCCGGCACCGGCCACCGCAACAGGCCCGCCCGGCCCAAGGGCCTTGCTTCGAGCCCGCTCCAAGCCCCTAGCGTGACCTCATGGAGTACACGCAGCTCGGGCGCACCGGTCTCAAGGTCAGCCGACTCGTTCTCGGCACCATGAACTTCGGTCCGCAGACGGACGAAACCGACAGCCACACGATCATGGACGCCGCACTCGGTGCCGGCGTCAACTTCTTCGACACCGCCAACGCCTACGGCTGGGGCAGCAACAAGGGCCGCACCGAGGAGATCATCGGAAGCTGGTTCGCGAAGGGCGAGGAGCGGCGCGACAAGACGGTCCTGGCCACCAAGGTCTACGCCAACATGGCGGGCGACGGCCCTCCGTGGCCCAACCACGACAAGCTCTCCGCCGTCAACATCCGCCGTGCGGTCGAGGCCAGTCTGCGCCGGCTCCGCACGGACCACATCGACCTGTACCAGTTCCACCACGTGGACCTTTCGACCCCGTGGGACGAGATCTGGCAGGCCATGGACACCCTCGTACAGCAGGGCAAGATCCTCTACGCCGGATCCAGCAACCACGCCGGCTGGCACATCGCCCAGGCCAACGAGGCGGCTGCACGCCGCCACTCCTACGGGCTCGTGAGCGAACAGTGCCTCTACAACCTGGTCGAGCGGCGAGCCGAGATGGAGGTCATCCCGGCGGCGCAGGCGTACGGGCTCGGCGTCATCCCCTGGTCACCGCTGCAGGGCGGCCTCCTGGGCGGCGCCGTACGCAAGGAGCGCGAGGGCGGCTCGGGGCGCACCGCGTCGGGCCGCGCAGCCGCCGCGCTCGCCGACCCGGAGGTGCGAGCCCGTATCGAGGCGTACGAGGCCCTCGCGGCGAAGCACGGCCTGGAGCCCGGCGAGCTGGCTCTCGCCTGGCTGCTCACCCGGCCAGGGGTGACGGGACCCATCGTGGGGCCGCGCACGGCCGACCAGCTCGCCTCGGGGCTGCGCGCCGTCGAGCTGAAGCTCGGCGACGAACTGCTCGCCTCGCTGGACGAGATCTTCCCGGGGCCAGGCCCCTCGCCCGAGGCGTTCGCCTGGTGACAACGGGCAGCCGGCACCCGGCACCCGCCGTACGCCCAACACCCGCCAGGCGACCGCACGACGAGGGCGCTCTGCGACGAGGCCCGGGCCCGTGACCACGCTCCGAGGCCACAGAGGGCACAGCAAGGGCACAAGGCGGCACTCAGCGAGGGCACAAGGAGGCGCTCAGCGACCGCCCAGCGCGGAGGCCAGTACCACCACGACGAAGAGCAGGACGAGCGCGCCGCTCACAATCCGCATTCTGGTCTTGGCATTCACGCCGACCACCGTAGCCGGAGCCCGCGGCGCGCTCGTCAGGGCCCCAGCCGCCAGCGCTCGACGGGCTCGTAACGGGGCCGCTCACCTGGGGTTCCGCTCACCGGCAGGTGACTGCGTACGAGCACCAGCTCGGACACGGTCCAGGGCGAGCCCTCGAAGCGGCTCAGCTCCGTCACATACGGGCGCAGGTCGACGGGGGCGCTCGCGCGGGTACGGGCGAGCGTGAGGTGCGGCCGGAAGCCCTGCTCGTCGCAGCGCCCCGCACGGCGTGCGGCGACCGCGAGGCGTACGAGTGCCGCGCGGTCGCTCTCCTCGCCGAGCCCGGCCCACAGCGCTCTGTCGCCGAACCGTCCACCGCCGCCGAGCCGCAGCGTCATCGGCCGCGCGCGCCTGGCCGCGCGGCCGAGGCGCCGGCACAGTTTCGCGGCGTCCCCGGCCTTGCCCACCTCGCCGTAGAACGCCAGCGTGAAGTGCCATCCCCCGGGATCGGCCCAGCGCAGCGCGGCAGCGCCCGGCAGCTTCCGCAGCCCGGCGACGGCGCACCGCAGCTCCTCCGTCTCCCGGGCGGGCGGCAGCACGGCGGCGAACAGTCTCATGCGCCCAGCGTCCCACCGGGGAACGGTTAAGCGGCGACCCGCTCCGGAACCCGTTCCTGGGCCGTCTCGCGGACGGGGACGAAGCGGATCTGCGGGTGACCCTTGCGCAGGCTGAGCGCAGGGCGCAGCCCCGCGAGGCGTGCCAGTACGGCCGCGATGGCGAGCGAAGCGACCGCGGAGATGACGCCGCCGGACAGGAAGCCGACCCGCGCGCCCCAGGTGTCGGTGATCCACCCCATGAGCGGACCGCCGATGGGCGTACCGCCCATGAACACCATCATGAACAGGCTCATCACGCGCCCGCGCATGGCGGGATCGGAGGCGAGCTGCACGCTGGAGTTCGCGGTGACGTTGAACGTCAGGCCCGCGAGCCCGATGGGCGCCATGAGCGCGGCGAACAGCCAGAAGGACGGCGACATGGCCGCCACCAGCTGGAGGACGCCGAAGACGAGCGCTGCGCCGACCATGAGCCGCATCCGCGAGTGCCCGCGCCGTGCGGCCAGGAGCGCGCCCACGACGGAGCCCAGCGCCATCAGGAAGTTGAGCAGCGCGTAGGTGCCCGCTCCCGCGTCGAAGACGTCACTGGTGAACGCGGTGAGCCAGATGGGGAAGTTGAAGCCGAAGGTGCCGATGAAGCCCACGAGGACGATCGGCCACAGCAGTTCGGGGTGCTGCCGCACATAGCTCAGGCCCTCGCGCAGCTGCCCCTTACCCCGCTCGATGCGCTTGCTGGGCTGGAGTTCGGCCGTACGCATCATGGCGAGGCCGACGAGTGGCGCGATGAACGAGAGCCCGTTGAGCAGGAAGGCCCAGCCTCCGCCGACGGCGGAGATCAGCACACCGGCGACGGCCGGCCCGACGAGCCGCGCGCTCTGGAAGTTCGCCGAGTTCAGCGAGACGGCGTTGCGTATCTGCGTGGGCCCGACCATCTCGGAGACGAAGGTCTGGCGTGCGGGGTTGTCGACGACGGTCACCAGACCGAGCACGAAGGCGAGCGCGTAGACGTGCGCGACCTGTACCTGTCCGCTGAGCGTGAGCGCGGCCAGCGCGAGGCCCGTGAGACCCATGGCCGCCTGCGTCACGAAGAGCAGCTTGCGCTTGGAGTAACGGTCGGCGATGACGCCGCCGTACAGGCCGAACAGCAGCATGGGCAGGAACTGCAGTGCCGTGGTGATACCGACGGCCGTGGACGAGCCGGTGAGGCTGTGCACCAGCCAGTCCTGTGCGATGCGCTGCATCCAGGTACCCGTGTTGGACACGGTCTGACCCATCGCGAACAGCCGGTAGTTACGGATGCGGAGGGAGCTGAACATCGAGGGCTTCGCCTTACGCGAAGTCCCCTGGTCCTGCGAGGCGTTACCCTTCCGACCGGCCTTCGCGTCCGGCTTCCCGCCGGTCTTCGCGCCGGTCTTCGCGTCCGCGTTCTCGCCGGACTCCGGACCCGCGTTCTCGTCGGCCCCCGGACCCGCGCTCTCGCGCGACTGCCGGCCGGCCCTCCCGGCGGACTTCTCAACCGGCTTCTCGGCAGCCGTCGAGCCCGCCTTCTCAGCGGGCTCATCGGCGGGCTCGGGCTCCCCGGCCGACTCCTCGGCGGGCTCCGGGCCGGCCGTCCCGGCCGGCTTCCGCTCGGCCTCGTCACGGGCCGTCTGGTGGGTGTTGTCGTCAGTTGCGGATGGTGCGGGTGCGGAGTCTGCTCCGTGGCCCGTACTCAATCGGGCTCGCCTCCCCTTCTGCGTCTGCGTTGCTGCGTCTTCGTCTTCTACTGCTGCTTCTTCTACTGCTGCTTCGTCTTCTACTGCTGCCGCTTTCCCGCCGCGCCCGCCTACAGATGCGCCAGCTTCTCCAGCACGGGCGCCGCTGTGCGCAGGATCGCCCAGTCGTCCTCGTCCAGTTCGGCGACCAGTTCGGCCAGCCACGCGTTCCGTTTGGTGCGCGCCGCGTCGAGCATGGACTCGGCCTGCTCGGTCTGGGTGACCACCTTCTGGCGGCGGTCCTCGGGGTGTGCTTCGAGCCGGACCAGCCCCTTGGCCTCCAGCATCGCGACGATGCGGGTCATCGACGGCGGCTGCACATGTTCCTTGCGTGCCAGCTCGCTCGGCGTGGCCGTACCGCAGCGTGCGAGCGTGCCGAGCACCGACATCTCGGTGGGGCTCAGCGACTCGTCGACTCTCTGGTGCTTGAGGCGCCGCGAGAGCCGCATCACAGCTGAGCGCAGCGCGCTGACCGCGGCTTCGTCGGCCGAGCCGTCGATGCCGTCAGGGCCATCGGGGCCGTGGGAGTCGGGCGAGTCAGTGGTGCCGCCGCCGGCACCGTGTGGGGGCCCTTCCGCCAGGGGCGGAGAGGGGAGCTGTTCCGGCATGGTCGTTAGGTTAACTCATTACCGCGCCTAAATACTAGCCGGTTTCGTGGCCCCGGCCTCACACGTACGGGTGAGAACGCGCACATTCGGGAGACAGCGGCGGGGGTGCCCCCGGGACCGTGGTTCGTATGACCAACGCCCCGACATCCTCGCGCTGTGGCCCGGCGACCTCGGCGGCCTCTGCGGCCTCGACGGACCGCAGGGACTCGACGGTGCTCAGCCTGCGGATGGACAGCGTGCTCTTCGACCGCCTCAGCCAACATGCGGCCAAACGCGGAATGAGCGTCCAGGACTATGTCGTCCGGACGCTCATTCGCGATGACTTCGACGAGCGGTTCAAGACCGCCGTCGACGAGACCGAGCGGTTCTACGGCCCCTCGGCGTGAACCAACCCGTGGACACGGGCGGCTACTTGACTCCGAGAAGCTGCTCTATCGGGTTGAGCAGGAAGTAGACCAGGAAACAGACACCGACGACGCTCAGCAGCCACGGCACCTGACGGATACGGCCCGTGGCGGCGCGCAGCACGATGAACGAGATGACGCCGATCCCGATGCCGTTGGTGATGCTGTAGGTGAACGGCATCGTGGCGATGGTCAGGAATGCCGGGATGCCGACGCTGGAGTCGCCCCAGTCGATGTCCCGCACGTTCGAGGCCATGATCAGGAATCCGACGACCAGCAGCGCGGGGGTCGCAGCCTGGGAGGGCACGACCTTCGCGAGCGGTGTGAAGACCAGCGCGAGCAGGAAGAGCCCGCCGGTGAAGAGGTTGGCCAGGCCTGTTCTGGCGCCCTCGCCCACACCCGCCGTCGACTCGACGAAGCACGTGTTGGCCGAGCAGGAGCCCAAGCCGCCGCCCGCGACGCCCACGCCGTCCAGGAAGAGGATGCGGCCCATGCGCGGGAGCTGGCCCTGCTTGTCGGCGAGCCCCGACTCCTCGCCGACGCCGATGATCGTGCCCATGGCGTCGAAGAAGCCGGACAGCAGCACGGTGAAGACGAAGAGGCAGCCGGTGAGCCAGCCCACTTCCTTGAAGCCCCCGAAGAGGCTGATCTGTCCGACCAGGCCGAAGTCAGGCGTCCCCACGATCGAGTCGGGCACGGAGGGTACGGACAGGCCCCAGGCGGCGTCGGGGATGTCGGCGATGAGGTTGATGACGATGGCGAGAACGGCCATCGCGGCGATGCCGATGAGAATCGCGCCGCGCGTCTTCCGCACCGTCAGCACGAACATCAGGATCAGGCCGAGCACGAAGACGAGCACCGGCCAGCCCTGGAGCTGACCGCCCTGGCCGAGGCCGAGCGGCACGGTGGTCTTGGCCGCGTCGGGGTTACGGGTGACGAAGCCGGAGTCGACCAGGCCGATCAGCGAGATGAACATGCCGATGCCGATCGCGATGGCCCGGCGCAGCCCGTTGGGGATCGCGTCCATGACGCGCTGCCGCAGCCCCGAGGCGACCAGGATCATCAGCACGATGCCGGCGAGCACGACCATGCCCATGGCGTCGGGCCAGCTCATCTTGGGGGCGAGCTGGAGCGCGACGACGGCGTTGATGCCGAGCCCGGCGGCGAGCGCGATGGGCACGTTGCCGATGACGCCCATCAGGACCGTGGTGAGGCCGGCCATCAGCGCGGTGGCGGTCACAAGCTGGCCGTTGTCGAGCTGGTGCCCGAACTTGTCCGTGCCGGCGCCGAGGATGATCGGGTTCAGCACGATGATGTAGGCCATCGCAAAGAAGGTGGCGAGCCCGCCCCTGACCTCGCGGCCCACGGTCGAGCCGCGCTCCGAGATCTTGAAGAAGCGGTCCAGCGCTGAGCTGGGTACGGGCGGAGGGGAGCCGGGGGGCCGGGCCTCCTCGGAATCGACCGGACTGGCCGAAGGGGACATGCGTGACCTCGGGGTGCGTGCTGGCCTGGAGAGGCGAGGGGCGGATCAGCGTGGATCAGCTTGGAGCAAAGAACGAAAGAAACCAGTCAGATCCAACTCGGTTCAGTATGAACAAACGAGCCCTGTGATCGCCATCTCCGCGCGTAGAACCCGCAGGCGTCTCGCTAGGCTGGGCACGTGACCGCCCGGCACGGTGGGCGGCGCACCGCGCGAGAAACAGAGGGAGCCGCCGCGATGGGCCTCATGGACAAGTGGACCAACGGTGAGCGCGAGGCGCCGGAGCCGCTGGAGGGGAACGTCACGGCCACGGTGGTCACCGGCACCCTGATCTGGTTCGTCCTCTTCCTCGCCCAACTGCCGTTCTACGGTTGGTTTTCGGACAACGGCCACACCTGGTGGGTCTGGACCTGCGCCGCGGGCGCGGGGCTCGGACTCGTCGGCCTCTGGTACGTACGCAGGCGGGAAGCCGCGATCCGCAGGGGTGCCGCGACGCAGTGACGCGCTGAAGCGGGCCCCGCTCACCGCTGCCCCAGCCGCAGATATCAGCCAAACCCCGGCATGCCCCCGTACCGTCAAGACATGACGCACCGCACACACACTGGGACCGAAGCCGGTGAGACCCGGCCCGAAGCGCAGGGCCTCGCCCGGGCGAGCGGCCTGACCAGCGCGGAGGTCGCCGAACGGGTCGCGCGCGGGGAGATCAACGACATCCCCGTACGCAGCAGCCGTTCGGCGTCGGACATCATCCGCGCCAATGTCTTCACCCGCTTCAACGCGATCATCGGAGTTCTGTTTCTGATCATCCTGGTGGTCGGGCCGATCCAGGACGGTCTCTTCGGCTTTGTGATCGTCGCCAACACCGGCATCGGCATCATCCAGGAGCTGCGGGCCAAGAAGACCCTCGACAGCCTCGCGGTCATCGGCGAGGCCAGGCCCAGCGTCCGCAGGGACGGCACGAGCGCCGAGATTCCGACGGGCGACATCGTGCTCGGCGACCTCGTGGAGCTGCGCCCCGGCGACAAATGTGTGGTCGACGGCGAGGTGGTCGAGGCCGAGGGGCTGGAGATCGACGAGTCCCTGCTGACCGGCGAGGCCGACCCGGTGCTCAAGCGGCCCGGCGACCCCGTCATGTCCGGCAGCTTCGTGGTCGCGGGCAGCGGTGCGTTCACCGCGACCAAGGTGGGGCGCGAGGCGTACGCCGCGCAGCTCGCCGAGGAGGCCAGCCGCTTCACGCTCGTACACTCCGAGCTGCGCAGCGGCATCAGCCAGATCCTGAAGTACATCACCTGGATGATGATCCCGGCCGCGATCGGCCTCATCCTCAGCCAACTCGTCGTCGAGAACAACGACTTCAACGAGGCCATCAGGCGCATGGTCGCCGGGATCGTACCGATGGTGCCCGAGGGCCTGGTGCTGCTCACCTCCGTCGCCTTCGCCATCGGCGTCATCCGGCTGGGCCGCAAGCAGTGCCTCGTCCAGGAGCTGCCCGCCATCGAAGGGCTGGCCCGGGTGGACGTCGTCTGCCTGGACAAGACCGGCACCCTCACCGAGGGCGGCATGGACGTCAACGAGGTACGCCCGCTGGGCGGGACCGACGAGGACCAGGTCACCCGCGTACTGACCGCGCTCGGCGCCTCCGAGCCGCACCCCAACGCCAGCCTCCAGGCGATCATCGAGTCCTACCCCCCGTCGCCATCTCAGCTGGATTCGCAACCGGATTCGCCGTCGGACGCACAGCCGGATTCGCAGCCGGATCCGCAGTCCGAGTCGCCGTCGCCGTCGCAGCCGCAGTCGGGTTCGCTGAACCAGGCCGGGTGGCGGTGCACGGACACGCTTCCGTTCTCCTCGGCGCGCAAGTACAGCGGTGCCTCCTTCCGGGAGCCCGACGGCACCGAGCACAGCTGGCTGATGGGCGCCCCCGACGTGCTGCTCGCCAAGGGCGACCCGATCCTCGCCGATGTCGACCGGCTCGACCGCGAGGGCCTGCGTGTGCTGCTGCTGGCCAGGGCCGAGAACGGTCTTGAGGCTCCGGGCGCGGCGGAGGGCGCAGTTCCCGCAGCGCTCGTCGTCCTCGAACAGCGGCTGCGGCCCGATGCCACCGCCACGCTGGAGTACTTCGCCCAGCAGGACGTCCGTACGAAGGTGATCTCCGGGGACAACGCCGTGTCCGTCGGTGCCGTGGCCGGGAAGCTCGGCATGCCGGGCGCCGAGGCCCCCGTGGACGCGCGCAAGCTGCCCAAGGACCAGGAGGCGATGGCCGAGAGCCTGGACGAGCACGCGGTGTTCGGCCGGGTCACGCCGCAGCAGAAGCGGGACATGGTCGCCGCGTTGCAGTCGCGCGGCCACACCGTCGCCATGACGGGCGACGGCGTCAACGACGTCCTCGCGCTCAAGGACGCCGACATCGGCGTCTCCATGGGTTCGGGTTCCGAGGCGACCAAGGCCGTCGCACAGATCGTGCTGCTCAACAACAGCTTCGCGACGCTGCCCTCCGTCGTCGCCGAGGGTCGGCGCGTCATCGGCAACATCGAACGCGTCGCCAACCTCTTC
The DNA here is from genome assembly GCF_028657195.3 of Streptomyces iconiensis. GTDB lineage: Bacteria > Actinomycetota > Actinomycetes > Streptomycetales > Streptomycetaceae > Streptomyces > Streptomyces iconiensis. Next base: position 10,137 of record NZ_JANCPR020000075.1, read on the forward strand.
CTGACGAAGACCGTCTACTCGGTGCTGCTGGCGCTGCTGGTGATCTGCTGGCAGATCCCGTACCCGTTCCTGCCGCGCCACCTCACACTGCTGTCGTCGCTCACGATCGGCATCCCGGCGTTCTTCCTGGCCCTGGCGCCCAACAGGGAACGTGCGAAGCCGCACTTCGTCCGGCGCGTGATGCGGTACGCGGTCCCGTCCGGGATCATCGCCGGCACGGCCACCTTCCTCACGTACCTCCTGGCGCGGCACCACTACACGGGCCCCGACGCGCTGGAGGCCGAGACGAGCGCGGCCACGCTGACCCTGTTCCTGATCGCGATGTGGGTGCTCGCGATCGTGGCCAGGCCGTACACGTGGTGGCGTATCGGGCTGGTGCTGACGATGGCCTGCGCGTTCCTGGTCGTCCAGGTCACGCCGTGGCTCCAGCACTTCTTCGCACTCAAGCTGATCGGTACGACGATGCCGTGGGCAGCGGTCGGCGTCGCCGCGGTCGCCGGGTTGCTGCTGGAGCTGGCCTGGCGCTGGGTCGCCAGGAAGTTTCCCGCCTGACGGCATACCGGGAATTCACAGGGACAAAAGCGGGACAACGAATCCCGCGCATTCCGAACTGTCCACCGGATCAGTTGAAATAAACCAGCGGAAAGAAAATCGCTGTTGTCATCCGCATACCCCGAAAGAAAGAATCTGAAAGGAAGTGAATCGCTCGTTCGCACGTGCCCGTGTGGCGGGCACCCTTGCACGAAGGAGTGAACGAGATGTCCCGGTCCCGGACGACGGTCCTCACCGGCGCGGCCCTCACGACCGCGCTGGTGCTCGCCGGTTGCGGTGCGGACGACAAGGACGGCGCGGGAGGGCGAGAGGGCGGCGGCACGGGGGCCTCGGCTCCCGCGGCGAAACTGCTCAACCGCGTACCGCAGGCCGAAGTGCGTGAGATGGCCGGCGCCAAGGGAATGTGGACGACGGAGCGGAATTTCGTCAAGGCCGATCTCAAGAAGATTGTCGGCTATCCGCTGGACGGCGGAAAACCACGGTGGCAGGTGCCGCTCGGCGGCGAGATCTGCTGGACATCACCCGAGGTCTCCCCCGACGGGTTCGTCGCCGTCGTCTTCAAGAACGACAAGGACGACCCGGCCGTCTGCACCGAGGTCGGCCTGGTCGACCTGAAACGGGGCAAGCTGCGCTGGCAGCGGCAGGCCCTGGAGGACGGGTCCGCGCAGATGTTCGACGAGGTGACCATCGGCGGCGGCACCGTGGCGGCAGGCGGCACCAGCGGCACGGCGGGCTGGACGCTCGGTGGGCGCCGGCTGTGGGCGCCGAGGGCGGCCGGCTGACGCCCATCGGGCTCGACGAGGGGGGCAAGGTCCTCGCGTACGAGGAGTCCAACATGTACAGCGAACAGGGCGGCGCGGTCTGGCAGATCGACCCCACCTCGCACAAGAAGAGGCCGCTCATGCGGAATCCCTCGACCAGTTATGAGGTCGAGGGGGAGTTTGAGATGGGGGATGGTCGGGTGCTTTACGCCCACAAGCGGTTGTATTTGGGCGCCGATGACATCAGCGAACCGTCTTCTTCCGGGTCCGGGTCCGGGTCCGGATCCGGGAAGAAGACGCCTCTTGCTGTGGTGTTCGGCCACGCCAAGTAGCGCTGGCCGGCTTCGTCCCAGCTTCGCTGGGTGGGTTCCGTGGTGGGTGGTACCGGCACGTGGTTACGTTCCGGCGACGTCCCGGCGCCCCCTGGCCGGGGTCGTCTGGCACCGCCGGGACTGCGCCGTCGCGGCGGGAAAGGGGGTGTGCCCTCGCAGGGGGAAAGGGGCGGGGGTCAGTCGAACCAGCGGGCTGTGGATAGTTCGGGGGTTCGGGTGGGGTCTTCCAGTAGGGCGGCTACTTCGAAGCGGCGGGACCAGTGGTTGGCGGACCAGGCGAGGCCGGCTGCTACGCCCTCCAGGGTTGCGGCGTGGAGGGTGTTGTCGGGGGTGAGGCGCCAGTCCGTTTCGGCGCCGTCCACGAGGAGTTCGTCGTGCTCGCGGTATGTCGTGGGGGCTCCGGGCAGCAGGGTGAGTACCGCCTCGGGTACGGCGCGCTCGGTGCCCGCGTCCGCCACGGTGCCGGGTACGGCGTCGCTGAGGGTGCGGACCTCCAGGAGTGTGGCCAACCCGCGGGCCAGGTCGGGGCGTACGGGGAGCAGTGGCCTGGCCCCTACCAGGGGGAGCAGGTCGGGGCTGTCGGCGACCAGGGCCTCTTCGTCGTCCCCGACGGCCACGACGACCGTCGTACCGTCGCGTACGGCGCGCAGTTCGTCGGGGAGCGTCACCTCGGCCGGGTCGAGCCCGGCGGAGGCGAGCAGGGTGTAGAGGGCGTGGAGCTGTGCGGGTGCCACGTCAGGCTCGTCGCCGTGCACAGGTTCGGCGAGCCGGCCCAACAGCTCGGCGGCGCCGCCTGGTTCGTCAAGGAGCGCGGCGGCCGACGTACGGACGCCGAGCGCACGCAGCACCTGGGCGTCCTGGACGCCGCCGGCGTCGGCCTCCTCGTACAGGCCGCGCAGCAGCGGGTCGCCTCCCGTCACGCGGAGCCCGGCGGGCCTGCGCCCTTCGAGTACGGGGTGGCCGCGCAGCCACCAGGCCGTGTACGGGCGTACGTCGGTGGTGGTCCCGTCCGGCAGGCGTACCCGTACCGGGGAGGTCAGCGCGTCGCGCAGCGGCGGCTGGGCCAGCATCGCGAGGGCCTCGGGCCAGCACGCGTCGTCCACGAGGTCGAGGTCGCGCACGGCGACCAGTTCGGTGGCGACGGGCGGTACGCCCGACAGGTCCTCGCCGTCGGCCGTGAGCTGGTCGAGCACGTCCTCGCACCACACGTCGACGGCGTCCAGCAGTCCGGTGTCGTCGGCCTCGGGGAAGTCGCCTTCGCGGGGCTCCAGTTCGTCCGGGTCCAGGACGACATCGGTGGCGCGTACGAGCGCGAAGCCCGCCAGTACGCCCACGGCGGTCAGCGGCCCCTCGCCCCAGCGCTCGGCGAGTTCCGTGTCGCAGGCGGCCAGCTCTCCCTCGCGCAGGACGCGCGCGAACGGGCTGCCCGGGTAGACGAGTTCGGCAGCGGGCGCGGGCTCGCCGTCCTCGTCGGGCAGCGCGAGCGCGCCCAGCCACGGCTCGTCGCCGGGCGCGAGCCCCGCGTCCCGTACGAGCCCGAGCACGGTGTCGGCCAGCTCGTCGGGGTCGGGTGCCGCCTCGGCCGTCTCCCAGGCGTACCCGGACTCGTCGTCCAGCGAGGCGGCGACGGCGGCGCGTACCTGCGGGGTGGTCAGCACGGCGCGCGGGGTCGCCTGGGTGGCGCCGAGCCTCTCCAGCAGCGGGTGCACGGCGTCGGCGTGCGCCGCCTTGAGGCCGAAGCGGGCCAGCCTCTCGGGCGGCGCTGAGCCGCCGGGCAGCGGCAGCAGCACATGGCGGGGCCCGATCGCGGTACGCCCGTCGGCGAGGGGCACGGGCAGCCCCGTCAGCCGCTCGGGGTCGACGCCCGAGAGCGAGTCGTACAGCCGCCGCCACCACTCGGGGGCGCGCTCGACACCGGCGAGCCGGTCGATGGCCTCGCCCAGCGGCAGCCGCGTGACCTCCAGGACGCGCAGCTCGGCACGGCGCTCCAGGCCGGCGGGCAGCAGGTTGGGGAACAGTTCGGCGAGCACGGAGACGGTGGCAGCGCCCGCTCCCTCGATGATCTCGGCGTCCCGGGGGCGCAGCGCGTACGGTTCGGCGCCCTCCTCGGGTGTGGCCGCGCTCGCCAGGAACGGGGTCTCCGGCAGCCGCTCCAGGACGAGGGCACGCAGTTCCCCGTCCAGTTCGCCCTTCCCGAGCTGCCCCGGAACCAGGTCGGCCGTGCCGGTGGCCACGGGGTGCCAGTCCCGCAGCAGCGCGGCGTACGCGTCGGCCGCGCGGGCCAGCAGGAAGCGGGTGAGCGGGCCGGGCGCGACATGGCGGCGGGTGGGCTCCAGCGGGAAGGAGGCGAGCAGCAGCCCGGGGAAGCCGAGGGGTTCGTCGGTGGGTGTCGGCGCGTGCACGCACGCCGCCGTACGGGGCTTGACCGGGGCGCCCTCGGCGTCCACGGGAACCGCCCAGGTCACCGACCACCAGGGCCGTAGCCGTTCCTCGACGGGCCGGTCCGCCAGGAGCGCGGGCTCGGCGACGCCGCTGTCCGAGGCGAGCCGCCAGCGGGTGGTGCCGGAAGCGGAGTCCTCGACGCTCACATACGGGCCCTCCTCCGGCCCCACGTGCCGGGTGAGGGTGCGTGCCGGGCCCTCACCCGTCTCGATGACGACCTCGGCCAGGCCGGGGAGCGCGAGCAGCAGCGCGTCGTCCACGGCCTCCAGCAGCCCGAGCGCGAGCGCCCGCGCCGCCTCGTCCCGCAGGGGCAGCAGCACGGCGGTGTCGTACCCCTCGGGTACGGAAGCGCCGTCGGCCAGGGGCAGCGGGAGCCGCAGCAGCGGTACGTGTCCGCCGCGGCGCTGCAACTCCTCGGCCAGCTCCGGGTTTCCGGCGGCGGCTGTGCGGGTCAGCTCGCGTGCCTCGGCCAGCGACCAGCGCACCCCTTCGCCGTTGCGCGTGGCCACGGCGGGTGCGTCGGTGACGGCGAGTACGGCGGAGAAGCCGACGCCGAACCGGCCGACGGCGCCCTTGTAGCCCTCTTCGCCCCCGGCGGAGTCCCGTTTGGCTGAGGCCCGCAGCGTGGAGAGCGAGCCGACGCCCGCAGCGTCCAGCGGCTGCCCCGTGTTGGCGGCGGTCAGCGTGCCGTCGGCGCCGAGTGTGAGGCGGAGCCTGCCGGGTACCCCGGCGCGTGCGGCGGCGTCCGAGGCGTTCTGCGCCAGCTCCACCACGAGCCGGTCGCGGTAGCCGCCGAGCGCGAGGTCCTGCTCGGCGTTGGCGTCTTCGCGGAATCGCGCGCTGGAGGCGGTCCACGCGTCCAGCACACCCTGTCGCAACCGTTCGGTCCCGAACGTGTCCTTCACGTCACCGGCTCCTTCACCCACGAGTCCCCGACACCTCACGGGGGCCCGAGTCCCCCGTCAACCCCGGAACCACTCCTGTTGGTGTGGCGGCGCCCGGGGGCCAGGGAAGGCTACGTCACGCCTGGCGGGTGTCCTCCGCCGTATCGGTGCGGGACTCGGTGCCCGCACGCCCTTCGGCCAGCGAGAACGGGTCGGCGCGTGTCTCGTCGATCACCGGCGGCGGAGGCTGGGTGGCACGGGGCATGACCGCGGCCTCGGAGTGCCCTCCGCAGCCGTACTCCAGCGAGACCACATGCCCGTCCGCCGGGCTGAACTCGTTGGCGCAGATACCGAATGCCTGCCGCAGCGACCCCGCGATCGGCACCAGGAAGCCGCAGCTCACACAGTTCGCGGGCGCCGATTGGGCCATCACGGTGTTCGGGCCGTGCGACTCCTCCCAGCGGTCGGCCGCCGCGAGCAGTCCGAACCGGGACAGCACCCGCGCGCGGCCCATGCCCAGCTCACCGCCGACGGCACCGATCACGGCCCGGTCGGGACCCGGCTCCTCGGGCTCCTCCTGGGCGATCAGCGAATTGGGCGGCGGCTCCTCCTCGCCGGAGAAACCGGGCTCCAGACGCAGGTCCCCGGCCTCGGTCGGCAACAGGTCACCGGGACCCATGTCCCCGGGCCGCAGCCGTTCGCTCCAGGGCACCCACTCCGGCGCCAGCAGCGCCTCGGGGCCCGGCAGCAGCACGGACTCGTCGACGGTGACCTTCTTCGCGCGGGAGGCGCGGGCCACGGTCACCGCCCAGCGCCAGCCCCTGTACCCGGGCTCGTACGCCTCGAAGAAGTGCGTGACGACGCGGTCCCCATCGGCGACGGCCTCGATCCACTCGCCGACCGTTCCCGGATCCGCGGCCTCCTCGACCGCCGCGCGGGCCAGCTCTACGGCCTCGGCGCACAGCTTGTCCGGAGCGCGTCGGCTCCGCGCGCCACTCGTAGCGCTCCGCGTCGCGGCACTCATGCAGCACTCACAAGAATCTCGTCTCTCCTACGCCGTCGCGCCCTTGTCGGCGTGCGCTGCCCGTACGGCCACAAAAGAAGGGGCGGGGTCGGGGACGGAGCGGGACCTGTCGGCCGCTGCGACGTCCGCGCCCGCGCTCAAAGGGCCATGCGGTGCGCACCGTCCACCCACGCTACCCCACGGGCTCCGTCCCGGACTCCCCAGCCAGCCCCAGCCGGCCCTGGCACTCCTCCACAAGCTCCGCATCCGGGGCCCGGTCGTGGGGCACACTGAACGACGTGGCTGTCGACATGCCCGGAAAACGCTCCGGCATCCGCCGTGTCGCGCGTGCCCTGCGCAGGCCGCCCGCTTCGGTGGCACGCCGCGTACGCCGCGCCACGCACGCGCATGGCGCCGGCGAATCGGGGCTCGGCAAGCTCATCGAACTGCACGCCGTGAACTCGGCCGGCGACATGCTCGTCACCGTCGCGCTCGCCTCCACCGTCTTCTTCTCCGTCCCCACGGGCGAGGCACGCGGACGTGTCGCGCTGTATCTCCTGGTGACGATGGCACCCTTCGCGCTCCTCGCCCCCGTGGTCGGCCCGCTCCTCGACCGCGTCCCGCACGGGCGGCGCGCGGCGATGGCCGCCGCGATGCTGGGCCGCGCCCTGCTCGCGCTGACGATGGCGGGCGCCGTGGCGACGGGCGGCCTGGAGCTGTATCCGGCAGCGCTGGGTGTGCTGGTCGCCTCCAAGGCGTACGGCGTGGTGCGCTCGGCCGTGGTGCCCCGGCTGCTGCCACCCCGTATCTCGCTGGTGAAGGCCAACTCGCGGGTGACACTCGCCGGGCTCCTGGCCACAGGGGCCGCCGCCCCCGCCGGTGCAGGACTGCACGCGATCGGCTCCAACTGGCCGCTCTACGGCGCCTTCGCCGTCTTCGTCCTCGGTACGTTCCTGTCCTTCTCGCTCCCCCACAAGGTGGACTCGGCCAAGGGCGAGCACACCGCGCACCTCGCCGCGGGACGACGACTGGAGAAGGGGAGCCGTCCTGGCCTTCGTACGGTCGGCAGCTCCGTGCTCAGGGCGCTGTTCGCCAACTCCGCGCTGCGCGCGCTGTCCGGCTTCCTCACCTTCTTCCTCGCCTTCCTGCTGCGCGAGCACCCGCTCGACGGACTCGCGGGGAACTCGGCCGCCGTCTCCCTCGGCCTGGTCGCCGTAGCGGCCGGTACGGGCAACGCGCTGGGCACCGCCATCGGCGGCCTGCTCAGGGCACGCGCGCCCGAACTGATCATCATCTGCGTGCTGTTCGGCGCCCTGGGCACGACCATCGCAGCCGCCGTGCTCTACGACGCCGTCGACGTCGTACCCGTCGTGGCCGTCGCCGCGACCGCCGGCATCGTGCAGGCGCTCGGCAAGCTGTCGCTGGACGCGCTCATCCAGCGCGACATGCCGGAGGAGGTCCGCACCTCGGCGTTCGCACGCTCCGAGACGCTGATGCAGATGTCCTGGGTGGCGGGCGGCGCCATCGGTATGGCACTGCCGCTCAACGGGCGCTTCGGCATGGCCGTTGCCGCCGGTGTCGTCGCCGCCGGCGTGGTCACCTCCGTACGAGGGCTGCTCGGATCGGCCCGCCGCGGCACGCCGCACCCCCGCGTCGCCTGATCAGAACCGCCCGGTAGCCTGCCCGCATGAGCATTGCCACGCGGCGCAGCCGCACGTCGTCACAGTCGCCGCGTACCGTGCGCACCGCCACCGCCATCGGTGCCGTCTCGCTCGGCCTCCTCGCCCTCTCGGCGTGCGAGAAGCCGACTCCCATGGTGACGGCGACGGTCGGCAGCGACGCCGTGTCCAGCGAGGCAGCCTGCTACGACGACGGCAAGGCCATCCCGGAGAAGGACGTCCGCTCCTGCATGAGCGAGACGCCCGGCAAGAGCGTCACCATCAGCTCGGGCGACAAGCTCCGCGTCGGCGTCGACCCCGAGATGGCCGACCACGGCTGGCTCGTGCTCGTGGACGGCAAGCCGGCGATGTCGGACGCGATGAAGAAGACGTACTACTCCTTCCAGGGCGAGGCGTTCTTCCAGGAACAGCCGACGCCCGGCCAGCAGCCCAAGGCCCCGAAGAAGAGCGTCAAGCTGAGCGTCGCCGAGGTCACCGACGGGCAGTTCACCGGCATCTGGCACTTCACCGTCAAGAACGACGCCGCGAGCTGACCCTGTCGCCTCCGCCCCACACCGGCCCCGCAACGCATTGCGGGGCCACCTCTCTTTCCGGCGCGCCCGCCCCTTTCCGCGGCTGCGGATTCCACCGGGCCCGGTCCGGTGTGGCCGAGCGCCGTTTCGGCGAGAACGAGGTGCGCAGCGAGAAGAGAGAGGGAGTGAGCGCATGCTGAACGCGTTCCAGCGGGTGCTGGTCGTGTGCGCTGTGGGCGCCGAACGTGACGCCGTCGTACGGGGGATCACGGCGGGCCACGTGGAGGTGATCGCCGCGGGGGTCGGCCCCGCTGCGGCAGCGGCGGGTACCGCGTTCGCGCTGGCGGAGGGCGCCGCGCAGGGGCGCCCGTACGAGCTGGTGGTCTCGGCCGGCATCGGCGGCGGCTTCGCCGCGCACGGTGCCGGGGTCGGTGACACCGTGCTCGCCGACCGCCTCGTGGCGGCCGACCTGGGCGCCACGACGCCGGACGGGTTCGCGTCCGTCACGGAGCTGGGGTTCGGTACGGCGGAGCATGTGCCTCCGGCGGACCTCGTACGCGCTGCCGCGGGCGCCACGGGCGCGCTGACCGGTGCCGTGCTCACCGTCTCCACGGTGACCGGCACCCAGGAGCGCGCAGCCGAGCTGACGGGCCGGTACCCCGGTGCCGTGGCCGAGGCGATGGAGGGGTTCGGTGTCGCGGAGGCCGCGGCCGTACCCGGTGTGCCCGTGCTGGAGGTGCGTACCGTCTCCAACCCGGTGGGCCCGCGCGACCGCGCGGCATGGCGTATCCCGGCCGCGCTGGCCGCGCTGAGCACGGCCTTCGCCCGGCTCACGGCGGACACAGGACAAGGAGCAGAATCGTCCTCATGGACATAGACCGCACGCTCTCCCTCGCGTACTCGCCCTGCCCCAACGACACCTTCACCTTCGACGCCTGGACGCACGGCCGCCTCCCCGACGCCGCCGTGCCCGCCCCTGACGTCACCTTCGCCGACATCGACGTCACCAACGGCATGGCCGAGCGCGGAGAGCTGGACGTACTGAAGGTGTCGTACGCCGTGCTCCCGTGGGTGCTGGAGGAGTACGCGCTGCTGCCGTGCGGCGGGGCGCTGGGGCGCGGCTGCGGCCCGCTGGTGCTGACCCGCCAGCCGGACGACGCCGCCTCGCCGAGCGGTCCCGCCGCGCTGAGTGGGAAGCGCGTCGCGGTGCCCAGCGAGCGCTCGACGGCGTACCTGCTCTTCCGGCTGTGGGCCGCGGCCGAGGTGCCCGGAGGTGTCGGCGAGGTCGTGGTGATGCCGTTCCACGAGATCATGCCCGCAGTGCGAGACGGGGCCGTCGACGCGGGGCTCGTGATCCACGAGGCCCGGTTCACGTACCAGGACTACGGGCTGCACAGCCTCGCCGACATGGGCGAGCACTGGGAGGCCACGACCGGGCTGCCGATCCCGCTCGGCGCGATCATCGCCAAGCGTTCGCTGGGCGAAGCGGTGCTGCGCGGGCTGGCGGAGACGATCAGCGCCTCGGTGCGCGCTGCGTGGAAGGACCCGGAGGTCTCACGCCCGTACGTGCTGGAGCACGCACAGGAGATGGATCCGGCCGTCGCCGACCAGCACATCGGGCTGTACGTCAACGAGTTCACGGAGTCGCTGGGCGAGGACGGTTACGCCGCCGTTCGCGGATTGCTCGCGCGTGCGGCCGGCGCAGGGCTTGTGCCGTCGCTGGGAGCCGGTGCGCTGGACTTTCCGTGAGTGCCGTGTGTGGCCGCCGGGCTGGGGAGAGGGCTGCCCCTTGTCGTGCGTCGCAGGCTGCCGCTGCGTCGTGGCTTGTCGCGCCCCCGCGGCGGAGCCGCATACAGGAACACGGCCCCGCGCTCCTTTGGGGCGCGGCCCGTTAGACGTCCAGTTGGTCGGCCACCGCGCGGAGCATGCCGGCGATCTTGCGGCCGTGGGTCTTGTCGGGGTAGCGGCCCCGTTCCAGGGACTGGGAGACACCGTCCAGCAGTGTGGTGAGGTCTTGCACGATGGAGGCCAGTTCGTCTGGTTTGCGGCGTTGGGCTGCGGCGACGGACGGGGCCGGGTCCAGGAGAGCCACGGAGAGTGCCTGGTCACCCCGCTGTCCGGCGACTACACCGAACTCCACACGCTGGCCCGGCTTCAGCGCTTCCACGCCTTCAGGGAGCACCGACGAGTGCACGAAGACGTCGCCGCCGTCGTCGCGGGAGAGAAAGCCGAAACCTTTCTCACTGTTGAACCACTTGACCTTGCCGGTAGGCACGTCTGTCCTCGTCCTCGTACTCGTCCGGAAACACCGGGCTGCGGCTGCTGAAAAAGGCTCTGCGCGGGGTGGGGCAGCGGAGTGCGAGACGCCCCCCGAACCCCCGGAATAGCAGTTGAGCGGGTCCTGAGACCCGCCACCATCAAGGTTAATGGCCCGAAGCCCGGTGACAAGGTGCCGCCGAGTGGTTCCTCCGTGCGCCTGTCCACCGACCTACCCTGTGCGAGTGAACACTGAAACTCCCTCCGCCGGTGATCTTCTCGTACGAATCGGCGGAATCGTCTTCCTGATCGGCGCATTGGCCACCATCGTCACGGTCGCCCCCTTGTTCCTGGGGACGGAGCCCTTCCCCGCGCCTGCGTACTTCGTCTGCATGCTGATGGGCGCCGGCTTCGTGCTGGCCGCTGCCGGAGTCGTCCGCGGGGCCATCGCCCAACGCCGGGCCGCCCGCTCGGCGACCTAGCGCGTGCCGGGTCCTGCGCCTATCCGTTGAGTCCGTTGGCCTTCAGCCAGGCGGGAAAAGCCGTGAGGTCGGGCAGGACGGTGTCGGCGCCTGCGGCGCGCAGTTCGTCGGCCGAGCAGGGTCCCGTCGCCACCGCGACGGAGATCACACCTGCCGTTCTCGCGCCGCGTACGTCCCCGATGTGGTCGCCGACGTACGCGGTGGCGCCGTGTGCGAGCAGGGCCTGGGCCTTGCCCTCGGCCCACAGTTCGCCGATCACCGCGTCGGGCCTGATGTCCAGGTGCTCCAGGTGCTGCTTCGCGTTGCCCTCGTGCTTGGCCGTGACCACGACGGATGTGCCGCGCGCCTCCTGTACGGCGGCGATGGCTTCGCGCGCGCCCGGCATCGGGAGCGTGGGGGGTACGGCGTAGCTCGGGTACAGGGCGCGGTAGCGGTCGGCCATGGCGGGGACCTCGTCCTCGGGGAACCAGTGCGCCAACTCCTCGGCGAGCGGCGGGCCGAGGCGGGTGATGGCGAGGTCGGCGTCGATGTGCACGCCCGTCCTGGCGGCCAGTTCGACGTAGGCGGCGTGGATGCCGGGCCGGGAGTCGATCAGGGTCATGTCCAGGTCGAAGCCGATGGTGGGGCCGCTGCGGGCAGCGGGTGCGGAGTGGGTGTGGGACGAAGCGTGCGAAACCATGGCGATCATTGTGCCTTGCCGTACGGCTTAGACTTAGGGCCGCCTTACCTTCGCCCTTCCCGTGACGTAGCGAGGACCGATGCCCGCCGCTGTACCCACCACCTCGCAGGACGGAGCACGCTCCGGAGGCGGCGGTTCGGCGGCGGGCGGCGCCGGGCACACTCCGCGCCGTGCCGTCCTCGCGCGCCGCCTCGCCTGGGTGCTCGCCGCGCTGGGCGCGCTCGCGCTGGCCGCGCTGCTGAGCCTGGCGCTCGGCAGCCGTTCGATCGCGCCGGCCGAGGTGTGGCACATCCTGCTGCACGGCGGGGACAGCAACGCGGCCGAGGTCATACGCACCATGCGGGTGCCGCGCACCCTCGTCGGCGTCATGGTTGGCGCCGCGCTCGGTCTGGCGGGGACCGTGATGCAGGGCATCACCCGTAACCCCATCGCGGAACCCGGCATCCTCGGCATCAGCCAGGGCGCCTCCGTCGGCGTCGTGTGCGCCATCGCCTTCGCGGGCGTCCATTCGCTCAGCGGCTATGTGTGGTTCGCGTTCGCCGGGACCGGGATCGCGGCCGTCGCCGTCTACGCCATCGCCGCGCGGGGGCGCGGGGGCGCGACTCCCGTCAAGCTCGCGCTCTCGGGGGCCGCGATCAACGCGCTGCTCGTCGCCGTCGTCTCCGGCATTCTCACCACGCAGGCGGCGGCGATGGACGAGTTCCGCTTCTGGCAGGTCGGTTCGCTCTCCGACCGGGACGCGGAGATCGCCGCACAGATCTGGCCGTTCCTCCTCGTGGGCCTCGTCCTCGTCTTCGCCGTCGCGCGGGGGCTCGACGCGCTGGCACTGGGCGAGGACGTCGCCAAGGGGCTCGGGCAGAGCGTCGCCACCGTGCGCCTCGTCGGAGGGCTCGGCGCGACCGTGCTCACCGGCGCTGGGGTCGCGGCTGCCGGGCCCATCGCGTTCGTCGGGCTGGCCGTGCCGCACATCGCCCGCGCGCTGGTGGGCGGCGACCACAGGTGGCTGCTGCCGATGGCGGCGCTGCTCGGGCCCGTTGTCCTGCTGGTCTCCGATGTCGTCGGGCGGCTCGTGATGCGGCCCGGTGAGGTGCCGGCCGGCGTGATGACCGCGCTGATCGGGGTGCCGTTCCTCGTAGCCCTCGTACGCCGTCGGGGGGTCGCGGCATGAGTACCGTGACGCGCCCCGCCGGATACGCCCTCGCGCGGCGGGGCCGCGGTTCGTGGCTGGTGCACAAGCGGGCGGCCGGCACCGTGGTGGTGCTCGCGCTGGCGCTGTTCGCCGCCGTCGTGGCGAACCTGACGCTCGGTGAGTCGACCGTCTCCCCCACGGAGGTCGTGAAGGTCCTGTTCGGGCAGCCGTCCCCCGACGAACTGGTCGTCGGCACCCTGCGCATGCCCCGGCTCGTGGTGGGCCTGATGGCGGGTGCGGCGCTGGGCGTCGCGGGTGCGCTGATCCAGACCGTCGCGCGCAATCCGCTGGCGAGCCCGGAGATCATCGGCGTGACGCACGGTGCGTCGGCGCTGACGGTCGGCGCGATGACGTTCGGCGTCACCTCGTACGCGGCCCTGCCGTATCTGTCCGTGACGGGCGGGCTCGTGGCGGCGGCGCTGGTGTATCTGTTCGCGTGGCGCGGCGGGCTGCACGCGACGCGCTTCGTGCTGATCGGTATCGGCTTCTCGGTGGCGCTGCGTTCGGTGACACAGCTCTTCCTCACCAAGGGCGACTACCTGGTCGCGCAGCAGGCGAAGGTGTGGATGACGGGCTCGCTCAACGGGCGCGGCTGGGACCAGGCAGGACCCCTGGCGATCGCGCTCGTGGTGATGCTGCCGTTCGTGGTGTGGTCGGCGTGGGCGATGCGGAACGTCACGCTGGACGACGACACGGCGACGGCACTGGGCGTCTCACTGGGCCGCAACCGCCTGCTGCTCGTCATCACGGGTGTCGTACTGGCCTCGGTGGCGACGGGCGCAGCGGGGCCGATCGACTTCGTGGCGCTGCTGGCGCCGCAGATCGCCCGGCGGGTGACGCGAACGGCGCAGATTCCGCTGCTGTCCTCGGCGCTGCTGGGCGCGTTCGTCGTCACGCTGGGGGACCTGCTGGCCCGCAAGCTGTTCGCGCCGACGGAGCTGCCCGTGGGTGTGCTGACGGCCGCGGTCGGCGCCCCGTACCTGATCTGGCTGATCGTGCGGACGAGCAGTGGCCGCACCAGCCGTAGCCGCAGTGGAGCCGCGCAATGAGCACTTCTTCGAGCACCCCCTCCGCCGGGAGCACTCCCTCCCCCGGGGACGCCGCCCCCTCCACCAGCTCCACCAGCCGCCTCGCCGCGCGCGGGCTGACGCTCGCGTACGAGGACCGTACGGTCGTCGAGGAGCTGGACCTGGCGGTACCGGACGGCGAGATCACCGTCGTGGTGGGCCCGAACGCGTGCGGTAAGTCCACGATGCTGCGGGCGCTGGGGCGGCTCCTCAAGCCGCGCGGTGGCTCGGTGCTGCTGGACGGCGAGGAACTGTCGCGCATCCCGACCCGGACGATCGCGCGGTCCATCGGCCTGCTGCCGCAGTCGCCCGTGGCGCCGGAGGCGATCACCGTCGCCGACCTGGTCTCGCGCGGGCGCCAGCCGCACCAGCGGTGGTGGCAGCAGTGGTCGGAGGAGGACGAGCGCGCGGTCACGGACGCCATGGAGCGTACGGATGTGACGGCGCTGGGCGACCGGCCGGTGGACGAGCTGTCGGGCGGGCAGCGGCAGCGGGTGTGGATCGCGATGGCGCTGGCCCAGGAGACGGATCTGCTGCTGCTGGACGAGCCGACGACCTATCTGGACATCGCGCACCAGGTCGAAGTGCTGGACCTCGTACGCCAGTTGAACGTGGACCGGGGGCGCACCGTCGTCATGGTGCTGCACGACCTCAACCAGGCGGCCCGGTACGCCGACCACCTCGTCGCCATGAAGGAGGGCCGCCTCGTCGCGCGGGGCCGCCCCGGCGAGATCGTCGACGCGACGCTGGTGCGCGAGGTGTTCGGGCTGGAGTCCGTCGTCGTCCCGTGCCCCGTGACGGGCGATCCCCTCGTCGTGCCCGGCCCTCCCCGCCAGTCGGCCGCCGCCGGCATTCCCGCCCCTTCGGGCACCCTCACCTCTGGAAAGGCACCCTCATGAACGTCACCGGACGGGCCGCGGCGACGGCCGTGGCGCTCGCCTCCGCGCTCGCCCTGTCGGCATGCGGCTCCGGCTCCTCCGACAGCGCCGACACGGGCGGCAAGGGCGGGGGCACGCACACCGTGAAGACCGCCAACGGCCCGGTGAAGGTGCCCAACGCCCCCCGGCGGGTCGTCGTGCTCGACACCGCCGAGCTGGACTCGGCCCTCACCCTCGGCGTGAAGCCGCTGGGCGCGACGACGGCGCTGCCGGGCAAGCCGTTCCTCGGCTACCTGCCCCAGGACAAGCTCAAGGGCATCGAGAACGTCGGCGTCATCGCGCAGCCGAACATGGAGAAGGTCGCCGCGCTCAAGCCCGATCTGATCCTCACCAACAAGGAGCGGGACGCGGACCGTTACGACGAACTGTCGAAGATCGCGCCCACGGTGATGACGAAGACGACGGGCTACCCCTGGAAGCAGAACTTCCAGGTGCACGCCGACGCGCTCGGCAAGAAGGCCGAGGCCAAAAAGGTGCTGGCTGACTACGCGGACCGTACGAAGAAGGTCACCGAGGCGCTCGGCGGCGAGAAGAAGGCCGCCTCGATCAAGACGAGCGTCATCCGCTTCCAGGAGGGCGCCGACACCCGCATCTACGGCAAGAAGGCGTACATCGCCACGCTGCTCGACGATGTCGGCCTCGGCCGCCCGCCCGTCGTCAAGCAGGCGAAGTCCTACGGCGGCCTGGCACTGGACGTGAGCCCCGAACAGGTCGACAAGGGCGACGCCGATGTCGTCTTCTACACCTCCTACGGCAGCCCCAAGAAGTCGGGCGAGGCCAAGTCCGTGAACAGCCCGCTGTGGAAGAACATGCGCGCCGTGAAGGAGAAGAGGGCCTTCCACGTCGAGGACGAACTGTGGATCCAGGGCATCGGCTACACCGCCGCAGCCAAGATCCTCGACGAGATGCGGGCCGATCTCACGAAGTGAGGGCCGGCTTCGCGGGGTGAGGGCCGGCTTCACGGGGTGAGGGCCGGCTTCACCAGGTGAGGCCGGGTCGGTCACACATAATGCGGGGAGGAGGTGGGGTGCCGTGTCAGTCATGGACGATCTGGTCAGAGGCGTTGTCCCCGAGGGCTACAAGATCGAGCTGTTCGAAGGACGCGTCATCATGACACCGCGGAGCCCGGAGCAGGACTGGACCGTGTCGGACGTCCGAGATGCCGCCAAGAGCGCCGGTATCTCCCGGGACCGGATTCTCAGCGACGTCCTGATCAAGTTTCCCGGCGAGAACGACGCAGCGCCGGACCTCACGATCATCACCGGTGGAGCCACCCGCAGCGGCAACAGCTTCACCTGCGTGGATGTTCTGGCCGTCGTCGAGATCCCCTCGGAGCCGGACGACGAGAAGGACTACGTGCGCAATGTGCACAAGTACAGCCGTTACGGCATCCCGAGCTATCTGATCGCCGACCCGTTCCGGCGCGTGTGCACGCTGATGACCGAGCCGCATGCGAATGGCTACGGATCCACCGAGGAGATCCCGTACGGGGAGGAACTCACGCTGCGCCTCGTCACCGGCGAGACCGTACGCGTGGACACCGGCTCGTTCCCCGTCCGTGAGGACCCGGCAGGTCACTGACCGGAGCGGGGCGGGGCCCTGTCCGGGGCTGGCACCCCTTACCGGAGTGGGTCTAGTGCCACCCCTGGTACGGGAGTTGGTCCCCTCGTGCCGGGAGGCGCGTGTTGGTTGGGTGTGGTCAGCAACGGATCACGTCGACGAGGGGATGACCATGGATGGTGGCGGACGCGTGAACGGGCGTAGCAGGGCCGGGCGTTGGGGCACGGCGGCGGTGACGGCGGCTGCGGTGCTCGCCGGGTTCGGGGTCACGCAGCAGGCGAGCGCGGCATCGGCGTCGGCGTCCGCTTCGGCGTCCGCGTCGGCGTCGGCGGGGGACGGCGGGCGGCAGGCGGGCAAGGCCCATCGTGTGCTGGAGGCCGATGTGCGGGCCGTGCGGGAGGCGGGCGGGGGCAAGGTCAGAGTGCTGGCGCAGGCGCGGGACGGGCGGAAGTCGGTACGGGCCAGAGCGGGCGCGGGTACGAAGGTGCCGTGGGACGCGCGGTTCCGGGCGGCGAGCACCACCAAGACGTTCACGGCGACGGTGGCGCTGCAACTGGCGGCCGAGGGCAAGCTGTCGCTGGAGGACACCGTCGAGAAGTGGCTGCCCGGCGTGGTCGCGGGGAACGGGAACGACGGCTCGCGCATCACCGTACGTGACCTGCTCCAGCAGACGAGCGGGCTGTTCGACTATGTCGAGGACCCGGAACTGACCGGCGCGCTGGGCGACTTCGAGAAGGTCCGGCACGACGCGACCCCGGCCGAGGACTGGGTGGCCCTGGCGATGCGGCACAGGCCGCTGTTCACGCCCGACCACGCGAAGCCCCGCTGGGCGTACTCGAACACCAACTACCTCGTCGCCGGAATGATCATCGAGAAGGCCGGCAAGCTGCCCTGGCGGGAGCAGGTCGAGCACCGCGTGATCGCCCCGCTCGGGCTGCGCGGCACCTCCGTGACCGGCGCGAACCCCTTCATGCCAGGACCGCACACCCGGGTCACGCTGCCCTCGCCCGACGGCAGGGGCCTCGATGTGACGGAGCACAGCATCCAGCACGGCGCCGACTCGGCCGTCATCAGCACCACGGCCGACGTGAACGCCTTCTACCGCGCCCTGATGACCGGAAAGCTGCTGCCCAAGGCCCAGTTGGACGAGATGAAGCGCACCGTCACCAGGACCGACGACCCCGACGACCTCGCCTCATGGCCCGAGGGCGGCTACGGTCTCGGGCTGCGCCGGCAGCCGCTGTCCTGCGGCGGCGACTACTGGCATCACGAGGGCGACGGCTTCGGCTCGTACACCCGTACCGCCGTCACGCCCGACGGCCGCCGCTCCGTCGCCGTCTCCGTCACCAGCAACGGCGGCGTCCCCGACCAACCCCGCCTCAACAAGGCCACCCGCGCCCTCGCCGACCACGCGCTGTGCGAGGGCAGGCGCCGCTGAGGGCCCCCTTCGCGGGGGTGTGCTCACGCGGTGCGCCCACATGGTGCGCGGGACGCGGCGGGCGGCGGCACGCGGGGCAGGTTCGGCGGCGGCACGCGGGGCACGGTCGGCGGCGGCACGTACTCATGGTGCGCGGGCCCCGGACAACGACGGCACGCTCACACAGCCGCCGAACCCTCGGGGTGCGGTGACCCGCAGTCACCAGTCACCGGCGGTCACCAGGCGGTGCCCACCAGCCACCAGCCACCAGCCACCAGCGGCGAAAGCGCCGCACGGTAAGCGGGCACGGCTGTCCGGCAAGGGCCGCCCGGCACCACCCGCCCCCTCACGTCGCGTCCCCGGTCAACGCAGTACCCCCGCTTCGAGCGCCGCCGCGACGAAGGAGGCGACCAGGGGGCGGCGGTCCGTCTGCGACCAGGCGAGGACGAGGGCGCTGTCCGGGGCGTCCGTCACGGGCCGGTAGACCAGGTCAGGGTGCTGGGGCCGGGCCAGGGAACGCGGCAGTACCGCGACGGTCCGGCCCAGCCGGATCAGCTGCGTCACCTGGGCGGCGTCCGAGACCTCGGGGCCCTCCAGCCCCTCGGGAGCCCCTGTCCAGCGCACTCCCTTCCAGCGCGGCAGCGTCTCCTGGGCGAGGTCGGCCAGACTCAGTTCGGCGCGGGAGGCGAGCCGGTGGTCCTGGGGGAGGATCGCGACGCGCCCCTCGACCGCCAGGACCTCGTGGTCCAGGCCGGTCATGTCGTCGAACGGCGCGTACAGCAGAGCCACGTCGGCCCGCCCGTCACGGACGTGGTCGGCGCGGTCGGTCGCCCCGCCGAAGAGGATGTCCACCTGCCGTGCGTCAGGCCGGCGCGCGTAGGCGGCCAGGAGCCCCGACAGGAGGTCCGCGTCTCCCCCGGGCTTGATGACCAGCCGCAGATGCGCCTGCCGGTCACCGGCCTGGCGCGCTTTGTCGGCAGCGGCGGCGACCGCGTTGAGCGCGTGCCTGCCGTGGTGGAGCAGCGCCTCGCCTGCCCTGGTGAGGGCGACGTGCCGGCTGGAGCGCTCCAGCAGCTTCACCCCGAGCCGTGACTCAAGCCTCCGTACGGCCTTCGACAGCGCAGGCTGGGCGATCGCCAGCCGGGCGGCGGCACGGCCGAAGTGCAGCTCCTCGGCCAGCGCGACGAAGTACTCCAGCTCACGTGTCTCCAGATCGACCATGGGGGAAGGGTAGCGCTGGATTGATTCCTGTCAGGCATCGAACGAGAACGAAGAGATCTTGGACGCGTCACCGGAATGCCAGTTCACTGGGGTCATGATTCACCACACGATGATCGTTGCATTCGACGAACCTATTCCTGCGAGCGAACTGGACGAGTACCTGAAGGAGTTCGAAGAACTCGTGACGGGCTCCGGCCTGGTCGAGACGTTCGCGGCCGGGCACCACATCCGCGTCCCCGGTGACGACCACGCGCCCGTGGCCGTCGCCAGCGCGGTCCTCCAGCTCGGCCTCGCCGACCTGGACGCCCTCAACGCGACCTTCACGATGCCGGGGGCCGCCGACCTGATCAAGCGCTGGCAGAGCCGCCACCCGTACAAGGCGATCTGGGTCAACCATGAGCCGCTGGCATGACTGGTCACGCGGCCGGTTACGCACACCAGGCCGGCCTGGTCACCGGCGCCGGCAGCGGGATCGGGCGGGCCGCCGCGCGGGAGTTCGCGCGGCGCGGTGCCGCCGTCGCCGTCCTCGACCTCGACGGGGCCGGTGCACGGCGGACCGCCGAACTGATCGCGGAGGAAGGCGGCAGAGCGGAGGCGATCTCCGTCGACATCGCCGACGAGCGCTCCGTCCAGCAGGCGGTCACACGCGCCGCGGAGACGTTCGGCGGGCTCGACTTCGCGCTCAACAGCGCCGGTATCCCCTCACACGACCGGACGCTGCCCGAGATGCCGGTCGAGGAATGGGAGCACATACTGCGGGTCAACCTGACCGGCACGTTCCTGAGCATGAAGTACGAGCTGCCCGCGCTGAAGCGGCGCGGGGGCGGCGCGATCGTCAACGTCGCCTCCAACGGCGGCCTGTACGCGATCCCCGGCGCACCGGCGTACGTGGCGAGCAAGCACGGTGTCGTCGGCCTGTCCAAGGTGGCCGCCGTGGACCACGCCCCGGACAACATCCGGGTCAACGCGCTGTGCCCGGCGCTGACGAAGACCGCCATGTTCGAGGGGGTCGCCGGGGCGGGCGCCACGGCGGACGTGGCCGGTACGGAGATGGCCCGGCGGCAGGCAGCCGCCACCCCACTCGGCCGTCTCGCCGAAGCGGAGGAAGTGGCCGCCGCAGCCGTGTGGTTGTGCTCGCCCGAAGCCTCCTATGTCACCGGGACCGCCCTGTCGGTCGACGGGGGCCGTCGGGCCTGACCGACCACCCCCTGGCGGCTCCCTCGTGGGCGAGGGAGCCGCCACCCGGTGTTGCCCTCCTGCTCCCCTGCTCCCCGAGGCAACGGGCCCACCCCTGCCCCTCTCTGTCCCGCGCGCCGTAACAGGGCGGTCGCCAGGGGCGCTAGTTGTCCGGGACGGGCTCATACGGCTCGCCGGACCGACCCCGGCGATGCCTGCCTTCCGAGACCCCCTCAACCGCCAACTCGGCCCACACGCACTTGCCCCCACCCTCGATGTCGGTCCCCCACCGGCTGGCCAGCGCCTCAACGAGGGCCAGGCCACGGCCCCGTACGTCGGTTTGCGCCGCGCTGCGGAGCCGGGGCAGCGCACGGGAAGCGTCCACCACGCCGAGGCGTACGCGGCCCTCGCCCGTTCGCGTGACGGTCACCCAGAGTGAGTGGCTACGGGTGTGATGCACGGCGTTGGCCACCAGTTCGGTCACCACCACAGCGCCGTCCTCCACCAGTTGCTCCAGCCCCCAACCGACCAGCACCCCGCGCACCAACGCCCGCGCGGCCCCCGCACTCTCCGCCTCGCGGGGCAACACCTCGGACCGGCACGCCTGTTCAGCCCCGACCCGGAAGACGCTCATCCGTGCTCCTGCCGCTTGTGCCGTACGAGCAGCACGTTCGCGTCCGTCGCACCGCTGTAGTCCCGCTCGCGGTACGCACGCCCGCGCCGCCGACCGTATTCGCCGCACACCGGGCACCCCGGTACGGGTTCCGGCCAGCGCGGCGGGGGTGTGGGGGTCTGAATGAGCATCGTGACCTCTGTGTGGGATCGATGACTATGCGGCCCGCCCCATCAGGGCTGGGCGGGGCTCCTCCTTCTGGCGGCCGTCGGGGCTGGTCCAGCCCACGACGGCCGTGTTCAGTCAAACGACGCGCAACAACAGCGCGTGAGGAAAAGGCAGCGGCGCGTGCGAGTACGGCAACCGGAAATTTTGAGAGCGCTCGCTTCTTTCCGATCCGGTGACGTGGCTACCGTGGCGCCGTGCAGGGGAACAAAATCCTCAAGGCTCGAATGACGGAACTCGGCTTCACCCAGTCGGAATTGGCGGAGACCGTGAATGCCGACCTGCGGGCCGCCGGGTACGAAGGGACCGTCAGCGACCGCACGGTCCGTAACTGGCTGACCGGAAAATCCCGCTGGCCTCACCTGCGGCAGCGGGCCGCGCTGGAGGCAGTATTCGACTGCCCCGTGACCGAACTGGGCTTCGCCCCGCGAGGAGACGTCTCCCCGCGCAGAGCCCCACCGGAGGACCCTGTGCAACGCCGTCGTTTCGTCAGCGCCACGGCCGGTGCGCTGATGGGCACAGCCGCCAACACGCCCGCCCACGGGGCCCAGCCGCGCGTCGGCTCCGGCGATGTGCAGCGGTTGCTGTCCAAGTTCGCGGTCGTCGTCGCCAGCGACCACCGGTACGGCGGCAAACTCACCATCGAGACCCAAGCGTCGGCCCTCGCTGGGGAGGCCATAGCGCTTCAGGCACGCGGCACCGCAAGCCAGCGCGTTCGTGGCGCCCTGTACGGCTGCGCCGCGTCCTTCACCTCCAGTGCGATGTGGGCGGCCATCGACGGCCGCCGCTTCGACACGGCACAACGCCACTTCGAGCGGGCAGCCAGCTTGGCCTCGATGTCGGGAGACTCGACCATCCAGTTCCGCATCTGGTCCCACGCCGGAAGCATGTACCGGCACATGGCCCGCCCGGCGGATGCGCTGGCCACCAACGACGTCGCCCGCCGCCTGCCGATCGCACGCCGAGACCCCTTGTTCGCCTCCCTCGGCCACGCCCGGCACGCCGCCATCCTCGGCCTGACCGGAGACACCAGAGCGGTACGTCAGGCACTCGGGCATGCCGAGGATGCACTTCAGCAAGCTGAGCCCGGGACCCGACGCCCGGTATGGATGACCGCGTTCTACGACCGGGCCGAATTGGAGAATCTTGCGCTCGCCGCGCACCTGGCGCTGGGCGACTACGAAGGCGCGGAGGCGTACGCACATCGCAGCCTGGCTCTCCTCCGCCCTGAGATGCAACGCACACGGGCCATCACCACCGCCCGACTGGCACACGCCCAACTCGGACAGGGCGACTTGGAACCCGCTGTCACGACTGCCATGGCCATCCCGTTCGATCCTGTCGGCCAGCATCCGCGCGTGGAAGGCATGCTGCAGAGCTTTGGCGAAGCCTTGCACCTGATTGCGCCGTCCAGCCCGCACACCCGTGGCTGGGACGCGTACGCCCGAGACAGCAAGAGGCATCTGCTATGACCAGTGACGGCATTGAACTGCGCCACACCACCGACATCGAGTGCGTGTGGGACACGCTGATCGATGTCTACTCAGAGGTGCGCGCGGCCCAACTCCACCAACCGCACTACTCCGTGGAGCGCTACGGAGAACGACTCGCCCGCCACGCCGCCGAACCGGGCTGGGAGGCAGTCATCGGCTATGACGGTGACGAGCCCGCAGGCTACGCATACGTCAACACCATCGAGTCCGGCGACCGGTGGTGGCACCGCATGGCCACGCCGCTGCCCAAGGGCACCACCAGCAGCCCTACGGTCGCACTCAAGGAGATCATGTTGCGCACGCCCTGGCGCGGCACCGGCCTCGCACGCCGCATCCATGACGAACTCCTGGCCCACCGACCGGAAGAGCAGGTCACCCTCCTCGTAAACCCTCAAAGCGGCGGCGGCAAGGTCAAGGCGCTTTACGAGCGTTGGGGGTACCGAGGCATCAGCACACAACAGCCCTCGTCGGACGGGCCCGTCCTCACAGCCATGCTGCGCACCGTCCGGCCGCATAACTGAGGAGAGTTGGGGTCACCCCGTGCCCCCGTTGTTGTCCTGTGGTCTTACCCCAGGTTCCCGTTCAATATGGGGCTTCGCCCCTGGCCCCCGTTGGCCTCGCCGGCCGGGCGTCGGGGGGCTCCTCCCCCAGACTCCGTCCGGGGGGACCCCCACCCGGCAATCCCCCCGCCAAAAGGGGCTCCGCCCCCTCTGGACTCCCCCGCCCGTATCGGGTGGGGCCCTGAAGTGTCTGGGGGCGGAGAGAAGTGCGGGCAGGACTTCAGGGTGGGGGCGGATACGGGGGTGGAGGTCATAAGAAGAACATTCTCTGGGGGAGGGTCACAGATACATCTCTTCTGCCCTCAGACCTCGTACCGGACCGTGAACCTCACTACTGTCATCCCACTTCAAGTCAGGGGGGATCATGGCAAATCCGTATACAGGGCCCCAGCCGCCACAGCGGCCCTGGGTGCCGCCTGGGGGGCCGCCGCCCGGGGGCCGGCCGCCGGGCTTCGGCCCGCGTTGGGCGCGTAAGCGGTTCGTACTGCCGGGGATCGGGCTCGCGTTCCTCCTCGGTATAGGCATAGGGGTGGGGGACGACGGGAGTGCGGATGCCGCGTCCGGTTCGGATGCGCGGCCGACCGCCACCGCGACGGTGACCACCACAGCAAAGCCGACCACCACTCCAACGCCGAAGGCGGAAGCTGAGGCGGCGAAGCCGGAACCGGGCCCAACCGTCGAGGTCACCAAGACGGTGCGGGCCACCGAGACGGTACGCAGCACCGTTACCGCGCGGCCCCCGGCAGCGAACGGCGACGGTGGGGGCGGTGGCGGCCCGGCCGTGGCGTTCGGAAACTGCTCAGAGGCCCGCGCCGCCGGCGCCGCCCCCGTCCACAGAGGTGAGCCAGGGTACGGGCCCCACCTCGACCGGGACGGCGACGGAGTCGGGTGCGACACCTGACCCCGTAGAGGGAACGCGGCAGGCCCGAGGTGTCTTTCACCATGCTGCAATCACAAGAACTCCAGGGCCCCACCCGATACGGCCGGGGGAGTCCAGAGGGGGCGGAGCCCCTTTTGGCGGGGGGATT
This sequence comes from Streptomyces iconiensis, assembly GCF_028657195.3. Lineage (GTDB taxonomy): Bacteria > Actinomycetota > Actinomycetes > Streptomycetales > Streptomycetaceae > Streptomyces > Streptomyces iconiensis. The sequence goes on from NZ_JANCPR020000075.1 coordinate 34,206, forward strand.
GCCGGGTGGGGGTCCCCCCGGACGGAGTCTGGGGGAGGAGCCCCCCGACGCCCGGCCGGCGA
>NZ_JANCPR020000076.1 GCF_028657195.3 Streptomyces iconiensis
GCCACATCGCGCGGCGGTGGTCGGAGACGGAGCGGGCAAGTGCGGTGACCGCGTCCATCCGGTCCCGGCGAAGCTGTTCGGCCCGTGCGTCACTGCGGTCGGTACGGGCGACGCGGTGCTGGAGGAGGCCGGAGACAAGCGCGCCGGCCAGGGTGCCTATGACAGCTACAAGACTGGTCCACATAGCAGGTGTCCTCTCAGGAAGAAGGGAAGATTCCGGCTCCCTGCGACCCCGCTCGTACGGCCAGGCCGGACGAGCGGGAGAGGCAGCCGCCGCAGCACACGAGGCACTGCGGAAAGGTCGGATTCGGTGAAGCCGCGGCACTGGGCCCGGCCTCGGAGCGCGTCATCATCACTGCTCTGACGCGACAGCAGGGGCGGCGCGCACGGGATAACACCCCTGGTAGGGGGCGTGGTCAGAGCCAGTGCGGCAGAAGGTCGCCCGACGAACATCACCCGGTCGTCACGGAGGCAGGGACTCTCACCCCGCCGATTCAGGTCTCTGTTGAGTTGTCAACGAACAGCCACTCCGACGAACTGCGGTCTGACGCCCTCCGAAGAAGGAGCCCGCCGGGTGGTGCCTTGTGAATAGACTGGACCGGTGGACCGGTCCAGTCAACCACTGCGTGTCCAACACGAGACCGTGAGTGATTGAAATGCCGAGGTGGAAGCATTAATTGCCAAATAAAAAAGCTGAACCGGTGGACCGGTCCAGCCTCCTCATTCGGGTTAGCGCCTACATCGAGTAGGTCTCCACGTGCTCATGCAGGGCGCCCGGTGTGACGCCTTCCTCGCAGACCAGCGGGCGGCCTTCTTGGTCGTAGGCGGTGTGGAGCACTACGGCCACGGCGGTCGTATCCGTCAGCGCGAGGTGCTGACGCTCCTCCTCCGTGGCCAGGCGCACCGTGGTCACGTCCACACCTTCGGCGGGGAATCGGCCAGTTTGCCGACGCACGTAGCGCGTGGTCCCCTCAGCGATCGGCGCCGTCTGCGCCAGGCGCGGCGAGTGTTCCGCAACGTCGGGCGGAAACCATGCCTGTACGTAGCTGTGCGGACTGCCGTCCGGCTGTTGCAGCACGCGAACTCGCCGCAGCGCCTCCGTGTCAGCGTCCATGCCGAGACTTGTTGCTACGTGGGCGGGCGGCGCTACCCAGTCAGGAGTGCCTACGCGAAGGAACGGCATGCCGCCGGTCACGCGTGCTGACCCTGCCCGGCGGCCTCCCGCCGGCCTGGCGACCGGGGTTTCCGAGACGACGAACCCTGTTCCCTGCCGGGCTACGACCACGCCGTCGTTCCGGAGGGTGTCCACGGCCTTGATGACGGTGGCGCGCGACACAGACCACTGTTCGGCCAGGTCTCGCCCGGAGGGGATCGTCTCGCCGGGCGCGAACTCCCCTGCCGCGATCCGAGAACGCAGGGACTCCGCGATTTCCTCGTACTTCAGCAGCGCCATGGCTCCCCTATCAGTGGGTTGGGGGTGGACTGGTCCACCGGTACACAGGATACTGCGGCTATGTCGAAACCAGAGCTGGCGCCCGAGATCGAGCGGTTCTACTCGCAGACGGTTGATGAGGGCGACCGCCTGCGTACGTCGGCAGACGGACGCCTTGAGCTGCTTCGCACGCAGGAACTGATGCGGCGGTTCTTGCCGGAGCTCCCGGCCCGCGTCTTGGATGTCGGCGGTGGGACTGGCATCCATGCCGAGTGGCTAGCCGATGACGGGTACGAGGTGGAGCTGATTGACCCGGTGGCGCGGCATGTCGAACAGGCGGCGAAGTTCTGTGACGCCCGACTCGGGGATGCCCGTCACCTCACCGCTACGGATGGAACCTACGACGTGGTGCAGTTGCTCGGACCGCTGTACCACCTGCCGGACCCAGCCGACAGGCACGCCGCGCTGAGCGAAGCGCGACGTGTGGCGAAGCCGGGGGGCCTCGTAGCTGCCGCTGCCATCAACCGGTATTCGTCCATTTTCGAGCACGTCAGCTATGCGCATCTCCACACCGAGCGCATGCAGGCTTCGATCTCCTCCATCCTCCGCACGGCTGTCTACGACGGAAGTCGCGGCTTCACGCTCGCCTACTTCCACCGGGCGGAGGAGCTTGCTGAGGAGATGCGGACCGTGGGCCTGCGTGACGTTGCTGTCTTCGGCGTCGAGGGGCCGGCGTGGTCGCTCCTCAAGACAGCAGAGCAGCAGCCGGGGCCGGGGCCGACAGACGACCTGTTCGCATCCGTGCTGACGGCCGCCCGTCTGGCTGAGCCTTACCCCGAACTCCTCGCGGCCAGCTCGCACTTCCTTGCGGTTGGGACAGTTCCAGGCGGCGAGTCGTAACCGAGTGGAGAAGAGGGCCAGCCGTCCGGCGAGGGGCCGTGTGGGGCTAGCGTGGGGCAACGACGCGTGCAGGTGGTTAGACTCCAGGTGAAGACAGACGCACAGCGAAGACTGTAAATCTGCCGGCTTAGCCTTCCTAGGTTCGAATCCTAGCGCCGCCACAGAGGAGAAAGATGGCCCTCCATCGCATCACAGCGATGGAGGGCCATTTCTCTTGCCCGTGCCCGGACGGCGCCCCGGTGCCGCGCCGGAAAAGCACCGCCGGGCCGCCTGAGAAAGGCTCCCCGCCGTGACGGCGCCGGGCGATGGCGTCCCCGTGCGACGGCCCCTCGGCATTCTCTGGGCCCTGGTCCCGCTCCTCTCCGCCGGCACCCTCGGCTGGCTCCCCTTCGCCGTCCGGGCCACCGTGCACCGCAGGACCGCCGACGCGGCCACGGCGGCGGGCTACGCCGCATGGACCGTGACCGCGCTCGTCCTTCTCGACCGTTCCAGCACCGGGACAGTGGCCACCGGTCTCCTCGTCGCCCTCGTCGCGGTCTGTACGACGCACACGGCCCTGGTGAGCAGCCACGGGCCGCTGCTGCGCCAGCACGGCAGCGACCACGCGCGGGAAACGGAGCGCGCCCGCGCCGAGCGGCGGGACAGGGCACGCCGCCTGCTGGAGAGAGAGCCCCAAGTCGCCCGGGAGCTGGGCATCGGCCGCCCCGACCTGCGCGGCTCCTACGACGACGGCGGCCTGCTCGACATCAATGGCGTATCCGCACAGATCCTGGTGCGCGAGCTGGGCTGGACGGAGGCCGAGGCCGCCGACGTCACCGCGGTACGCGAACGCGTCGGCGGCTTCTCAGGCCCCGCCGAACTGCTCTCGCTCACCAGCATCGCCCCGCCCCGCATCGACGCCGCCGCATCCCGTCTCGTCTTCTCCACGGCCTGAGCCACCACCCGCCCACAGGCGCGGGCATCGTATGCAATAGCCCGTAGCGGTCAGCGGTCAGCGGTCAGCGGTCAGCGGTCAGCGGTCAGTCCGTGCGTACCGCGCTGATCGCGTCGGGGATGGGCGTCTCGCCGCCCACGAGTTCGAGGGTCAGTCCGGCCGTACGGGGTTCGTCCAGCAGCGCGACCAGCACGGCGGCCACATCGTCGCGGGTCACCTCGTCGCGTCCTGTCCGCTCAGCGAGCCGTACCCGGCCCGTGCCGGTGCCGTCCGTCAGCCGGCCGGGGCGCAGGATCGTCCAGTCGAGCCCGTCCCGCTCCCGCACGGCGTCATCGGCGGCGCCCTTGGCGCGGAGGTAGTCGGCGAAGACGGGGTCCATGCCCTCGGGCGTGCCCTCCAGTGAGGAGTCGGCCGCCATGGAGGAGATGACCACGAAGCGCCGTACCCCGGCCTGCTCGGCGGCGTCGGCGAACAGCACGGCGGCGTCGCGGTCGACCGACTGCTTGCGATCGCTGCCGCTGCCCGGTCCGGCGCCCGCGGCGAAGACCGCCGCGTCGGCCGCCTCCAGGTGCCGTGCGACCTCGTCGACCGTCGCCGACTCCAGGTCGCACACAACGGGCTCGGCGCCTGCCGCGAGCAGCGTGCTCGCCTGTTCGGGGCGGCGCACGATGCCCGCCACCTCGTCCCCGCGCCCGGCGAGCAACCGCTCCAGCCGCTGCGCGATCTGACCTCGTCCACCAGCGATAACTGTGCGCATACCCCTGACCGTACGCCCCACAGGGCCCACGAGCGCGCCGGTGGTGCGGGCACCCGCGCTCTCCTCCACCACCACACGCGCACCACACGCACCACGCACGCCACCCCACGGCACCGCGCCCGAAGCCCCGTCCCGCGTCACCAACCTCCCCGAACAACACACCTAACCCTGCGACTGGCGGGGCACTCCCAGCTCGGAGGAGGGCGTGGAGGTGGTCGTCGGATCGCAGAACTCCCGTACCGCACTGGTACGTGCCACCAGCCGGCCCCTGTGGATGACGATCCGGCTGTACGCGAGGGAGAGCGCCCCGGCGAGCCCGGTGCCGCGTACCGCGAGCAACTCGGCGGGGAAGCCCGCCTCGACGCGTACCTCCGGCAGCCCCATCGCGGCACGCGCCCGGACGCTGACCGCGTCATAGGCACCCTGGACACCGGCCTCGCCGTGGGAGGCGAGCAGGTAGGCGGACTCCAACGGGTCGCCCCTGCCGACCGGGTTGGACGCGTCACGCAGCGCTCCGCTGCCCGCCGCGACCGAGACTCCCGCGGCGGCGAGCACCCGTACGGGAGCGGTACGCGAGGGCGCCGCGGGTGAAGGCCGCTCCAGCACACGGCAGTTGCCCTGCGGCAGGCACACGACGGTGACGCCGGCGGCGGCGAGCTGGTCGGCCGTACGCAGCGCGACCTGGTGCGGCAGCCGCGCGAGCCCACCGCACGGGCCGATCGAGACGGCGGGCCTGAACCCGCCGGCCGCAGCCGCCAGCCGTGTGAGCCGCGCGGGGTCGTCGCCGTCGGTGTGCAGGTCGACGGCGCACCCGTGTTCGGCGGCGACATCCAGTACGGCCTCCACATAGCCGCCGGGATCCGGGTCCAGGTCGGGGCAGCCACCGACGGCGCCCGCGCCCATCTTGACCGCGTCCCGCAGCATCGCGAGCCCCTCGGCGCCCGCGGCGCCGGTCAGCAGCCGGGGCACGGCGACGGTGGACAGTTCCACGAGCCCGCGCAGCGACCTGCGGGCCTGGAGCACGGCCTCCAGCGCCCGCAGCCCCACCACGTCCCCGACCCGCACATGCGTGCGCAGCGCGGTGGCGCCCTGTCCGAGCTGGAGCAGCGCGGCCTCCGTCGTACGCCGCTGGGTGTCGTCGGACGCGGCAGGGGAGCCGGGCCCGCGGGCAGCGCCTCCCGGGTGCGCGGCAGCTCCCGGGCGGTCGGCGCCCCCGCGCGCGCACGCGGCAGCGGGGTCGGCGTCGGCGGTCAGCGCGGTGTCGTAGTGCGCGTGCGGTTCGGCGGGCGCGGGGAGGAGCAGATAGCCGGACAGATCGACGCGGGTCCCGCCGTGCTGCCCGGCGCCGAGACTGCCGGCTGTGCCGACGGCCTCGATGCGGTCGGCGACGAGCCTGACGTCGACGGTGCGGCCGTCCGCGAGCCGTGCCCCGCACAGAACGAGCGAGTGCGGGGGAGCGGTGTTGTCGCGGGAAGGGCCGACCCGGCGAAAGGGCTGAAAGGGCTGCCCGGAATTCCTCGGTTCCTGCGGCTCGCTGTCGCTCATCTGGCTCCCACGTCGCGTGTGGGGACGAGCGTAGGGGCCCTGGTGAGCGGCGGCGGGGAGGAGGAGAATAGTCGTACTTCTGTGGTGCCCGGGCTCGTCGAGGCCGAGGTCACAGGGGATCACCGAGCGGGCGCGGGCAGTGCCGATACGGATTTCACGTTTGGCGGCCAGGCGTGTAATGTCTTCATCGCTCGCCCCAATAGCTCAGTCGGCAGAGCGTCTCCATGGTAAGGAGAAGGTCAACGGTTCGATTCCGTTTTGGGGCTCTGATGTGAGAGATCTTCCGTCGCTGGGCGGGGATCGCCACATCGTGGCGGTGTAGCTCAGTCGGTAGAGCAAGCGGCTCATAATCGCTGTGTCACCGGTTCAAGTCCGGTCACCGCTACTTCACCGACAGTAGCCGGTTGTGGGGTCGGTCCTCCGATCGGCTACTATTCCTGCGTTAAACCCGTCCGTTCGTCAAGGAGCACTCACGTGGCTGCCACAGACGTCCGCCCAAAGATCACGCTGGCCTGCGTGGAGTGCAAGGAGCGGAACTACATCACCAAGAAGAATCGGCGCAACAACCCGGACAGGCTTGAGATGAGCAAGTTCTGTCCGCGCGACAACAGGCACACTGTGCACCGCGAGACGCGCTGATCTGTCTCATGGTTCGAGGCCGTCCCCGCCTGCCGGGGTCGGCCTCGACGTGTTTCCGTACCCCTCTCTTCGCCACAGGATCCGCAGGAGGTGCCGTCGATGGCGCTCGACCAGTCCTTCGTCGGGCGGACGTATCCGCCCACCCGCCCTTTCGAGGTCGGAAGGGAGAAGATCCGGGAGTTCGCCGCCGCGATCGGTGACACCAACCCCGCCTACACCGATCCCGAGGCCGCGAAGGCACTGGGCCACGCGGAGGTGATCGCGCCGCCGACCTTCGTCTTCACGATCACCTTCCAGGAGGCGGAGCAGGTCGTCCAGGACCCGAAGCTGGGCCTGGACTACGACCGAGTGGTGCACAGGGACCAGAAGTTCACCTATGTGCGCCCCGTGCGCGCCGGCGACCTGCTTTCGGTCACCTCCACCATCGACTCGATCAAGTCCCTGGCCGGCAACGAGGTCGTAGGAGTGCGCGGCGAAGTGCACGACGCCGACGGCGACCTCGTGGTGATCGTGCACACCACCCTGGTGGCGCGCGCGGCGGAAGGAGCGTGACAAGGATGACAGCGAAGGTCGCCTACACCGATGTCGAGGCCGGCACCGAACTGCCCACGCGGGCCTTCCCCGTGGACCGTGAACGGCTCGTGCGGTACGCCGGTGCCTCCGGGGACTTCAACCCGATCCACTGGAACGAGCGCTTCGCCAAGGACGTCGGCCTCCCCGACGTGATCGCGCACGGCATGTTCACGATGGCCGAGGCGGTCAGGGTGGTCACCGACTGGGCGGGCGATCCCGGCTCCCTCGTGGAGTACGGGGTGCGCTTCACCAAGCCCGTCGTCGTTCCCGACGACGGCGAGGGCGCCGTCATCGAGGTGGCGGCCAAGGTCGGGGCCAAGCTGGACGACGAGGCCCGCACCGTGCAGGTCGATCTGACGGTCACCAGCGCCGGTCAGAAGGTGCTCAGCATGTCCCGCGCCGTGGTCAGGCTGGCCTGAGTCCCGGTTCCCCGCCCGCTCTCTCGTACTCTTGAGCGCGTGCAGGAACTCCATGACGCCCCCTCGGCCCCTCTCGTGCCCCTCGCCCCGCTGACGACGCTGCGTCTCGGTGGGCCCGCCACCCGGCTGGTGACCGCGGCAACCGACGACGAGGTGATCAGCGCCGTACGCGAGGCCGATGACAGCGGCACCCCGCTCCTGATCATCGCGGGCGGCAGCAACCTCGTGATCGCCGACGAGGGGTTCGAGGGCACCGCCCTGCGCATCGCGACCACCGGCTTCACCCTCTCGGGCAACCGGCTGGAACTCGCAGCGGGCGAGAACTGGTCGGAGGCCGTGGCCCGTACGGTCGGGGCCGGGCTCGCCGGCATCGAATGCCTGGCCGGTATCCCCGGCTCGGCCGGTGCGACGCCGATCCAGAACGTCGGCGCGTACGGCCAGGAGATCGCCAGCACGCTCACCGAGGTCGTGGCCTACGACCGGCAGACGCGGGAGATCGTCACCCTCTCCAACGCCGAATGCGGCTTCTCCTACCGGCACAGCCGCTTCAAGGCCGACCCCTCGCGCCATGTGGTGCTGCGGGTCCGCTTCGAACTGGAGGACGCGGGCGGGCTGTCGGCGCCACTGAAGTACGCCGAGACCGCACGCGTCCTGGGAGTGGAGCCCGGCGAGCGGGTGCCCGCCGCCACGGCGCGCGAGACCGTGCTCAAGCTGCGGGCGGGCAAGGGCATGGTCCTCGACCCCGAGGACCACGACACGTGGTCGGCCGGGTCCTTCTTCACCAACCCCGTACTGGGCGAGGCGGAGTTCGCCGCCTTCACCGCACGGGTGCGCGAGCGCCTCGGTGCCGAGGTGACCCCGCCCGCCTTCCCCGCGGGCGAGGGCGGCACCAAGACCTCGGCTGCCTGGCTCATCGACAAGGCGGGCTTCACCAAGGGCTACGGCCAGGGCCAGGCCCGTATCTCCACCAAGCACACGCTGGCCCTCACCAACCGGGGCGCGGCCTCCACGGCCGACCTTCTGACACTGGCCCGCGAGGTGCGCGACGGGGTGCACGCGGCCTTCGGTGTCCGGCTCACCAACGAGCCCGTGACGGTCGGCTGCGCGCTCTGAGCCGCCAACCGCGGCTCAACCCGCGACGCACACCACCTGCTTGACCGTTTCCGCTTCCCCCGCCATGACCAGCATCGCCTCGGCGACATCGGCGCGGGAGATCTTGTGACGGCGCGGTACGCCGCCGCCGTACCGCCGTTCCCACCCTCCGGACAGCGGCCCGTCGGTCAGCTGCGGCGGCCTCACGATCGTCCAGTCCAGGGAACTGTCACTGATGACCTGCTCCATGACGGTCAGGTCGGCGTACACGTCCTTGAAGACGCGCCGCACCAGCGGTGACAGGACCGTCCGGTAGAACAGGCCCTCGCCCTCCGGGTCGGGGCCGACCGGTACGGCGCTCACCGCGAGGTACCGGTGCACGCCCTCCGCCTCAAGTGCGCGCAGGATGGCGCGCGTTCCCTTCGAGGCGATCCCCGCGCTCTTGTTGTTGGGCGCTCCGAGCGCCGACAGCGCGATCTCGCTGCCCGCGACAGCAGGGCGCAGCGCCTCGGAGTCCGTCACCTCCGCCGTCGCCACCTCCAGCCGTTCGTGCCGCACGGGCAGCCGGTCGGGATTCCGCACGACGGCCGTGACCTTGTGCCCCGCGTCCAGTGCCTGCCGTACGAGCTGTTGTCCTGTGCCGCCTGTGGCGCCGAAGACCGTGATCCGCATGAGACCGTTCCCTTCCCCGAAAGGGTGGGTGAGTGTTCACTCACCTCTAGAGTGAGTGTATGCCCACCCCGAAGTCAACGCGCCGGCCCACCCGTGAGCGCATCATCGACGCCGCCGAACACCTGTTGCGCACGAAGGGCCTCGCCCGCACCACCACCAAAGTGATCGCCCGCGAGGCGGGCTGCTCCGAGGCCGCGCTCTACAAGCACTTCACGGGCAAGGAAGAGATCTTCATCCACGTACTGCGCGAGCGGCTGCCCCGCCTCAACCCGCTTCTGGACGAGCTGAGCAAGGACGCGGGCGACCAGGGGGTCGAGCGCAACCTCACCGCCGTCGCCGAGCACGCCGCGCTCTTCTACGAGCAGAGCGTCCCGATCGCCGCCTCCCTGTACGCGGAACCCAGCCTCAAGCGGCGGCACTTCGAAGGCGTGCGCGAGCTGGGCGCCGGGCCGCGCGTGCCCCTGAAGGCGCTCGCCGCCTATCTGCGCAGCGAGCGCGAGCGCGGCACCATCCGCGCTGACGCCGACCCCGACGCCGCCGCCGCGCTCCTCCTGGGTGCGTGCTCCCAGCGCGCCTTCCTCTACGACTTCGCCGAGGGCGAGCGCCCCGAGCAGCCGTTGGACGAGTTCGTCACGCAACTCGTCCGCACGCTGATGCAGGGACTCAACGAGGCACAGGGCCCTGCCGCAGGGCCGGCCTAGCTAGTCGGCCGGCCTCGCTAGCCGGGAACGGCCGCCAGCCAGGCGTCGATGTCCGCGAGCACGCCCGCCCGTACGCCCTCCGGCATCGAGGCGCCGCGCACCGACTGCCGTGCCAGCTCCGCCAGTTCCTCGTCCGAGAACCCGTGCGCCTCCCTGACCAGCGTGTACTGCGCGGCCAGCCGCGAGCCGAACAGCAGTGGGTCGTCGGCGCCGAGCGCCATCGGCACACCGGCCTCCCACAGCGCGCGCAAGGGGATGTCCTCGGCCTTCTCGTAGACCCCCAGCGCGACATTGGAGGCCGGGCACACCTCGCAGGTCACCCCACGCTCCGCCAGCCGCGCCAGCAGCCACGGGTCCTCGGCCGCCCGCACCCCGTGTCCCACACGTGTGGCGCGCAGATCGTCCATGCAGTCCCGTACGCTGCTCGGCCCCGACAGCTCGCCTCCGTGCGGCGCTGCCAGCAGCCCGCCGTCCCTGGCGATGGCGAAGGCCCGGTCGAAGTCCCGTGCGAAGCCGCGCCGTTCGTCGTTGGAGAGCCCGAAGCCGACGATGCCCCTGTCCTTGTAGCGCACGGCGAGCCGCGCGAGCGTACGGGCGTCCAGCGGGTGCTTCATCCGGTTCGCCGCGACCACGACCCGCATCCCGAGCCCAGTGTCCCGCGAGGCGCTTTCCACGGCGTCCAGAATGATCTCCAGCGCCGGTGAGAGCCCTCCGAGCAGCGGCGCGTACGAGGTGGGGTCGACCTGGATCTCCAGCCAGCGCGAGCCGTCCCGTACGTCCTCCTCGGCGGCCTCGCGCACCAGTCGCTGGATGTCCTCCGGGGCGCGCAGGCAGGACCGCGCGATGTCGTACAGCCGCTGGAACCTGAACCACCCGCGCTCGTCCGTCGCGCGCAGCTTCGGAGGCTCGCCCCCGCTCAGCGCCTCGGGCAGGTGCACGCCGTACTTGTCGGCGAGTTCGAGCAGCGTGCCAGGACGCATCGACCCCGTGAAGTGCAGGTGCAGATGGGCTTTCGGCAGCGTACGGGGGTCCCGCCCTCCGGAAGAGTGCAACATCCCAAGATCCTGCCGCATGCGATGGTCCTACGGGTAGCGGGTTCCCTGAACGGGGACTTGCCCGAACGCGTCAGCAGAAACGGCTGGTGCCCGGGCAACCCCGGGCACCAGCCGTGAACCGTTGGTCAGCGCGCGCTCAGTCGCGCGCTTCCGCCAGCAGCTTCTGAATCCGCGAGACACCCTCGACCAGGTCCTCGTCGCCCAGCGCGTAGGAGAGCCGCAGATAGCCCGGAGTGCCGAACGCCTCACCCGGTACGACGGCGACCTCGACCTCTTCCAGGATCACCGCTGCCAACTCGACACTCGTCGCGGGCCGCTTGCCCCGGATGTCCTTGCCGAGCAGCTCCTTGACCGACGGGTACGCGTAGAAGGCGCCCTCGGGCTCCGGGCAGAACACACCGTCGATCTCGTTGAGCATCCGCACGATCGTGCGCCGCCGCCTGTCGAAGGCTTCCCGCATCGTCGCGACGGCCTCCAGGCCACCGGAGACGGCGGCCAGCGCGGCTGCCTGCGAGACGTTGCTGACGTTGGAGGTCGCGTGCGACTGGAGGTTCGTCGCCGCCTTGACCACGTCCTGCGGGCCGATGATCCAGCCCACCCGCCAACCCGTCATGGCGTACGTCTTGGCCACGCCGTTGACGATCACGCACTTGTCGCGCAGCTCGGGCACGACCATCGGCAACGACGCGCTGCGGCCGTCGGCTTCGGCGCGCGCTGCGGCTTCCCCGTACACCAGGTGCTCGTAGATCTCGTCCGTCAGCACCCACAGCCCGTGCCCCGCGGCCCAGCGGCCGATCTCCTCGACCTGCTCACGCGGGTAGACGGCGCCGGTCGGGTTGGACGGCGAGACGAACAGCAGCACCTTCGTCCGCTCGGTGCGCGCGGCCTCCAACTGCTCGACGGACAGCCGGTACCCGGTCGTCTCGTCCGCCACGACCGGCACCGGCACACCGCCGGCGAGCTGGATGGACTCCGGGTACGTCGTCCAGTAGGGCGCCGGCACGATGACCTCGTCGCCCGGGTCGAGCAGCGTGGCGAACGCCTGGTAGATGGCCTGCTTCCCGCCGTTGGTGACGAGCACCTGGGAAGCCTCTACCTCGTACCCGGAGTCGCGCAGCGTCTTCGCGGCGATGGCGGACTTCAGTTCGGGGAGTCCGCCCGCGGGGGTGTACCTGTGGTTCTTGGGTTCGCGGGCCGCGGCGACTGCCGCGTCGACGATGTAGTCGGGCGTCGGGAAGTCAGGTTCCCCGGCGCCGAATCCGATCACGGGCCGTCCGGCGGCCTTGAGCGCCTTCGCCTTGGCGTCGACGGCCAGCGTGGCGGACTCGGAGATCGCGCTGATGCGGGCCGACAGGCGCCGCTCTGAGGGGGACTGTGCAGGGGGAGTCGCAGCGGTCATACACGCATGTTCCCAGACCCGGGAAAGCGGGGGCACACGGGTTTGCGCACTCCGGCGCCGCTTCCTGTTCGACGCCCGCGCACTGAGCACGTACACTCACACGTCGTTGGCCCTCAACCGTCATCACAAGCGCGCACTCCATGCAGCCGTGTGGATGCGGTAGGTTGGGGGAAACACAAAGGGTCGTAGCTCAATTGGTAGAGCACTGGTCTCCAAAACCAGCGGTTGGGGGTTCAAGTCCCTCCGGCCCTGCTACACACACGTCACCAGGGTGTGTGCTTGCTTACGTACTGCAACTAGTTGTCATACACCGAATTGCACCGCCGTGCGGCCGGGCCGGACGCCGCAGGGCACACGACCCGGATCAGGTGAGGACGAGTGACGGAGATCACGGACACCACCGAGGTCCCCGAACCCGGAGGGTCGTCCGAGGGCAAGAAGCCTCGTAAGGGCGGAAAGCGGGCGAAGAAGGGGCCAATGGCCCGGCTCGCACTCTTCTACCGCCAGATCGTCGCGGAGCTCCGCAAGGTCGTCTGGCCCACGCGGCAGCAGCTTTCGACGTACACAGGCGTGGTGATCGTCTTCGTGATCATCATCATTGCCCTGGTGTTCGTGATTGACTATGGGTTGACCGAAGTAATGAAGTACGTCTTCGGCTGACCCCTTACCGCGGGACCGCGCCGTGCGGCGCTTTCCGCGTGTTCGACCCCTTGAAGCCAGGAAGAAGCAGCCACCGTGTCTGAGCCGAACCTGAACGATGCCGTCGAGCCCGCAGAGGGTGACGACACGGCGCGCGACATCGTCGAGGCAGCGGACAGCAGCGTCGACCGCGCGGAAGCTGCCGAGACCCTCGTGCCCGAGACCGCCGCTGACACAGCGGAGGCTCCCGACGCCGACGGCGGGCCCACCGAGGCCGACGCCGAAGAGGCCGCGGGGACCGATGCCGACGAGTCCGAGGCCGTAGCCGAGCCCGGCACGGCCGAAGAGGCCGACGCAGCCGACGAGTCCGAGGCCGCCGACGAGGCGGCCGAGACCTCGGAGGCCGCCGCTGAGCCCGAGGCCGATGTCGAGGAGGAGCAGGAGCAGGCCGACCCCGTCGCCCAGCTCCGTGAGGAGCTCCGTTTCCTCCCCGGCGAGTGGTACGTCATTCACACCTACGCGGGTTACGAGAACCGCGTGAAGACCAACCTTGAGCAGCGCGCCGTCTCGCTGAACGTCGAGGACTTCATCTTCCAGGCCGAGGTGCCGCAGGAAGAGGTCGTCCAGATCAAGAACGGCGACCGCCGCACCGTCCGCCAGAACAAGCTTCCCGGCTACGTGCTCGTGCGGATGGACCTGACCAACGAGTCCTGGGGCGTTGTCCGCAACACCCCGGGCGTCACCGGCTTCGTCGGCAACGCCTACGACCCGTACCCGCTGACCCTCGACGAGATCGTCAAGATGCTCGCCCCTGAGGCGGAGGAGAAGGCGGCCAAGGCCGCTGCGGCCGACGAAGAGGGCAAGCCCGCCGGCGGCCCCGGCCGCAAGGTCGAGGTCCAGGTGCTCGACTTCGAGGTCGGCGACTCGGTCACCGTCACCGACGGCCCCTTCGCGACCCTCCAGGCGACGATCAACGAGATCAACGCCGACTCGAAGAAGGTCAAGGGCCTGGTCGAGATCTTCGGCCGCGAGACCCCGGTCGAGCTCAGCTTCGACCAGATCCAGAAGAACTGAGTTCTTCGCACAACCCAGCTTCCGGACAGGTCAGGAAGGCGCTTTCAGCCCTCCTGACCTGCTCGGTTTCAAGCCGCACGACAGTTAGGGCTATCGTTGTGCGGTATGCCTCCGCCCGGGTGTAGGGCGGAGGACGACTCACCTCTCACTAGGACCCGGAGAGAGCATGCCTCCCAAGAAGAAGAAGGTCGCGGGGCTGATCAAGCTCCAGATTCAGGCCGGCGCCGCGAACCCGGCCCCGCCGGTCGGCCCTGCGCTGGGCCAGCACGGCGTCAACATCATGGAGTTCTGCAAGGCGTACAACGCCGCGACCGAGTCGCAGCGTGGCTGGGTGATCCCGGTGGAGATCACGGTCTACGAGGACCGTTCCTTCACCTTCATCACCAAGACGCCGCCGGCCTCCAAGATGATTCTCAAGGCCGCAGGCATTGAGAAGGGCTCTGGCGTTCCGCACACCAACAAGGTCGCGAAGATCACCCGCGACCAGGTGCGTGAGATCGCCACCACGAAGATGCCCGACCTCAACGCCAACAACATGGACGCCGCCGAGAAGATCATCGCCGGTACCGCCCGTTCCATGGGTGTCACCGTCGAGGGCTGACCGGTAGCCGGTAGTCCGGCCCCGTCCCGAATCGCCGTGGAAGGGCCACGCGCTGGCCCGTACACCACGACTCCATAACGTCAGGAGCAGCAGTGAAGCGCAGCAAGACTCTCCGCGACGCGGACGCGAAGATCGACAAGACGCGTCTGTACGCGCCTCTTGAGGCCGTCCGCCTCGCCAAGGACACGTCCACGAAGAAGTTCGACGCGACCGTCGAGGTCGCCATGCGCCTGGGCGTCGACCCGCGCAAGGCCGACCAGATGGTCCGCGGCACCGTCAACCTCCCGCACGGCACCGGTAAGACCGCCCGGGTCCTGGTCTTCGCGACCGGCGACCGTGCTGCGGCTGCGGAAGCCGCAGGCGCCGACATCGTCGGCTCCGACGAACTGATCGAGGAGGTGGCCGGCGGCCGTCTCGACTTCGACGCCGTCGTCGCCACCCCGGACCTCATGGGCAAGGTCGGCCGCCTCGGCCGCGTGCTCGGTCCGCGTGGTCTGATGCCGAACCCGAAGACCGGCACCGTCACCCCGGATGTCACCAAGGCCGTCACCGAGATCAAGGGCGGCAAGATCGAGTTCCGCGTCGACAAGCACGCGAACCTCCACTTCATCATCGGCAAGGCGTCCTTCGACGAGACTCAGCTCGTCGAGAACTACGCCGCTGCCCTTGAGGAGATCAACCGGCTGAAGCCGTCGGCGGCGAAGGGGCGTTACATCAGGAAGGCCACCTTCACCACCACGATGGGCCCCGGCGTCCCGGTCGACGGGAACCGCACCCGCAACCTCCTCACCGAGGAGGACCCGGCGGCGGTCTGATCCGTACCGGTTCCGAAGGCCGGTGTCCCACCCTCTTCCGAGGGCGGGGCACCGGCCTTCGCCGTATCCGGAACCCTCCCGCCGCACCACGCGTCCCTGCCGTTACGTAGGGTGCTGCTCATAACGGTATGGACGAGCACAGCTCATGAATCGGGGGGTCAATCCCGTGCGGAAGACTCAGATAGCCGCTGCTGCGGCCGGAATCGCGCTTATGGCGGGTCTCACAGCCTGCGGCAGCGACGGCGGCAGCGACGGAGACAAGGCCGGAAGCGGCGGCGGCAAGAAGGAAGGCGGCTCGCTGGCCCAGGGGGCCATGGCGGCGCTCCAGAAGGCTTCCACGAACACAGAGAAGCAGCAGTCGGCCAAGGCTGACGGCGTTCAGAAGCAGACCGTGCAGGGCAAGTCCATCGAGTCCAAGATGAAGGGCTCCTTCGACTGGTCCTCGCAGGGCATCCAGGGCAACGCCGAGATCACCATGGACGGCGCCGGCGCACAGGGCGCCGGCGGCGGCCAGGCCACACAGGCCCGGTACCTCTCGGACGCGATGTACATGAAGATGGCCACGCCCGTGAAGGGCAAGCAGTGGCTCAAGTACGGCTACGACGCCATGGCCGAGAAGGGCGGCGCCTCGGGCGCCATGCTCAAGGACCAGCTCCAGAACAACAATCCCGCGCGTTCCGTACAGCTCCTGCTGGCGAGCGGCAAGGTGAAGTCGGTGGGCAGCGAGACGGTACGCGGCCAGAAGGCGACGCACTACACCGGCACGCTCAAGCTCTCCGAGCTGGTCAAGATGCAGTCCAAGGACCTCAAGGAGTCGGACAAGAAGGCCCTGGAGCAGCAGTTCAAGCAGCAGGGACTGGAGAAGGAGAAGATCGACCTGTGGATCGGTGAGGACGATCTGCTGGTCAAGAAGCGCGAGGCGGCCAAGTCCAGCAACGGCGGCTTCGACAACACCGTCTTCTACTCCGACTACGGCACCAAGGTCGATGTGACGGCTCCGCCCGCCGGGCAGACCATGAGCTTCGAGGAGGCCATGGCGGGCGCCGGTCCCAGCTGACCCTCCTGCTTCGGCTCCGGCCTTGTGCGTACGGCCCCTTGGGCGGATTTGCCGCTCACGGGGCCGTTCGCGTAGTCTCAACGAGAAGCCAAAGACCGCTGGTCGTCGCCGTGCGCACGCATAGCGCTCGGTGACCGAAGGATCCGTGAGGAACGGGCGACCCGCGTAGGTGATTGAGGAAGAACTCCCGTAGTGCTGTCTGCACTTCGGTGTAGTCACGCCCCATGCGCCTGCGCTGGGGCGTTTCGTATTTCCGAGCCCCTTCCGAGCGGTCCTCATCACCCGGAAGGAGGCCGAGGCTCATGGCGAGGGATCAGGTCGCGCCGGACAAGATCGAAGCGGTCGCTGAGATTACGGACAGGTTCCGTAACTCCAGCGCAGCTGTGGTCACCGCGTACACCGGACTCTCCGTGGCACAGCTCAAGGAGCTGCGCCGTTCGCTCGGTGAGAACGCTCAGTACCGTGTGGTGAAGAACACGCTGACCAAGATCGCGGCCAATGAGGCCGGGATCAGTGAGCTCGACGAGTTTTTCGAGGGCTCGTCGGCCGTCGCCTTTGTGACCGGTGACCCGGTCATGGCGGCGAAGGGTCTCCGTGACTTCGCCAAGGACAACCCCGCCCTCACGATCAAGGGCGGCATCGTCGACGGTGCGCTGTACGGCGCCGACGACCTCAAGAAGCTCGCGGACGTCGAGTCCCGCGAGGTGCTGCTCTCCAAGCTGGCCGGTGACATCAAGGCGACCATGGCCAAGGCCGCGGCGACCTTCGAGGCCCCGCTCACGAAGTTCGTCCGCACTGCGGACGCCCTTCGCAGCAAGGTCGAGGAGCAGGGCGGTGCCGATACTCCGGCTCCCGCCGAGGCCGAGTAGTCAGCCCCACTCGGTCGCAGCGGGCCCGTAAGCCCGCCGAATTATTGATCCGGCACCAGCCGATTTAGAGGAAGGACCGCCGCCATGGCGAAGCTCAGCCAGGAAGACCTGCTCGCGCAGTTCGAGGAAATGACCCTCATCGAGCTCTCGGACTTCGTGAAGAAGTTCGAGGAGAAGTTCGACGTCGAGGCCGCCGCGCCGGCCGCCGCCGTTGTCGCGGCCCCGGGTGCCCCGGGCGCCCAGGCCGAGGCCGAGGAGGAGCAGGACGAGTTCGACGTCGTGCTCACCGGCGCCGGCGACAAGAAGATCCAGGTCATCAAGGTCGTGCGTGAGCTGACCTCGCTGGGTCTGAAGGAGGCCAAGGAGCTCGTGGACGGCACCCCGAAGGCGGTCGTCGAGAAGGTCTCCAAGGACGCCGCCGAGAAGGCCAAGGAGGCCCTTGAGGGCGCCGGCGCCTCGGTCGAGGTCAAGTGAATCTGACTCTCTGAGTCTCGCGCCGTGCGTCATGCGCGGTGCCGCTTCCACCCCCGCACGGGTGGGACAAGCAGCGAAGGGCGATCACCCACACGGGTGGTCGCCCTTCGGCGTCCCTGTGACGCTTGCGCCGTCCGGACGCGGCGGCGGGTATGGTGATCTTCGTTGCCACTGGGGGCCTTGACGAACGGCACGCAGCGCGCAATTCTCGGGACGCGTCGTCACATCGATCCTGGATCCGAGGCATGGATCGAAGACGAAGCGGGAAGTGTTGCGGCAAGCGAGAAGTGCTGCGGCACGGGAGTGTCCGCCCCGGCGTATCGAGGCCGTCGGGACGGTGACGGAAGCAGAAGAACAACCGCAGGAGGTGGAGACCGGGGCGTGAGCCGGTTTCCTGAAATCCGGTCTGGACATCAGTGTGCCTTGTGGCTACACTGACCCTTTGCGCTGCCTTTTAGCTGCCCCCTGCCCGTCACCAGGGGCACCGGTATGCGTGTAGAGAGTCCGAGCCCTCGGAAGGACCCCCTCTTGGCCGCCTCGCGCACTGCCTCGACTGCCAATTCGAACAACGGCGCCAGCACTGCCCCGCTGCGTATCTCTTTTGCGAAGATCAAGGAGCCCCTCGAGGTTCCGAACCTTCTCGCGCTCCAGACCGAGAGCTTTGACTGGCTGCTCGGCAATGACGCCTGGAAGGGTCGCGTCGAGGCCGCTCTGGACAGTGGACAGGACGTCCCCACCAAGTCCGGTCTGGAGGAGATCTTCGAGGAGATCTCTCCGATCGAGGACTTCTCGGGATCGATGTCGCTGACCTTCCGCGACCACCGCTTCGAGCCGCCGAAGAACTCGATCTACGAGTGCAAGGAGCGTGACTTCACCTACGCCGCTCCGCTCTTCGTCACCGCAGAGTTCACCAACAACGAGACCGGCGAGATCAAGTCGCAGACTGTCTTCATGGGCGATTTCCCGCTCATGACCGACAAGGGCACCTTCGTGATCAACGGCACCGAACGTGTCGTCGTCACGCAGCTCGTCCGCTCGCCGGGTGCCTACTTCGACAGCTCCATCGACAAGACGTCCGACAAGGACATCTACTCCGCCAAGATCATTCCGTCCCGCGGTGCCTGGCTGGAGATGGAGGTCGACAAGCGCGACATGGTCGGTGTGCGCATCGACCGCAAGCGCAAGCAGTCGGTCACCGTTCTGCTCAAGGCCCTCGGCTGGACGACCGAGCAGATCCTTGAGGAGTTCGGCCAGTACGAGTCCATGCGCGCCACCCTGGAGAAGGACCACACCCAGGGGCAGGACGACGCGCTGCTCGACATCTACCGCAAGCTGCGTCCGGGCGAGCCCCCGACACGTGAGGCCGCGCAGACGCTGCTCGAGAACCTCTACTTCAACCCGAAGCGCTACGACCTGGCCAAGGTCGGCCGGCACAAGATCAACAAGAAGCTCGGTGGCGAAGAGCCGCTGAACTCCGGCGTGCTGACCACCGCGGACATCATCGCCACGATCAAGTACCTGGTGAAGCTGCACGCGGGGGAGACCGAGTCGCAGTCGGCCGAGGGCGACACGATCGTCATCGAGACCGACGACATCGACCACTTCGGCAACCGTCGTCTGCGTAACGTGGGCGAGCTGATCCAGAACCAGGTCCGTACGGGTCTCGCCCGTATGGAGCGCGTCGTGCGTGAGCGCATGACCACTCAGGACGTCGAGGCGATCACGCCGCAGACCCTGATCAACATCCGGCCGGTCGTCGCCTCCATCAAGGAGTTCTTCGGCACCAGCCAGCTGTCGCAGTTCATGGACCAGACGAACCCGATCTCGGGTCTCACCCACAAGCGCCGTCTCAACTCGCTCGGCCCGGGTGGTCTGAGCCGTGAGCGGGCCGGCTTCGAAGTCCGTGACGTGCACCCCTCGCACTACGGCCGCATGTGCCCGATCGAGACGCCGGAAGGGCCGAACATCGGTCTGATCGGCTCGCTCGCTTCGTACGGCCGCCTGAACGCGTTCGGCTTCGTCGAGACGCCGTACCGCCGGGTCGTCGAGGGCACCGTCACCGATGAGGTGCACTACCTCACGGCTGACGAGGAGGACCGCTTCGTCATCGCCCAGGCGAACGCGCCGCTCACCGAGGAGATGCTCTTCGCCGAGGAGCGGGTGCTCGTTCGCCGCCGTGGTGGCGAGGTCGACCTGATCCCCGGCCACGAGGTCGACTACATGGACGTCTCGCCGCGCCAGATGGTGTCGGTGGCGACCGCCATGATCCCGTTCCTGGAGCACGACGACGCCAACCGCGCGCTCATGGGATCGAACATGATGCGCCAGGCGGTGCCGCTCATCAAGAGCGAGTCGCCGCTGGTCGGCACCGGCATGGAATACCGCTGTGCGGTCGACGCCGGTGACGTCATCAAGGCCGAGAAGGACGGTGTCGTCCAGGAGGTCTCCGCGGACTACATCACGGTGGCCAACGACGACGGCACGTACACGACCTACCGCGTCGCCAAGTTCACCCGCTCCAATCAGGGCACCTCCTTCAACCAGAAGGTGCTCGTCGACGAGGGTGCCCGCGTCGTCGAGAACCAGGTGCTGGCCGACGGCCCGTCCACCGAAGAGGGCGAGATGGCCCTCGGCAAGAACCTGCTCGTGGCGTTCATGCCGTGGGAGGGCTACAACTACGAAGACGCGATCATCCTCAGCCAGCGGCTGGTGCAGGACGACGTCCTCTCCTCGATCCACATCGAGGAGCACGAGGTCGACGCCCGTGACACCAAGCTCGGCCCGGAGGAGATCACCCGGGACATCCCGAACGTCTCCGAAGAGGTCCTCGCCGACCTGGACGAGCGCGGCATCATCCGTATCGGTGCCGAGGTCGAGGCGGGCGACATCCTCGTCGGCAAGGTCACGCCCAAGGGCGAGACCGAGCTGACCCCCGAGGAGCGCCTGCTCCGCGCGATCTTCGGTGAGAAGGCGCGCGAGGTCCGTGACACTTCGCTGAAGGTGCCGCACGGCGAGACCGGCAAGGTCATCGGCGTCCGCGTCTTCGACCGCGAGGAAGGCGACGAGCTTCCCCCGGGCGTCAACCAGCTCGTGCGGGTCTACGTCGCGCAGAAGCGCAAGATCACCGACGGTGACAAGCTCGCGGGCCGGCACGGCAACAAGGGCGTCATCTCGAAGATCCTGCCGGTCGAGGACATGCCGTTCATGGAGGACGGCACCCCGGTCGACGTGATCCTCAACCCGCTGGGTGTCCCCTCCCGGATGAACCCGGGCCAGGTACTGGAGATCCACCTCGGCTGGCTGGCCTCCCAGGGCTGGAAGGTCGAGGGCACCGAGGAGTGGCAGCAGCGGCTGGCTGAGATCGGCGCCGACCAGGTTGAGCCCGGTACCAACGTCGCCACGCCTGTCTTCGACGGTGCGCGCGAGGACGAGATCGCCGGTCTGTTCAACGCCACGGTTCCCAACCGCGACGGTGATCGCATGGTCCTGCCCTCCGGCAAGGCGCGGATGTTCGACGGCCGCTCCGGTGAGCCGTTCCCGGAACCGATCTCGGTCGGGTACATGTACATCCTCAAGCTGCACCACCTGGTCGACGACAAGCTGCACGCTCGCTCGACCGGTCCGTACTCCATGATCACCCAGCAGCCGCTGGGTGGTAAGGCCCAGTTCGGTGGCCAGCGCTTCGGCGAGATGGAGGTGTGGGCGCTTGAGGCGTACGGCGCCGCCTACGCCCTCCAGGAGCTGCTCACCATCAAGTCCGACGACGTCACCGGCCGCGTGAAGGTGTACGAGGCCATCGTCAAGGGCGAGAACATCCCCGAGCCCGGCATCCCTGAGTCCTTCAAGGTGCTCATCAAGGAGATGCAGTCGCTCTGTCTCAACGTCGAGGTGCTGTCGTCCGACGGCATGTCGATCGAGATGCGCGACACCGACGAGGACGTCTTCCGCGCAGCGGAGGAGCTCGGTATCGACCTGTCCAGGCGCGAGCCGAGCAGCGTCGAAGAGGTCTGACGGGTTCGGTCGGGGCCCGCTGACCAGCGGACCCCGGTCCTCCCGCGACCCCGTTCAGACCTATTGACACACAACCCTGAGAGGGATTGACGAGAGTGCTCGACGTCAACTTCTTCGACGAACTGCGAATTGGCCTGGCCACCGCTGACGACATCCGTCAGTGGTCGCACGGCGAGGTCAAGAAGCCGGAGACCATCAACTACCGCACCCTCAAGCCCGAGAAGGACGGACTCTTCTGCGAGAAGATCTTCGGTCCTACGAGGGACTGGGAGTGCTACTGCGGAAAGTACAAGCGCGTCCGCTTCAAGGGCATCATCTGCGAGCGCTGTGGCGTCGAGGTCACGCGTGCCAAGGTGCGCCGTGAGCGGATGGGCCACATCGAGCTTGCCGCGCCCGTTACGCACATCTGGTACTTCAAGGGCGTTCCGTCCCGGCTGGGCTACCTGCTGGACCTCGCTCCGAAGGACCTGGAAAAGGTCATCTACTTCGCGGCGTACATGATCACGTACGTCGACGAGGAGCGCCGTACGCGCGACCTGCCCTCCCTGGAGGCGCACGTCGGCGTCGAGCGTCAGCAGATCGAGCAGCGCCGTGACTCCGACCTTGAGGCCCGTGCCAAGAAGCAGGAGGCGGACCTCGCCGAGCTGGAGGCCGAGGGCGCCAAGGCGGACGTGCGCCGCAAGGTGCGCGAGGGTGCCGAGCGCGAGATGAAGCAGCTCCGTGACCGCGCACAGCGTGAGATCGACCGCCTCGACGAGGTGTGGAGCCGCTTCAAGAACCTCAAGGTCCAGGACCTGGAGGGCGACGAGCTGCTCTACCGCGAGCTGCGCGACCGCTTCGGTACCTACTTCGACGGGTCCATGGGCGCCGCCGCGCTGCAGAAGCGCCTGGAGACGTTCGACCTGAACGAGGAGGCCGAGCGCCTCCGCGAGATCATCCGTACCGGCAAGGGCCAGAAGAAGACCCGTGCGCTCAAGCGCCTCAAGGTCGTCTCCGCGTTCCTGCAGACCAGCAACAGCCCCAAGGGCATGGTGCTGGACTGCGTGCCGGTGATCCCGCCGGACCTGCGTCCGATGGTGCAGCTGGACGGTGGCCGCTTCGCGACCTCCGACCTGAACGACCTGTACCGCCGCGTGATCAACAGGAACAACCGCCTCAAGCGTCTCCTTGACCTCGGTGCGCCCGAGATCATCGTGAACAACGAGAAGCGGATGCTCCAGGAGGCCGTGGACGCGCTCTTCGACAACGGCCGGCGTGGCCGTCCCGTCACAGGGCCGGGCAACCGTCCGCTGAAGTCGCTGTCCGACATGCTCAAGGGCAAGCAGGGCCGCTTCCGTCAGAACCTGCTGGGCAAGCGCGTCGACTACTCGGCCCGTTCGGTCATCGTCGTCGGCCCGCAGCTCAAGCTGCACCAGTGCGGTCTGCCGAAGGCCATGGCGCTGGAGCTCTTCAAGCCGTTCGTGATGAAGCGCCTGGTCGATCTGAACCACGCGCAGAACATCAAGTCGGCCAAGCGCATGGTCGAGCGCGGCCGTACGGTCGTCTACGACGTGCTGGAAGAGGTCATCGCGGAGCACCCGGTGCTGCTGAACCGCGCACCGACCCTGCACCGCCTCGGCATCCAGGCGTTCGAGCCGCAGCTGGTCGAGGGCAAGGCCATTCAGATCCACCCGCTCGTGTGCACCGCGTTCAACGCGGACTTCGACGGTGACCAGATGGCCGTGCACCTGCCGCTGTCGGCAGAGGCCCAGGCCGAGGCCCGCATCCTGATGCTGTCCTCGAACAACATCCTGAAGCCCGCCGACGGCCGTCCGGTGACCATGCCGACGCAGGACATGGTGCTCGGGCTGTTCTTCCTCACCACGGACGAGCAGCAGCGCAAGACCATCGGCGACGGCAGGTCGTTCAACTCGACGGCCGAAGCGATCATGGCGTTCGACGCCGGGGAGCTGTCTCTCCAGGCAACGGTCGATATCCGCTTCCCGGCCGGGACGACCCCGCCGCTGGGCTGGACCCCGCCGGCGCCCGAAGAGGGCGAGCCGGAGTGGCAGCCGGGCGACGGCTTCCGTCTGACGACGGCGCTGGGCCGCGCGCTCTTCAACGAGCTGCTGCCCGAGGAGTACCCGTACGTCGACTACACCGTGGGCAAGAAGCAGCTCTCCCAGATCGTGAACGACCTGGCCGAGCGCTACCCCAAGGTCGTCGTCGCCGCCGCGCTGGACAACCTCAAGGCAGCGGGCTACTACTGGGCGACCCGTTCCGGTGTCACCATCGCGATCTCGGACGTCATCGTCCCCGACTCCAAGCCGGAGATCATCGCCGGTTACGAGGCACAGGACGAGAAGGTCCAGAAGCAGTACGAGCGCGGTCTGATCACCAAGGACGAGCGCACGCAGGAGCTCATCGCGATCTGGACCAAGGCGACCAACGAGGTCTCCGAGGCGATGAACGCGAACTTCCCGAAGACGAACCCGATCTTCATGATGGTCGACTCGGGCGCCCGAGGGAACATGATGCAGATGCGTCAGATCGCGGGTATGCGTGGTCTGGTGTCCAACGCGAAGAACGAGACCATCCCGCGGCCCATCAAGGCGTCGTTCCGTGAGGGTCTCTCCGTGCTGGAGTACTTCATCGCCACGCACGGTGCCCGTAAGGGCCTCGCGGACACCGCCCTGCGTACGGCCGACTCGGGTTACCTGACCCGTCGTCTGGTCGACGTCTCGCAGGACGTGATCATTCGCGAGGAGGACTGCGGCACCGACCGCGGCCTCAAGCTCTCGATCGCCTCGAAGGGTGCCGACGGCATCCTGCGCAAGGACGAGGACGTCGAGACCAGCGTGTACGCGCGCTGCCTCGCCGAGGACATCGTCGTCGACGGCAAGGTGCTGGCCCCGGCCGGTACCGACCTGGGCGACGTGCTCATCGACGAGCTGGTGCGGCACGGCGTCGAGAACGTGAAGACCCGTTCGATCCTCACCTGTGAGTCGCTCGTCGGCACCTGCGCCATGTGCTACGGGCGTTCGCTGGCCACCGGCAAGCTGGTGGACATCGGCGAGGCCGTCGGCATCATCGCGGCCCAGTCGATCGGTGAGCCCGGCACCCAGCTGACGATGCGTACCTTCCACACCGGTGGTGTGGCGGGCGACGACATCACGCAGGGTCTGCCGCGTGTGGTCGAGCTGTTCGAGGCCCGTACGCCCAAGGGTGTCGCGCCGATCTCGGAGTCGGCCGGCCGTGCCCGTATCGAGGAGACGGAGAAGACCAAGAAGGTCATCGTCACCCCGGACGACGGCTCGGACGAGACGTCGTACCCGGTCTCCAAGCGCGCCCGGCTGCTGGTGGGCGAGGGCGAGCACGTGTCCGTGGGCCAGCGGCTCACGGTCGGTACGGAGAACCCGCACGACGTGCTCCGCATCCTCGGCCAGCGGGCCGTGCAGGTGCACCTGGTGGGCGAGGTCCAGAGGGTCTACAACTCGCAGGGCGTGTCGATCCACGACAAGCACATCGAGATCATCATCCGGCAGATGCTGCGCCGCGTGACGATCATCGAGTCCGGCGACGCGGAGCTGCTGCCGGGCGAGCTGGTGGAGCGTACGAAGTTCGAGGGTGAGAACCGGCGCGTGGTGCAGGAAGGCGGCCACCCGGCCTCCGGCCGCCCGCAGCTCATGGGTATCACCAAGGCTTCGCTGGCCACCGAGTCGTGGCTGTCGGCGGCCTCCTTCCAGGAGACGACCAGGGTTCTGACCGACGCGGCGATCAACGCCAAGTCGGACTCCCTGATCGGCCTCAAGGAGAACGTCATCATCGGTAAGCTCATCCCGGCCGGTACGGGCCTCGCCCGTTACCGCAACATCCGGGTCGAGCCCACCGAGGAGGCGAAGGCCGCGATGTACTCGGCCGTCGGTTACGACGACATCGACTACTCGCCCTTCGGCACCGGTTCGGGCCAGGCGGTCCCGCTGGAGGACTACGACTACGGTCCGTACAACGCCTGAGGTACTCCCCTCTCCCTTCCGGAGAACGAGTCCTGAGATCACGGGGCGGTCACCCTTCGCGGGTGGCCGCCCCGTGGCCGTATCCGGGGGCGAACCGGTCACGAACCGGCTGCGTCATGGATGATGGAAGGCAACCGAGCTGGGGAGGTGGGGGCTGTGGCATACGGACCGTGGAACCCCGAGGGGGTTCCGAGCCAGGGAGAGCAGCAGCTCCACGGCATGCGGGCTTCGCACACGGACAGGGAACGCGCGATCGACGTCCTCAAGGCGGGCTTCAGCGAGGGCCGTCTGGGCCAGGACGAGTACGAGCAGAGGCTGTCACGGGCGACGGCCGCGCAGACCTACGGAGAGCTGAACCTGCTCATCGGTGACCTGCCGCAGGGCCCTGTGCCCATGCCGCCGGCGGTTCCGGTGCGGCAGCAGTACCCGCCGGTGGCCCGTACGTTCCTGCCTGCGCCGCCGAAGACCAACGGCGCGGCGATCGGTGCCCTGGTGTGCGGGGTGCTGACGCCCATGTACGGGATCACGGCGATCCCGGCCGTGATCCTGGGTCACGTGGCGAAAGCGCAGATCAGGAAGACGGGCGAGGAGGGTTCTGGGCTCGCGACGGGTGGGCTGGTGCTGGGCTGGCTGGCCATCGGCGCCGTGCTGCTCTTCATCTTCGCGGTGGTGGCGACGAACGTCTGAGTGCGGCTCCCGTGGCGTCTCTTCTTCTCGCAGGTCGGGGGCGTTACGGTGGTCGGTCCATTTGTTTTGACCCCAGCCGATGAGGTAGGTACCCTCAGACCTTGTGCCTGGGGTGTCCCCTGCGCTGTTGTCTCACCGCGAGAGCGGTGAAGGTCCGCGCAGATGGTGATGCCGGGATCTGCAGGCTTCTCATCATGGAGAAGTTTTCCGCCTTCAGCGGGGTTCGCAGTCGACGACACACCCGACCTCGTGGGTCGGTGCTGTGGCCCAGGTTAGCTTTACCGAGATCGGCACACAGAAACCGGAGAAACGGTGCCTACGATCCAGCAGCTGGTCCGGAAGGGCCGGCAGGACAAGGTCGAGAAGAATACGACGCCCGCGCTTGAGGGCTCGCCCCAGCGTCGTGGCGTCTGCACGCGTGTGTTCACGACCACCCCGAAGAAGCCGAACTCGGCCCTGCGTAAGGTCGCGCGTGTGCGTTTGACCAGCGGGATCGAGGTTACCGCCTACATTCCGGGTGAGGGTCACAACCTGCAGGAGCACTCCATCGTGCTCGTGCGTGGTGGCCGTGTGAAGGACCTGCCGGGTGTTCGCTACAAGATCATCCGCGGCTCCCTCGACACGCAGGGCGTCAAGAACCGCAAGCAGGCTCGCAGCCGCTACGGCGCCAAGAAGGAGAAGTAAAGATGCCTCGTAAGGGCCCCGCCCCGAAGCGCCCGGTCATCATCGACCCGGTCTACGGCTCTCCTCTGGTGACCTCCCTGATCAACAAGGTGCTGCTGAACGGAAAGCGCTCCACTGCTGAGCGCATCGTTTACGGCGCCATGGAAGGGCTGCGCGAGAAGACCGGCAACGACCCGGTCATCACCCTCAAGCGCGCGCTGGAGAACGTCAAGCCGACCCTTGAGGTTCGCTCCCGCCGCGTCGGTGGCGCCACCTACCAGGTTCCGGTCGAGGTCCGCCCCGGCCGTTCCTCCACGCTCGCGCTGCGTTGGATCGTGGGGTACTCCCGCGCCCGCCGCGAGAAGACCATGACCGAGCGCCTGCTGAACGAGCTGCTCGACGCCTCCAACGGGCTCGGCGCGGCGGTGAAGAAGCGCGAGGACACGCACAAGATGGCCGAATCCAACAAGGCCTTCGCGCACTACCGCTGGTAGTCGCTGACCCCATCGAGACCGAGAGAAGACTGAAGCCTTATGGCTACCACTTCACTTGACCTGGCCAAGGTCCGCAACATTGGGATCATGGCCCACATCGACGCGGGCAAGACGACCACCACCGAGCGGATTCTCTTCTACACCGGTCGTTCTTACAAGATCGGTGAGGTCCACGACGGCGCAGCCACGATGGACTGGATGGAACAGGAGCAGGAGCGCGGCATCACGATCACGTCTGCCGCGACGACCACTCACTGGCCGCTCAACGACGTCGACTACACCATCAACATCATCGATACACCGGGCCACGTCGACTTCACCTCCGAGGTGGAGCGCTCGCTTCGCGTGCTCGACGGTGCGGTGACGGTGTTCGACGGTGTGGCTGGCGTCGAGCCCCAGTCCGAGAACGTCTGGCGGCAGGCGGACCGTTACGGCGTACCGCGCATCTGCTTCGTCAACAAGCTGGACCGCACCGGCGCCGAGTTCCACCGCTGTGTCGACATGATCGTCGACAGGCTCGGTGCGACTCCGCTGGTCATGCAGCTCCCGATCGGTGCCGAGGCCGACTTCAAGGGCGTCGTCGACCTGGTGTCGATGAAGGCCCTCGTCTGGTCGCCCGAGGCCAAGATGGGCGAGATGTACGACACCGTCGACATCCCCGACACCCATGTCGAGGCGGCCGACGAGTGGCGCGGCAAGCTCCTTGAGGCCGTCGCGGAGAACGACGAGGAAATGATGGAGCTGTACCTGGAGGGCCAGGAGCCCAGCAGGGAGCAGCTCATCGCGGCGATCCGCCGTATCACCCTCGCCTCCACCGGCGCCGAGGGCACGACCACGGTCACCCCGGTGTTCTGCGGCACCGCGTTCAAGAACAAGGGCGTACAGCCCCTGCTCGACGCGATCGTCCGGTACCTGCCGGCGCCGATGGACGTCGAGGCCGTCGAGGGCCTCTCGGTGAAGGACTCCAGCGAGGTCATCCTGCGCCGTCCCTCCGTCGAGGAGCCGATGTCGGCCCTCGCGTTCAAGATCGCGAGTGACCCGCACCTGGGCAAGCTCACCTTCGTCCGGGTCTACTCCGGCACGATGGTGACCGGCACCCAGGTGATGAACTCGGTGAAGGGCCGCAAGGAGCGCATCGGCAAGATCTACCGGATGCACGCGAACAAGCGTGAGGAGATCGAGTCGGTGGGTGCCGGCGACATCGTCGCCGTCATGGGTCTCAAGCAGACCACCACCGGTGAGACCCTCTGCGACGCGTCGAACCCGGTGATCCTGGAGTCGATGGAGTTCCCGACCCCGGTCATCGAGGTCGCCATCGAGCCCAAGTCGAAGGCCGACCAGGAGAAGCTGAGCATCGCGATTCAGCGGCTGGCCGAGGAGGACCCCACCTTCCAGGTCAAGACCGATGAGGAGACGGGCCAGACCATCATCGCCGGTATGGGCGAGCTCCAGCTCGACGTGATGGTCGACCGTATGCGGCGCGAGTTCCGGGTCGAGGCCAACATCGGCAAGCCCCAGGTCGCGTACCGCGAGTCGCTTCGCAAGAAGGTCGACAAGGTCGACTACACGCACAAGAAGCAGACCGGTGGTTCCGGTCAGTTCGCGCGCGTGATCATCAGTGTCGAGCCGCTTGAGGGCGACGGCTACGAGTTCGAGAACAAGGTCACCGGTGGCCGTATCCCGCGGGAGTACATCCCGTCCGTGGACGCGGGCGCGCAGGAGGCCATGGAGTTCGGCGTGCTGGCGGGCTACCCGCTGACCGGCGTCAAGGTGACACTGATCGACGGTGCCTACCACGACGTGGACTCGTCCGAAATGGCCTTCAAGATCGCCGGTTCCATGGCCTTCAAGGAGGCCGCACGCAAGGCCAGTCCGGCCCTGCTGGAGCCGCTGATGAAGGTCGAGGTGACGACGCCCGAGGACTACATGGGCGACGTGATCGGCGACCTGAACTCACGGCGCGGTCAGATCCAGTCCATGGAGGACCGTTCGGGCGCCAAGCTCATCGTTGCTCTGGTCCCGCTTTCGGAGATGTTCGGTTACATCGGAGATCTGCGTAGCAAGACCTCCGGTCGCGCCAACTTCTCCATGCTGTTCGACTCCTATGGCGAGGTTCCCAAGAGCGTCGCCGAGGAGATCATCGCGAAGGCCAAGGGCGAGTAGGGCACCCGCACTCACCCTTTAGGCTGGAGCAAAAGGCTTTCGGGGCATTCCGGTACAGCACGTACGGATCCGTCCAACGGTCTGTACCGGGTCCCGGCCGCCGGCCCATCCAAGCGAACAGGTCAAGGGCATCCCCCTAGGGGTCCTGTCCTGTTCGGTAAGACCACCTGAACCCCTCCGCAAAAGTGTGGAGGGTGTACAGCACCAGTCCACAGGAGGACCCCAGTGGCGAAGGCGAAGTTCGAGCGGACTAAGCCGCACGTCAACATCGGCACCATCGGTCACATCGACCACGGCAAGACGACTCTTACCGCGGCGATTACCAAGGTGCTGCACGACGCGTACCCGGACCTGAACGAGGCTTCGGCCTTCGAGAACATCGACAAGGCTCCTGAGGAGCGCCAGCGCGGGATCACGATCTCGATCGCACACGTCGAATACCAGACGGAGAACCGTCACTACGCCCACGTCGACTGCCCCGGTCACGCGGACTACATCAAGAACATGATCACCGGTGCTGCCCAGATGGACGGCGCCATCCTCGTGGTCGCCGCCACGGACGGTCCGATGCCGCAGACCAAGGAGCACGTGCTCCTGGCCCGCCAGGTCGGCGTTCCGTACATCGTCGTTGCCCTGAACAAGGCCGACATGGTGGACGACGAGGAGATCATGGAGCTCGTCGAGCTTGAGGTCCGTGAGCTTCTCTCGGAGTACGAGTTCCCGGGCGACGAGGTTCCGGTCGTGAAGGTCTCGGCGCTCAAGGCGCTTGAGGGCGACAAGGAGTGGGGCGACTCCGTCGTCAAGCTCATGGCCGCCGTCGACGAGGCGATCCCGGCCCCGGAGCGCGACACGGACAAGCCGTTCCTCATGCCGATCGAGGACGTCTTCACGATCACCGGTCGCGGTACGGTCGTCACCGGCCGTATCGAGCGCGGTGTGCTCAAGGTCAACGAGACTGTCGACATCATCGGCATCAAGGAGACCAAGACCACCACCACGGTGACCGGCATCGAGATGTTCCGGAAGCTGCTGGACGAGGGCCAGGCCGGTGAGAACGTCGGTCTGCTGCTTCGCGGCATCAAGCGCGAGGACGTCGAGCGCGGCCAGGTCATCATCAAGCCGGGCTCGGTCACTCCGCACACGGAGTTCGAGGCGCAGGCGTACATCCTGTCGAAGGACGAGGGCGGTCGCCACACCCCGTTCTTCAACAACTACCGCCCGCAGTTCTACTTCCGCACCACCGACGTGACCGGCGTCGTGACCCTCCCCGAGGGCACCGAGATGGTCATGCCGGGCGACAACACCGAGATGAGCGTCTCGCTCATCCAGCCTGTCGCGATGGAAGAGGGCCTGAAGTTCGCCATCCGTGAGGGTGGCCGCACCGTGGGCGCCGGCCAGGTCACCAAGATCGTCAAGTGACCTGTCGCGCTTAGCGCGTTCAGCTGTGGCTTCGGCCGCGGCGCTGTGGCCTCGGCCATACGCTGTGGCCTCGGCCATGGTGAGAAGAGGACCCGTACGGCTTTGACGCCGTACGGGTCTTGTTTGTGTTGGGGGGGGGGCGTCTGTTCGTTGGGGGAGGGCCGGCACTCTTCAGGTGGACGAGCCGCCCGGTGTCCTGGACTGGACGAGCAAGGACGTCATCCGCATCCATCCTCAGCGGGGGCTCAGTTGGCACCTCGACCCAGGGAACCCGGATGGGTTCGCGCGGGGCGTGGGCTGAGGGTGGTTGGGCGCGGTCGGCGCGGGTGAGGGCTGACGCTCCTCGTCCGGGGGCGGGGCGGGGCGGTGCCGGTGCCAGTGCTTTATGCGCCTGTGGGCGGGCGTGCGTCTGGTCCTGTGCGTTGGGTGTGTTCCCTTGCCTGTGCGGCGGCTGTGTTCCCTGCCTGCGCGTCGTCAGTGCCGTCAGCGTTGGCGGCGTTGGCGGCGTCGGTGTCGGCGTCGTGTGCGTCGTCGGCCCCAGAGCCGGCCCTGCAGGTTCGGCAGCGACCTGGACGCGGGGCTCGGAAGGGGCGTTCACAGTCGGGGCACTCCTGGAACGGGTCCGGGCGCTGGTTCGCCGGCGGGGCGGTCGGGAGTGGTGGGGGCAGCGACTCGATGAGGCGGTAGGAGAGCAGAGACGCGGCGCTGATCAGCGGGTCTGCCGGGAGGCGGGCGGTCAGAGCACGGCGTACGGCCTCCGGCCCGGTTCCCCGTTCCAGCCAGGCTTCGACGGCGGGGGCGAGGCGCGCAACGTCCCGTTTGGACAGCAACAGCCGGTCGTCGTCGCGGCGGAGAGCGGCGAGGAGGGCGGTGGCCGTGGCCTGCCGTACGGGGT
>NZ_JANCPR020000077.1 GCF_028657195.3 Streptomyces iconiensis
GTCCAGAGGGGGCGGAGCCCCTTTTGGCGGGGGGATTGCCGGGGGGCGGAGCCCCCCGACGCCCGGCCGGCGAGGCCAACGGGGGACAGGGGGCGAAGCCCCCATGTTGAACGGAAACTGGCTTCAAAGCACAGGAACAACAACAGGGGGGCACGGGCCCGCACGGGACCCAGGCCCGCAGAGGGCCAGGTCCGAAAAGGGGTCGGGGCCCGTGGAGGGGCCCCGGGTAGGGGAGGGGCGTGGCGTCAACCCTGACGAACGGCACATGCCCACCATGACTTCCGGGTTGGGGATTTGCGCGGTGTTCAACTTAGGTTTGGACGCCATGCGACAAGAAATGCGACAGGAGTACCGGCCCCGCCCCACAGCGGCCCTCACCGCGCTGGCCATCGGCGCCGTAGGAGTCGGCTGGCTGTTCCCCGGCGGATTCGGCGGCGAGCGCCCCGTGCACGTCACGGGCGGAGCCTCCGCCTCCGCGTACCGGTCGGTCAACGAGGCGGTGATCGACGGGCCCAGCTGGCTGGCCTCCGTCTTCGAGCTGGCCACCGAGGGCACCCTCGTACTCCTCGGGCTCCTGCTCGTATGGGTCGCGTGGTCCGGCTTCAGGGCGCGGGACCCGCGCCGTACGGCCGGAGCCGTCCTCGCGGGCGTCGGCACCGTGACGGCTTACGTGATCAGCGAGATCCTGAAGGTGATGGCCGACGAGGAACGCCCGTGCAGAGCACTGAAGGGCGTCGACTCGATCATCGACTGTCCCGGCCCGGCCGACTGGTCGTTCCCGAGCAACCACTCCACCCTCGCCATGGGCCTGGCCATGGGCCTCGTCCTCGTACGGCCCCGCATCGCGGCCATCGCGCTGCCCCTTGGTGTCGCGGGAGGAGTGCTGCGTGTCCTCGTCGGCGCCCACTACCCGCACGACGTGCTCGCCGGCATCCTCCTCGGCGGCTCGGTCTCCGCCGCCGTGGTGCTGCTGCTCGGCCCGCTCGCCGCGCGTGCCGCCGCCCGGCTGTGGCCCGGCCGGCGCAGGCGGGGAGACGCCCAGCCCGCCGCGCCCGCGCACACGCCGGGCGAGGACAGCCACACGATGGCCCTCACGGTGAACGCGCCCCAGGGCGGCCCCCGTTCAGCCCCTGCCCACGGCCCCGCTGCCGGGTACGATCCCCGCCTCGTGGGCCATGACGGCAGCCGCGGCCCTGTTGTCCACACCCAGCCGGGTCAGGATCGAGCTGACATGGGCTTTGACCGTTCCTTCCACCACGCGCAGCCGCCGCGCGATCTGCCCGTTGGAGAGCCCGGCACCCAGGAAGGACAGCACTTCCCGTTCCCTGACGGTGAGCGTGCCGACCCGTTCGCGGGCGGTGGTACGGCGCCCGGCCACGGCCCCTACGCCGGAGGCGGCGAGGTGCGCGACGACTCGGGCCGCGACTTTCGGTGACAGACAGGCCGCCCCCTCGGCCACGGCACGCACGCCCCTGGACGCCGCCTCCCGCAGCAGCGCCACCGCCTCGATCCCGCCCCCGGCGAACGGAACGGGACCCGCCCCGCAGCAAGCGGAACGGGTCCCGTAGGGACGGCGGAGGCTCAGGAGCGGCGCCGGATCACGTTCCCGAGCCACACCAGCGGATCGTACTTACGATCCGCTGCCCGCTCCTTGAGCGGAATCAGCGCATTGTCCGTGATCTTGATGCCCTCCGGGCAGACCTCCGTACAGCACTTGGTGATGTTGCAGTAGCCGAGCCCGTGGTCGTCCTGTGCGGTCGTCTTGCGGTCGAGTCCTTCGGACTCGGCGGCGTCCAGGGGGTGCATGTCCAGTTCGGCGATGCGCATCAGGAAGCGGGGCCCCGCGAACGCGGGCTTGTTCTCCTCGTGGTCGCGCACCACGTGGCAGGTGTCCTGGCACAGGAAGCACTCGATGCACTTGCGGAACTCCTGCGAGCGGCCCACGTCCTCCTGCTGCATCCGGTACTCGCCGGGGCCGAGTTCCTGGGGCGCCACGAACGACGGGATCTCGCGCGCCTTCTCGTAGTTGAAGCCGACGTCGGTCACCAGGTCCCTGACGACGGGGAAGGCCCGCAGCGGTGTGACGGTGATGACGTCGGTCCGCTCGAAGGTGGACATCCGCGTCATGCACAGCAGCCTCGGTCGCCCGTTGATCTCCGCGCTGCACGAACCGCACTTGCCCGCCTTGCAGTTCCAGCGCACCGCGAGGTCGGGAACCTGGGTGGCCTGGAGGCGGTGGATGATGTCGAGGACGACCTCGCCCTCGTTCACCTCGACGGTGAAGTCCTCAAGGTCCCCGCCGTCCAGGTCGCCGCGCCAGACCTTGAAGTGCGCGTCGTAGCTCGTCGTGTCCGTGTCCGTCGCCGGTGTCATTCTGCCGTCAGCTCCTCGTCGGTCAGGTACTTGATCAACTCCTCCTTCTCGAAGAGTTCGAGGAGGTCGCCCCGGATCGCGGGCATCGTGCGCCGCCGCAGGCTGATCCGGCCCGTTTCGTCGTCCGGGGGTGCGGCCAGGCCGCAGACGAGGTTCGCCCTGCGCCACTCGCGGTCCATGTCCGGGTAGTCGTCCCGGGTGTGGCCACCGCGCGACTCCGTACGGTTCAGCGCCGCGCGGGCCACGCACTCGCTGACCAGGAGCATGTTGCGCAGGTCGAGCGCCAGGTGCCAGCCGGGGTTGAACTGCCTGTGGCCCTCGACCCCGGCGCGCGCCGCGCGCTCCCGCAGCCCGGCGAGCCGGGTGAGGGCCTGGGCCATCTCGTCCTCGCGGCGGATGATCCCCACGAGGTCGTTCATCGCCTGCTGCAGCTCCTGGTGGAGCGTGTACGGGTTCTCGGCCGGGCCGTCCCCCGCTCCCGCAGCGGCGGCTTCGGCTGTCCCGGCGCTGAACGGGCGCAGCGCCTCCTCGGCCGCAGCCGCGATCTGCTCCTCGCTCACGGCCGGGCGGCTCTCGCCGTTCTCGCGCGCGTACTCGGCCGCGTACAGCCCGGCACGCCGGCCGAACACCAGCAGGTCGGAGAGCGAGTTGCCGCCGAGCCTGTTGGAACCGTGCATGCCGCCGGCCACCTCGCCCGCGGCGAAGAGCCCGGGCACCCCCGCTGCCGCCGCCGTGTCCGAGTCGACGTCAACGCCGCCCATCACGTAGTGGCAGGTGGGTCCGACCTCCATGGGTTCTGCCGTGATGTCCACATCGGCCAGCTCCCTGAACTGGTGGTGCATGGACGGCAGCCGGCGTTTGATCACCTCGGCGGGCATCCGGGTCGAGACGTCGAGGTAGACACCGCCGTGCGGGGTACCGCGTCCGGCCTTGACCTCGGAGTTGATGGCGCGGGCCACCTCGTCGCGCGGCAGCAGCTCGGGTGGGCGGCGGTTGTGCTCGGGGTCCTCGTACCAGCCGTCGGCCTCCTGCTCGGACTCCGCGTACTTCTCCTTGAAGACGTCCGGCACGTAGTCGAACATGAAGCGCTTGCCCTCGGAGTTGCGCAGCACCCCGCCGTCCCCGCGCACCGACTCGGTGACCAGGATGCCCTTGACGGAGGGCGGCCAGACCATGCCGGTCGGGTGGAACTGCACGAACTCCATGTTGATCAGCGAGGCCCCGGCCAGCAGCGCCAGCGCGTGTCCGTCACCCGTGTACTCCCAGGAGTTGGAGGTCACCTTGAACGACTTGCCGATGCCACCGGTCGCCAGGACGACGGAGGGCGCCTCCATGACGAAGAAGCGGCCGGTCTCACGCTCGTAGCAGAAGGCACCGCTGACCCTGTCGCCGCCCGCCTTCCCGCTGCCCGTCTTCCCGTCGGTGCCCGTCTTCTCGCCGTCAGCGGCCGGGCCGTCGCCGGGAGCCGTGAGGATGCGGGTGACGGTGCACTCCTGGAAGACCTTGATACGGGACTCGTAGTCGCCCGTCTCCTTGTGGTCGGCCTGCTGGAGCGCCACGACCTTCTGCTGGAGCGTGCGGATCAGTTCGAGCCCCGTACGGTCGCCGACGTGTGCGAGGCGCGGGTACTCGTGGCCGCCGAAGTTGCGCTGGGAGATCCGGCCGTCCTTCGTACGGTCGAAGAGCGCGCCCCATGTCTCCAGTTCCCACACCCGGTCGGGGGCCTCACGGGCGTGCAGTTCGGCCATGCGCCACTGGTTGAGGAACTTTCCGCCGCGCATGGTGTCGCGGAAGTGGACCTGCCAGTTGTCGGCCTCGTTGGCGTTGCCCATGCTGGCCGCGATGCCGCCCTCGGCCATCACCGTATGGGCCTTGCCGAAGAGCGACTTGCAGATGACGGCGGTACGCAGCCCCTGCTCGCGCGCCTCGATGGCGGCCCGCAGTCCGGCCCCGCCGGCGCCGATGATGACCACGTCCCACTGCTGGCGTTCGACTTGCGTCATGTCTCGTACATCCCTCTCGGAAGAAGCGGGCTCAGAAGAGCCGCGGGTCGGTGAAGGCGCCGGTCGCCAGCAGGTAGACGTAGAAGTCCGCGAGAGCGACGCTGATCAACGAGGCCCAGGCGAGCAGCATGTGCCGCTCGTTGAGCTTTCCGACCCAGCCCCACATGCGGTAGCGCACGGGGTGCTTGGAGAAGTGCTTCAGCCGCCCGCCGATGATGTGCCGGCAGGAGTGGCAGGAGAGGGTGTACGCCCAGATCAGCACGATGTTGACCAGGAAGACCAGCGTGCCGAGGCCCATGTGGCCCCACTCGTAGTGCTCGTCCCTGAAGCCGAGCAGGGTGTCCCAGGTGAGGATCACCGCGACGAGCATCGCCGCGTAGAAGAAGTACCTGTGGATGTTCTGCAGGATCAGCGGGAAGCGGGTCTCACCGGTGTACTTCTTGTGCGGCTCGGCGACGGCGCAGGCCGGGGGAGAGGCCCAGAAGCCCCTGTAGTAAGCCTTGCGGTAGTAGTAGCAGGTGAGGCGGAAGCCCAGCGGGAAGATCAGAATGATCAGCGCGGGCGACAGGCCCCACCAGTCCCCGAACAGCGCCCAGTTGGGGCCGCCCTTCATGGTCTCGCAGTTGTCCGCGAGACACGGGGAGTAGAACGGCGAGACGTAGGGCGCCTGGTAGTAGTCGGTGTTCGCGAACGCGCGCCAGGATGAGTAGACGACGAACGCGAGCAGCCCCAGCGCCGTCGCCGCAGGCGCGAGCCACCAGCGGTCCTTGCGCAGGTGCGGCTCGGTGATGGCGGCACGCGTGCTACCGCGTACGCCACCGGGCTGCGGGCCCGTGTTCAGTTGGGGTTCGGTGCCAGTGGCCAACGGTTTCTCCGGAAGAGGCGACAGATCAGGGGTTGCGGACCCACCGGCCGTGCTCAGGGCGCGTGCCGGTCCTTTGCGCCCAGCCCCTCGTCGTCCATGTCACTGGCGGCCGTCCACAGTCCGGAGTCGTACGGCTGGTCCGGGATGGTCACCATCTCGACGCGCGGCTCGGGAGCCTCCTGTGGCGTGGCGGCCCTGAGGAGGGAGAGCGACTCCTTGAGGTGCTCGGTGTCGCTCCGCACCCTGCGGATCTCCAGTCCCGTGCCGATTCGTTCCTCCAAGCGGCTGACACTGCGCGCGAGATCGTCGAGACAGCGCTGAGTGGCCGTCAGTTCATCGTGCAGAGACATGAGTTGCCCACCTCCGCGGGTGGTGGCGGCTGGCGTGGTCCATGCGCGTGGCGAGTGTTACGCGCCACACTCCCGCTTGTGAAGGGTGCGTAGCGCCTTTCCGCTCGTACGGACCATTCGGCGTGCGGCAGGGCGACGGCTCATGACCCGTACGGCCCCCCGCGGCCACCGTGCGGCGGACGGGGGCCGCCGAGCAGCCAGTTGCCGGGCGAATCGGGGTCGGTGCTGGTGAAGAACTCGACGAACGCCTCGTGCACCTCGTTGTGCTCCAGCGTCCCGCTGTTGTCGCGGTCCAGCGTGCGGTAGGCGGTCCGCAGATCGTGCTCCGAGTCGAGCCGGAAGCCCGCGGCCAGCAACGCCCGGTACTCGCGCTCGGACAGCAGGCTGTCGCCGTCCACGTCCGCGATGTCGACCATGGCGCAGCACAGCGAGTTGACCGCGGCCACCAGCGAGCGCCGCTCACGGCGCAGCGCCCGTGCGACGCAGGCGGCGAACGCCTCCCGGTCCAGCGCGCCCGTACCCTCCCTGTCGTGCAGCCGCCACAGCTTGCGCAGGCACGCCAGCAGTCTCCTGTGCTCGCGGCTGCCCGGGCGGTGCCGGAAGGCGCGCGCGACGCGGGTGGCGGCCAGCTCGTAGTCACGGAAGGTGAGCCGCACCGGCGTGCTGCGCCGCCCGGTGCCCGAGGGCGCGTCGACCAGGCAGTCGAACCAGCGGTCCAGCTTCCAGCGCAGCAGCGGATCCAGCGGTTCCGGCCCGGTGGGCGCGGCCGGTGGCGTACGGGAGCCGGGGGTCCGGCCGTTGGGGCCGCGGCGGCGGAAGGGCCATACGGGCGGTGACACGGGGCTCACCTCTCCTGGGACCGCAGGTGGTACTGCACGGTCACGAAGGCGTCGGGCCTGATGGCCGCGTCGCCGCTGAACGGCTCCTCGAAGGAGGTGACCAGGAAGACCGAGAGCGCGACGACGCCCGCGAGCACGGAGACGATGATCCGCTGGAGCCAGTCACGGCGTACGCCGAAGAAGAACACCATGACGACGGCCAGCACGCCGCCGCAGTAGAACATCAGCCAGACGACGGCCGGAACGTCCCGCACGCTCGCGTGCAGCCGCTGGCGGCGGCTCTCGTCGAGCCGGCTGAGGCGTTCGATGGAGGGCCCGTACAGGGCGTTCTCCCTGTCGTCCGGCCCCATGCTGGTGTAGATGGTCCACAGCTCGGCCAGCGCCGCCTGGGCCTGGGGCTCGGAGCCCCGGTGCGCCATGGCGTGCCACTCGTCGTTGATCACGATCCCGGCGTAGGTCAGTGTCGCCTCCCGCACCTGCCGGTGTACGGGCCCGGAGAAGCCGTGGGACAGCCGTTCCAGGTCGGCCAGCGCGTTGGCCTCCTGCGCGACGAGCGTGTCGGCCCGCGAATAGCCGTCCCAGACCACCACGACGGAGAAGTGGACCAGGGTGGCGTAGAGCGAACCGACGATCGCGAAGACGGCGGCCTGTACGGCGCTGTTCTGCTCGGCGACGACATGGCGTACCCCGTGCCTGGCCAGCGGCAGACCCGCGTTGACCATCAGCACGGCAGCGGCGACCAGCAGCAGGCAGGCGACCACGGCGGGCAGTTCGGACAGCCGGACCACGACGAGCCCCGCGCAGGAGCCCAGGAGCACGGTCCAGTGGACCCACAGGCGATGGTGCTTCACGGGGCGCCGGGGCGTGATTCCAGGGGCAGTTGGCTGCCCCCGGGCGGCCGGGCCCAGCGTCGCCCCCACCCCTGATACAGGTAGCTGACGAGGCTGTCCCACTCCTGTTTGCTGCGGTACGGGCTGTAGGGGGCGGGGCGGATGACGGCCTCGGACGACCAGACGGGCTCGATCCTGCCGTCCAGCCGGATACGGCCCACCCGGGCGCGCTTCCACAGGTGCCGGTTCTGCCTGTCGGCGTAGACGGTGCCGCCGGGCGCCTTGACGGAGGCGCCGCGCACGGAGCGGAGCACGGCCTCGGGAGAGGTGTCGCCCGCCGCGCGCACGGCGCGCGCCCACAGGTGGACACCGGTGTAGGCCGCCGCGACGGTGTCGGAGACGTGCGCCGCCCCGTAACGGCGCTTGAACTCCCTGACGAAGCGGGTGTTGGCCGCGTCGGGCAGCGATTCGAAATAGTTCGCCGCGACATAGTCGCCCGCCACGAACGCCCCCGATTTCCTGCGCGCCTCCTGCGAACGCAACTCCCATTCGTCCGCCACGAGATTGAGCGTGGGAATACGCTGTGCGTCGCGCCCGCCGCCCCTGAGCGCCGAGAAGAAAGGCCCGTTGGTGTCGCCCGCGAGCGCCGATACGATCACATCAGGTTCGGTCTTCCGGATTCTGCGCACCGTTTCCTTCACGTTTTCCGAACCGGGCGGCAGATACTCCTCGCCTGTCACCCGCCCACCGGAGGAGCTGAGTTGGGAATGCACAAGCGCGAGGGAGACGCGGGGATAGATGTAGTCGGAGCCGACGAGGAAGAAGGAACGCGCTCCGTTGTCCAGGAACCACTGGACGGCCGGGGTGATGTACTGGTTCGGCGTAGCGCCCGTGTAGATCACCCGGCGCGAGGTCTCGCCGCCCTCGTAGACCGCGGGGTAGACGAGCAGGCCGCCGTCGCGCTCCACCACGGGGATCATGCTGCGGCGTGCGGCCGACTCGTAACCACCGAAGATCGTCCGGACGCCGCCGCTGGCCAGCAGCCTCTTTGTCTCCTGAGCGAAGACCTTGCCCCGGGACCTGCCGTCCGCCAGAACCGGTACGATCTCGCGGCCCAGCAGCCCGCCCTTCGCGTTGATCTCGTTGATCGCCATCACCGTCGCGTGGTGCAGCGGCTTCTCGGCCCCGGCCAGTCTGCCGGTGTGCGAGTGCAGGACCCCCACCCTCAACGGTGGTCTCGGCCGCGGGTCGGCCGGCGTCACCGCCGAAACCAGCAGCACATAGGTGAGCACCGCGAGCGTCATGAGCGCGATCATGCCGCGCTCTTTTACCGTGGGCCTCACCCGGGATGCCGCCAATTCCCGTGCGAGGCGCCGACATCAACGCTGAACCCGCACATCACATCCTCCTCACGCATTCCACCCCGCTGTACTTCGCGACCTTGCCGTGAAGCATCCACGAACCCCATACGCCAAGTCCATGGATCTCCGTTTTGCGGCCCGAATGAGTGAAATGCCGGGAACTATGCCTTGGCTTCCCCGGAATGGCCGATTTCCCTTTCTCGCGGAACATGAGAGAAGAGGGTGCTTCGGAGGGCGTCTCGAAGGGCGTCTCGAACTCGACCGGTCACTTCGCCGACCGCCGCCGGCCTGTGAGCGGCGTCCCGCTCAGTGACCCCGCTCAGTGGGCGCTCTCAGCGGCCCTCCGCCCTCCCGAACACCGCTGTCGCCTGCTCGGCCGTAACTATGTCCGTATCGGCGAGGTAGGTCTCGGCCCACGCATGTGCGTCCGGGTACCGCGAGTCGGCGCTCACGCGCGCGCGTGCGGCCCGGAAGTCGTAGCGGGTGCGGCGCAGTTCGACGCCGGGCCCGAGCAGGGCCCAGTGCGCACCGGGCTGCCCGTACGGCATGCCGACGCTGCCCGGGTTGACGACCGTACGGCCGTGGACCGTCCGTACGAACGGCATATGCGTGTGCCCGCACACCACCGTGCCGACCCCCGTGTCGACCCCCGCCAACACCTCGGCCCAGCGCTCGGCCGAGGAGTCGACCAGCACGAACTCCGCATCGTCACGCGGTGTCGCATGGCAGAACAGAACGCGTCCCAGTCCGGCGACCTCCAACTCGGCGGAAGGGGGCAGCGTCGCCAGCAACTCCCGCTGGTCCGGGCGCAGTTGTGTCGCCGCCCAGTCCGTCACCGCGTCTCCCGAGGGCTTCCCCTCGACCAGCTCCCGGTCCCCGTTCCCCTTGATCCACACGGCCCGCTCGCCCAGCGTCGCCAGCAGATCCAGCGTCTCCACCGGCAGCGGCCCTGCGGCCAAGTCGCCCGCCAGTACGACCCGTTCGGCCTCCCGGACCTCGGGCTCTCCCAGTACGGCCTCCAGCGCGGGAAGGACCCCGTGAACATCAGCCAGAACCGCGACACGTCTCACCATGCGTTCGAACCTACAGCCGGTCGAACTCCATTCCGCCGCCTGGTCGTTGCCGCCTCCCGGCAACCCTGACAACAGCGTCTCCGCCCGGCCCGGACCGGCCGGCTCCGGTTGTCAGTGGCGGCTGGCACACTCCCCGCATGAGACCTGTGGACGTGGTGGCGAAACTGTGGGACCGCATCGAGGCCCGGGACTGGGGTGCGGTGGGTGGGCTGATGGCGGAGGACGCGGTCATCGAGTGGCCCGTCAGCGGCGAACGCATCGTGGGGCGGGACAACTTCGTCGCGATACAGAGCGAGTATCCGGAAGGCTGGTCCATACGCGTCCTGCGGGTCCTCGCCGGAGGCGAGGACAGCGAGCAGGTCGCCTCCGAGGTCGAGGTGCCCCACACGGAGTTCGGCGTCTTCCGCGCGGCATCCTTCTGGACGGTCAGCGAGGGCCGCATCACGGCGGGCCGCGAGTACTGGACGGACCTCGGCGGCGAACACCCGCCCGAGTGGCGCACCAAGTTCACGGAGCCGATCTGAGCGAGGGCGGGAGGGCCGCCCGGACGGTGCCAGGGGTCCCGACGGCGCCAGAGTCCCGGAGACCCGACGGCGCCAGGGTCCCGACGGCGCCAGGGCGCGGGACTCGGCGTCGGAGTCTGGGGGCCCCGGGCAGGCCCGGGAGTCAGGGGCCGCCCGGAGTCGGGGACCCCGTAGCCCCGTAGCCCCGGAGTCGGGAAGGCCGGAGCCTCCGCGTCGCCCGGGAGTCCCCGTAGCCCTCCGTAGCCGGGAGTCCGCTGGCCCCACGTGTGGGCCCCAGCGGGTGTGCTCCGCACGAGTGGCGTGCGGGGGCGGTGCGCCGTGTCTGCGGCGTGCGTGGGGCGGGCTCGCCTTCAGTGGGCCGAAAGATGTGATGAGCCGCCAAAGCCGCTGATAGTGGACGTACGCGGGCGCGCGGCCAGCCCCGGAGGTTTCAGCATGCGAGCCGTCCCAGCCGAATCAGCCGCACCAGCCGAATCAGCCAGACCAGCCGCATCAGCCTGGTGGTCCCTCAGCGGAGCCGCAGCGCGGCGCTGCGCGGCGGCCCTCACCGTGGGGGTACTGCTTCCGCTTCCGCTCGCCGCGTCCGGCTCGGCCTCGGGGGACTCGGGCGGCGGCGCGCAGCACGACGCGACGGGCGATGTACGGCCCGCCGAGCGGAACCAGGTGTCGTCCGGAGGCACGCTGCGCTGGGCCGTCGACGCGGCGCCCACCACGCTCAACACGTTCCAGCCCGACGCGGGCGAGGCGACCGAGCGGGTCGCGGAGGCCACGCTTCCCTCCCTGTTCACGCTGGACAAGCAGGGTGCACCGCAGCTCAACCAGGACTACCTGCGCGGCGCCGAGATCACCGAGACCGAGCCTCGCCAGACCGTGGTCTACAAGCTCGGCCCCAAGGCGCGCTGGAGCGACGGGCGCCGCGTGGGCCCCGCCGACTTCCGGGCCCAGTGGAAGGCGCTGCGCGGCAAGAACAGCGCGTACTGGACGGCGCGTAACGCCGGATACGAGCGGATCTCGAAGATCACCAGGGGCGAGGGCCCGCGCGAGGTGAAGGTCGTCTTCGCCAAGCCGTACGCGGACTGGCGTTCCCTGTTCACGCCGCTCTACCCGAAGCAGGTCATGAGCAGCCCGGACGCCTTCAACGACGGTGCCCGCACCCGGCTCCCCGCCTCGGCCGGGCCCTTCCGCGTTGCGAAGATCGACAAGAAGAGCGGCACCACCACCCTGGAACGTGACCCGCACTGGCGCGGCGAGCGCGCGAAGCTGAAGCGCATCCAGCTCAAGGCCGTACCCCGCGACGAGCGGGCGGCGGCGCTCGCCAAGGGCAAGCTGGACCTCGCCGACGTGGACCCGTCCGCCGTGAAGAAGGCCACATCCGGCAAGAAGGCGGAGAAGAAGTCCTGGGAGCACTTCGGGAGGAAGGTGGCGGCCAAGGAGGAAGGCCAGGACGCCGTCAAGAAGGGGTACGGCGTACGCAAGGCCCTCGACCCCGCCTACACACAGCTCACTCTCAACGGTTCCAGCGGCCCTCTCGCCGACGAGCGCGTGCGCCGGGCCGTTGCCGGCGCCCTCGACCGCGGCGAGCTGGCCAAGCAGGCGCTCGACAGTACGGGGCTCCCCGCCGAGCCGCTCGGCAACCACCTGAGGATGGCGGGCCAGGACGGCTACAAGGACAACAGCGGCGCCGTGGGCGGGGGAGACGTGGACGCCGCACAGTCCCTGCTCGCCGACGCCGACTGGAAGAGCGGCGGCGCCTTCGCACAGCCGGGCCCGGCACGGCCAGGTCACAAGGGCCAGAAGGACGAGAGGGAGGCGAAGGGCGAGAAGAGCGGGGAGCGGGGGAAGCGTGAGGCCGGTTCCGAGCGCCGGGCGCACGGCGGCCCCGAGGAACCGCCCCGCAAGGGTCACTCGCCGGACGCGGGAGCACGCGCGCCCCACCGTGTCGAGGCCGAGGCGGCCGTGGTTCCGCTCACTCCGGCCCAGATCGCCCGCGTCACCGACAAGCCCCTCAGCCTGACGGCGTCCGCCGGTGTCCAGCGCGGAGCGCTGCTCGCGCAGGCGGCGCACCTGGAGATCGCGGAGGCCCGCGAGAACGATTCCCGGAGCGAGCTGCGCCAGGCGCGCGCCGCGCTCGCCGTGGCCGAGGAGGTACGGGCGAAGGCCGGCGAGCTGCGCCTGCTGTCCGGCGGCACCGCCACCCCCGTACGCAGCAAGAACGGCAAGCCGCTCGCGCTCAGATTCGTGCTTCCCGGCGGGCCTGGGTCGGAGTCGCTCAGGGCGACGGGGGAGCGGATCGCGGAGATGCTCAACGGCGTCGGCATCCGTACACAGATCAAGGAAGTGCCGAACGCGAGCTACTTCAAGGACCACGTCGCGGCGGGCGAGTACGACCTGGCGCTCTACTCCTGGCCCGCGTCGGCCTACCCGGCGACCGACGGGCGGCCCATCTTCGCCAAGCCGTCTCCCGCGGCCGACGGGTCGCTGCTCGTCGAGCAGAACTA
The DNA here is from genome assembly GCF_028657195.3 of Streptomyces iconiensis. Taxonomy (GTDB): domain Bacteria; phylum Actinomycetota; class Actinomycetes; order Streptomycetales; family Streptomycetaceae; genus Streptomyces; species Streptomyces iconiensis. The sequence continues at coordinate 12,717 of NZ_JANCPR020000077.1, forward strand.
CGCGCGGGTGGGCACCGACCAGATCGACCAGCTCTTCGAGCAGGCAGCCGGTGAGCTGGACGACGGGCGGCGCGGGGAACTGGTGGAGAAGGCGGACGCGCGGATCTGGGCGGTGGCGGGGTCCCTGCCGCTCTACCAGAGGCCGCAGACCGTTGTGGCCAAGAACTCGCTCGCCAACGCCGGCGCCTTCGGCTTCGCCACCCCCCGCTACCAGGACATCGGCTTCCAGAAGTCCTGATGGAGGACGGGAGGGGGCCTGGCGGAGGTCCTGGTGGGGGCCCTGGTGGGAGCCCGGTGAGGGTCTGAAGGGGAGGGGAACCGGACGGGCCCGTTCCACCTGCCCGTCCGGTTCGTCCGGGCGCCCGCGGCGGCCGTGTCGCCGACGGGCCCGTACGATGGTTGACGAGGCCGCGGCGAGATCAGCCCGGCATGGGGGCGGCGCAGACCGGTTCGGGTCACCGCCCGCCCCAACCGTCAACCCGGGAGAAGCGCCCCAGCATGCCCACCCGTCACCCGACCACCACCCCCGATGGTCAGAGCTCCGCACAGGCCCCCTTGACCCGCGACGACATCCGTAACGTCGCCATCGTCGCTCACGTCGACCATGGCAAGACGACTCTGGTCGACGCCATGCTCAAGCAGGCGGGCGCCTTCGCGGCCCACCAGCTCGAATCCGTCGACGACCGGATGATGGACTCCAACGATCTGGAGCGCGAGAAGGGCATCACCATTCTCGCGAAGAACACCGCGATCAAGTACCTCCCCAAGGACGGCGGGGCGGTCACGATCAACATCATCGACACCCCCGGCCACGCCGACTTCGGCGGCGAGGTCGAGCGCGGTCTGTCGATGGTGGACGCGGTGGTGCTGCTGGTCGACGCGTCCGAGGGACCGCTGCCCCAGACCCGTTTCGTGCTCCGCAAGGCCCTTGACGCACGGCTGCCCGTGATCCTGTGCATCAACAAGACGGACCGGCCCGACGCACGGATCTCGGAGGTCGTCGACGAGACGTACGACCTGTTCCTGGACCTGGACGCCGACGAGGAGCAGATCGAGTTCCCGATCGTCTACGCCTGCGCCCGCGACGGCATCGCCTCGCTCAAGCAGCCGGCGGACGGCGAGGTCCCGACGGACAGCGACAGCGTGGAGCCGTTCTTCACCACGCTCCTGGAGACAGTGCCCGCGCCCGAGTACGTGCAGGGCGCTCCCCTCCAGGCGCACGTCACCAACCTGGACGCCGACAACTTCCTGGGCCGTATCGCACTGCTGCGCGTCGAGGCGGGCGAGCTGAAGAAGGGCCAGACCGTGGCCTGGATGAAGCGCGACGGCACGATCCAGAACGTACGCATCAGCGAGCTGATGATGACCGAGGCGCTCACCCGCAAGCCCGCGGAGAAGGCCGGCCCCGGCGACATCTGCGCGGTGGCGGGCATCCCCGACATCATGATCGGCGAGACGCTCGCCGACCCCGAGAACCCGGTCGCGCTCCCGCTGATCACGGTGGACGAGCCGGCCATCTCGATGACGATCGGCACGAACCAGTCGCCGCTCGTCGGCAAGGGCGGCAAGGGCCACAAGGTCACGGCCCGGCTGGTCAAGGAGCGGCTGGAGCGCGAGCTGGTCGGTAACGTCTCGCTGCGCGTGCTGCCGACCGAGCGCCCCGACACCTGGGAGGTGCAGGGTCGCGGTGAGCTGGCGCTGGCCATTCTGGTCGAGACGATGCGCCGCGAAGGCTTCGAGCTGACCGTCGGCAAGCCGGAGGTCGTCACCCGGGAGATCGACGGCAAGCTGCACGAGCCGGTCGAGCGGATGACCATCGACGCGCCCGAGGAGCACCTGGGCGCGATCACGCAGCTCATGGCCTCGCGCAAGGGCCGCATGGAGACCATGGTCAACCACGGTTCGGGCTGGATCCGCATGGAGTGGCTCGTGCCGGCGCGTGGCCTGATCGGCTTCCGTACCGAGTTCCTGACGGACACCCGGGGCACGGGCATCGCGCACTCCCTCTTCGAGGGCCACGAGCCGTGGTTCGGCGATCTGCGGACGCGGCGCAGCGGCTCGCTGGTCGCCGACAGGGCGGGCAAGGCGACGCCGTTCGCGATGATGAATCTTCAGGAGCGCGGCACGATCTTCATCGAGCCGGGTACCGAGGTGTACGAGGGCATGCTGGTCGGCGAGAACTCCCGCGCCGACGACATGGATGTCAACATCACCAAGGAAAAGAAGATGACCAACATGCGGGCTGCGGCTGCCGATACGACGGAGAACCTCGTACCGCCGCGCAAGCTCTCGCTGGAGCAGTCGCTGGAGTTCTGCCGCGAGGACGAGTGCATCGAGGTCACGCCGGAGACCATTCGCATCCGCAAGGTCACCCTGGACATGAAGGAGCGGGGTCGCGCTACGGCGCGCGCCAAGCGGTGACGCTGCGCGCTGTGCGTGCCTCGCCCCTGTGCGGTTCGGTTCCTTGTGTTCCGTGGGGGCGGGGTGCCGCCGCCTGTCGCCTGTCGTTGTCGGCCGCCTGCCGCTGTGTGCCCGTGGGGTGCGTGGGGGTGACGGTCGTGGGTGAACTGCGGGCCGTGCGGGGCTGGTCGCGCAGTTCCCCGCGCCCCCTTTCGGGGCTCGGGGGTAGCGGACAGTAGTTGGGTGACTCAACTCGCAGTAGGGGTCGCATCCTTGGGATGCGGCCCCTACTGCGTTGTGGGGGCGTCCGGATAACGGTGTGAGTGGCTTGCAGAAAGTCCGGATTCTTACCGTTTGGTGCGCGTTCATGCCCGCTCAGCGAACAAATAAAGGTGGGTGTAACCAAACCGAGATCCTGGATCTCTGGTTCACGGAGGGCGAATGGGTCGATAGTGGTGACCTAAAGCTCGGGTTAATGGGTCACGCACCGTATAGAGGGCGCCGACTCCGCGAGCATGGGGGCGTGTGCGAAGTTCGACGAGGCTGTCGGCGCTGCACCGCCCCCTCTCCCTTGGTGAATGACTCCTGGAGGAGGACGCCCATGCGTGGATCGAGAAGTGTGAAGTGGGCCGCCCTGGCGGCGACCGTGGCCATGGCCGCCACCGCGTGCGGCGGGGGCTCCGGCTCCGGCGGCTCGTCGGCGGCGGGCAAGCCCGAGGGCTATGTGTCGATCAATGTGAACGAGCCCCAGAAGCCCCTCGTCCCGGGCAACACGAACGAGACCCAGGGTGCCTACGCGATCAACTCGCTCTTCACCGGGCTGGTGAAGTACACCCCTGAGGGCAAGCTGGAGAACGCGAACGCCGAGTCCGTCACCAGCAAGGACTCGAAGACCTGGACGGTCAAGCTCAAGAAGGGCTGGAAGTTCCACAACGGCGAGGACGTCACGTCCGACTCGTACATCGACGCCTGGAACTGGTACGCCAACATCGCCAACAACCAGCAGAACAGCTACTGGTTCAGCGACATCAAGGGCTACGACGACGTTCACCCCGAGAAGGGGAAGGCCAAGAAGGACGCCATGTCCGGCCTGAAGAAGGTCGACGACCACACCTTCACCATCGAGCTGACGCACCCCGTCTCCTACTTCAAGGAGAAGCTGGGCTACTACACCTGGACCCCGCTGCCCAAGGGCTTCTTCAAGGACCCGAAGGGCTACGGCCAGAAGCCGGTCGGCAATGGCCCGTACGAGTTCGAGAAGTGGACCCACAAGAAGCTCGTCCAGGTCAAGGCGTGGAAGGGCTACAAGGGCGACAACAAGCCCAAGAACAAGGGCGTCCAGTTCAAGGCGTACTCCGGCTACGAGGCGTCCTACCAGGACGTGCTCTCCAAGAACCTGGACATCAGCCCCCAGGTCGCGCCGAAGGACCTCGCCAAGCGCAAGTCCGACTTCGGTGACCGTGCGCTCGACGAGCCCTTCGCCGCGACGCAGCAGATCACCCCGGCGTTCTACTCCAAGAGCTTCAAGGACGTGGACCCGAAGGTCCTCCAGGGCCTGTCGATGGCGATCGACCGTAAGTCGATCACCAAGACGGTGCTCCAGGGCAGCCGCGTCCCGGCCACCGGCTTCATGCCGGAAATGGTCAAGGGCTACCAGAAGCTCGACACCGACATCTTCGACTACAACCCGTCGAAGGCGAAGAAGCTGATCAAGGAGGGTGGCGGCGTCCCGGGCAACAAGGTCGCCATCCAGTTCAACGCCGACGGTGGGCACAAGGAGTGGGTGACCGCGGTCTGCGCCTCCATCCGCAAGGCGACCGGCGTCGAGTGCGTCGGCGACTCCAAGCCGGACTTCCAGACCGAGCTGGACGCGCGTGATGCCAAGCAGGTCAAGTCCTTCTACCGCGGTGGCTGGGTGGCCGACTACCCGCTGAACGTCAACTTCCTCAAGGAACTCTTCGACTCCAAGGCCCAGGCCAACTACGGCGGGTTCAAGGACCCGAAGATCGACGAGCTGTTCCGTAAGGGCGACAAGGCAACCGACCTCGACGCGACCGTCAAGGACTACCAGGCCGCCGAGCGCGAGCTCGTCAAGAAGATGCCGTCCATCCCGCTGTGGGACTACGCGGCCAACGTCGTGCACACCGACGCTGTCGACAACGTCAAGATCGACTTCCGTGGCGACGTCGTCATGACGGACGTCACCGTCAAGTAAGTCCGCGCGCAGTGCGCGCACGGGACCGCCGCACCCTCACACGGGCGGCGGTCCCCGCGCTCACCGTCACCGTCACCCACTCACGGAGGCACCATGGGGCGCTATGTCGCGCGGCGACTGCTCCAGATGATCCCGGTCTTCATCGGGTCAACCCTGCTGATCTTCTGCATGATGTACGTCCTCCCCGGCGACCCCGTGCGCGCCCTGTGGGGCGAACAGTCGGCCGACCCGGCGCAGATCGCGGCACTCAAACACCAGCTCGGGCTGGACCTGCCCCTGTGGCACCAGTACTGGAACTACCTCACGGGCCTGTTCCAGGGTGACTTCGGTACGCAGATCGCCAGCCAGAGACCCGTCGCCGATGTCATCGCGCAGGCGTTCCCCGTGACCCTCCGGCTCACGATCTTCGCCTTCGTCTTCACCGTTGTCGCCGGCGTCCTGCTCGGCCTGATCGCCGGGCTCCGTGCCGACAAGGCGCTCGACCGCGTGGTGCTGTTCTTCACGCTGCTGCTGATCTCGGTACCCAGCTTCGTGCTCGGCTTCCTCTTCCAGTACCTGTTCGCCTTCAAGCTCGGCTGGGTGACACCGACCGTCCAGGACTCCGAGGCGTGGGGGCAGCTGCTGCTTCCCGCGATCGTGCTCGCCGGCCTCTCGCTCGCGTACGTCACGCGTCTCACCCGCACGTCCGTCGCGGAGAACCTCCGCGCCGACTACATCCGCACCGCGGTCGCCAAAGGGCTGCCGCATCGCCGGGTGGTGGGTGTGCACCTGCTGCGCAACTCGCTCATACCTGTGGTGACCTTCCTCGGTACCGACGTCGGTTCGCTCATGGCGGGCGCGGTCGTCACGGAGGGCATCTTCAACGTCCAGGGCATCGGTAACGCGATCTTCGAGGCCCTGAACCGTCGCGAGGGTTCGACGGTCGTCGGCATTGTCACGCTGATCGTCATCGTCTACCTCGTCGCCAGCCTCATCGTCGACCTGCTCTACGCGGTCCTGGACCCGAGGATCCGTTATGCCTGAGACCGCCACCGCGCCCGCGCCCGTCGTCCTGGGGAAGAACCAGGAACCGGCACCCGGCCAGTCGCCCAAGGGGCGCAGCCTCTGGTCCGACGCCTGGCGCGACCTGCGGCGCAAACCGCTCTTCATCATCTCGGCCGTGCTGATCGTGCTGCTGCTGGCGATGGTCTTCTTCCCCGGACTGTTCACCTCGGCGTCCCCCATCGACGCCGACCTGACCAAGCACTTCCAGGGCGAGCCCAACTACGGCCACTTCTTCGCGCCCGACTGGTTCGGCTACGACGGCCAGGGCCGCTCGGTGTGGGCCCGCATGGTCTACGGGGCCCGCGCCTCTGTCACTGTCGGCGTGGTCGTGACCCTGGTCGTCACCATCCTGGGCGGCATCGTCGGCCTGGTCGCCGGGTACTTCGGCGGCTGGCTCGACAGCCTGCTGTCCCGGGTCACCGACATCTTCCAGGGCATCCCCTTCCTGCTCGGCGCCATGGTCGTGCTGACCTCGTTCGCGGAGCGCAAGGTGTGGGTCGTCAGCGCGGCCCTGATCTTCCTCGGCTGGACCCAGATCGCGCGTGTCGCGCGCGGCGCCGTCATCACGGTCAAGCAGGCCGACTACGTGCACGCCGCGAAGTCCCTGGGCGCGAGCACGTCCCGCATCATGTTCCGGCACATCGTGCCCAACGCGCTGGCGCCGGTCATCGTCATCGCCACCACGGCGCTGGGCGGCTACATCGGTGCCGAGGCGACGCTCTCGTACCTCGGTATCGGCCTCGCCGACCCGACGGTCTCCTGGGGCATCGACGTCTCCTCGGGCAAGGACGCCCTGCGGACGGCGCCGCACGTTCTGATATCCCCGGCCATCATGGTGTCCATCACCGTGCTGGCGTTCATCATGCTCGGCGATGCGGTCCGCAACGCCCTCGATCCGAAGAGCCGTTGAGGGAGGCGCGCGACCAATGACCTTGCTCGAAGTGCGTGACCTGCACGTCGATTTCCACACCCGCGACGGCATCGTGAAGGCCGTCAACGGTGTCAACTACAGCGTGGACGCCGGGGAGACCCTGGCGGTGCTGGGCGAGTCGGGTTCCGGCAAGTCCGTCACGGCGCAGGCGATCATGGGCATCCTGGACATGCCGCCCGGGCGCATCCCCAAGGGAGAGATCCTTTTCCAGGGCGAGGACATGCTCACGATGTCCAAGGAGCAGCGGCGCAAGCTGCGTGGCGCCAAGATCGCCATGATCTTCCAGGACGCGCTGTCCTCGCTGAACCCGGTGCTGAGCGTGGGCTACCAGCTCGGTGAGATGTTCCGCGTGCACCAGGGCCTCTCCCGCAAGGAGGCCAGGGCCAAGTCCATCGAGCTGATGGACCGGGTCAACATACCCGCGGCCAAGGACCGGGTCAGGGACTACCCGCACCAGTTCAGTGGCGGTATGCGGCAGCGCATCATGATCGCGATGGCGCTGGCGCTGGAGCCGGACCTGATCATCGCGGACGAGCCGACCACGGCGCTGGACGTCACCGTGCAGGCGCAGGTGATGGAGCTTCTCGCCGATCTCCAGCGCGAGTTCAACATGGGGCTGATCCTCATCACCCATGACCTCGGTGTCGTCGCGGATGTCGCGGACAAGATCGCGGTGATGTACGCCGGGCGCATCGTGGAGACCGCGCCGGTCAAGGAGCTGTACAAGGCTCCCGCGCACCCGTACACGCGGGGTCTGCTGGACTCCATCCCGCGCCTGGACCAGAAGGGCAGGGAGCTGTACGCGATCCAGGGCCTGCCCCCCAACATGTCCCGGGTGCCCGAGGGCTGCGCCTTCCATCCGCGCTGCCCCGCGGCGCAGGACATCTGCCGCAGCGAACTGCCTCCGCTCGCCGAGGTCGGCGCGGGACGCGGCAGCGCCTGCCACTTCTGGAAGGAGACCCTCGGTGACTGAGCAGTCGGAGCAGAGCAGGAAGAACGGGTCGGAGGGGAAGCGCGAGCCGATCCTGGAGGTGCGGGACCTGGTCAAGCACTTCCCGCTCAGCAAGGGCGTCCTCCTCAAGCGGCAGGTGGGCGCGGTCAAGGCCGTCGACGGCATCTCGTTCGACCTCTACCCGGGCGAGACGCTGGGCATCGTCGGCGAGTCGGGCTGCGGCAAGTCCACCGTCGCCAAGCTGCTGATGAACCTGGAGCGGCCGACCGCCGGGACCATCAAGTACAAGGGCGAGGACATCACCCGCCTCTCCGGACGGGCGCTGCGCGAGGTGCGGCGCAACATCCAGATGGTCTTCCAGGACCCGTACACCTCGCTCAACCCGCGGATGACGGTCGGCGACATCATCGGCGAACCGTTCGACATCCATCCCGAGGTGGCACCCAAGGGCGACCGGCGGCGCAGGGTGCAGGAACTCCTGGACGTGGTCGGGCTGAACCCCGAGTACATCAACCGCTACCCGCACCAGTTCAGCGGCGGCCAGCGGCAGCGCATCGGTATCGCGCGCGGGCTGGCTCTGCGGCCGGAGATCATCGTGGCGGACGAGCCGGTCTCGGCGCTGGACGTGTCGGTGCAGGCGCAGGTGGTGAACCTGATGGAACAGCTGCAGGACGAGTTCGGGCTCTCCTACATGTTCATCGCGCACGACCTGTCCATCGTCCGGCACATCTCCGACCGGGTCGGCGTGATGTACCTCGGCAAGATGGCCGAGATCGGCACCGACGAACAGATCTACGAGCACCCCACGCACCCGTACACGCAGGCGCTGCTGTCGGCCGTGCCCGTGCCCGACCCCGAGATACGCGAGGGGCGCGAGCGGATCGTGCTGGAGGGTGACGTGCCCTCGCCGGCCAACCCGCCCTCCGGTTGCCGCTTCCGCACCCGGTGCTGGAAGGCCGAGGCACGGTGCGCGGAGGAGACACCGCTGCTGGCTGTTCCCAAGGTGTTCGAGGCCGCGGGAACGGGCGCAGCGCACGCGTCGGCCTGCCACTTCGCCGAGGAGAGGGCCGCCGTGGTCGTGGCCTGAACCGGGCCGTCAGGTCGGGCGGGCTACCGCCCGACCGGGTGGGCCGCCAATCGGGGTCTCCCCGGGGAATCCCGGGCAGGTTAACCAGTTATATGGGTGTAAACGGTGTTATGTGGGTGCGAGCCGGACTCGCACCCACACCGCACCTTGGAGGCACCCATGCGCGGAGCCACCCGCGTCACCTGGACCGGCAGGGCGCTCGCCGTCGCCGTGACGGTCGCCCTCACGGCCACCGCGTGCGGCGGGGGCGGCAGTGGCGGTGGCGGCGGTGGTGGAGGCTCCGAGGCGGGGGTCGTGCGGGCCTTCTGGACGGACCCGCAGCGCCCCGTGGAGCCCGCGAACACCAATGAGGTGCAGGGCGGCAAGGTCCTCGACATGGCCTTCCGCGGACTCAAGAAGTACGACCCCGCCACGGGCAAGGCCGAGAACGCGGTCGCGGAGTCGATCACGACCAGCGACCAGCGGAACTTCACCATCAAGCTCAAGAAGGGCTGGAAGTTCTCCGACGGAACCGCCGTCACGGCCAAGTCCTTCGTGGACGCCTGGAACTACGGCGCGCTTGTCACCAACAAGCAGGTGAATTCGTACTTCTTCGAGTACATCGACGGCTACGACGACGTGCACCCCGACAAGGGAGAGCCCAAGGCGAAGAAGTTGTCGGGGCTGAAGGTGAAGGACAGTCACACCTTTACGGTGAAGCTCAACCAGAAGTTCTCGCTCTGGCCCGAGACCCTGGGATACGTCGCCTACTCACCGCTCCCGAAGAAGTTCTTCAGCGACCATGACGGCTGGCTCAAGAAGCCCGTGGGGAACGGCCCTTACCAGGTGGATTCGTACACCAAGGGCCAGGTCATGAAGCTTTCGAGGAACAAGCACTACGCGGGTCAGGACAAGCCGCGGAACAAGGGCGTCCACCTCAAGGTCTACACCGACCAGAACACCGGGTACACCGATCTGCAGGCCGGGAACCTCGATGTCGTCGACGAACTCCCGGCCGGCCAGCTCAAGAACGCGAAGAAGGACCTCAACGGCCGCTACATCAACCAGCCGGCGGGAATCCTGCAGACCGTCTCCTTCCCCATGTACGACAAGAACTGGCAGGGCAGGAAGGCGAATCTCGTACGCCGCGGGCTGTCCATGGCGATCGACCGCAAAGAGGTGACCGAGAAGATCTACCACGGCACCCGCGAGCCGGCGACCGACCTGACCTCGCCCGTGCTGAAGTCGGCCGGCGGCTACAAGGCCGGACTGTGCGGCGAGACCTGCGAGTTCAACCCGAAGCGCGCCAAGCAGCTCGTCAAGCAGGGCGGCGGCATCCCCGGGGGGCGGATCAAGCTCACCTCGAACGTGGACACCGGCTCCCACAGGCAGTGGATGGAAGCCGTCTGCAACAGCATCAACCACACGCTCGGCAAGAACAACGCGTGCACCGTCGACCCCGTCCCCACGTTCAGCGAATTCCGCAGCAACGTCTCAGCGAAGAAGATGAAGGGAATGTTCAGAACCGGCTGGCAGATGGACTACCCGCTGATCCAGAACTTCATCCAGCCGATCTTCTACAAGGACGCCTCGTCCAACGACTCGCACTTCGCCGACGCCGAGGTCGACAAGCTGATCGACAAGGCCAACTCCTCCGACGAGGCCGCCGCCGTCACCACCTTCCAGCAGGCGGAGGAGCTGATCCTGGAGAAGCTCCCCGCCATTCCGCTCTGGTACCAGAACGGGAACGCCGGGTATTCGGACCGCGTCAGCGGAGTCAGGCTCAATCCCTTCTCCGTACCGGTCTTCACCGACATCAAGGTCAAGTGACCTGAGGTGGGGCGCTACGTCGTCAGACGACTGCTCCAGATGATCCCGGTCTTCATCGGGACCACCTTTCTCATCTTCGTGATGGTGTACGCCGTCGGGGACCCGGTCAACGCGATGTTCGGCGACCGGGCCCCCGACCCGGCAACGGCGGCACAACTGCGCTCGGAATTCAATCTCGACAAGCCCATCTGGCAGCAGTACCTGCTCTACATGGGCAAGATCTTCACCGGTGACTTCGGCAACGCTTTCAACGGCCAGCCGGTGACGGAACTGATGGCCACCGCCTTTCCGATCACCATCAGGCTGGCGATCCTGGCCATCGTCTTCGAGATCGTCATCGGCATCATCCTCGGTGTCCTCACGGGACTGCGCAGGGGCCGCCCCATCGACACCACCGTGCTGATGCTGACCCTCGTCGTCATCTCCGTTCCCACGTTCGTGACCGGCACCCTCGCCCAGTACCTCCTCGGCGTGAAGTGGGGCTGGATCCGTCCCGCGGTCTCGCCCGAGGCGCCGGCCGGCGAACTCCTCCTGCCCGCACTGGTCCTGGCGCTGGTCTCGCTCGCCTACGTCACCCGGCTCACCCGTACGTCCATCGCCGAGAACGCCCGCGCCGACTACGTGCGTACGGCCATCGCCAAGGGGCTGCCACGGCGCCGGGTGACCCTGCGGCACCTGCTGCGCAACTCGCTGATCCCCGTGGTCACCTTCCTCGGCACGGACGTCGGCAACCTGATGGCGGGGGCGCTGGTCACCGAGCGGATCTTCAACATCCAGGGCGTCGGCTTCCAGCTGTGGCAGGGCGTCGTACGGCAGAACTCACCGACCGTCGTCGGCTTCGTGACGATCCTCGTCATCGTCTTCCTCCTGGCGAACCTGCTCGTCGACCTCCTCTACGCCGTGCTCGACCCGAGGATCCGCTATGCGTAACCCACTCACCCGGCCCGCCGCGGGCACGCCGCAGCGGGCCCCGGCGCACCCGGTCCGTGCCGAGGCAGCGGAGGTGAGCCGTGACTGAACCGCCCGCCATCGGAGGCCCCGGTGGCGCCATGGAGCTGGCCGAGTCCGAGGGGGGCGGGCTGGAGGGCAAGGGGCCACGGCCGGGGCGGAAAGGATCCGGCAAGCGGGCCAGAAGCCTGTGGTCGGACGCCTGGCACGACCTGAGCAGGAACCCCGTGTTCCTCATCGCGGGCCTGCTGATCCTCTTCCTCGTCCTCATCTCCCTGTGGCCCGGCCTGATCGCCGGCCGTGACCCGCTCTCCTGCAACCTGGGCCGGTCGCTGAGCCCGTCCTCCACGGGCCACTGGTTCGGCTTCGACACCCAGGGGTGCGACGTGTACACGCGGGTCGTCCACGGTGCGCGTACGTCCGTCACGGTCGGCGTCTGCTCCACGGTGGGCGTGGCCGTACTGGGGAGCCTGCTCGGCGGGCTTGCCGGGTTCTTCGGCGGCACCTGGGACGCGCTCATCTCGCGGCTCACCGACATCTTCTTCGGCATCCCGATCGTCCTGGGCGGCCTGGTCTTCCTCTCCATGACCGGCAGCCGCTCGGTGTGGACGGTGGTCTCGTTCATCGTGCTGCTGGGCTGGCCGCAGGTGGCCCGTATCGCACGCGGCGCCGTCATCACGGCCAAACAGAACGACTACGTGCAGGCAGCCCGCGCCCTGGGTGCCAGCAACACGCGGATGATGGTGCGGCACATCATGCCGAACGCCGTCGCGCCGGTGATCGTGACCTCCACCATCGCGCTGGGCACCTACATCGCGCTGGAGGCCACGCTCAGCTACCTCGGCGTCGGCCTGCAGCCGCCCACCATCTCCTGGGGCGCCGACATCTCCGCGGCCTCCGAAGGCATGCAGTTCCGCAACGCGCCGCACATCCTGCTCTACCCGGCGGCAGCGCTCAGCATCACGGTGCTGGCGTTCATCATGCTCGGCGACGCGGTGCGCGACGCCCTCGACCCGAAGCTGAGGTGAAGAGCGGTGAGCCTGCTCGAAGTGCGCGACCTGCACGTCGAGTTCCACACCAGGGACGGCGTCGCCAAGGCCGTCAACGGCGTCAGTTACGAGGTGGACGCGGGCGAGACCCTGGCGGTGCTGGGCGAGTCGGGCTCGGGCAAGTCCGTCACGGCGCAGGCCGTCATGGGCATCCTGGACATCCCGCCGGGGCGTATCGCGGGCGGCGAGATCATCTTTCAGGGGCAGGACCTGCTGAAACTCCCCGAGGAGGAGCGGCGCAAGATCCGGGGCCGGAAGATGGCCATGATCTTCCAGGACGCGCTGTCCTCGCTGAACCCGGTACTGAGCGTGGGCTACCAGCTCGGTGAGATGTTCCGCGTGCACCAGGGGATGTCCCGCAAGGAGGCCAGGGCCAAGGCCGTCGAACTGATGGAGCGGGTACGTATCCCGGCAGCCCGCGAGCGGGTCAACGACTATCCGCACCAGTTCAGTGGCGGTATGCGGCAGCGCATCATGATCGCGATGGCGCTGGCGCTGGAGCCCGACCTGATCATCGCGGACGAGCCGACCACGGCGCTGGACGTCACCGTGCAGGCGCAGGTGATGGAGCTACTGGCCGATCTCCAGCGCGAGTTCAACATGGGGCTGATCCTCATCACCCATGACCTCGGTGTGGTCGCGGATGTCGCGGACAAGATCGCGGTGATGTACGCGGGGCGCATCGTGGAGACAGCTCCCGTCAAGGACCTCTACCGGGCCCCCGCACACCCGTACACGCGGGGTCTGCTCGACTCCATCCCGCGCCTGGACCAGAAGGGACACCAGCTCAGCGCCATCAAGGGCATGCCGCCCAGTCTGCTGGAGATCCCGCCCGGATGCGCCTTCAACCCCCGCTGCCCCATGGCACGGCCGGTGTGCCGTACGGACGAACCGCCGCTCTACGAGGTGGACGACGACCGGGCCAGCGCATGCCACTTCTGGAAGGAGATGTTCGATGCACGCTGATCACTCCGGCAAGAAGCAGGCGCGGGAGGAGGGCGTGATCGCGCGGAAACTGATGGCCAGGGCCCAGGCGGAGAACGCGTACGCGGAGGGCGAGGCGATCCTCGAAGTCCGCGACCTGGTCAAGCACTTCCCGCTCACCCAGGGCATCGTCCTCAAGCGGCAGGTCGGCGCCGTGAAGGCCGTCGACGGCGTCTCGTTCGACCTGCACAAGGGCGAGACGCTCGGCATCGTCGGCGAGTCGGGCTGCGGCAAGTCCACCGTCGCCAAGCTCGTCACCCATCTCGAACAGCCAACGGCCGGCACCATCCGCTACAAGGGCGAGGACATCACCCGCCTGTCGGGCCGCGCGCTCAAGGCCGTACGGCGCAACATCCAGATGGTCTTCCAGGACCCGTACACCTCGCTCAATCCCCGGATGACCGTCGGGGACATCATCGGCGAACCGTTCGACATCCATCCCGAGGTGGCACCCAAGGGCGACAGACGGCGCAAGGTGCAGGAACTCCTGGACGTGGTCGGCCTGAATCCCGAGTACATCAACCGCTACCCGCACCAGTTCAGCGGCGGCCAGCGGCAGCGCATCGGCATCGCACGCGGGCTGGCGCTCCGCCCCGAGATCATCGTGGCGGACGAACCGGTCTCGGCGCTCGATGTGTCGGTGCAGGCCCAGGTGGTCAACCTGATGGCCAAGCTCCAGGACGAGTTCGGGCTCTCCTACATGTTCATCGCGCACGACCTGTCCGTGGTGCGGCACATCTCCGACCGGGTCGGGGTGATGTACCTCGGCAAGATCGTGGAGATCGGTACCGACACCGAGATCTACGAGCACGCCACACACCCGTACACCCAGGCCCTCTTGTCCGCCGTACCGGTGCCCGACCCCGAGGCCGAGGAGGGGCGCGAGCGCATCGTCCTCGAAGGCGACGTGCCCTCGCCCGCGAACCCGCCCTCCGGCTGCCACTTCCGCACCCGCTGCTGGAAGGCGCAGCACCGGTGCGTCGTCGAGGAGCCGCTGCTCATCGTCCCGGAGAACTTCACCGACACGGCCGGCGACGAACCCGTGCACCACCCGTCGGCCTGCCACTTCGCGGCCGAGCGCGCCTCGGTGATGCCGCCGGCCGAGGGGTGAGGGGCGCGGCTACCAGCCCGGTGGGCTGGCGCTGTACGGGGCTCCGCGGTCCCGGAACTCGGGGAGCGGCCGGGGTGAGTGGTGCTCGCCCCTGGCCAGGGCCGCGAGTACGACGGCGCCGACGACTATCTCCAACAGGCCGGTCAGTAGCCGGAGTTGGCCCTGTGTGCTCAGCTCGCCGAAGTTCTCGAAGAGCTTCGACTTGAGTGCGAAGGCCAGGAAGAACAGGCCGATGCCGAGCAGGGGTCCCGCCGTGACCAGCCCCAGCGGCCGGGAGAAGGGTGCGCCGGCGAGTGCGGCGACGGCGGCGACGAGCGCGAGCAGCACCAGCGACCAGGTGGTCCACGACGTCGGCACGTCCAGCAGCCGCACGATGAGCCGCTCGCCCGTCAGCGCCCGCTGGTAGCTGTCCCAGCCCGTCTTCTGCCAGTCGTGGATCTCCCAGGCGGCCAGCACGGCTGCCATGGCACCCAGCAGCAGAAAAGCGGTGACGGCCCCGCCCCGCGTGGGCCCTGCGGCGGGCTCCTCCGCGGGATCGTAGCTGCCGCCGGGCCTGAGGCCGGGGGACGGGGCATAGCCGTAGCCGTACCCCCCGGGCTGCTGCACCGGTCTGCGGCCTGCCACGGCCGTGACCACGAGGGCGACACCGATGACGACCACGGCGACGGTGGTGACGAGGACCTTGCTCATCAGCCCGTCGTCGATGCCCTGCATCCAGTTGGCGTTGAGGTTCCACAGGCCGGGGGTGCGCAGCAGCGCGGTCAGTACGCCGGTGCAGGCCAGGATGCCGGCGGCCGAGGAGGAGCGGATGACGGTGACGGCGGCGACGGCGTAGAGCAGCAGCAGCGTCGGCTCGACGTACGAGGTGACCCATATGCCGTCCTCGGCGCGTGCGAGGCGGCCCGTCCAGTTCCACCAGACGTCCGTGACCTCGTTGGCCTTGGTGAAGTCGCGAATGATCCAGCCGAGGCTGATCAGCGCGAGGGCACCTATGAGCGCGGCCCCGAAGACGCGCGCACCGCGCGCCAGTGTTCTGTCCTGGCCCATTGCCCTCGGCCCCCCGTGGGTGTGATGTCGTTCGCGACGCACTCAGCTCTACCCGTGATCGCGGCCAGGCAACAAGCGTGCTGGTGCGTGGGTGACGAACATGCGACCGCTCGCCCATGTTCGCACGAGGTGCGCGGCGCGCGCAGGACACCGGCACAGGAATCGGGCGTGCGGGACACCGGGCGGAACGGCATGGCCCGTCCCGCCCGGCCCGGGGCCGCACCGCGTGACGGACCCCTACGGCACCCGCACGGCCGTACGCACTTCAGGGTGGCGGATTCGGATATCGGAGAGGCGACCGCGAAGTTGCGTGTGCGTTAAAGCGTTTCCTGACGAACTATGACGATAAGTCGCAGCTGTCAATGTGATGTCAAGCACGTGAGCACGTCGATCTGCACAACGTTCGCTCAAGAAAGGCCGCGTGGGAGGTGAGTGCACCCAACACCCCTTGACTGCGCCGTAATTGACTTGCGAAAGTCCGCTCAACCCAGCCCGCATCACGGACGACGATTCGGGTTCCGGCGAGAATTGAGCGCGGGAGCACAACGCGATGACGAGTTCCTCCCAGGCTGCGAAGGCTGGGGCCGACGGTTCTGGCCCCGATGACGCGGTCCTGAGTTCTACGCGAGTTGCAGACAAGTCCGAACTCGCGGGCCGGTCACCCGGCCAACTCATGTGGCTGCGCTTCAAGCGTGACCGCACCGGTGTCATCTCGGCCTGCATCGTGCTCGCGTTCTTTGCGATCGCGGCGCTGGCGCCGGTGATCTCCAAGCTGTACGGCAAGGATCCGTACACCCGGTACGGGCAGATCACCCCCGGGCTGCTGAACGACAACTCCTACCCCATGAAGCCCAACGGCGGCATCGACAGCGAGTTCTGGTTCGGTATCGAACCCGGCCTGGGCCGCGACGTGTTCACGCAGCTGGTCTACGGGATACGGACGTCCCTGTCCCTCGCCGTCGCCATCACGCTGCTTTCGGTCGTCACCGCCATCGTGATCGGCGTCGCGGGTGGCTACCTCGGCGGCAGGACCGACTACTTCCTCGGGCGCCTGACCGACCTGATGATGTCGTTCCCCAACCAGCTGTTCTTCATCGCCTTCACGCCGGTCATCGCGGCCCTGATGGTCGATCCGCAGGACGAGATGCCCACCTGGCTGCGTGCCTGTGTGCTCATCTACGTCATGTGGCTGCTCGGCTGGATGACGCTGGCCAGGCTGCTGCGCGGGCAGACGCTGTCGCTGCGGGAACGGGAGTTCGTCGAGGCGGCCAGGGTCGCGGGCACCCCGCCGGCGCGCATCATCCGCAAGGAGCTGCTGCCGAACCTGGTCACTCCGATCCTGGTGCAATCCACGTACATGCTGCCGAACAACGTCACGGCCATCGCCGGTCTGTCGTTCCTCGGCGTCGGCATGCCCGAACCCACTCCCGACTGGGGGCGGATGTTCGCCAAGGGTGCCGAGGTGTATCAGAGCGATCTCACCTACATGTTCTTCCCGGGCGGCGCGATGGTGATCTTCATCCTCGCATTCAACCTGCTCGGAGACTCGGTCAGGGACGCCTTCGACCCCAAGTCGGGACGATGAGGGCCGGACGCGGCCGAGTGGTGGGGGGTGCTGCCACCCCGTGCGGCATCAGTCAGGCAGCGACGGACAACCAACAGGCAGGTGCAGAGATCACCATGAGCAGAGTGAGCATACGCGGAGCGCGTGCCTCCCTCGCGGCGCTGACGGTCGGAGCGCTGTTCCTCACGGGGTGCAGCAGCGGCGGGGGCGGCGACGACGGCGGCGGGGACACCGAGGCCAAGAAGCAGGGCCAGGACATCTCCTACACCTTCGCCGACGAGGCCGGCTCCAAGGGGCCGGCGCCCGAGGTGAAGGGTGCCCAGAAGGGCGGCACCATCAAGGTGCTCCAGCGCGACAGCTACGCGCACCTGGACCCGGCCCAGATCTACGTCAGTGACGAGGGCGCACTCTCGACCCTGATCCATCGCCGCCTCACCAGCTACAAGAAGGAAAGCGACGGCAAGTACTCGGTCGTCGGTGACCTGGCGACGGACGCGGGCCAGAAGTCCGACGGCGGCAAGACCTGGACGTACAAGCTCAAGGACGGCATCAAGTTCGAGGACGGCTCGGAGATCACCTCGAAGGACATCCGGCACAGCATGGAGCGGATGTTCGCGCCGTTCGTCACGGAGGGGCCGACCTTCGTCCAGCAGTGGATGGCGGACACCAGCGGCACCGAGTACCGCAAGCTGCTGCCCGACGGTCCGTACAAGGGCAAGCACCTCTCCAAGGACATCCTGGAGACCCCGGACGACAAGACCGTGGTCTTCCACTTCAAGAAGCCGGTCGCCGAGCTTCCCTACGCGCTCGCGATGGCCGGATACGCCGTGGTCTCCGAGAAGAAGGACACCAAGGAGAAGTACGACAAGAAGCCGCTCACCTCGGGCCCGTACAAGATCGCCTCGTTCAAGTCCGGCAAGAGCATGAAGCTGGTCAGGAACACCGAGTGGGACCCGAAGACGGACCCGCAGCGCAACCAGTACCCGGACGCCTTCGACATCCAGTTCGGTGTGTCCTTCGAGGACTCCACGAAGCGGCTGATGTCCGACTCGGGTGAGAACCAGACCGCGACGTCCTTCACCAACCAGGTCGACGCCTCCAGCATGCAGGAGGTGCGCAGCGACCCGAAGATCAAGAAGCGTTCGGTCTCCGGCTTCCAGTCGTACGTCGGCTACATGGGCATCAACATGGACCGGGTCAAGGACAAGAAGGTCCGCCAGGCCATCGCGTACGCGCTGCCGGCGCAGTCCATCGTGTCGGCCTTCGGCGGCTCGGGCGGCGCCCAGCTCGCGGGCAACTACATCAGCCCGACGCTGGTCGGCCACAAGCCGACCGACCCGTTCGGCAAGGTCAAGAACCCGCAGGGCGACATCAAGAAGGCGAAGAAGCTCCTCCAGGAGTCGGGCAAGAAGGGCATGAAGCTCACCTTCGCCTACCAGAACGCTCCCGAGTGGCAGAGCTTCTCGGTCGCCGCGACCGACAACCTGAAGAAGGCCGGGTTCAACGTCCAGCGCAAGGACATCATCGCGGACACGTACTACGACCAGATCGGCAAGATCAAGAACAACTACGACATCTACCACCACTCGTGGGGTGCCGACTGGCCCAGCTCGTCCACCGTGGTCCCGCCGGTCTTCGACGGCCGCCAGGTCCAGGACGGTTCGCCGAACTACTCGCACCACAAGAACCCGAAGTTCGAGAAGGAGATGGACCGTATCGCGGCCATGTCCAACCCGAACAAGGCAGCCGATGAATGGATGAAGCTCGCGGACAAGATCCTCAAGGAGGACGTCCCCGCGGTGCCGCTCCAGTACTACAAGGCGATCCAGCTGCACGGATCGAAGATCGGCGGGGCCTACTTCGACGAATCCCTGCACGACATCCAGCCCACCTCGCTGTACGTGAAGAAGTAGCGCTCCGGCGCAGGAACTCCGGCCTCCGGGCCGGCTCCGCCCCCCCCCCCCCCCGG
>NZ_JANCPR020000078.1 GCF_028657195.3 Streptomyces iconiensis
GAGATCCGCACCGCCGCCGCCTTCGTGTGCGCGCCTGCCTGCGCGTGCGCGCCCGTCGTCCGAGGTCGCCTGCTCGCCGCGCCCGCTTGCCGCCGGGCCGGCCGCGCCTGCCTGCTCGCCGCGCCCGCCCGCCCCGGCCCCGTCAGTCCGGTACGGGGTCGCCGTCGGTCGGCGCCACGGGGGAGGCGAGCCCGGCCTGCTCGGCGTCGCGCCGGCTCGCCGGTGTGCGGCGGGAGGAGGAAGCGGGGGCTGAAGGCAGGCCGGCGGGCGCGGTGGGTTCGGGGCTGTCCCGGACGGTGAACTCGAAGTCGCCCAGCGTGTCAGGGCCGCCCCCGCGCCGCCCCAGCAGGCGCAGCAGCGGTCCCGCCATGGCCGTGGTGACCACCGCCATGACGACCATCAGCGCGTACAGATCCGTGCTGAGCACGCCGAGTTGGAGGCCGATGGTGAGGATGACGATCTCGGTGAGGCCACGGGTGTTCATCAGGGTGGCCAGGACGCCGCTCTGTACCGGAGGCACCTTGTTGAGACGGGCACCGAGATAGGCTCCGGCGAACTTGCCCGTGATGGCCGTCGCCAGGATCAGGCCCAGCTCGCCCAGGCCGCGGACACCGGTCCTGGACAGATCGACCTGGAGCCCGGCCACCACGAAGAACGCGGGCAGCAGCAGGAGCCTGCTCAGGTACTCGAACCTGTCGGTGACCTGGTGCCGTATCCCGTGCAGGGTCTCGCGCGGCATCATCACGCCGAAGAGGAAGGCGCCGAAGACGAAGTGCGCGCCCATCCACTCGGTCGCCAGGCACGACAGCAGCAGCCCGCCGAGTACGACGATGAGCTGGTCGGCCGTCACATGCTCACGCGCCCAGCCGTCCCACCCGGCACGGCTGCCGGCCCTGCCCTCGAACAGCTTGCGCAGCCCCGGCCGTACGAGCAGCAGCATCACCGCGAGGTAGACCGGTGCGAACAGCATCTTCCACTGGCCCGTACCGCCCGACACGGAGACGACGACGGCCAGCAGCGACCAGGCGACGAGGTCGTCGATGGCCGCGCTCGCCAGCGCGATACCGCCGATCCGGGTGCGGCCCAGACCGCTGTCGGACAGGATGCGCGCCAGCACCGGGAACGCGGTGACCGACATGGCGGCGCCGATGAACAGGACGAAGCCCGTATGGCTGGCCGGGGCGTGCCGTGCAGCGAGGTGGAGCGCGAGCAGCCCGCCCAGCGCGAAGGGCGCCAGCACGGAGCACAGGGAGACGCTGGCCGCCACCCGCTCCTTGCCGCGCAGCCGCGAGAGGTCCAGCTCGTAGCCGATGACGAACATGAACAGCACGAGGCCCAGATTGGCCAGCGCGGTGAGCATCGGCCGGATGTCGGTGGGGAAGAGGAAGCCGGCCAGCGCCCCGTTGAACAGCGTCGGGCCGACCAGGATTCCGGCGAGTATCTCGCCGACCACGGGTGGCTGTCCCAGCCGTCGGGCCGCGGCGCCGAGTATGCGGCTGAGCGCCAGGATGGCGGCCAGACCGATGAAGAGGGACTGGATCTGTTCAGGTGTCATGAGTGCGCCCCCTGCGCTGTTCCCACGGCTTGCCGGGCAACGCCCGGCAACGACGGCGGGAGGTGCCCCCCTGACGGGCTGGAATCCGCCCGTCAGGGGGGCACCTCCCGGCCGGTCCCTGCCGACCCGGTTACGCGGCCTTGTGCGCGATCACCAGGGTCACGTCGTGGCCCAGCGAACGGTGTTCCACGCGGGTGAAGCCCGCGTCGAGCATCCAGCCGGTGCACTGTTCGAGGGTGTAGCCCTTGCCGTGCGGGGTCATGAGCTGGAGGTTGAGGCTGCGCAGCAGATTGCGCAGATAGCTCTCCTCCTCCCGCACGATCACCGGGTCCCACACCAGGAAGGCGCCGCCGGGACGTACCCCGGCGAAGGCGTTCTTGACCAACTGGCCGCGCTGTTCGTCGTTCCAGTCCACCAGCGCGTGCCCCAGCATCAGCACGTCCGCCTCCGGCAGCGGCCCGGCGAAGAAGTCACCGCCGTGGAAGCCGAGCTTGCCCGACATGCCCAGCGACGCGATGTGCGCCTCGAAGTCGCCCTCCAGCTGCGGCAGGTCGAACACCTTGGCTTCCAGGTGCGGATGGGCCGCCACCAGACCGGCCAGCACATTGCCCCGGCAGCCGCCCAGCTCCAGCACGGAGTGGTACGACCCCCAGCCGAAGACCTCGGTGAGCGCGGGGATCAGCGGGCGGCTGGCGTCCTCGGCCATGCCGACCAGCCCGTCCTTCTTCTCCTCGCTGTCGTACAGCTCACCGAACATGTCCTCGCCGGTGTACGTGGCCGCCTGCGGCGCCCCGGTGCGCAGCCCGTCGGCCAGCTTGTCCCAGGCCGGGTACATCACCCGGTCGGCCAGCCGCAGAAAGCCGCTGAGCGACGCCGGGTCCCCCGGCACCAGCAACCGGGAGGAGATCCGCGTGTTGGCCCACGCACCCTGGGACGTGCGCTCAAGGAACCCGAGTTCGGCCAGCGCCGCCAGGAAGTGGTCGCAGCCGCGCGGCTGGAGGCCCAGCCGCGCCCTGATGTCCTCCTCGGGGAGCGGGCCCCTGGCCAGCGTGGCGAACAGGCCGACCTCGACCCCGGCCAGCACCAGCTTCGCCGGCTGGAAGGCCATCGCCTGGCCGAGCACCCGCCCGGCCTCGGCCGTCACGTTCTCACTCATCGCGCTCCTCTCACAGGCCCGGTGCTCAGGAGGCGGAAGCCGTCGCAGGGGAAGCACCTGGCGCCGGCACGGCGGAGGCGCGGGCCAGCACGTCCGCCAGCACCGCTTCCGGATCCTCGGCGGCGCCCTCGGAGCGCCAGGAGACGAACGCGTCGGGCCGCACCAGCACCGCGCCCTCCGGGCCGACCCCGTACACCCCGGCCCAGTCACGCTCGGTGGGGCGCAGCTCCTCGTCGAGGCCAACGGCGTGGGTGACCAGCGGAACGCCCAGCTTCTCCGCCGCTTTGACGGCCGCCTTCGCCCAGGCGCCGCCCGCGGGCCCGTGGAGCAGCACGAAGTCGTCCCAGAACAGGTCGATCGCCGAGATCGTCTCCCCGCCGCGGGTCAGCCACACGTGGGGCGCGCGGGTGCCCGGCTCGCCGGTCAGCTCCAGGTGAGGGGTGAGGACCTTGCTCTCGCCCGCGCCGACGATGGAGGAGGAGCGGTAGCGGTACCCGAGCGTGATGATCACGTCGTCGACGAAGTCGGCACGGTCCTGCTCGGTGGCGTAGCCGTGCCGGATGCGGTTGCGTACCAGCGCCTGCTCGGACATGGCGGTGCCCAGCGGACGCCGCTCGGCGTCGTAGGTGTCCAGCAGTTCCTCGGTGCCCCAGCCGCGCAGCACGGCCGCCAGCTTCCACGACAGGTTGTGCGCGTCATGGATGCCGGTGTTGGCGCCGAACCCGCCGGCCGGCGGGTGGACATGCGCCGCGTCGCCCGCCAGGAAGACCCGTTTGACGCGGAAGGTCTCGGAGACCAACTGGGCGCCCTGCCACGGCACCTTGTCCATGATCTCGACGTCGATGTCCTTGCCCGCCGCCTCGCGCACGATCTGCACGCACCGGTCGTCGGTGAAGTCCTCGGGCTTCTCGCCCTTCTCCGGGTAGTAGATGGGTGCGGCCAGCCACGGGTCGCAGCCGTGCAGCCGGGACAGGCCCATCAGGGAGCCACCGGCCGAGGCGTAGCACAGGATGAACTTGCGGTCCTTGAGCAGCGTCTCCAGTTCCGGAGCCCGGAAGTAGATGCTCAGCGCGTTGAACACGGTGCCACGGCCCACCCGGTCGACCCCGAGGGCCTGGCGGATGCGGCTGCCCGCGCCGTCGGCTCCGACGAGATAGTCGGCGCGGATGGTGAGCTTCTTGCCGGTCGCCAGCTCCTCGGCGACGGCCGTGACCCCCTCCTCGTCGGCCTCGAAGGACAGCAGCTTGGTGTGGAACCGCACGTCGGCGCCGTACTCCCGGGCCTTGTCCACCAGGACCTTCTCGTAGCGGTCCTGGCCGCAGCCCATCACGCGCTCAGGGCTGACGGTCGGGCCGTCCAGCGAAGGAGCCTCCAGCAGTTCGGCGTTGTCGATGTCCGAGAACGTGTCGACCTTGATGATCCCGCCCTCGAAATAGGCGTGCGAGTTCCCCTTCTCCAGCGCCCTGATCTCCTTGCCGAGACCCGCGGCGCGGAACAGCTCCATCGTGCGGGCCTGCAGGCCGGGGGCGCGGGGGAGCATGGAGGTGCTGTCCCGTTTCTCCAGCAGCATCGTCCGGACGCCCCTGCGGCCACTGAAGAGCGCGGTGGACAGTCCGACGGGACCACCGCCGACGATCAGTACCGGGATCCTCACGTCATACATGCATATCCCCTCTGAACGGGCTGGGCTTGTGGCCGCTTTCGTCCACGGCACCCCTGATGAGTAGCCACGGCGACTAGAGGGGCGCTGGAGATACGGCGGGGGCCGGCGGTCCCCAGCACTGTTCGAGGACCGCTCAACTCCACGGTGTGACGCTCCCTCAAGCGGCACTGGCGCCTGGCCACGGCCGTTTCGGAAGGATGGAGTCCTGCGCATGACGCACACCAGCCTGGATGTCAGCACCCCGGCCGGAATCATCCGGCTGAGCAACGCGTTCTGCGACGCGAAGGCGCTGCTGACCGCAGTCGAACTGGGCCTGTTCACCACCTTGAGCGAGAAGGGCCCCGCCACCCAGGAGGAGATCCGCAAGGAACTCGGGCTGCACGGCCGGGGCCTGAGCGACTGGCTCGACCTGCTGAGCGCGCTCGGCCTGCTCACCCGCGAGGACGGCAAGTACGGCAACGCCGAGGGTGCCGGCACCTACCTGGTGCGCGGGCAGAAGACCTACGTCGGCGGCTTCCTGGAGCGCTCGAACCGTAATCTCTACCCCGCCTGGGGCAAGCTCTCCGAGGCGCTGCGCACAGGGCAGCAGCAATCCGGCAGCGACTTCGAAGAGGTCACCAAGAACCCGCACATCCTGCGCCAGTTCGTCGGCATGATGGACGCGCTCACCCACGTGGTCGGCCCCGAGCTGGTCACCAAGTTCGACTGGAGCGGTTACGAGTCCGTCCTTGACATCGGCGGAGCCCGCGGCAACCTGTGCTCCATCATCGTCAAGGCACAGCCGCACCTGGCGGGTCACGTCTTCGACCTGCCGCCCATGGAGCCGCTGTTCGAGGAGCACATCGCCTCCTACGGGCTGACAGGCAAGCTCACCTTCCACGGCGGCAGCTTCTTCACCGACCCGCTGCCCAGCGCGGACGTCGTCACGCTCGGGCACGTACTGCACGACTGGGACGAGCAGCAGCGCGGCGACCTGGTCGCCAAGGCGTTCACGTCCGTCAACCCCGGCGGCGCGCTGCTCATCTACGACCGGATGCTCGACGACGAGCCCGACCACGTCGAGAACCTCGTCATCAGCCTGGACATGCTGCTGGTCACCGACGGCGGTTCCGAATACCCCGTCTCCGAGGTCGTCGCGCACGCCGAGCGTGCCGGGTTCGCCTCCACCGAGATCCTCCCGCTGAGCGACTACGACACGATCGTGATCTGCCGCAAGGCGGCATGACATCCGGCAGCTCCGGCCCCTCCGGCCCCGCGTTCCGGACTCCTCGCGGTTGCCGGACGGGCTGACTCCAGTCCGTCGGGCACCGGGGTGCCGGGCGGCGCAGGTCGCTGACGGCCCAGACTCCAGAAAGGAACAGGACCCAAATGAGCACGACTTCACAGGAGCCGCAGGTCCTCGTCGTCGGCGGTGCGGTCACCGGCCTGTCAACCGCCGTCTTCCTCGGCTGGCACGGCATCCGCACCCTCGTCGTGGAACGCCACCCCGACACCCTCAGCCACCCGCGCTCGCGGGGCGTCAATCCGCGCACGGTCGAGCTGTACCGGCAGGTCGGCCTCGAAGAGGCCATCTGGTCCGAGGCGAGTCTGGCGACGGACTTCAGCAAACTGCTGATGATCCGCGCCGAGACCCTCGCGGGACCCGAGATGTTCAGCGGCCCCACCGACCAGCCCGACCCCAGCGGCGGCGTCAGCCCCTGCGAGTGGGCACCGGTCGACCAGGACAGGCTGGAGCACCTGCTGCGCGAGCGCGCCGTCCAACTCGGTGCCGAACTCTCCTTCGCCACCGAGATGGTGTCCTTCGAGCAGTCGGACGACGGTGTCACCGCCGTACTGCGGGACACGGCGACGGGCGCCGAACGCACCGTGCGCAGCGCGTACTTGGTCGCGGCCGACGGCAGCCGCAGCCCCATCCGTGAGGAACTGGGCATCGAGACCGACGGTCCCGGCGAGTTCGCCACCACGCTGTCCGTCCTGTTCGAGGCGGACCTGAGCGCCGCCGCCAGGGGACGCGAGGTCGGCGTCTGCTACCTCGACAAGCCGGCGCCCTCCACCATCCTGTTCGCGCACGACGGCAAGAAGCGCTGGATCTTCGCGACCGCCATGCCCGAGGGCGCCACCCTCGACACGGTCACGGAGGAACAGGCCATCGGGCTCGTACGGGATGCGATAGGCCAGCAGGACCTGGACGTACGGATCGTCCCGCAGCTGCCGGCCGGCGGTGCGAAGTGGCTGAGCTTCGTCATCGGCGCGCAGGTCGCCCGCGAGTACCGCAGGGGCCGGGTGTTCCTCGTCGGCGACGCGGCCCATCTCGTGCCGCCCACCGGCGGGTTCGGGGCCAGCCTCGGCATCCAGGACGCCGGCAACCTCGCCTGGAAGCTCGCCGCCGTCCTCGACGGTGAGTCGGGCCCCGAACTGCTCGACACGTACCAGAGCGAGCGCCACCCCGTCGCCTGGATGACGCTCCAGCAGGCGCTGGGCATGATGCAGGAGCGTACGGGCCCCGACGGCGAGGAGGCCGAGGGTCCCGACCCGGCCGAGGCGTACAGCACGACCGTCTTCGGCTACCGCTACGGCGAGGGGCCCGTCGTCCCGCCGCAGCACCTCAGAGGTGAGCCGGGCACGCGGGCGCCCCATGTCGTCTTCGAGCGGAACGGGTCCGACGGGAACGCGTCCCAGGGGGACGGGCAGGGATCGTCCCCGGCCGCGGGCGCGGGAAAGATCTCGACGCTGGACCTGTACGGGCGCGCACCCGTCGTGCTCACGGGCGAGGGCGGGCAGGCATGGGTGGACGCCGCCCGTGAGGTCTCAGCCGCCCTGGGCATCACCCTGGACGCGCACCGCGTCCAGGCGCCGGATGACGCCGTGGCCTCGGCGCACGGCATCGCCGGGGGAGGGGCCGTCCTCGTGCGGCCCGACGGTTTCGTCGCCTGGCGCGCGACGGAGGCGGTCGTGGATCCGCAGACCGCACTGCGCGAGGCGGTGAGCGCGCTGTACGCACGGAGCTGATGTCCGGGCTCTGGGACCCCCGATTCCCGGACCCCCGATTCCCGGGTCACCGGTTCCCCCGGCTCCCGGGACAGCCACGGGCCCACGCCGCAGACCGCGACGTGGGCCCGAACGCGTCCCTTCTGACGCCGACTCCCGCTCCTTGCACGGCCCCGGAGATCAAGGGAACCGTGGTCGGCGCTGAGAAGGATCTTGAGGTCCACGCCGCTCGACCCTGTCTACCGAGTCGGCTCGGCCGCGTCAGCCGCCCCGGCCCGCCCGCCGCCGAACACCTCACTGACGAGCGTTTGCGTCGTCTTCTGGAACGCCTCTCCCATGGACAGTGCGGCGTCGTCGACATAGTTCAGCGCGGCGGTCAGGGTCCTGCTGCCGTCGGGCGTGCTGTACATCAGCGCCGCGTGGCCCCCCGTGCCGCCGTTGTGGGTGATGACGGTGCCGCCGTCTTCGCCCGCCTCCCGCACGAACACCCCCAGGGGATGGCCGACCTTCTGCACGAACACTCCCAGGCCGTAGCCGACCTTGGGATGCGGCTCGCACATCTCGGCCAGCAGCGGGGCCGGCAGGAGCTTGCCGCCCATCAGCGCGGAGATGAACGTGTGGAGGTCCTGGGTCGTGGAGATCATGTCTCCGCCGGTGGAGATCCAGGAGGGGTTCTGGCGGGTGACGTCGACCGTCTTCTGCTCCCCGGCGTCCTCGTACCGGTAGTAGGCGTGGGGGTGCGGCTCGGGGATCTCCGGGCTGGTGTCCGGCACCACGGTGTCCGACAGTCCGAGCGGCCCCAGGATCAGCCGCTGCATCTCCTCGGCGAGCGAGTGCCCTGTGACCTTCTCGATCAGCAGCCTGGTCAGCACGTAGTTGGTGTTGGAGTAGCTCCAGTCCGTCCCCGGCTCGAACCGCGCCGGCTTGGACAACGCCAGCCGTACCAACTCTTCCGGCCGGTAGGTCTTGAACCGGTTGTCCACCCACTCCTGGCCCGCGGTCGTGGCGGGGATCCCCGGCGCGAACGTGCCGTCGTCGTAGTACTCGCCGGTGAAGTTGAACACCCCGCTGGTGTGCTGCAGCAGCATCCGCACCGTGATCTTCGGGTCCAGCCCGAACCCGGGCAGGTGGTCCGCCGCCGGAGCGTCCAGCCCGATCGCGCCCTCGGCCACCAGCTGCAGCGCCACGGTCGCGGTGAAGGTCTTGGTGTTGCTGCCTATCCGGACGTGCCCGTTCGCCGGCGGCTTCGCGGTCTCGCCCAGCTTGCGCACCCCGGCGCTGCCGACCCACTCGCCCCGCTCGTCGTGCACGCGCATCGTCACCCCGGTGAAACCGGACTCGACGATCTCCTCGATGGCCTTCCGCAGTTCCGGGCGGTCCTGGTCGGTAAGAGTGCTGGACATGGTGGTGTGCTCCTTCAGAACTGTTGCGGGATTCAACTGGACGGACGGGATCGCCTGCGGCGTGCCCGCTTACAGGCCGCGGGCGCTGATGTCGCCGTAGGCGGTGGTCGCGTGGATGGTCAGGGCGGCGATGAACTGGATGCGGCCGGCGGGGATGTCGAGGACGGCGGTCACCGGGGCGGGGGTGTCGGACTTCTGCGTCGTGCTTTCCTCCGCTCGGTGTTTCCGATGATGGAAAAGCTACGTTGCATTTCTGGATGCGGCAATCAACTCGTTGCGATGAAGTGCCATCAGTGCAGGTGAAAGCCATGAATTCGTTGCAATGGCTTTAACATCTAATGCAACGCCTCGCTCTGCTCGTTGCAATGAATTGAGAGTGAACGCTACCCTGGGGACACCGCAGACCATGAAGGAGACCGCGATGCCGGGAGGCAGACTCGCCCAGCAGGAACGCCGGCAGATCGCGCTGGGGCTGGCCGACGGGCTCGCCTACGCGGAGATCGCCAGGCGTCTCGACCGCCCGACCTCGACGATCACGCGTGAGGTGATGCGCAACGGCGGCCCCGCCGCCTACCGCGCCGACCTGGCCCACCGCGCCACCGAACACCGCGCCCACCGCCGCAGAAAGGCCGCGCCCGGGGACCCCGGCACGTCCCCGGAGGCTCAGGGGCGCGATACCGAAGCCGTACGCGAGTACGAGGAGACGTTCACCACCGTCTTCATGCAATCGGGCCTGCCCAAGATGACGGCCCGGGTGCTGGCCAGCCTCTACGCCACCGACACCGGCAGCCTCACCGCCTCCGAACTCGCCGGGCGGCTCCGGATCAGCCCGGCATCCGTCTCCAAAGCGGTCACGTTCCTCGAAAGCCAGGGCCTCATCCGCCGGGAACGCGACGAACGCCGCCGCGAACGCTATGTCGTCGACGACGACGTCATGTACCAATCCACGATGGCCAGTGCCCGCGCCACCGCCCGCCTCGGCGAGGTCGCCCGGCAGGGTGTCGGCATCCTCGGCCCCCACACCCCGGCCGCCGCCCGGCTGGAGAACATCGCCCGCTTCATCGACTTCGTCTCCGAGAGCATCGCCGGCGCAGCGGACCAGGCCCGCGAGATCCTCCACACGAAACCCGAAACGCCCTCGGACAGCACCCCCTGAGCCGCCGTCAGCTCGCCGTCGGTCAGGCAGCCCCGGCGACCACCGCCGGGACATCGGCCACCTTCGGGACACACCCCAACCGCCGGTACGACTTCAACCGCTGTACGCGCCCCGCGCCGCCCGCTCGACCCGGCGGCCGACTCCGCTCAACGACCGCCGACTTGCCGTTCCCTGGGCGCCGGAGGCACCGGCTCCCCGTTCCTTCCAGCGTTTGCTACGCTCCTTAAGTGTACGAAACCGTTTCGTACGGTTGGGAGGTGCGAGAATGCCGCCCGTGGCAACGACGCGGCGCAGCAGAATCACCCCTGAACGGGAGGCCGAGCTTTACGGCACCGTTCTGCGTCTGTTGCGCGAGGTGGGATACGAGGCGCTCACCATGGACGCGGTGGCAGCCGCCACGCACTCCAGCAAGGCGACCCTCTACCGGCAGTGGGGCTCCAAGGCCGAGTTGGTGGCGCGGGCCCTGCGGAGCGCGAAGCCGGGCGGGCACCGGGACGTCGACACCGGAACCCTGCGCGGCGACCTCCTGGAAATCGTGCGGGGCTTCGACGACTGCAGGATCGAGCAGGACGCCGCGCTCATGCGCGGCGTGGGCCACGCGGCACACGTCAACCCCGACCTGCTCCAGGCACTGCGCCAGCACCTGATCGAACCGGGCCTCGCCGACCTGCGGGTCCTGCTCGACAGGGCCGTCGCACGCGGCGAGATCCGCCCCGACAACCCCGCACTCGACCTGTTGCCGCACATGATGCTCGGCGCCCTGGCCACCGGTGACCTGCTGGAGGACAGACCGGTCACCCAGGCGTTCCTGGTCACCTACCTCGACGCCGTGATGCTGCCCGCGCTCCGCGCCTGAGCGGGCCCGCCCCACCAGGCCCGTACTCACACCACCGACCCCACACCGTCCGCACTGCCCGCATGCCATCGCGCGCTGTGCGCCCGGGAGTTCCGGGCTCGACGGGGGCCTCTGTACCTGACGGTCCCTCCGTATCCGACGGCTCCCCATGCCTGACGGGCCCGCATATCTGACGGGCCCGCACCCGAGCGGGGCCGTCCCGTGCCCGATCCCGTGACGGGGCGCCCGATCCGGCGCATACCCGCTCTCCGGCGGGCTTCCCACAGCCCGCGTATGTCCGTTCTGCCGATGCACCATCTCACCGCGACTGGAGCACCAACTCGTGGCCACGTATCTCTACAAACTGGGCCGGCTGGCCTTCCGACGGCGCGGTGTCATCGCGCTGCTGTGGGTGGCACTGCTCGCGATAGCCGGCGCGGGCGCCGCCATGGCGCCCGCAGCCGCCAACACCTCCTTCTCGATCCCGGGCACCGAGGCGCAGAAGGCGTTCGACCTGCTGGAGGAGCGATTCCCGGGCGCCAAGGCCGACGGGGCGACAGCGCGTGTCGTCTTCAAGGCGCCCGAGGGCGAGAAGATCACCGAACCGGAGCACAAGACCGAGATCCAACAGGTCGTCGCCGACCTGAAGTCGGGCTCGGACCAGGTCGCGCAGGCCGCCGACCCGTTCGCGGCGAAGGCCGTCAGCAAGGACGGCACCACCGCCTACGTCTCCGTCTCCTACGACGTCAGTTCGATGGAGCTGACCGACGCGACCCGGGAAGCCCTGGAGAAGACGGGCGAGGAGGCGCGTGACGCCGGGCTGACCGTGGAGATCGGCGGCGACGCGCTGATGACCATTCCGGAGACCGGCATGGGCGAGGTCATCGGGGTGGTCATCGCCGCTGTCGTCCTGGTCGTCACGTTCGGTTCGCTGGTGGCCGCCGGCCTGCCGCTGCTGACCGCGCTGATCGGCGTGGGCATCGGCGTCTCGACCATCACGGCGCTGGCCAGTGTGATGGACCTCGGCAGTACGACCTCGATCCTGGCCATGATGATCGGACTCGCGGTCGGCATCGACTACGCGCTCTTCGTCGTCTCCCGCTACCGCGCCGAACTCGCCGAGGGCAGGGAACGGGAGGACGCCGCGGGCCGCGCCGTGGGGACGGCCGGCTCCGCCGTGGTCTTCGCCGGGCTCACGGTGGTCATCGCGCTGGTCGGTCTGGCAGTGGTGAACATCCCGATGCTCACCAAGATGGGCGTCGCCGCCGCCGGAACCGTCGCCATCGCCGTCCTGGTCGCGCTCACCCTCATACCGGCGCTGCTCGGCTTCGCCGGCAAGCGGGTCGTGGCACGCAAGGCGCGCAAGCCCCGTACGGGCGGGGCGAGTTCGGGCGCCGACGCGGGCACAGGCGCGGACACGGGCACGGGCACGGGCACGGGCGCGGACACGGAGGGTGCCGCGCCCAAGGACTCGGCCGGCACCCGGTGGGCACGGCTCGTGCAACGGCGGCCCGTCGCGGTGCTGCTGGCCGGCGTCGTCGGGCTCGGCATCATGGCCGTACCCGCGGCCTCGCTCGAACTCGGCCTGCCCGACGACGGCTCGCAGCCCACGAGTACCACTCAGCGCAAGGCGTACGACCTGCTCTCCGAGGGCTTCGGCCCCGGCTTCAACGGCCCGCTGATGGCCACCGTCGACGCCGCGGGCGCCGACGACCCCAAATCCGCCATCGAGCACACCGTGCGGGAGATCACCGCGCTGGACGGCATCGCCACCGCGACGCCGCCCCGGTTCAACAAGGCGGGCGACACCGCCATGGTCTCCATCGTCCCGGACTCCAAGCCCTCGTCCCTCCAGACCGAGGACCTCGTCCACTCCCTCCGGGACACCGGCGCCGAACTGGAGCCCGAGACCGGCGCGAGCGTGCTCGTCACGGGAGCGACGGCGATGAACATCGACGTGTCCGAGAAGCTCAACGACGCGCTGCTGCCCTACCTGGCGCTCGTCGTCGGCCTCGCGTTCCTGCTGCTGATGGTCGTCTTCCGCTCGGTGCTGGTGCCGCTCAAGGCGGCGCTCGGCTTCCTGCTGTCCGTGGTGGCGGCCCTCGGCGCCGTGGTCGCCGTCTTCCAATGGGGCTGGCTCGGCGGCCTGTTCGGCGTCGAGCAGACCGGGCCCGTGATGTCGATGATGCCGATCTTCATGGTCGGGGTCGTCTTCGGCCTCGCCATGGACTACGAGGTCTTCCTCGTGACCCGTATGCGGGAGGCATACGTGCACGGCGAGTCGCCGGGCGAGGCCATCACCACCGGGTTCCGGCACGGCGCGCGGGTGGTGACGGCCGCCGCCGTGATCATGATGGCGGTCTTCGCCGGCTTCATCGGCTCCAGCGAGGCCATGGTGAAGATGATCGGCTTCGGCCTCGCCATCGCCGTCTTCTTCGACGCGTTCGTGGTGCGGATGGCCCTCGTACCCGCCGTCCTCGCGCTGCTCGGCAAGCGCGCCTGGTGGCTGCCGCGCTGGCTCGACCGTGCCCTGCCCAACGTCGACATCGAGGGCGAGAAGCTGCACGCGGCGGACGCCGCACTGTCCGCACAGCCGGGTGAGCGCGCCCGCGACGACGAGGGCGAGCGGGTCGGCTCCCGCAGCTGACGCGGCGTCAGTCGCTCGGCGCTCCCAGCCGGTCGGTCCTTCGGGCCGGCCGGCCCGCCCCTCCAGCCGGCCGACTGGAGGGGCGGGCCCGGGTCCTGGGCCCGGCGGCCCCGGCCCCGGCAGTCCCGGTCCCGCCCGGAAAGGGAGCGCCCGGCGGGCCGGAGTGTAGGGGAAGCAGTCACTTCCTGCGGTAGTCGGGCTGATCCTGCCGCCTGCCGCCTGCCGCCTGCCGCCTGCCGGTCCTGTTCTGCTGGTGCGGGCTGGTCCGGCTAATGCCGCGGCTGGCCCTGGGCGGCCCTCATCTTCTTGATCTCCTTGAGTACGAGGGCGGGCCGGTCCTTCGGGATGTCGTGGGAGCTGCCCTTCGCGGTGACGAGGGTGCGGTGCGGCCCTTTCCCGACGAACGTCGCGGCGGCGTCCCGCCAGCGCTGGGCGTCCTCGGGCGATCCGGCGAACGGAGTCTTCTCCGACACGATCGCGGTCGCCGGGACGGTGTCGGGCCAGGAGACCTGGTGGTACGCCTTGTGCATGGGGATGTAGCTCTCCGCGGTGGAGATCAGCTGCCTGTTCTTCGGCTTGGAGGGATCCTTCTTCGCGGCGTCGACAGCGGGCTGATTGGCGGCGACGAGCCGGGCTATCACCTCGTCCGTGTACAGCGGGGGCAGGCTCGCGTCGACAAGTACGGCGCCGGACACCAGCTTTGGGTTCTCCTTGGCGAGGTAGGTCGCGATCTCACCGGCCTGCGAGTGGGACACCAGGATCACGTCCCTGGTCACACCGAGCTTCCGCAGGCCCGTCTTCAGGTCGCTGACGGCACTCCCCACTTCCCACGGCCCGGGGACCACCTCGCTCTCGCCGAGGCCGGCCCGGTCGTATGTGATGACCTTGGCTCCGGTGGCCGCGTGAAGCTTGCGCACCATGCCCTTCCAGTAGGAGGAGTCCTCGCCGCCGCCCGCGTCCAGAACGATGGTGGGGCCGTGTCCCTTGGTGACATGGAACGCGAGGCGATGACCGTTGTTCTCGATCATGCGCGGCTTCGACGTGCCGGTCTGTCGCGCCCCGGAGGCCGAGACCGCGGAAGCCGAGCGGGACGAGTCCGAGTGAGCGGATGCTCCATTGCCGCAGGCCGTGGCGAGACCGGCGGTAACGGCCAGCAGAGCCATCGCCGACGCCGCACGGTGTGCGCGCCGGCTGGGGAGGTGGAAGCGTGCCATGAGTGAGTCCTGAGAACAGATGATGCGGCGGATTCGGACGAGTCCTATCCTTCGCGGGGGCCCGTCCCGCAGGCAGCCGACTACCCCGCCGATCTGTGGTGTTGCTGGAGCACGCGGCATGGGGGGCTGTCCCCGAGGCGCCGGGGGTCAGCCCCCCGGCTGTGGCTGTGTGGAGGAACCCCGCACGAGGGCTACCGCCTCCGCTGCGCCGAGGCGTCACCACCCGCGTCTTGGCGGAAATCCAGTGGAGCCGCGCTTCCGCGTGCCGCTACCGTGCTTCCGCCGCTGGCGCCTCCACGGCCTCGCGCCTCAACGGCCCCGTATGTCAATGGCCCCTGATCCCAAGGAGGTTGGCCGCTTTCGCCCCGCCGTCAGGTGAACAGCGACACGGCGAGGATGATCGGCAGCGAGATGACCGAGGCCAGTGTCATCGGGACGGTGTGGGTCTTGATGGTGCCCCGGGTGGAGAACCCGAGCAGGGACTGGAACATCCAGAAGAAGTTGCTGGACACATGCGGCAGGAAGAGGGCGCCAGAACCGGCTGCGAGGGCCACCAGGACGGGCGGCGCATCGAGACTGCCCGCGATGGGCGCCAGGATGCCGGCGGCGGTGATGCCCGCTACGGAGATGGAGCCGAGCGCGATGTGCAGCACGGCCGCCACGATCCAGACCAGCAGCAGGGGCGGCAGGAAGCCGGAGGAGAAGGCGTCGCCGAGGTAATCGGCCATGCCTGAGCCCTTGATGACGAATCCGAGCGAACCGCTGACGCCGCTGAGCACCAGGATGGGGCCGCACTGGGTCAGTGCGGTGCCGATGGCCCCGCCTATCTCGTCCCGGGCGCGTACCCGGCTTGCCAGCGCGTAGGCCGAGGTGGCGCCCAGTAGGAGCGCGACCACCGGGTCGGTGAGGAACACGAGCGTCGCGGAGTCGATGGACATCGCGTCAGCGAGTGCTCCTCCCGCGATGAGGACCAGCGTCAGGAGCACCGGGACGACGGCGAGGAGCAGGGGCAGCTCTCGCGTCTTGTGCCCGGGCGCTGCCCCGGTCCTGGGCTTGCCGCCGGGCTGATCCCCCTTCGCCTTGTCGGCCACACAAGGCTCGTCGGTCCCGTCGGCCTCTCCAGGCGTGTCGGCCTCGTCGGTCCCGTCGGCCTCTCCAGGCGCGTCGGCCCCGTCGGCCTGATCCATCTCGTCCGCTTCGGGGTCCCACTTCATGAAGCGGAGCAGTACGGCGAAGGCCAGCATGGTCAGCAGCGACGTGGGCAGGCCCACCGCGAGGCCGACCGCGAACATCTGGCCCAGCGGGACGTCCAGGATGCCGGCGATGGCGACAGCGGCGACGCCCGGCGCGACGAACACCAGACCCACCTCGATGCCCGCGGTGAGCGAGCCGCCCATCAGCGCGCGGCCCCGCGTGCCCAACCGCGGCCCGAGCCGCCGCGCGAGGGGCGCCGAGAGCACGAGCAGCACGTCCGAGTAGATCGAGGTGAACAGCGAACTCAGGGTCGCGGCGAAGACGTACGGGATGCTGCGGTCGCCGAAGAGCTTGAGCATCGCCTCGACCAGCCGCTGCATCGTGTCCGTCACCGTGAGCAGCGCGCCCAGGATGACGCCGAACGCCACCAGGATGCCGATGTCCCCCATGACGTCGGCGAATCCGTCCGCGACCATCTTCGGGGTGTCCTTCGCCCCGACCTTGGTGGTCAGCCCGAGGTAGAGGGTTCCGAAGAGCAGCGCGAACACCGGCGGGAACTTCAGCCAGGTGATCGTGACGACGATGCCGACGATGGCTATCGCCGTGTTGAGGAAAAGCAGGGCTTCGTCAGGCACAGGACACTCCGCTCGTCCAATCCATGAATGCGGTGCGGAACCGTCAGGAGAGGCCCGTGGTGACGGCCCCGGGACGCGGCTGCCGGCGCGGCTCGTACGGACCGTGCAGCTCGCGAACCCGTCACGGCCGCCGGGAGTGCCCGGGCCCGTGACTTGCCGTTCATCGTGACGACGGTCACCGCCGCTGTCTAAGACTCATTTGCAGCCCGACTGATAACGTCCGCCCTATCAATCGGCAGGTGAGAGTGGCTCCGCAGCGCGCTCGCACGAGGCGCCCGCGCGGCTCACGAGGACGGTGAACGGCTTGGACGTACGGCAGTTGCGCTACTTCCTGGCCGTCGTGGACCACGGCAGCGTGCACCGGGCGGCCGAGCACCTCTTCGTCGCCCAGCCGTCGGTGACCCAGTCGATCCGCCGTCTTGAGGCCGTCCTGGGGAGCAGCTTGTTCCTTCGGCAGGGCCGCGGCCTGGTGTTGAGCCCTTCGGGCGCTGCCCTGGTGGCGCCGGCCCGCGAAGTGGTCCGCTCCCTCGATGTCGCGCGGGAGACCGTCGCGGCCGTGGACGGGCTGCGGGGCGGCCGGCTGCGCATCGCCGCCATGCCGTCCCAGGTCGTCAGCCCGCTCACCGGGCTCATCGCCGCCTACGCCCGCGCCTACCCGCTGGTTCAGCTGGCGGTGGTGGCAGCGGCGCGGCCGGACGACGTACGCGAAGCGCTGCGTCGGGGGGTCGCCGAGATCGGCGTCGTCGCCATGTCCGGCGCCCACGAGGCGCACGCGGACCTCGACGATGTGCCCGTCGAGACGCAGTCGTTCGTGCTCGTGGCCCGCGCCGACGTGCCCCTTCCGCCCGGTGACGGGCCCCTCGCCGTCGAGGAGTTGTCCGGTCTCCGGCTCGTCGCGGGCCAGCCCGGCACGGGGATGCGCCGGGTCGCGGACGCGATCGTCGCTGCGACCGACTGCCGCATCGCCGTCGAGATCGAGCACCGCGAGGGCCTGCTCCCGCTCGTGCGGGAGGGCGTGGGGGCGGCCGTCGTCGCCGACTCCTGGCGGCATCTCGCCGAAGCGGTCGGGCTGCGCGTCCGGCGGCTCGCCGTCGAAGCCACCCTCGACGTGCGGCTCGTCTGGCAGCGCCATCGCCTCAGTCCTGCCGCCGCCGCTTTCGTCGCCGTCAGTACGGACGCCGAGCACGCCGACGACGGCGTACCGCGCAACCGATAGGCGCCTCTTATCGGTCAGGCTGTAAACCGATCTTGGACAGCCACGAACGTCGCGGCGTTCCATGGTGGCCATGAACACGCGCTATCGGATCGCCCTCATCCCAGGCGACGGCATCGGCACCGAGGTGCTGCCTCCCGCCTGCGCCGTCCTCGACGCCGTCGGCGAGCGACACGGCCTCACCTTCGCCTACGACACGTTCGACTGGTCCTGCCGGCGCTACCTCACCGACGGCGCGATGATGCCGGACGACGGCCTGGACCGTATCCGGCACCATGACGCCGTCCTGCTCGGCGCGGTCGGCTGGCCCGGGGTGCCCGACCATGTGTCCCTGTGGGGGCTTCTCATACCGATCCGCCGCCAGTTCCGGCAGTACGTGAACCTGCGCCCGATCAAGGTCCTCGACGGCGTCCCCAGCCCGCTCGCCCGGGCCACGAGCGAGGTCGACTTCGTCGTCGTCCGCGAGAACGTCGAGGGCGAGTACTCCGAGATCGGTGGGCGCCTGAACCGCGGCTTCCCGGACGAGATGGCCGTTCAGGAGGCCGTCTTCACCCGCCCCGGCGTCGAGCGCATCCTCGACTACGCCTTCACCACCGCACAGCGCCGCGGCGGGGACGTGGTCTCCGCCACCAAGTCCAACGGCATCGTCCACACCATGCCGTTCTGGGACGAACTCGTGCGGGAGGCCGCAGGCCGGTTCCCCGAGGTGGCCTGGCGGCAGGAGCACATCGACGCGCTCGTGGCGAAGGTCGTGCTCGATCCGGCGCGGTTCGACGTCATCGTCGGCTCCAACCTGTTCGGCGACATCCTCTCCGACCTCGCCGCCGCCGTCGCGGGCAGCATCGGCCTCGCACCCGCGGCGAACCTCAACCCGGAGCGCGAGTACCCCTCCATGTTCGAGCCCGTACACGGCTCGGCGCCGGACATCGCGGGACAGGGCATCGCCAACCCGCTCGGCGCGATCTGGAGCGCCTCGATGATGCTCGACCACCTCGGTCACCCCGAGGCAGCGGCCGAGGTCTTCGACGCGTTCGCCTCCGTGCTGGCCACGACCGGCGTCCGCACCCGCGACCTCGGCGGGACCGCGAGCACGGAGGACTTCACCCGCCTGATCCTCGCGGCCGTCACCGGCCGGTAGCCGAACAAGCGGGAAAAAAGCCGGCGGTCACCCCGGCGGAAGGGCCCCCGACGGGCATCGGGGGCCCTTCCGTCGCGGTCGGCCCGCGGGCGCGGGGAGGCGGGAGGGGCCGGCCGCCGGTCGTGTCATTCCTCGGTGACGCGGATCGACTTCGTGGGGCAGCCGCGTGCGGCGCGGCGTACCTCGTCGTGCAGGTCGGAGCCCGGTGTCTCGTCGAGGACGACGACCAGGCCGTCCTCGTCCTGGTCGAAGACGCCGGGCAGGCGGTAGACGCACAGCGAACTGACCGCGCACGTATCGGAGTTGGCGGTCACGCGCAGCACGCTCATGCTCACCACTCCACGGGTATCTCGGTGAACCCCTCCATGAAACCGCCCAGTGCGCGCGGCAGTTCCTCGGCGGGTGTCGCCAACCGGATGGCGGGGAAGCGGCGCAGCAGGGACTCCGTGGCGACCTGGAGTTCCATCCGCGCGAGCGCGGCGCCCACGCAGTAGTGGATGCCGGCGCCGAACGTCATGTGGTGGTTCTCCTGGCGGCGGATGTCCAGTTCGAAGGGCCTCTCGAAGACCTCGGGGTCCATGTTGGCGCCCTCTTCGGACAGCAGCACGCTGGTGCCCTTCTTGATGACGGAGCCGTCCGAGAGCGGGATGTCCTCGATGGCGTACCGCATCGTGCCGACCGACGAGCCCATGATCTGTGTGCGCAGCAGCTCCTCGACCGTGGAGGGCACCAGGGTCCAGTCCGCCTGGATCTGCCGTACGAGTTCGGGGTGGTGCAGCAGCACGGCCGTACCGGTGCCGATCTGGCTGGCCGTGGTGACGTAACCGGCGATCAGCAGCCCCTGGCACCAGAAGTGCAGCTCGTGGTCGTTGAGCCGGTTGTCCTCCTCGTCGGTGACCCGGATCAGCTCGCTCACCAGGTCGTCGGCCGGCTGCTTCCGCTTGACGTCGATCAGGTCGCCCAGGTACTTCCACAGGTTCTGGCGGCACTGCCCGACCTCCTCGGGCGGCAGCTTGGTCACCGACAGGAAGCCGTCCACGTACTCGCGGAACTGGTCGCGGTCCTCGGCCGGCACGCCCAGCAGCTTGCAGATGACCTTGATCGGCAGCGGGAAGGCCAGCGCCTCGTTCAGCTCAACGGGCCGGGGGGCGGAGGCCATCGTGTCCAGCAGTTCGTCGGCGACCTCCTGGACGTACGGGCGCAGCGCCTCGATACGGCGGGCCGTGAACGCCTTGGTCACCAGCGAGCGCACCTGGGTGTGCTTGGGCGGGTCGGGGTCGATCTCCGGGTCCATGAACAGGTCGTTGTCCTTGGAGATCCGGGCGCAGTCGGGGCGCGCGATGTTCCGCGACAGCCGCCTGTCGGCGAACAGGGCGCGTACGTCCTTGTAACGGGTCACCAGCGTCGCCACGTCCCCGCTCGGCAGCGTCACCTCCATCGCGGCGCTGCTGTGCACATGCCTGAGCGCTTCGGGCACCTGCATGGGTGGGGTCCAGGCGAACGGGTACCTGGGCGGGGTCTGAGTGCTCACGGTTGTCCCTCCGGATTCGGGGTGGTCGCGCCGGTTCGGGGTGGTCGCACGTGCCGTACGGGCGTGCGGGGTGGTCGCACGTGCCGTACGGGCCTGTGGCTGTGTGTGCCCCGTACGGGGCTGTGGCTGTGCGTGCGCCGTACGCGCGCGGCTGTCATACGGGCCAGTC
This sequence comes from Streptomyces iconiensis, assembly GCF_028657195.3. Taxonomy (GTDB): domain Bacteria; phylum Actinomycetota; class Actinomycetes; order Streptomycetales; family Streptomycetaceae; genus Streptomyces; species Streptomyces iconiensis. The sequence continues at coordinate 20,498 of NZ_JANCPR020000078.1, forward strand.
GGGGCGTGACCACGCGGCCTCGGCGAACGCCCACTCGTAACGGATGCCGGTGCTGAAGTGCCGGACCAGGCGGGCGCGTTCGGCCGGTGAGGCGCTCTCGCCGAGTTCGTCGGCGAGCCCCATGAAGGCACGCACCGCGTAGCCGTAGCCCTCGCCCGGGTGGTACGCCTCGATCCACGGCGCGTAGCGGGAGCCGGGGGTGTGCCGCTCCAACAGGTCGTCGGAGACCTGGAAGTTGAACCACACCATCGGCAGCAGCGCGCCCACGCCCGCCATGAACGACGCCGCACTGGAGCCCTGGAAGAAGCAGCAGTGCGCGTGCGTCGCCGGGTCGGCCTCCGGCACCTCCCGGGCGAGCCGGGGCAGCCCGAGCGGGCCCGCCAGCTCCGCGTACTTCTCGCGCAGCCTGTCCCTGGCCTCCAGCGTGCCCGTCACCGACCGGCCCAGCAGCGCCGTGTGCGCGTCCAGCTCCGCCGCCGCTGCCGTACGCGCCAGCGCACGTGCGTAGGCGGGCAGCAGCTGCCCCGTGTCCTGCTCCACGAAGTGGACCAGCGAGGCTTCCGGCAGCGAGCCGTCCCTCAGCCCCGACCAGAACGGGTGCGCGCGCACCTTCTCCAGCACCGGTTCGGCGAGCGCCTGAAGTTCCTTGTGCAGCATGCGGTTCCTCGCCCCTCTCACGTCTCTCACAGGTCCAGCCGCACGCGGTAGTGCCGCAGCCAGGCATCCAGCTGGAGGACCATCTCGACGTTCCTGCGCTCGCCCCACCCGTCCACGGCCACCGGCCGGTCCTCGGCCGCGAGTTCGGCGCACGCCGGCCCGTCCAGCAGCGGGCGCACCGGGCTCGCCGGATCGCCGACGACCGCGTTGAAGCGCTCGCGCAGCACCTGCCCGTAGCGCGGGTCCTGGGTGATGGGGAACGGGCTCTTACGGCGCTGCGTCACCGAGGCGGGCAGCAGGTCGGCGACGGCCGAGCGCAGCACGCTCTTCTCCCTGCCGTCCGCCGTCTTCATCGCCCACGGGATGTTGTGCACGTACTCCACCAGCCGGTGGTCGCAGTACGGGACGCGCAGCTCCAGGCCCACCGCCATGCTCAGCCTGTCGTCGCGCGCGAGCAGCAGCGGCAGCCAGCGCGACAGATGCGCGTACCCCACCCGCCGCATGACCCGCTCGGTCTCCGACTCGCCCGGCACGTCCGGCACCTCGGCGACCGTCTCCGACCAGCGCTGCGCCGAGTAGCCCGGCACATCGATCTTCCGCAGCAGGCCGGGGTCGAGCAGGCCCGTGCTCATCCCGTGCGGGGCCACACGCAGGCCCATCGTCACCCACGGGAAGTTCGCCGTGTCCACCAGCGTCGGGTCGCGGAACGACTGGTAGCCGCCGAAGAGTTCGTCGGCCACCTCGCCCATCAGCGCCACCGTCGAACGCTGCCGTACGGCGCGCAGCAGCAGATACAGCGAACGGTCCATGTCCGGGATCGGGCGCGGCAGGTCCTGCGCGCGCAGCGCCGCAGCGTCCACCACAGGGTCGGCCAGGTCGGAGGTGCGCAGCACCACCGGCTCGTGGTCGGTGCCCACGTGCCGGGCCACCTCCAGCGCGAACGGCGCGTCCGGATCCTCGTGCCATACGTCCTTGCGGAACCGCTCGGTGTGCCCCTCGAAGTCCACGGAGAACGTGCGCGGCCTGCTGCCGTCGCCCAGCGACCGCGCGGCGAGCGCCGCCAGCGCGCTGGAGTCCACGCCGCCCGACAGGAGCGTGCACAGCGGTACGTCGGCGAGCAGATGCCCGACGACGGACTCCTGGAGGAGGCCCCGCACCGTCTCCACCGTCGTCGGCAGATCGTCGGGGTGCGTGTGCTGCGGCAGCGTCCAGTACCGCGACTCGGTCACCGAGGCGCCGCCGGGCCGCTCCCGTACGGTCGCCACGTGCCCGGCGGGCAGCTCCCGCACGCCCCGGTAGACGGCGTGCCCCGGGGTGGCGATGTAGGCCAGCAGCTCGGCCAGGCCCTCCGCGTCCACCACACAGTCCAGGGACGGGTGTGCCAGCAGGGCCTTCGGCTCGGAGCCGAACAGGACGCCGTGCGGGGTACGCGCGTAGTACAGCGGCTTGATGCCCAGCCGGTCGCGCGCCATCAGCAGCGTGCGCCTGCGCGGGTCCCACACGGCGAAGGCGAACATGCCGTCCATCCGCTCCGCGCACCCCTCGCCCCACTCCAGGTACGCGCGCAGCACCACCTCGGTGTCCCCTGCCGTACGGAACCTGTGCCCCAGCGCCGTCAACCGGGCGCGCAGCTCCCGGTAGTTGTAGATCTCCCCGTTGTGCACCAGCACCGCCAGGGTGCGGCCGTCCTCGACCGCCGTCATCGGCTGCGTGCTGTCCGCCACGTCGATCACGGCCAGCCTGCGGTGCCCCAGCGCCGCGTGCTCGTCCGTCCACACCGCCTCGTCGTCGGGGCCGCGGTTGGCGAGGGTGCCCACCATCGTGCGGACGGTGCCGGCCTCCTCGCCCATGCCCCGTACGAAGTCCACCCAGCCCGCTATGCCGCACATGTGACCACCCGCTCCTCCAGCACCCCGACCAGCCCGGCCGGAGCGGGTTGCTCCAGCATCGCGTCCCGCAGCGCCCTGGCCGCCTCCCGCTGCGCAGCTCCCGCGTGCGGGTCCAGCAGCCGCGCCGCCTCCTCGCGCAGTTGCGCGGCCGTCGCCTCGTCACGGGTCAGCACCTCGCCAGAGCCCGTCGCCACCACACGGGCGGCGTGCCCCGCGTGGTCGGGCAGCTGGGGCACCAGCAGCAGCGGCACACCGGCGCGCAGCGACGTCAGCACGGTGCCGGCGCCGCCGTGCGCGACCACCAGGTCGGCGCGCTCCACCACCGCGTTCAGCGGCGCGTCCACCACGACCCGTACGCCGTCGGGGAGTTCACCCAGCAGCGGGCGCTGCCGCGCCGAGACCGCCACCACGACCTCCGTGTCGGGCAGCGCCCCCAGGGCACGCGCCGCATGCCCGGCGAGGAACAGCTCAGGGTGCAGCCGCGCCATGGTGTACCCCCACGTGACGACGGCGCGGCGCCGTCCCTTCGCGGGCAGCGCCGGCAGGTCGTCGCCGCCCACGCCGGGGCCGTTGAACGGTACGTAGCGCATCGGGAGCCGCGGCGGGTCACCCGGCACCTGGAAGCCCGGCGGACACGGGTCGATGGTCAGGTCCCCGAGCGGTTCGTACCCGTCGGGCTTCACCCCCAGCCGCTCCGCCAGCGGTGCCAGCACCTCGGGCAGCAGCGGGCCCGCGCGCGCCATCAGGTCCACCCCGTACAGCAGCCGTACGGCCGGTATCCCGGCCGCCGCAGCGGCCAACGGGCCCGCCAGCGCCGTCGGTTCGTACACCACGAGGTCGGCACGCCAGTCGCTGGCCACCTCTGTCAGACCGTCCACCATCGAGTCCGCGTGCGCGGAGAACATCCGCATGGCGCGGGGCCCTCTACCGGTACGCGGCGCTGTGCCCCCGGCGCTCCCGGTGCTCCCGGCGTGCCCCGGGGGCTCCGTGCTCCCGGCCGACTCGGCGGGCTCGGCGGGCTCGATCACCGGGCCGGTCTCCGAGGGCATCACATATCCGCGGACCATGCCCACGCCGTCGACATCCGTGCCGACCGCCGCACCGGGCAGCCCCGTCGCCGCGATCTCGTTCCGCAGCCCCGGCTGGCTCACCACGAGCACCTCGTGCCCCGCGGCCCTGCACGCCCACGCGAGCGGCACCAGTGCGTACAGATGTGAGGGCCAGGCCCAGGTCGTGAACAGTACGCGCATCGCAGCCCCAGCCCCTTCGCCGGCCCAGGCCCCGCCCGCTGTGCTGCGCGGCCGGGGCGTCCTTGCCGCCCAGACGGTGACCCAGCGGCCTAGGGGAAGGGTCGGAGCGCGCTCGAACGGGCCGCGGACCAGCGCAAGCACGCCGAGTGCCCCGCCGGGTCGGGCTCGGCGGGGCACACGGACCGGCGGGGACACTCGCTGCCGGCGTCCTAGACCACCTGGAAGTTGGCCATCATGGCCATGTCCTCGTGTTCGAGGTTGTGGCAGTGGAACATGTAGCGCCCGCGGTGCCCGGAGAACCGGGCCAGCACATCGACGACCTCGTACGGCCGTACGTCGACGGTGTCCTTCCACCCGGCGTCCACTCTCCTGGGCGCCCCGCCGCTGCGCGCGAGGACCTGGAAGTGCGCGAGGTGCAGGTGCACGGGATGGTGGAAGTCGCTGGTGAACCGCCAGCGCTCGACGGTGCCCAGCCGAGGGGAGGCGAGCGAGCCCGAGGCGTCGTACGGCTTGCCGTTGACGGTCCACATCTTCGTCCCGCTGTCTCCCACCTGCTTCAGCCTGAAGTCGAACTGCCGCTCGGCGACGGCCTGTCCCGCCCGCAGACGCGTGACCTTCGCCAGCCGGCGCGGCACGGCGGGGGCGCCGCCGCCCCCGGACGCGCGGCGCGTGACCCGGAAGCGCATGACGTCCCGCGTGCCGCCCTCCCCGAGCGTGTTGGCGAGCCGCACCGTCGAACCGACGGGGAAGGCGCCGAAGTCGACGACGACATCGAAGCGTTCGGCGGGTGCGATCGGGATCGCGCTGTGCGTGCGGGGCGTTCCGAGCAGCCCGTTGTCGCTGCCGACCTGGGTGAAGGAGGCGCCCTCGCGCGGGCCCGGGTCGAGCGTGAGCCGGTAGCGGCGCGCGTTGGACGCGTTGAGCACGCGGAAGCGGTAGCGCTCGGCGCTGACCTCCAGCTCGGGCCACGGTGCGCCGTTGACGAGGACGACATCCCCCATGACGCCCTCCATGTACGCCTCCTCGACCCCGGCCCTGCCGGTGAGCGACCGGTCGAGGGAGGGGTAGCGGAAGGAACCGTCCTCCTCGAAGGCGCGGTCGCAGATCATCAGCGGCACATCACGTTCGCCCTCCGGCAGCGCGAGCGCGTCCTCCTCGTCGTCGTGCACGAGGAACATGCCGGCGAGGCCCCGCCACACCTGCGGTGCGCTGAAGTCCATGCGGTGATCGTGGTACCAGAGCGTCGCCGCAGGCTGGTCGAGCGGGTACACGTACTCCTTGGAGCCCCGCGAGACGGTCCACTCGTCCGGCTCGACCGTCATGGCCCCGCCGCCGTGGCCCGCGTGGGCCGAACCGCCTCCGCGCCGCCTCGGGTCCGGGAACCCCCTGGGCAGTACGAGGTCGGTGGGGTGCCCGTCGGAGGACGGCGCCTGCACGCCGCCGTGCAGATGCGTTGAGGTCGGTACCGGGAGGGTGTTGCGCACCTTGACCCGCATCTCGCGCCCCGACCTGCCGACCAGGGTGGTGCCGGGGAACCGGCCCTCGTAGCCCCACACTTCGGTCCGCACGCCGGGCAGGATCTCGTGCCGGGCCGCCTTCTGGACCAGCTCGTAGTAGTCGACGCCGCCGGCCGAGCGTACCGGCCGTGCGACGCGGGGCACGGGCAGCGGCACTTGGAACGGCTCGGGCAACTCGGCCGCACTGGCCAGCAGTTCACCCGCGACCTCCCGGCCCCCGCCGCCGCAGCCGGCGGCCCCGCCCAGCGCCGCCGCGGCTCCCACGCCGCCGGCCGCCGCGAGGAACCCGCGCCGCCCGAGGCCCCCGCGCCCCTCGCGCTCGCGTGCCGCACTCATGCACGCCTCCGGCGACGGGGCCCGGCACCGGCTCGGGAGCCTCGCTCGTCGCCCGTACCGGAGCCCTGCCCGCGGCTCGTACCGGGCCCCGGCTTGCGGCCGAACGACCAGTGCACGAGCGCGGTGGCAGCGGAAACGAGGAGCACGCCCACGGGGATGTGCAGGTCGAGCTGGCGCGCGTAGCCCCAGTCGCCCTGCATCCAGACGGCCGCGCTCAGCAGCACCGCGAGGCCGAGGGGCCATACGGGGCCGCGCCCCGGCCGCCACACCAGGACGGCGGCCAGCACCTGGAGCCAGCCGACGAACGAGATCACATGCGCGTTCACCTCGTGCAGCGCGAGCAGGTCCACGTCCCCGCTGACGAACATGCCCGCCAGCACGGGCTGGAGCAGCACCAGGATGAGGAAGAGCGTCGAGACGGTGCGTAACAGTACGAGCGGCCACCTGCGCACCTTGGCGGGTGCCGTCCCGGACGCGGTACGGGGCGCGGCCCCGGGCGCGGAGTCCGAAGTGTGTGCGGCCTCTGTCCCGGCGCCCTGGGCCGCCCTCACTGGGCCGTCCGGTGGGTCGGCGGAGCGCACATCGGGTGTCTGAGTCATGGCACATCTCTCTCCGGGTCGGCGGTTGCGCCGAGGGTAGAGAGGCGCGCTCAAGCAGGGCTTGAGCTGCGGGCTTCCCGCCCGTCAGGAGTGCTTCTCGATCGGCGGTCGAGCGGGAGGGGCCAACGTGGCGCGGATTCCCCCGTATTGGAGGCGGACACCATGGAAGCTCCCTCCCGGCCGTCCTTCCGCGTCATGCTGCGGATGGAGATCCACCCGGGTACGAGCACGGAGTTCGAGCGCGTGTGGTGGGAGGTGGGTTCCGGCATCGCACGCGAGCCCGCCAACCGGGGCCAGTCACTGGTGCGTTCGGTCGAGGACGAGAACACGTACTACGTCATCACCGACTGGGCCGACGAGCGGTCCTTCCGCGCCTTCGAGCTGAGCGAGGCGCACGTGGAGAACCGGCGCAGGCTCCAGCCGTACCGCGCGGGCGGCGAGATGACGCTGACGCGGACAGTGCACGAGCTGCCGCCCACACGGGAGGGGCCGCCCACAGGTGAGGGCCCGCCCGCGGCGTCGCCCGCGCCCGCGGCGCAGCCCGCATCCGCAGCCGGGCCCGTGGCGCCGCCGGCGAGCGACCACGAACCGGAACCGCCCCTCGCCTTCATCGGCCTGGGCAACATGGGCGGCGGCATGGCGGCACGGCTGCTGGAAGCGGGCCGTACGCTCACCGTCCACAACCGCACCGCCGGCAAGGCCGGGCCGCTCGCGGAGGCGGGCGCCACCGTCGCCGCCACCCCGGCCGAGGCGGCGAAGGGACACTCCGTCGTCCTGCTGAGCCTCGCCGACGAAGCCGCCGTCGAGAAGGTGCTGTTCGAGCAGGTGGTGCCCGTGCTCGCGCCGGGCGCCATCGTCATCGACACGTCCACCGTCTCGCCCGACTACGCCCGCACCTGCGCCGCACGGCTCGCCACGGCGGGGATACGGCGCGTGGAGGCGTGCGTCGTCGGCAACCCCTTCCAGGCCCGCGAAGGCAAGCTGCGCGTCTACACCAGCGGCGGGGAGGGCGACATCGCGGAGGTCGCCGGTGTCCTGGACATCCTCGGTGCGCAGGTCGTCCATCTCGGCGCTCCCGGTACGGCGGCGACGCTGAAGCTCATCTTCAATCTGCTGCTGGGCGCCCAGGTCACCTCGCTCGCCGAAGCCGTCGCGTACGGCGTCGCCGCGGGCCTTGACCGCGACCGGCTGCTCACCTCCATCGCGGAGAGCGGCTTCAGCTCGGTCGTGATGCGCTTCCGCGCCGAGCTGATGCGCAAGGCCGCCTACGAACCCGCCTTCTTCCGCTCGACGCTGATGGAGAAGGACCTGCGCCTGGCCCTGGGAGACGCGGCGCTGGCGGGGGTGCCGCTGCCTGTACTCGACTCCGTACGGGAGCGCTTCGCGCGGGTCAACGAGGCGGGCGACGGCGACAAGGACGCGTCCGTCGTGATCGAGCACACCACTGCCGGCCCCCGCCACAACGGCGCGGGCGTGCCCGCGCGGACGAGCACGGGGCCCGCGCAGCCCGGCACCGGGCCCGCGCAGACCAGAACAGGGCCCGCGCAGACCACCACAGGGACGGAGGCCGCGTCATGACCGCCAGGGAGACGATGTTCCACCGGCTGCGCAACTTCGCCCGCTCCGGCGAAGCCACCGAGCACCCCGACACCCCGGGCCCCGACGCCATGGACGGCACGGAGGGCGTGGACGGCGTGGACGGCGTGGATGGCGTGGACGGCGTGCTCGACCTCGTCTTCGAGTGGTTCCGCGCCTGCTTCAGCCCGGAGCGCGCACAGGACCGGGCAGGGATCTTCCACTACGAGATCAACACCCCGCTGGGCGTACGGCACCGCTACGTCAGCGTCGCGGACGGCAGTTGCACCACGTCCGCCGAGCCGGGACAGCAGCCCAACGCGACGATCGGTGTCGCGCTGCACGACCTGGTGGCGCTGGCCGTCGGCGAGCTGAAGGGCACGGACGCTTTCGTCTCCGGGCGGCTGAAGATCTCCGGCGATGTGTTCTTCGCGATGAACTGGATCGAGTGGTTCGGCTCCCGCAGCGTCCAGGCCCCCGACTCCGGGCAGGGCGAGGCGGGTTGAGGACGCTTCGAGCCGCCGTACAGCCTCCGTGCAGCCCGGAGGCGGACGCTGCGGCGCAAGGCCGCAGCGACGGCGTACGAACGAGACCACCGAGGAGGACGCCGTGGATGCCATGGACGCCGTGGGCGCAGCGAGCACAGCGGGCCCTGAGAAGACCGTGCGCATCGCCGTGACCGGTTCGATCGCCACGGACCACCTGATGACCTTTCCCGGCAGGTTCACCGAGCAACTGCTCGCCGGCAGCCTGGACAAGGTGTCACTCTCCTTCCTCGTGGAGGAGCTGGAGATACGGCGCGGAGGAGTCGCGGCCAACATCGCCTTCGGACTCGCCGGGCTCGGCCTCACCCCCACGCTCGTCGGCGCCGTCGGCGCCGACTGGTCCGACCACCAGCTCTGGCTGAAGGAACACGGAGTCGACACCGATTCCGTACACGTCAGCGCCACCCACCACACGGCCCGCTTCGTGTGCACAACCGACGCCGACCACAACCAGATCGGCTCCTTCTACCCCGGAGCCATGAGCGAGGCCCGCACCATCTCCCTGCGCGAGGTGGTCGCGCGCACCGGTGGTATCGACCTCGTCGTGGTCTCACCCAACGACCCCGAGGCGATGCTGCGCCACACCCGCGACTGCGCGGAACTCGGCGTCCCGTTCGCCGCCGACATCTCCCAGCAGCTCGCCACCATGGGCCGCGACGACGTACGCGCCCTGCTGAACGGGCCCGCTTACCTCTTCACCAACGCGTACGAATCGGTACTCATCCAGGAGCGCACCGGCTGGACGGAACAGCAGATACTCGGCCGCGTCGGCACCTGGGTGACCACGCGCGGCGCCGAAGGCGTCCATATCGAACGGGTCGGTGTACGCCCCCTCGACGTGCCCGCCGTACCTGCCGAGGGCACCCTCGAACCCACGGGAGCCGGTGACGCGTTCCGCGCCGGATTCCTCGCCGGGCTCGCCTGGGACCTCGGCCACCAGGACGCGGCCCGCCTCGGCAGCGCCCTCGCCACCACCGTCCTGGAGACGACCGGCACCCAGAGCTACGCCCTGCGCCGCGCACCCTTCCTCGGCCGCCTGCGCGACACCTACGGCGCCGAAGCGGCCACCACTCTGGCCCCGTACCTGGGAGCACTCCGGTGACCGCGCGCGAGAAAGCCCAGGCCACCGCTCCCACCCGGGCCGATGCCCTCCGTGAGGCCCTTGCCTCTCGTGTGGTGGTGGCCGACGGGGCGATGGGGACGATGATCCAGGCGCAGGATCCGACACTGGAGGACTTCGAGCAGCTGGAGGGCTGCAACGAGATCCTGAACGTCACGCGTCCCGACATCATCCGTACGGTGC
>NZ_JANCPR020000079.1 GCF_028657195.3 Streptomyces iconiensis
TTCTTATGACCTCCACCCCCGTATCCGCCCCCACCCTGAAGTCCTGCCCGCACTTCTCTCCGCCCCCAGACACTTCAGGGCCCCACCCGATACGGGCGGGGGAGTCCAGAGGGGGCGGAGCCCCTTTGGGCGGGGGGATTGCCGGGTGGGGGTCCCCCCGGACGGAGTCTGGGGGAGGAGCCCCCCGACGCCCGGCCGGCGAGGCCAACGGGGGCCAGGGGGCGAAGCCCCCATAAGGAACGGGAAGGGGCTTCAACCCACAGGAACAACAACAGGGGTCACGGGGCGAAGCCCCACCAGGAGGCCCCGGGGCACACCCCGGGAACCCCAACGGCAAGGGCGGAGCCCACCCTCAGGCGAGGCCATCCACCCGCTGAGCCACAAGCGCACGCCCCAAATCATCCCGAGCCTCACCAACCAACCGCCGCAACGCGGAAGCCGCCCCCGGATGCCCCTCCAACCACGCATCCGTGGCGTCAAGAGTCGCCTGATCCCCCTGAGACGCGGGAAACAACCCCCGCACGATCGCCATAGCGATCTCGATGGACCGCGAGGCCCACACAGACTCCAGCACGGAGAAGTACAAGGGCGCGTACGGCGCGGTCAACTCCTCCTGCCCCGCCTGGTCGAACCCGGAAATCGTCGCCTCGACCAACGCGTTGGACAGCTTGTCCGACTCGATGACGGAGGCCCACGCCCGCGCCTTGACCGAAGCGGAAGGCCGCGCCGCAAGGCACCGCACATGGTGCCGCTTGCCCGACGCGGTGTCGTCCCGCGCCAGCTCCGCGTCGAGGGAAGTCTCGTCGGCGAGCCCGTGCGCGGCGAGCGTCTCCAGGAACGTCCACCGCAGTTCCTGGTCGATGTCGAGCCCGTCGATCCGCGCCGTCCCCGCCAGCATGCCGGACAGCAGCCGCAGCTCCTGCGAGCCCGAGGCGACGGCGGACAGGAACCGCGCCCAGGCGAGCTGATGCCCACTGCCGGGCTCGGCGTTCCGCAGGTGCGTGACGGTGCCCTCGGACACCAGGACACGCCCCTCGGCACGCCACGCAGGCGCGGTGTACGACTCCAGCGCGAGCTTCGTCTGCCCATGCAGCATCTGCAGCACGCCGACCTCGCTCTCCTCCCCGGCGAACCGCAGCACCAGGCGGACGAAGTCACGCGCGGGCATGAGCCCGTCACGGGTGAGGTTCCACAGCGCTGACCAGCACAGCGCACGCGCCAGCGGATCGGTGATCTCGCCGAGGTGCTCGCGCAGAGTGGCCAGCGACACCTCGTCGAACCTGACCTTGCAGTACGTGAGATCGGCGTCGTTGACGAGGACGAGGTCGGGCCGCGAGGACCCGGCCAGCTCGCCGACGACCGTACGCGGTCCCGCGACATCGACGTCGGCCCGCGCGTAGCGCTCCAGGGTGCCCGCGACGGGGTCGCGCCGGTACAGGCCGACGGCCACCCGGTGCGGACGCAGCGTGGGGTGCGCTGCCGACGCCTCCTGGATGACGGCGAGTTCGGTGACCCGGCCCGCCGCGTCGTAGGTGAGCTGCGGAGTGAGCGTGTTGACCCCTGCGGTCTGGAGCCACGCCTTGGACCAGGCGGCCATGTCACGGCCCGAGGTCTCCTCCAGGACGGACAGCAGGTCTTCGAGGCGGGTGTTGCCGTAGGCGTGCCGCTTGAAGTAGCGGCGTGCGCCCTCCAGGAAGGCGTCCTTGCCCGCGTAGGCGACGAGCTGCTTCAGCACCGAGGCGCCCTTGGCGTAGGTGATCCCGTCGAAGTTGAGCTTGGCGTCCTCCAGGTCGCGGATGTCGGCCGTGACGGGGTGGGTGGAGGGGAGCTGGTCGGCGCGGTAGGCCCAGGACTTGCGGCGGTTGGCGAAGGTGATCCAGCCGTCCGTGAAGCGCGTGGCTTCCACCAGCGAGAAGGCGCCCATGAAGTCGGCGAAGGACTCCTTGAGCCACAGGTCGTCCCACCACTCCATGGTGACCAGGTCGCCGAACCACATGTGGGCCATCTCGTGCAGGATCACGTTGGCGCGGCCCTCGTAGGACGCCTGGGTGACCTTGCCCCGGAAGACGAACTCCTCGCGGAAGGTGACGCAGCCGGGGTTCTCCATGGCGCCGATGTTGTACTCGGGCACGAACGCCTGGTCGTACTTCCCGAAGGGGTACGGGTAGTCGAAGTGGTCGTGGAAGAAGTCCAGGCCCTGCTTGGTGACGGTGAAGACGTCGTCCGCGTCGAAATACCGTGCGAGCCCCTTGCGGCACAGCGCGCCCAGCGGAATCTCCAGCTCACCGCCGTCGGGCAGCGCGCGCCTGTAGGTGTCCGTGACGTAGTGGTACGGGCCGGCGACGACGGCCGTGATGTACGTCGAGATGGGCCGGGTGCGAGCGAAGCGCCATACGGCCGAACCGTCGTCGAGGGCACGCGGCTCGCCCTCGCGGGCCCCGTTGCTCAGGACCGTCCAGTCGGCGGGCGCGGTGACGGTGACGTCGAACGGCGCCTTCAGGTCGGGCTGTTCGAAGTTCGCGAAGACGCGGCGCGCGTCGGCGGGTTCGTACTGCGTGTAGAGGTAGACCTCACCGTCCTCGGGGTCGATGAAGTGGTGCAGGCCCTCGCCCGTGCGGCTGTAGGCGCACTGCGCGTCGACGGTCAGCTCGTTGTCGGCCCGCAGGCCGGGCAGCGTGACACGGGTGCCGTCGAAGACGTCGTCGACGGGGAGCGACTCGCCGTTGAGGGTCACGGAGTGCACATGCGGCGCGAGCAGGTCCGCGAAGGAGGTGGCGCCCTCCTCGGCGCACTCGAACCGTACGGTCGTCGTGGAACGGAAGGTGCGCGGTCCCGTCGCGGGGGGCGGTCCGACGGCGTCGCGCAGGTCCAGGGCCACGTCGTACCCGCTGACTGTCAGCAGCGCCGCACGCTGCCGGGCCTCTTCGCGGGTCAGGTTCTCTCCGGGCACGGCGCGGCTCCCTCTTCTCTGTTACGTCTCGTCTCGTGAACGACTTCGATCAGCATCGCATGTGCTCCGTGCGGGGCACATCGGGGAATCTGCCTGCGTGCCCGTACGTTGTCCGCGTCCAGCAGCACTGCTGGAACACCGCTGGACTCAGAGGAGAACGCATGCCGGAGAAGACGCCCGCCGACTTCTGGTTCGATCCCGCGTGCCCATGGGCGTGGATGACCTCGCGGTGGATGCTGGAGGTGGAGAGGGTGCGGCCGGTGGAGGTCCGCTGGCACGTGATGAGCCTCTCCGTACTCAACGAGAACAAGCTCGACCAGCTGCCCGAGTGGTACGCCGGGTTCAACAAGAGGGCGTGGGGCCCCGTTCGCGTGTGCATCGCCGCCGAGCAGAAGCACGGCAACGAGGTGCTGGGCCCGCTCTACACCGCGCTCGGCACCCGCGCGCACCCGGGGGGTCGCGAGTGGAGCCGCGAGCTGATCGTCGAGGCGCTCCAGGAGGCGGGCCTGCCCGCGTCCCTCGCGGACGCCGCCGACACCGAGGAGTACGACAAGGCGCTGCGTGCCTCGCACGGGGAGGGCATCGGGCTGGTCGGCGAGGAGGTCGGTACGCCGGTCATCGCGGTACCCGGTTCCGAGGGCCGGCGGATCGCCTTCTTCGGCCCCGTCGTCACCCCGGCGCCCAAGGGCGAGGCCGCCGGCGGGCTGTGGGACGGCACGCTGCTGGTCGCCTCGACGCCGGGCTTCTTCGAGATCAAGCGCACCCGCGACGTGGAACCGATCTTCGACTGACGGCAGCACAAGCCACGAACAACGCGCCCGCCACGGAACAGAGCCCCCGCCACAAGACAGAGCCCAAGGCACAGCACAGAGCCCCAGACACCACACAGAGGTGCCCGACACCCCAGCCGCACAGAAGCCGCACAGAAGAACCCCCGTGTGTCACATCCACACGGGGGTTCCCCCTTGTTCTCCCGCTGCCCGCGAAGGTTGAGAAGACGATCACGAGGACGGGAACCTGTGTGCCGCCTCCCCGGGTTACGGGGCGATCAGCAGGTTGTTGGCGCGTTCCTTGGCGGCCGTGTAACGGGCAGCGACGTCCTGCCAGTTGACGACCTGCCACATCGCCTCGACGAAGTCGACCTTCTGGTTGCGGTACTGGAGATAGAAGGCGTGCTCCCAGGCGTCGAAGACCAGGATCGGGACCGAGCCCTGGCCGACGTTGCCCTGGTGGTCGTAGACCTGCTCGACGATGAGACGCCCGGTGACGGGCTCGTAGGCGAGAACGCCCCAGCCCGAACCCTGCGTGGTGGCGGACGCCTTCGTCATCTGGGCCTTGAACTTGGCGAAACTGCCGAAGGACTCCGCGATGGCGTCCGCCAGTTGACCCGTGCCGTCCTTCTCCAGGGGCTCGCCGCCGCCGTCACCGGTCATGTTCCGCCAGTAGATGGTGTGCAGGATGTGGCCGGAGAGGTGGAAGGCGAGGTTCTTCTCCAGCCCGTTGATGTTGCCCCACTGGTCCTTGTCGCGGGCCTCCGCCAACTGCTCCAGGGTGTCGTTCGCCCCCTTCACATAGGCGGCGTGGTGCTTGTCGTGATGCAGTTCGATGATCTCGCCACTGATGACCGGCTCCAGTGAGGAGTAGTCGTACGGCAGCTCCGGCAAGGTGTACGTGGCCACGTGCTCGCCCTCCGCTCGCGTTATTGCACATTACTTGCAACAAGAAGGTAGCAGCAACAGTGCATGACAGAGCGGAGCGGCCCCCCGTTGGAGGGGCCGCTCCGCTCTGTCCGTATGGGCCTGACGTCGCAGGTCAGCTCGGTCCGAAGACCTACGCCCCGGTTCCGCCGTCCGAGCTGAGCGCCCGCGGGCGCGCCCGCTGACGCACATAGCCGGCGATCGCGAGCACGACCGTCAGCCCGGCTGTGAACGCGAGCTGTGTACGGGTGTCGCCGTCGCGCAGCATCAGCAGCAGGATGGCCGCGATCCCGGCGAGCGCCACCAGGGTGAGGCCGGGGAACAGCCACATCCGCACCACGAGCTTCTCCGGCTCCGTACGCTCCAGCCGACGCCGTGTCAGCAGCTGCGAGACGGCGATGAAGCCCCAGACGACGAGGGTGGCGGCGCCGACCATGTTCAGCAGCCACTGGAAGACCGTCTTCTCCCAGAAGAAGTTCAGCAGCACGGCGACGAACCCGAAGAAGGACGAGGCGACCACGGCATAGCGCGGAACGCCCTTGCGGCTGAGGCGGTTGAGGAACGCGGGGCCTTCCCCGCGCTCGACCAGCGAGTACGACATCCGCGAGGCGCCGTAGATGTTCGCGTTCATCGCGGAGAGCAGCGCGATCAGCACGACCACGTTCATGATCTGCGCCGCCGCAGGGATGCCGATGTAGTCGAGGACGGCGGCGTAGGGGCCGGTGAGCACCGACTTGTCGTCCCAGGGGATCAGCGTGACGATCACCAGCATCGAGCCCACGTAGAAGATCGCGATACGCCACACCGCCGTACGGACCGCCTTGGCGACGCCCGAGACCGGCTTCTCCGACTCGGCGGCGGCGATCGTCACCGTCTCCAGACCCCCGAAGGCGAACACCGAGGCGAGCAGGCCGACGATCAGTCCTTCCGCGCCCGCGGGGAAGAACCCGCCGTCCCCGGTGAGGTTGTCCGTGCCGGGGGACGAGGTCCCGGGCAGCATCCCGGCTATCGCGAGCACGCCCAGCACCAGGAACGCGACGATGGCCAGCACCTTCAGCGCGGCGAACCAGAACTCGTACTCACCGAAGTTCCGTACGGCGGCGAGGTTCGTGGCGCAGAACATCAGCATGAACAGCGCGACCCACATCCATGAGTGGGTGCCGGGCAGCCAGGCCACCATGATCTTTCCGGCGGCCGTCGCCTCGGTGGCGATGGCGACGCACAGCAGCGTCCAGTAGATCCAGCCCGCCGTGAAACCCGCCCAAGGTCCTAGGGCCCGTTCGGCGTGCACGGAGAAGGAGCCGGATGCGGGCCGGGCCGCCGACATCTCGCCGAGCATCCGCATCACCAGCATCACCAGTGCGCCGGAGGCGGCGTAAGCGAGCACGATCGAGGGCCCGGCGGCGGCGATACCGGCGCCCGAGCCGACGAACAGCCCCGCGCCGATCACACCCCCCAGGGCGATCATGGAGAGGTGGCGCTGCTTGAGGCCGTGCGCGAGCGTGCGGGGGGAGGACTCGTTCTCGCCGGGGGGCGAGGGTGGCGCGTCGGACGTCTCGGTGCGCGTCATCAGTGGCCGTTCCTGAGGTGGTGTGTCGGGTGTGGGGGGCAGGGGAAGGAGCACAGCGGTTGTTGTGCTCCCAACAGTTTCGGGAGGCACCCCCGGCAGTTCAATAATCGTGCAGCGCATTCCGGCATCCAGACACTGCCCCCACAGTGTGGTGCCTTCGCCGGCTCCCCGCACCAGTCCGTTTCCCGCCACTGCCTGCCCGCTCAGGGGCCTGCGCACGCCCACGCGCGACACCGGTCACCCCGCACACTGTCGCCAAGCTCACGCCCGCTCACGCTCAGCGCACGCGCGGATTCGGCTAGCGTCGAACGGCACCGAATTCAGCAAGCCGGACCCAGACGGAGATGCCCACATGAGTGCCCTCACTTCCGCCGCCGTAACACCGCGTCCCGGAGCAGTGCTCGCCGATCTGCTGCCCGCCTCCAGCGCGGCACGCGCCCGTGTACGGGATGTCGCACTGGTCCTGGGAGGCGCCGCGCTCACCGGCGCCGCAGCGCAGGTCTCGCTCCCCGTTCCCGGTTCGCCCGTGCCCGTCACGGGGCAGACCTTCGCCGCGCTGCTCGTCGGCGTCGGGCTCGGCGCGGGACGCGGCTTCCTCGCGCTGGCCCTGTACGCGATGGCGGGCATGGCCGGGATGCCCTGGTTCGCCGAGGCGTCCTCGGGCGCGGGGATGCCCTCGCTCGGTTATGTGTTCGGCATGATGCTGGCCGCCGTCGCCGTGGGTGCGCTCGCCCGGCGCGGTGGCGACCGCGGTGCGCTGCGTACGGCGGGAACGATGATCGTGGGCATGGCGGTCACCTACGCGATCGGCGTGCCCTACCTCGCCGCCGTCACCGGGATGTCCCTGACCGAGGCGGTCGCTGCGGGCCTCGTACCGTTCCTGATCGGCGACGCGCTCAAGGCGCTGCTCGCGATGGGCGCACTGCCCGCTGCCTGGAAGCTGGCGGGCCGCCGCGGCTGACCCGTACCCGGCACGACGCCGGTCTCCCGAGCCCCGAACGGGCCCGAGGAGACCGGCGTTCGCCATTTCCGGGGCTCTCTCCTGCCCGGTCCCACAGCGTTCCCCGCCCCTTCCCGCCGCCTGTGCGATACGGAACCTTCCCCGGGGGCCGGTGCCCGTGGGGCCTCCGGGCCCGTGCCCGCGGGGCCTCCCCGGTGACGGGTGCGCGGGGCCTTCCCGGTGACGGGTGCGGGTGGAGCGGGTGACGCGGTGGGCGCCACGCCCCGTGTTTCGTTGCGGACTGGTGCGACGGTCGTATGGTTCTGCCGGAATTGGGCGATCTGCCCTCCTTGTTCGGATCTCTCATCGGATCCGGGCTCTCCGCAGAGAGGAACCCCACCCATGCCGCTCACCCGTACCGCCAAGGGCGCATGCATGGCGGCCACCGCCGCGCTCGCCCTGTTCCCCGCAGCGGGCGCCGCCTCCGCCTCCAGCTCGTCGGGCGGCACCCTGTTGCCCAACCCCGCCCGGCAGGCCGCACCGCTGGAGGCGCCGGCGCCCGCCGGCCAGGCGGCGCCGTGCCGTGACCTGTACCAGATCGGCAAGACCGCCTACCTCAAGCGCAACGGCAAGGCCATCGCCTCGGTCAAGCACTTCTACTCACCGCGCTGCAAGCGCGACTACGGCTACCTGTGGGTCTGGAGGAGCTACACGGCCCCGCGTTACAAGGCGTGCGTGGGCCTGTGGGACGCCCAGGCGGGCAAGATCCTCGGCCAGCACTGCCGGAACAACGTGCGCATGCTGTGGTCGTACCCCGTGGCCAACAAGGGGCACCGCCTGGTGGCACGCGCCTCCATCCGCGAGTACAAGGCCGGCCCGCAGACCCACGCCCCGCAGGCCAATGGGCCGCTGGCCGACACCCCGTATGCCAACACCCCGCACAGCAAGACCCCGTCCGCCGAGACCCCGTACAACGCCCCGCGCTGACGTACGGTGCGGGCCGCCCTCGCCGGCGGCCCGCATCCGCGTAACCGGACTGCACCGCGTAATCGGGCCGCAACCGCGTCATCGGGCCGTACCGCGTCACCGGCTCGCATCAGGTGATCGGCGGCCCTGCGGGGCGCCGCGCACAGCCGGGATGCCACACTCTGAGTCATGCGCGTGTACCTCGGCTCTGATCATGCCGGTTTCGAACTGAAGAACCACCTCGTCGCGTGGCTGAAGTCGGCGGGCCACGAGCCCGTCGACTGCGGCCCCCACATCTACGACGCCGAGGACGACTACCCCCCGTTCTGCCTGCGGGCGGCCGAGGGCACCGTCGCCGAGAGCGGCTCGCTCGGCATCGTCATCGGCGGCTCAGGCAACGGCGAGCAGATGGCGGCCAACAAGGTGGAGGGCGCCCGCTGCGCCCTCGCCTGGAGCGAGGAGACCGCGGCGCTCGCCCGCGAGCACAACAACGCCAACCTCATCAGCGTGGGTGCCCGGATGCACACCACGGAGGAGGCGGAGAAGTTCGTGGAGACCTTCCTCAACACCCCGTTCTCCGAGGGCGCGCGCCATGAGCGCCGTATCCGGATGCTGAACGACTACGAGCGCACCCGCGAGCTGCCGCCCGTGCCCGCGCACCACCCCCAGCCCTGAACCCGCATCCCGGTCCCCACGCGGGGCCGGGACGCCCGACGGCTCCCGGCAGCGGAGCCGTGCGGCCCCGGAAACGGAAGGGAGCGGGGGCTTGCCCGAGGGGCACACCATCCATCGCCTCGCGCAGGACTGCGCCGAGCGCTTCACCGGCCGCGCCCTGCGCGCCTCCAGCCCGCAGGGCAAGTTCGCCGACGGTGCGGCGCTGCTCGACGGCGCCACGCTGACCGGGACGGAGGCGCACGGCAAGCACCTCTTCCTCGGCTTCGGCCCCCTCGGCTGGGTGCACGTGCACCTCGGTCTGTACGGCAAGTTCGGCTTCGGCGAGGGCCGGGCGCCCGCGCCCGTCGGCCAGGTCAGGCTGCGGCTCGCCACCCCCGAGGCAGCGGGGGGCAGGGCCCGGACGGCGGCCAGGACCCGGACGGCGGACGGGGCCGGAACGGGCGGTGAGGGCGCGGCGCACTACGCGGATCTGCGCGGCCCCACCCGCTGCGAGCTGATCACCGAGCCCGAGAAGCAGGCCGTGCACGACCGCCTCGGGCCCGACCCGCTGCGCCCCGCCTCGGACCCCGAGGCCGCGTGGGCCCGTATCTCCCGCAGCCGGACCACGGTCGCCGCGCTGCTCATGGACCAGAAGATCGTCGCGGGCGTCGGCAACGTCTACCGCGCCGAGGTCCTCTTCCGGCTCGGCATCGACCCGTACCGTACGGGGCGCGAGCTGACCCGGGCCGAATGGGAGGCCATCTGGTCGGACCTGGTCGCGCTCATGCACGAGGGCGTGCGCAACAACCGCATCGACACCGTGCGCGAAGAACACACCCCCGAGGCCATGGGCCGGGCCCCGCGCGTGGACGACCACGGTGGTGAGGTGTACGTGTACCGCCGCGCCCACATGCCCTGCCACCTGTGCGGCACCCCCGTCAGCACCGCTGAACTCGCGGCCCGCAACCTCTTCTGGTGCCCCTGCTGCCAGCGACGCTGACACATCGCCTCAGGTGGCCTCAGCCTCAGGTGACCTCAACCTCAGGCGGTCTCAGCCTCAGGCGGTCTCAGGTGAAGAGCCCCTCCGCGAGGCGCTCTCCGTGAACGGCTAAGGGGCCTCCCGCGCGGTGCTCGCGGTGCGAGCGCCTCCGCACACGGGTCCTCAGAAGGTGTGCGGAAGCCACGGTTCCACGTCGCTCAGGAACGCCGTCGCCGCCTCCCGCAGCGCCCCCGACCCCGGCCGCGCCTCCCGTACGAGCCCCGCGCGCTCCAGCGCAGCCAGCGAGGTGCCGCCCAGATACGCGGCCCCCAACTCCCTTACGGACAGCGACAGGTCGGCCGGCTCGCGGGTCGGCGCGCACACCGCGCCCTTGTCGTCGCCCGAGAGGCGCCAACGCCCCGTGTTCCAGGGGCAGAAGTCGTCCTCGACCTCGATCACGACATCCACGGGCCGCGCGTACGAGCGCGCGGCCAGCGCCGCGCCCACCTCAACGGGCCGCAGAAAGAGCCCGTCGCGCCAACTCGCCCCGCACCGGCGCACATCGCTGACCAGGTACTGCCACGGATCGTCCAGCGGGCGGGCGGAAACCCGCAGCACCGTGGTCAGATCGATCCCCCACAGGAACTGCCACAGCGCCGCGTGCGCCGCCGGATCCAGCGCCTCCAGGTCGCGCAGCACCACCTCGGCCTCCGCTGAGCCCCGCGCCGACCAGCCGGGCCTGACCGCGTACCGCGCGAACCCCACGGGCTCACCGTCCCGCAGCGCCAGCACGGCGCGCAGCGGCGAGGCACCCCCGCGCAAGCGCTCCGCGTCGAGCAGCGGTTTCCGCTCCCAGCCCGGGCCCCGCTCCAGCATTCCGGGGCGCTCAGGCACGCGGCGCGCGTAGACGGCCTCGCACGCGTCCCGTACGACGGCTGCCTCGTCCACCTGGCGCAGCCGCAACCGCGCCGCGTCCGCCGCCAGTTCGCGGGGCAGCTCCAGGGCGACCCGGCCGGTGTCGATGTCGGCCCACAGGGCCCGCGCCGCCAGCCCGTACCCGAACCTGCCGTAGATCTCCGGTTCCGAGGCCGTCAGCCCCACCAGCGGCTCACGGCCCGAGGCACGCAGGTCCTCCAACTGCCGCCGCATCATGGATCTGAGGACGCCGCGCCTGCGGTGCGTGGCGGCCACGCTCACCATCGTCACGCCCGCCGTGGGCACGACCGCGCCGCCCGGCACCGCCATACGGAACGACAACAGCCCCGCCGTCCCTACGGGTTCGTCACCGTCCCAGACCCCGATCGAGCGCTCCGGCTCGGTCAGTGAGCGGTCCAGTTCGCGCTCCTCAGGGGACTTGGTGACGGCGAAAGCGCTCATCAACTTGTCGTACCAGACGTCCCATTCCGAAGCCCGGAGCGTCCGCGGTTCAGTAGTCATACAGCCATCACTAGCAGGGCGTTCGCCCCGGCGCGAACGCATTTGCCCTCTTGTGGAAGCGCTGCCAGGCGGGTACGGAAGCACCTGCACGTGCGCCTGCACGCGCGGGGACCGAGCGGCGGACTTCTGCGGACGCGCCGGGAATCGACGCGCAACCGAACTGGTGGATAGGGTCCCGGGGCATGGCGGAACGCCGCGCGGGACTCTCACCTTTGACGACCCGGTTGCATCACGCGCACAAGGCGCTGCACCGGGTCCGCACCACCCTGCGCCGGGCCGCCGTCGACTACTTCCGCGGCGGCGCCTCCGACTGGGTCGCGCTCGCCGGGCTGCTGCTCACCGTCCCCGCGCTCACCGCGGCCACCGTACTCAATCCGCTGTGGTGCTCGCCCGAGGCGCTCGTCCTGCCGATCACGGCCGGCGGACTGCTGCTGCGGCCCGCCAGCCTCCTCGCGCTGTACGCCACCTCCGCCGTCGCGCTCATGGTCGAGTCGCTGCTGCTCGGCCCCTACTCGGACGGCGCGGGGCGCGTCACGCCCGGCACCATCCTCGTCGTCGCAGCCGCCGGGCTCTCGGGGCTGCTCATCGCGCAGTTCCGCAGCCGTGTCGGCGTCCCCTGGCGGCGCGGCGGCACCATGCTCTTCGACCTGCGCGAACGCATCCGCGTCCAGAGCAAGTTGCCCAAGCTGCCCGCCGGCTGGCACCGCGAGATGGCGCTGCGGCCCGCCGGCGGCCAGTCCTTCTCGGGCGACTTCGTCGTGGCGGCGCGTACGGGGCCCGGCAGCCGCACCCTCGAAGTCGTCCTCACCGATGTCTCGGGCAAGGGCATGGACGCCGCCTCACGCGCCCTCCTGCTGTCCGGCGCCTTCGGAGGGCTGCTCGGCTCGCTGCCCCCGCACGCCTTCCTGCCCGCGGCCAACGGCTATCTGCTGCGCCAGTCCTGGGACGAGGGCTTCGCCACCTCCGTGCACCTCGTCCTCGACCTCGACAGCGGCGACTACGAACTGCTCTCCGCGGGACACGTACCCGCGATGCAGCTCAACGCCGGTTCGGGGAAATGGGAGGAGAAGGCGGCCGAGGGCCCGCTGCTCGGGGTGTACGACGGGGCCGAGTTCGACCCTGTCAAGGGCACGCTGCGGCGCGGAGACGTGCTGA
Source organism: Streptomyces iconiensis (assembly GCF_028657195.3). Lineage (GTDB taxonomy): Bacteria > Actinomycetota > Actinomycetes > Streptomycetales > Streptomycetaceae > Streptomyces > Streptomyces iconiensis. Next base: position 12,349 of record NZ_JANCPR020000079.1, read on the forward strand.
TGCTGTTCACCGACGGACTGGTCGAGACCGCCGAACGCGACCTCACCGAGGGCATCGACCGCCTCACGGGCGAGGCCGACCGCTATGTCGCCTCCAGCTTCCACGGCGCCGCCTGGCACCTCATCGAGTCCGTGGCCCGCGACGTCAACGACGACCGCGCCCTCCTCCTCATCTGCCGCGGCTGACCTCCGACCTTGCCGCGGCCAAGGGCCGATCCGTCGCGGCCGACACCCCGCCGACCTGCGAGGGCCTGTACACACCACCCCCGGGCGGGGGTTTCCCCCACCGCCGATCCGGCGGCAACCGTCATGGCCACGGGCCACCCCTGCTCCGTACGTTCGAGGCAAGGAAAGAGCCGGATCGAGCGAAGGCGGAGAACACCATGGGCCGACGCCCCGAGCGCCCCCCGAACGAGGAGGCGCGCACGCAGGCGCACGGTGCCGTGGAACTGCGCGCCGTCACACGGCGCTACGGCCGTAGCGTGCACGCCCTGCGCGGCATCGACCTCACGCTCGCGCACCGCAGCTTCACCGCCGTGATGGGCCCCTCCGGCTCCGGGAAGTCGACGTTCCTCCAGTGCGCTGCCGGCCTGGACCGGCCCACCTCGGGCACCGTCCACCTCGCGGGCACCGAGATCAGCTCCCTGAGCGAGAACAAGCTGACGGTGCTGCGCCGCACCCGACTCGGCTTCGTCTTCCAGGCGTTCAACCTGCTGCCCTCCCTGACGGCCGAGCAGAACGTGCTCCTCCCACTGCGCCTCGCCGGCCGCCGCGCCGACCGCGACCGCGCCGCCGAGGTGCTGGGCCAGGTGGGGCTGGGGGAGTACGCCAGGCGCCGCCCCGACCAGCTCTCCGGCGGTCAGCAGCAGCGCGTCGCGCTCGCGCGCGCACTGGTCACACGGCCCGACGTGATCTTCGCCGACGAGCCGACGGGCGCCCTGGACACCGGCACGGCGGCCGAAGTCCTCGCGCTGCTGCGGAACGCGGTCGACACACCTGCGTCCCCGGCTCCGAACGGACACGGGAGCACCTACGGCGCGACCGTCGTCATGGTCACCCACGACCCGACAGCGGCGGCGCACGCCGACCGCGTGCTCTTCCTCGCCGACGGCGCCCTCGCGGGACACCTGGAGCGCGACCCGTCCCTGAGCGTGCCGCAGGCCGCCGAGCACATCGCCACACGGATGACCCAGCTCACGGCCGCCGTACCCGGTGCCGCGCACACCGGTACGCCCTACGCGCGGGTCGCAGCGTGACACTGCGCCCCAACGGACTGGCGCGTGCCGCCGTCCGCTTCAAGCCCGTCTCCTTCGCCGGAACGTTCGTGGCGCTCGCCATGGCGGCGATGATCATTTCCGCGTGCGGCTTCCTCGCCGAGACCGGACTGCGTGCCTCCGTCCCGCCCGAGCGCTATGCCGGAGCGCCCGTCGTCGTCACGGCCGACCAGCGGTCCCACTTCGTCACCGGCACGGGCGACGACCGCTCCGACGAGGGCGCCCCCGTACCCGAACGGGCCCGTCTCGACGCCGCGAAGACCGCGCGTACCGCCGCCGCGGTGCCCGGTGTCACGCGCGCCGTACCCGACACGACCTTCACCCTCACGGCGCGTGCGGGCAACACCCGCCTCACGGGCCACGGTTGGGGCTCCCACGCCTTCACCGGTACGGGCCTCGACAGCGGGGCGCCGCCCCGTACCGGCCGCGACGTGGTCCTCGCCGCCTCCACGGCCAGGGTGCTGCACGCACGCGCCGGCGCCACCGTCACCCTCACCACGGCCCAGGGCGACCGGGACTTCCGCGTCACGGGGCTCGCACGCGCCACGGGCGACGGCGTCTGGTTCACCGACCCCCGCGCCCAGGCCCTCGCTGGACACCCCGGCAAGGCCGACGCGCTCGCCGTTCTCACCGCACGCGGCGCCGACCCCGGTACCGTGGCCGACCGCCTGCGCACGGCACTCAAGAACCAGGACGCGCGCGTCCACACCGGCACGGCACGCGGTGCGGCCGAGAACTCCGGCATCGCCTACGCCAAGGAAGCCCTCACCGCGCTCGGCTTCTCCTTCGGCGGCGTCGCCACCATGACCGCCGTCTTCACAGCGGCCGGTACGGTCGCGCTGTCCGTCTCCCAACGCCGCCGCGAGTTCGCGCTGTTGCGCGCCATCGGCGCCGCGCCCCGGCAGATCCGCAGATCCGTCGCCACCGAGGCGCTGTTCGTCGCACCCCTCGCGGGAGCACTCGGCTGCCTGCCCGGGGTCGCCCTCGCCCGCTGGTGGTTCGGCGAACTGCGCTCCCGCGGCGCCGTGCCGGCCAACCTCGGCCTCCAGCTCTCGTTCATCCCGGTCTACGTGGCGCTCGGTGCCGTCATCGTCACCGCCCTGCTCGCCGGCTACGCGGCAGCCCGCCGCCCCGCGAAGATCAAGCCGGGGCTCGCCCTCAGCGAGGCGTCCCGCGAACGGTTCCGGCCCGGCATCATCCGTACGGTCCTCGGTCTCGGTGCCCTCGGCGGCGGCATCGCCATGGGCCGCCTCGCGGCCTCCGCCGGCGGCGAGGACGCGGCGAACCTGGCGCTCGGCGTCGTCATGCTCCTCATGACGGCCGTCGGCCTGCTCGGCCAGTACCTCGCCAAGGCGTGCGCCTGGCTGCTCGGCCTGCCCCTGCGCGCCGGTACGGCCCCCGCCCAGCTGGCGGCGGCCAACTCCTGGGCGCACGCACGCCGTCTGGCCTCGGCGCTCACCCCCGTCGTGCTCGCCATGGCCTTCTGCTCGACCCTGATCTTCCTCCAGACCAGCCAGACCCGCGAGGCCGCCGCCCAGCAGCGCGACGGCATCAGCGCCGACCACATCCTGACCGGAGCGGCCGGAACGGACACCGGCCTCCCGCACACAGCCGCCGCACGCGCCGCGGCCACCCCCGGCGTCGCCGCCGCCGTAGGAGTGCAGCGCACCAACGTGCTCGTCGAGATCCACGCCGACGGCGCCTTGCTCCAGTCCTACGAGGCTCAGGGCGTCAGCGGGGGAGGCCGCGCCCTCACCGCGGTCCAGGACCTCGGCCTACGGGAAGGCTCCCTCGACGGCACCGCTGCCGAAGGTCACAGGTCCGCCGGGCTGCGCGAGGGCACCGTCGCCGTCGACCGGCTCGTCGCCAAGGGCGCGCGCGCCGCGGTCGGCGACCGCATACGCATACGCCTGCCCGACGGCACGAAGGCCGCCCCCCGCGTCGCCGCCGTCTACTCCCGCGGCACCGGCCTGCCCGCCGTCACCCTGCCCCGTACGGCCCTCACGGGACATGTCACCTCGGCGTACGACAGCGAAGTCCTCGTACGCGAGACGAAGGGCGCCGACTCCGGGGCGGTCACCCGCGCACTCCAGGGGATCGGCGCGGTCGCCGACAAGGCCGCTTACGCCCAGGCCGCCGACCGCGACCGCGAGGTCAACGCCTGGGGCAACCGCACGATGGCCCTCGTCCTGGCGGGGTTCGCCGCCGTCGCCGCGGCCAACACCCTCGTGATGACGGTCGCCGAACGCCGCACCGAACTGGGCACCCTCCGCCTGATCGGCTCCACCCGGCGGCAGGTGCTCCGGATGATCCACTGGGAGGCGGCGGTGATCGCCCTCTCCGGCATCGCCCTGGGCACCGCCATCGCCCTCGTCACCCTGACCCCCATGACCCAGGGCCTCTTCGAAACGACCCCCCACATCCCCCCACTCCTCTACGCCGCCTTCGCCCTCTCCATCCTCACCCTCACCCTCCTCTCCACCACGGCCCCCGCCAGAGCAGCCCTACGCCACACCTGACCGCACCCCTCACCCCCACCACCACGGAGCCCCGCCACCGCGTCGGAGCCCCGCCACCGCGTCGGAGCCCCGCCGCCGCGTCGGAGAGCCCCCCTTTTCCCCGCCGCGTCGGAGAGCCCCCTTTTCCCCGCCGCGACGGCGATCAGCCACGACGCCGGGGCCCGGCGGTGCCGAACCGCCCTTGGCGGGGGCAGCGGGGGAGGGTCCAGCACGCCTCCCCCTCCCCTCCCCGCCGCGACGGCGACCAGCCACGACGCCGGGGCCCGGCGGTGCCGACCCACGCCAGCGGGAAGGCGGGAAGGCGGGGCGGCAGCAGCCGCATAGGCGGGGCGGCGGCAGCCGCAACGGTGAGGGGCTATCCTGGGCGCCGTCGTGTGAGACCGAGGAATCCAGGGAGGTGGCCCACGCCATGCCAGCGCGAAGCGAGCCTCCCAGTCGACCATCCGGCACCGCCACACTCCCCCCGCAGCGGGCCTGACCCAGCAAACTGGGCGCAGGCCACCTGAGGTCGGGCCACCTGGGTCCGGACGCAACCGGACCAGGCGCCGCCAGGGCCGAGGCATCACCAGGACCCCGGGCGCCACCAGGAGCCGGGCGCGGTCAGGTCCGAGGAGGACCAGGGACCCGCAGGGAGCGAAGCGCGGTGCGAGACGCGTGAGGACACCCTTTCCGCACCGTTCAGTCGAGGACCCCGCCATGACGCAATCACAGCTGCCCGACGAGCTGCCCACCGGACTTCAGAATGCCCTGGAACGCCAGGATCTGACCGGGGCCCAGCGCTGGCTGGACGAGCGCCAACCCCACCTCATCGCCGACGAGCTGGCGCGCATGGACAACGTCGACGCCGTCGTGGCGTTCAGGCTGCTGTCCAAGGACAAGGCCGTCACGGTGTTCGAGGAGCTGGAGCCGGTCGACCAGCAGGCGATCCTGATGGGCCTGCGCGACACGGCGTTCCACGACGTCGTGGAGGGCATGGACCCGGACGACCGCGTCCGTATGCTCCGCGAGGCCCCCGCGAAGATCGCGCAGCGCGTACTGGCTGGGCTCAGCCCCCGCGAGCGCCGGGTGACGGCGGCGCTGCTGGGCTACCCGGAGGGTTCCGTCGGCCGCTACATGACCCCGGAGACGGTCCCCCTCAACCAGCACCTCACCGTCGAGCAGGCGCTTGAGCGGGTGCGGGCGCGCGGCGCCGAAGCGGAGACCGTCTACACGCTGCCCGTCGTGGACTCGGGCCGCCGCCTGACGGGCGTGGTGGAGCTGAAGGAACTGGTGCTGAGCCCGCAGGACCGTACGGTCGCGGACCTGGTCGTCACGGAGGCGCCCCGTGCGCACGCCACGGACCCGGCGGAGGACGCGGCGCGGCTGATGCGCGAGACGAACGTGCTGGACCTGCCGGTCGTGGACAGCGAGGACCGGCTCGTGGGGCTGCTGACCATCGACGACGCCGTGGAGGTCATCGAGGCGGCGGACACCGAGGACGTCGCGCGCCAGTCCGGTTCGGCGCCGTGGGCCGGGCACTACATGGCCGCTTCGGTATGGCAGTTGGCCCGGTACCGCGTGCTCTGGCTGCTGCTGCTTCTGCTCGCCGCGACGCTGACGGTCAGCGTGACGCAGTTCTTCGAGGGCACCCTCGAACAGGCAACACAGCTGGCGATGTTCATCCCCCTGCTGATCGGTACCGGCGGCAACACCGGTGCGCAGGCGGCCACTTCGGCGGTGCGCGCGCTGGCGGTGGGCGAGGTGCGCGGTACCGACCTGTTCGCGGTGATCTGGCGCGAGTGCCGGGTGGGCCTGGTACTCGGACTGCTGCTGGCCACGCTGGGCCTGGTGCTGGGCACCTTCTTCGTGGGCGCCGATGTCGCGCTGGTGGTGGGCATCACGCTGGTGATCATCTGTTCCTGGGCCGCGACGGTGGGCGGCATGATGCCGCTGCTCGCGAAGCGGCTGCGGATCGACCCCGCCGTGGTCTCGGCCCCGATGGTCACGACCCTCGTCGACGCGACGGGCCTGGTGATCTACTTCACGGTGGCCAACCTGATGCTCGACATCTGACGGACACCCCGGCGACGCCCGGCACATTCCGTAAGGTTCAGGCGTTGGTTCAGGTGACATCCCAAGTGATGTCCCAGGTGGCACCCCAGGTGGCATCCCAGGTGACCGCTCACGCTCGGGCCCAGGGCACAGAAAACCCGGATGAATGTGCGAGATCCGGCGGTTAAGGTCCGGAATATGAAATCTCGCCCCTCCGTCCAGTTCCGTGAGATCCCCGAGGCTCAGATCGACAGCGCCCTCGCGCTGGCCTATCTCGTCTTCCACGAAGTGCCGGACGACGAGACGATCCGCAAGCAACACCGTGACTCGCTGCGGATGAGCCTGCGCATCGGCGCCTACGACGGCGACGAGTTGGTCGGCCTCGCAGCCGCGCTCCCGTTCGAGCTGTCCGTGCCGGGCGGCGAACTGCCGTGCCCGGCGCTGACGTTCGTCTCCGTCGCGCCCACGCACCGCCGTCGCGGGGTGCTCTCCGGCATGATCGCGGAGCTGTACGCCAGGTGCGGCGAGCAGGGCGCCCCGCTGTCCGCGCTGTGGGCATCGGAGGCGTCGATCTACGGCCGCTTCGGCTTCGGCCCCGGCACGTACGGTGCCACGGTCGAGATCGACTCCCGCCGCCCGCTGGCCCTGCGCATCGAGCCCGACGAGCGCCCGCTGCGCCTGGTCGATCCGGCAAAGGCCCCCGGCGTCCTCGACGCGTACTACGACAGCACACGGTCGGCCCGTGCTGGACGCTCCGCGCGCAGCGAGTGGTGGTGGCGCGAGAGCTGGCTGCCCGAGAAGGACGAGGAGGACGAGGACTTCTCGCCGCCGCGCGTGGTGGCGCTCGGCGAACCCCTCGCCGGATACGCGATCTACCGCACCAAGTCGCAGGACGAGGGCCCCGGCCTCGTACGTCTCGACGAACTGGAGGCCGAATCCCCGGCCGTAGCGGCGGCGTTGTGGCGCTATCTCGCCTCGATCGACCTGACGGGAACGGTCCGCGCGTGGGGCCGCCCGCTGGACGACCCGCTGTTCCTGTTCGCGGCCGACCGTGACCAGGTCCGCGTGACCAGCGAGTTCCCCGCACTGTGGGTGCGCCTCATCGACGTGGGCGCCGCACTGGAGGCCCGCTCATGGGCGGCGCCCGCCGACCTCGTACTGGAGGTGACCGACGAGACGGTTCCCGCCAACGCGGGCCGCCACCGGCTGACCGTGTCTCCTGGGAACCCCGCCTGCACGCCCACGGAGGAGCGCCCGGACCTCACCTTCGCCGTGCGCGATCTGGCCTCCTGCTATCTGGGCGGCACCCGCGTGAGCGACCTGGTCGCGGCCGGTGTGGTCACGGAGCACACACCGGGTGCGGCCGACCAGCTCGACGCCGCGCTGCGCACACCCCGGCTGCCGCACACCGTCGACGAGTTCTGACCGGGGAGCCGTAGCGGGGCCGCGGGGGAGTGACGGACGTACGGACGTACGGAAGGGCGGCGGGTACGTGGCACATGCCACGCGCCCGCCGCCCTCCCGTACGAAGCGCTCCCGTATGACAGAGCCGGCCGGCTACCTCTTGCGGTGCGAGACCGGCTTACGCGGGGCGCTCTCCCCCTGCGGCTGGCCGTGTCCCTGTAGCCGAGGTGCCTGCTGCTGAGTCGCCTGCTGGGTCCCGTGGTGCTGGGGCGCCTGTTGCCTGGACGCCTGTCCACCCTCGCCCCGCGCCTCCCGCTCCCGTGCCATCGCGGCGGCGTCGCGGCGGAAGAACCACTCCATCTTCGGCTCGATGATGAACCGGAACATCCGCGTCACCAGCGGGGCGCACAGCACCGTCATCATCACGGCCGCGAGCCCGGTGATGGCGACCCGGCTCAGCGGGTGGTCGACCCAGTCCATCTCGTACCAGTCGAACTGGCGCGAGCCCTGGATGAAGAAGATGTGCAGGAGGTACGCGTAGAGCGTCCCCGCGCCGAGCACCGTGAACCAGTGGTGGCGGCGCGGCACCCAGGCGAGGAAGCAGGCGGTCATCACCAGACCGCAGCCGAAGATCGCCAGGTACATCACGGCACCGACCCACGAGGGCACGCCCATGTCGGCGGCGGCCTTGTCGTGCAGGAACCACGCCTTGGACATCCTGGGCACCGCCCAGTAGGCGAAGACCAGTGCGCACAGCACCACCGGCAGAGCGATCAGACGCATCTCACGGCGCTTGATCAGCTCGAAGTGGCGGGGCTGGAGCTGGAGTCCGAGCACGAAGAACGGGAGGAACTGCGCGACCCGCATGAGGTTGAGGTCGCCGCCGATGCTCGGGGTGACGCTCGCCGCGACCGCGATCACCAGCGCGACCGGCAGCGGCCAGCGCAGGCTCTTCCAGATGGGAGTCGTGAGCCGCCACACGAACAGGGCCACCAGGAACCACAGAGCGAAGCCCGGCTCCTGGAAGTGGAACTCCCGGTCCGGGTCGTCGTTGGCCCACCTCATGAAGAACGTGTAGACGAACTGGATGGCCAGGTACGGCACCACGACGCCCGTGAGGAGACGCTGTACCTGCTTGGCCTTGCCCTCGAAACTCCTGGACAGGTAGCCGGAGATGACGATGAACGCCGGCATGTGGAACGTGTACATCACGAAGTACAGGGCCTCGGCCGTGCGGCTGTCGTCCCGGAGCGGGTCCCAGGCGTGACCGATGCCGACGAGCACGATCGTCAGGTACTTCGCGTTGTCGAAGAACGGGTCCCGCTGCTTGCCTACTGGTTTCTTCTGCGCCTTCGCAGGCTGCTCCGGAGACGCCGGTGGCGTCTCGGAGGGGGACTCCTGGCGGACGGGGGGGAGCGGCGCCCGCTCATAACCAGCGTGCAACATCTGCCGCACCATAGCGGTTGAACGTGTAGGCCGTAAATTCTCGTCGCAGCTCTTCTGCCCGTGACTCCGCTTACTATTCACGGCGTTCCGTAACGGCGGCGGTAGTCCGTGACAGGAATGTTCGATTTGGCGCCTCATGTCCTACTTAAACCGGGCGTATGGAGCGGCTGAGACGCGAAGAGAATGTCCATTTAGTGGCGCTCTGGAACTCCTGTGAGCGAAGCCACAAATACCAGTTGTGCGTGTGGAATTCACTTCAGGACCGGCACCGGGTGCCGGAGTTAATGCACCTGGTGCAGATCAACGGCGGGTCGTATTGATCAGGCCGAATTTCTGGCCGAATTACGGACGTATACGCCGCGCATGTCCCGGCCCGGCGCCCCGCGCGGCCCCGGAGAGGGGCCCCGGCCGACGGGGGCCCTCTGGCCAGGCGGGAGCTTTGCGCGATGATGTACCCGACGTTCGGTCACCCGGCTCCTGCTGTGCGGGAGTTGGTGGCACGATGGGTGGGCGCGGGGGTGTGGCAGTCGGGCAGACCCCCAGGCCGGGTGAGGCGTTCCGACCATGAGGGTGTGAGCTGTTGTGGCCATTTCACTGTCTGCGGTGCTGCTGTTGGCGGTCATCCTTGTTGTGCTGATCCGGGGGAAGTCGCTCAAGGCCGGCCCCGCGTTCGTCGCCATCCTCTTCGGCTTCTTCCTCGCCTCGACGGGCATGGCCCCCTCGATAAACCGGTTCCTCAACTCGATCGCGGACACGATCAACCAGATCAGTTTCTGAGCCGGCCGGCGGGGGCGCGGCCCCGGAGCCGGCCCGGCGGCCCGGAACCCTCCGGAGACCCCGGGCCGGGAACGACCGGCGGGACACCGGGCCCGTACGCGAACGGCCCGTACGCCCACTCCTCATACGTGCGCGATTCATACGTACGCGAGGCACACACGTCATACGTACGCGAGGCACACACGAAAGGCCCGGCACCCTCGGTGCCGGGCCTTCGCGTTCGCTGAGCGGGCGACGGGAATCGAACCCGCGTAGCTGGTTTGGAAGACCAGGGCTCTACCATTGAGCTACGCCCGCAAGGTGCTCGCTACGACCCCTGGGGGCCCGAAGCGGCACGGACTGCATCGTACGGCATGTACTCTACGTGTCGCACCGACGGGGTGTGGCGCAGCTTGGTAGCGCGTCCGCTTTGGGAGCGGAAGGTCGTCGGTTCGAATCCGGCCACCCCGACCACGTACTATGAGAACCGCGCGTGCCTGTGCCGTGTCCGCATTCTCTTGAAACCTCATGATCGGGATGCAGGACGCACACCGCATACGGGGCGCATCTCAAGATCACCCAGAAGTCAGCCCCAAGGAGACCGACCGTGAAGAGCGCCGTGGAGACCCTGAACCCGACTCGGGTTCGGCTCACAGTCGAGGTGCCCTTCGAGGAGCTCAAGGACAGCCTCGACGCGGCGTACAAGAAGATCAACCAGCAGGTCACGGTGCCTGGCTTCCGCAAGGGCAAGATCCCTGCGCGAGTGATCGACCAGCGCTTCGGGCGCGGTGCGGTGCTGGAGGAGGCCGTCAATGACGCCCTTCCGAAGTTCTACCAGTCGGCCGTTGAAGAGGCCGAGCTGAACGTCCTCGGCCAGCCCGAGGTCGACATCACCGACCTGAAGGACGACGAGCTGCTCTCCTTCACCGCCGAGGTCGACGTCCGGCCCGAGATCGAGATCCCGGACTACTCCGGCATCGAGGTCGAGGTCGACGCCACCGAGGTGTCGGAAGAGGACGTGGACCAGGCTGTCGAGCAGCTCCGTGAGCGCTTCGCCTCCACCAACGTCGTCGAGCGCGCCGCCGCCGAGGGCGACGTCGTCAAGGTCGACCTGGAGGCCAAGGTCGACGGCGAGGTCCTGGAGGACGGTGTCGCCCAGGGCGTCGACTACACCATCGGCTCGGGCGAACTGCTCGACGGCATCGACGACGCCGTCACCGGGCTGGAGGCGGGCGGCAGCGCCACCTTCACCTCCGAGCTGAAGGGCGGCTCGGCCGCCGGCCAGGAGGCCGAGGTCACCGTCACCGTCGAGACCGTCTCCGCGCGGGAGCTGCCCGAGCTGGACGACGAGTTCGCCCAGCTGGCCAGCGAGTTCGACACCCTTGAGGAGATGCGCGAGGACAGCCGCAAGCGCCTCGCGGAGCAGAAGAAGTACGACCAGGCCACCCAGGCCCAGGAGAAGGTGCTCGACGCCCTCCTGGAGGTCACCGAGGTCCCGGTCCCCGAGAAGCTCCTCCAGGACGAGGTCGAGACCCGCAAGCACAACCTGGTCAACCACCAGCTCGGTCAGCTCGGCCTGGACCTCGGCTCGTACCTGAAGATGCAGGACAAGTCCGAGGAGGACTTCGAGGCCGAGCTGAAGGAGCAGGCCGAGAAGGGCATCAGGACCCAGTTCGTCCTGGACGAGCTGGTCAGCACGGAGAAGCTCAACGTCAGCCAGGAAGAGCTGACCGAGCACCTCATCCGCCGTGCGCAGTCCTCCGGCATGGCACCCGACCAGTTCGCGCAGACCGTCATGCAGGAGGGCCAGGTGCCGATGCTCGTGGGCGAGGTCGCCCGCGGCAAGGCGCTGGCGACGGTCGTCGAGGCCGTCACCGTCAAGGACACCAACGGTGAGGTCCTCGACATGAGCGACGAAGAGGACGAGGCGGAGGAAGCCACCGAGGCCGTCGAAGAGGCGACCGAGGCGGCGGCCGGCACCACCGGCACCGACGCGAAGAACGAGTCCTCGGAGAAGTCCGAGGGCTGAGGGACCGCCCGGTCCCGTACGCCGTCCCGAGGGGCCGCAGGCGCGTTCGCGCCCGCGGCCCCTCGCCCGCTTCGACAGGGCATGCGCTCACAGCGAAATGCGCTCTGACCGGGATGGCGGCCGAGGACCGGCGCGTTAGGGTCCCCAGTAGACGAAGACCCCAGTGACGGCCAGCTTCGCGCGGCCGTCCGGATACGAGCAGGTGGACACGTGACGCTTCCGATGCCTTCCGCCGCCGCTGAGCCCAACTTCGGTGGTGGCCTCGGCGACCAGGTCTACAACCGGCTGCTCAACGAGCGGATCATCTTCCTCGGCCAGCCGGTGGACGACGAGATCGCCAACAAGATCACCGCGCAGCTGCTGCTCCTTGCCGCTGACCCGGACAAGGACATCTTCCTGTACATCAACAGCCCGGGCGGTTCGATCCAGGCGGGCATGGCGATCTACGACACCATGCAGTACATCAAGAACGACGTGGTCACCATCGCGATGGGACTGGCCGCCTCGATGGGGCAGTTCCTGCTGACGGCGGGTACCCCGGGCAAGCGGTTCGCGCTGCCCAACGCCGACATCCTGATCCACCAGCCCTCGGCCGGCCTGGCGGGTTCGGCGACCGACATCAAGATCCACGCCGAGCAGCTGCTGCGCACCAAGAAGAAGATGGCCGAGCTGTCGGCCGCGCACAGCGGCCAGACCGTCGAGCAGTGGACCCGTGACGCCGACCGCGACCGCTGGTTCAGCGCCGAGGAGGCGCGGGACTACGGCCTGATCGACGAGGTCTACGGCAGCGCGGCGCAGCTTCCCGGCGGTGGCGGCACGGGCGCGTGAGCAGCCACCGAACTGCCGCACGGCCCACGCCCCTATCGCAGCCAGCTCATCCCCAGGAGAACTTTCCGATGACCACACCCCACACGGGCCCGATGGCAGAGTTCACCGGTGTCGCGCCCGAGTCCCGCTATGTCATCCCGCGCTTCGTCGAGCGCACCTCGCAGGGTGTGCGCGAGTACGACCCGTACGCCAAGCTCTTCGAGGAGCGCGTCATCTTCCTCGGCGTGCAGATCGACGACGCGTCGGCCAACGACGTCATGGCGCAGCTCCTGTGCCTGGAGTCGATGGACCCTGACCGTGACATCTCGATCTACATCAACTCCCCGGGCGGCTCCTTCACGGCGCTGACCGCGATCTACGACACGATGCAGTTCGTGAAGCCCGACATCCAGACGGTCTGCATGGGCCAGGCGGCCTCCGCCGCTGCCGTGCTGCTCGCCGCCGGCACCCCCGGCAAGCGGATGGCGCTGCCCAACGCCCGTATCCTGATCCACCAGCCCTACAGCGAGACGGGGCGCGGTCAGGTCTCCGACCTGGAGATCGCGGCCAACGAGATCCAGCGCATGCGGGACCAGCTGGAGGACATGCTGGCCAAGCACTCGACCAAGGACCGTGAGAGCATCTCGACGGACATCGAGCGCGACAAGATCCTCACGGCTGAGGAGTCGCTGGAGTACGGACTGATCGACCAGATCGTCTCGACCCGTAAGTCCTCGGTCGGAGTCTGACGGAAGTCCTGCACACGTCCCGCAATCCCTTGGAGCGACCGGCCTGCCCGTGCCGAGAGCTTCGGTCGGTCGTACCGGTCGTTCCAAGGGGGGCCCATTCCGGCGGCCCGGCAAGGTACCGTCGGAGAGCACGTACCTCGGTCCGTACACACCCGACGGATCCCAGGCGAAGGGGAAGCTCCTCGTGGCACGCATCGGTGATGGCGGCGATCTGCTCAAGTGCTCGTTCTGCGGCAAGAGCCAGAAGCAGGTGAAGAAGCTCATCGCGGGACCAGGTGTGTACATCTGCGACGAGTGCATCGATCTCTGCAACGAGATCATCGAAGAGGAACTCGCGGAGTCCTCCGAGGTGCGGTGGGACGAGTTGCCCAAGCCGCGCGAGATCTCCGAGTTCCTGGAGGGCTACGTCGTGGGCCAGGAGTCCGCGAAGAAGGCGCTCTCCGTCGCGGTCTACAACCACTACAAGCGCGTGCAGGCGGGCGAGAGCAGCCCGCAGGCGCGTGACGACGGCATCGAGCTGTCCAAGTCCAACATCCTGCTGCTCGGCCCGACGGGTTCGGGCAAGACGCTGCTGGCGCAGACGCTGGCCCGGATGCTGAATGTGCCCTTCGCCATCGCCGACGCGACCGCGCTCACCGAGGCGGGTTATGTCGGCGAGGACGTCGAGAACATCCTCCTGAAGCTGATCCAGGCGGCCGACTACGACGTCAAGAAGGCCGAGACCGGGATCATCTACATCGACGAGATCGACAAGGTCGCGCGCAAGAGCGAGAACCCGTCGATCACCCGTGATGTCTCCGGCGAGGGCGTGCAGCAGGCGCTGCTGAAGATCCTTGAGGGGACCACGGCCTCGGTGCCTCCGCAGGGCGGGCGCAAGCATCCGCACCAGGAGTTCATCCAGATCGACACCACGAATGTGCTCTTCATCGTCGGCGGTGCCTTCGCCGGCCTGGAGAAGATCATCGAGTCGCGCGCCGGCGCCAAGGGCATCGGCTTCGGCGCCGACATCCGCTCCAAGCGGGAGATCGAGGCGACCAACCAGTTCGAGGAGGTCATGCCGGAGGACCTGGTGAAGTTCGGGATGATCCCCGAGTTCATCGGCCGCCTTCCCGTGATCACCTCGGTGCACAACCTCGACCGCGAGGCGCTCCTGCAGATCCTGATGGAGCCCAGGAACGCGCTCGTCAAGCAGTACCAGCGGCTGTTCGAACTCGACGGTGTCGAGCTGGACTTCGACCGCCCCGCGCTCGAAGCCATCGCCGACCAGGCCATCCTGCGCGGCACCGGCGCACGCGGGCTGCGCGCCATCATGGAGGAGGTCCTCCAGTCGGTGATGTACGAGGTGCCGTCCCGCAAGGACGTCGAGCGCGTCGTGATCACCGAGGAGGTCGTGCACTCCAACGTGAACCCGACCCTGGTGCCCCGCGCCCGCGGCAACGGGGACCAGCAGCGGCACGAGAAGAGCGCCTGAGCGCGTCTGAGCGCTCAGGCATCGCTCAGAACACCTCGCGCGAAGGAGCCCGGCAACCCCGAGTGGGGTCGCCGGGCTCCTTCGCGCTCATGGGCGGCCCCGCGCGTGCGGGGCGCCGGGAGCGGCTACTTGGGCTCTGTCGCCTCGTCCTTGATCCGGGCCGTGATGGCGGCGAACGCCTTGAGGTCCACCTTGGACGCCGAGGAATATCTCTCGCTCAGTTCCATGACAAGGGCGGTCGTCGACGTGTCAGCCCAGGCACACGCCGGGGAGTACAGGGACTCGCCGCTCTCCTCCATCCGCTCCAACTGGCAGGTGATCTCCGGTCCTTCGGCACCCTGCGGCCGGAAGACGCGGCGCTTGCCGACGAGTTGGCTGTGACCGCCCTCCCGCACACCGTCGAGCATGTCCACGCGCAGGGTGGAGGAGGGAACGTCGAGGTCGCCGAACGCACCCGAGAGGATCAGGGTGTCCGCCAGTGGATGGCCGGACTTGTCGGTGGAGTACGTGGCGATTCTGGCCCGGCCCTCGGTGGGCAGCGACTTCTGGATCGCCTTCTCGTCGCGCTTCTGCTCGCCGTCCGGCGGGAGGCGGTGGTAGCGCCCGCTGTCCAGCGTGGCCGGGGTTGTGAGCTTCATGGTGCCCTGCGGGCCGTCGTCGTCCGCGCCCACGTCCGCCACGACCATGCCGATGCCGAACACCAGGAGCGCCAGCACGAGTAACCCGCCGAGCACGATCGCCGTGACGGCGCCCGCACCGAGCCTGCGCCGTGGCGGGGGAGGCGGCGGCCAGGTGCCGTCCGGGCCCGGTCGGCCCGTGGAATCCGGCCTGCTTGGGGGTCCGTGCGGGCCCGGGGACTCCGGGGGCGGTCGGAAAGGATCGTCCCCGGAGCCGTCAGGCTGCTGGTCGTGCCCATCGGCCCCGTCAGGCCCGGAAGGTAACCGGCTCATGGCCGCCGCCCGTACCTCACGCGTCGGTCACCGCGGCCTCGTACAGCTTGCCCGCGAGGTCGGCGGTGTCTTCCGCCGAGCCGCCGCCGCCGCTCGTGTCCTGCTGCATGACGAGGGCGATGGTGCTGGAGTCGCCCCAGATGCAGATGGACTGCGAGGCCGGACCGATCTTGTAGGTCTGGCACTTGAGGACATCGCCGTCGAAGCCGTCGGGCGTGAACTCCTTGGGCTCGCCCTGGGCCTTGCCGCCCAGGGGAGTGAGCTGCTTCTCCACCTTGCCGAGCAGCCAGTCGACGCCCTTGTCGGGGTCGTCCAGGGTGCCGTAGCCGCCGGTGAGGCTGAGCTTCTTGCCGCCGGACACGTACGGGGCCTGGACGCTGCCGTCCTGCTCGAAGCCGGGCACCTGCTCCTTCTTCGAGCCCATGCCGTCGGAGAAGCCCTTGCCCGAGCCCTTCTCCTCCTTGGCCTTGCCCTTCTCCAACTTGTAGCCGCCCGCGACCGTTTCAGGGGCCGTCAGCTTCTTCTTGGACTCACCTATGACACCGAAGAAGAAGAGGCCACCGATGATGGCGCCGACGACGACCAGGGCGCCCACCACGAGGCCGATCGTCTTGCCCTTGCCGCCGCCGCCCTGCGGGGGCATCGGCATGCCCGGCTGCTGCTGCTGGCCGTAAGGCTGCTGCTGGCCGTAGGGCTGGCCGGGCTGCTGGGGCTGGCCGTAGGGCTGCTGCTGACCATAGGGATCGGGCTGACCGGGCTGTTGGGGCTGACCGGGCTGCTGCTGGCCGTAGGGCTGGCCGGGCTGCTGAGGCTGGCCATAAGGCTGCTGCTGCCCGTACGGGTCGGGCTGGCCGGGCTGGCCCTGCTGCGGGTAGCCGTAGCCCGGCTGCTGCTGCGGCTGCCCCGGTGCGCCACCGTAGGGGCCGGGCTGCCCCGGCTGCTGCGGCTGCTGTCCGTACGGTCCCTGCTGGTCGTACGGTCCGGGCTGGTTCTGACTCATGGTGGCGCTTCCCCTCGTTAACATCTGTTTGAACGCGCCCGCACATCCTGTCGGATGAGAGTCGCACTCGCCGCACCAGCCGCCGAATCGCAGTCTCGCGGGTACGGGATCGTGAACTTTCCGGGGGCTGTTGTCCGGATACGCCCGGGAAGTGCGCTCACATGGAGGCGGGGGCC
>NZ_JANCPR020000008.1 GCF_028657195.3 Streptomyces iconiensis
GCGATTCTGGATGCGGCGGCCGAGCATCGTGCGGATGTGATCGGGATGTCGGGGCTGCTGGTGAAGTCCACGGTGATCATGAAGGAGAATCTGGAGGAGCTCAACCAGCGCAAGATGGCCTCCGATTTCCCTGTCATCCTCGGTGGTGCGGCTTTGACCCGCGCCTATGTCGAGCAGGATCTCCACGAGGTCTACGAAGGAGAAGTCCGCTACGCCAAGGACGCCTTCGAGGGCCTGAGCCTCATGGACACGCTCATGGACGTCAAGCGCGGTGTCCCCGGCGCCGAACTGCCCCCGCTCAAGCAGCGCAGGGTGGCCAAGCGGGACATCCAGATCCCCGAGCCCGAGGCCAACGACGGCTCCGTGCGTTCCGATGTCGCCGTCGATAACCCGGTGCCTGAGCCGCCGTTCTGGGGGACGCGGGTGATCAAGGGGATCGGGTTGAAGGAGTACGCGTCCTGGATCGATGAGGGTGCGCTGTTCAAGGGGCAGTGGGGGCTGAAGGAAGCGCGTAAGGGTGGTGGGCCCTCGTACGAGGAGCTGGTCGAGGCGGAGGGGCGTCCGCGGCTGCGGGGGTGGCTGGAGCGGCTGCACACCGAGAACCTGCTGGAGGCGGCCGTGGTCTATGGCTACTTCCCCTGCCAGTCCAAGGGCGATGATCTGATCCTGCTGCACGAGGACGGCTCGGAGCGTACCCGCTTCACCTTCCCGCGCCAGCGGCGCGGGCGGCGGCTGTGTCTGGCCGACTTCTTCCGCCCCGAGGAATCGGGGGAGCGGGATGTGGTGGGGCTGCAGGTCGTGACGGTGGGGTCGAGGATCGGGGAGAAGGCAGCGGAGCTGTTCGCCGCGGATGCCTACCGGGATTATCTGGAGCTGCACGGGC
Organism: Streptomyces iconiensis; assembly: GCF_028657195.3. Classification (GTDB taxonomy): domain Bacteria; phylum Actinomycetota; class Actinomycetes; order Streptomycetales; family Streptomycetaceae; genus Streptomyces; species Streptomyces iconiensis. Next base: position 884 of record NZ_JANCPR020000008.1, read on the forward strand.
TGTCGGTGCAGCTGGCCGAGGCGATGGCGGAGTTCTGGCACGCGCGGGTGCGCTCGGAGCTGGGGTATGCGGGAGAGGATCCCCAGCAGATGGCGGGGATGTTCGATCTGGCCTATCGGGGGGCGCGGTTCTCGCTGGGTTACGGGGCGTGTCCGAACCTGGAGGACCGGGCGAAGATCGCGGAACTGCTGGAGCCCACCCGTATCGGGGTGGAGCTGTCCGAGGAGTTCCAGCTCCACCCCGAACAGTCCACCGACGCCATCGTCATCCACCACCCCGAAGCCAAATACTTCAACGCACGCTGATATCGACCGACGTACACTGTTCGGTCCGGTACAGGCCGGTTGTCCCTTCCCGCAGGGGAAGGGGCGACCGGCCTTCTCGTCCCTCTGGAGGTATGCGGATGGACAGCTCGCTCCCCGCTGTCGGCACTCTTACGGCGGAAGGGCCGCCCGCCCTGCAAGCCGTGCTGCTCGACATGGACGGCACCCTGGTCGACACCGAGGACTTCTGGTGGAGCGCGGAGGTCGAGGTCTTCGCCGAGCTGGGCCATGTGCTGCGCGAGGAGTGGCGCACGGTCGTCGTGGGCGGGCCCATGTCGCGCAGCGCGGGGTTCCTCATCGAGGCCACGGCGGCCGACATCGCGCTGGAGGAGCTCAGTACGCGGCTCAACAACAAGTTCGTCGAGCGCCTCGAAGCCGGCGTACCGCTGATGCCAGGAGCCCGCAGGCTGCTCGCCGAGCTGGCGGCGCACCGGATCCCGGCAGCACTCGTCTCCGCCTCCCACCGCAGGGTCGTCGACCGGATGCTGGGCTCGCTCGGCCGCGAGAACTTCGCCCTCACCGTGGCGGGGGACGAGCTGGCCCGTACCAAGCCTCACCCGGACCCGTACCTCACCGCGGCACGCCGGCTGGGCGCCGATCCCGCGCGCTGTGCGGTGCTGGAAGACACCGTCACGGGTGTCGCCGCGGCCGAGGCGGCAGGCTGCCGTGTGGTCGCGGTGCCTTCCATCGCGCCCATCCCGGCCAAGTCGGGCCGCACGGTGGTCAGTTCGCTCGAAGAAGTCGATCTTCCCTTTCTCCGATCCCTGGTCATGGTTCCGCACTGAACGGGCCTCCTCCATGATCAGGAAGGGCGTTATTCCGGCCGCGCGATAAAGGGATCAACTGAGGGCACCGGTACGCTTATTTTCCGTGACCGGGAATCGCGAATTCGGGTGTCCGGTACGAGAGTTGCCGCCGTGATGTTCGTCACGCGCCCGCCTCTCGACAGAACTCCGGTCGTGTGGTGTGCCGGTGACGATACGTGGGATTCGGGTTCCCTTGTGTCCACATTGGTGGAACGACGCGGGATACGTTCCCACGTCCGGATTGCGGACAGGAAGCTTTCGGTTTCTGTGGGTGAAACCGCCTACCTGACCTGCCCTTCCTGACCCACCACGACAGGCGATTAATGTCAGTCCCACCGGCCTATTCCACCTCTGAAGCAAACCCCGGCCGGACGAGGAGATCGTCGACCATGAACCGTAAAACTGTGGTGCTGCCCGTGCTGGCCGGGCTACTCGCGCCCGTTCTCGCCGCCTGCGGGTCCGAGGGAAGCGGGAACGGCGATGGCGACCCCATCGTCGTCGGCACGACGGACCACTTCGTGGCCAGCAAGGACACACCGGCGCCCTTCGACCCCGCCGCGGCGTACGACGTCGCGGCCTGGAGCGTCATGCGGAACACCCTCCAGACGCTCGTACGGCTGCCACGCAGCGGTACCGAACCCGAGATGGACGCCGCCCGTAAGTGCGGCTTCACCGACGCGCAGAACGAGCAGTACCGCTGCACCCTGCGCAAGGGCCTCACGTTCTCCAACGGCCATGAACTCGAGGCCAAGGACGTCGAGTTCTCCCTCAAGCGCCTTCTGCGCATCAAGCACGTCGGCGGGCCTTCCTCGCTCTTCGCCAACCTCGACAAGGTCGAGGCGACCGGAGCGCGCCAGGTCGTCTTCCATCTGAAGAAGCCCGACGCGACGTTCCCGTACAAGCTCAGCACTCCTGCCGCCGCCATCGTCGACAGCGAGACCTACCCCGCGAATGCCCTTGCCAAGGGATTCAAGATGACCGGCTCGGGCCCCTACGCGCTCGACGACTTCGACTCCAAGGACGGTAAGGCGACGCTGAGCAAGAACCCGCACTACAAGGGCGGGTTGGAGTTGCACAACAGCAAGATCGAATTGCGGTTCTTCGACAGCGCACGCGGTATGGAGAAGGCTCTCAAGGCCGGCGACATCGACGTGATGGGCCGCACCATCTCTCCCGAACAGGTCCAACGCCTCGGCAACGCCAAGGACAAGGGCATCGAACTCGTCGAACAGCCGGGCCAGGAGATCCGCTACCTCGCCTTCGACACGGACGCGCCGATCACCGGCAAGAAGGCCGTCCGGCAGGCGATGGCACAGATCGTCGACCGCCAGAAGATCGTCAGGGACGCCTACAACCGCAGCGCCGAGCCGCTCTACAGCCTCGTTCCCGCGGGACTGCCCTCGCACCGCAACTCGTTCTTCAACACCTACGGCGGAGAACCCGACGCCGCGGCGGCCAAGCGCACCCTCGCCAAGGCCGGCATCGACACCCCGGTGAAGCTCACGCTCACCTACACCACCGACCACTACGGCGAGGCCACAGCCAAGGAGTTCGCCACCCTCAAGAAGCAGCTCAACGGCAGCGGCCTCTTCGACGTCGACACCAAGGGCGTCAAGTGGGACAGCTTCCGCCCCGCGGCCACCAGCGGCAAGTACGAAGTCTACGGCTACGGCTGGTACCCCGACTTCCCCGACGCGGACAATTTCATCGCGCCGTTCTTCGAGAAGGACAACTTCCTCGGCTCGCCCTACAGCAACAGGGAGATCCGCGAGAAGCTGCTGCCGCAGACCCGCCGCCAGACCGAGCGTGGCAGCACCACCAACGCGTTCGGCCGCGCCCAGGACATCATCGCCGAGGACGTCCCCGTTCTCCCGCTCTGGCAGGGCAAGCAGTACCTCGCCGCGCGTGACGACATCACGGGCGTCGAATGGGCGCTCAACTCCGCTTCCGTGCTGCAGTTCTGGGAGCTGGGCCGAGGCGCCGAAGGCTGATCAGCCCACCCGGCCGGGAATACCGCAACGGCGGCGCCTCAGCTGCTTCCCGGGGCTCCCGGCCGGACCAGCCCGCTCTCGTACGCGTACACAGCGGCCTGTACGCGGTCGCGCAGCCCGAGCTTCGTCAGTACGTGACCCACGTGCGTCTTGACCGTCGTCTCGCTCACGAACAGGTCCGCCGCGATCTCCGCGTTCGACAGCCCCCGCGCCACCAGCTTCAGCACCTCGACCTCACGCTCGGTCAGCTGGTGCAGCGTGTCCGGCATCGGGTCCTCGCCGGAGGGCAGCTTCCCCGCGTACTTGTCCAGCAGCCTGCGCGTGATGCTCGGTGCCAGCATCGCCTCGCCCGCCGCCACCACCCGGATGGCCTGCACCAGCTCGCCGGCGGGCGCGTCCTTCAGCAGAAAACCGCTCGCCCCGGCACGCAGCGCCTCGACGACGTACTCGTCCAGGTCGAACGTGGTCAGGACCAGCACCTTCGCGGGACCGTCCTTCGCGGGGCCCGTGATCCTGCGGGTGGCCTCCACCCCGTCCATCCTCGGCATCCGGATGTCCATCAGCACCACATCGGGCTGGAGCGCCCGCACCTGGTCCAGCGCCTGAAGACCGTCCCCGGCCTCGCCCACCACCGCAAGATCCTGCTCGGCCTCCAGAATCATCCGGAAGCCGGTACGCAGCAGGGGCTGGTCATCGACCAGCAGTACGCGGATTGCCACGGAAACTCCTTCGTGGGGCGGCAGCGGAAAGCCCCATTCTTGCCTAATCCCGGGGAGCGGGGTCCGCTGCCCCATCCGGAGACGGCGTCACACCCTCCCCGGCAGGCCGCGGCTCAGGCAGCCTCGGCTGGATCATCAGCGGATACGGCGGGGGAGTGCCACCGAACTCGGGGCAGCGCGCCTGGTGGTCGCACCAGTCGCACAGCCGGCTGGGCTTCGGCCGCCAGTCACCCGTCTCCGTCGCCCGCGTGATCGCGTCCCACAGCGCCAGCAGCTTCCGCTCCACGCCCCGCAGGTCGTCCTCGTTCGGGTCGTACGTGAGTACGTCACCGCTGCCGAGGAACACCAGCTGGAGCCGCCGCGGCACGACGCCGCGCAGCCGCCACAGGACCAGCGCGTAGAACTTCATCTGGAACAGCGGTCCGTCGGCGTACTCCGGCCGCGGGGCCTTCCCCGTCTTGTAGTCGACGATGCGGACCTCGCCCGTGGGGGCGACGTCGATCCGGTCGATGATCCCGCGCAGCCGCAGCCCCGACTCCAGCCGCGCCTCGACGAACAACTCCCGCTCGGCGGGCTCAAGACGCGTCGGGTCCTCCAGCGTGAACCAGCGCTCGACCAGTTCCTCGGCCTCCGTCAGCCAGCGCGCGAGCCGCGCGCTGTCCACGGCGGCCTCAGGCCCGGAGCCCGAACCCCCGGCTTCCGGTGCACCGTCCGCCGGGGGTTCGGCTTCGGGGTCCCCGGTGGCCGTCTCCTTGGCGAACAGCTGTGCCAGCTCAGGGCGTTTGGCCAGCAGCCGTTCCCATTCGCCGGCCACCAAGGAGCGCGCACGCGGCGCACTGCGCTCGCCGGCGGGAGCGTCGAAGAGTCTCTCCAGCACGGCATGCACCACCGTGCCCCGGGTGGCAGCGGCTGAAGGCTTCTCCGGCAGTTTGTCGATCACCCGGAAGCGGTAGAGCAGCGGGCACTGCATGAAGTCGGACGCGCGCGAGGGCGACAGCGAGGTCGGCGGTGTGGCCGCGCTGGTTCTCATGGGGAAAGACCCTACGGCCCGCCACTGACAACAGACACTTACCATCGACGGCAGACCCTCGCACTGCATGATCGTCAGGACCGCGCAGCGCAGCGGGGTACGAGGCAGCAGCAGAGGGGAACCCGTGGCGGACACGGACAATGACGGGAAGCCGCGGACCGACGGCTCAGACGAAGAGAGCGGCGACGAGCGCCGCTCATCAGCCACACCCCCACACGCCCCCCACGCCCCTCAGGACTCCCCGAAGCACCCGGAGGAGCCCACGGAACCCACCCGACCGACCGGGCCCGCTGAACCGGCGAAGCCCGCCGAGGCCGGACCCGAGCCGGAGTCCGAGATCGAGCGCTCAGAGCCCGAGCCCGAGGAGCCTGAAGCCGTACGGGAGCCCGAGGCCAAGGAGCCCGAGCCCGAGGCCAAGGAGTCCGAGCCGGAGGAGTCCAGGCCCTCCCTCTCCAAGGACGAACAGCCGGTCGCCCCGCCCGAAGCAGCCGACCCCACCGCGAACCTCGGCAAGACGGGCAGCGGCAAACCCGTACGCCCCCGGGAGAGCGGCGGCGGCATCCTCATGGGCCGCCCCTTCGGCGTACCCGTCTACGTCGCCCCGTCCTGGTTCCTCGTCGCGGCCCTCATCACCTGGGTCTTCGGCGGCCAGCTCGACCGTGTCCTGCCTGACCTCGGCGGCGCCCGCTATCTGCTCGCGCTCTTCTTCGCCGTCGCCTTCTACGCCTCGGTCCTGGTGCACGAACTGGCCCACACCGTCGCGGCGCTCCGCTTCAAACTCCCCGTACGCCGCATCCAGCTGCAGTTCTTCGGCGGCGTCTCCGAGATCGAGAAGGAGTCCGAGACCCCCGGCAGGGAGTTCGTACTCGCCTTCGTCGGGCCCCTGCTCTCGCTCGTGCTCGCGGGAGTCTTCTTCGCCGGCATGCAGGCCGTCGAGCCGCGCACCGTCCCCGGCGTGCTCCTCGCGGGGCTCATGGTCTCCAACCTCATCGTCGCCGTCTTCAACCTCCTCCCCGGCCTTCCGCTCGACGGCGGACGCATGCTCCGCGCGGTCGTCTGGAAGATCAGCGGCAAGCCCATGACCGGCACCATCGCCGCGGCCTGGACGGGCAGGGCCCTCGCCATCGCCGTCCTCATCGGGCTGCCCCTCGCCACCCACGCCGGCGGTCTCGCCAACGGTGGCGTCAGCGGCATGGACTCCCTCACCGACGCGCTACTGGCCGCGATCCTCGCCGCCATCATCTGGACCGGAGCGGGCAACAGCCTCCGCATGGCCCGCCTGCGCGAACGCCTCCCCGACCTGCGGGCCCGCACCCTCACCCGCCGCGCCGTCCCCGTAGAGACCAGCACACCCCTCTCCGAGGCCCTGCGCCGAGCCAACGAGGCGGGCGCGCGCGCCCTCGTCGTCGTCGACGCCAGGGGCGACCCGCTCTCCCTCGTCCGCGAGGCCGCCATCGCAGGAGTCCCCGAACACCGTCGCCCCTGGGTCGCGGTGAGCACCCTCGCGCAGGACCTCAAGGAGGGCATGCGCGTCCCCGCCGAGCTGGCGGGAGAAGACCTCCTGGAGTTCCTCCGCGCCACCCCCGCCACCGAATACCTCGTCGTCGAGGAAACAGGCGAGATCTACGGCGTCCTGTCGACCGGCGACGTCGAACGCGCCTTCGTCGCCGCCATGGGCAAGCAGCCCGCCACGTAGCCAGGACCGGCATCCGGGCCCACCGGGCGGCAGCACCCCCGGGACCAGCTACGCTGTCCACATGTCCGAACCGACCGGTGCCGCCCGCCGTCGCGGCCCCTTCAAGGTCGGGGACCAGGTCCAGCTCACCGACCCCAAGGGACGCCACTACACGATCACCCTCGAAGAGGGCAAGAGCTTCCACACGCACAAGGGAGCCTTCCCCCACGACGAGCTGATCGGCGCCCCAGAGGGCAGTGTCGTCCGCACCACGGGAAACGTCGCCTACCTCGCGCTGCGCCCCCTGCTCCCCGACTATGTCCTGTCCATGCCGCGCGGAGCCGCCGTCGTCTATCCGAAGGACGCCGGCCAGGTCCTCGCGATGGCCGACATCTTCCCCGGCGCACGCGTCGTCGAGGCAGGCGTCGGCTCGGGCTCCCTCAGCACCTTCGTCCTCCGCGCCATCGGCGACCAGGGCATGCTGCACTCCTATGAGCGCCGTGCCGACTTCGCCGAGATCGCCCAGCGGAACGTCGAGCGCTACTTCGGCAGCCCGCACCCCGCCTGGACCCTCACTGTCGGCGACCTCCAGGACAACCTGTCCGACACCGAGGTCGACCGCGTCATCCTCGACATGCTCGCCCCATGGGAGTGCCTGGAGGCCGTCTCCAAGGCCCTCGTCCCCGGCGGCATCCTGTGCGCCTACGTCGCCACCACCACACAGATGGCACGCATGGTCGAGTCACTGCGCGAGTTCGGCACCTTCAACGAACCCCAGGCGTGGGAAACGATGGTCCGCAACTGGCACGTGGAAGGTCTCGCCGTACGCCCCGACCACCGCATGATCGGGCACACCGGCTTCCTCCTCACCGCCCGCCGCCTCGCCGACGGAGTCGAACCGCCACTGCGCCGCCGCCGCCCCGCCAAGGGCGCCTACGGCGACGACTACACGGGGCCCGGCAGCCAGTCCGGCGGTCGCGCGAGCTGAGCCGGCGCTCCCACGGACGAGCACCGCAGAGACGCACCACGGAGACGCACCACAGGCGCACAGCACCACACAGGACTGCCCCGCACCCGGAACAGAACCCGGGTGCGGGGCAGTCCTGTTGAGGCTCCGCGCCGCGGGACGCCGGTGGGGACCCGGCCGTTCCCCGCCGATGTGACATATGGCACGATGCTGAGCACCTCCTCGCACCCCGCCACACACAGGAGTCGCCCCGCGTGACGCAACTGCCCCACACCCGTACCCGTACGGTGCACTGGCTCGCGACCACCGCCGCGCTTGCCGCCGTACTCGGCGCCTCCGCCCTCCTCCAGCCGGCCGACGCGACGGCCAACCCCGCGGAGAGCACGGCACGGGCCAGCGGCGCACCCGATCCCGGAGCCGCGCACTACCCCATGGACTGCGGCGGCGCCTCCGCCCGCACGGACGTACTCGACAAGGGGACAGCGGACTTCGACGGAGACGGGCTCGCCGAGACGGTCGCCGTCGTCCGCTGCAAGGCGGAGGGCGGCACTCCGCCCAGCGCCGTGTTCGTCCTCGCGCACCCCGCGCACAAGGGCGCCCCGCCCCGGATCGTCGCCACACTCGTGCGGCAGAAGGAGCGCATGTCGGTCAAGGACTTCACGACGGGCGCCGGCACCGTCTCCGCCACCCTCCTCGGCTACTCCTCGCCCGACGTACCGCGCTGCTGTCCCGACAAGCAGCGCAAGGTCAAGTGGGAATGGAAGAACGGGAAGTTCGCGCTCACTCCCGCACCCGTCGCCGGCAGCGTCAGCGTCTGAGCCCGCCGTCAAGCGGGTCAGGCACGACGGCGGCCAACCGCCTCGCCCCGCCTCGGGACCGTGCGTGCCGACCTTGTCCGAAACTCGACGTACGGGGACGCGGTCCCCTGGGCACTCCTTGGCAGAGTCCGCCACATCACGCGACAGCGGAAGCGGAACGGCCGTGGCCGCACGGGGCTCCTGGAGCACCCGTCGGCCGCGCCCTTGACGTCAGCGGGCCCGTCGGTGTCCAGCTCGAAGACCTCAGGAGCGCCATGTGCGCATACCCCGTCCCCGGTGCGAGGATCCAGGCCGATCCGGCCCTCGGACGATCCGTCCTGTGCGCCCTTCCAGCTGCCCGGCGACCCCGCGCTCGTGACGAAATAGGGCCGCCCTTGAAGGGTGTTGAACATCTTGAGGATGCAACCGGTCGCTTTCAGATGGTGATGGGTGGGTATTCCCCAGTCGTGAGGGAGTGCGCAAGGGTGAAGATCGGACACAGTCCGACCGTCTTTGTGATCTAGGGGTTTCAACCCGCACCAGCACAGGTAGGGTCGAAGCGTCCAGCTCCCCCTGGAGGAGGTGAGGACCGTGGCAGCCCACGACGACGACATCAACCGCGGCATCCGGCCCGGTCGGGGTTCCGAAGACCCGTCCGGGCAGATCGCCTATCTTGAGCAGGAAATCGCCGTCCTGCGCCGCAAGCTCGCCGACTCTCCGCGGCACACTCGTATTCTCGAGGAGCGGATCGTCGAGCTGCAGACCAACCTGGCCGGCGTGTCCGCCCAGAACGAGCGGCTCTCCAACACTCTCCGTGAAGCGCGCGACCAGATCGTGGCCCTCAAGGAAGAGGTCGACCGCCTGGCACAGCCGCCGGCGGGCTTCGGTGTCTTCCTGCAGGCCAACGAGGACGGCACGGCGGACATCTTCACCGGGGGCCGCAAGCTCCGGGTGAACGTCAGCCCCAACGTCGAGCTCGAAGAGCTGAAGCGCGGCCAGGAGCTGATGCTCAACGAGGCGCTCAACGTGGTCGAGGCCATGGAGTTCGAGCGCGCCGGCGACATCGTCACCCTCAAGGAAGTCCTTGAGGACGGCGAGCGCGCCCTGGTCGTCGGTCACACCGACGAGGAACGCGTGGTCCGGCTCGCCGAACCCCTGCTCGCCGCCACACTGCGCGCCGGCGACGCACTGCTCCTGGAGAGCCGCTCCGGATACGTCTTCGAGGTCGTACCGAAGAGCGAGGTCGAGGAACTCGTCCTCGAAGAGGTCCCGGACATCGACTACACCAAGATCGGTGGACTGGGCGGCCAGATCGAGCAGATCCGGGACGCCGTTGAGCTTCCGTATCTCTACCCCGACCTCTTCCGTGAGCACGAACTGCGCCCGCCCAAGGGCGTTCTGCTCTACGGACCCCCCGGCTGCGGCAAGACGCTCATCGCGAAGGCCGTCGCCAACTCCCTGGCCAAGAAGGTCGCCGAGGTGACCGGTCTGCCCCAGGGGAAGAGCTACTTCCTCAACATCAAGGGCCCGGAACTCCTCAACAAGTACGTCGGTGAGACCGAGCGGCACATCCGCCTGGTCTTCCAGCGCGCACGTGAGAAGGCGAGCGAGGGCACCCCCGTCATCGTCTTCTTCGACGAGATGGACTCCCTCTTCCGCACCCGTGGCTCCGGAGTCAGCTCGGACGTGGAGAACACCATCGTCCCGCAGCTGCTCTCCGAGATCGACGGCGTGGAGGGCCTGGAGAACGTCATCGTCATCGGCGCCTCCAACCGCGAGGACATGATCGACCCGGCGATCCTCCGCCCCGGCCGCCTCGATGTGAAGATCAAGATCGAGCGCCCCGACGCCGAGGCAGCAAAGGACATCTTCTCGAAGTACCTCACCGCGAACCTCCCGCTGCACTCCGACGACGTCTCCGAGCACGGCGGCAGCGCAGCAGCCGCGGTCGAGGCCATGATCCAGTCGGTCGTGGAGCAGATGTACGCGGAGTCCGAGGAGAACCGCTTCCTGGAGGTCACCTACGCCAACGGCGACAAGGAAGTCCTCTACTTCAAGGACTTCAACTCCGGCGCCATGATCGAGAACATCGTCGGCCGCGCCAAGAAGATGGCCATCAAGGCGTTCCTCGATCACAACCAGAAGGGCCTCCGCGTCTCCCATCTGCTCGCCGCCTGCGTCGACGAGTTCAAGGAGAACGAGGACCTGCCGAACACGACCAACCCCGATGACTGGGCCCGTATCTCCGGCAAGAAGGGCGAGCGGATCGTCTACATCCGCACACTCGTCACCGGCAAGCAGGGCGCGGACACCGGCCGTTCCATCGACACGGTCGCCAACACCGGTCAGTACCTGTAGCGAGGATCCAGTCCGGCTGCGGGTCCCGCGAGGGCACCCGCAGCCGGATTGTTTCCCGGAGCGCCATTCCGCAGAAGGAAGTCCGCAGAGTGATCTCCCCACTTCAGCCTGTGCGTCATAGGCTCTTCCGTACCGCCGCGACGCGCAGTGCGGACGAGGGGATCGCACACGGGCCGGATGCGCAGCGGGACTTGAACGGTGGTCCAACGGCTGGCCGCCGTCAGGCAAGGAGGGCCGCATGACCGTACGGCGAGTAATGGGCATCGAGACCGAGTACGGCATCTCCGTGCCCGGGCACCCCAACGCCAATGCCATGCTCACCTCGTCCCAGGTCGTCAACGCGTACGCGGCGGCGATGCACAGGGCGCGTCGCGCCCGCTGGGACTTCGAGGAAGAGAATCCGCTGCGGGACGCCCGCGGCTTCGACCTCGCACGTGAGGCAGCCGACTCAAGCCAGCTCACCGACGAGGACATCGGCCTGGCGAACGTCATCCTCACCAATGGCGCACGGCTGTACGTCGACCACGCCCACCCCGAGTACAGCGCACCGGAAGTCACCAACCCACGCGACGCCGTGCTCTGGGACAAGGCCGGCGAGCGCATCATGGCCGAGGCGGCGGAGCGCGCTGCCGACGTCCCCGGCACGCAGCCCATCCACCTCTACAAGAACAACACCGACAACAAGGGCGCCTCTTACGGCACGCACGAGAACTACCTGATGAAGCGGGAGACCCCGTTCTCCGACATCGTGCGCCACCTCACGCCGTTCTTCGTCTCCCGTCAGGTCTTCACCGGAGCCGGCCGCGTCGGGCTCGGCCAGGACGGCAGTGAGCACGGCTTCCAGCTCAGCCAGCGTGCCGACTACTTCGAGGTCGAGGTCGGCCTGGAGACCACCCTCAAGCGCCCGCTCATCAACACCAGGGACGAGCCGCACGCCGACGCGGAGAAGTACCGCCGGCTGCACGTGATCATCGGCGACGCCAACCTCTCCGAGGTCTCCACCTATCTCAAGCTCGGCACCACCTCGCTCGTACTCTCCATGATCGAGGACGGCTTCATCGCCGTTGACCTCGCCGTCGACCAGCCTGTGAAGACCCTCCACCAGGTCTCGCACGACCCGTCGCTGCGGCGGTTGATCACGCTGCGCAGCGGTCGCACACTCACGGCCGTACAGCTTCAGATGGAGTACTTCGAGCTGGCACGGAAGTACGTCGAGGAGCGCTGGGGCGCCGACGCGGACGACCAGACCAGGGACGTGCTCACCCGATGGGAGGACGTGCTCAACCGGTTGGAACGCGATCCCATGGACCTCAGTGACCAGCTGGACTGGGTCGCCAAACGCTCGCTCATGGAGGGTTACCGCCGCAGGGACAACCTCGGCTGGGACGCGGCCAGGCTGCACCTCGTGGACCTCCAGTACGCCGATGTGCGCCCCGACAAGGGCCTCTACAACCGGCTGGTGGCGCGCGGCAAGATGCAGCGCCTGCTGACCGACGAGGAGGTCACCAGGGCGGTCACCAAGCCGCCCGAGGACACCCGGGCCTACTTCCGGGGCCGCTGCCTGGAGCAGTACGCCGACGACGTGGCCGCCGCTTCCTGGGACTCCGTCATCTTCGATCTCCCCGGCCGTGACTCCCTGCAACGTGTACCGACGCTGGAGCCGCTGCGCGGGACGCGCGACCACGTCAAGGAACTGCTGGACCGCTGTCGTACGGCGGAAGAGCTGGTCAAGGTACTTTCGGGCAGCTGATTCGCGGCTGCGCCGTGCCCGGTCCGGGAATCATCGAGGTGGTTCCCGGACGTTGTACCAACAGAGGGGCCGATGTCAGTCCCTGCTTGTAGGGTCTGATCTTGTACGTTCCGCGTACCCACCGAACCGAGCGGGGTGAGGGAAATGGCGACCAAGGACACCGGCGGCGGACAGCAGAAGTCGACGCGCCAGACCGAGGAGACCGAGGAGCAGGCGCAGGACGCGCAGGTTTCCGAGGACCTCAAGGAGCGCCAGGAGGCACTGTCGGACGACGTGGACTCCGTGCTGGATGAAATCGATGACGTACTCGAGGAAAATGCCGAGGATTTCGTGCGCTCATTCGTGCAAAAAGGCGGACAGTAACGGACATGTCCGGCGCTCGAAATGCGAAGTATTGCGCGAAGTGTGAGAGCACTCTCCCGATGACTTCTTTCGCGGCGGACAAGAACCGCAGCGACGGACGACAGTCGCGGTGCCGGAAGTGCGTGGCGGAATACTCTGCCGCGCACTACCGGCGTCGCCGGGCAGCTCTCGGCAAGAAAGTACGGGAGAAAGTAACTGTCCCCGCAGGGCATAAGCTCTGTCGTATCTGCGACAAGATCAAGCCGCATTCCGAATGGCACCGGAACGCGACTGCCACGGATGGCCTCTCGACACGGTGTAAGGCGTGCCGAGCGGAGCAGGGGCGGGCCAGGCATCTCAAGCGTCAGTACGGCATGACGATTGAGGAGCGACAGGCGCTCGTCGACGGTCAGTTCGGGATCTGCCCGATCTGTCTCAAGCCGGAGCCGCAGCATGTGGATCACGACCATGTGACGGGTAGGGTCCGGGGCGTACTGTGCTTCAGTTGCAATGCGGCACTGGGGCAGTTGAAGGACCGGCCGGACGTCATGCGCCGGGCCATCGCCTACGTGGAAGGAAACGTGTGGAAGCCAACACCCGTAGCACCGGGCGTCTACCTGCTGCCTTCCTGACGCCAGGATCGTCGTCGTTCATGGACTTTCTGTCCGACCACGCCCCGGGACAGCTCCCGGGGAACCGGCCGCTGCCTCCCGTCGAGGGTGCCGTTCAGGTGCCGCACGGCACGACCATCGTGGCCGTGACCTTCCCCGGTGGGGTGGTTCTCGCGGGTGACCGGCGGGCGACGATGGGCAACGTCATCGCGCAGCGGGATGTGGAGAAGGTCTTTCCGGCCGATGAGTACTCCGCCGTGGGAATCGCGGGCACGGCGGGTCTGGCCGTGGAGATGGTGAAGCTGTTCCAGCTGGAGCTGGAGCACTTCGAGAAGGTCGAGGGCTCCACGCTCTCTCTGGAGGGCAAGGCGAACCGCCTCTCGACGATGATCCGCAGCAATCTCGGAATGGCGCTTCAGGGACTGGCGGTTGTCCCGATCTTCGCTGGTTACGACGTGGACCGTCAGCGGGGCCGCATCTTCTCGTACGACGTCACGGGCGGTCGCTCGGAGGAGCTGGGCTTCGCCGGCGTCGGTTCGGGTTCGGTCTTCGCGCGGGGAGCCCTCAAGAAGCTGCACCGCGACGATCTGACGGAGGAGCAGGCGGCGACGGCCGTTCTCCAGGCGCTCTACGACGCGGCGGACGACGACTCGGCGACCGGTGGTCCCGACATGGCCCGCCGTATCTACCCGATCGTCATGTCGATCACCGAGGACGGAATCCGTAGGCTGCCCGATGACGAGGTCGCGGAGCTCGCCAGGACAGTGCACGAGGGCCGTCTCCAACTGCCCAACGGGCCGCAGGCCCCTGTCTCCTAGGACCCAACGGACAGGAAGGGACGGATAGCCGGTGTCGACGCCGTTCTATGTCTCACCTCAGCAGTTCATGGCCGACCGCGCGGAGTACGCCCGGAAGGGCATCGCGCGCGGGCGCAGCGTGGTCGTGTTGCAGTACGCGGACGGCATCGTGTTCGTCGCCGAGAACCCCTCTCGCGCACTGCACAAGGTCAGTGAGATCTACGACCGGATCGCTTTCGCGGCGGTCGGTAAGTACAACGAGTTCGAGAATCTCCGTATCGGCGGCGTCCGGTACGCCGATCTGAGGGGTTACACGTACGACCGTGAGGATGTCACGGCGCGTGGTCTCGCGAATGTCTACGCCCAGACGCTGGGCACGATCTTCTCGGCGAACGCGGAGAAGCCGTACGAGGTCGAGCTGATCGTCGCCGAGGTGGGGCCCGCTCCGGAGGACGACCAGATCTACCGGCTGCCGCATGACGGTTCGATCGTGGACGAGCACGGTTCGGTCGCTGTGGGCGGTAATTCGGATCAGATCGGTACCTACATGGACCAGCGGCACCATGAGGGCATGTCGCTGGGCGAGGCGCTGAAGCTGGGTGCCGAGGCGCTGGGCAGGGACAACAACGGGGGTGAACGCGCGCTGGCGGCCGAGCAGTTGGAGGTCGCCGTGCTGGACCGTGACAGGCCGCAGATGCGCAAGTTCCGCCGGATTCCCGGCAGTCAGGTCGCGAGTCTTCTGGAGGAGACGCCGGACACGGCGGCTCCGGCGGAGGAGTCGTCCACCGACGAGGGTTCCGACACCTCCGAGTAGTTCTTTTCTTACGGCTCTCTTTGTTTCCGGGCGTCGGCCCGGCCGGGTTTCCGGCCGGGCCGACGTTTCGTGTGTCCGCTGCCGCTGTGCGTGCGTCAGCCTCGGGAGGGCCGCCGTGTCAGCGTGCGGCGGTGGCGGGCGGCCCGGTGGAGGTGCGGGGGACCAGCGTCACGGGGAGCAGTTCGGTGTCCGCCTGGCGGCCGTCCAGGACCGCGAGCAGTGCGCGCATGCCGGCCGCTCCGGCCTCGGCTGCGGGGAGGTGGACGGTGGTGAGTTCGGGTTCGACGGCTGTGGCGAGTGCCAGGTCGTCGAAGCCGGTGACGGAGACGTCTTCCGGTACGCGCAGGCCGAGCCGTCGGGCGGCCTTGAGGGCGCCGGTGGCGAGGAGGTCGTCGTCGCAGACGACGGCGGTGGGCGCGGGGGCGGTCGTGCCGGTGAGGGCGCGGGTGGTGGCTTCGAGCCCGCCGGCGACGCTGAGGGGCGCGTGTTCGGTGCGTACGACGGAGCCGCCTGTGCCGTGGAGCGCCTGGTGGAGGCTGTCGGCTCGGGTGGTGAAGGTCCAGGAGTCGATGGCGGAGGCCACGTGGGCCAGGTGCCGGTGGCCGAGTGAGAGCAGGTGGCCGGCGATCTGGCGCATGCCGTGTGCGATGTCGAAGTTGACGGTGGCGTCGGACCCCGGGTCGTCGCTGTCGAGCATGACGAGGGGGAGCCCTTCCCCGCGCAGCGCGCTCAGCGCGCCCGGGGCCATGGAGGAGGCGATCACGCCGTCGAGCGCGGCACTGGCGGAGGCGAAGGGGACGGGCGCGGCCGTGACGCCTTCGGGGGAGGGGTACAGGAGGAGCCCGAAGTCGTGGTCGGAGGCGATGCCGACGGCGCCCTGGTGGACGGCGGCGAAGAACTCGTTGGTCAGCGCGGGAACGACGAGGAGCGCCGTGCGGGTGCGGCCGAGCCGCAGATGGCGTGCGGCGAGGTTCGGCCGGTAGCCCATCTCGCGGGCCGCTTCGCGTACCTTCTGCGCCGTCCGTGCGGAGACGCGGCCCTCCCATTTGCCCCCGAGGACGAGGGAGACGGTGGCCTGGGAGACGCCGGCCGCGCTCGCCACGTCGTGCCCTGTGGGGCGGGTACGTCCGGGGGTTCCGGGTCCGCCGGGGCGGGCTTCTGGCACGTCTGCTCCTTCACCGTGGCTCGCTGCGCATGGTACGTATAACGGCGGTGGTTATACGTACAACTCCCGGGGGAGCCCTCCGGGCGGAGGGGAGTGGGCGGATGACGAGAGGCTATGCGGAGCTGCTGCGGGCCAAGCACGCGATGCGGTTGCTCGGAGGCACGCTGGTGGGCAGGCTGCCGAACGCGACGGGGCCCATCGCCATCGCACTGTTCGTCCGTGCCGAGGGCGGGAGCATGGCGCTCGCCGGGGTGTTGTCGGCCCTGTACGGGCTCGCGACGGCGTTCGGGCAGCCGATGCTGGGGCGGCTGGTCGACCTGTACGGGCAGCCGCGTGTGATGTTCCCGGCTGCGGTGCTCTCCGCGCTGGGCGCGGCCACGCTGGCGCTGTCCGGGGTGGGGTCGCTGCTGGTCGCCTACGGCGCCGTGCTGGCCTTCGGGCTGTTCACGCCGCCGCTGGAGGGCGGGCTGCGGGCCCTGTGGCCGAGTGTGCTCAAGCGGGAGGAGCGGGTGCACGCGGCGTACGCGCTGGATGCGGTGGCGCAGGAAGTGATGTTCGCCGCGGGGCCGTTGCTGGTGACGCTGCTGGTGGCGCGGTGGGACGAGACGGCTGCGCTGCTGGTGGTGAACGCACTGGGCGTGCTGGGCGCCCTCTCCGTCGTCGTGTCGCCGCCGTCGCGCGCGTGGCGTTCCTCGCCGCGTACGGCGCACTGGCTGGGGGCGCTGCGGTCCCCGGGGCTGAAGGCGCTGCTGGCCGCTTTCTTCTTCGTGGGGCTCGCGTTGGGGACGTTCGCGCTGGCGGGAGTGGCCTATGCGCAGGACCACGGGGACAAGCTCATATCGACCTATCTGCTGGCGGGGCAGGGTGCGGGGGCCCTGGTCGGCGGTGTGCTCTACGGGGCACGCCAGTGGCCCGGTGTGTACGAGGTGCGGCTGCGGGTGCTGGTGGGGCTGTTCGCCGCGGGGAACCTCCCGCTGGTGCTGGTGCCCGGCATGCCGGTGATGGTGGTGCTCGGCGGTCTCTCCGGGCTCTTCCTGGCGCCCGCATTGGCGTGTGCCTTCGTGGTGGTGGACCGCCATGCGCCCACCGGCACGGTGACGGAGGCGTTCTCGTGGCTGGTGACCACGTTCGGGGTGGGCGCCGCGGCCGGGACGGGGGCGGTGGGCAGCGTCATCGAGTGGGGCGGTTCTGGCGCCGGGTTCGGGCTGGCGGGGGCCGGCGGTGTGGCGGCGCTCGCGGTGATGCTGGCGACGACGCGGGTGCTGAGGCCGCCCGGCGGCGCCGTCCCCGAGGCGGCCGGCGCGGTCCGGGAGCCCGCTCCCGCCGCAGGTCCCGGGGGTGCCCCAACCCCGTTGACGGGTGCCGAAAATGATCGCAACGGTGCCGCCGAACCCGGTTTCAGATCCGGCCATCAGGCGTAATGTTCAGTCATGGACCGCCGAATCTTCGGGCTGGAGAACGAGTACGGCGTCACATGTACGTTCCGGGGACAGCGGCGGCTGTCCCCCGACGAAGTGGCGCGGTACCTCTTCCGCCGTGTTGTGTCATGGGGCCGCAGCAGCAATGTGTTCCTGCGGAACGGCGCGCGCCTCTACTTGGACGTGGGTTCGCACCCGGAGTACGCCACTCCGGAGTGCGACAACGTGACCGAGCTGGTCACCCACGACAAGTCCGGCGAGCGCATTCTTGAGGGCCTCCTCGTCGATGCCGAACGCCGCCTGCACGAGGAAGGAATCGCGGGCGACGTCTATCTCTTCAAGAACAACACCGACTCGGCCGGAAACTCCTACGGGTGCCACGAGAACTATCTTGTGGCGCGGCACGGGGAGTTCTCACGCCTGGCGGACGTACTGATTCCGTTCCTTGTCACCCGACAACTCGTATGCGGCGCCGGCAAGGTGCTCCAGACGCCGCGTGGAGCCGTCTACTGCGTCAGCCAGCGCGCCGAGCACATCTGGGAGGGCGTCAGCTCGGCGACGACCCGTTCGCGACCGATCATCAACACCCGGGACGAGCCGCACGCCGACGCGGAGCGCTACCGCAGGCTGCACGTCATCGTCGGGGACTCGAACATGTCCGAGACGACGATGCTGCTCAAGGTCGGCGCGACCGATCTCGTGCTGCGCATGATCGAGGCGGGCACGGTGATGCGGGACCTCACCCTGGAGAACCCGATCCGGGCGATCCGTGAGGTCAGTCACGACATCACGGGCCAGCGCAAGGTGCGTCTGGCCAGTGGCAGGGAGGCGTCGGCGCTGGAGGTGCAGCAGGAGTACTTCGACAAGGCTCTGGACTTCTGCGACCGCCGCGGCATCCGGTCGGGCCGGGTTGAGCAGGTGCTGGAGCTGTGGGGGCGCGCGCTGGAGTCGATCCGCTCCCAGGAGCTGGACAAGATCAACACCGAGATCGACTGGGTGATGAAGTACCAGCTCATCGAGCAGTACCGGAACAAGAACAACATCACCATGTCCCATCCCCGTATCGCGCAGATAGATCTCGCGTACCACGACATCCACCGCCGCAGGGGCCTCTACTACCTGCTGGAGCGGAACGGCAAGGCCGCCAGGATCTGCAACGACCTCAAGATCTTCGAGGGCAAGTCGGTGCCCCCGCAGACCACCAGGGCGCGGCTGCGGGGCGACTTCATCCGCAGGGCGCAGGAGCAGCGCCGTGACTTCACGGTGGACTGGGTGCATCTGAAGCTCAATGACCAGGCGCAGCGCACGGTGCTGTGCAAGGACCCGTTCCGCTCGGTGGACGAGCGGGTGGAGAAGCTGATCGCCGGCATGTGACACACGCGGATGCGAGTGTCGGGCGCGGGCGGTCCGGGTGGATACGGGCCGTTCGCGCCTTCCTCGTCAGCACAGGTTGACCGGGGTCAGGGCCGTTTCCGTGTCGCAGGTGGCGGGGGTGCAGGGGCGTAGTCGTAGGGTGTCAGAACTGCCCGGACACCCCCTACACCCACGAGTGGGACACATGCTGCATCTCTCCGGGGGTTCGAACCCCCGTACCTCCCGCGTTTCCCGGCCCCTCTCCCGGAAGTTCGCGCGCGCCTCGGCCGCCGCGCTGGCCGTGCCGCTGTTGGTCGTCTCGGCCGCTGCCTGCGGTTCCGAGGACGGTTCGAGCTCCGACTCCAAGGGCGGCCTGCCCAGCGTCAGCGGTCAGCTCGGCAAGAAGCCCAAGATCGAGAAGGGGCAGGGCGACCAGCCCGACAAGCTCGGCGTGAAGGTCCTCAAGCAGGGCGACGGGCAGAAGGTCCAGAAGGGCGACGCTGTCAACGCGCACTACGTCGGCCAGCTCTGGAAGGGCAAGGAATTCGACAGCAGCTGGAAGCGCGGCACCCCTGCCACGTTCCAGATCGGCAACGGCAAGGTGATCAAGGCCTGGGACGAGGCGCTGGTCGGCAAGAAGATGGGCAGCCGCGTCGAGATCGTCGCGCCGCCCGGTAAGGCGTACGGCAAGCAGGGCCAGCCGCCGACGATTCCCGCCAATTCCACGCTGGTCTTCGTTGTCGACCTGAAGAAGATCATGCCGAGCCAGATCGATGGCAAGCCCGTTGACAAGCCGCAGAACCCCGACCTGCCCAAGGTCAGCACCAAGATCACGAAGAACAAGGCGCCCTCTGTCGAGATGCCCAAGGACAAGTCGGCTCCGGACAAGCTGATCAGCGAGCCGGTCGTGGAGGGTGACGGCAAGGCCGCCACCGAGAAGAGCACGATCCTCGCCAACTTCACGGCGAAGCAGTGGAAGACCGGCAAGCAGCTCGACAACACCTGGGCGCAGGGCGGACCGCAGGAGTTCCCCGTCTCGCAGATCCCGGGCTGGAAGGAAGGGCTCAAGGGTGCCAAGGCGGGCAGCCGCGTGGTGATCTCCGTGCCGCCGGAGACCTTCCCCAAGGAGCAGCGGAAGCAGTTCAAGGACGGCGTCGTCTTCTCGGTGGACGTCCTTGACGTGAAGTGACCGCTTCCGTGGCAGACTGGCGCGGTTGTCCCCAAGATTCGTTCGTAGGAGCAATTTCGTGAGCATCGACAAGCCCGAGGTCGACTTCCCTGAAGGCGAGGCGCCGACCGACCTGGAGATCCAGGACCTGTGGGAGGGCGATGGCCCCGAGGCCAAGGCCGGGGACAATGTCTCCGTGCACTACGTGGGTGTCTCGTTCTCCACCGGTGAAGAGTTCGACGCGAGCTGGAACAGGGGCAAGCCGCTCCAGTTCCAGCTGGGTGCCGGACAGGTCATCGAGGGCTGGGACAAGGGTGTGCAGGGCATGAAGGTCGGCGGTCGTCGCCGTCTGACGATCCCGGCCCGCCTGGCCTACGGGGAGCGCGGTGCCGGCGGCGGACGGATCAAGCCGAACGAGTCGCTGATCTTCGTCTGCGATCTCATCGCCGTCTGACGGACACGGAACCACCGGGAGCCCCGCCCACGGCGGGGCTCCCGGCTTTTGCCGTCCGCTCCGCGGGCGGTACGGTCGACAGCCGGAACAGCAGCAGAGAGGGCACGAGGAACCCATGGCGATTGCCAAGGCCGAGCGGCTGATGAATCTGGCGCTGTGCCTCCTGGGTGCCCGGCGTCCGCTCACCAAGCGTGAGCTGCGCGACTCCATCGAGGCGTACGTCGAAGCCTTCGGGTCAGGCGAGGGGCACACCGGCAGCGAGGAGTCCTTCAGCCGGATGTTCGAGCGGGACAAGGACGACCTGCGCGAGCTGGGCCTCGTCATCGACACCGTGGAGAACCTCGACGGCGAGACCGGCTATGTGGCCCGGCGCGACAGCAACACCCTGCCGCCCGTCACCCTCGACGCAGCCGAGGCCACGGCGCTGGGCCTCGCGGCCCGCGTCTGGCAGCAGGCGAGGCTCGCCGCTGCCGCCAGCGGAGCGCTCCAGAAGCTGCATGCCGCCGGCGGCATGCCGGGTGTGAGCGTTGCCGAACAGGACGGGGAGCGGCGGCACAGCACGCTGGAGCCCCATATCCCCGCGCGGGAGGCGGCGTTCGAGCCGCTGATGCTGGCATGCCGCGACCGGCGGCCCGTCGTCTTCGACTACCGCAAGTCCAACGCCGCACGTGCCGAGAAGCGCCAGGTCGAGCCGTGGACGCTGGAGTGCTGGCGCGGCCACTGGTACCTCGCCGGCTACGACAGGGACCGGGGCGCCGAGCGCGTCTTCCGGCTCTCGCGCATCACGGGCGCCGTGCGCTCACGTGCGGCGGCCTTCACCGCGCCCGTCCCCGACCAGGTGACGGTGCGCGAGACGGTGGAGCGCTGGGCAGGCGAGGGCGCCACCAGCAGCGCCCGTATCCGGCTGCGCGCGGGCTCTGGCTACCCGCTGCGGGCCAGGGCGCTGTCGACCAGGGAACTGGGCGACGGCTGGGACGAGTTGGAGATCCCCTACGGTCATGGACTCGACGCCTGGCTGGTGGAGTTCGGGCCCGATGTGATCGTGCTGGAACCCGCTGAGCTACGGGCCGACGTGGTCGACCGGCTGCGCGCCGTGGCCAAGGGCTGAGGGGGAGGAACGCCATATGGCCGGCAACGCCATCGACCAGACCCGCAGGATGCTCTCGCTGGTCACCTACCTGCGGGACAGGCCGGGTGCCCGGGTCGACGAGGTCGCACGGGCCTTCGCGATCACCGCTGACGAGCTGATCTCCGACCTGAACGTGCTGCCCATGTGCGGGACCAGCTTCCGCGGCGGCGACCTGCTGGAGATCGACACCGACGGCGAGCGCATCTGGTGGCGCAACGCGGACGCGCTGGGCAGCGACACGGCCCAGCCGCTGCGGCTGGCAGCGGACGAGGCCACCGCGCTGCTGGTGGCGGCGCGTGCCGTCGCCACGCTGCCGGGGCTGCGCGAGAGCGACCGCGACGCGCTCCAGCGGGCAACCGCCAAGCTGGAGACGGCGGCGGGGGAGAGCGCGGGCGCCAGCTCGCGGCTGTCGGTGACCTTCGAGTCCGAGGGCGGCGTCTTCGCCGATGTCGACCGCGCCATCGCCGAGCGGCGCAGGCTGTGGCTGCGCTACTACTCTCCGGCACGCGACGAACTGACCGATCGCGAGGTGGACCCGATCAGGCTGTTCGCTGTCGGGCACACCTACGTGGAGGCGTGGTGCCGGCTGTCGGAGGCGCGGCGTACCTTCCGCCTCGACCGGATCGCCGAGATCAAGCTGCTCGACGAGCGCTCCGACCCGCCCCCGATCGAGCCCCGGGACCTGAGCGCCGGGCTCGTACAGCCCGCCGCCGGCGACCCTGAGGTCGTCATCGAGGTGGGCCCCGGCGGGCGTTGGGTCGCGGAGTACTACCCGTACGACAGCGCTGAGGAACTGCCCGACGGCGGGCTGCGGATCACGCTGCGTACGCCCGACCCGGCCTCGCTGCGCCGACTGGCGCTGCGGCTCGGCAAGGACGGGCGGATCACGTCGCCCCCCGAGCTGGACGACAGCGCGCGGGAAGCGGCGAAGAAGGCGCTCGCCGCCTACGGGGAGTGAGAGCGGGCTCTACGAGCCACTAGGCTGCTCCCCATGTTGTGGCCGATGTTCTTCCTGGTCCTGGCCTTCTGCGGGATCGCCGTACTCGGGGTGCTCGCTGTCCGGGTGGGGCTGGAGGTGCGCCGTTTCTCCCGTGCGGTCGGTGACAGTTCGGAGCGGATCACCAGGGCCGCTGAGAATCTGGAGCGTGCCGCCGTACCGCTCGCGGCGCGTGCCCCGCGTGTGCCGTCCTCCAGCGAGACACAAGCTCCTTACGAGACATAGGAGACGCGAAGGCGGTCTGCTGGTATGGACAGCGGAGGGGTAGGCTGCCTGGCGTGCCGTGTCGACGGCGGCTGGAGCACGCAATCGGGAGGATGCACGGGGATTGCCTGGTGTTCACTCCACAGGGTTACGATCGCTGCCAGTACGTCAGCTCGACGCGGTATGTCAGCACGACGCAGGCAGCCAAACACACGGCAGGCAGGACACACGCCGCCCCGGCGAGAAGGTAGTGGCACATGATCGGCAATCTGAGGCCCATGGAAATTGTCCTGATCATCCTTGTCATCCTGCTGCTGTTCGGAGCCAAGAAGCTTCCGGACATGGCCCGTTCGCTGGGCAAGTCGGCCCGCATCCTCAAGAGCGAGGCCAAGCAGATGAAGAAGGAAGGCGGCTCGACCGCCGAGGGCGAGGCGGAGGCCAAGTCCGGTGAGGCGCAGCAGTCGGCGCCCAGGACCATCCAGGCAGCCCCCGGTGACACGGCGACCGCGCGTCCCGTCACGGAGCCGGACCAGCAGCAGAAGAGCAGCTGAGACACGCAGCTGACCAGGATGCCGCCGACACTTCGAGACTGAGGACGAGGGTTGCTCAAGTCCGCCCGTAACCAGGGTAAGCGGGAAAGAGATCCCGAGGGCCGGATGCCCCTCGCGGATCATCTGCGTGAGCTGCGCAACCGCTTGATGAAGTCCGTGCTGGCGATCCTTGTCGTCACCATCGTGGCGATGGTCTATTACAAGCAGATCGCCGACTTCCTGATGGACCCCGTCCGCGACTCGGTGGGCTGCACGAAGGGCTTCGGCGAGGCCGCCAAGGAAGGCGAGACCTGCGCCGAGATCACCATCAACGGCCTGATCGCGCCCTTCACGATCATGCTCAAGGTGGCCCTCACGGCGGGCGTCGTCGTCGCCTCGCCGATCTGGCTCTACCAGCTGTGGGGCTTCCTCGCCCCCGGCCTGCACAAGCACGAGAAGAAGTACGCGCGCTCCTTCGTCGGAGTCGGCGTGCCGCTGTTCCTCGCGGGTGCCTGCCTGGCCTACGTCGTCCTGCCGACGGCTGCCAAGACCTTGCTGGACTTCAGCCCCGAGGGCACGGGCAACCTGATCCCGCTGGACGACTTCCTCGACATCGTCACCCGTCTGGTGATCGTCTTCGGGCTCGCCTTCGAACTGCCGCTGCTGCTGGTCCTGTTGAACCTCGGCGGCATCCTCAGCGGGAAGCGTCTGCTGGGCTGGTGGCGAGGGATGGTGCTGGGCATCACGATCTTCGCGGCCGTCGCGACACCGACAGGTGACCCGCTGACGATGTGCGCGCTGGCGGCGCCCATCGTCCTGCTCTACTTCGGTGCCGTCGCCATCTCGCTCTTCAACGACCGCCGCCGCAGGCGCGCCAGCCCGTACGCGGGCCTGGACGACGACGAGGCGTCCACGCTCGACGACGTTCCGGAACCCGTCGCCTCCACCGACTCCGTACCGGCGCCGCGCTCCGTCTCCGACGACGGCGCGGGCGGACCGAACCGGATGAACGGTTACGACGACGCCACCTGAGCGGCCCCCTTACGCAGCTGAGCAGCCGGTCACCCGCTGCCCTCTCCTGCTGACCCCGCGTATGCGCGGAACGCTCTGACCATGGGTTTTGGGCCATGTGCCGGTAAAGATCGTGAGTTCTGTCAGACGTGGCCGGTACGCTCGTAGACACGATGACCGAGGACCTGTCCCCAGCAGAGCGATACTCGGCGGCCCGTCGGCGTGCGGCCGACCAGGCCACCGCCCTCGCTCCCTTCCGTGACATGTACGACTTCGATCTCGATCCGTTCCAGATCGAGTCGTGCCAAGCCCTCGAAGCAGGAAAGGGAGTGCTGGTCGCGGCGCCGACCGGCTCAGGCAAGACCATTGTGGGCGAGTTCGCCGTCCACCTGGCCCTGACGCAGGGCCGCAAGTGTTTCTACACCACCCCGATCAAGGCGCTGTCGAACCAGAAGTACGGCGACCTGGTCAAAAGATACGGCGCCTCCAAGGTCGGTCTGCTGACCGGCGACAACAGCGTCAACTCCGAGGCCCCCGTCGTCGTGATGACGACCGAGGTGCTGCGGAACATGCTCTACGCCGGGTCCAAGTCCCTGCTGGGGCTGGGCTACGTCGTCATGGACGAGGTGCACTACCTCTCGGACCGCTTCCGGGGCGCCGTGTGGGAGGAAGTCATCATCCACCTCCCCGAGTCGGTGGCCCTCGTCTCGCTGTCGGCCACGGTCTCGAACGCGGAGGAGTTCGGTGACTGGCTGGACACCGTGCGCGGTGACACCGAGGTGGTCGTCTCCGAGCACCGGCCCGTTCCGCTGTGGCAGCACGTGCTCGCGGGCCGGCGGATGTACGACCTGTTCGAGGAGTCGGGGGAGAAGCGCGAGGTCAACCCCGACCTCGTGCGCATGGCCCGGATCGAGAACAGCAGGCCGGGCAACCCCAGGGACCGCCGCGGAGGCGGCCGTCCGAAGCGGGAGGCCGACCGGGAGCGTGAGCGCCGCCAGCGTGCCCGTACGTGGACGCCGAGCCGTCCTGAGGTCATCGACAGGCTGGACTCCGAGGGCCTGCTGCCCGCCATCACGTTCATCTTCAGCCGCGCGGGCTGCGAGGCCGCCGTCCAGCAGTGCCTGTACTCGGGCCTGCGGCTCAACGACGCTCCCGCGCGTGCCAGGGTCCGGGAGATCGTCGAGGAACGCACCGCCGACATCCCCGACCAGGACCTGCACGTGCTGGGCTACTTCGAGTGGCTGGAGGGCCTGGAGCGCGGTATCGCAGCGCACCACGCGGGCATGCTGCCGACCTTCAAGGAGGTCGTCGAGGAGCTGTTCGTACGGGGCCTCGTGAAGGCGGTCTTCGCGACCGAGACCCTCGCCCTGGGCATCAACATGCCGGCGCGCTCGGTGGTGTTGGAGAAGCTCGTCAAGTGGAACGGCGAGCAGCACGCCGACATCACGCCCGGCGAGTTCACGCAGCTCACCGGCAGGGCCGGGCGGCGCGGCATCGACATCGAGGGGCACGCCGTCGTGCTGTGGCAGCGCGGCATGGACCCCGGAGCGCTCGCGGGGCTCGCGGGAGCGCGTACGTATCCGCTGCGTTCCTCCTTCAAACCGTCGTACAACATGGCGGTCAACCTCGTCGCGCAGTTCGGCAGACACCGCTCGCGGGAGCTGCTGGAGACCTCGTTCGCGCAGTTCCAGGCGGACCGCTCCGTCGTCGGCATCTCGCGGCAGGTGCAGAAGAACGAGGAGGGCCTTGAGGGGTACCGCGCCTCGATGACCTGCCACCTCGGCGACTTCGAGGAGTACGCGCGGCTGCGGCGCGAACTGAAGGACCGCGAGACGGAGTTGGCCAAGCAGGGCGCGGCGCAGCGCCGAGTGCAGGCAGCCGCGGCGCTGGAGAAGCTCAAGCCCGGCGATGTCATCCACGTGCCCACGGGCAAGTACGCGGGCCTCGCCCTCGTGCTGGACCCCGGCGTCGGCTCCGGGCGCGGCCCGGGCCACCGCAGGGGGTACGACCGGCACTCGGAGCCCGAGGGGCCGCGCCCGCTCGTGCTGACCGCGCAGCGGCAGGTCAAGCGGCTGGCCGCGATGGACTTCCCGGTGCCTGTCGAGCCGCTGGACAGGATGCGCGTCCCCAAGTCGTTCAACGCGCGCAGCCCGCAGTCCCGCCGGGACCTCGCCTCCGCGCTGCGGACGAAGGCCGGGCACCATGTCGCGCCCCGGCACCGCAAGGAGCGCTCGGAGGCGGCTGACGACACCGAGATCACGCGGCTGCGCGCCGAGATCCGCCGGCACCCGTGCCACGGCTGCGACGAGCGGGAGGACCACGCACGCTGGGCCGAGCGGTATCAGCGGCTCAAGCGGGACACGCGGCAGCTGGAGCGGCGCATCGAGGGGCGTACGAACACGATCGCGCGGACCTTCGACAGGGTGTACGCGCTGCTGAGCGAGCTGGACTACCTCAGCGGCGACCATGTCTCCGAGGACGGCCGGGTACTGGGGCGGCTCTACGGAGAGCTGGACCTGCTGGCCTCCGAGTGCCTGCGGGACGGGGTGTGGGAGGGCCTGCCGCCGGCCGAACTGGCCGCCTGTGTCTCCGCTTTGGTGTACGAGTCGCGCAGCGCCGACGACGCGCTGCCGCCCAAGCTGCCCGGTGGCAGGGCCCGTACGGCGCTCAGCGAGATGGTGCGGATCTGGGGCCGGCTGGACGCTCTGGAGGAGGACCACCGCATCACCGCTGCCGAGGGCGTCGGCCAGCGCGAGCCCGACCTGGGATTCGCCTGGGCGGCGTACCGCTGGGCCGAAGGCCACGGGCTCGACGAGGTGCTGCGCGAGGCGGACATGCCGGCGGGCGACTTCGTGCGCTGGTGCAAGCAGGTCATCGACGTGCTGGGCCAGTTGGCCGCCGCAGCGCCGGATGTCGGCACCGTGCCGAAGAACGCGCGTAAGGCGATCGACGGCATGCTGCGGGGAGTTGTCGCCTACTCCAGCGTCGGCTGACGCGCCTGCGCCGGAGGGCGTACGTGGGTGCCTGCGTGGACGGGGCATCGTATGCGCGTGAAGTCGCCGGGGGAGCCCTTGCGGACGGTAGCTGTCCGCAAGGGCTTCTACCGTGCTGCCATGACCTCACAGATCCGGCCCTTCCGTATCGACGTCCCGCAGACCGACCTGGATGATCTGCGCGAGCGCCTGGCCCGTACCCGCTGGCCGCGTGAGCTGCCGGGCGAGGGCTGGAGCAGGGGTGTGCCCGGCACATGTCTGCGCCGGCTGGCGGCGCGGTGGCGCGACGGTTTCGACTGGCGTGAGCGGGAGGCGGAGCTGAACCGCTTCCCGCAGTTCATGACCGGGATCGACGGCCAGGACGTGCACTTCCTGCACGTACGTTCGCCCGAGCCCGACGCGCTGCCGCTCGTGCTCACCCACGGCTGGCCCAACTCCTTCGTGGAGTTCGCCCGTCTCATCGGACCGCTGACCGATCCCCGGGCACACGGTGGGGACCCGGCGCAGGCGTTCCACGTCGTCGTGCCCTCGCTGCCGGGGTTCGGCTTCTCCGCGCCGCCCGCTGAGGAGGGCTGGAGCGCGCGGCGCGTGGCAGAACTGTGGGCCCGTCTGATGCGGCGCCTGGGGTACGAGCGCTACGGCGCCCAGGGTGACGACTTCGGGGCCTACGTCGCACCTGAGGTGGCCGCTGCCGACCCCGCGCGGGTGGCCGGGGTGTACCTCATCGGCGGGCTCGGTTTCCCCACGGAGGAGGACCTGCCGGAGCTGACGCAGGAGGAACGGGCCTCCTACGAAGCGCTCATGGGCCAGGACTGGATGCACGGGGTCGACCACCACGCGCTGCTGCGCGCGGCCCCGCAGACCTTCGCGTACGGCTGGCACGACTCGCCCGTGGGGGCACTGGCGTGGATGGCGCAGAAGTTCCACGAGTTCAACGCCTCGGGCAAGCCGCTCGACGAGGCCGTCGACACGGACCTGTTCCTGACCAACCTGAGCCTCTACTGGCTGACGGGCACATTCGGTTCGTCGGCGTGGCCGTACTACGAGAGCGCCGGGTTCGCCTGGCCCCGGGGCAACCGCGCGGCGCCGACCGGCGTCTACAGCGGGCCTCCCGGCATCCGCCGCCTCGCCGAACGGCACACCGAGATCCCGCACTGGCCCACCGGCAACCCCGGGGGGCACCACTTCCTGGCCATGGACCGGCCGGACGCGCTGGCTGCCGACATACGCGCGTTCTTCGCCAGGGTGCGCTGAGCCGCGGGCACCGAACCGCGCCGAGCCGTGGGCGCCGGGGGCACGCGGTGTTGACGGGTGGTGCGCCGGGCGGGATGTTCAGCGGTGCGTCAACTGCCGGGCACGTACACGCCGTACGGGCCCGGCAGCGTTTCGTGTGGCGCGCGGCCTCCCGCGCGTCCCGTACCCGACAGGGGGCCGATGTGCGTACGAAGAGCAGATCCCTGGTCCGCCGCTGGGCCTCGGCCGTGTTCGCGGTCGCCGCTGTCGCGGCGCTCTCGTCAGCCGCGCAGGCACAGCCAGAAGGAGCCGCTCATGGCGGCGATCCCGCACGGGACCTGCGGCTCACGCAGGTTCAGTCGATGGCCACGCACAACAGCTACCACCGTGAGGCGTCCTTCGCCGAGCAGCAGATCATGTCCCAGCACGATCCGAACTGGCAGACGCTGCTCTACAGCCATGCCTCGCTGCCCGTACAGTTCGAGCGCCAGCGTGCGCGGGGCATCGAGCTGGATGTCTTCCCCGACCCCCAAGGCGGCCTGTACGCCGACCCGTTGATCCGTAAACAGGCCGGGCTGCCCGCGCTTTCCGACCCCGACTGGAAGAAGCCCGGCTTCAAGGTGCTGCACTGGGCGGACTTCGACTACCGCACCACCTGCGTGACGCTGCGCGGCTGTCTGCGGCAGGTCAAGGAGTGGTCCGACGAGCAGCCGGGGCACGTGGCCGTGCCGATCCTGCTCGAACTCAAGCAGACCGACCCGCGCCTGGAGGAGCGGGGCGGTGCCAAGAGCCCGCCCTGGGACACCGCGATGCTCGACGCGCTCGACGCGGAGATCCGCACCGTCTTCCCCGACCGCGATACGGTCACGGCCGACGACATCCGGCGCCCGGGCAAGAGCCTGGAACGTTCAGTTCTCGAACGGGGCTGGCCCAAAGTACGGGATACCCGGGGCAAGACCATGTTCTTCATGGACAACGATGCACAGGGCATTCAGGACGCGTACCGCGCGGGGGGTCGCGAGAGCCTTCAGGGGCGGGTGCTGTTCACGGACTCCGAACCGGGGCGCGCGGACGCGGCGTTTATGAAAGTGAACGATCCGACCGGCGCGAACAAGGCGGTGATCCGGGATCTGGTGAAGCGCGGCTACTACGTGCGGACCCGTTCCGACGTGCCGCTCGCACAGGCCACGTCCGGTGACACCGCGATGCTGCGGGACGCGCTGTCGTCCGGGGCGCAGATGGTGAGCACGGACTTCCCCGTTCCGGGGCTCGCGGCGCGGTACGGGTCCGACTACGTGGCGGAGCTGCCGCGTACCGACGCCGCCGTGCGCTGCAACCCCGTCACGGTGCGTACATGCCCGCGGGGCGCGCTGGAGTGAAGTGCCGCGGGGCGAGCCGGACTTCGGCCGGCCCCGGATGCACGTTCCGGGCGAACGCCGGGTGCGGCGGGGGAGGGGCGCGAGGCCGCACGAGCCCGCCTGCGCACGAGCCCGCCTCCGCGCGAGGCCCGCGCAGAACGAAGCCGCCTCGCGGGAGGCCCGCAGTACGGGGGCGTCTCGCGAGGCGGCACACGGGGACGAGGGACGAGGGCGGCACCCGGGGAGAAGGCACGCACGGGACCGTCAGGCGACGGCCTGTGCCTCCTGCTCGGCTTCGACCTGTGCGTTCCAGTCCCGCTTGGCGGCCTGCCAGCCGTCCTCGTCGGAACCGAGGCGCCAGTAGCCGGAGATGGACAGCTGCTCGCGGGGGATGCCCTGGTCCAGGCGGAGGAAGCGGCGGAGTTCCTTGACGAAGCCGGCCTCGCCGTGGACGAACGCGTGCACGCGCCCGGGCGGGAAGTCGAGGCCGAGGACGGCGGCGGTCAGCTTCTGTCCGACCGGTGTGTTCCCCCGGTGCAGCCAGACCACCTCGGCGCCGAGGGGAACGTCGAGCGGCTGCTCCTCCTCGGGGCCCGCGACCTCGATGAAGGCGCGCACGGGTGCTCCCGCGGGCATCCGGGCGAGCGCCGCGGCGATGGCGGGCAGCGCGCTCTCGTCGCCGGCGAGCAGGTGCCAGTCGGCGTCGGGGGAGGGAGCGTACTCGCCGCCCGGGCCGAGGAGGCGCAGGGTGTCGCCGGGACGTGCGTCGCGTGCCCACGGGCCCGCGAGACCCGAGTCGCCGTGCACGACGAAGTCGACGGTCAACTCCCGTGCGGAAGGCTCCCATTCACGCACGGTGTACGTACGCGTCGCGGGCCACTGGTCGCGGGGCATGTCGGCCCTGATCTGGGCGATGTCGAAGGGCTCGGGGTAGGAGACACCGGGCACGGGGAAGAGGAGCTTGACGTAGTGGTCGGTGCAGTCACCGGCCGTGAAGTTCGCCAGGCCCTCACCGCCGAGGACGACCCGCACCATGTGGGGGGTCAGCTGCTCGGTGCGCACCACCTGGGCGTGATGGAGCTGGGGCTTCTTTCGAGCCGGACGGTCTGCCACGAGGGCCTCCCTGAGCACTTCGGTGTCGTCGCCATCTATTCAGTTAGGCATGCCTAACCTAACAGATCATGCGGCCAGGGTGGAGAGAAGACGGCTCAGCGAACCGCCCAGGCCCCAGCGTTCGGCGAGCTTCTCCAGCGCCGCCGGGTCGCGCGGCGCGGTCGGCAGCGCCGGGTCGAAGGCGGGCAGCTCCACGTCGTCGGCGACCCGCACGACCTTCGGCGCTACGGCGAGGTAGGGGCGTGCCTCCTCGAACCTCTTGCGCTGCGCCGGGGTGATCCGCGAGGTGGGGTCCCCGACGGCCGCCACGATCCCGGCGAGATCCCCGTACTCCGTGAGCAGCTTGGCCGCGGTCTTCTCGCCGACGCCACGCACCCCGGGCAGCCCGTCGCTCGGGTCGCCGCGCATGAGGGCGAGGTCCACATAACCGGCCCCGTCGACGCCGTACTTCTCGCGGAGCGCTGCGCCGTCGTAGATGTCCAGGTTGCCCACGCCCTTCACGGGATAGAGCACCCGCACGGCGCGGGCGTCGTCGACGAGCTGGAAGAGGTCGCGGTCGCCGGTCACGACATCGACCGGTCCCGTCGCACGTGCGGTGAGCGTGCCGATCACGTCGTCCGCCTCGTAACCCGCGGCTCCCACGCGGGCGATGCCCAGTGCGTCGAGCACTTCGTCGATCACCGGGACCTGGGGGGAGAGCGCGTCGGGGATCTCCTCCGTGTCGGGGTCTTCCTGGGCTTCTTCGGCCACGCGGTGCGCCTTGTACGAGGGGATCAGCTCGACCCGCCACTGGGGGCGCCAGTCGAAGTCCATGCAGGCAACGAGCTGGTCGGGGTGGCGGTCCTGGACCAGGCGCGCGATGAAGTCGAGCAGTCCGCGCACGGCGTTGACGGGGGTGCCGTCGGGCGCGCGGACGGTGTCGGGGACTCCGAAGTACGCGCGGAAGTAGAGCGAGGCGGTGTCGAGGAGCATCAGACGGTTACCGTCCGTGTCCGCGTGGGGCGTTGGGTTCGCTGTGTGCATCGTCACGGACCGATGATGCCGCACGGCACCGACAGCGGGACCGGCCCGTGATTCCCGGCCCTGGGTGGCCGGCGTTTCCGGATTCGCGGTTATGAACAGCGTCACGAACGGTTTGAGATCGCGATCTCTGAGCAGGAGCCCCCTCGGTGAAGCCTGGTGTAGGGTGCACTTTTCTGGTATGCGCCGTTTGAGTGTTTTATATGCACCGCTCCATCAACAGCGTGCGGGGATGCCGGTCAACTGTTGTCAATCCAAGAGGTGAATGTGTCCAGGCTGAGAGCTGAACACTTGTACAAGGTGTTCGGGAGGAGATCAGACCAGGCCGTATCCCGGCTGGAGGCCGGTGCCGACCGTGACGAGTTGCGTGCACAGGGCACCACAGCGGCCGTGATCGACGCCTCCTTCGAGGTCGAAGAGGGGCAGATATTCGTGGTCATGGGGCTCTCCGGCTCCGGTAAGTCCACGCTGCTGCGTATGCTCAACGGCCTCCTGGAGCCCACCTCCGGACGCGTCCTGTTCGACGGTGACGACGTGACGGCCCTCAAGCCCCGCGAACTGCGTGCGGTACGGGCCCGGAAGATCAGCATGGTCTTCCAGCACTTCGCACTCTTCCCCCACCGCAGCGTCATGGAGAACGCCGGATACGGGCTGGAGGTGCAGGGCGTACCTCGCGAGGAGCGCGAGGAGCGCGCCACAGAGGCACTGCATCTGGCCGGGCTCAAGGGCTGGGAGAACTCCTGGCCCGACGAGCTGTCCGGCGGTATGCAGCAGCGCGTCGGCCTCGCCCGCGCGCTCGCCACCGACGCTGACCTGCTGCTGATGGACGAGTCCTTCAGTGCGCTCGACCCGCTGATTCGGCGGGACATGCAGGACCAGCTCCTGGAGCTGCAGAAGACGCTGAAGAAGACCATCGTCTTCATCACCCACGACCTCAACGAGGCCATGCGTCTCGGCGACCGTATCGCCGTGATGAAGGACGGCAGGATCGTCCAGAACGGCACTGCCGAGGACATCCTCGTCCGCCCGGCCACCGACTACGTCGCCTCCTTCATCCAGGACGTGGACCGCTCGCGGGTGCTCACCGCCGGTTCGATCATGGAGGACACCAAGTCCGACAGCGCCGCGATGCAGAGCGGCGGCGAGCTGGAGGACGCCTCGACCGTCACGGCCGAGACCCCCATCGCCGAGCTGTTCACGCCGTTCTCCAACAGCGAGGACGCGATGATCGTCACGGACGAGTCGGGCACCCCTGTGGGCGTCATCGACCGGGAGCGGCTGTTGTCGGCGCTGGCCGAGGAGCCCCAGGTGAACGGCATCGCGGAGCCGAACGACACCGAGCGTGGTCCGGACGCAGCCGGGGTGACCGCACGTGCCTGAGTTCCATCCCGGTAACTGGGTCGAGAGTGCTGTCGACTGGCTCCAGGTGCACTTCTCGGTTCTGTTCGACTTCATCAACAAGGTCCTGACGGGCCTGTACGACGGCATCAACGCGGTGCTCGGCGGCGCTGAGCCGCTGCTGTTCGCCGCGATCCTCGCCGTGATCGCCTTCTGGCTGCGCGGGCTGCTCGCCGCTGTGGCCACCCTGATCGGATTCGCTCTGATCGACTCGTTCGGCTTGTGGAACGAGGCGATGCAGACGCTTTCGCTGGTGCTCGCCGCAGCGGTGATCACCATCGCGATCGCCGTACCGCTGGGTGTCTGGGCCGCGCGCAACAAGGCGTTCAGCACCTTCATGCGGCCGGTGCTCGACGTGATGCAGACGATGCCCGCCTTCGTCTACCTCATCCCCGGCGTCATGTTCTTCTCCGTCGGCACGACCCCGGGTCTGCTGGCGACGATCGTCTTCTCCATGCCGCCCGGCGTGCGCATGACGGAGCTGGGCATCCGGCAGGTCGACGGGGAACTGGTCGAGGCCGCCGAGGCGTTCGGCACCAGCCCCAAGCACACGCTCACGCGCGTGCAGTTCCCGCTGGCGCTGCCGACGATCATGGCCGGTATCAACCAGGTCATCATGCTGGCGCTGTCCATGGTCGTCATCGCCGGTATGGCCGGTGCCCCCGGCCTCGGTGAGAGCGTCTACGCGGCCGTCACCCAGGTGCAGGTCGGGCTCGGTGTCGAGTCCGGTATCGGCGTGGTCATCCTCGCCATGTACCTGGACCGCATGACCGGTGCCCTCAACGCCCGTGTCTCGCCGCTCGGCCGCCGCGCGGCGGCCAAGGCCACAGCGGCGCTGGGCCGTATGCGCTTCGTGCGCTACCGCCCCGGTACGGCCGTCGCCCTCTGCGGTGTCGTCGTCCTGGCGCTCGTCGCGGGCGGTATGAACCTCGCGGGTACGGGTGACAGCAAGACCACCGCCTCCACCGACGTGGGCAAGGGCAAGAAGCTCAACATGGGCTACATCCCGTGGGACGAGGGCATCGCGACCTCGTACCTGTGGAAGGAGATGCTGGAGGAGCGCGGCTACAAGCCGGACCTCAAGCAGCTCGACGCCGGTCCGCTCTACTCCGGTATCGCCAAGGGCGACGTCGACTTCCAGACGGACGCCTGGCTGCCCACCACGCACAAGCAGTACTGGGACAAGTACCACTCCAAGATGGAGAAGCTGGGCGACTGGTACGGCCCGACCTCCCTTGAGCTGACCGTTCCCTCGTACGTCAAGGGCGTGAAGTCCCTTGAGGACCTCAAGGGTCAGGGCAAGAAGTTCAAGGGCAAGATCATCGGCATCGAGTCCAGCGCCGGCGAGATGAAGATCCTCAAGGACAAGGTCCTCAAGGACTACGGCCTGGAGGGCGAGTACAAGGTCGTCTCCTCCAGCACCTCCTCGATGCTGGCCGAGCTGAAGCGCTCCATCCAGAAGCACGAGCCGGTGGTCGTCACGCTCTGGTCGCCGCACTGGGCGTACAACGCCAACGACCTGACGAAGCTCAAGGACCCCAAGGGTTCCTTCGGCAAGGGCGAGAAGCTCTACAGCGTGGGCCGTAAGGGCTTCTCGAAGGACGAGCCGACGGTCGCCAACTGGCTGAAGAACTTCAAGATGTCCGAGAAGCAGCTCACCTCCCTGGAGGACCAGATCCAGGGCGCTGGCCAGGGCAAGGAGCAGGACGCCGTCCGCAAGTGGCTCAAGGATCACCCCGGCTTCCTGGACAAGTTCGCCCCCGTACCGGGCGGCGAGAAGGAGAAGGGCAAGGACGCGGGCAAGCCGGTCAAGATGGGCTACTTCCCCTGGGACGAGGCCATCGCGACCACGTACCTGTGGCAGAACATCCTTGAGGACCGCGGCTACAAGCCGAACGTGAAGCAGCTCGACCCCGGTCCGCTGTACACGTCCATGGCGCAGGGCCAGACGGACTTCCAGACCGACTCCTGGCTGCCGACGACGCATGAGCAGTACTGGAAGAAGTACAGATCGAAGCTCACGGACGTCGGTGCCTGGTACGGGCCCACCTCGCTGGAGCTGTCCGTGCCCAAGAGCGTCAAGGGCATCGACTCGCTGGCGGACCTGAAGGGCAAGAGCGACAAGTTCGGCGGCAAGATCACCGGTATCGAGTCCAGCGCGGGCGAGATGAAGGTGCTCAAGTCGGTCCTGAAGGAGTACGGCCTGGACAAGGAGTACAAGGTCGTCTCCTCCAGCACCTCCTCGATGCTCTCGGAGGTCGACCGCTCCGTGAAGCAGGGCAAGCCCGTCCTGGCCACCACGTGGTCGCCCCACTGGGTCTACAGCAAGTACCCCATGAAGAAGCTCAAGGACCCCAAGGGTGCCTGGGGCAAGGGTGACAAGATCCACGTGACCGCCAAGAAGGACTTCGGGAAGGACTTCCCCGAGCTGAACGGCTGGCTGAAGAACTTCAAGATGTCCGAGAAGGACCTCGGTTCGCTGGAGGCGGCGATCCAGAAGGGCGGCAAGGGCAAGGAGAAGCAGTCCGTTCGCAAGTGGATGGACAAGCGGCCCGGTCTCGTCGACGAGCTGGCTCCGGTCAAGTAAGGCGCAGGCACGGCCGTCCCGTACGACGGACAGCGGACCCCCGCACTCACACACGTGAGGGCGGGGGTCCGCTTCGTGTAACAGCCCGTTGCCGGTCGGAAATCTTTCTGTGACGAGTGATCCTGCTTGTTCGGGGAAGGCGCGCCAACCCGAGCCGGGTGTGTTCCTGGCTCCGTCGTCAACTGCCCCTGACCGCAGAAAGGTTGAGTGCGTGGCCACGCAACCGAAGGCAAACCCACCGAACGAGCAGGACCTGCAGGAGGTGACGGGGATCGGGCGGTTGTCTGCCTCGGTCTCGTTCCGGGTCTTCGTACCCGCCGCTGTGATCATCCTGGCTTTCGTCCTCTACGCCGTGCTCGGCCAGGAGGACGCGGCGAAGCAGGTGGCCAGCGTCCAAGAGGGCATCGGGGACAAACTGGGCTGGTACTACATGGCCCTGACCTCCCTGTTCGTCGTCTTCGTCCTCTGGATCGGCCTGGGCCGGTTCGGGCGGATCAAGCTGGGCAAGGACGACTCGAAGCCGGAGTTCTCCACCGGCTCCTGGTTCGCGATGCTCTTCGCGGCCGGCATGGGCATCGGTCTCGTCTACTGGGGAGCGGCCGAGCCCCTGAACTTCTTCACCGCGCCCAAACCGGGCACGGGTTCCGGCGACGCGGCCAAGTCCGAGGCCGCGATGGTGCAGACGTTCCTGCACTGGGGCGTCCACCCCTGGGCGATCTACGTGGTCGTCGGGCTCGCCGTCGCGTACGCGGTGCACCGCAAGAACCGGCCCGTCTCGATCCGCTGGGCGCTGGAGCCGCTGCTCGGCGACCGGGTCAAGGGCTGGTGGGGCGATGTCATCGACATCATCGCCGTCGTGGGCACGCTGTTCGGCGTGGCGACCTCGCTCGGTCTTGGTGTGATGCAGATATCCAGCGGCCTCGGCTTCCTGGACTGGGTCGACAGTCCCGGCAAGCCGCTGCTGGTCGTCCTGATCGCCGCCATCACCGGTCTGGCCACGCTCTCCGTGGTGACCGGTATCGGCAAGGGCATCAAGTGGCTGTCGAACATCAACATGGTTCTGGCCGCCGTCCTGCTGCTGTTCGTGGTCGTCGCCGGTCCCACGCTGTTCATCGCCAACGGCTTCGTCCAGAACCTCGGCGGGTACTTCCAGAACCTCCTGCGGCTGAGCTTCGACACGGGCGCCTCCCAGGGCGACGACGGCACCAGCTTCGTGAACACCTGGACCGTCTTCTACTGGGGCTGGTGGATCTCCTGGGCGCCCTTCGTCGGCGTCTTCATCGCCCGTATCTCGCGGGGCCGTACGGTGCGCGAGTTCGTCTGCGGCGTGCTGCTCGTGCCGACACTGCTGACGTTCTTCTGGTTCGCGGTCTTCGGCGGCACCGCCGTGCAGGGGCAGTCGTCCGGCAAGGAGGACTACCTGGTCGACGGGGCCGTCAGTACGGACAACGCGCTCTTCCAGGTGCTGGAGACGCTGCCGGGCGGCACCTTGTTCGCGGGTATCGCCATCCTGCTGATCGTGCTGTTCTTCGTCACGTCCTCCGACTCCGCCTCGTTCGTGGTGGACATGCTGTCCTCCGGGGGTGCTCTCAACCCGCCGGTGTGGAGCCGGGTGTTCTGGGCGCTGATGGAAGGAGCCGTGGCCGCAGCGCTCTTGCTCGCCTCCGACCTGGCCAGCGCGGATTCGCTCAACACACTGAAGACATCCGCGATCATCATCGCGCTGCCGTTCAGCGTCATCATGATCGGCATGTGTCTTGCCACCGCGATCGCCTTCACGCGTGAGCGCCACGCGTACATGGCGGCCGAGCGTGCCGCCGAGCACGACCGGCTGGTCGACCATGCCGTCGCGCTGATCGAGGACGGCGGCAACGAAGCGGATGGCGGCCCGCCGAAGGAGAAGGCGGCGGTCGGCGCGGCGGGAGAGCCCGCTGTGGGAGAAGGCGAGGTGCGGAAGGAAGACGCCACGGACAGGCTGTCGAAGGAGACACCGCCGGAACCCAACGGCTAGCGTTTCACCCCGAGTTGCTCACTGCTGTGCGGTGCCGGATCGCCCTCCGGCACCGCACAGTGCCGTTCGCGGCCGGTTCGCCGTGCCCGGACTGTGCGCGGCCGGTCGGGCGTGCCAGGGCGGTGCGTATCGTGCCCGTATGACCTCGACCGTTGTTTCGCTCGTGCCCTCGCTCACGGAGGCCATCGCGGTCACCGCACCCGGGTTGCTGGTGGGCGCGACCGACTGGTGCACGTATCCCGGGGACCTGGACGTCGTACGGGTACGGGGCACGAAGAACCCGGACGTGGAGCGGATCGCCGGGCTGGCTCCGGATCTCGTGGTGGCCAACGAGGAGGAGAACAGGCCGCAGGACCTGGAGGCGCTGCGCGCTGCGGGGCTGCGGGTGATGGTGACCGAAGTGCGGGGCATCGAGCAGTCGTTCACGGAGTTGGAACGGGTGCTGACGCAGGGGTGCGGGGTGCGCAGGCCCGGGTGGCTGGACGAGGCGGAGACCGCGTGGCGCGAGGCGCGGGCCGAGTTCGACGTACGGGCCGTGGTGCCGGTGTGGCGCAGGCCCTGGATGGTGCTGGGGAGGGACACGTTCGCGGGAGCCCTGCTGGCACACCTCGGCGTGCGCAACGTGTACGCCGCGCACGCCGAACGCTATCCGCGTGTGCCCATCGGGGAGTTGGCGGCCGAGGGGAGCGCCGATGTGGTGGTGCTGCCGGACGAGCCGTACGCGTTCGCGGCTGACGACGGGCCCGAGACGTTCCCCGGCATGCCGGCCGCGCTCGTCAGCGGGCGCCATCTCACGTGGTACGGGCCTTCGCTGAGCGAGGCCCCGGAGGTCATCGGCGCGGCGCTCCGAGCAGCGCTCCGCTGAAGAGCCCGCCGGCCGTGCGTACGGCGGCTGCGGCCCAGGCGAGGATGAGCCCGGCGTAGAGCGCGACCGACAGCCAGGTGAGCGCGTCGAGTCCGGTGTGCTTCGCCAGGGAGGCGGCGCCGGTCACGCAGGTGCCGACGGGGAAGGTGAAGGCCCACCACGTCATGCCGAAGCCCATGCCCTGCCGGGTGGCGCGTACGACCATGGCGACGGAGAGCCCGAGCCACAGGAGGGCGAACCCGATCACCGGGACTCCGTAGAGCACGGCCAGCGCGGAGAAGGTGCCGGGTGCGGCGTCGGCGAGGTTTCCCAGCGCGGTGGTGGACTGGCCCAGCGGGCCGAGCACGAGGAAGAGGGTCGGCGTCAGCATGAGGGGCAGCGGGCCGTGGTGGGCGAGCCGGGAGAAGACGACGGGCAGGATCACCAGCGTCATCAGAAGGCTCGCGCCGAACATGGCGAAACAGCCCAGCAGCAGCGCCGAGCGGGCCTGGCCGTCGGGCATGTGGGCCGCGAGGGGCGGGCCGACCGCCGCCGAGACCATGGGCGCGACGATGGGCAGCAGCCATACGGGGGTCGCTGTGCCCGGTTCGATGGTGTGCCGGGTGACCATCAGATAGGGCACGGCGATGGCGGCCAGCAGGCCGACGAGGGTGCCGGCCGACCACAGCACGATGTCGATGCCGAGGCCACCGGGAACCTGGAGGGCCAGCGCACCCGCGCCGACGGCGAGCATGGCCATCGACAGGCAGCCGTAGAACGGCGCGACGGCCGGGTCCAGCAGGTGTGCGCGTGCCTGGTCCGTGTGGCGCGTCCAGTGGCCCGTGCGCGCCACGAGCAGGACGGCGAGCATCACGGCCGACAGCGTCCACACGGCCACGAGCGGGGCGCGCGGAACGTGTACGGGCAGTGCGGCTCCGGCGTTCCCGATGATCGCGGTGCCCATCACGGCCGCGTACCAGTTCGGGCCCAGGGCGCGCAGCCTGGCCGGGGCGAGGGGCTGGGGGACGGGTTCGGCGGGGGGTGCTTCGGGGACGGCGTGCGCGGAAACGGTCATGGGACCACGCTCCGCCCGCACCGACCCTCCCACCAGGGACCCTGTCCCTATGAGGGCATAACCTGGTCCTATGACTCAGCGGGAGAGGCAGTCGGCAGGCGCGGCCATCAGGGAATCCGATGCGTGAGGGCGGTGACGGGCGTGCGGGCGGGGGGCATCCGCCCGGGCTCGCGCACCGTGTGCCCGACCTGGGCGCGCTGGAGCTGCTGCTCGCCGTCGCCCGGCTGGGCAGCCTGGGGCGCGCGGCACGCGAGACGGGCGTGAGCCAGCCGGCGGCCAGCGGCCGTATCCGCTCCATGGAACGCCAGCTGGGCATCACACTGCTGGAGCGCTCACCGCGCGGCTCGCGGCTGACGGCGTCCGGAACCCTGGTGACCGACTGGGCCAGGCGCATCGTGGAGTCGGCCGAGGCGTTCGAGGCGGGCGTCGGCGCGCTGCGTGACCGCCGTGACTCGCGGCTCAGCGTCGCCGCCAGCATGACCATCGCGGAGTATCTGCTGCCCGGCTGGCTGATCGCGCTGCGCACGCAGCTCCCCGACACGGCCGTCTCGCTGCGCGCGGGGAACAGCGCCGCCGTGGCACGCGTCCTGCTCGACGGCGAGGCGGACGTCGGTTTCGTCGAGGGCCTGGGCGTACCCGCGGGGCTCGACGGTACGGTCATCGCGCACGACAGGCTGCTGGTCGTCGTGGCGTCAGGGCACCCGTGGACGCGGCGGCGCGAGCCGGTCGGACTGGCCGAACTGGCCGCCACCCGGCTGGTGTTGCGCGAGCCGGGCTCCGGCACCCGGCAGGTGCTCGACTCGGCGCTCGCAGGCCACGGCGGTCTGGCGCCGCCGCTGCTCGAACTCGCCTCCACCACCGCCGTCAAGGCGGCGGCCGTCAGCGGCGCTGGTCCCGCCGTGCTGAGCGAACTGGCCGTGGGAGAGGAGCTGTCGGGGCGCCGACTGGTGGAGGTGCCGGTCGAGGGGCCTGCGCTGAGCCGTGCGCTGCGTGCCGTATGGCCGCGCGGCTCGCGGCCGACGGGGCCAGCGCGTCAGCTCCTGTCGCTCACCCGGTCACGCTGAGCGCTTCCTCTCGCCTTCGCCTCGGCCGTGAGGGCCTCCATCAGGCGCGGGTCGTCGCCTGCTTCGGGGTGCCACTGCACGGCCAGTACGAAGCTGTCCTGGTCCGGGAGTTCGAGCGCCTCGACGGTGCCGTCCTCGGCGTGCGCGCTCGCCACCAGGCCCTCGCCGATCCTGTCGACGGCCTGGTGGTGGTACGTCGGCACGCTCACCGCTTCCGGCAGCACCCGCGCGAGCCTCGTACCGGCGACGGGCTCGACCGTGTGCGTGCTGAAGACGCCGGGTGCGCCGCGATGTGCCGCCGTGCCGGGCAGGTGCTGGACGAGGGTGCCGCCGAGGGCGACGTTCAGCACCTGCATGCCCCGGCAGACGCACAGCAGGGGAGTGCGCTGCCGCAGGGCCTCGCGGGTGAGGGCCAGCTCCCACGCGTCCCGTTCGGGATGGGCGGGTCCCGTCTCGGGCGCCCTGGGCGCTCCGTAGCGTGCCGGATCGACATCGGGGCCGCCCGCTGTGACGAGCGCGTCGAGGCGTGCGACGGTGTCGGCCGCCGCCGTGGGGTCCTCGTCAGGGGGGAGGAGCACGGCGCGGGCGCCCGAGCGCTGAGCCATGCGGTGGTAGCCGGCGGGCAGGAGCGCGGCCGGCAGGCGCCAGTCGCCCCAGCGCGCCCCGGGTTCGAGATAGGTGCTGATGCCGATCAGCGGGGGTGCCATGTGTCCTCCATGCTGGTGCGGTTTCTCCCGGGACTGAGCACACGTGCTCAGTCCCGTAGTTCCGCCTCCGCCTCGGCCAGGGCCGCGAACTCCTCCTCGGGCGCGGC
The DNA here is from genome assembly GCF_028657195.3 of Streptomyces iconiensis. Taxonomy (GTDB): domain Bacteria; phylum Actinomycetota; class Actinomycetes; order Streptomycetales; family Streptomycetaceae; genus Streptomyces; species Streptomyces iconiensis. Next base: position 42,803 of record NZ_JANCPR020000008.1, read on the forward strand.
GGCGACGAGGTGATGCCGACTGTAGAAGGTGAAGTAGGCGACCGCGACGACGTAGAGCACGAGTGCGATACCGGCCGCCTTGGGGTCGACGAGGAACGTCGCGACCACCGCCGCACAGGCGAGCACGAACGCCACGGAGGAGGTGACGACGCCTCCCGGAGTGCGGTACGGGCGGGGCAGATCGGGCTCGCGGCGGCGCAGGACGAGGTGGGAGAGGGACATCAGCACGTAGGAGACGGAGGCACCGAAGACGGCGATGTTCAGCATGCGTGCCCCGTCACCCGTGGCAGCCGCGAGGCCGAAGCCGATCGCGCCGGGCACGACGAGCCCGAGATAGGGCGCCTTGCGGCTGCTGGTCAGGGAGAGGAATCGCGGGAGGTATCCGGCGCGGGAGAGGGCGAAGAGCTGGCGGGAGCCCGCGTAGATGAGGGAGAAGAAGGACGCCACGAGCCCGGCGAGCCCCGCGTAGTTGACGATGCGGCTGAGCGTCGTCGGATCGCCGCCCGTCGCGGCCTCCAACGCGGCGACCAGCGGGTTGTCCGCATCCTTGATCGCGTCCGACCCGGCGGCGCCGGCTGCGGGGAGCAGCGTGAGCAGGGCGAGCAGCACCAGGATGCCGATCGCGAGGCCCATGGCCCTTGGCAGGGTGCGTGCGGGGTCCCTGGTCTCCTCTGCGGCGAGCGGCACGCCCTCGACGCCGAGGAAGAACCACATGCCGAACGGGAAGGCGGCCCAGATCCCCAGCAGCCCGAGCGGCAGCCATGAACTGGAGCCGAGCGCCGAGGACTTGACGGCGACGTCGTTGAGGGAACCGGCATCGAAATGGGTGAGCGCACCGATGGCGAAGACCAGCAGCGCGGCGACAGCGATCCCGGTGACGACGAAGCTGAAGCGCAGGGCCTCGCCGACGCCCCACAGGTGGATGGAGATGAAGACGATGAAGCAGGCGAGGTAGACGGGCCAGCCCGACTCCAGCCCGAACAGGCCGAGGGATTCGACGTATCCGCCGATGAAGACGGAGATCGCGGCGGGCGCCAGGATGTACTCGATGAGGATGGCCGTACCGGTCAGGAAGCCGCCCCAGGTGCCGAGCGCACGCCGCGCGAAGCCGTAGCCGCCACCGGCGGTCGGGAGGATCGAGGCCAGTTCGGCGAGGGAGAAGACCAGGCAGGCGTACATCGTGCCCATGAGCACGGTGGCGATGGCGAGCCCTCCGAAGCCGCCCTCCGCGAGGCCGAAGTTCCACCCGGCGTAGTCGCCCGAGACGACGTAGGCGACGCCGAGCCCGGTGAGCAGCAGCCAGCCCGCCGAGCCGCGCTTGAGGGAGCGGCGCTGGAGGTACTCCTCCTCGGGCGCACTGTGCGTCCCGTGCGGGAAACCGGGCGGGGCATCTTTCTCCACGGACATGCGCCACTCCTGCCTCTCGGCCATTGGTGTGGCCACATACCTTTGCGGTGCCGCACCGCACGGCGCAACCCCCTTGCGTGCACGAAGTGTTACTCCGGGGGTGCCCCGAAGGGGCGCGGGGCTGTGTCATGTGCGGCTCCGCCGCGTGGGCGCGACCAGCGACGAGGGGGGTGCCCCGAAGGGGCGCGGGGAACTGCGCGACCGGCCACGACGCGCCCGCAGTCGGCAACGCACAGGCAGGGGCACGCACAGAAGCCCCGACGAGGGGCAAGGGCAGAAGTCCGACGGCGCACGGGGCAGCCGGAAAACGGGTGCCCTCTCCCGGAGAGGCACCCCTACGCGAGGAACCCGCGCAACAGCGCAGCCGTACCCGCACAGTGCTCGCGCGCGATGGCGCGCGCCGCCTCACCGTCCCCGTCCAGCACGGCGACCACCATCGCGCCGTGCTGCCGCTGCGCGTGCTCCAGGTTCCGTACGAGCAGCGGAATACGGTTGAGCAGTTCGTTGAGCGTGGCGCGTACGGCGGCGTACTGCGCGGTCAGCGACGGAGACCCCGCCAGTTCCACGAGCGTGAGGTGGAAGAGCGTGTCGTGCCTGCGGTAGCCGTGCAGCGCGGCCTCATGCGTGGCGTCCAGTGCCGCGCGCAGCCGCCCGGCCTCGCCGTCCGACAGGCCGCGCGCGGCGCAGAGTTCGGCGGCGCCCGCCTCCAGGACCTCGCGGAAGCGCAGCGTGTCGTCCAGGTCGAGGGACGCGGCCTGGACGCGCAGCCGTTCCCCGTCGTCCGTGGGCCCGTGGTGCGCGCGGACGAACGTGCCGCCGTACCGTCCGCGCCTGCTCTCCACGATGCCCTGCTCGGCCAGCACCCTCAGCACCTCGCGCAGGGTGACCCTGCTGATGCCCAGGCGCTCAGCCAAATCCCGCTCGGCGGGCAGCCGTTCGCCCTCGGCGACCAGGCCGAGGCGCACGATCTGGAGTATCTGTTCCAGTGCCTCCTCGAAGCCGTTGCCCGCGCGTACCGTACGCAGCACCGTGGCGAGCCTGTCGTCGCCGGCGGCTTCGCCCGCTCGGCCCTCCCGCATGGGCCGCCCCCTTCCCTCTCCCTGGCCTTCCGGTCGCATGGCCTTCCGTTTCAAAGGTCTTGGTGACTACCTTATGGCTTCCGGCGGACCTACAGGAGGCCCACTCGTGGCAGACCGCACGCCCCCGCTCGCCGTCAGCGAGCTGCGCAGACTTGTCGAGGCCGGGGAGATCGACACCGTCGTCCTCGCCTTCACGGACATGCAAGGACGCCTCCAGGGAAAGCGGTTCGCCGCACCCTTCTTCCTCTCCGACGTCCTCGACCACGGCGCCGAGGGGTGCAACTACCTCCTCGCCGTCGATGTCGACCTCAACACGGTCGACGGATACGAGATGGCCTCATGGGAGCGCGGATACGGGGACTTCGCGCTGCACGGCGACACCGCCACCCTGCGCCGCCTGCCCTGGAACCCGGGCTCAGCCATGCTCACCGCCGACCTCGCCTGGCTCGACGGCTCACCGGTCGCCGCCTCGCCCCGCCAGATCCTCCGGCGCCAGCTCGACCGCCTCGCCGAACGCGGCTGGAGCGCCCACGTGGGCACCGAGCTGGAGTTCATGGTCTTCCAGGACACCTACGAGCAGGCATGGAACGGCGCCTACCGCTCCCTGACACCGGTCAACCAGTACAACGTCGACTACTCCATCCTCGGCACCGGACGCGTCGAGCCCCTGCTGCGCCGTATCCGCAACGAGATGGCCGGCGCCGGCATGACCGTCGAGTCGGCCAAGGGCGAGTGCAACCTCGGGCAGCACGAGATCGCCTTCCGCTACGACGACGCGCTCACCACCTGCGACCAGCACTCCCTCTACAAGACCGGGGCCAAGGAGATCGCGGCACAGGAGGGCCAGGCGCTCACCTTCATGGCGAAGTACGACGAGCGCGAGGGCAACTCCTGCCACATCCACCTCTCGCTGCGCGACGCGGCGGGCCACCCCGTCCTGGCCGACGAGGCGGGCCCGTACGGCATGTCGCCGCTGATGCGGCACTTCCTGGCCGGACAGCTCGCCGCCATGCGGGAGTTCACACTGCTCTACGCGCCCAACATCAACTCCTACAAGCGCTTTCAGCCCGGCTCCTTCGCACCCACGGCCGTCGCCTGGGGCCCCGACAACCGCACCTGCGCGCTGCGCGTCATCGGCCGCGGCAGGGGGCACCGGCTGGAGAACCGCGTACCGGGCGGCGACGTGAACCCGTACCTCGCCGTAGCCGGAATGATCGCCGCGGGACTCCACGGCATCGACAACGAGTTGGAGCTGCCCGAACCCTGCACAGGCAACGCGTACACGGGCGACGCCGCACACGTCCCCTTCACCCTGCGGGAGGCGGCGGAGCTGTGGGGTGCGAGCGCACTCGCGCGCGACGCCTTCGGTACCGAGGTGGTGGACCACTACCTCAACATGGCCACCGTGGAGCAGAACGCCTTCGACGCGGCCGTGACGGACTGGGAGCGGTTCCGCTCCTTCGAACGCATGTGAGGCACATTCCGTTGACCGAACAGCAGCCGAACGAAGAGCAGTTGAACGAAGAGCAAGAGCGACAGCGGCAGCAGAAGCAAGTGCAGCCGCAAGAGCAACAGCAACAGCAGCAGCAACCGGCGCAGCACGCTCAGCCGGACGAGCACCTGGTCGTCAACCCCGCGACCGAGGAACTGGTCGCCAAGGTTCCCGCGACCACACCCGGCGAGGTGCACGCCGCCGTCGTACGGGCCACGGCGGCGCAGACCGCGTGGGCCGCGCTCGCCCCCGCCGACCGTGCCAGGACGCTGCGCCGCTTCGCCGCCGTCGTCGACGCGCACAGCGAGGAACTCGCCGTGCTGGAGGTCGCCGAGGCGGGCCACCCGCTCGGCAACGCGCGCTGGGAGGCGGGCAACGTACGCGACCTGCTCGACTACTCCGCCGGCGGAGTCGAACGGCTCACCGGCAGCCAGATCCCCGTCGCCGGTGGCGTCAACCTCACCTTCGCCGAACCGCTGGGCGTCGTCGCGGTCATCGCGCCCTGGAACTTCCCCATGCCCGTCGCCGCCTGGGGCACGGCCCCCGCGCTGGCAGCGGGCAACGCCGTGCTCCTCAAGCCCGCCGAGACCACGCCGCTGACCGCGCTGAGGCTGGCCGAACTCGGCCTGGAGGCCGGGCTGCCCGAGGGGCTCTTCCAGGTGCTGCCCGGCGAGGGGCCCGTCACGGGCACGGCGCTGGTCGAACACCCCGGTGTGGCCAAGGTCGTCTTCACGGGGTCCACCGCCGTCGGCAAACAGATCATGGCCCGCTGCGCCGCCTCCGTGAAGCCCGTGACCCTCGAACTCGGCGGCAAGAGCCCCAACATCGTCTTCGCCGACGCCGACCTGGAACGCGCTGCCGCAGCCGCCCCAGGCTCGTTCCTGGACAACACGGGCCAGGACTGCTGCGCCCGCAGCCGCATCCTCGTACAGCGGAGCGTCTACGACCGGTTCCTCGCGCTGCTGGAGCCCGCCGTGCACGCCTTCACCGTCGGTGACCCGGCCGACGAGGCCACCGCCATGGGCCCCCTCGCCTCGGCACGCCAGCGTGCCCGCGTCCGCTCCTACGTTCCCGAGGACGCGCCGGCGCTCATCAGGGGCCGGGCGCCCGAAGGCCCCGGGTTCTGGTACCCGGCGACCGTGCTGGAGGCGGCGCCGGGGGAGCGGGCCGCCGTCGAGGAGGTGTTCGGGCCCGTCGCCGTCATCGCTCCCTTCGAGGACGAGGCCGACGCCGTACGCCTCGCCAACGACACCGAATACGGCCTCTCCGGCTCCCTGTGGACCCGCGACGGAGCCCGCGCGCTGCGTGTCTCGCGTGCCGTCGCGGCCGGGAACCTCTCGGTCAACTCGCACAGCAGCGTGCGCTATTCGACCCCGTTCGGCGGCTACAAGCAGTCCGGGCTCGGCCGTGAGCTGGGCCCCGGAGCGCTCGCCGCCTTCACCGAGACCAAGAACGTCTTCATCAGCACGGAGGAGAGCCAGTGACGGACACCGAGAACGCCCCCGTCTGCCGCCGCCTCGTCGGCCGTACGGCCGTCATCACAGGAGCGGGCAGCGGCATCGGCCTCGCCACGGCGCGCAGGCTCGCCTCCGAAGGCGCGCACGTGATCTGCGCCGACGTGGACAGCGTGCGCGGCAAGGCAGCGGCCGAGGAGACCGGCGGCCTCTACCTCGCGACCGACGTCACCGACCCCGATCAGGTCGAGGCGCTCTTCCGCACCACGCACGAGACATACGGCTCCGTGGACATCGCCTTCAACAACGCGGGCATCTCGCCGCCCGACGACGACTCCATCCTGGAGACGGGGCTCGACGCCTGGCAGCGCGTCCAGCAGGTCAACCTCACCTCCGTCTACCTGTGCTGCAAGGCGGCGCTGCCCTACATGCGCGAGCAGGGGCGCGGCTCCATCATCAACACCGCCTCGTTCGTCGCCGTCATGGGAGCCGCGACATCCCAGATCAGCTACACCGCTTCCAAGGGCGGGGTGCTCGCCATGTCGCGCGAACTGGGCGTGCAGTTCGCGCGCGAGGGCATCAGGGTCAACGCGCTGTGTCCGGGGCCCGTGAACACGCCCCTGCTCAAGGAACTGTTCGCCAAGGACCCCGAGCGCGCTGAGCGGCGGCTCGTCCATGTGCCGGTGGGCCGTTTCGCCGAGCCCGAGGAGATCGCCGCGGCCGTGGCCTTCCTCGCGAGCGACGACGCGTCGTTCGTGAACGCGGCGGAATTCCTCGTCGACGGCGGCATCGCGGGCGCGTACGTGACACCGCTGTAGCCCCGGGCGTAGCCCCGACACGTCAGCGGGGCGGGGCGCCGGATGATTCCTGTGATTGTCGATGTAGCGTGCACACGGTCAACGTCGACAATCCCAGGAGGGGTGCCACATGCGCAGTAGATCCGTCCTGACCGGCCTCACCATGGCGGCGGCGCTCGCCGCCACCCTCACGGCGGCCCCCGCCCAGGCCGGCCCGCAGCACCAGCACCCCGGCCACGGCCATGGGTGCCCGCAGCTCTCGAAGGAACTGCCCTGGCACGCGGACAACCGCGCCAAGCTCCAGCGCACCATCGACGAACGCGGCACGTGCTCGCCGGGCTGGCGAGGCGGCAAGCACCGCCCGGTCGCCGCCTTCGACTGGGACAACACCATCGTCAAGAACGACTCGACCGACGCCACGATCGCCTGGGCGCTGCGGCACGACAAGGTCCTGCGTCCCAAGAGCTGGGCGGCCACCAGCGAGTGGCTCACCCCCGCGGCCGACCGCGCGCTCACCGAGGCATGCGGGACAGAGGTGCCGGCCGGTGAGCCCCTGCCCACCTCCACCAACGCCGCGTGCGCCGACGAGATCCTCCAGGTGCGCGGCGAGGCGGAGACGATGAGCGGCGAGAAGGCGTTCGCGGGGGACTGGAACCACCGCCGCACGGTCCCCGAGTACGCCTGGGTGCCGCAGCTCTTCGCCGGTCACACGGTGTCCGAACTGCGCGCGTACGCGCGTGCCGCCCGCGACGAGGCGCTGGCGGCCCCGGTGGGCGCCGAACAGAAGGTCGGCACGCACACCGTCCCCGCCTACAGCCGCTACTACGAGCAGCAGAAGGACCTGGTCCGTACGCTCCAGAAGGCCGGGTTCAACGTCTACATCGTCTCGGCAGGCTCGGAGCCGGTCGCCGAGGAGTGGGCCAAGGGTGTCAATATCGACCGGCGGCACACCGTCGCCATCCGCAGCGTCCTCAAGCACGGCAGGATCACCACCTCCATGGAGGGCTGCGGCGACGTCCCCGCCGGCAAGGGAGAGGCGATCCCGTACATCGACGGCAAGCGCTGCGTCATCAATCAGGAGATCTTCGGCATCAAGGGTGCCAAGGCGTGGCAGAAGCAGGCACCTTCGCACCGGATCGCGATCGGCGGCGGTGACGCCGACACCGATGTGACCTTCGTGGGCGACGCCACCGGCACCCACCTCGTGCTCAACCGCAACAAGCCCGAGATCATGTGCCGTGGCTACGACGACGCGGACGGACGCTGGGCCGTGAACCCGATGTTCATCGAGCCGCTGCCCCGCAAGAGCGAGCCCTACCCCTGCGCGACCGAGGGCTTCACACGCCCCGACGGCACCCTGGGGCCCGTGCGCCGCGACGACGGGTCGGTCATCCCCGACCAGCGGGACACCGCGTACGGAGCCTGACGCACCGACCCCGCTGCATGTCGTACACGTGTTGCCATAGGGTGCGACCGTGACCATGACGACCCCTCCCGGCTGGTATCCCGATCCCGGGCAGATGCCCCAACTCCCGCCCCAGGAACGCTGGTGGGACGGCAGCACATGGACCGGGCACACCCGACCCGCCGTGGGCGTGCCCCCGATGCCGTCGTCCCCACCGGGCGGCGGCGCGGGGCGCGGGCCCCTCATCGCGGGCATCGTGGGAGGGGTCGTGCTCATCGCCGCTGTCGTCGTCGCCGCGGTGCTCTTCCTCGCTCCGGGCGACGACTCGGGGAACGACAAGCCGGAGGCCGGGTCCAAGTCCAGCCAGCCGGCGCCCGAGGACGCCCCGGGCGGGCAGGACGACGGAACGCCGTCCGAGCCGCCGTCCCAGGACGGCGAGGTCGTCCCCAGCCCTGAACTCGGCGTCGGTGTCCCCGTGCCCGAGGGCTGGGAACAGCCCCGCCCGGACTCGCCGTTCATCAGCAGCGAGAAGGAGTACGCGTGCCCCAAGCCGCAGTCCGTACGCTGCGTGCGCGGTGGCGCCAACCTGCTGCCGGTCTCCAGCGGCTGGGAAGGCGAGGCGGAACTCAAGGAGGCCACGGAACTCCAGGTGGCCAAGAACGCCAAGCAGTCGTACGACAAGAAGGCGTACGGCGGCATCACCTCCCACAAGGTGACCGAATCCGGCAAGGTCACCGTCGCCGGCCGGCCCGGCTACCGCATCCGCTGGCGCATCAACAACAAGGTGGGCCCGGACGCGTACGTGGAGAGCGTCGTCTTCCGCTCACCCCACCTCCCTGAGGAGATACTGACCCTCTGGAGCAGCGTCGACGTGGCCGAAGGGGCGCCTCCCACCTCCGACCTGGACGACATGCGCGAGGGCATGGTCAAGACCGAGCTGGGCGAGGGCGGAACGGGCAGCGACGGCGAGTCGGTCTGAGACAAGGGGGTCCGGAGCCGGTCCGGGACACGGGGCCGGTCCGGGGGCCCGGAGTCGATCGGTCTGTGGCCCGGAGCCGGTCCGAGGCGCGGTCCGGTCCGATGGGGAGTCGAGCTGTGCGTGCGCGCGGGGCAGCGGGCCGCGTGCGCACGGTGGCACCCGGGCCGTGCCCTCACAGGAAGGTCATGCCCTCGCCCCTGTACGTCGGCACCGTCTCCTTCACCTGTCCGCCCTCGACCAGGTGGAGCCGGTCGAAACGCTCGCACAGCTCACCGGACTTGGCGTGCCGGAACCACACCTTGTCCCCGATGAGCAGGTCGTCGGCAGGCTGCCCCCGCAGCGGCGTCTGCACCTCGCCCGGCCCCTCCAGCGGGTCGTAGCGCAGGCCCGCCGGCAGGTACGGCTGCGGCAGCCGGTCCTCGCCCGCAGCGCCCGAGGCGGGATAGCCGCCGCCCAGCACCGTGACGAAACCGACCCCGGGCCTGCGTACCACCGGCTGCGCGAACAGCGCCGCTGGACGGCCCGTGAAGGACGTGTAGTTGTCGAACAGGCGCGGCAGATAGAGGCCCGAGCCCGCGGCGATCTCCGTGACGGCCTCCTCGGCCGCCGTGTGCTGCACGCTTCCGGTGCCGCCCCCGTTCACGAACTCCAGGTCGGGCTCGACAGCGCGCACGGCACGTACGGCCGCGCCGCGCCGCGCCGCCAACTCGCGCCTGGCAGCCGCCTGCATCAGCCGTATCCCACGCGAACGCAGCGCGGCACCCGGCACCGCGTCCCCCACGCCCGCCACATGGGCCTCGTACGCCATCACGCCCACCAGCCGGAAGCCGGGGCGCCGCCGCACGGCACGCGCCAGCTCCGCGAGGTCGGCGGGGGAGTGCAGGGGCGAACGGTGCGCTCCGATACGTACGCGCCCGCCCAACAGCCGCAGTGAGGTGTCCAGTTCGAGGCAGACCCGGATCTCCTCGCTCCCGCCGTCCCGTGCAGCGTCGATCAGCGCGAGCTGCGCGGGGTCGTCGACCATGACGGTCACGGCGCCCGCCAGCTTGGGGTCGGAGGCCAGCTCGGCGTAGCAGGCGCGGTCGGCCGACGGGTAGGCCAGCAACACGTCCCGCACCCCGGAACGGGCCAGCCACAGCGACTCGGCGAGCGTGTAGCTCATGACTCCGCTGAAGCCGTCCATGGCCAGCACCCGGTCCAACAGGGCGCGGCAGCGCACCGACTTGCTCGCGACGCGTACGGGCTTGCCGCGCGCGCGGCGCAGTACGTCGGCCGCGTTGGCGTCGAACGCCTCCAGGTCGACCAGGGCGAGAGGCGCGTCCAGGTGGGCGGTCGCACGGTCATATCGTGCGCGGTCAGCGGCGAGATCGGCAGTCGTATCGAACACCCTCGCAGCTTGCCAGAGCCGCGCGTTCCGGCACAGCCCCAAGAGGCCGCGCGCGGGCACCGAACGGGACGCACACGGGCCCCGCGTGCGGGGCGCAGCGGCGCGTCCCGGCACCTCGGCCGGGTTGCCGTCCCTCCCCGTGCGCACCGTAGAGTGACGCAGCACGCCGTGACGGGATGGCACGCGGCGTGCTGTCCGAAACCGGCCTGCCCCGAAAGGCATTCGTGCGGGGTGGCACCGCGCGGGAGGGGGTGCACATGAGCACTGACGCCGACCGCACCGGCGTTCGCGTTCCCCCCAGCACACCGCCAGGCCGGCCGCCCGTTCCCGCCGCTCCTCCCCGCCCCACCGCTCCTCCCCATCCCGCCGTCCCTCCGCGCCCGAGCGTTCCCCCGTGGCCCGCGTCCCCGCCCCCCACGGCCGAACAGCACGACGGCGACGGCGCATCCGGTCCCGAGCCGGAGGCGGAGCCGACCCCGGAAGACGAGTCCAGCACACACATGCGACATTCCAGGGAAGCGGAGGACACCCGGCAGGCGCCGGTCCCCGCCCCCCGCGACCCCTCGCGTCCCTCCCGCCCCTCGCATCCCCCGGTGCCGACCCTGCCGCCGCAGCCCGCACCGCCGACGGGCGAACCCCTGACAGCCCCCCGGCTCCCCGCACGCCCCCCAGGACCGGTACGCCCGGAGCGCCGACGGGAGGAACAGGCGGAGGACGGCACCCAGAGTCCCGCGCGCCCGGAGAAGTCCGCGCCCTCCGAGAAGTCCGCGCGTCCGGAAACCCACGAGAGCCCCGAGCAGAGCCCCGAGCCGGACGGCCCCGAACCGGCGGACGACGCGGCCGTGTTGGAGCCCGTACAGCAGTCGTACCCCGCCGACTCCATACGGCCGCCGCACCCCCTCTCGCGCCCCGCACCGCCACTGGGCCCGCCACCGGCGCCTCCCTCGCCCGTGGCCACGCCCGGCACGTCCCGCGATCCGAACGTGCCCGTGCAGCGCGCCGTGCCGCCGCCCGTCGCACCGCCGTCGGGACGCGCCCAGCTCAGCGCGCGTACGGTCGCAGCGGCTGCCTGTCTCGTCCTCGGTGTGGGGCTGCTCGGCGGTGCGGGCGCGGGTGCCTGGCTGACCGGCGACTCGGGTGAACGCCCCGCCGCCGGCCGGGGGTTCGACGAGGCCCGTACGGCCTGGCGCGACGTGCCGGTCGACAAGCTGTTCCCCCGCCATCTCACCGGCAAGGGCGCCGGGCCGGGAGCGGCCGACCGCCGCTGGACGCGGGTGGCCGTCGCGCCCGACAGCGGCTGTGCGCACGCCTTCGACCCGCTGCTCACCAAGGCACTCTCGCCGGTCGGCTGTTCCCGCCTGGTACGCGCCACCTACGCCGACGAGACGACCAGCAGCGTCACCACCGTCGGACTGCTGTTCACCAAGGCGGACCAGGAAGCGATGCGCGACCTGCGCAAGCGGTTCGCCGCCGAGAACCTCACCGAACGGACCGACCTGATGCCCCGCCCGTACGCCGCACGCGGCACCGTCGCGGCCGACTTCGGCGACGCGCAGCGTGCGAGCTGGACCGTGCATGTGCTGTCCGACGCTCCCGTCGTCGTCTACTCCGTCACCGGCTTCGCCGACGGACGGGTCGTCAGCGATCCCCAGTCGGCCGCCGACGCGACCCGCAAGGGTGAGACCTCGGCGCCCGCGCAGGCCGGGCTCGGCAACGACGCACAGGGCATCGCCGACCGCGTCGAACGCGGACTGCGCGAGGGCTCGACGGACTCCGGGGACCCCGGGAAGAAGCCGGGCCGGGAGGACAGCCGGTGAAACCGCGTACCGCACCCCGTTCGCTGGCCGTCCTGCTGTCGGCCCTCCTCGCGCTCGCACCCGTCACAGCCGGCACGGCGCACGCCCAGGGCGAGGGCGTCCAGGCGCAGGAGTGGGGGCTCAAGGCCCTGGAGGCCAAGGCCGCCTGGAAGACCACCAAGGGCAAGGGCGTCACCGTCGCCGTACTGGACACCGGCGTCGACGCGAGCCACCCCGACCTGCGCAGGAACGTCGGCGAAGGCAAGGACCTCGTGCGCATGGGCGCCACCAAGGGCGACCGCGCCTGGGCCAGGCACGGCACTGCCATGGCCGGGATCATCGCAGGTCACGGCCACGGTGAGAGCGGCAGCGACGGCGTGCTCGGCGTGGCACCCGAGGCGCGGATCCTCCCCGTACGGGTTCTGCTGGAGGACACCGACCCGCAGCGCAAGAAGGCCCGTGACGAGCGCGGCAGCGCCCTGGCAGACGGCATCCGCTGGGCCGCCGACCAGGGCGCCGACGTCATCAACCTGTCCCTCGGCGACGACAGCAACTCCGCTCACCCGGAAGCAGGCGAGGACGCCGCCGTCCGCTACGCGCTCGGCAAGGGCTCGGTCGTCGTCGCCTCCGCGGGCAACGGCGGCGAGAAGGGCGACCACGTCTCCTATCCCGCCGCCTATCCGGGCGTGATCGCGGTCGCGGCCGTCGACCGCTACGACGCACGCGCCGCCTTCTCCACCCGCCGCTGGTACGCGACCGTCGCAGCGCCCGGCAAGGACATCGTCATCGCGGACCCCGACCGCACCTACTACGAGGGCTGGGGCACCAGCGCCGCCGCCGCCTTCGTCTCCGGCGCCGTCGCGCTCGTCCGCGCCGCGCACCCCGACCTGAGCCCCTCGCAGATCAAGGAGCTGATCGCGGACACCGCCAGGAACACCCCGGAGGGCGGGCGCAGTGACGCGGTCGGCACCGGCGTCGTGGACCCGGCAGCCGCCATCGAGATGGGCACGCACGTCAAGGCCCGCAAGCAGCGGCCCACTCCGGGCGACTACCACCAGCAGTACTTCGGCGCAGGACCCGCGACGGACGGCGGCAGCCCCGGCTGGTTCGCCGCCGTCGCCGCCGTCGTCGGCGCCCTGCTGATCGCCGCTGCCCTCGCCGTCTGGCGCGGCTTCACCCCCCGCGGCCTGCGGTCGCTACGCGCACTGCCGACCGGCAGGAGACACCGCGACCGAGCCCAGGAACCGGACCCCACCCCACCGTTCACCCCGGACACGGGCCCCTGACCCCGTCCCCTCCGCAAGTACCCGCCACACCGCCTTCTGAGCGCCTCCGGTTCCCCGGGCCCCGCCGACGAGAGCCCCCGCGCCCCGCTGTCCCCGGAGCCCCGTGTCCGGTGGAACCCGGGAGTCCGAGTCCAGAGCCCGAGTCCCGGTCCAGAGCCCGAAACACCGAGTCGGAGCCGGAGTCCCGAGCCCGAGTCCGAGTCCGGAGTCCCAGGGCCCGCGGGCCTCAGGTGGCTCTCCCCCGAGGCCGAGGCCCTCAGGCGAGCCCGCCGAGACCGCCGAGCCCCGCTCCCGCCGGGCACCCTGGCTCCACAGAACCGGCAGCCCCACGGGGGCCCGAGCGGAGTACCCGTACCGCGGCGCGTGCCGCCTCCTCCACCGTTTCGATGCCGCGCGCCCGGGTGGAGTGCCCGTCGGAGAGCACGGCCAGCAGGTACGTGCGCCCGCAGGCCCGCACCCGGCCGACGCTGTTGATCGCCCAGAGCCCCGTCGCCGTACGCGGCAGCCACCCGTTCTTCAGCTCAGCCGCCGCCGTACCGTCCCCCGCCGCCGAGATCCCCCACCGCTGCGTCTCGACCACCCGGCCCATCAACTCCCTCATGTAAGCCCGCGCTTGGGGCGCGAGCGGTGAGCCCTCGCCGTGCACAGCGCCCAGCAGCGCGAGCTGGTCGGCCGCCGTGGTGCGGCTCAGCCCCCAACGGCCGGTGCGGTCCGGGTCCGTGCGGCGGGGGCCCAGGCGCAGATTGGCCGCGGCGAGCCCGGGGGCGCCCCCGATCGCCGTCCACAGCGCGTTGGCCGCTTCGTTGTCGCTGCGCTCGATCATCGCCGCGGCCAGCGCACGCTCCTCACAGGTCACCGCCAGCCCCTCCGTACGGGCCCGGAGGAGCAGCGCCGCGAGGATGTTCACCTTCATCACGCTCGCGGCGACGAACAGCCCTCCGCCCCACCACACGGCATGCCCGTGCCCCAACTCCCGTGCGGCGACGGCCAGTCGCCCCTCCCCGTCACGCTCCACCGGGGCGAGCGCAGCGCCCAGCCCCGCATCGGGCGTCCCGTCCACCATGGGGGACCAGCTCCCCCAGCTGTCCCCGTCCACCACGCTCGTCCCACCGGCCATGCCCCGACGCTAGGCCCTCGCCCAGGGCCGCGGAACAGCGCGGGATACCCTCGGTCCGTGGCGCTCAAGAACATCCCCGAATCGGCGTTCGCCGGTGACGACGGCACGGCGGACCCCGCACTCGCCCAGGCACTCGCGGCCTGGCACGCCGGCCCCTCGCACTCCACCGAAGCGCGCGTCCTCGAAGCGCTCGCCGGCGCCCGGCTGCTCGTGCCCATGGTGGCCGTCCTCACCGAGTCCGAGACCGGCGAGAACGGGCTGCGCCGCGACAAGACCAGCGAGATGGCCGTTCCCACCCTCAACGCACCCGGCGACCGCCGTGCGCTGCCCGCCTTCAGCTCCACCGGGGCCCTCGCGGAATGGCGCCCGGAGGCCCGTCCGGTCGCCGTCGGACTGCCCCAGGCACTCCAGGCCCTCGTACACGAACAGGCCAACGCGCTCGTCCTCGACATCGCGGGACCCGTGACCTACGAGCTGAGCGGCAGCGCGCTCTACGCGGCAGCCGAGGGCCGTACGGACCCGAGGCCGCTGGCCGACCCCACCGTGACCGGGGCACTGCGCGCCCTCCTCGCAGCCGAGCCCGCCGTACTCGGCGCCCACCTCACACCCGGCGGCGAGGGCTCCGACGGCACCCTCGCGCTGGCCCTCGCCCCCGAGGCCGACGTCACCGAAGCGGCCCAACGCCTCGCCGGGGCGCTCGCCGGGGACGAAGCGCTGCGCTCCCGGCTCGTCGGCGGACTGGACCTCGCACTCCTCCCGCCGGGCAGCGCCCTGCCGGAGCGGGCCCTTTACCGCCGCTGAACCGCACCCGACCTGCGAGGAACGTGCCCGGCACCCCGCCCGACATGCGGGGTCGTCCCGCGCGTCGGACACTCAGGAAGTGCGGAGGAGATCACCCTCCGGGAGCCTTCTACGACCCCTACGGGAGGTCGACATGCAGGTCAAGCAGTTCCAGCCGGACTCAGCTCAGCTGAGGTCCCTGGAGGACAAGCCCCAGCCGCTCGCCGCCGAGTTCCTGGGAACACTGCTGCTGGTCTTCTTCGCCGTCGGCGCCGCCGTGCTGGCGGGGGAGTACATCGGCACCCTGGGCATCGCACTGGCCTTCGGCTTCACGCTGCTGGCCCTCGCGTACTCGATCGGCCCGATCTCGGGCGCCCACGTGAACCCGGCCGTGACGCTCGGCATGCTCCTCGCCCGGCGCATCGATCTGGAGATGGCGGTCAAGTACTGGATCGCGCAGATCGTGGGCGGTATCGCGGGCGCGGCGCTGCTCTTCCTCGTCGCCAAACAGGTGCCGGGACTCCAGACCAGCGAGACCTTCGGCAGCAACGGCTTCGGCGACCGCTCCGCGCTGCACATCAACGCGGCCGGCGCGTTCATCGCCGAACTCGTCCTGACGTTCCTGCTGGTCTACGTGGTGCTCGCGGTGACCCACAAGGTGGCCGTCGTCGGCTTCGACGGGCTGCCCATCGGTATCGCGCTCGCCACGATCCACCTGATCGGCATCCCGGTCACCGGTACGTCCGTGAACCCGGCGCGCAGCATCGGCCCCGCCATCTTCGCCGGCGGCGCCGCGCTCACCCAGCTGTGGATGTTCATCGTGGCCCCCCTCGTAGGAGGCGCCCTGGCCGCCGTGGTCCACTCGATCACCCACCCCCAGCCCAACACCCAGCCCGCCAAGGAACCAGACGTCGGCTGACACCCCAGAAGGCTCAGCCCTGCCTTGCCGCGCTCGCACCGTTCGGCCCTCTCGGGCTTCGTGCGGCTGCGCCGGACTCCGTCCGTCGCGCGGGGGTGAGGCAGAGGACTCAGCCGGGGATGAGGCGGAGGACTCAGCCGTACACGGGTCCCGTGTACTTCTCGCCGGGGCCCTGGCCGGGCTCGTCCGGGACGGTGGAGGCTTCGCGGAAGGCGAGTTGGAGGGACTTGAGGCCGTCACGGAGGGGAGCGGCGTGGTACGTGCCGATCTCGGTGGCGCTCGCGGTGATCAGGCCGGCCAGGGCCTGGATCAGCTTGCGGGCCTCGTCCAGGTCCTTGTGCTGCTCGCCTTCCTCGGAGAGCCCGAGGTTGACGGCGGCGGAACTCATCAGGTGCACCGCAACGGTGGTGATCACCTCGACAGCAGGCACATCCGCGATGTCGCGGGTCATGCTGTCGAAGTCAGGACTCTGGCCGGAGGATCCGGCGGCTGCGGCGTCGCTCATACGGGTCAGCCTAAGCCCCCCGCATTCCCGCACGGGCGTGCGGGCACAGAGGGAACAGCCCGTGCGAGCCCTGGTATGCTTGGAAAACGACCGGCTGAAGACTGTCCTCCGAGACGGACTCCAGCCCGCAAGTGGAGGCTCCGATCTCCCACCTGGCGGCTGTCCAAGCCGCGGGTCAATGGTCAGGCTGCGCCCCGCGGTGACCCGTGGCGGTGCTCCCGGTCTGTGAGGAGCCCCGCCTGCGTCCTGTCCGGGGCGTTTTTGCGTCTCGGTGCGGTGGTCACACGTATACAGACTCATGCGCGGCCGTCACCCAGACCGCCACGCGGTGTACCCGAGGAGGCCCCATCAGCGCCGAGCCCCGCATCAACGACCGGATTCGTGTCCCCGAGGTGCGACTCGTCGGTCCCAGTGGCGAGCAGGTCGGCATTGTGCCGCTTGCCAAGGCCCTGGAGCTTGCGCAGGAGTACGACCTCGACCTCGTCGAGGTGGCGGCGACCGCCCGTCCGCCCGTGTGCAAGCTCATGGACTACGGAAAGTTCAAATACGAGTCGGCCATGAAGGCCCGTGAGGCGCGCAAGAACCAGGCGCACACGGTCATCAAGGAGATGAAGCTCCGGCCGAAGATCGATCCGCACGACTATGACACCAAGAAGGGTCACGTCGTCCGGTTCCTCAAGCAGGGTGACAAGGTCAAGATCACGATCATGTTCCGCGGTCGTGAGCAGTCCCGCCCCGAGCTGGGCTTCCGACTGCTTCAGCGGCTCGCGGACGATGTCGCCGACCTGGGCTTCGTGGAGTCCAACCCGAAGCAGGACGGCCGAAACATGATCATGGTTCTCGGTCCTCACAAGAAGAAGACCGAGGCCATGGCCGAGGCCCGCGAGGCGCAGGCCGCCCGCAAGGCGGGGCGCCAGCAGGAGAACGCTTCTGCCGAGGAGCCCGCCGAGGAGCAGGAGCCTGCCGAGGCGTGAGCCCCTCCCGGGGCACCCGCCCCGGCCATAACCCCTACACGAACCAGTTGGCGCTTCCGTACGCCCTCCGGCAGCACGGAGGCGCCACGACGAGGAGAGAACGGCGACATGCCGAAGAACAAGACGCACAGTGGTGCCCGCAAGCGCTTCAAGATCACCGGTACGGGCAAGGTGATGCGCCAGCGCGCCGGTCGCCGCCACCTTCTCGAACACAAGCCGTCCACGCTGACGCGCCGCCTTGCCGGTAAGACCGAAGTGGCCCCGGCCGACGCCAAGAAGATCAAGAAGCTTCTCGGCAAGTAAGACCCCGCACGACCGGGTCCCATTCGTTCCGGGTCTGAGCGGCGGACCTCCGCCCAGGCCCCTGTACAAGGAGTTATCAAGTGGCACGCGTCAAGCGGGCAGTCAACGCCCACAAGAAGCGCCGGGCGATCCTGGAGCAGGCCAGCGGCTACCGCGGGCAGCGTTCGCGCCTGTACCGCAAGGCGAAGGAGCAGGTCACCCACTCCTACGTCTACAACTACAACGACCGTAAGAAGCGCAAGGGCGACTTCCGGCAGCTGTGGATCCAGCGGATCAACGCCGCGGCCCGCGCCAACGGCATCACGTACAACCGCTTCATCCAGGGCCTCAAGGCCGCCTCCATCGAGGTCGACCGCAAGATCCTCGCCGACCTCGCGGTCAACGACGCTGCCGCCTTCACGGCGCTCGTCGAGGTTGCGCAGAAGGCCCTGCCGAGCGACGTCAACGCGCCCAAGGCTGCGTGACCAGCAGTCGGCCGAACGTTCTGGCCGACGTGCCGGCGATGTCGCCGGACCCCTCGCCGTCGTGGTTTCTCGCCGCGGCGGCGAGTTCTTGTTGAACGGCACGTAGTTGAAAGGCGAGGCCCGCCGGGCGGTGTAGGCGGGCCCGACGGGCGGAGAGAGAGCGACCCCTTCCCATGGCACCCGAGTTGACCTCCCTGCGCTCGCCCCGCGTCGTGGCGGCGCGCAAGTTGGCGAAGCGGAGCTTCCGGGGCAAGGAACGCCGGTTCCTCGCCGAGGGCCCGCAGGCCGTGCGGGAGGCGCTCGGCCATCTCGTCGAGGTGTATGTGACGCCCGAGGCGGCCGAGCGGCACGCGGATCTGCTCGAAGCGGCGCGCGTTCCGGTGCTGACCGCCTCCGAGGAGGTCGTCGCCGAGATGTCCGACACCGTCACACCCCAAGGCGTCGTCGGGCTGTGCCGCTTCCTGGACCGGCCGTTCCAGGAGATTCTCGCCGGCCGCCCCCTGCTGGTCGCCGTGCTCGCCAATGTGCGCGACCCCGGTAACGCGGGCACCGTGCTGCGCTGCGCCGACGCAGCGGGCGCCGACGCCGTCGTCCTCACCGACGCTTCCGTCGACATCTACAACCCCAAGGCCGTACGCGCGTCGGCAGGTTCGCTCTTCCACCTGCCCGTCGCCGTCGGCGTACCCGTCGAAGAGGCGGCGCGTGGGCTGGCAGAGGCGGGGGTGCGTGTGCTCGCAGCCGATGGCGCGGGCAGCCGCGACCTCGACCAGGAACTGGACGACGGGGCCATGGGCGTGCCCACGGCCTGGGTCTTCGGGAACGAGGCGTGGGGCCTGCCGGAGGAGACCCGTGCGCTGGCCGACGAGGTGGTGCGGGTGCCGCTCCACGGCAGGGCGGAGAGCCTCAACCTGGCGACCGCCGCCGCCGTGTGCCTGTACGCCTCGGCGCGCGCCCAGCGCGCCCGCCGAGGGTGACGCGCGGTCACGCCGAGCTAGTAGGGTGTCGGCCCGGGGCGCTGAGCACCAACAGCGCAGAAGGAGGGGCGGAACGGGGATGGACGTGAGGGCTTGCGACGGCCGTACGTGTGAGGCCGTGCCCGGTGACGCTCCCGCACCCCCGCTCCCTGCCCAGGGGCAGGCCCCGCTCGTGGGCGGCCCCGAAGGGCTCGACCCGGACGATCTTCCTGACGGGCTCGTCGTCGCCGACTGTGCGGGGCGCGTCGTGTGCTTCAACGCCGCAGCGGCCCGCCTCACCGGATACGAGCCCGCCGAAACGCTCGGCCTCTCCCTCCAGGCCGCGCTGCCCCTCGAAGACCTCGACGGCTGCCGCTGGTGGCAGCTCACCGACCCGTACGGCGGCCTGGCCATCCGTAACGGCCACCCCGAACGGAATCTGCTGCTCCCCGGCGGGCGCGAGGTGCTCGTCTCCGCGCGCTACGTACGCCGGGGGCCCCGGGGGCCCGTGAACCGGGTCGTGGTCACTCTGCGTGGCACCGAGGCCAGGCGCCGTACCGAGCGTGGCCACGCCGAGCTGATCGCCACCGTCGCGCACGAACTGCGCTCACCGCTCACCTCCGTCAAGGGCTTCACCGCAACGCTGCTGGCCAAGTGGGAGCGCTTCACCGACGACCAGAAGCGGCTGATGCTGGAGACCGTCGACGCCGACGCGAACCGTGTCACCCGGCTCATCGCGGAGCTGCTGGACATCTCCCGTATCGACTCGGGGCGGCTGGAGGTGCGCCGTCAGCCTGTGAACATGCCGGCGGCCGTGCACCGTCACATCGAGGCGCATCTCGCCGCGGGGCAGCCCGCCTCACGCTTCGTGACCCGCGTCGCCGACGGGCTGCCCGACCTGTGGGCCGACCCCGACAAGATCGACCAGGTGCTCGGCAACCTCCTGGAAAACGCGGTGCGGCACGGCGAGGGAACTGTCACCATCGAGGTCGAGCCTTCTTCGTCCCCGCGCGAGCCAGGCGGGACGGGAACGGCCGTCACGGTCAGCGACGAGGGGCCAGGCATCCCGGAGGAGTCCATGAGCCGCGTGTTCACCCGCTTCTGGCGTGGCAGCAGGCGTGGCGGCACGGGCCTCGGCCTCTACATCGTCAAGGGAATCGTCGAGGCGCACGGCGGCGTCATCACCGTCGACCGGGGGCCGGCGGGTGGCGCACGCTTCCGATTTATCCTGCCCGTGAGCGCCCCGGCCTTCATGGCCTGAGGACCGCGCCCACGGGCTTCTCCGGACAGCGAGAGTTGTTCGTGTACATCCGCTTACGACCGTCCAGGCGAGCCCCTTTAGACTCGACCTTTGGCACGCAGCCGTGGGGTACAGAGCGCAGCCAGGGGGCACCTCCCAGCGAGAGCTGGGGGCCAATCGGAAACACGGGAAGACATGTCGGCACCCAATAAGTCGTACGACCCTGTCGAGGTCGAGGCACTGAAACCGGAAGAGATCGACCGGGCCAGGGACGAGGCGCTCGCCGCCATCGCCGCTGCCGGCGATCTCGAAGCGTTGCGCGAGGTGAAGGTGGCCCACGCGGGCGACCGTTCCCCGCTCGCCCTCGCCAACCGCGAGATCGGCGCGCTCCCCCCGCAGGCCAAGGCGGACGCGGGCAAGCGCGTCGGCCAGGCGCGGGGCGCGGTGAACAAGGCACTCAAGGCCCGGCAGGAAGAGCTGGAGCGGGAGCGCGACGAGCGCGTACTGGTCGAGGAGGCAGTGGACGTCACGCTGCCCTACGACCGTGTGCCGTCCGGCGCCCGCCATCCGATGACCACGCTCTCCGAGCGCATCGAGGACATCTTCGTCGCCATGGGCTACGAGGTCGCCGAGGGCCCGGAGGCCGAGGCGGAGTGGTTCAACTTCGACGCACTCAACCTCGACCCCGACCACCCGGCGCGCTCCATGCAGGACACGTTCTTCGTACGGGGCCAGGAAGACCAGGGCGCCGCGGGGAGCGGGTCAGGGGACGACAGCGGGGTCGTACTGCGTACGCACACCTCGCCCGTGCAGATCCGTTCGCTGCTCGCCCGTGAGCTGCCTGTCTACGTCATCTGCCCCGGCCGCGTGTACCGCACCGACGAGCTGGACGCCACCCACACCCCGGTCTTCACCCAGGTCGAGCTGCTCGCCATCGACGAGGGGCTGACCATGGCCGACCTCAAGGGCACGCTCGATCACATGGTCGGGGCGCTCTTCGGCGAGGGGCTCGGCACCCGGCTGCGGCCCTCGTACTTCCCCTTCACCGAGCCGTCGGCCGAGATGGACATGGTGTGCTTCGTGTGCCGGGGCAAGTCCGTCGGTGACCCGGCCAACCCCTGCCGCACCTGCGGCAGCGAGGGCTGGATCGAGCTGGGCGGCTGCGGCATGGTCAACCCGCGGGTGCTGACCGCCTGCGGTGTCGACCCGGAGCGCTACAGCGGGTTCGCCTTCGGCTTCGGCATCGAACGGATGCTGATGTTCCGCCACAACGTCGAGGACATGCGAGACATGGTCGAGGGTGACGCGCGCTTCACCCGGCCGTTCGGGATGGAGATCTGATGCGGGCCCCGCTTTCGTGGCTCCGGGAGTACGTGGACCTGCCGGCCGCCGAGTCAGGACGCGATGTGGCCGACCGGCTGATCGCGGCCGGCCTTGAGGTCGAGACCGTCGAGCAGACCGGTGCCGGGCTCAAGGGCCCGCTCGTCGTCGGCAAGGTCCTCGCCATCGAGGAGCTGACCGGGTTCAAGAAGCCCATTCGCTACTGCCAGTTGGACGTGGGCACGGCCGGGACACGTCCGGGCGAGCCGCAGAACGTCATCTGCGGCGCCACCAACTTCGCCGTCGGCGACAAGGTCGTCGTCGTCCTGCCGGGTGCCGTGCTGCCGGGCGGCTTCGAGGTCGGCGCGCGGAAGACCTACGGCCATGTCTCCGAGGGCATGATCTGCTCCGAGCGTGAGCTGGGCATGGGCGAGGACCACGACGGGATCATGGTCCTGCCGCCCGAGTACGAGGTCGGCACCGACGCGATCGAGCTGCTCGAACTCGTGGACGAGGTCCTCGACATCGCCGTCACACCCGACCGCGGCTACTGCCTCTCGATGCGCGGCCTCGCGCGCGAGACGGCCACCGCCTACGGCCTGCCGCTGCGCGACCCCGCGCTGCTGGACGTGCCCTCGCCGAACTCGTACGGCTACATCGTCAAGGTGGCCGACCCGATCGGCTGCGACCGGTTCACGGCCCGTACCGTCACGGGGCTGCGCCCCGAGGCGCACTCGCCGATCTGGCTGCGGCGCAGGCTCCAGAAGGCCGGGATGCGTCCGGTCTCGCTGCCCGTCGACATCACCAACTACGTGATGCTGGAACTGGGTCAGCCGCTGCACGCCTACGACCGCTCCCGCATCGACGGGCCCATCGGGGTACGCCGTGCCGAGCAGGGCGAGAAGCTCACGACCCTGGACGGCTCCGACCGTGTCCTGGACGCCGAGGACCTCGTCATCACCGACAACCGCGGGCCCATCGGCATGGCGGGCGTCATGGGCGGTGCCAACACCGAGATCGCCGACGTCACAGCCGACCCGCAGTCCGGCGAGGTCACAGGCACCACCGATGTCGTGATCGAGGCCGCGCACTTCTCCTCGGTCTCCGTCGCCCGCACGGCACGCAGGCACAAGCTCTCCTCGGAGGCGTCCCGCCGCTTCGAGCGCGGTGTCGACCCCGAGGCGACGGCAGCGGCGGCGCAGCGCACCGTCGACCTGCTGGTGCTGCTCGCGGGCGGCACGCCCGAGGCCGGCGTCACCGAGATCAGGACGCCCTCGGGCCCGCACACCATCCGTATCCCGGCCGACCACCCGGACAAGGTCGCGGGTGTCACCTACGGCCGCGAGACCGTCGCACGCCGCCTCCAGCAGGTGGGCTGCGACGTCTACGGGGATGTCGCGCGGAGCGCGTCCATGGGCGGTGGTGGCCGGGCGGCTGCCGGGCCGGACGAGCTGACCGTGACCGTGCCGTCGTGGCGGCCCGACCTCACGGACCCGAACGACCTGGCCGAAGAGGTCATCAGGCTGGAGGGCTACGAGAACCTGCCCTCCACGCTGCCCCGCCCGCTCCCGGGCCGTGGCCTGACCGAGCGGCAGCGGCTGCACCGCCGTGTGGGCAGGGCCCTGGCGGGTGCGGGCCATGTCGAGGCGCTGTCGTACCCGTTCGTCGGTGACGCCGTCTTCGACGCGTTCGGGCTGGACAGCGGCGACGCGCGCCGCCGTACGCTCCAGCTCGTCAACCCGCTCTCCGACGAGGAGCCGGGCCTGCGCACCACCCTGCTGCCCGGGCTGCTGAGCGCGCTGCGCCGCAACGTCGGACGCGGCAGCCAGGACCTGGCGCTCTTCGAGACCGGGCTCGTCTTCCTGCCGACAGGCAACGAGAAGACGCCGCCGCGGCTGCCCGTGGACGGCCGTCCGACGGCTGACCAGCTCGCCTCGCTCGACGAGGCGCTGCCGGCCCAGCCCCGGCACATCGCCGCCGTCCTCGCGGGCGCCCGCGAGCAGGCCGGCTGGTGGGGCAGCGGCCGGCAGGCCGAGTGGGCCGACGCGATCGAGGCCGCGCGTACGGTCGCCCGCGAGGCGGGGGCCGAACTCGCCGTCGAGAGCGCCCGGTTCGCGCCCTGGCACCCGGGAAGGTGCGCCGCGTTCTACGCGGACGTGGACGGCACCCGTACCCTCGTCGGGCACGCGGGTGAGCTGCACCCGCGCGCCCTGAAGGCGCTCGGTCTGCCCGAGCGGACGTGCGCGATGGAGCTGGACCTCGACCTGGTCGAGCGCGCGGGTACCGGACGGGTGCGGGCGCCGCACGTGTCCACCTTCCCGGTGGCCACCCAGGACGTGGCGCTGGTGGTGGACGCCTCCGTTCCGGCCGCGACCGTGGAGAGCGCGCTGCGCGCCGGCGCCGGCGAACTCCTCGAATCCCTGCGGCTGTTCGACGTCTTCACCGGCGAGCAGCTCGGTGCGGGCAGGAAGTCGCTGGCCTACGCGCTGCGGTTCCGCGCGAGCGACCGTACGCTCAAGGCCGAGGAGGCTTCGGCCGCCAGGGACGCCGCCGTCGCCAGCGCTGTCGAACGCACGGGCGCCGTGCTGCGCGGCGCCTGACGGCCCCTCGCCCCACGCGCCGCGACATCCCCTGAGGGGCACCCGTCACACACGGGTGCCCCTCACGCGCGTCCGGCCCCATGTACGTGTGTGCGCGGAGCCGCGGGGGAACGTCTCCGGTCACGTCGCCGGACGTGGTGCCGGGGCTCGCACGTCGGAGCGAGCACCGGCACGGACGAGCCGCGCAGCGGGCGGCCGATGCTCATGCTTTCGGGTGAGAGGGGGGCGCGGTCGCCCTTACGTGAGGTGGAGGTGGATACGGGTGACGGGGTGGCAGCAGATTCCTCAGACCGTACGACGAACGCCCCTATCCGTAGCCTGATCCCCGCGCGGATCGACCGTATGCCGTGGTCCGGGTTCCACACCAAGATGATCGCGGCCCTGGGATGCGCGTGGATCCTGGATGGGCTGGAGATCACCGTCGCCAGCTCGGTGACCTCGGTGCTCACGCATGAGAACACCTTGGGGCTGAGCTCCAGCGAGGCGGGCCTGATCGCCACCGTCTACCTCATCGGGCAGGTGACGGGGGCCCTGTACTTCGGGCGCATGGCCGACAGGTTCGGGCGCAGAAAGCTCTTCCTGCTGACCTTCGCCGTCTATCTCTTCGGCAGTGGCCTCACGGCCTTCACCTTCGGCCAGGGGCCAGGGTGGGACGCGTACCTCTACATGACGCGCTTCGTCGCGGGCATGGGAATCGGAGGGGAGTACGCGGCGATCAACTCGGCGATCCAGGAGATGATGCCCGCGCGCTTCAGAGGCCGGGTCGACCTCCTGGTCAACGGCACGTACTGGGCCGGCGCCATCGTCGGTACGGTCGCCGAGCTGTACATCCTGAGCACCTTCGACGAGTCGATCGCCTGGCGGATCGGTTTTCTGCTCGGCCCGGTGCTGGGCGTCTCCGTCCTGTTCGTACGCCGTCATCTTCCCGAGAGTCCCCGCTGGCTGATCATGAACGGGCGGGAGAAAGAGGCCGAGGAGGCCATCGCGAGGATCGAGCAGGCGGTGCTCAAGCACGGCGGGACGCTGCCGCGCGTGGACCAGCGCCAGGCCATCGAGATCCGCGAGACCGAGCACTCCACGTATCTGACGCTGCTGCGGGTGCTGTTCAAGCAGTATCCGCAGCGTGCCGTGCTGGCGTCCTCGCTGATGATCACGCAGTCGTTCCTCTACAACGCGATCTTCTTCACGTACACGCTGGTGCTGACCAAGTTCTACGGGGTCGCCGACGAGCGGGCTCCGATGTATCTGATGGCGTTCGCCGCAGGCAACCTCGCGGGGCCGATCGTGCTCGGGCCGCTGTTCGACATCGTCGGGCGCCGGTGCATGATCGCGGGCACCTATCTGTTCTCGGGGTGTGCGCTGGCGGTGACCGCGACGCTGTTCCAGTTCGGGGTGCTGACGGCCCTCACACAGACCGTGGCCTGGTGCGTGATCTTTTTCTTCGCCTCGGCGGGCGCCTCATCCGGCTATCTGACGGCCGGTGAGATCTTCCCGCTGGAGGTGCGGGGCAAGTCGATCGCGCTCTTCTTCGCCATCGGCCAGGCGGCCGGCGCCTCGGGGCCTTATCTCTACGGCTGGCTGATCGGCGACGGCACCGACAGGAGCCGCCTGTTCATCGGGTTTCTCGTCGGGGCCGCGATCATGATCCTGGGGGGACTCGCGGCGGTGTTCCTGGGAGTCGACGCCGAGCGCAGGCCCCTCGAATCCGTCGCCAAACCGCTCTCGGTCGTACGGAACTCGGTCAAGAGCGCGACCCAGGACACCGTGAAGAGGCTCAAGAAGACCGACGACGACACACCCCCGGCGGGGACGAGACCGGTGTGAGCCGGGCGCCCGGGACCATGAACAGGCACCCGATGCCGTCGTCAGCCATTGAGGCGAAGGCCGCCACCGGCAACTCCGGTGGCGGCCTTCGCCGTTCCGCCGGCCGCGCTGTCGGGCGGCGGCCGGGGGTGCTGTTTCTGTGTTTCCGTATTCCTGTGGTGCCGCGGTGCTGTGTTTCCGTGGTGCCGCTGTGCCGTGGGGTCGCGGTCAGTCGTACGAGTAGAAGCCCGCGCCGGCCTTGCGGCCGAGGCGGCCCGCGTCGACCATCCGCTGGAGCAGTGGGGGAGCGGCGTAGAGGGGTTCCTTGAACTCGTCGTACATGGAGTCGGCGACCGAGGCGACCGTGTCGAGGCCGATGAGGTCGGAGAGCTTGAGCGGGCCCATGGGGTGCGCGCAGCCCAACTCCATGCCGTTGTCGATGTCTTCGCGGCTGGCGATGCCCGACTCGAACATCCGGATCGCGGAGAGCAGGTAGGGGATCAGCAGTGCGTTGACGACAAAGCCTGAGCGGTCCTGGGCGCGGATCGTGTGCTTGCCCAGGATCCCGCCGACCACGGCCTCGGCGCGCTTGATGGTCTCCTCGCCGGTGGTGAGCGCCGGAATCAGCTCGACCAGGCGCTGTATCGGTGCCGGGTTGAAGAAGTGGATGCCGATGACCTGGTCGGGCCGCGAGGTCGCGACGGCCAGCTTCACCAGCGGGATGGATGAGGTGTTGGACGCCAGGATGGCGTCGGGCCGGGTCACGACCTGGTCGAGCACCTGGAAGATCTCGGTCTTGACCTGTTCGTTCTCGATCACGGCCTCGATGACGAGGTCACGGTCGGAGAAGTCCCCCAGATCGGTGGTGAAGGTCAGCCGCTCCAGGGTGGTGTCGCACTCCTCCTGAGTGATCTTGCCCCGTTCGGCGGCCTTGCCGAGCGAGTTGGCGAGCCTGGTACGGCCGAGTTCCAGGGCCTCGCCCGTGGTCTCCGCGACCATCACATCCAGTCCGGCCCGCGCGCACACCTCCGCGATACCCGCACCCATTTGGCCACAGCCCACGACTCCGACGCGTTTGACGTCGGCTACAGAGTCCGTCACCTCGTGCCTTTCGCTGATCTTCCGGGGTCCCCAGCGGACAGGTCCCGGGCCGTTGGTGACGTCGGGGCGTGCCGCTTTGCCGCCCGACGTTACCTGTGAGGGAACGGCGGACGGCGGGCGGGTGCGAAAGGTCACGAATGCGTGGGACCCGCTTCAGGCCCGTTCGGGGCGCTGGACGACGGAGTCGGGGCCAGGGGACAGCACCGCCTCGTGGCCGTCGTCGAAACGTACGCGGTACGGAGGCTCGCCGTTGGTGCCCAGCACCTCGACGATTTCCGCCACCCTGTCGTGTTGGCCCACGACCCGTCCGTGCATCAGCAGGCGGTCGCCCGTGTTCGCTCGCATCAGGAGAGCCCTCCTGTTCGCAGGTGCGATGTCGGCATAGCCATGCCGTCTGTCCGTGCCGTAAAGGCGTTCGGTCCGGGCACGATTCTACGGTGTGCGGGCCCGATCGGAGAGGTTCAGGCACGGGTGCGCTGGACGACCGCGATGCACACCAGCACCGCGACAGCGGCGGCGGGCGCGGCGGGGGAGAGGTGCTCGCCGAGCAGCAGTACGGACCACACCAGGGTGAGGAGCGGCTGGCTCAGCTGCACCTGGCTCGTACGGGCCACTCCGGCCAGGCCCATCGCGCGGTACCAGAAGAGCAGGCCGAGGAACTGCGAGCCCACCGCGTTCCACAGCAGCCCGGTCACGGAGTGCGCCGTGAGCTGCACAGACTCGTGCAGCAGCGCGATCACGGAGCCCACGGCGGCCAGCGGCAGACAGGCCACCAGGGCCCAGCCGATCACATCCAGTGCCGGCATCTCCCGCGCCAGCCGGCCGCCCTCCGCGTATGCGGCGGCGCACAGCAGCAGCGCGCCGCACAGGTAGAGGTCGCCCCGCGTGGGCGTACCGCCGCTCTGCTGGAGCGCGAAGGCGACCACAACGGCGGCGCCCGCGAGCGCCGCGACCCAGAAGAGCCGGGAGGGCCGGGAGCCGCCGCGCAGCGTGGAGTAGACGGCGGTGGTCAGCGGCAGCAGCCCGACGACGACGGCCGCGTGCGCTGTGGTCGAGGTCTGGAGTGCCAGCGTGGTCAGCAGCGGGAAGCCGATCACCACCCCGGAGGCGGCGATGGCCAGGCCCACCCAGTGCCGCCTGGCGGGAAGCGGCCTGCGCAGTACGGCGAGCGCACCGCCCGCGACCAGCCCGGCGAGCAGGACCCGCAGCGCGGTCGCCGACCAGGGCCCGAAGCCCTCCAGCGCCCAGGCCGTCGCGGGGAAGGTGAGGGAGAAGAAGGCGACGCCGAGGACGGCGAGCAGGACGCCGGGCCGCGCGGCCGGGGTGGTGGACGCGGGCCGTTCCGTGGGGGAGGCCCGCTCCGTGTGCGCCGTACGGGCGTCCGGGTCTGTGGCCGTCGTGGTGCCGGCCGGTGCCGCGTTCCGTGCGGGGAGGGCTTCTGGCGTGGCCGGTGCCGCTTCCGTGCCGGAGGCGGGGGGTGCGGCTGTGGCCGGGGCCGCTATCGCGCCGTGCGCAGTAGCGCTATCGTGTGCTCTCATGTCAGAGCGTAGCAGTGTGGCTGAACTGGCCGCTTCCCTGCGGGGAGAGCTGGACCGCTACTCACCGGGGGAGAAGCTCCCGTCGAGTCGCTCCCTGGTGGAGCGGTTCCGGGTCAGCCCCGTCACCGTCTCCCGCGCCCTGGGCGCGCTCGTCGCCGAGGGGCTGGTCGTGACCCGGCCGGGAGCGGGCGCCTTCCGCGCGGAGGCGGTGCCCGCGCACACCGCGCTCCGTACGGCCGGGGACACCTCGTGGCAGGAGGTGGCACTCAGCGCCGATCCGTCCGGCGACCAGGTGCCCCGCAGCGTGGACATCAGCGGCGTGCTCGCCACCCTGGACTCCCCGCCGGCCGGCGTCATCGAACTCAACGGCGGCTACCTCCCGCCGAGCCTCCAGCCCGAACGCGCGCTCTCCGCCGCGCTCGCCCGCGCGGGGCGCCGTCCAGGGGCCTGGGGGCGCCCGCCCGTCGACGGGGTCGCCGAGCTGCGCGGCTGGTTCGCGCGCGAGATCGGCGGCCCCGGGGGCGCTGTCGCCGCCAACGACGTGCTCATCACGGCCGGCGGGCAGAGCGCCCTCACCACCGCGCTGCGCGCGCTGGCTCCGCCCGGCGCCGCCGTACTCGTGGAGTCGCCCACCTATCCCGGCATGCTCGCGGCGGCGCGCGCCTCCGGGCTGCGCCCCGTACCGGTGCCCGTGGACACCGACGGGGTGCGGCCCGATCTGCTCGCCGATGCCTTCAGGGCCAGCGGGGCCCGTGTGTTCGTGTGCCAGCCGCTGTTCCAGAACCCCACGGGCGCCGTGCTCGCGGGCGACCGCCGCCGCGAAGTCCTGCGGGCCGCGCGGGAGGCGGGTGCCTTTGTGGTCGAGGACGACTTCGCGCGGCACCTGGCGCACGAGGACGCGGGCCCGCTGCCGGCTGCGCTGCGCGCCGAGGACCCCGACGGGGTGGTCGTGCACGTGTGTTCATTGACCAAGGCCGCCTCGGCGAGCATGCGGGTGGGCGCGCTGGCGGCTCGTGGTCCGGTGCTGGAGAGGCTGCGCGCCGTGCAGATCGTGGACAGCTTCTTCGTGCCCCGGCCGCTTCAGGAAGCGGCGCTCGAACTTGTGGGGGCGCCCGCCTGGCCCCGCCATCTGCGTGCGGTCGCCGCTGCTTTGCACGCGCGCCGTGAGGTCATGTGCGCCGCTATGGCGCGTGAGCTGCCGGGACTGCCTCTCGCGCACGCGCCGCGTGGGGGCTATCACCTGTGGCTGCGGCTTCCCGACGGTACGGACGAGACGACGCTCGTCACCGCCGCGCTGCGTGCGGGGGTCGCTGTGGCTCCCGGGCGCCCGTACTTCGCTGCCGAGGTGCCCGCGCCTCATCTGCGGCTCACCTTTGCGCCCGCCGCCGCCGAGGGTGACATCGTCGAGGGGGTACGGCGGTTGCGGGTGGCCTGCGAGGACGTGGTGCCCGGGTAGCGCGGCCCCCGCCGGGTTCGGGGTGTGCCGTTGTGGGGCCTCGCTCCGGGGTGGGGGCGCCCTCCCCTCACGGGGTGACCCCCGCTCCTCGGGCCCTGGGGGCGCTCGGACTCTCGAACGTACGGGCTGGTCGCTCTACGATCACGGGATGCACGTTCGTCTTACGTTGCTGGCAGCCGCGCGCAGTTCCTCGCTGCTCGATGTGCGCTTCGACGACGACCGTCCGCTCGACGCCGCCGGCTGGCACGAGGTGCTCAGGCGGGTGCCCTCGCTCTCTCATCTGGCGGCTGCAGAGCTGCGCTACTGCTCACCGTCGGCGCGGTGCCGGGAGACAGGCAGCGTGCTCGGTCTCACGCCGCTTGCCCAACCGGCCCTGCGCGACTGCGACATGGGGCGCTGGCGTGGACGGACACTCCAGGAGGTCACGGCCTGTGAGCCGCAGGCCGTTGACCTGTGGCTCAGCGATCCGCGTGCGGCGCCGCACGGGGGTGAGTCGCTGCTCACCTTCATCCAGCGTGTCGGTGGCTGGATCGACACCCGTCCCGTGTCCGACGGCGGCTGGGCGGTGGGCATCACCGAGCCGTCCGTGCTGCGGGCGGCGCTCTGCTACGTACTCAAGGCGCCGCCCCACGCGTACTGGCACATCGACGCGCGTCCCCTCACGGCCCTCACCGTCACGGGGTGCTCGGGCCAGTGGCATCTGAGCCTGGAGTGACCTCGCCGTGTGCGGGTCTCAGCCGGGTGTGCCCCGTCTCGCGGCGTCGTAGAGGGCGTGGAGCAGCCAGAAGCGGTCCTGGGCCGCCATGGCAGCGGGGGTCGGGGCAACGGTCTCCGTCGCCGGTCGGGGCGTCATCGCCGCCACGAGGTGGAACATCGGAGGCGGTCCCTCGACGCGTGCCCCGGCCTCGCGAGCCAGCAGGTCACCGAGCGTCTGCCACACCTCGGCGGCGCGCCGGTCCTCGCCGCCGGGCCCTGGCGCGCGGGCTGCGGCGGCGCGTGCCGCCAGTTCGGTGCGGAGGGAGTCGCGGCCCTCGGGGGGACCGCAGCCGTCCAGTACGGCCAGTGCGAGCGTGCACAGCGCTTCGTCGGCCAACTCGTTGTACCGCGCGGCCAGTTCGGCCCCGTACCGTTCCATCTCCGGCACCGTTCCCGGCTCCAGGCGTGCGAGGTAGCCGGCGAAGGGCTCCTCCGCCAGGAGCGGTGAGTCCTCCAGTGCCTGTGGCAGCATCGCGCGCGGTACCTCCTCGATCGCGGTGACCAGGTGTGTGCCACGGGCCCAGGCGGTGTCCAGCCGTGCGCCCGTCGCGCGTACCACAGCGGCCAGGCCCGCGCCCCACCCCTCGCCCAGCGCGAGCCCTGACAGATGCGGGTCCCATGCCTCGGGGTGCGTTCCGTGCCGGTGTTCCGGCATCAGCATCTCGAAGGCCGAGAGGACGAAACCGTCCTCGGCCAGGGAGAGCCGGGAGAGCGCGTCGATGTTCCAGTACGCGCTGGCCGCACGGCCACCGAGCCGGGACAGCGGGCGCAGCACCTCCTCGCGCGAGCCCTGGAAGCCGTTGTACTCCACCACGACGACGGCGGAACCCGCCCTCGCCACGGCGATATGGGCCAGGTCGTCGTCGGGGAGCTCCTCCGCCAGCTCCTCGTCGAGCACGCGCGCCTGCGCGCGGTCCGGGTCGCCGCCGAAGAGCCGGATCACTTCCGCCTCGGTCGCTCCCGTCACCGCCGTCACACAGGCGGCCTCGTCCAGACCCAACTCCTCAAGAAGTCCCTCGTAGTCCGTACCAGTGCCGTCAGTCATGGCGACGAGTATGGCTTCCCCGGGCTTGTGGGAGCAGGGTGGTGACCGCCCCGGGGTCGGAGGTCCGGTGAGCCGGTGGGGGAACAGGCCGATGGGGGAGACGTCATGGCGGGGGAACGGCGAAGTGAACTGGACGCGCTGCGCGCACTGGTGGTCGTGGGGCTGGTCTTCTTCCACTCGGCGCTGGTCTTCGACAGCCGCGACGACTACTACGTGAAGAACGCGCAGACCACGGACGCGACCATGATCGTCGGTGGTCTTGGCGTCGTATGGGCGATGCCGATGCTGTTCCTCGCGGCCGGGCTCGGCGCGCGGTACTCGCTGCGCGCGCGTGGTGTCGCGGGGTTCGTACGCGAGCGGCTGCTCAGGCTGGGAGTGCCGCTGCTGTTCGCGGAGTTGACGATTCTGCCGCTGCCGCAGTGGCTGCGCGAGCGGGCGGCGGAACCGGATCACCACGAGTCCTACGTCGCCTTCCTGCCCCGCTTCTATGACGTGCGTCTGGATCCGGGCGCCTTCCCTTTCGTCGTGCAGGGGGAGCACTTCGAGACCGGGCACCTGTGGTTCGTCGTGCTGCTGCTCGCCTTCTCGTTGCTGCTCGCGCCGCCGGCACACTGGCTGCCCCGCGAGCGGATGCGCGCGCTGGGTGAACGGGTCGCCGCCGCCGTCGAGCGTCACCGGGGCGCCTCGCTGCTGCCCGCGCTCGCGTTCGCCGCGCTCTGTGCGCTGGTGGGCCTGGAGGAGGAATACGGCGGCTGGCACCGCTGGGCGTATCTGCTCTTCTTCTGCTCCGGGTTCGTACTCGCCTGCGACGACAGGTACCGCGCCGCCATGCGCCGCGACGCGGTACGGGGCCTGGTCTTCGGCCTGGTCCTCTTCGTCGCCTGCCTGCCCGGATTCATGGCGGCCGACGACCCGTTCACCGACATGACCCCGCTGGCGGCCCTCTCCCGCACCGGCTACGGGGCTGCGGGCTGGTGCTGGCTCGTCGCCATCCTCGGCCTGCTGGACCGCAGGGCCCAGCGGCGTGCCCGCGAGAAGGAGCAGGCCGAGGGCGGCACGGCGGAGGAAGGGAACACGGGGCGTGCCCCGGTGGCGGGCGGGGCGGCGAACAGCGCTGCGGCGGAGGGCGGTTCAGCGGTGGGCGGCCCGGCGGCGCACGGCAGGGCCCGGAGGCTGTACGCCGTCCTGGGCCCCGCCGTCCTGCCGCTGTACGTCCTGCACCAGCCGATCGTGGTCGCCGTCGCCTACGGAGTCGTCGGCCTGCGGGCCCCGATGCCGGTCAAGTACGCGGTGATCGTCGCCGCTTCGCTGACGCTGACGGTCCTCGCGTACGACCTGCTCGTACGCCGCACGCGCCTCACCCGCTTCCTCTTCGGCATGCGCCCCGTGCCCCGCGCCGAGCCCGAACCGCCGGGACCTCAGCGGTCGATGAAGGCGAGGCTGCCCTCGTCGTAACGGGTCCCGGCGACCTCGCCGCGCGGCGCGGCCTCCTCGATCGCGGCCAGCTCGGCGGGGGAGAGGGCGAGGGCGAGCGCGGCCACGTTCTCCTCCAGGTACTTCTGCCTGCGGGTGCCGGGGATCGGCACCACGTCCTCGCCCCTGTGCTGCACCCAGGCCAGGGCCAGCTGCCCCGCCGTCACGCCGCGCTCGCCCGCCAGCTTCTCCAGCTGCGCGACGATCGCGAGGTTGCGCGAGAGGTTGCCGTCGGCGAAGCGGGGCTGACCCCTGCGCATGTCCGACTCGGGCATGTCCTCGACCGAGGTGTACCGCCCGGTCAGGAAGCCCCGGCCCAGCGGCGAGAACGGCACGAGCCCGACGCCCAGTTCGCGGCAGACCGGCGCGATCTCGTCCTCCAGCTCCCGTGTCCACAGCGACCACTCGCTCTGGAGCGCGCTGATCGGGTGCACGGCGTGCGCCCTGCGGACGGTGTGCGCGCTCGCCTCCGACAGGCCCAGGAAGCGCACCTTGCCCTCGGCGACCAGCTCGGCCATCGCGCCCACGGTCTCCTCGATGGGCACATCGGGGTCCACGCGGTGCTGGTAGTAGAGGTCGATGTGGTCCGTACCGAGCCGCCGCAGCGATGCCTCGCACGCCTGCCGAACGTAGGCCGCGTCGCCCCGGATGCGGGTCGGCTCGCCGAGCTTGTTGGCGAAGCCGAACTTGGTGGCGATCACGGCCTCGTCCCGACGGCCCGCGACGGCGCGGCCGACCAACTCCTCGTTGTGGCCGGCGCCGTAGAAGTCGGAGGTGTCCAGCAGGCTGACCCCGAGGTCGAGGGCGCGGTGCACAGTGGCGACGGATGTCTCGTCGTCCGCAGGACCGTAGGCGTGGCTCATGCCCATGCAGCCGAGCCCCTGCCCTGAGACGGTCAGATCGCCCAGGTGGCGGGTGGGAAGGTTCATGCGGATGTCTCCAGTGCTCGTCACGTCCATGACGCTACGAGCTGGAGTGCGCTCCAACGCAAACGGGGCGGATGCCCCAAGTGCCTTGTGCGCGCCCCGTACACCCCGTAGGTCCCGCGTGTCCCGCGTGTTCGATCGCCCGGCGTCCGGCGTCGGGCGGTCATGTGCCCTGCGTCTGCGTGCGCTCTGCGGTCCTGTGCCCTGCGGTTCTGAGCCCTGTGCCCTGCGTCCTGTGCCCTGCCTGTGTCCCGTGCGGTTCAGCTGTCCTTACGCCATACCAGCGCCGCCGAGATCGGGTGGTTGCGGTACTTCTCCCACTTCGGCTTCAGCGCGAGCCAGCGCTCGTCGATGAGGCCCTCGCGCATCTCCGCGAGCCGCCATCCCGCGCCGATCCCCGCCGTCACATGGTCGCTGAGCAGGTGCACATGTGTGCTGATGGCGATGTGCTCGCCCGCCTCGTCGGTGAAGTGCGTGGGCATGCCCGAGGTCATGATGAAGTGCGGGTGGAAGGCGACGACCACACACGCGGCGCCCGGAGCCGCCAGCTTCCACGCCTCGTCGTAGAAGGGCCGCAGCTCCGGCAGGTGCTCGTCGATGAGCGAGGCGATCACCAGGTCGTACGCACCGGCCTCCAGACCCGTGTCCCGAACGTCGCCCTCGAACAGCCTGTCGTGCCGGCCCTTGGACCGTGCCACCTCCAGCATCTCGGGCGTGAGGTCGACGCCGTCGATCGCGCCGACGCCCTGCTGCCGCAGCCAGGCCGCCGTGCGCCCCGTGCCGCATCCGAGGTCGGCCGCGCGACGCACCCCGCCCCACTGGGGCACGGTCAACTCGTCCAGGAGCGCGAGGTCCATCGCGTCCTCGACCGTCTCCTCGTATGTGCCCACCCAGCGTCCGTAACCGGTGGCCACATCCACGGTGCGGTAGCCGCGAGCGTCGAAATCAGAGAAATCCAGCATGCGGGCGAGTATCACCGCCGCCGGGCGCGTACGGCGATCGGTTTTCCCGGGGAGCGGGGGTCGGGGGTCGGGTCGGGGGTCGGGTCCTGGTCGGAGTCCGGGTCCAGGACCGGGGGCGGGGACGGGCAGGTCAGCCCTGTTCGCCCTCGGTGGGGAGGCCGTCGGCCGTCAGCGTCCCGCCGGTCTCCAGCAGGGTCTTCAGGTCCGACAGGATGCGCGGCCAGCCCTCGCCGACCATCTCGCGCACGGTGCTTCCTGGCTCGAAGCCCTCGTGGGTCACGGTCAGTTTGACCAGGCGGCCAACGGGTTCGAGGTCGAACGTCACCTTCGAGCGGCGTTCCGAGGACAGCTTCAGATACACCTCGTCGTCCAGCCCGACCGAGCGCGCGAACTCCGGCGTCATCGTGTGCCAGGTGTAGGACAGGCGGCGGGGCGGCTCGGAGGCCAGGACCACCTGCTCGGGGTCGTCGATGGTCACCCCCTCCTGCTCCCAGGTGACCTTCGCGCCCGGTACCCAGTCCGAGGCGAAGCTGACGCCCCAGTAGAGCCGGGTGAACGCCGGATCGGTGAGTGCCTGCCACAGGCGCTCGGGCGTGGTCCGGATGTACGTCGTGTACACGAAGGCGGGCGCCTCGGCTCCGCCCCTCGTACTGCCCGCCTCCGCCTCGCGCGCACCCGGGGCGCCTTGGGTGTCCTGGGTGTCCTGGCCGGTCCGTGTGGTCTGTGTGTCCTGTGTGGGCTCGTGCGACATCGGTTCCTCCTCCAGCGCCGCCTTGAGGTCGGCGAGCGCTCGCGCGCGTTCGCGGTCGTACTGGCTGATCCAGCGGTCGGCGATGGCGTTGATCGGTACGGCGTTGAGATGGTGCAGCTTCTCGCGGCCCCGCCATACGGTCGTCACGAGCTGGGCCGCCTCCAGGATCGCCAGGTGCTTGCTGACGGACTGCCGTGCCATGTCCAGCCCGGCGCACAGCTCGCGCAGGGTCTGCCCGTCACGGGCGTTCAGGCTGTCGAGCAGCCTGCGCCTGTTCGCGTCCGCCAACGCCTTGAATACCTCGTCCATGCCTCGCCGTCCCCGAAATGCAGCCATCTGGCTGCGTTAAATTTAGGCAGCCACGCGGCTGCATGTCAATGCGAGGCCCTGACCTGCATGGATGGGGGGCCGCCGCTGGGGATTCACGAGGCGGCGTGGGGTCGGCGAAGTCGGTCGCCGGAGTCGGTCGGGGGTCGGTCGCGGGGGTCGGTCGCCGGGGTCGGGCGCGTGCCGGCCGTGGAGCCGGTCGCGGGGGTCGGCCGCGGCTTCGGTCGTGGAGCCGGTCGCTGAGGTCGGCCGGCCTCGGTGCCGGGGGCCGATTCGTTCAAGACGGGCGCGGGCACGGCGGCCTACGGTCTGCCCCCATGAACCACCCTTCCGACCGCCCCGGCCCCCACCCTTCCGACCGCCCTCGCCGCTCCGCCGCGTCGCGCCGTCCTGACGTGGCCGGCCCCTCCGACGTGTCCGACCCCTCCGACGTGTCCCGACCTTCCGGCCTCTCCGGCCTCACTGGTCCCGCGTACGAGCCGGGGGACGCGGGGTACGAGGCCGAGGTCGCCCCGCTCAACCGCGCGGTCGTCCAGCGGCCGGCGCTCGTCGTGGGTGCCGCGTGCGCTGAGGACGTCGCCGCCGCCGTGCGGTATGCCGTCGGCACGGGGCGTGCCGTCTCCGTGATGGCCACGGGGCACGGCCCCTCCGTCGCCGCGAGCGGTCATGTGCTGATCACCACCCGGCGCATGGACGCCGTACGGGTCGACCCGGAGGCGCGTATCTGCGTGGTCGGCGCGGGGGCACGCTGGCGTGACGTGCTCGCGCGTACGACCCCGCACGGCCTCGCGCCGCTCAACGGGTCCAGCCCCGCCGTCGGCGCGGTCGGCTACACGCTCGGCGGGGGCGTGGGGCTGCTCGGCCGCCGCTTCGGCTATGCGGCCGACCACGTGCGCAGCCTCGATGTCGTGACCGCCGACGGCCGTACGCGCCATGTGACGGCTGCCGACGACCCGGATCTGTTCTGGGCGCTGCGCGGGGGCAAGGGCAACTTCGGGGTCGTCGTGGCCATGGAGACCGACCTGTTCCCCGTCGCCAGGTTCTACGGCGGCGGTCTCTACTTCGACGCTTCACACGGGCCCGAGGCCCTGCGTACCTACGTCGAGTGGACGCGCAAGGTACCCGAGGAGATGTCCTCCTCGGTGCTGCTCATCCGCTACCCCGACCATCCCTCCTCGCCCGCGCCCCTGCGCGGCCACTTCGTCACCCACGTACGTGTCGCGCACACCGGCCCGCGCGACGAGGGCGAGCGGCTGGTCGCACCGCTGCGCGGCGTGGGGCCCCGGCTGCTCGACACCGTCGCCGAGACGCCGTACTCCGCGATCGGCACCGTCCACCACGAACCCACGGAGGAGCCGTACTCCGCGTTCGACCGCGCCACCACGCTCGGGCCGCTCGACCGTGCGGGCGCCGAGGCGCTGCTCTCCCTCGCGGGGCCTTCGGCGGGTGCGCCGTACATCGTCGAACTCCGGCACCACGGGGGCGCGTACGGGCGCGTTCCGCGTGTGCCTTCGGCGGTCGGCGCCCGGGAAGCGGAGTTCACCCTCTACTCGGGTACGGGGCCCGGTGAGGAGGAACGCGCGGCCCAGCTCGCCCTGTTCGAGAAGATGCGCCCGTGGGGCGCGGGCGCCGCGTTCCTCAACTTCAGCGGCCCCGACCAGTCGGCGCCCGGAATCGTCGCGACCGCCTACGCGCCCGGCGACCATGCCCGCCTCGTACGTCTCAAGCAGCGGTACGACCCCGGAAACGTCTTCCGCGTCAACCACAACATCCGGCCGGGCGGGCCGGGATGAGTACGGGCCATGCCATGCCGGCCCGGACAAGCACGGACCGGGGGAAGCCCGTGTGCAGCCATGGGTCCGGGTGACAGGCTGAGATCATGAACGCGCAACATGACTCCTCCCCGGGCTCCTCCGCTCCGGGCCCGTCCGCTTCGGGCTCCTCCGCTCCGGGCCCGTCCACCCCGGGCCCGTCCACCCCCGGCCCCTCCGGCACGCGTTCGGAGGTGGATTGGATCACCACGCCTCTCACGGCGGATCTCCTGCGCGGTGCGCTCGAACTCGAACACACCGAGCACGGAGTGCTGCCGCACCGGCTGCCCGCGTGGGCACGTGCCCAGTGCGCCGACGGGCAGCTGGCCATGGCGGAGGCCCAATCGGCGGGCGTGCGGCTGGTGTTCCGTACCCGGGCCACGGTTGTCGAGCTGGAGGCGCTGCGCACCCAGAGCGTCTACGAGGGAGCCCCACCCCGTCCCGACGGCCTGTACGACCTGATCGTCGACGGCGCCCTGGCCGGGCAGGCCAGTGTGCCGGGCGGCAATGTGCTGTGGACGGACATCGCCACCGGCTCCACCGGGAGCCGGCGGGGGCCGGCGGGCACCGTCCGGTTCCCCGGCCTTCCGGACCGCGTCAAGGACGTGGAGATCTGGCTGCCGCACACCGAGATCACCGAGTTGATCGCGCTGCGCACCGATGCGCCCGTCGAACCCGTACCGGACGCGGGTCTCAAGCGGTGGCTGCACCACGGAAGTTCGATCAGCCACGGCTCCAACGCCGCGAGCCCCAGCACCACCTGGCCCGCGCTGGCGGCGTCGTCCGGCGGCGTGGAACTGACCAACCTGGGGATGGGCGGCGGCGCCGTGCTCGATCCGTTCACCGCCCGCGCCATGCGCGACACCCCCGCCGACCTGATCAGCGTCAAGCTCGGCATCAACCTGGTCAACAGAGACCTGATGCGTGAGCGTGCCTTCGGCCCCGCGGTACACGGTTTCCTCGACACCCTGCGCGAGGGTCACCCCACCGTTCCGCTGCTGGTCGTCTCGCCCATCCTGTGCCCCATACACGAGGACACCCCTGGCCCTGTCGTTCCGGACTTCGACGCTCTCAGCGAGGGACAGCTCCGGTTCTTGGCCTCGGGTGACCCCGCCGAGCGTGCGGTGGGGAAGCTGACGCTGAACGTCATCCGGGACGAGCTGGCCCGCATCGTGGAGCAGCGGCGAGCCGATGATCCGCACCTGCACTACCTCGACGGCCGCGAGCTGTACGGCGAGGCCGACTTCGCCGAACTGCCGATGCCCGACCAGCTCCACCCGGAGGCCGCCGCGCACCGCCGCATGGGCGAGCGCTTCGCCGCCCTGGCCTTCGGCGCCGGCGGACCCTTCGCGGCCGGGCCCGACTGAGAAGCGCGCCCGCGCCCGCCGCCTCCCACGAAGTGCGCTGCCCGAGCCTCCTGTACCGGCTCCTGTAGCGGCCCTCCCGTACCGGCTCCTGCAGCGGCCCTCCCGGCGCGCTCCACCGGGCTGTCCGTACCGGTAACAGGGCTATCCGTACAGGTAGCCGTTGTGCGGTCGCCGTCCGCGCCTCAGGCGAGGGCGGTGTGGTGGGTCAGGAGGTGGTGCGGGTCCGGCTGTCCTTCGTCGGGGGCCGCGTCGGCGTGGATATGTGCTGCGGTCAGCTTGGGCACGGCGTGCAGCAGCGCGTGTTCGGCCTCGACGGCGACCTGGTGCCCGGCCCGTACGGTCAACCGGCCGTCGACCACGATGGCGACCTCGGCGCGCAGCCGGTGGCCGATCCAGCGCAGCCGCAGCTCGCCCACCTCCCGAACGCCGGGAACGGTGCGCAGGGCCGCCTCGGCGGTGTCGACCAGCGCGGGGTCGATGGCGTCCAGCACGCGCCGGAACACCTCGCGGGCCGCGTCCCGGAGGACGAACAGGATCGCCGCGGTGATCAGCAGGCCCACGATCGGGTCGGCCAGGGGCCAGCCGAGCGCCGCGCCACCGGCGCTGAGCAGGACGGCGAGTGAGGTGTAGCCGTCGGTACGCGCGTGCAGTCCGTCGGCGACCAGGGCGGCCGACCCGATCTCGCGTCCGACGCGCGTGCGGTAGCGGGCCACCCACTCGTTCCCGGCGAAGCCGACTACGGCCGCGGCGGCCACCACCCAAAGGTGTTGCATCTCGCGCGGGTTGAGCAGCCTGTCGACCGCTGTCCAGGCGGCGAAGAGCGCCGAGGCGGCGATGGTGGCCACGATCACGATGCCCGCCAGGTCCTCTGCCCTCCCGTAGCCGTAGGTGAAGCGGCGGGTGGCAGCGCGGCGGCCCAGGACGAAGGCGATCCCCAGCGGAACGGCGGTCAGCGCGTCGGCCGCGTTGTGCACCGTGTCGCCGAGCAGCGCGACCGAACCGGAGAGGACCACGATCACCGCCTGGGCGAGCGCGGTCACCCCCAGCACGGCCAGCGACACCCACAGCGCCCGCATCCCCCTTGCCGAGGACTCCAGCGCCGCGTCGACCTTGGCGGTGGACTCGTGCGAGTGCGGCCTCAGCACATGGCCCAACCGGTGCCGTACGCGGGCCAGGCGCCCGGCGTCGCCGTGCTGCCCTGTGCCGCTCCTGTGGCGATGCGCGGGAGAACCGTGCGGGTGCCCAGGAGAACCAGGGTGCTGGTCGGGAGAACCGTGCGCGTGCTGGACCATCGTTCCTCCTCGTGCCGGTGCGAGCGGGGGCGGCGTCCGCGGTGGTCGTGGTGGACACGGTGCCGCACGCGACCCATTATGTGCGTATGAGCGCACGCATGCACCTATCAACTGCGCACGATGCGCACCCGCACAACCCGGGCGAGCAACAGTTCGCCCTCGCGGCCGAACTTCTGGCCCTGCTCGGCGACCGCACCCGCCTGGCACTCCTCCATGCCCTGGCGCAGTCGGAAGCCGACGTGAGCACGCTCACCGAGAGCTGCGGGGCCCAGCGGCCCGCCGTCAGCCAGCACCTCGCCCGCCTGCGGATGAGCGGCCTGGTCGCCACCCGCAAGGAGGGGCGCCGCGTCGTCTACACCCTCGCGGACGGCCACCTGCGCCGCGTCGTCGACGAGGCACTGAGCCTGGCCGACCACCAGCTCACCCACCGCCCCCCGCACGACTGACCGGCGGGCGCCCTTCCCGCGACGGGGCGGCACTGCACCCACGTCGCCGCTGCCCGTCTCCCGGAGCGCTTCCGGGACCGGCCCGGTCCGGCAGGTGTCATCTGCTGCGGCAGCTCACGCCGTGTACGCACGGGGGAGGGGGAGAGGAGGACGCCTCTGGCGTCTCCTGCCTACGGACGTTTACCGCCGCCCGCCTACGAACGTCTACTGCCGCCCGCTGACGCCTACTTACGGAGCCAGAAGCCGGAGCGTTCCAGCCACAGGGTCAGCAGCTCCTCGTCCCCGTACACCTCGATCGAGGTGTCGGCCGGCGTGCGGCGGCCGTAGAGGAGCAGAACGAGGTCGGTGAGCGGCGCGCGCACCGTCACCGCTGCCTTGTCGTGTGCGTGGCTCCAGGTGACCGGTTCGCGGGTGAGGTCGACCAGCCACTCGGCGTCCGTGTCGCTGGCGTGCAGTTGCAGCGTGCGCCCCGGGCCGGTGAGCGGCGCCGCACCGGGCCCGGCGGCCTTCAGGACGCGAGGCAGCGCGCCGAAGCCCATCCACTCGTCCAGCGCGTCCCGGCCCAGCTCCTCGCGTACGGCGAACTCGCGCACGGCGAAGGGACCTGCGCCCGTGGCGAAGGCGGCATCGGCGGCGTGCACGGTCGTCTCGTGCGTCATACGCCGGGCCCAGAACCGCGCGGTACCGCCCGGCGCGACCGTCCACACAGCGGCGTCGGGACCCGCCTCGCGCAGCGCCCCGGTCAGCTCGGCCGCACCCACGGCCAGCCAGTCGTCCAGCGCGGCGGGGCTCTCGGGGCCGGGCGAGGAGACATCGTCGACCAGGTCGTGCGGGACCGGCTCCGTGGCCCGCGTACGAACGATCCGCGCCGCCCACCGATGCGTGCCACCGACGTGCCGCGCCAGCTCGGTGAGCGTCCACCCGGGACAGGCGGCAACGGGCACCGCCCCTGGACCCCCCTCGGCCGACCGCACGGCCGCACGCAACTCGTCGGCCCTGGCGCTGATTTCGGCGCAGTAAACACCGTGACTCACGTCGTCCACCCCCGCACCGTAACCGCGAAGGGCCCCGGACGCCGCAGGGTTTTCTGCTCCTGCCCGGGGGCGGCCCACGGACCTGCGGGACAGGAACTGATCAGTTCTCCGGCGCAACAGGCCGGCCAGGCAGGGGTGTATCCGACCAAGGATGATGGTCGAGATGCGGTACTTCGCGACGCCGTTGGAGGCGAACGGGCCCTGCGCTGTGGCCTGTTCGATGGGGCACCTGCCGGTGTCGTAGCCTTGCCGCGATGTCCTTCATCGCCAGAATGTGCGAACGCCACACC
This sequence comes from Streptomyces iconiensis, assembly GCF_028657195.3. Taxonomy (GTDB): domain Bacteria; phylum Actinomycetota; class Actinomycetes; order Streptomycetales; family Streptomycetaceae; genus Streptomyces; species Streptomyces iconiensis. The sequence continues at coordinate 85,438 of NZ_JANCPR020000008.1, forward strand.
GCGAAGCTCACCTGGGTCGTCGTGCTCGGTGTGGCTGTCTCGGTTCTCGTGGGTGACTCCCTCTGGCGTTGGGCGGCCGGTCTCGGCCCGGGGGTCGGCTTCGCCTTCGGCGCGTTCTGCGGCAGCGGCATTCTCTGCTGCTGGGCGCTGGCCTCAGCCGCACTGAGACGGCGGCAGTGGGTGCGCTGCACCGGCGCGGCAGCCCTCGGCTGTGTGGCGTTCCTCGCTCTGGCCTGCCTGGTCCCTGGGCGCAACAGCCGCCTCCTCGGTTCCCTCGGCATGGCGAGCGACCGGCGCATGTGGGTGGAGGAGAACCCGGCGGTCTGGGGAGCGATCGGGATCGGCCTGGCACTCGGTGCGCTGGCCGTCTGGTGCGTCGCGCCCCGCCACGCCACGGGCCGGCGGCGGCGCCCCGCCCCGGCCAGGGAATAGCCGACGGGGACCTCGCACACCGAAGGGCCGATGGTGCAGGCGAGGACGGTCATGCCGCGGGTGCCTCCAGGCGGACGGTCACGCCGTCGCTGTCTCGGGTCAGGCGGTCACGCCGTTGCTGTCGTCGGGCCGACGGTTACGCCGTCGCTGTCTCGGGGCAGACGGTCACGCCGTCGCTGTCTCGGGTCAGGCGGTCACGCCGTCGCTGCCTCCCGGCCAGACTCATGCCGCGGCTGTCTTCGGATAGTGGCGGCGCAGGTTGGCGGCAAGGATGAGGTCGAGCGCGCGGTCGGGCAGTATCCGGGTCAGGCGGGTGATCAGGGCGGCATCCCGGCCGGCGGTGTAGCGGGTGCGCGGTCTGCGGGTGGTCACGGCCTTCGCGATGACCCGGGCTGCGGCGTCGGCTGTCAGGCCCGATGCGGTGCCCGAGGCCATCAGGCTGTTGTTGGCCTTGACGAGGCCGCCGTAGCGCTCGTCCTGCTCCGGTGTCATCCGGGCGGCCAGTTGGTTCGCCGTCACGACCCCGCGGGCGGCGATCTCTGTGCGGACACCGCCGGGCTCGACCACGACCACCTGTACGCCCAGCGGCGCGACCTCTCGGCGGAGCGAGTCGCTGACCGCCTCCAGCGCGAACTTCGCACCGGCGTACGCGCCATATGTGGCCATGGCGACCTTGCCACCGACCGAGCTGATGTTGATCACACGGCCCTTGCTGCGCAGCAGCGCGGGCAGCAGTGCCTGGGTGACGGCGATGTGGCCGAACAGGTTGACCTCGAACACGCGGCGCCACTCCGGAAGCGGAAGGGCTTCGGCCGGGGCGTTCACCTGGATCCCGGCGTTGTTGACGAGCGCGTGCAGCGGGCGCTGATCGTCGGTGACTCGGGCGGCGAGTGCCGCCACGTGCTCGGGCTCGGTGATGTCGAGGAGGAGCGGCTCGATGCCGGTCGATCGGATGGCGTCGGCGTCCCGGTCGCGCCGCACACCGGCCAGGACGTGGAATCCCTGGCGGGCCAGTTCGCGAGCTGTTGACGCACCCATGCCCGTGGAGGCTCCGGTGACGACGACCAGCTTCTGGGTTTCGGGTGATGTCATGGCGTGTCCAACCGTGAGGGGGTCTGCTCGGGCGGGCCGAGGACCAGGGTGATCGCGACCTGGATGTGCCGGGGGCGGTCTTCGGGCGGGACGGTGAGGTGCTTGACGCCGGCCGCGATGGCGAGCATCTGCCAGGCGAGGTCCTCGGCGGAGATGCCTGTGCGCTCCGGTGCCCCCTCCGCGTGGAGAACGGCGGCCAGCGCGTCGACGACGGAGCGCTCCAGATCTCGCATGAGTGAGTCGCCCACCGTGTGTGCCGCGGTGAGGAGTTCGTTCAGTCCCTCGCTGGTCGCCGTCGCGGCGGGCCCGTGCAGGGCGGTGAAGGCGCTCAGCAGCCGCTCGCGCGCCGGCCGGTCCGCTCTGGCGAGTTCCTGGGCGACGGTGGCCTGGGTCCGGGCCACTACGCGCTGGAGGGCGGCGTGGAAGATCTGCTGCTTGTTCCTGAAATGCAGGTACAGGCCCTGGCGGGAGAGACCGGCCGCCGCGGCGAGGTCGTCCATGGACGTCTTCCGCAGCCCGTAGCGCAGGAAGACCGGCACCGCCGCGTCCGCGATCTCCTCACCCCGCGACAGCTCCCGCTCGTCCTTGCCCGTCATGCCTGCACCTGCCCTTCCCGCTCCTGTGCCGTCACCTAGTCAATGTTTACAAGTTAAGGCAAATTTGTCTAGTTGGACAAGTGGGTGGGTGCCGGAGATTGTCGGCCGTCACGCTTGGTCAGGCCGGTTGCGTGACCGACGGGGCAGTCGGGGGGCCGAGACGTACGTGACGTGCGGTGCTCGCATGATTGATTGCATAAAACTGTTGCGCTACGTATAGTCATGCCATCGAGGAGGAGGTCCGATGGCAGTGCGGGTAGCAGTGGCGGGTGCGAGCGGTTACGCGGGGGGTGAGGTGTTGCGCCTGCTTGCCGGGCATCCGGAGGTCGAGGTCGGGGCGCTGACCGCGCACGCGAACGCGGGGCAGCGGCTGGGCGCCGTGCAGCCGCAGCTGGTGCCGTTCGCCGACCGGGTGCTGGAGGCGACGGAGGCGCGGGAGCTGCGCGGGCACGATGTGGTCTTCCTCGCCCTGCCGCACGGCCAGTCAGCCGCCGTCGCCGGGGAGTTGGGCGACTCGGTCCTGGTCGTGGACTGCGGCGCCGACTTCCGGCTGGCGGACGCGGGGGAGTGGGAGCGGTTCTACGGCACCCCGCACGCCGGCACCTGGCCCTATGGCCTGCCCGAGCTGCCCGGGGCCCGCGAGGCGCTGAAGGGGTCCAGGCGCGTCGCGGTCCCCGGGTGTTTCCCGACCGCCGTCTCGCTCGCGCTCGTCCCCGCCTACGCGGCCGGCCTGGCGGAGCCCGAGGCCGTCGTCGTCGCCGCGACCGGTACGTCGGGCGCAGGCAAGGCGCTGAAGCCGCACCTGCTCGGCAGCGAGGTCATGGGTTCCATGAGCCCGTACGGCGTCGGTGGTACGCACCGGCACACGCCCGAGATGATCCAGAACCTCTCTGCAGCCGCCGGACAGCGCGTACGGGTCTCCTTCACGCCGACCCTCGCACCCATGTCACGCGGCATCCTCGCCACCTGCTCGGCCAAGGCCGAGCCCGGCACGACGGTCGAGAGCCTGCGCGCCGTGTACGAGAAGGCGTACCAGGACGAGCCGTTCGTCACCCTGCTCCCCGAAGGGCAGTGGCCGGCCACCGCCTCCGTGCAGGGCTCCAACTCGGTGCACCTCCAGGTCGCCTACGACCAGGAGGCGGACCGGATCGTCGTCGTCAGCGCCGTCGACAACCTGACCAAGGGCACCGCAGGCGGTGCCGTACAGAGCATGAACATCGCCCTCGGTATCGACGAGGGGCTCGGGCTTTCCACGATCGGAGTCGCACCATGAGCGTCACAGCGGCCAAGGGCTTCTCGGCTGCCGGGATCGCCGCAGGGATCAAGGACAGCGGAGGCCCCGACCTCGCGCTCGTCGTGAACGACGGGCCGCGCGCCGAGGCGGCCGGCGTCTTCACCTCCAACAGGGTCAAGGCGGCACCCGTCCTCTGGTCCGAGCAGGTGCTCAAGGGGGGCAGGGTCTCGGCCGTCGTCCTCAACTCAGGTGGCGCCAACGCCTGTACGGGAGCACCCGGCTTCCAGGACACACACGCGACGGCCGAGAAGGCCGCCGGGATCCTGGGCCACAGCGCGGGCGAGATCGCCGTGGCCTCCACCGGGCTGATCGGCCTGCGGCTGCCCATGGACAAGCTGCTGTCCGGCCTCGGCACGGCCGCCGAGCAGCTCTCGGCGCACGGCGGGGAGAAGGCGGCCATCGCCATCAAGACCACCGACACCGTGCACAAGACCGCCGTTGCCGAGGGCGCTGGATGGACCGTCGGCGGCATGGCCAAGGGCGCGGGCATGCTCGCGCCAGGACTGGCCACCATGCTCGTCGTGCTCACCACCGACGCCGACCTGCCCGCGGGGGCGCTGGACGCCGCGCTGCGCGACGCGACCCGTACGACGTTCGACCGGATCGATTCCGACGGCTGCATGTCCACCAACGACACCGTGCTGCTGCTCGCGTCCGGCGCCTCCGAAGTCGTCCCGGACCAGGCCGAGTTCGCCGAGGCCGTACGGAAGGTGTGTGACGACCTCGGCCAGCAGCTCATCCGCGACGCCGAGGGCGCGTCCAAGGACATCAGGATCGAGGTCGTGGGCGCGGCCAGCGAGCAGGAAGCCGTACAGGTCGGCCGTACGATCGCGCGCAATAACCTGCTCAAGTGCGCCCTGCACGGCGAGGACCCCAACTGGGGCCGCGTGCTGTCGGCGATCGGCACCACGGACGCCGTCTTCGACCCGGACCAGCTCAACGTCTCCATCAACGGCGTACAGGTCTGCCGCGCGGGTTCCGTCGGCGAGGACCGGGACAAGGTCGACATGCGGTACCGGGAGATCCGTATCACCGCCGACCTCTCGGCCGGAACGGAGTCGGCGGTCATCTGGACCAACGACCTGACCGCCGACTACGTCCACGAGAACAGCGCGTACAGCTCATGAGCGGTCATCAGCACGGCACCCGCAAGCACACCGCGCTCCCCAAGGCGCAGATCCTCATCGAGGCGCTGCCCTGGCTCACCCGGCACCACGGCCGGACCGTCGTCATCAAGTTCGGCGGCAACGCGATGATCGACGAGGAGCTGAAGGCGGCCTTCGCGCAGGACGTCGTCTTCCTGCGCCACGCCGGCCTGCGCCCCGTCGTGGTGCACGGCGGCGGCCCGCAGATCAGCAGGCAACTCGACGCGCTGGGCCTGGAGTCGGAGTTCAAGGCCGGGCTCCGGGTGACCACGCCCGAGACGATGGACGTCGTACGGATGGTGCTGGCGGGACAGGTGCAGCGCGAGCTGGTCAACCTCCTCAACCAGCACGGTCCCCTCGCCGTGGGCATGACGGGCGAGGACGCGCACATCATGGCCGCGACCAAGCACTACGCCGACATCGACGGCGAGCGCATCGACATCGGGCGCGTCGGTGAGATCCACGCCATCGACACCGGAGCGATCCAGGCCCTGCTCGACGACGGCCGCATCCCCGTCATCTCCTCCATCGCGCGCAGCGCCGACGAGGGCGACGGCGGCACCGGCGTCTACAACGTCAACGCCGACACGGCCGCGGCGGCGCTCGCCGCGGCGCTGGACGCCGAGACGCTGATGGTGCTCACCGACGTCGAGGGGCTGTACGAGGACTGGCCGCACAGCGACGAGGTGATCAGCAGGCTCACGGCGCAGGAACTGGAGAAGCTGCTGCCCGACCTCGCCAGCGGCATGGTCCCCAAGATGGAGGGGTGCCTGCACGCCGTACGCAACGGCGTGCACACCGCCAGGGTCCTGGACGGGCGGGTGCCGCACTCGATCCTGCTGGAGATCTTCACCGACGAAGGCATCGGCACGATGGTCGTGCCCGATGCCGTACCCGAACCACGGACCGCAGCAGGGACCGCAGCAGGGACCGGAGCAGGGAACGCAAACGGGAACGCACCACGGAACGCGGAGGGCAACGCATGATCACCCATTCCAACACCGCCCTCACCCAGCGCTGGCAGGGCGCGTTGATGGACAACTACGGCACCCCGCGCGTCCCCCTCACCCACGGCGAGGGCACCAAGCTGTGGGACGCCGAGGGCAAGGAGTACACCGACTTCGTCGGCGGTATCGCCGTCAACGCGCTCGGCACGGCGCACCCGGCCGTCGTCCGCGCCGTCTCCGACCAGATCGCCACCCTGGGGCACGTCTCCAACCTCTTCCTCACCGAGCCGACCGTCGCGCTCGCGGAGAAGCTTCTGGAACTCGCAGGCCGGCCGGGCAAGGTCTTCTTCTCCAACTCGGGGGCCGAGGCGATCGAGGCCGCCATCAAGATCGGGCGGCGTACCGGGCGTACCCATATGGTCGCCGCCGAGGGCGGCTTCCACGGCCGGACCATGGGCGCCCTCGCGCTCACAGGCCAGCCCGGCAAGCAGGAGCCGTTCCTGCCGCTGCCCGGCGAGGTCACCCACGTCCCCTTCGGCGACATCGAGGCGCTGCGCGCCGCCGTCACCGAGGAGACGGCGCTGCTCGTTCTGGAGCCCGTGCAGGGCGAGAACGGTGTCGTGCCGGCGCCGCCCGGCTACCTCGCGGCGGCGCGCGAGATCACAGCGGCCACCGGAACGCTGCTCGTGCTCGACGAGATCCAGACGGGCATCGGCAGGACGGGACACTGGTTCGCCTGCCAGGCCGAGGGTGTCGAGCCCGATCTGATCACCCTGGCCAAGGGCCTCGGCGGCGGCCTTCCGCTGGGCGCCACCCTCGCCTTCGGCGGTGCGGCCGACCTGTTCACGCCGGGCCAGCACGGCTCCACGTTCGGCGGCAACCCCGTCTCCTGCGCCGCGGGCCTCGCCGTTCTGGAGACCGTCGCGGCCGAAGGGCTCCTCGATCACGTCAAGCGTGTCGGTGCCCGTCTGCGCGAGTCCATCCAGGCGCTGGGGCACCCGATGGTCGATCAGGTCCGTGGTGCGGGGCTGCTGCTGGGTATCGTGCTCACCGGGCCGGTCGCGCCGCGTGTGCAGCAGGAAGCTCAGGACGCGGGGTTCCTGGTGAACGCGGTCGCCCCCGACACCATCCGGCTCGCTCCGCCGCTGATCGTCGGCGAGGAGGAGGCGGACGCACTCGTACGGGCACTGCCCGCCGTCCTCGACGCGGCGGCGGACGGGCCCCGATGAGTGGGAGAGCTGATGAGCCGTTGAGACAGAGAGCCGAAGGGGTAAGCGGACGATGACCGAGGAGCAGCAGGGGGGCCAGGCCGTTCCGCAGACGCGGATGGCCAGGCACCGCCGGATCGTCGACATCCTGAACAGACAGCCGGTCCGCTCCCAGAGTCAGCTCGCCAAGCTCCTCTCCGACGACGGCCTCAGCGTCACGCAGGCGACGCTCTCGCGTGACCTCGACGAACTCGGCGCCGTCAAGATCCGCAACACCGGCGGTGAACTGATCTACGCGGTCCCGGCCGAGGGCGGTGACCCCACTCCCAAGGCGCCGCTGGGGGAGTCGGCGACCGAGGCCCGGATGGCCCGCCTCGCGGGCGAACTCCTCATCTCGGCCGAGGCGTCGGCCAATCTCGTCGTCCTGCGCACTCCGCCAGGCGCCGCCCAGTTCCTCGCCTCGGCGATCGACCAGGCGGGCGTGCACGAGATCATCGGCACCATCGCGGGCGACGACACCCTCCTCCTCATCAGCCGCGCCCCCGACGGCGGCCAGGCACTCGCCGACCACCTGCTGGGGCTGGCGCAGAAGGAACGCTGAGCGCCAACTGCCCTTTTACGGGGGCGGGTTGCGGGACTGCGGGACACGGAGTTGCGGCCCCGTCCCCGTCCCGCCCCTGTCCCCGTTCAGCTCTCGGTGGTGCCTCCGGCGGTGCCCGCGGTGGTGCCCGCGGGTGTGGCGCCTGCCCGGTCGCGCCGGGCCAGCCATGCGGCGGCGAGTGCGCCCGAGACGTTGTGCCAGACGGAGAAGACCGCTGCGGGCAGGGCCGCGAGAGGGCTGAAGTGGGCGGTGGCGAGGGAGGCAGCGAGCCCGGAGTTCTGCATGCCGACCTCGAAGGACATGGCGCGGCTCGCGGGTTCGCCGAGGCCGGCGAGGCGGCCCGCACCGTAACCGAGTGCCAGACCCAGGCCGTTGTGGAGGACGACCGCGAGCAGCACCATCGCGGCGGCCGACTTGATCGCGTCCGCGCTGCCCGCGACGACGACGGCGACGATGACCGCGATCGTCAGCGCGGAGAGCCAGGGGAGCACGGGCAGCGCACGCGTGACCCAGCGCCCCGCGATGAGCCGTACGACCAGCCCGGCGAGCACCGGCAGCAGAACCGTCTTGAGGATGTCGGTGACCATCGAACCCGCGTCGACCGGCAGGTACTCGCCCGCGAGCAGCAGTGTCAGGGGCGGGGTGACCAGGGGCGCTATCACCGTGGAGACGGTGGCGACGGAGACGGAGAGCGCCACGTCGCCGCGCGCGAGGTACGTCACGACGTTCGATGCGGTGCCGCTGGGCGCACAGCCGACGAGGATGACGCCCGCCGCGAGCTGCGGCGACAGGTGCAGCGCGTGCGCGATCAGCCAGCCGAGTCCCGGCATGAAGACGTAGTGCGCGACGAGCCCGAGCGCGACGGCCCACGGGCGCCTGGCGACGCCCTTGAAGTCCTGCGGCGTCATCGTCACGCCCATGCAGAACATCACGACGCCGAGCAGGTACGGCACCGCCTCGCTCCCGCCGGAGAAGGTCCCGGGCGCCAGCAGGCCGAGGGCACCGGCGAGGAGGACGAGTACGGGGAAGAGGGTCACGGCGCGGCGGGCACCGCGCTGTTCAGCCGTGGTGGCGGTCGGGGTGTTGCTCTGCTGATCGGTTCGCACCGTGTGAGGGAACGCCCTGTTGTGCCCTGCACGCAAGGTCGTCTCGGAATGTGACCCTCCGGGACCGGTTACCAGCGCGAGCGGTCGGCCCTTCGCCGTGCGCCCGCTCTCACCTGGGCTTCGGCGCCTCGACGGTCAGGATGCCCAGCGTCGACTCAGCCGGCAGCAGCCCGGAACCGAGCACAGCGCCGAAGAGCGGCCCGTTCAGCTCGGCGAGCCGGGCGCAGCCGTCCTCACCGATCGCCTCGTAGGGCGCGGCGGCCAGTTCGTCGGTCATCCGCTCCACGTCGTCTCGCAGCGCGCGGCCCCGTGCGGTGGCGGCACCGTCCGGCCCGATCAGGCCGCGCGCGGCGAGGCGTTCGCGTGCCGCCGTCCACTCCTGGCCGCTCCAGCCGCGCGAGGCGAAGGTCTCAGCGGGTGCCGCTCCGACGGCGGCGAAGGAGACCAGGGCCTCGCAGCCGTCGAGTCCCGCCGCGAGCAGCGCGGCCAGGTGGCCGTCCCCGCGGTGCTCGCGCAGCACGTTCGCCGCCTGCCACAGGGCCATGTGCGGTTCCTCGGGCCAGGGCAGCGCCGCGTTGGCCGCTGCCAGCGTGCGGCCCGGCAGCCCGCCCGCCGTGACCGCCTCGGCGGCCTTACGGGCGAGGGCGGCGGCCTCGGCGACACCGGGGTCGGCGAGGAGCTGGTCGCCGGCCACGGCGCGCAACGCCCCGTCCACGCCACGGGTGCGCGCCGCCAGCACGTCCTCGGGGGAGGCGGTCTTCCAGGCTGCGGGCACGTGTTCCGCGACCATGCGCGGGCTGAAGGTGTAGAACGCCGCCGTCACCAGCTCGGCCGTCGCGGCTCCGAGCGGCGCGGCGCGCAGGGCGAAGTAGGCGGGCCAGCGCTCCTCCGTCCCGAAGCCGAGCGCGCCGGTCTCGGCGGAGACCTCCGGGGCGAAGTAGACGGAAGCGTAGACGGGTTCGAGCTGGTGCCATGTCTGTCGCGCGAGGCTCGGGAAGTCGGTCATGGCGGTAAGCTATCCGGGCATGTTAACGCCGTCAACATGCGAGTACGCCCCGGGAATCGCACGCTGAACGCATGGCCGAGAAGAAGCGGAAGGTTCGGGTACGGCGCGTCTACGAGGAGCCGGAGCGCGGCGACGGCACACGGGTACTCGTCGACGGGGTCTGGCCGCGCGGGGAATCCAAGGAGAAGGCCGCGCTCGACGCCTGGCAGAAGGATGTGGCGCCGAGTACGGAGCTGCGCAAGTGGTACGGGCACGACCCCGACAAGTACGCGGAGTTCGCCGACCGTTACCGGGCCGAACTGGCCACGGAGGAGGGCGACCAGGCGCTGCGGACGCTGCACGCGCGTGTCCCCGAGGGCGGGACGCTCACGCTGCTGACCGCGACCAAGGATCTCTCGCTTTCGCATGCGCAGGTGCTGGTGGGGGAGCTGGCGCGGTTGGACTGAGTCCTCGGTCGCGCTTGGTGCTGCGGTCACCCTTGACCGCTGTGGTTGGGTCGGCCCGTCGGTTGGGGCGACCCCTTGCGGTCACCCTTGACCGTTGCGGTTGGGTCGGCCCGTCGGTTGGGACGACCCCTTGCGGCCACCCTTGACCGTTGCGGTTGGCCTTGGCCCGTCGCGGTGGGGCCGGCCCGCTGCGGTAGCCCTTGGCCCGCTGCGCTGGGTCGGCTTGTCCTGGGCTGCCCCCGCCTGGCCTGGCGGGTTGAAGTGGGCTGGTGAGGCTGTGCCTGGCCGTGGGGGAGTTCTGTGTCGTATGCGATGTGCCCGCGCACTGTCGTGCGTGATGTGCGGCTCGCGCTGCCTTGCGTGATGCGGCTCGACCTGCCGTGCGCGATGTGCCCGCGCACTGTCGTGCGTGATGTGCCGTGCGCGATGTTGCCGTGCGCGATGTGCGTTGACGAAACATACGGGGGAGTGCATACTTATACCTGTCAGCGCATGTACGTAAGGAGAAGCCCGTGACCGAGCGCGTCGTACTCGCCTACTCAGGCGGCCTGGACACCTCTGTCTGCATCGGCTGGATCGCCGAGGAGACCGGTGCCGAGGTCGTGGCCGTCGCCGTCGATGTTGGCCAGGGCGGTGAGGACCTGGACGTCATCCGAAAGCGCGCGCTGGCCTGTGGTGCGGTCGAGGCCGAGGTCGCGGACGCCAAGGACGAGTTCGCCGAGGAGTACTGCCTCCCCGCGATCAAGGCCAACGGGCTGTACATGGACCGTTACCCCCTGGTCTCCGCCCTCTCGCGGCCCACCATCGTCAAGCACCTGGTGGCCGCTGCGCGCAAGCACGGTGCCAGCACCGTGGCGCACGGCTGCACCGGCAAGGGCAACGACCAGGTGCGGTTCGAGGCGGGCATCTCCTCCCTCGCACCCGACCTGAAGTGCATCGCCCCGGTCCGTGACTACGCCATGACCCGGGACAAGGCCATCGCCTTCTGCGAGGAGAAGGGGCTGCCGATCGAGACGACGAAGAAGTCGCCGTACTCGATCGACCAGAACGTCTTCGGCCGCGCCGTCGAGACGGGCTTCCTGGAGGACATCTGGAACGGGCCCATCGAGGACGTCTACGACTACACCTCGAACCCGGCCACCCCGCGGGAGGCCGACGAGGTCGTCATCACCTTCGAGCGGGGCGTTCCCGTCGCCCTTGACGGCAAGCCCGTCAGCGTTCTCCAGGCGATCCAGCAGCTCAACGAGCGGGCCGGTGCGCAGGGCATCGGGCGGATCGACATGGTCGAGGACCGGCTCGTGGGCATCAAGTCCCGGGAGATCTACGAGTCGCCCGGTGGCATCGCCCTCATCACGGCGCACCAGGAGCTGGAGAACGTCACCGTCGAGCGTGAACTCGCCCGCTACAAGCGGCAGGTCGAGCAGCGGTGGACCGAGCTGGTCTACGACGGCATGTGGTTCTCCCCGCTGAAGCGGGCCCTGGACGGGTTCATCGACGAGGCCAACCAGCATGTGTCGGGTGACATCCGGATGACCCTGCATGGGGGGCGGGCCGTCGTGACCGGGCGGAAGTCCGAGCAGTCGCTCTACGACTTCAATCTGGCGACGTATGACACCGGGGACACGTTCGATCAGTCGATGTCCAAGGGGTTCATTGAGATCTTTGGGCTTAGCAGCAAGATGGCTGCGAAGCGGGATCAGGCGTAGTCGGTTCGCTTTCGGCTCTTGTGTTTGGGGCTTCGCCCCTGTGCCCGTTGTGGTGCCTGTGGTTTTGCCCCAGGTTTCTGTTCTTTTATATGGGGCTTCGCCCCTTTCCCCGTTGGCCTCGCCGGCCGGGCGTCGGGGGGCTCCGCCCCCCGGCAATCCCCCCGCCAAAAGGGGCTCCGCCCCCTCTGCACTCCCCCGCCCCGTATCGGGGCCTGCCCTGAAGTCGTTGTTGTCGTGGCCCAATGGGGGAGTGTGGGGGCTTCTTCCAGTTCAGGAGTAGTGCAGTGGTGAGTGGTAACGAAGAGGTTCGGCTGTGGGGTGGGCGGTTTGCGGATGGGCCCAGTGAGGCGTTGGAGAAGCTGTCCGCTTCGGTGCACTTCGACTGGCGGTTGGCGCCGTACGACATCGCGGGGTCGCGGGCGCATGCGCGGGTGCTGAACAAGGCGGGGCTGCTGACGGCGGACGAGCTGGAGCACATGCTCGTGGGGCTCGATCAGTTGGAGGCCGATGTCGCCGGCGGTGAGTTCGTGGGGACCGTTGCCGACGAGGACGTGCATACGGCTCTGGAGCGCGGGTTGCTGGAGCGTGTGGGGCAGGAGCTGGGTGGCAAGCTCCGTGCGGGGCGGTCGCGGAACGATCAGGTTGCCACGCTCTTCCGGATGTATCTGCGCGAGCACGCCCGTACGCTCGGCGGGCTGCTGGCCGACCTTCAGGGTGCGCTCGTCGGGCTCGCTGAGGCGCACCCGGATGTGGCGATGCCGGGGCGTACGCACTTGCAGCACGCGCAGCCGGTGCTGTTCGCGCACCATGTGCTCGCGCATGCGCAGGCGCTGTCGCGGGACGCCGAGCGGCTGCGGCAGTGGGACGCGCGTACGGCGGTCTCGCCGTACGGGTCCGGTGCGCTGGCCGGGTCCTCGCTCGGGCTCGACCCGGAGGCGGTCGCTGCGGAGCTGGGCTTCGAGCACGGGAGTGCGGCCAATTCGATCGACGGTACGGCCTCGCGGGACTTCGCCGCCGAGTTCGCCTTTGTCACGGCGATGATCGGCGTCGATGTCTCGAAGATCGCCGAGGAGATCATCCTGTGGAACACGAAGGAGTTCTCCTTCGTGACGCTGCACGACGCGTTCTCCACGGGGTCCTCGATCATGCCGCAGAAGAAGAACCCGGACATCGCGGAGCTGGCGCGCGGTAAGTCAGGGCGGCTGATCGGCAATCTGACGGGGCTCATGGCCACGCTCAAGGCGCTGCCGCTGGCGTACAACAGGGACCTTCAGGAGGACAAGGAGCCGGTCTTCGACTCCATCGACCAGCTGGAGATCCTGCTTCCCGCGTTCACGGGCATGATGGCGACGCTCACCGTGCACGGTGAGCGGATGGCCGAACTGGCGCCCGCCGGCTTCTCGTTGGCGACCGATGTGGCCGAGTGGCTGGTCAAGCAGGGTGTGCCCTTCCGCGTCGCGCACGAGGTCGCGGGGGAGTGCGTCAAGGTGTGTGAGAAGAACGGGATCGAGCTGGACCAGCTCAGCGACGAGCAGTTCGCCGCGATCTCACCGCATCTCACGCCGGAGGTGCGCGGCGTCCTGAATGTGCCGGGCGCGCTCGCGGCCCGGAACGGGCGGGGCGGTACCGCGCCCTCGGCGGTGGCTGAGCAGCTCGCGGAGTTCCGTACCGGCCTGGCCGTGCAGCGTGAGTGGGCCGAGGCCAAGCGCTGAGTCAGCGGCACGGATGACACGGGCCCCCGCACCGGTGTGCGGGGGCCCGTGTGTGCGGCCGGTACGGTGGTGCGGCCCCCTGGAGCCGACAGCGCCGGAAGTGTCCGGCCAGGAGATCCCGATGCCCTTCAGCCGACTCGCCTCGGTGACGACACCTACGGCCCACCTCGGAATGGGCCTCGCCGCCGTCGGCCGCCCCGCGTACATCACGCTCGGCCGTGACACCGAACTGCCGGGTGAGCGCACCCCCGAGGAGTTGCGTGCGCGTACCCACGAACTGCTCGACGCCGCCTACGCACAGGGCGTGAGGTACATCGACGCCGCCCGCTCCTACGGCCGTTCCGAGGAGTTCCTCGCCGACTGGCTCGCGGCACGGCCCGAGGTGCGGGACGTGGTGGTCGGCAGCAAGTGGGGCTACACGTATGTGGGGGAGTGGCGCACCGAGGCGGAGGTGCACGAGGTCAAGGACCACGCGCTCGCCGCGTTCGAACGGCAGGTCCGCGAGACACGTGAACTGCTCGGGGAGCGGCTGGACCTGTACCAGATCCACTCCGTCACGCCCGGCAGCCCCGCGCTGACCGACACCGAGCTGCACGCCAGGCTGGCCGGTCTCGCGGCCGAGGGTGTGACGATCGGCTTCAGCACCAGCGGGCCGGCGCAGGCCGACGCGATCCGCGCGGCGCTCGCGGTGACCGTGGAGGGCGAGCCCCTCTTCCGTACGGTGCAGAGCACCTACAACCTCCTGGAGACCTCGGCGGGGGACGCGCTGGCCGAGGCGCACGAGGCGGGCCTCACGGTGATCGTGAAGGAGGGCATGGCGAACGGCAGGCTGGCCGGCCCCCGTGCGCCCGAGGCGCTGCGTGCGGTGGCTCAGGAGGCGGGCACGAGCCCGGACGCGGTCGCGCTCGCCGCCGTGCTGCGGAGGCCATGGGCGGGCGTCGTGCTCTCGGGCGCCGCGACGGTCGCTGAGCTGCACTGCAACCTGCTGGGCGCCGCCGCCGACCTGGACGAGGCCCAACTGGCCCGGCTGGCAAGCCTGGTGGAGGAGCCGGGCGCTTACTGGCAGCGTCGCTCGGAGCTTCCCTGGAACTGAGTTCCCTGGTGGAGCGGCTTTTGCGTGCATGACACATCGGTTTCCGGGCAGGTCACCTGTCGCACATTGACAACTGGGAGACCGAGAAATGAAAAAGGCATCGACAGCCGCAGTGGCGTTCACCTTCTCCGTGGCAGCGGTCGCGGGGGCGGTCGGGTTCACGGCCGGAGCATCGGACGCTGAGGCCAGCAAGCGGCCCAAGCCCGTCGTCCAGGACGAGTTCGACTCCCTGGGTCCGGCGATGCACCAGACCAAGAACGCGGGCCGCACGGTGCACTACAGCGACACCGGCGAGACCGACCGCACCTATGGCGACCCCGTCGTCTTCATGGGCGGCACGGGGACGACGGCCCGCGCCTCCGGGATGACCGAGTTCCTGCGCACCACGCGGGAGAACCTCGGCCAGCGCGTCATATCCGTCGAGCGCAACGGCTTCGGCGACACCGGCTTCGACAAGAAGCTCGGCTTCGACGACTACACCTCGGACGTCAACGCCGTGCTGGACAAGCTCGGTGTACGCAAGGCGTCCGTCATCGCCATATCGGGCGGCGGCCCGTACGCGGCGCACTACGCCGCCGACTCGCCGCAGCGCATCTCCTCGCTCCATCTGGCCGCCGCGCTGCCCCCGTACGGTGAGAAGTCGTCGTACTGCGGCAAGAGCGACAAGGAGCTGAACGCGTACTTCGGTGAGCAGATCCGCGACCCGCGCAAGTGGTGGGGGTTCGCCGAGGACAGCCCCATGCACAAGATCCCCGGCTTCACGGACACGGCGGAGGAGGACGGCGGACGCTCGTACTACCTGCGGGGACAGAAGGGCGACCCCTCAGCGCAGGTGCACGAGCAGAAGCTGTACTGCGAGCGGCCGGGGCCTGACATGTCGAAGCTGAAGGCACCGGTCTACGTCTACACCGGGCTCAAGGACACCACCGTGCCGCCCGCGACCCAGGCCCGCTGGAACGACGCGCTGCCGCAGAAGCCCGTGGTGCGGAAGTACGACGACAGCGGCCACGACGTGCAGTACCGCCACTGGGACCAGATCCTGCTGGACATGGCGGGCTACGCCGACCGCACGCCCGTGTGCACAGGCCACAAGACCCGCGTCCTGTCGGAGAAGGCGGCCGAGCGCGCCCTGAAGAAGGGCGGCACGCTGGGCAGTTGTGCCTGGCGCGGGAAGAGCGCCGCGAAGTAGCGGGAGCCTCACCGGCACCCTTGCGGAGTGGGACTCGGCGCCCTGCCGCCTCTGTGCGGCAGGGCGCTTTCCCTTTTGCGACAACTATGTCTCATCTGGTCTACTGTCGTCTCATGAGCCTGGACCGTGAAGAGCTGCTGAGTACGGCCGCCGATGTGCTGACGCGGAGGCCGACCTCGTCCATGGACGACATCGCCAAGGCCGCGGGCATCAGCCGTGCCACCCTCCACCGGCACTTCGCCGGCCGCGACGCGCTCGTACGCGCCCTCGAACAGCTCGGGCACCAGCGCCTCGACGCGGCCCTGGACGCGGCACGTACGCAGGACGGCGACGCCGCCGACGCCGTGCGCCGCGTCATCGCCCAGGTCGAACCCTTCGCCGGCTTCCTCGCGTTCCTCGTCACCGAGAACCAGCTCTTCGAGCCCGGCGAGCAGCACGAGGGCTGGACCAGGATCGACGAACGGATCGGCGAGCTGTTCCGGCGCGGACAGGCCGAGGGCACCTTCCGCCTCGACCTCACCCCCGCCTGGCTCACCGACGCCCTCTACTCCCTGATCGCCTCCTCGGCCTGGGCCGTACAGGACGGGAGGATCGCGGCCCGCGAAGCGGTGTTCATGACGTCCGAGCTGCTGCTCGGCGGAGCGCTGCGGAGCAAGGACCGATGAGCAGCAGAACCGCAGGTCCCCAGCCAGGCCCCCCGGACGCGGGCCCTCCGCCCTCCTCGCCCCGGCTGCGCTGGCTCGCCCTCGCCGTCCTCGTACTGGCCGTGCTGCTCGTCGGCATCGACGCCACCGTTCTCGGCCTGGCGGCGCCCTTCCTCAGCGAGGACCTGCGGCCCTCCAGCACCCAGCTCCTGTGGATCGGCGACGTCTACTCGTTCGTCATCGCCGGTCTCCTCGTCTCCATGGGCAGCCTCGGCGACCGCGTCGGCCGCAAGAAGCTGCTGCTCACGGGCGCCGTGGCCTTCGGCCTCATCTCCGCGCTGACCGCCTACGCGAGCAGCGCCGAGACGATGATCCTGTGGCGTGCGCTCATGGGCGTCGCGGGCGCGACCCTCATGCCCTCCACGCTCGCGCTCATCCGCAACCTCTTCCCCGACCGGCGCGAGCGCAGCCTCGCCGTGGGCATCTGGGGCGCCATGGCCTCGGCGGGTACCGCCGTCGGGCCTGTGATCGGCGGGTTCCTGCTGGAGCACTTCTGGTGGGGCTCGGTCTTCCTGATCAACCTGCCCGTGATGGCCGTGCTCGTACTCGTCGGCATCAAGCTGCTGCCCGAGTCCAAGAACCCGGCACCCGGCCCCTGGGACCTGCCCAGCGTCGGCCTGTCCATGGCCGGCATCGTCGGGGTCGTCTACGCCGTCAAGGAGGCCGCCGCCTACGGTCCCCGCTGGGATGTCGCGGTCACCGCCGTGGTCGGCGTGCTCGCGCTCGTCTCGTTCGTACGGCGCCAACTGCGCCTGGAACACCCGCTGCTGGACATGCGGCTGTTCCGCAACCGCGGCTTCACCGGTGCCGTACTGGCCGATCTGCTCACCATCCTCGGGCTGTCGGGGCTGGTCTTCTTCCTCAGCCAGTTCCTCCAGATGGTGCAGAGCCGCACGCCCTTCGAGGCCGGGCTCGCCGAACTGCCCGCAGCCATCGGCTCGGTGGTCACGGGGCTCCTGGCGGGCCACATCGCGCGGCGCACCTCCGTACGCGGTTCCGTCTCCGGCGGGCTCGCCGCCGTGGGGCTGGCGCTGGGCGCCTGCGCGTGGCTCCAGGTGACGACCGGATATGTGCTGCTGGGCAGCGTCCTGCTCGTCGTGGGACTCGGTGCGGGCCTGGCCTTCACCGTCACGGCCGACGTGATCCTCTCCAGCGTCCCCAAGGAGCAGGCGGGCGCCGCCTCCGCCGTCTCCGAGACCGCCTACGAGCTGGGCGCCGCGCTCGGCATCGCCCTGCTCGGCTCGGTCGTCACCGGTGTCTACCGCTCCTTCCCCACCCCCTCGGGCGTGCCGGAGGGGGCGGCCGATGAGGCCAGGCACTCGCTGGGCGAGGCCGTCGAGACCGCGCACACCCTGCCGGGCGGTGCGGGCGAGCGGCTGCTGGCGACCGCGCAGGAGACGTTCACGGACGGGCTGCGCCTCGGCGCCGGTGTCGGCTCGGTGATCCTGCTGGCCACCGCGCTGCTCGCCTGGCGGCTGCTGCGCGGGCAGAAGCTGGAGGAGAGCCCCGCCGAACTCCCGTAACCGCGTGCCCGGTTGGTGTTCAGTCGGGCAGGAGGTGGGTGACGAGGGTGCGGGTCCAGTCGGGGGTGAGGGGCTGGTCGGTGAAGACGGCGCGGTAGTAGAGGGGGGCGAGCAGGGCGTCGGTGGCGTGTTCGACGGTGGGGGTGTGGTGGCCGCGTGCCTGGTCGCGTTCGAGCATGGCGCGGAGCTGTTGTTGGCGTTCTGCGGTGCAGGCGCTCGCGCCCTGTTCGCCGGCGGCGCCAATGGTGGCGCGTACCAGGGGCAGGGTGTCGGGGTCGGTGAGGTCCCTGGCCAGGTCGGACGCGTAGCGTTCCAGGTCGCCGCGCAGGCTTCCGGTGTCGGGTACGACGATGTCGCCGGAGAAACGGCTGGTGGCCACGTCGGTGAACAGCTCTCCCACCGAGCCCCAGCGGCGGTAGACCGTGGTGGCGTGCACGCCCGCGTGGGCGGCCACGACCGGGATGGTCAGCGGCTCACCGCCCTGCTCGGCCAGCAGTTCCCCGACGGCCCGGTGGACGGCCGCGCGGATACGCGCCGAGCGGCCACCGGGGCGGCTGCCGGTACGGGACGGAAGCGAAGCCGGAGTGGACATGCACCCAGTATCGCACTGATCACTGCGTTTCAGATGCAGTGATCAGTGCGTTTGTGTTACGTTGAGGTTGTAAACGCAACGATCACTGCGAGGCTTGAGTGCCTCGGGAGGTGAGTACAGCTTGTCCAAGCAAGAGTCCCCGGGGCCCGAGATGCGCCGCCCGCTGCGGCTGCGGGAGGTCACGGTCCCCAACCGGATATGGATGTCTCCCATGGCCCAGTACTCCGCGGGAGCCGACGGAAAGCCGACCGACTGGCACCTGGTGCACTACGGCGCACGGGCGGTCGGCGGTGCGGGCCTGGTCATGGTCGAGGCCACGGCCGTGGGCCCTTCGCAGCGGACCACGTCGGCCGACCTCGGGATCTGGAACGAGGAGCAGGCCGCCGCGCACCGGCGCCTGACCTCGTTCATCGCTGAGCGCGGCGCGGTTCCCGCGATCCAGCTGCTGGCCGCCGGCAGGAAGGGGTCGCACCAGGTTCCCTGGGAAGGCGAGGGGCAGAACGGTCCGGTGAGCGTGGCCGACGGCGGCTGGCAGACCATCGGGCCCTCGGCGGTCCCGCTGGGCGACCTGAGCGTTCCCCGGGAAGCCGACCGTGCCGACATGGACGAGGTCGTCGAGGCATTCGCCCAGGCGGTCCGGATGTCACACCTGGCGGGATACGAGGCCGTCGAGATCCACGCAGCGCACGGCTACATCGTGCACCAGTTCCTGTCCCCGCTCTCGAACCACCGCACGGACGAGTACGGCGGGAGCCTGCAGAACCGGATGCGCCTTCCGCTGCGCGTGGCCCGCGCCGTACGTGAAGCCTTCCCGGCGGAGAAGCCCGTCTTCTTCCGCGTCACAGCGACGGACTGGGCCGAAGGTGGCATCACCCCCGACGAGGCGGCGACGTTCGCCAAGGAGCTGGCGGCAGTGGGCATCGACCTCCTGGACATCTCGTCCGGTGGGGCGGTACGGAGCCGGGAGGCACGCGCGCCCGCGCGGGAAGGGGTGCACGTCGGGTTCGCCGACGCGCTCAAGACGGCATCGGGGCTCGCCGTCGCCCCTGTCGGACAGATCGGCATGCGGCAGGCCGGCGAGCTTGTGGCCGACGGCCGCGCCGACGCGGTGCTGATGGGGCGCCCCCTGCTGCGCGATCCGTACCTTCCCCTGCGCGACCGGCCCGACGACAAGGCGGCCTGGCCGAGGCAGTACCACCGCGCGCTGGTATAGCGCCGGCGCGTTACCCCCGAACCCCCGCGGCGCTACGGGCCTTTCAGTGCCGGCGCCTCGGTGTGGGCGCCTCTCTGGCCGCTGCATCCGCGGCCTTCTGGATCCGGGCGACGGTCTTGGCGGGAGCCGCCTCGCCCAGGACCAGGTCGCGCAGCGCGGGCCCCACCTCGTCCCGCACCAGGTCCGGATACCAGTCGCCCAGCCGGGGGTTGACCAGGTTCCGGCCCGCCGCCTCGTATGCCTCGTGCGCCGACGCCAGGCCCCGCGGCAGGTCCGCCGGGCGCTCGGCGTTGCGCAGGCTGGACAGCGAGGACGCCGAGCGCGTGAAGTCGCGCGCCGCTGTCCCGCTGAGCATCCGCCGCAGCAGTTCCATGCCGCCTTCCGGATTTCCCGCTTCCGCCGGCACGAGGAACGGCTCGCTGGGCCCTGCCCACAGCGTCCCGTACGGCATCGCGTCGGACGAGGTGATCGCCGGTCCAGCGCCCACAGCGGGGGAGAGCTTCTTCTCCTCGGCGAAGGGCCTGGCCTCCTGCTCCAGCCAGGTGCCGTTGGGGATGAACACGGCTTCGCGCCGCGCCCATACCCGCTGTGAGTCGATGTGGTCGTAGCCGGAGCTGCGCCTCGCGACGAGACCGAGCGCCCCCAACTGGTGGTACGCCTCGAACACCTCACGCACCGCGTCGTGCCGCCATGCGCCGCCCTCCAGGTTGTCGATGGCCTCCAGCGCCTTCCTGCCGCCGACCTGGCCGATCGCCGGGAGCACGCAGAAGGTGAGGTACTGCGGGAACCGGCCGGCGAAGATCCAGCCGTCGATGCCCTCCTTCTTCGCCTCGGAGCACAGCGCGAGCATGTCGTCCCAGGTACGCGGATACTCCCAGCCGTGCTCCTCCAGCAGTTCGGGTACGTACCACAGCCCGTACACCGTCTGCGCGTACGAGAGCACATGCACGCCCCTGCGGCCCAGCACGCCGGCCTCCACCGCACCCGGACGCAGCGTCTCCCGCACGGTCTTGGACGGGTCGTCGAGGGAAGGCGCCTCCAACAGGGGCGTCAGGTCCGCGAGTTGGCCGTCCCCCGCGAGTGCGAGCGTGTCCAGAGGCCGGGCGCCCGAGTTGTTGACCAGATCCGGCGGATCGCCGGAGGTCAGACGCGGCTGCACCTCCTTCTGGACGGCAGTCACCTGTCGTGTCTTCACCAGGCCGGCGCCGAACGCCTTCTCGTACGAGCCGCCGGCCTTGTCCACGTACGACGCGGAGACGGCCCCGTTGAAGAGAACGGCGGACACGCCCGCGCCGCTCCGTACCCCGAGCGGGTTGGCCGGCCCCTTCCGTACGCCCTTCGCCCCGCCGCCGCCCGCACCCGGACGCAGCGCCCAGTACACCCCGCCGCCCGCCCCCGTCGCACCCAGCGCCGAGAGCCCGGCCAGCGCCCGTCGCCGCGAGAGACCACGGCGCGGCGCCGCGCCTCCGGGAGGGGCGGACCGACTCGCGGGGGCGGCCGGAGCGGGGGCGGGCGCCGGAGCCGTCGTTGCTGCCGGGGCGATGGGGCGAGTGGGCGCCGGGGGAGCGGACGCGGCTGGTGGCGGGGCCTCGGCGGCGGGTGCTTCCGGTGTGGCCTCGGCGGTGAACACCTCGGCCTCGCGCTGTACGACCGAGCCGGAGTTGGAATCCGCGTACGCATCCGGGCCCGGGCCCGAGTCCGAGCCCGAGTCCGAGCCCGCATCCGGACCGGAGCCCGAGCCCGCCCCCGGCCGCTCTCTCCCGTCCTGGTCCCCGCCATGTCCGGGCCCGGGCATGGGCGCAGGCGGGTCGTTCGTTCCTCCGTCGCTCTCCAGGATGTCCGACGCCAGCGTCAGCAGCGCCCGCGTGACCGGTACGGGGAGCCAGCCCGTGTACGGTCCTGCGGGGCCGTGGCGGTCCTCGATGCGCGTGAGCGAGGGCCGTGACTCCGGGTCCCTGGCCAGGCACTCCCGCGCCAACTCCCGCAGCCCGGGCGGCAGATGGTCCACCCTTGGCTCCTCGTGGACCGTGCGGTACATCAGGACCTGCGGGTCGGCCGAGCCGTACGGGCCCCGGCCGGTGAGCGCGTGGACCACCACGCCGCCGAGCGCGAACACGTCGGTGGCGCCCGAGACGGGCGGGCCGTCCGAACTGACCTGTTCGGGCGCCATGTAGCCCGGTGTTCCCAGGGCCATACCGGTGTGGGTGAGCGCGCTGTGCGCGGCGGAGTGCGCGATGCCGAAGTCGATGACGCGGGGCCCGTCGGCTGCCAGCAGCACATTGGAGGACTTGAGGTCGCGGTGCACCAGGCCGCGCGCGTGCAGCGCGGTGAGGGCGCGTGCGAGCCCGGCGGCCAGCAGGCGGACCGTATCGGCGGGCAGCGGGCCATGATCGGTGACCGCGTCGGTCAGCGAGATGCCGGGCACATAAGCGGTGGCCATCCACGGAGGGTCGCCGTCCGGTTCGGCGTCCACGACGGGGGCGACAAACGGACCGCCGACCAGCCTGGCCGCTGCCACCTCGCGCGCGAAGCGCCTGCGGAAGTGCGGGTCGTCGGCGAGCTCGGGCCGCGCCGTCTTGACCGCGACCGTACGGCCCCCCGCTGAACGTGCGAGATAGACCCGGCCCATCCCGCCACCGCCGAGCACTCCCACAAGCCGGTACGGACCAAGCCGCTCCGGATCGCCCGTGGTCAGCGACCTCACCCGAAACCTCCCCCTGAGCCCCGCCACGGATCATGGCGCAGGCGTCAGTATCACCCAACAGCGCGCCGGGCGGGGGCAGTCGGGGCGGGCCCGGGGCGGGCAGAGCGACGGACCGTACGGGAGGACGGGGCGGGGGAGGGGCCGGCTACGCGGTCGCGCGGTGTGCGCTTACGCCGCCTTCGCCTTCGTGGCGTAGATGTCCACGTACTCCTGGCCGGAAAGGCGCATCACGTCGCTCATGACCTCGTCGGTCACGGCCCGCAGCACATAGCGGTCGCGGTCCATGCCCTCGTAGCGGGAGAAGTCCAGCGGCTCACCGAAGCGGACGGTGATACGGCGCCCGCCGCCGATCTTCGGCAGGCCCTTGCCGCCTGGCTGCACCTCGTCGGTGCCGATCATCGCGAACGGCACGACCGGTGCGCCCGTCATCAGCGCCAGCCGCGCGATGCCGGTACGGCCCCGGTAGAGGCGGCCGTCGGGGGAGCGGGTGCCCTCGGGGTAGATGGCGAAGACCCTGCCCTCTTCCAGCACGCGGTTCCCTGTCATCAGCGCGGCCACTCCACCGCGCCCGCCGTCACGGTCGACGGGGATCATGCCGACCCCGGTGAAGAACCAGGCCATCAGGCGGCCCTTGAGGCTCTTGCCCGTGACGTACTCGTCCTTGCCGAGGAAGAACGCCTGGCGCCGGATGACCAGCGGCAGGATCATCGAGTCGATGAACGTGAGGTGATTTCCCGCCAGGATCACAGGCCCTGAGCCCGGGATGCGCTCAGCCCCTTCGATCTGCGGCCTGAACAGCACGCGAAGAAGCGGGCCGAGCACTGCCTTGATCAGCCGGAAACGGGACAACGGACCCTCCGCCCAGTCGGTATCGGTCATGCGCACGGGTGCGCAGATGAGGACGATACTCGCCGCTACTGGTGAGTTGCACACCGGGTTCATTGCACCGTTACGACGAGTTGACGCGGATTCCCCCCGTATTGCTCCGTGCCTGCCCTCCACCGGTCGCGTGTTTCCCCTGTGTTCCGACTTATGTCTCCCACTTGTCGAACAGCCGGACCTACGATCAAGCAGTCGTTTGGCAGGTGCCGGACACCGGCGCCACGGAGTTGAAGGAGAGCGCATGGGTCAGGAGCAGCAGCCCGGACGGAGAACCCTGCTCGGGGCGGCGGTGCTCGGCGCTGCGGCCACCGGCGCCGTCGCACTGGGCCCCGCCGGTACGGCACACGCGGCGGGCCCCGCACAGGCGGCGGCAGGGAAGGACCGCGGCAGCCCTGACCACGGACGGTTGCCCGTACCCGCCGTCGTCGCGCACCGAGGCACCAGCGGATACCGCCCCGAGCACACCCTCGGCTCCTACCAGCTCGCGCTCGACATGGGTGCCGACGTCATCGAACAGGACCTCGTCCCCACCAAGGACGGCCACCTGGTCTGCCGTCACGAGAACGACATCACCGCGACCACCGACGTCTCCGAGCACCCCGAGTTCGCCGGCCGCAAGACCACCAAGAAGGTCGACGGCGCCGAACTGACGGGATGGTTCACCGAGGACTTCACGCTCAAGGAGCTGAAGACGCTGCGCGCCAAGGAGCGCATCCCCAAGCAGCGCCAGCACAACACCCTCTACGACGGCCGCTGGGACGTACCCACCTTCGAGGAGGTCCTCGACTGGGCCGAGGAGCAGGGCAAACGGCGCGGGCGCCGCGTCTGGCTGCACATCGAGACCAAGCACCCCACCTACTTCCGCAAGCTGGGCCTCGGTCTGGAGAAGCCGCTCGCCCGCCTCCTGCGCAGATACGGACGGCACAGGGCCGGCTCACCGAACTTCGTGCAGTCCTTCGAGCCCTCCAGCATCCAGAAGCTGGCCGAACTGCTCGACTGCCCCGGCGTCGTGCTGCTGTCCGGACTCGCCTCGCGGCCCTGGGACTTCGTGGAGGCGGGCGACCCGCGTACCGTCGCCGACCTCGTCAAGCCGGACGGGCTGAAGTGGATCGCGCGCTTCGCACGGGGCATCGGGCCCACCCTCGACCTCGTCATCCCCCGCAAGCCCGACGGCACCCTCGGCGAGGCCACCACCCTGGTACGGGACGCGCACGCGCAGAAGCTGGTCCTGCACCCCTACACGATGCGCAACGAGAACTCCTTCCTGCCCGTCGACTTCCGCAAGGGCAGCGACCCCAACGCGTACGGGGACGCCTTCGGCGCCTTCCGGCGGTACTTCGAGACCGGTATCGACGGGATCTTCTCCGACAACTGCGACACCGCGCTCCTCGCGGCCGAGGACTTCCGCGCCAAGAAGTGAGCGGGAAGAGGTACGGCGCGAACGGGACGAGGTACGGCGTGAGCGGGAAGCCCGGGTGAGCGGGCCGTACGGCATCTACGCCAACGGGTGAAGCGCCGCCCGTGCCGCAACCACGGTGCGGGCGGCGCGCGTGCAGCGCCACATGACCTCACACGCCACCCTGGGCCCCCGCCTGCTCGCGCTGCTGGACGCCGAGTGCGCGGCGGAGGCGGCGGCGCACCCGGGTACCGAGGCCGCCGACCTGCGGCAGGGCGTGTGGCTGCGCTGGTTCGAGCACGTACGGCGGCACGGCCCTCCCGCGCGTCCCGCGGCGTGGCTGCGCGCCGCCGTACGTACCGAGGTGCGGCCCGCGCGCAGGAGGCAGCGGCGCGAGGTGCCGATAGGGCCCCCGCACGTGCCGCGGCAGCGCCGGGTGACGGTGACGGCGGCGGACGGCAGGGGCGACACCGCCTCCGAGACCGAAGCACCGTTGCTGGCCGACGAGCGCCGCCGCGACCTCGCGGTCGCCGTCGCGCTGCTGCCCAGCCGCTGCCCCTCCGTACTGCGGGCCCTCCTCGCCGGAGAGGACCTCACCTACCCGGAAATCGCACGGGAGTTGGGTATCTCACAGGGCAGCGTGGGTCCCCTCCGTTCCCGATGTCTGGAATGCCTGCGCAGAATGCTCAGGGCGGAGGTTGCACCCCCTGAACTCCGGGGAATGGTGCCAGAGGCAACCGGCGTCACCAGGGCAGACAGCACGGGCGCGACACCCTCAGACCCGCGCGCCCGCGCACACGATTTGGGGAGGCATGCGCGCATGGGCATGAGCGTGACCATCTCTGCGGCGAACGAGCACGACGCCGAACAGATACTGAAACTCCAGTACCTCTGCTTCCAGAGCGAGGCCGAGCTGTACGGCGACTACCGCATCGACCCGCTCGTCCAGACCCTCGACGACTTCCGGGCCCAACTGACGCGCGGCTGCGTCGTGGTGGCCCGGCTCGGTGAGGAGATCGTCGGCTCCGTGCGCGGCTCGGTCGACGAGGACGGCACGGCCGCGATCGGCAGGCTCTGCGTCCACCCCCGCCTCCAGGGCCATGGCCTCGGCGGCCGTCTGCTCACCGCCGTAGAGGCCCGCCTGGCAACGGAGTTCGGCGCCAAGCGGTACCGGCTCGTCACCGGGAACCGCAGCGAGGGGAACCTGCGGTTGTACCGCAGGTCCGGGTACGCGCCGGTGGGGACCGAACGCGACCGTCAGGTCACGCTTGTCGCCATGGCCAAGGACGTGGGGGCCTACGCGACGAGCGTTGCCATGCCCTCGGCCGAGCGGGAGCCCGCGGCTGTGTCGGCGGCTGCGCCTTCGTCCGTGCCCGAACCGCAGCGGAGCAAGTGAGGCGAACGACTGTGGGGCGCCCCGGGGACGGGGCGCCCCTGTCTGCGCTGTGCGGGCTGCGAGTTCCCCCTGGCTCCTCGAACAGGGAGGCGCCCCCATGGCTTGGAGCGCCCGCGCGCCGGAGCCGTATATAGGGCACGGTCCCGCGCCCCTCCGGGACTCGCCGGGCTACGCGAGGGCCGTGCTGGTGGCCGCGCGGGTGCGGCGGAGCCACAGCAGGCCCGTCACCGGGAGGATGACGGGGATGAAGAGGTACCCCATCCCGTAGTCCGACCAGACCGTGGCATCGGGGAAGGCCGAGGGCTCGACCAGCGTCCACGTTCCTACCGTGAGCACGCCGAGCAGTTCGACGGCGCAGCACGCGAGTGCGGCCTTGCGGGCTCCTTCACCGCCCTTGACCAGCGCGACGGTGATGAACGCGTAGACGAGCGCGGCGACGGCCGACAGCACATAGGCGAGCGGCGCTTCGTCGAAGCGCGTGGTGAGCTGTACGAGCGAACGCGAGGCCGCGCCCACGGTGAAGATCCCGTACAGCGTGACCAGCAGCTTGCCGGGTCCGCTGCTGATTCCGCCGCCGCTGCCGCCGCTCTTGGCCGCCATCGCGTCACGCACCGGTGCCGCCTCCCCAGATGTCATGGAGCCGCACCTGCAGCACCGCCAGCACCAGGGCGCCCGCGACGACCGTCAGCGAGCCCCACTTGGTGCGTTCCGTCAGTGAGATCAGCCCGACCACCGGTACACACGCCACAACTCCGGCGAGGTACGAGACGAAGATCACCGAGCCGTCGGCGGCCGTCTCGCCGTGCGCCAGCCGCACGATCCCCACCACGAGCTGTACCAGCGCGAGCACCGTCACCACGGCCATGCCGATGAAGTGCCAGTCCTTGGTCGGCTGGTCGCGGAACGCCGCCCAGCCGCACCACGCGGCCAGCGCGAGCGCGGCCACGGCGAGCGTGACGGTGAGCGGGGTGAGCATGGACAGGAGTCTAAGAGAGCGCGTACGCCCGCCCACGTGCGCCCCCGTCACCCCACGTACGCTCGGGCCCCATGAAGATCGACGCCCCCGTGACCCTGCTGTTCGACAACGACGGCACCCTGCTCTCCTCCATGGAGTCCGTGATCCGCTGCTGGACCACCTGGGCCCGCGAGTACGGGATCAGCGCGGAGGACTTCGCCGCCGTCGGGCTGCACGGCCGCCCGGCAGCCGAGATCGTGCGTGACCTGGTTCCCGCCGAGCGGGTGGCCGAGGCGCTGCACCGTATCGAGCGCCTGGAGATCGAGGACGTGGCGCAGGGCGGCGTCGTCCAGCTGCCGGGCACCGCCGCGCTGCTGGCCTCGCTGCCCGAGGGGAGCTGGGCCGTCGTCACCTCGGCGACCCGCGAACTGGCCGACGCCAGGCTGCGCCGGGTCGGTATCGAGGCACCCCTGGTGATCGCGGCCGACGACATCACGCGCGGTAAGCCCGACCCCGAGCCGTATCTGCTCGCCGCCTCCAAACTGGGCGCCGACCCGGCACGCTGCGTGGTCTTCGAGGACGCACCCGCCGGCCTGGAGTCGGGCCGCAGGGCCGGTATGTGGACCGTGGGGTTGGCCACAACCCACAGCGCCGACGAGCTGCGCGCCGACGCCGTCGTAGAGAACCTCGCGGCCGTGTCCGCGCAGGTCACAGGGGATGGAGTGGCGGTCACCGCCGGAGCCTGAGGCCGGGGTGCGCGCAGGGGCCGGCCGCCGGCGGGCCACCGCTTCAGTCCACGGCGGTGTCCGTCATGCGGACAGTTCTCTCCGGTCTTCGCGCGCCTTCTGCTTTACTGGGCACCATGAACACGACGAGCTGCCGCACCCTTGCGACCGAGGCGAAACTGACGCCCGGTGCTCGTTGTATGTGCGACTGGCCGCGCTCCACGCGGCGAATGTGTGCCCGCTGAGGGCCCCCGCCTGAGCTGACCGAGGCGACTCGCGCCCCGAAGCGAGTCCCGGAACCGCGCCTCCGCGGAGACGGAGAGCGAACGTCGCACGACGCAGCCCCCGCACCGCCACCACGGCATGCGGCCCGGCGCTGCCGCGACGGCGCGGCACCTCGGAGAGCTGCAGCACGCCACGGAACGGACCGCCCCGAGCTGCGCGCTGTCCGCGCGCCCGGCCTGGGCATACGGCAGTCCACACACACCCACCAACAACGGAAACACTGTGATTACGACACAGGACCTGACGAAGGTCTACCGCACCCGTGACCGCGAGGTCACCGCCCTCGACGGCGTCAACCTGCACGTCCGCGAGGGCGAGGTCTTCGGCGTCGTCGGCCAGAGCGGCGCCGGGAAGTCCTCACTCATCCGCTGCGTCAACCTCCTCGAACGCCCCACATCCGGCACCGTCACCGTCGACGGACAGGACCTCACGGCCCTCGCGGGCAAGGGGAACGACAAGCGTGCCGGACGCGAGCTGCGCGCGGCGCGCGGCCGTATCGGCATGGTCTTCCAGCACTTCAACCTGCTCTCCTCGCGCACCGTGCTCGGCAACGTCGAACTGCCGCTGGAGATCCTCGGCCACTCCGGCCAGGAGCGCACCCGTAAGGCCAGGGAACTGCTCGACCTCGTCGGCCTCGCCGACAAGGCGAACACCCACCCCGCGCAGCTCTCCGGCGGTCAGAAGCAGCGCGTCGGCATCGCACGCGCGCTCGCCGGCGACCCGAAGGTGCTGCTCTCCGACGAGGCCACCTCGGCGCTCGACCCCGAGACCACCCGCTCCGTGCTCCAGCTCCTGCGGGACCTCAACAAGCAGCTCGGCCTGACCGTGCTGCTGATCACGCACGAGATGGAGGTCGTCAAGGCCGTCTGCGACTCGGCCGCGCTCATGAAGAACGGCCGCTTCACCGAGTCGGGCACCGTTCCCGGACTGCTCGCCACTCCCGGCTCCGAGCTGGCCCGCGAGCTGTTCCCCGTCGGCGGAGTGCCCTCGGCGCCCGGCCGTACGGTCGTCGACGTCACCTTCCACGGTGAGACCACGACCGAGCCGGTGATCTCCAAGCTGTCGCGCACCTACAACGTCGACATCTCCATCCTCGGCGCCGCCATGGACACCGTCGCGGGCAAGCAGGTCGGCCGGATGCGCATCGAGCTGCCCGGCAGCTTCGAGGACAACGTCGTGCCCATCGGGTTCCTGCGCGAGCAGGGCCTGACCGTGGATGTCGCCGCCGTCGCCGGATCGCCCGGCCTTCCCGTCCCCGATGACGGCGGTCGGCGCGGGCCCGAGGACGTGCGCGTCGAGGAGGGTGCCAAGTGAGCTGGTCCGAAATACAGCCGCTGCTCTCGCAGGGCTTCCTCGACACCCTCTACATGGTCGGCTGGTCCACCCTCATCGCGGTCCTCATCGGGCTTCCGCTCGGGGTGCTGCTCGTCCTCACGGACAGGGGCGGCCTGCTCGGGAACGCGCCCGTCAACAAGGTCGTCGGCGCGATCGTGAACATCGGCAGGTCGCTGCCCTTCATCATTCTGCTGATCGCGCTGATCCCCTTCACCCGCTTCCTGGTCGGCAGCTTCATCGGTCCGACGGCGGCCATCGTGCCGCTGGCCATCGGCGCCATCCCGTTCTTCGCGCGGCTCGTCGAGTCGGCCGTGCGCGAGGTCGACAAGGGGCTGGTCGAGGCCGTGCAGGCCATGGGCGGCGGCACCCCCACCGTCGTCTTCAAGGCACTGCTGCCGCAGGCACTGCCCTCCCTGGTCGCGGGCCTGACCACGACCGTCATCGTGCTCATCGGGTACTCGGCGATGGCGGGAACCGTCGGCGGCGGCGGACTGGGCTCCGTCGCCGTGCAGTACGGCTACCAGCGCTTCGAGACCAGCGTCATGATCGCCACCGTGGTCGCGCTGATCGTCATCGTCACCGCCGTGCAGCTCGTCGGGGACGCCGTCGTCCGTGGCGTGGCAGCGCACAGAGGCGGTGCCGCCGGTGGCGCAGCGGGCGCTTCGGGGCGGCTCGCGCGCCTGGGCCGGGGCCGTACGGTCGCCGTCACAGCGGCGGTCGTCGTCCCCCTCGCGCTGATCGGCTACGGCCTCGGCACGGGCGGCGACGACAAACAGACCCTCAAGGTCGCCGCCTCCCCGACCCCGCACGCGGAGATCCTGGAGTACGTCGAGAAGAACCTCGCCAAGAAGGAGGGGCTCAAGCTCGACATCCGCAAGTTCAACGACTACGTCGTGCCCAACACCGCGACCGAGAGCGGCGAGGTCGACGCCAACTTCTTCCAGCACAAGCCGTACCTCGACGACTTCAACGAGAAGAAGAACACCCACATCGAGCCCGTCGTCAACGTCGAGCTGGAGCCGCTCGCCCTCTACTCCAAGAAGGCGGGCGACCTCAAGGACCTCACAGCGGGCAAGACCGTCGCGGTACCCAACGACAGCACCAACGAGGGCCGCGCCCTCCACCTGCTGGCCGACAACGGCGTCATCGAGCTGAAGTCCGGCGCCGGCGCCGAGGCCACCCTCGGCGACGTCACCGACGACAAGGGCCTCAACTTCAAGGAGCTGGAGGCAGCCTCCGTACCGCGTGCCCTCGACGACGTGGACGCGGCCGTCATCAACGGCAACTACGCCGTCGACACCGGCCTCAACCCCTCCAAGGACGCCCTCGCCGCCGAGAAGGTCAAGGGAAATCCCTACGCCAACTTCCTCGCGGTGAAGGACGGAAACCAGGACGACCCCCGGATCAAGAAGCTCGCCAAGCTCCTCAACTCCGACGAGGTCAAGCACTTCATCGAGAACAAGTACAAGGGGGGCATCGCCCCGGCATTCGGACCTGTGGGATCGTGAGTCGGACGGGTTGAGTCCCCGTATCGACAAGTCTCTTACCAGCGCCGGGGCCCCCTCCCCAGAGGGCCCCGGCGCTGCACATCACGGTGCCGATGCTGCATGCTGTGCACCCCGACGTGTATGGAGCGGCGCATGACATCGACCTTCCCGGACATCTCGATCAGCACGGACCGGCTCGTGCTGCGCCCGTTCGAGGAAGCGGACGTCCCGGCCCTCACCGAGATGATGGCGGACGACCAGATCAGCGCCTGGATGAGTCGGCCCATGCCCTACACCCGCGCTGAGGCCAGGGAGTTCTGCCTCCGGCAGGCCCCCGCACGGCGCACGACGGGACGCGGCATCGTGCTCGCCGTCACCGAGTTCCTCACCCAGCGCCTCGTCGGCCTCGTCGAACTGGACGGCACGGACTGGCGCATGCTCTCCTCCGAGGTCACCTACGCCACCGCCTCCTGGGCCCGCGGCGAGGGATACGCCTCCGAAGCCGTGCTCGCGCTGGCCCAATGGCTCTTCCAGGACCACAAGTTCGAGCGCCTGGAACTGCGCACGGCGGCGGACAACACGGCGGCGCAGCAGGTCGCCCAGAAGCTCGGCTGCATCAGCGAGGGCGTACTGCGCAACGCGTGGATAGCCAGGACCCGCACGGAGGACTGGGGAACGCCCCGCCCCGAGTCGGGCGGAGGCTGGGCCGAGATCCGCACCGACCTCATCGTCTGGAGCCTGCTCCCCGAGGATCTCGACGTCTCCTTCGAGCAGATGGCCGAGGCCGGCGGCTACGCGCCCTATCCCGACTGGCCCCAGGGCGTCTGACCCGGGGCGTCCGACGACCGCGCCCCCGCGGCGTCCGCTCCGGCAACACCAGGTGACCGGCCGCACGCCTGGGGTGAGGGGCGGCCGACAGCTCCGGAACAGGGGTACTCTCAGGGAGCCCCGACCTGCGATGAGCCCAGACCAGCCAGGAGACACGCACCCATGGCCGACCGCGTCACCGTGATCGGGTGGGACGGTTCGCCGCTGACGGAGGCCGCCCGCTCCGCACTCGGAGCCGCCACCCTCGTCGCCGGAGCCGCGCACCACCTCGCGCTTCCCGAGGTGCCGGAGCACGCCGAGCGCATCCGCCTCGGCAGTGCCACCCTCGCGGCCCGCCGGATCGCACGTCACCGCGGCTCGGCCGTCGTGCTCGCCGACGGCGACCCCGGCTTCTTCGGCGTCGTAAGGACCCTGCGCGCGCCCGAACACGGCCTGGAGGTCGAGGTGGTGCCCGCTGTCTCCTCCGTCGCCGCCGCCTTCGCGCGTGCCGGGATGCCCTGGGACGACGCACAGCTCGTGGTCGCCCACACCCGCACCCTGCGCCGCGCCGTGAACGTGTGCCGCGCGCACAAGAAGGTCGCCGTCCTCACCTCGCCCGGCGCCGGGCCCGCCGAACTCGCCCTGCTGCTCACGGGAATCCACCGCACCTTCGTCATCTGCGAGGCACTCGGCACCGACCGCGAAGAGGTCACCGTCCTCACCTCCGACAAGGTCGCCGACCACACCTGGCGCGACCCCAGCGTCGTCATCGTCGTCGGCGGTACGGGCGCCGGAGCCGAGACGGGCACCACCCAGGGCAGCGGATGGATCGCGGGCCACGACGTCGGCTACCCGCCGGCCGTACGCGGCTGGGCGCTGCCCATCGCCGAGTACGCGGGCCAGGCGGCACCCGGCAGGGCGAGCGAGTCCCCGCAACTGCGCGCCGCCCAACTGGCCAGGCTCGGGCCACGCGTGGGCGACCTGGTGTGGGACATCGGCGCGGGGAACGGAGCGCTTTCGGTCGAGGCGGCACGCTTCGGCGCCGCGGTGATCGCCGTGGACAGCGACGCTGACGCGTGCGCCCGCACCCATGCGGCGGCCCGGCGCTTCGGGGTCCAACTGGAGACCGTGCACGGCGCGGCCCCGCACGTACTGGAGGATCTGCCCGAGCCCGACGTCGTACGCGTCGGGGGCGGGGGAGTGGCCACGGTCACCGCCGTCGCGGAACGACGCCCCACGCGCCTCGTCACGCACGCCGCCACCAGGGACGAGGCGGAAGCGATCGGAAGGGCGCTCACCGAAGGCGGATACGCGGTGGAGTGTGCGCTACTCCAGTCGGTGGAGCTGGACACCGGTAGCTGGGCGGAAACTGAACGCGCGGTTGTGTTCCTGCTGTCCGGTGTCCGTATCTGAATCACTGTGATTCGCCGCGTGACGAACCCCGACGAAGTGCGGTTTCTCTCCCACCCATGGCCAGCGGGGCACTCTGTGCCGGGTAGGCTGATGGACTGTTGTGCCACCGTTCGGGGTTGACGCTTCGTCCGTCATTGTCCGAATGGTGTGGGCGGAGGCACGTGCCGCACCGAGTGCGTGCTCGTTCTTCATCTACGGGGCGCGGCGGTCGTCCGCCGGGTTGGAAGGAGCACTAGCGATGGGCGAGGGGAACGCATGAGTGACACCGGCCAGGTCCCGGGAGAGGGGCTGCCGGAGAACGCAGGCGGGCAGCCGGAAGCGCAACCGGGCGTCCCGGTCTCCGGCACCTACACCTTCGCGGACCCGGCCGACGCCCTCGGCAGTCCAGCCCCCGAGGTCACTGTGAACGAGGAAGAGGATCTGCTGATGCCGGGCACCCAGGGCGCCTGGAGCGAGAACCAGCAGGCGCACCCCCAACAGCCCGCGCCGCAGCACCCGCACACGCCGGCCCAGGGCACCCCGGCGAACCAGCAGCCCACCCACGTCCAGCAGCAGCCCGCACACCACGGACAGCAGATGCCGCAGGAGCAGCAGGCCCAGCACAACCCCCAGGCTCAGCACAACCCACTGGACCCGCAGCCGGGCACGCCCCTTCCGGCGCACGCGCAGCAGGGAACGGTGGCGCCCGAAGCCCAGGGCCAGCAGCCGGTCCAGGAAGGGCAGTTCGCGCGGGACGCCGCGTACGCGCAGAACGGCGCTCCCGCGCAGCCGGACGGACAGCCGCAGCCCCACCCCTCACAGCAGCCGCAGGACCAGGCAGCCGTACCGCAGTCGGACCCCGTGCCCGTCTCGGTTCCCGGAGCGCACGAGACGGAGGGCCGCGACTCGGGTTCCATCGACTTCAGCGCCGTCCGTACGCCCCAACCGCCGGTCGCGGCACCGACGTCGGCCCAGAGCACGCCCAGCAACGGAACGCGCCGTCCGCTGCACCTGGGCCCGCCCGTCCCCGAGCAGTCCGGCGCCGTACGCCCGCTCTCCGACCGCGGCGCGGCCACCGCGCAGGCCAACGGCCTCAACGGTGCGGCAGCCCCCGCGCAGGCACAGCCCGCCGCGCCCGCACAGCCGGGCACGGCGCAGCCGGCCACGGCCACCCAACAGGCCACACACGCGCCTGCGGCCCCCGAGCCCCAGGCGGCACCTCAGCCCCAGGAGACCCCGGCCCAGGCTCAGGGCCAGGCCCCGGAGGGTCAGCCCGAGCAGCAGGCCCCCGCGTCCCCGGCACCGCAACAGCCCGCCGCGCAGTCCGATGCCGAGCAGCCCCAGGTGCCGGAGCCCGAGGCGCAGCAGCCCCCGGCTCCTCAGCCCGAGGCGGCGCCCGCCGAGCAGCAGGACGCGGCGCGTCAGGACATGAGCGCGCATGAGGGCGGGCAGCCCGGTGCGCCCGAGTCCGCCGAGGCCGAGGCTTCGGCGCAGCAGTACGCCCCGTCGCAGGTGGCGCCCGCGCCGCCGCAGGACCAGCACGCCACAGGCCCCGAGTACCTGGACATCGCGCCCCCCGACGCCGAGCCGCTGCCGGGCCCGCAACTCGGTGAACTCCCGCCGCAGCGCGAGGAGTGGACGGCGCAGCCTCAACCCGGCACCCCAGCAGAAACGGTCGCTCCCACCCCTGCGGACGGGCACCCCACGAACGAGCACCCCACCGACGGTCCCTCTGCGGCGCAGCCGCCGGTGACCGGAACTCCCGCCTCCGGAACCCCTGTCGAGGCGCAGACCTCCGAGGCCGCGCTCGCCGAGACGGCCACCGAGGCACCGACCGGGGCCGCCGGGACGCCCGCCGAGGCCACCGGTACGCCGGCGGCGGAGCAGGCCGGGCAGCCGGAGCAGCGGGAGCAGCCCGGGGAGCCCGTACGGAACGGCCCCATCGAGGTCTCCTCGTCAGGAGAGGCCGTCGCACCGGAGGCGTCCTCCGGTGGCGAGACCGTTCCGGGGCCCCGTCAGGAGGCGCAGCCTGAGGGGCTGCCCACCGTCCCCGCGCAGGCCACCGATTCCACAGCGCCCCGCGCCGCCGCGCCCGCCAACGCCGTTCCCCCCAATGCGGCTCCGCCCAACGCGGCTCCCCCCATAAACGACGAGGGTGCCTCCGCGCCCGAGGCGCCCGCCTCACCGGATGCCGGGGGGACGAACGCGACCGCCGGAACCGCGGAGGCGAGTGCGCCGCCCCAGGCACAGGCAGACGCACCGGCCACGCCGCAGGAGCCCGCCACCCGGCCCCCGGAGGCCGAAGCGGCACCCGAGGCGCCCGCACAGGGCGAACCGTGGAGCGG
The DNA here is from genome assembly GCF_028657195.3 of Streptomyces iconiensis. Taxonomy (GTDB): domain Bacteria; phylum Actinomycetota; class Actinomycetes; order Streptomycetales; family Streptomycetaceae; genus Streptomyces; species Streptomyces iconiensis. The sequence continues at coordinate 120,752 of NZ_JANCPR020000008.1, forward strand.
GGCACCCACCGCGACGCCCGGGACCCAGCGCCCCGAGGCGCAGGGAACTCCCGCCCCCCCTGAGCAGGCAGCAGCGGAAGCGGCCACGAATACGCGTACGAACACGGAGACCAACTCCGAGACCCAGAACGGGAAGACCGGGAACAACGGGAACGAGGCCCAGACGCACCCCGTGACAGAGACGGAAACGGACGGCGGAACCGCAACCGCAACGGAGACCGGTACGGAGGCGACGCCCGGTACGGGCGAGATCGCCGAGGGCGCGGCCGAGGTCGGGGGAGGGGCAGAGGCGCGGACAGACCAGTCCGAGACCGAGGCGGAGCCCGAATCCGAGACGGAGCCCGAGGACGCCCCTGCCCTTCCCCTCGGTGAACCGGCCCCCGGCTTCGCGGAGGCGGAGCGCGAGGCCGTGCACCGGCTGATGCGGGAACGCCGCGACATCCGTAACGGTTTCCGGTCGGACCCCATCCCGCACGAGGTGCTCCTGCGCGTTCTCGAAGCGGCCCACACCGCGCCCAGCGTCGGCCACTCGCAGCCCTGGGACTTCGTGGTCATCCGTTCGGAGGAGACACGGCGCACCATGCACGAGCTGGCCGAGCGCCAGCGCGACGCGTACGCCAAGTCGCTCCCGAAGGGCCGCGCGAAGCAGTTCAAGGAGATGAAGATCGAGGCCATTCTCGACACTCCTGTGAACATCGTCGTCACGGCCGACCCCACGCGCGGCGGCCGGCACACCCTCGGCCGTCACACACAGCCGCAGATGGCGCCCTATTCGTCCGCCCTCGCCGTCGAAAACCTCTGGCTCGCGGCCCGTGCCGAGGGCCTCGGGGTCGGCTGGGTCAGCTTCTTCGACGAGCGCGAGATGGTCCGTACGCTCGAACTCCCCGAGCACCTGGAGGTCGTCGCGTACCTGTGTGTCGGCTACGTCGACGAGTTCCCGCCCGAGCCGGAGCTGATCCAGGCGGGCTGGTCCAAGCGCCGTCCCCTCTCCTGGGTGGTGCACGACGAGTCCTACGGCCGCCGCGCGCTGCCCGGCTCCGAGCCGCACAACCTGCTGCGCGAGACCCTCGACGCGATCCGTCCGCTGGACGCCAAGGCGCTCGGCGAGGCGTGGGAGCGGCAGAAGCGGATGACCAAGCCGTCGGGCGCGCTCGGCATGCTGGAGATCATCTCCGCGCAGCTGTGCGGCCTCTCGCGCAAGTGCCCGCCGCCCATCCCCGAGCCCGCGGCCGTCGCCGTCTTCGCCGGTGACCACGGCGTGCACGCGCAGGGCGTCACGCCCTGGCCGCAGGAGGTGACGGCCCAGATGGTCGCCAACTTCCTGGGCGGCGGCGCGGTCTGCAACGCCTTCGCCAACCAGGTCGGTGCCGAGGTCTGCGTCATCGACGTCGGCGTCGCCGGTGAACTCCCGTCCACCCCCGGCCTGTTGCCGCGCAAGGTGCGCGCCGGCACGGCCGACATGACGGTGGGGCCCGCGCTCACCCGCGAGGAGGTCGAGCGCGCGATCGAGGTCGGTATCGAGACGGCACGCGACCTGGTCTCGGCGGGCAACAAGGCGCTGCTCACCGGAGAGATGGGCATCGCCAACACCACGGCCTCGGCCGCCCTCGTCTCGGCCTGTACAGGTGTCGACCCAGCCGAGGTCACGGGCAGGGGAACCGGCATCAACGACGAGACGCACGCCCGCAAGGTCGAGGTCGTACGCCGCGCGCTCGATCTCCACTCACCGGATCCGGCCGACCCCATCGGCCTGCTCTCCGCCTTCGGTGGCCTCGAACACGCCGCCATGGTCGGCCTGATCCTCGGCGGCGCCTCGCTCCGTACGCCCGTCATCCTGGACGGTGTCAGCGCGGGGGCCGCCGCCCTCGTCGCCCGCTCGATGGCCCCCGAGGCCCTCGCCGCCTGCATCGCGGGGCACCGCAGCGCCGAGCCCGGCCACGTCGCGGCACTCACCAAGCTCGGCCTCCGCCCCCTCGTGGACCTCGAACTCCGCCTCGGCGAGGGAACGGGCGCCCTGCTGGCCCTTCCCATGGTCCAGAGCGCGGCCCGCGCGATGCACGAGGTAGCGACGTTCGACGCGGCAGGCGTCACCGAGAAGAGCTGACCACGCGGCGGGAAGAGGCGCGCCCCTCTTCCCGCCGCTGGCCGTACGCCGGGCCCTCGGCCCGCGCGGCCCCGCGTCAAGGCCAGCCCGCGCCAGGGGCACCCCGCCTCAGGGACACCACCCGTCAGGGGCGCGGGGCGGTGACCTATGCGGCTCCGCCGCGCGGACACGCCAAGCCACAGGGCACGGCAGCCCGCGAAGCACGGACAGGCACACCCCGCGCTCACCCTGACCCGACAAGGCACACGGCGCCGGTTGGACGAGAGGCACCGCGCCCCCCGACGGCTTCCGGCCCGGCCCCGGCCCCGAGCCGGACAGGTGCCCGGTCGCCGGGGGCCCGCGCCAACGTTCTACGCTGGGCCGACACTCCGCCCCCCCGCCGCAGGCGGGCCCTCGCGACAAGGATGCCGTCCCAGATGCCCGAGACCCCCGCCTACCCCGTAGGACTCCGCCTCGCCGGACGCCGCGTCGTTGTGGTCGGCGGTGGCACCGTCGCCCAGCGCCGGCTGCCCGCGCTGCTCGCGGCCGGTGCGGATGTCGTGCTGGTCGCGCCCGTGACGACCCCGGCCGTCGAGGCGATGGCAGAGGCGGGCGAGTTCACGTGGGAGCGCAGGGCGTACCAGGAGGGTGACCTCGAAGCCGCCTGGTACGCGATCGCGGCCACCGACGAGCCCGCCGTCAACGCCGCCGTCACAGCCGAGGCGGAGGCCCGCCGCGTGTGGTGCGTACGCAGCGACGACGCGGAGGCTGCGACCGCCTGGACCCCGGCCACCGGCCGCAGCGAGGGTGTCACCGTCGCCGTGCTCTCGGGTGGCGGAGGCCCTCGCAGGGACCCACGCGCGCTGGCGGCCGTCAGGGACGCCATCGTCGCGGGCCTGGGCGACGGCACGCTCTCGGCCCCGCGCGGCCGGCCCCGTACGCCCGGTGTGGCGCTCGTCGGCGGCGGTCCCGGCGATCCCGATCTGATCACGGTGAGGGGGCGCCGCCTCCTCGCTGAGGCCGATGTCGTGGTCGCGGACAGGCTCGGGCCGAGGGACCTGCTCGACGAACTCCCGCCGCATGTCGAGGTGATCGACGCCGCGAAGATCCCGTACGGCCGTGCCATGGCGCAGGAGGCCATCAACCAGGCCCTCGTCGAGCACGCGAAGGCGGGCAGGTCCGTCGTACGGCTCAAGGGCGGCGACCCGTTCGTCTTCGGCCGGGGCATGGAGGAGGCCCAGCAACTCGCGGCCGAGGGCATCGAGGTCACCGTCGTACCTGGCATCTCCAGCTCGGTCAGCGTGCCGGCCGCCGTCGGTATCCCCGTCACGCACCGTGGCGTGGCGCATGAGTTCACGGTGGTCAGCGGCCATGTGCCGCCCGGGGACGCCAGGTCCCTGGTGGACTGGTCCGCGCTCGCGCGGCTGCGGGGCACCCTCGTGATGCTGATGGCCGTCGAGAACATCGGGGCCATCGCCGAGGCTCTTCTCGCGCACGGCAGACCGGCCGACACCCCCGTCGCGATGATCCAGGAGGGCACGATGGCCACCGAGCGCCGCGTCGACGCCACCCTCGCGACGGCCGGGGAGCGTGCCCGCGAGCAAGGCGTACGGCCGCCGGCGGTCATCGTCGTCGGCGACGTGGTCACCGTCGGCCCCGCTGCCGGCCCCGGTGCCGGCCCCGCAGCCGCCCCCGCAGGACCTGCTGCCGGACCCGACGCGGCACCCGCAGCGGATACGCGGCAGTAGCAACGCATTGGCACTTCGAGGACGACAAGGCAGTATCGAGCCTGTGGCTACAGCATCCTCCCCGGGAGCGCCTCCCGGATCCGCCGGACGGCTCATCACCGTCGACGACCCCGACGACCCCCGCCTGAGCGACTACACGGGGCTGACGGACGTCGAGCTGCGGCGAAGGCGCGAGCCCGCCGAGGGCCTGTTCATCGCGGAGGGTGAGAAGGTCATCCGCCGCGCCCGGCACGCGGGTTACGAGATGCGCTCGATGCTGCTCTCGGCGAAGTGGGTCGATGTGATGCGGGATGTCATCGACGAGGTACCCGCGCCCGTCTACGCCGTCAGCCCGGAACTGGCCGAACGCGTCACCGGCTACCACGTGCACCGGGGCGCGCTCGCCTCCATGCAGCGCAAGCCGCTCCCGGAGCCGGGCGAACTCCTCACCACGGCACGCCGAGTCGTGATCATGGAGTCGGTGAACGACCACACCAACATAGGTGCCATCTTCCGCAGCGCAGCCGCACTCGGCATGGACGCTGTGCTCCTCTCTCCCGACTGCGCCGACCCTCTCTACCGCCGCTCCGTGAAGGTCTCCATGGGCGCCGTCTTCGCCGTCCCCTACGCGCGGCTCGACACCTGGCCGCGCGGACTGGAGTCGGTACGCGACGCGGGCTTCCAGCTGCTCGCGCTGACCCCCGACGAGAAGGCCGTCCCCATCGACGAGGCCACCCAGGGCGGTTCGGAACGCGTCGCGCTGATGCTCGGCGCCGAGGGCGAAGGGCTCTCCACACGCGCGCTCATGGCCGCCGACGAATGGGTCCGTATCCCCATGGCCCACGGCGTCGACTCCCTGAACGTCGGCGCCGCAGCCGCGGTCGGCTTCTACGCCGTCACCCGCTGAGGCCCCGCCCCCAAGTACGGGCGCCAGACCCCCAAGTACGCGCTGCCCGCGGTGCGTCAGCGCCTGCGGTCCGCCGGCGTGCCAGATGGAGCGGGCGGCTCCATCGGTGCGCGCGGTCTTCCTGCGCGTGCCTACAGCCCGTCAGCGTTCTGGGACGAGGGCGTCGCTTTTCCCGTGAGACCGCCCAGGCCCCGGCTCGGCCCCTGGCAGCCCTGCGCCGCCGCGATCCCGAGCGCGACCAGCAAGGTCACGGTCACAAAGACGATGAGGCGCTGCCGCATCATGCGCCGCCTGCGCTCGGCCGGACTGCGTCCCGCGGGGCCGCGTCCTGCGGGCCGCTTCCCCGGTGGGCCGCCGTTCGTCCGCGCGCCGCCGCCGGTACGGGGCTGCGGCGCGGCCCCGCGCGATCCCGTACGCCCCTCGCTGTAGCCCTCGCGAGGTGTGCGCGGCGTCGAGGCGCGTGCCGAACTCGTCGTGCTCTCCCGCTGACTGCTCCTGCTGTCGCGCTGCGTGCGCTGCTGCGCGTACTCGCGAGCGCGCCGCCCCGTCGGCACCGGGGGGCCCTGCCGGGAGCCCGCGCCCTGGCGGGTGCCCGGGTGGCCTCCTGGCGCGCGTGCCCCGCCGTTCTGCGCCGTCTCGCCGCCGTCGTGCAGCCCGCGTGCCTCGCGTGCGGCGATCTCCTTGAGCCGCAACGAGAGTTGCAGCGTGCTCGGTCTGTCCTCGGGGGACTTGACGAGGCAGGCCCGTACGAGGGGGGCCAGTGCCGCGTGCACACCGCTCAGATGGGGCTCCTCGTGCACCACGCGGTAGAGCATCACCTCCGAACTGCCCTGCCCAAAAGGTGAGTCGGCCGTCGCCGCGTACGCCAGCGTCGCGCCCAGCGCGAACACGTCCGTCGCCGGCGTCACCGCCGCGCCCCGCACCTGTTCCGGCGCGAGGAACCCGGGGGAACCGACGGCGGTACCGACGTGCGTGAGAGTGCTGGCACCCGTCGCCCACGCGATGCCGAAGTCGATGATGCGGGGGCCCTTGGGCGAGAGCAGGATGTTCGAGGGCTTCAGGTCCCGGTGCACCACCCCCGCCTCGTGCACGGCGACCAGGCCCTCGGCCAGCGCGGCACCGATCGAGGCGACCTGCGAGGGCGGCAGCGGACCGCCGTCGTTGACCTTGTCGTGCAGCGAGGGGCCCGGCACGTACTGCGTCGCGAACCAGGGCTTGTCCGCGTCGAGATCGGCCGCCACCAGGCGTGCCGTGCAACCGCCCCGGATACGCCGCGCGGCCGACACCTCGCGGGCGAAGCGCGAACGGAACTCCTGGTCCTCGGCCAGTTCCGGCCTGATCACCTTGAGCGCCACGCGCTGTCCGCGCCTGTCCGAGCCGAGATAGACCACGCCCATCCCGCCGGCGCCCAGGCGCCGGTGGAGCCTGAACGAGCCGACGACTCGCGGGTCCTCGCGTCGGAGCCGCATCATCGCCATGTCCGTTCCCCTACCTCCGGTGTCCGGTGGGGAGGCCCCACCCCGCTGACCGGTCCGTCTGACGACGACAGCTTACGGACTGCCGCCATGTGGCGACGATAGGCCGCGCACGCGGCGACAGCCGGAATGTCAGAGCCCGGTGGAAGACTGGGAGTCAGGCGGACGCGCCTGTCCGCGCGCCGCCACGCCCCGCCCTGCGGGGCCAATGCGCCGTCACGGAAGGGGGATTGACGGAGTGAAGGGCGACTGGGTGGAGATCGTCATAGACACCGGTGACTCCACACGAACGTACGAGATGGTGGCCTCCCGAGCGGGCCGGAGGATAGAGACGCAGGTCCGCAGGGGGGTCGTCGAAGTGAGCGAAGTCACCAGGACCGGCTCCGTCGTGCGGACCGGGCGCTTCATGGCCGGCCGCGTACTGGCCCTCGTGGAGCACCCGGTGCCGCGCGGGGACGCGGTCCCGTAGCCCCCCGGCTGACCTGCGACGGAGGCCGGCCCCCCGGCGTCCCCTGGGGGATGACCCCGGGACGGGTGAGCGGACCTCCACCCTGGGGAGTAGCCGTCGGCACGCCTCGTCATCCTGGGGGAGGCCCAGGAGTCGATACGCGCGCATGACGCCCTGCTTCCTCGCGATGCCTAATGTTGTTCTCAAGCGGCGGGCGCAGCACTCGTCCCCCGAGGTCAGACGCCCGCCGCCCCCAGACCACGACAGGAGCGGATCATGGCGATCACCGCGGGGCGCCCGGCGCCCAGAGGACAGGGAAAGCTGGCAGCGCTCGCTGCCTTCGGCACCCGTCCGGGTGGCCGTCGGCATCCGCTGGTGGCAGCCGCGATGGTGCTGCCGCTGGCCATCGTGCTCGGTTTCGTCTCGGGCTGGGCACAGATGGTGATCACACAGGCGTCGTCCGTGGCCGGAATGCTGGGGTCCTGAGCGGGGCCCCGGGCCTGGTGGAGCGGACCAGGTCGGGGACTTCCGGCTGAACAGCCCCGTGGGGACGGGGGTGCGGCGGACGGCACGAGGCCCGGGCAGCTGGGGAGCTGCCCGGGCCGTCGCGTGTCCGCTTCCCGACCGGCGCCCAACCCCCGCGCCCCGTACCCCGGTTCCGCCCGTAGCCTGGACGCTCCCCAGCCGAGGAGCCCCGTGCGCCGCGCCGCCCTGCCTGTCCCCGTCACCGCCTACCGCACCCGCGTACGCGGAGACGGACTCGAAGGCGTACGCGGAGACGGGCCGCATGACGACCTTCCCCACGTGCGCCCTGCGGGCGAGTGCCTCCCGTGCCCCGGCGGCCTGGTCCAGTGGGAACGTCGCGGCGACGACGGGCCCGGGTGCCACGCGTGAACTCCCGTCTCCACGACGCTCTCTGCGCCCTCGCACATGCCTACGTCCCGCCGGAAGCCGGCCGCGCTGACCGCGCGGACCGCGCCGACCGCGAGGGCCGCGCCGACCGTACGGTGACCGTGGAAGAAGGAGGCGTGGGTACGCTCGCCGACCGCCCGGACGGCACCGTCGTACGGGTCGGCCACCTCGTCGCCAAGGCCCACGCACCGGACGCCGACACCTCGGCCCTGGCCACCCGGATCGCCCTGGCCGCCCACCCAGCCCACGCCGGCATCCTCCTCCCGCCCGCGTCCCCGCCCGCCTCTCCGCCCGACGTCCGGTCCGAGTTCCCCTCCCCGCCCATGCCGTACGGGCCCCCGCCCGCGACCGCGCCCTCGCGCCTGCCTCTCACGGCGCTGCCGTACGGCCGCCCGGCGAGCGTGTGGCCGTACGGGACCCCCGTGGACCCTGCGCGCCCAGAGGCAGCGCCATGGGAGGCGGCGGGCGCGCTGCTCGCCCGGCTCCACACGGCGCCGCGCCCGCAACTGCCCACGCCCGTACCGCTCATGCGCGGCCCCGCCAAAGCCGCCAGGGCCCTCGCGCGGATGCGGCGGGCAGGCGCTGCCGGCGTACCGGTGGCGCACACGTCGGCAGCAGCCGCTGTCGAGCGGGCCTGGGCCTCGCTGCCGGCCTGGTGCCGTGACGAGGCTCCGCCGCCCCGCGCCACTGCCCTGTGCCATGGCGACTTCCACCTCGGCCAGCTCGTCCGCCACCCCGCACCCGACGGCCCCTGGCACCTGATCGACGTCGATGACCTCGGCCTGGGCGACCCCGCCTGGGATCTCGCGCGCCCCGCCTCCTGGTACGCCACAGGGCTGCTGCCGCCGTCCGACTGGGAACGCTTCCTCGGCGCCTACGCGCGCACCAGGGAGGCAGCGGAGACGCGGGAGTTCGGCGACCCGTGGCCCGATCTCGAAGCGCCGGCCGCCGCGTTGACGGCGCAGACGGCCGCGCTCGCGATCGCGAAGGCCCGTACGGCGGCCCGTGCGCTGGACGAGGCCGAGGAGGCGTGCGTCGACGCGTGCGCCAGGATCGCCGCCCTCAACGCCCGTTCCGAACTGCCCGCTCCCCAGGGGCCGTAGGCTGGTGCCCGACCGTGAGAACCGGGAGCCGGGCAGCCCGCGCGACCGGTGAGAGAGGAAGACGACGATGATGCAGTGCCCCAAGTGCGGTGCGCCGATGAGCACGTACAACCGCAACGGCGTCCAGATAGAGCAGTGCGGCGGTTGCCGCGGAATCTTCCTTGACTACGGCGAACTGGAGGCCCTCACCAGGATGGAGGCCCAGTGGTCCCAGCCCGGCCCCCCGCAGCCAGGCCCCCCGCCCGGCGGTCCGCAGTCCTACCCGGCCGGACCCGCGTGGGGCGCCCCGCATCAGGGTTCGCACGGCCACCAGGGGCACTACGGCCAGCACGGCCACCACGGCCACAAGAAGGGCTTCGGACGGATGCTCTTCTCCTCCTGAGCCCCGCGTCCTGAGCCCCAAGAACAGACAGGCCAGGAACAGACGAAGAGGGCCCCGGCCGATACGGCCGGGGCCCTCTTCATGTGTGGACGATACTGGGATTGAACCAGTGACCTCTTCCGTGTCAGGGAAGCGCTCTCCCGCTGAGCTAATCGTCCATGCGGTGCTGTGGCTCTCGGGGGACGACCCCCGAACCCCCAGCCGTCGCTGTGGTTCTCCGGGGGACGACCCCCGAACCCCCAGCCGGTAAAGCGTGCGCGGTACTGGGATTGAACCAGTGACCTCTTCCGTGTCAGGGAAGCGCTCTCCCGCTGAGCTAACCGCGCGGGAGGTCCTTGCGGACCAGTGGACGATACTGGGATTGAACCAGTGACCTCTTCCGTGTCAGGGAAGCGCTCTCCCGCTGAGCTAATCGTCCTTGGAGGTGGAGACGGGATTTGAACCCGTGTAGACGGCTTTGCAGGCCGTTGCCTCGCCTCTCGGCCACTCCACCAGGAGCGTGGGGGTTCGGGAAGATCCCCCACTTCGAGCGGACGACCAGGTTCGAACTGGCGACCTCAACCTTGGCAAGGTTGCGCTCTACCAACTGAGCTACGTCCGCGCGGCCCCGGTTCGCTTGTGCGTTCCGGCGACGTGTTGAACTTTAGCTGATTCCCGGGCCAGCTCAAATTCCGTTTCCGCAGCGTGGCCGCGCAGTCGCCCCCCATAGACTCGCTCCCGTGTCCGATCTGACCCCGCTCGCCCGCTTCGGCGGAAGCCTCGCCACCGACCTGCGTGATGTCACCAGCGACCCCGAGGCGCTGGACTCGAACGGCTGGTGGGCCGTGATCGCGGACTTCGAGGGCGGGTTGCGCTGTGCCCGCTTCGGAGACGTACGGCCCGCGCCCGTTCCCCGGCCCGTGCCAGGTCGCTGGCAGGGCCCCGCACCCGCGGCCTGGACCAGCTCACTCGATCATGCCGCCTACACCGAAGGCGTACGCCGTATACGTACGTCCATAGCGGCGGGCGACGTCTATCAGGCCAACCTCTGCCGCGTACTGACCGCTCCGCTCCCCGACCCGGAGCCGTCCGCGAGCGACATCGACCAGCTCACCGCGCTCCTCGCCCGGGGCAATCCCGCGCCGTACGCGGGCACCGTGCGCCTTCCCGCGCACGGCATCGAGATCGCGACGGCCTCTCCCGAGCTGTATCTGCGCCGCGACGGGTACACCGTCGAGTCCGGACCGATCAAGGGCACGGGGCGTACGGAGGCCGACCTCCTGGAGAAGGACCACGCCGAGAACGTGATGATCACGGACCTGGTCCGCAACGATCTCGGCCGGGTCTGTGCCCCGGGGAGCATCACCGTCCCCGCCCTCTGCGCCGTCGAGCCGCACCCCGGGCTCGTCCATCTCGTCTCCACCGTGCGCGGTGAACTCGCGGAAGCGGGCGGTTCCGGGCGCGGTGGCTGGGCCCGGCTGCTGGCGGGCACCTTCCCGCCCGGCTCCGTCACGGGAGCACCCAAGTCCAGTGCTCTGCGCATCATCGGCGAGCTGGAGACCGCGTCGCGCGGCCCGTACTGCGGAGGCATCGGCTGGGTCGACGCCGACCGGGGTACCGCCGAGCTGGCCGTCGGCATACGGACCTTCTGGATCGAACGTGACGGCGCCGCGCCCCCCGTACTGCGCTTCGGTACCGGGGCGGGGATCACCTGGGGCTCCGACCCGGAACAGGAGTGGCAGGAGACCGAGCTCAAGGCGTCCAGGCTGCTCGCGGTAGCGTCAGGGGGGTACGAGACGCGCGGCCCGGCGCCGGACACCGTGACCGTCCGGCCCCGAACAGCTCCATGAGGTGAACGAGATGAAGATCTGGCTCGACGGCGGACTGCGGGACGCGCACAGCGCGCACATCTCCGTGCTCGATCACGGGCTGACGACGGGTGACGGCGTCTTCGAGACCATCAAGACCACCGAGGGCGTCCCCTTCGCCCTCACCCGCCACCTGGACCGGCTCGCGACCTCGGCACGCGGACTCGGCCTGCCCGAGCCCGACCTCGACGAGGTACGCAGGGCGTGCGCCGCCGTCACCTCGGCCAATCCCATGCGCCGCGGGCGGCTGCGCATCACCTACACCGGCGGCCTCTCGCCGCTGGGGTCCGACAGGGGCGAGGCGACGCCCACGCTCGTCGTCGCGCTCGGCGAGGCCAGCCGCAGGCCCGACACGACCTCCGTCATCACCGTCCCCTGGACACGCAACGAACGCGGCGCACTCGCGGGTCTGAAGACCACCTCCTACGCGGAGAATGTGGTCGCGCTCGCCCGAGCCCGCCAACAGGCCGCCACCGAGGCCCTGTTCGCCAACACGCACGGACAGCTGTGCGAGGGCACGGGATCCAATGTCTTCGTCGTGCTCGACGGCGAACTGCACACACCACCGCTCTCCTCCGGCTGCCTCGCCGGCATCACCCGCGCCCTGACCGTCGAGTGGGCCGGAGCGCGCGAGACCGAGATGCCGATGGACGTGCTGGAACGGGCCGAGGAGATCTTTGTGACCTCCAGCCTCCGCGACGTACAGCCCGTCGCCCGCCTCGACGGCCGCACGCTGCCCGGAGCGCCCGGCCCCGTCACCGCCAAGGCCGTACGCGTCTTCGAGGAGCGCTCAGCCGCCGACATCGACCCGTAGGCGCCCCAGGGAGGGCCCGCGCTCGCAAAACCGGGTGACGGCGGCCGTTCGGGCGGGGTAGAACACCGACGTGACCACCACCCTGCGCCCGACGGGGCCCGAGCACCGCGCCGATGACGGTGTGCGCTCCCGCACGTACAAGATCTGTGTCAACTCCCGCCCCGTGGGCGCCGTACGCCTCGTCTGCGACCCGCGCTCAGGGCAGCCGGTCGGCCGGATGGGCGGTCTGACCGTCGATGAGGGCGAGCGGCGCAGGGGCAGGGGCACCGTCGCCGCGCTCGCGGCCGAGGAGATCCTGCGCAACTGGGGCTGCTCCCGCGTGGAGACCAGCGTTCCGCTCGACCCCGAGGCGGGCGAGGAGGCGGGCCACGCGGCCCCGCACCTGCTGGACGCGCTCGGCTACCAGGAACGCAACCGCAACATGGTCAAGCCGCTGAGCGAGCGCCCCGATCTGCCGCCAGGCAGCACCGTACGCGCCATGACGGACGCCGAGTTCCCCGACTGGTGGACACACGGCCGTGACACGTTCGTCAGGGAGCAGATGGCGCGTGGGTTCACCCGCGAACAGGCCGGGGCCAAGATGGAGGCGACGCGCTTCGCCCAGCTCCCGGACGGCGCCTCGACCCCGGACACATCGCTGCTCACCCTCACCCACGCGGGAGACGACGTCGGCACGGTCTGGATCAGCTACCGCAACCTGCCGCGTACCGACGTGGACGCCTGGATCTTCGACATCGAGGTGCGCGAGGAACGACGCGGCGAAGGCCACGGCCGCGCGATGATGCTGGCCGCCGAGCGCGAGTGCCTCGACGCCGGAAAGCCCTGCCTGGGCCTCAACGTCTTCACCGACAACCCCCGCGCCCAGCGGCTCTACACGTCGCTGGGCTACCGCACGGTGGAGCGCTTCTACGCGAAACCGCTGCTCTGAGCCCCATGCCCTGCTGCGTGCAGCCGGGCGCAAGAGCAGTGACCGGGAGGCGGCGGGGGAGGGGTCAGCGGCCCAGCAGCCCGTCCGCGAGGGACTCGATGCGCTCGCGCAGCCCCTCCTGGCTCTTGCCGCCGTCCAGCCGCTCGCCGGCGATCACATACGTCGGCGTGCCGGTCACCCCGATCGCCTTGCCCTCGGCCTGGTCGGCGTCGACGGCCAGCAGATGCCTGCCGTCGATCAGCGCGGTCTCGAACTCCTCGGAATCCAGGCCCAGTTCGCGGGCCACCTCGATCAGTACCTCCTCGCCGCGCTCGCCCAGATCCCGCGTGCGCGCGAGCACCGCCTCCTCGTAGGCGGGCCCGTTCCCCTGCGCATACGCCTCTTCGGCGGCCTGTGCGGCGGCGTAGGCGTACTTGTGCCGCTCCAGGGGGAAGTGCCGGAAGCGGATCTCCAGCGTGTCCCCGTACCGCTCGCGCAGCGCGTGCACGTCGGACATGGCCCGGTGGCAGTCGGGGCACTGGAGCTCGCACCAGACGTCGAGCACGGGGCGTGTGGCCTCGGAGGCGGCGTTCTCGTCCATGGCGACAGTCTCTCAGCCCTGAGACGGGCTCCGACCCCGAGATGTCCCTGAACCGGCAGGCGGGACATGGCCTCTACCGTCCGCACGGTGACAGGATGGAGGCATGCTCACCACGACCGTCTGTGCCGCGCTCTCCGCCGCGGGCCTCGCCGTCGCGTTCCTCACGGCGTGGCGCCGCCGCTTCGTCGCCGCGACGCGCATCGCCGCCGTCTCGCTGCTGCCCGTCGGGCTGGCGATGTCGGGCCTGGTGGGCCTCGCCGGCAAGATTGGCAAGGCGGTCGGCACCTGGGCCGCCGACCTCGTGCTCAAGCCCACGGTCTGGGCCGGTTTCGGGGTGCTGGCCTGCGCCGTCGTGCTCTACGTGATCGCACGCTTCGCCAGTGGCCGCGCCGCCGGGTCCTCCGGCGCCGGCCGCAAGGAGCGCCGCGCGGCGGCGCGCGCCGACCAGCGGCAGGCCACCGAGCCGGCGGCCGGCGCACCCTCACTCGGCTCCGGCGCCTCCCAGGCCCCCGCGAACCCTCCGGCGAAGGCGAAGAAGCCGGGCTCCTCGGGCGGGGACGAGGACTTCTCCGACATCGAGGCCATCCTCAAAAAGCACGGCATCTGAACCCGCGGGGCCCCGGGCCCCTGCCCTCCTGCGGGCACGGTCCGGCAGGCTCGCGGGGCAGGAACAGCCGCACGTTCCGAATGCCCGGTTCCCGGCGTCTAGCACGCGCTCGCCTTCGCGGCGTGATTTTTCGTGAACTCCACGTCAAAAGGGGCGTGTTGTCTGCCGCAGGCCCCACCCCTGCGACATGATCACCGCGAGATGGACACGACGCCGAACTCCGCGATCGAGCTCGACGAGCCGCCCGCCACCGCAGCCGTACCCCCCGCCGACGAGCCGCCCGCGCTCACCGAGCCCAAGGGGTGTCTCTACGCACTCTCCCAACCCCCGTTGATGCTCTTCCTCGCGGTCATCGGGCTCCTTCTGGCCCTCACGGGCGCCCATGACCTCCTGGTGCTGTGAACTGCTCAGCCGCGCGCGGCGCCGGCCGATTCGCGCTGCCGCGCACGGTAGGCGGCCACATGCAGCCTGTTGCCGCAGGTGCGGCTGTCGCAGTACCTGCGCGAGCGGTTGCGTGACAGGTCGACGAAGGCGCGGCGGCAGTCCGGCGCGCAGCACCGGCGCAGCCTGTCGCGCTCCCCGGAGACGAGGAAGAACGCCAGCGCCATGCCGCCGTCGGCCGCGAGGTGCTGTGCGACCGAGGCACCGGGCGCGAAGTAGTGCACGTGCCAGTCGTAGCCGTCGTGGTCGGTGAGCTGCGGCGTCGTACCCGCCTCGGCGACCAGCGCGTTGATCAGCTCGGCCGCCGTACGGGAGTCGTCCGCGGCGAACACTCTCTCGAAGCGCTCGCGCACGGCACGTACGGCCGCCAGGTCGTCCTCGGTGAGGGGGCCGACGTCGCTGACCGCGTTGCGCCGGACGTAGGCGCGCAGATCGGCGACTGAGGCCAGCGCGTCAGGGGTCTCGCCGTCCGCCATGGTGTTCAGGAGGTCGACCGACTGGTCGAGTGCGCACCGGGTGTCGTGGTTGATCTGCACGGATCGCTCCTGCCGTGTCTGGGGACATCCTCCGGCTGATGCCGGAAGAGCCTAGCCGCTCCGGAGCGCGGCGACGCCGCCGCCGCGTACGAGTACGTACGCGGCGGCGGCGTCGCTGTGTGCCGTACACGAAGTGCGGCGGGCACACGGCCTGCCGGGCCCCGCGAGCCGTCGCCCCGAGTCGGACGGCTGCGGTGACCGGCGGTCTCAGCTCTCGGCGAGAATGTGCGAGAGCTCGGTGTCGAGGTCGAAGTGACGGTGTTCGGTACCGGGTGGCACGGCCGCGTCGGTTCGCTTCAGGAAGGATTCCAGCGCCCGCGCCGGGGCTTCGAGCAGGGCCTCGCCCTCAGGGGAACTGAGGGCGATGCAGGCCACGGACTGACCGTGGCTGCGGGACGGCCAGACACGGACGTCCCCGGTGCCCGTGGGCCGATGGAGGCCCTCGGCGAGGAGATCGCGGGCGAAGACCCACTCCACGGTCTCCTCGGCACCGGTGTGGAAGGTGGCGTGCACGGCGTAGGGGTCCGCCGTGTCGTACCGCAGGCCCGCGGGTACAGGCAGTGAGGACTCGCTCGAAACAACGAGGCGCAGGTGCAGCTCACAGCTCACCGTTGTGTTCATAAGCGCCAGGGCCTTTCGCTCAGTGTGCGCTCGGGGGTTCGCACGTCGGCGCAATCGACATGCCACCTACGCGCCGGTTGTAAACCCCTCTGACTGATTTGTACGGAACCAACCCCTTCGTAGGGCTCTTGTGGGATTTTCGGAGTGCCGCCAATTCAGTGACCCGTCGTGAGGGAAAGGGGTCGGGTACCTTGTCCCCTATGAGTGCGGAGAGTGACGTGAAGCCGCTCGGCTCCCGGGCCCCCGACTTCATCCAGGCTTCGCGGCCACTGCATCTGAGCTGGCGGGTCGGGATCTTCCTGGTCGGCCTGGCCATCGTGGTCGCCGGAGTCGTCATGCTGGTCCTGCCCGGCCCCGGCTGGCTGGTGATCTTCGGAGGCATGGCCGTGTGGGCCACCGAGTTCATCTGGGCCCAGCACGTGCTGCGCTGGACCAAGCGGAAGCTGCACGAGGGGACGCAGTGGTGGAAGCGGCGCAGGGAGCTGCGGCGGGAGCGCAAGAAGCTCGACTGATGGTCCTGGGCACCCGTTGACATGCGGTAACCTTGTGCGGGCCAGCGGGCGATTAGCTCAGCGGAAGAGCGCTTCGTTCACACCGAAGAGGTCACTGGTTCGAACCCAGTATCGCCCACAGCGCACAGGGGCCCGGAAGCCGAACAGCTTCCGGGCCCCTGCTGTTGTCCCGTCTCATCGACTCCGGAGGTGAACCGATGAGACCGAACCACTACCGCTTCCGGAGCGTGTGGACGCTCCCGGCGCAGCGCTCGCGGGTGTACGCCGTGCTCAGCAGGGCCGAGGACTACCCGCTGTGGTGGCCGCAGGTACGGGCCGTGGCCCCGGCCGGCGAACGGTCCGGGACCGGTCGCATCCGTTCCGTGCTGCCCTACTACCTCGACCTCACCGTGCGCATGACGCGGCGCGATCCCGATGCGGGAGTGCTGGAGATCAGCATGGCGGGCGATCTGGAGGGGTGGGCCCGGTGGACGGTGCGCGCGTACGGCGGAGGCACCGTCGCGCTCTTCGAGCAGGAGGTCGAGGTGCGCAAGCCGCTGATGCGCTTGCTCGCCGTGCCCGCACGGCCTCTCTTCCGCGCCAACCACGCGCTGATGATGCGCGGTGGGCGGCGGGGCCTGCGCGAGCTGCTGAGAAGGGGTTTGGATGAAGAGCGAGAGCCGTTGTAGTGTCTGCACGTGCCGCAGCGCCAAGAGCGGGCGGGCCGGGGCGATTAGCTCAGCGGAAGAGCGCTTCGTTCACACCGAAGAGGTCACTGGTTCGAACCCAGTATCGCCCACCCCTGGTTCGTTGAAGAAGTTGAAGAAGCAGCCACCGAAGAGGCCGCACCGTCATCCGGCGGAGCGGCCTTTTTCCATGCGCAGCGGCCAGGCGGGACGGACGGTGCGCCCCGCGCTGCCGAGCGCGAACCAGGGTGTGGGGCCGTGCGCTTGGGCCGCGTACCAGACCGCCTGGAGCGTGTGCAGTTCGGCGGGGGACAGGCGGGAGAGCCGCGGCGCGAAGCCGCTCCCCAGCCGCCGCACCACACGCAGTGCCGCCGTCGCGTCGCCCGCTGACCCGGTGCCTGCCCCGGTCCCGGTATCCGGCTCCGGAACGCCGTAGCGCGCGCACAGTTCGGGGAGCGAACGGGACACGGGACGCGCGCGGTCGAGGTGGTGGTCCAGGACGCGCGGGTCCAGCACGCACAGTGACGAGAGGGCGAGATAGTCCGTCAGCCGCGCGCCGCGTGTCCTGTGCAACTCGCGGTCCAGCAGCGTCAGGGCGTACGGCGCGTCCGCCACGACCAGTGGCGTACCGGCCCGCCAGTGCACCGTCAGCGCGCGGGCCACCTTCTCCATCGCCTCGCCCTGCCTGCGGGCCGCGCCCACCGGCCACTCCCGCACCCCGAACGGGGCGTCGTGCGCGGGCTGCGTCACCAGCGCGGCAGAGTCGATCCTGTCGTCCTCGACGGGCGGCCCCGCCGAGCGCAGCGCGAAGGCCGCCAGCGGTGCCTCGTACCAGTAGTCCATCGGCCGCTCTCCCGATTTCCCGTGCATCCGAGGCCCGTACAGCAGTACGGCCACGAGCAGGTGATACCGCAGCGCGTACGCGGCCAACCACGGCAGTTTGCCGTCCCGTTCCACGGTCAGGAGACAGGGAGGGAACGGCCCGGAGACGGAGACCCTGATGCGAGTCGGCGCCGACGACGGCGATGAGATCCACTGGCGGCGCGAGCTGCCTGACAGCAACAGAGCGGCGGCCTGGCGTGCCCGGCAGAAGCTGGCGGCGGCAGCCCGGGCCATGCTGTGCGCGGGAGCACTGGCCGCGCGCGAGCGCACCGGATACCACGGAGCGCGCAGGGAACAGCACGCACACGCGTACGCGGAGCGTGCCACGTTCGACGAGGGGCCCGAAGAGGGGCGTGGCGGGCGGCAGTTGACCGCACGGATACCGGCGGCGGGCGAAGGACAGCGGCGCGCGCTCGTCGTGCTCTGCCGGGCCCTGCGCGCGACGGCCGACGCCGTGTGCCGCTACCGCGCGACCGGCGCCATGGAGGCGTTCGACGCGGCCGTCGAACGCGGCGTCTGCCAGGAACTGACCGACGCCGTGCACCAGTTGGTGCGCGGCACCGAGGGCGTACGGATCACCGTCGTCTGGTCCCGTACCGCCGGTGCGCCCGAGGGCTGTCCCGAGCGGCCTGCGCCCGTGGTCTTCACCCCGGGCGACATCCCCGCGCTGGAGCAGGCCGGGCGGCGCTACATGCGGGACGAGCCCTCCGTGCCCGTACGCGTGACCGGTGCCGTGGTGCGGCTGCGCCGGGCCGAGCCCGCGGGGCCGGGCTCCGTGCGGCTGCGGGTGCTCGCGGGCGCCGAGGTGACGCAGGTGCGGGCGCGGCTGGACGAGGAGGCGTACCGCACGGCCGTGCACGCCCACCTCGCGGGGCTTCCGCTGCGGGTGAGCGGCGTGCTGGAGAGCGGCGGCGGCTTCCGTCGCATCACGGGGGCGCACGGGGTCACGCCGGTGCCGCTCCCTGATGCGGCCAGGGAGCGGCTGCTGAAGTCGCTACGGGGCGGGCTCGACGGGTTCGAGCGTGGACTGTACGGACCGGGAAGCGGGCCCCACGGGCCGGGAAACGGGCCGCAAGGACCGGAATGCGTGCCCGGCGGCTGAGAGGCAGGCGAGGGCTGCCCGTAAACCGTTTCGCGGTCGGGGCCACCGGCTCGGTACGATTCGACCGCGCGGTGACGGCCGCGTATCCCAGGCAAGAGTCAGGAGAGACCGGTGTCAGATGTCCGCGTGACCATCCAACGCGATTCCGAGCGGGAAGAGCGCGTGGTGACGACGGGCACTACGGCCGCCGCCCTCTTCGAAGGCGAGCGCTCCGTGATCGCGGCGCGCGCCGGGGGCGAGCTGAAGGACCTCGCCTACGAGCCGGCCGACGGTGAGGTGATCGAGCCCGTCGACATCACCAGCGACGACGGGCTGGCCATCCTGCGCCACTCCACCGCGCACGTCATGGCCCAGGCGGTGCAGGACCTCTTCCCCGAGGCCAAGCTCGGCATCGGCCCGCCCATCAAGGACGGCTTCTACTACGACTTCGATGTCGCCGAGCCCTTCACCCCGGACGACGTCAAGCGCATCGAGAAGAAGATGCAGCAGATCCAGAAGCAGGGCCAGCGCTTCTCCCGCCGGGTCACCACCGACGAGGACGCGCGTGAGGAGCTGGCGGACGAGCCGTACAAGCTGGAGCTGATCGGCCTCAAGGGCAACGCCTCCGACGCGGCGGACGGGGCCTCGGCCGAGGTCGGCGGCGGCGAGCTGACGATCTACGACAACCTCGACCGCAAGAGCGGCGAGCTGTGCTGGAAGGACCTGTGCCGGGGTCCGCACCTGCCCACCACCCGTATGATCCCGGCCTTCAAGCTGATGCGCTCGGCGGCGGCCTACTGGCGGGGCAGCGAGCGCAATCCGCAGCTCCAGCGGATCTACGGCACCGCGTGGCCCTCCAAGGAAGAGCTGAAGGCGCACCTGGAGTTCCTCGCCGAGGCCGAGAAGCGTGACCACCGCAAGCTGGGCACCGAGCTGGACCTCTTCTCCATTCCGGAGGAGATCGGCTCGGGCCTCGCGGTCTTCCACCCCAAGGGTGGCACCGTGCGCCGGGTCATGGAGGACTACTCCCGCAAGCGGCACGAGGAGTCGGGGTACGAGTTCGTCTACACCCCGCACGCGACCAAGGCGAAGCTCTTCGAGAAGTCGGGCCACCTGGACTGGTACGCGGACGGCATGTACCCGCCCATGCAGCTGGACGAGGGCACCGATTACTACCTCAAGCCCATGAACTGCCCCATGCACCACCTGATCTTCGACGCGCGGGGCCGCTCGTACCGGGAACTGCCCCTGCGGCTCTTCGAGTTCGGCACGGTCTACCGGTACGAGAAGTCCGGCGTGGTGCACGGCCTCACCCGGGCCAGGGGCTTCACCCAGGACGACTCGCACATCTACTGCACCAGGGAGCAGATGGCGACCGAGCTGGACTCGCTGCTCACCTTCGTGCTGAACCTGCTGCGCGACTACGGCCTGGACGACTTCTACCTGGAACTGTCGACCAAGGACCCGGAGAAGTTCGTCGGGTCGGACGAGGTCTGGGAGGAGTCGACCGAGGTCCTGCGGCAGGCGGCCGAGAAGCAGGGCCTCCCGCTGACCCCCGACCCGGGCGGCGCCGCGTTCTACGGGCCGAAGATCTCCGTGCAGGCGCGGGACGCCATCGGCCGCACCTGGCAGATGTCCACGATCCAGCTCGACTTCAACATGCCGGAGCTGTTCGACCTGGAGTACACCGCTGCTGACGGCTCCCGCCAGCGGCCCGTGCTGATCCACAGGGCGCTGTTCGGGTCCATCGAGCGGTTCTTCGCGGTGCTGCTGGAGCACTACGCGGGCGCGTTCCCGGCGTGGCTGGCCCCGGTGCAGGCGGTCGGCATCCCGATCAGCGACGACCACGTGCCGTACTTGGACGAGTTCGCCGCCGCCGCGAAGGCCAAGGGGCTGCGGGTCGAGGTGGACTCGTCGTCCGACCGGATGCAGAAGAAGATCCGTAACGCTCAGAAGGCCAAAACGCCGTTCATGGTGATCGCCGGTGACGAGGACATCGCCAACGGCGCTGTCTCCTTCCGGTACCGGGACGGGTCCCAGAAGAACGGGGTTCCGAAGGACGAGGCGATCGCGGAGATCCTGGACGTGGTGGAGCGCCGCGTGCAGGTGTGAGCCGCACCCCGCGACTGCGGGGTTCCATGAGGGGCAGCTCACCGGGGCTGCCCCTCATCATGCGTAACACCCCGTGGGAATAAGCTGGGCCGCATGACGAGTGAGCCGGAGCAGCAGATCGGAGTGGGAACGCCGGACGCGTTCCAGCGCCTGTGGACCCCGCACCGCATGGCGTACATCCAGGGCGAGAACAAGCCGAGTGGCCCCGGCTCCGAAGAGGGGTGCCCGTTCTGTGCGATCCCGGAGAAATCCGACGAGGACGGGCTGATCATCGCGCGGGGCGAGCAGGTCTACGCGGTGCTCAACCTTTACCCCTACAACGGCGGCCACCTCATGACGGTCCCGTTCCGGCATGTCGCGGACTACACCGAGCTGACCGAGGTGGAGACCGCCGAGCTGGCGGAGTTCACCAAGCGGGCGATGACCGTGCTGCGCCGGGTCTCGGGCGCGCACGGCTTCAACCTCGGGATGAACCAGGGCACTGTCGCCGGTGCCGGGATCGCCGCGCACCTGCACCAGCACGTGGTGCCGCGCTGGGGAGGCGACACCAACTTCATGCCCGTCGTCGGCCATACGAAGGTGCTGCCCCAGCTCCTCGCCGACACCAGGGCGATGCTCGCCGAAGCCTGGTGAGGCTGCCGGTCAGGCGTCGTACGAGTCGGCCTTCTTCGGCGTCGGGTCCTGTACGGCGCCGCTGAGGTTGAGGGAGCGGCTGCCGAACTTCTCCACGTCGCAGCCGTTCTCCGCCAGTACCTTGATCGCGGCTCCGTGTACGACCCGTAGCACCGGGGTCGCCGCACGGAGCGCGTCGTCGGCCATGAAGCGGTGGCGCCACGGCTTGTCCGCCCACGCGTGCCGCAGCCCGAAGGGTTCGGGCAGGGCGAGCTTGCCGCCGAGGTAGTCCAGCACCGGCGGGAACCAGGTGAGGGGCGCGCGGGCCGTGAGGCGTACGACCTCCCTGGGCTCCACCAGCGGCAGCTTGACCGTCCTGGTCTCCCAGAACTTCACGCTCTTGGCGACCTGTTTGGTCTTCGCCGACGGGCCGCCCATGAACAGGCCGTGCACGGGGCCGAGGGCATGGCCCGTGACCTCGATGCGCAGGGTGTGGTGCAGCACCGTCACGGTGATCAGCAGCGTGATGACCAGCTGTCCGTCCCAGAGCACGAACTGGACGCCGAGGTAGTGCCTGTTGCCCGCGCCGAACTGCTGCTCGTTGCAGATGCGCTGTATCTCGAAGTCCCTGATGCGGTAGCCCTCGACCTCCTGTCCTTCGGGGCGCTTGACGGCCTTGGCCTTCTCGGCGATGGGCGAGACGATCCAGTGCCGTATCGAGGGGGTCGGGAAGCCGCCGGTGTGCAGGGGGCCGCGCTCCAGCAGGCGCAGCTGGTCGTGGATGGCGCGGACGACGTCCCAGCTGCGGAAGGGGTTGATGTCGTCCTCGCCCTGTGCCGGGACGAGTTCCTCGGCGAGCTGCCAGCTGCCCCAGCGGGTGCCCATGCCGAGTATCCCCTTGGGGCCGGCGTAGTAGACGAGGTTGCTGGCCTGCTCGGCGGCCACCTTCGCGAGCCCGAGCCGGATGCGTTCGGCGCCCGCGTCGCCCGGGTCCTGGGGCACCGCCTCGGGGATCTTCGCGCCGACCCCGCCGCCGCCCAGCAGGCCGGACCAGCGGCCCCGCAGATCCTTGGCGTAGCGCTCACAGATCTGCTTGGCCCACAGCCAGCCGATCACGGGCGTGATGAGCATGGCCCGCAGATACAGGGCCCAGAAGCCGCCGAAGGGCAGCTTGATGGCGAAGAGAACGATCAGCGCGCCCACGGCGACCATGGCGACCATGCCGAAGGCGCCCGCCCGCTTGTCCTTGGAGCCCGCGATCGTACGGCGGAGCTGGAAGGCGCCCAGCCACAGCAGCACACCGGGCAGGAACAGGATCCCGAACAGGACCATGACCAGGGTCAGTTGGGAGTCGCGCTGTTTGCGTACGCGGGTGGCGGCGAGGCAGTGCTCGACCACGGTCTGGGGTTCGATGCCGAAGGACTGGATGAGCGGGTTGCGGGCGCCGCCGAGCAGCCGGGTCTGTATCGCGCGCGAGAACGCCTCGCCCAGGTTGGGTTCGAACAGCGAGATCCTGGGCTTCTTGAACTCGGCCTCTTCGTTGATGGCGATCAGCTTCTCCACCGCGTCGTCGCGGTAGGCCGCCGAGGCGAGGGCCTGGGTGGCGGCTGTCTGTCCGGCCGCTCCGGAGAGCGGGATCTGTGCGCCTGGCCTGAAGTCGGATGCCGCGTCGGCACCGCTGGAATCGTCGAACCCGGCCACTGGGCCCCCACTTCGCTCGGATCTGCTCGCGGCGCCACGCCCGGGCCTGCTTGCGGAAGTGCCGCCGACCACGACGGCTTCCCAACTGCCGTGGTCGGCACACATCTTGTCCCAGCCTAGTGTCGTCAGCGGCCGTTCGTCGTACTGCCCTCCTCTTCGAGGATCTTGGCCGCGAGCTGCTGGGGCATGGGTTCGTGACGTGCGTACGTACGGGAGAATCTGCCCGTTCCGTGGGACATGGAACGCAGGTCCACCGCGTATCTGCTCAGCTCGATCTCGGGGATGAGCGCGCGCACCAGCGTGCTTCCGTCCGCCGCTTGTTCCGTGCCCACGACCCTGCCTCGCCGCCCCGACAGGTCGCTCATGACGGCGCCCACGTAGTCGTCGGCGACCACGATCCTCAGTTCGGCGACCGGTTCGAGGAGATGGACGCCGGCCTGGTTGGCGCACTCACGGAGGGCGAGCGCTCCCGCGGTCTGGAAGGCGGCGTCCGAGGAGTCGACGGAGTGCGCCTTGCCGTCGGACAGGGTGACGCGCACATCGACCAGCGGGGAGCCGGCCGCGACGCCCTTGGCCGCCTGGGCGCGTACGCCCTTCTCGACGGACGGGATGAACTGGCGGGGCACGGCGCCGCCCACGACCTTGTCGACGAACTCGATGCCCGAGCCGCCCGGCAGGGGTTCGACCGTGATCTCGCAGATCGCGAACTGCCCGTGTCCGCCGGACTGTTTGACGTGCCGTCCCCTTCCCGTTGCCGGCGCGGCGAACGTCTCGCGCAGGGACACCTTGTGCGGAACCGTGTCGACCTGGACGCCGTAGCGCGTACGCAGCCGCTCCAGCGCCACATCCATGTGGGCCTCGCCCAGACACCACAGGACGAGCTGATGGGTGTCGGGGTTCTGCTCCAGGCGCATGGTCGGGTCCTCGGCGACCAGCCTGGCAAGCCCCTGGGAGAGCTTGTCCTCGTCTGCCTTGCTGTGTGCCTGGATGGCGACGGGCAGCAGGGGATCGGGCATGACCCAGGGCTCCATGAGCAGCGGATCGTCCTTGGCCGAGAGGGTGTCGCCGGTCTCGGCGCGGCTCAGCTTCGCGACGCACGCCAGGTCGCCGGCTATGGCCTTGTCCAGGGCGCGCTGCTGCTTGCCGAAGGGGGCCGAGAGTGCGCCGATGCGCTCGTCCAGCTCGTGCAGGGACCGGTCCTCGGGGTCCCTGCCCTCCAGGCCGTGCCCGGAGACATGCACGGTTTCGTCGGGGCGGAGGGTGCCGGAGAAGACGCGTACGAGAGAGACGCGTCCCACGTACGGGTCGGAGGAGGTCTTGACCACCTCGGCAGCGAGCGGCCCCGCCGGGTCGCAGCTGAGCCGGGGCCGTGGCGCTCCGAGCGGGGTGGTGACCTCGGGTATCTCGCGCTCCTCCGGTGTCGGGAAGCCGCCCGTGACCAGTTCCAGCAGCTCGACCGTGCCGAGGCCCTGCCGGCCACCGTCGGCGGCCGGAGCAGCGGCGAGCACCGGGTGGAAGACGCCGCGCGCGACGGCCTTCTCCAGGTCCTGGACGAGGGTCTTGACGTCGCACTCCTCGCCGCCGAGGTAGCGCTCCATCAGGGTCTCGTCCTCGCTCTGCGCGATGATGCCCTCGATGAGCCGGTTCCTGGCCTCCGCGATGAGCCCGGTGTGCTCCTCGCCGGGCTCGCGTTCGGTGCGGCTGCCCGAGGAGTAGTCGAAGAGGCGCTGGGTCAGCAGCCCGACGAGGCCCGTGACCGGTGCGCTGCCGTCCGCGCGCCGCCGGCCTTCGAGGGGGAGGTAGAGGGGGATGACGGCGTCGGGGTCGTCGCCGCCGAAGACGCGCTGGCACAGTGCTGTCATCTCGTCGAAGTCGGCACGGGCCGCGTCGAGATGGGTGATGACGATGGCGCGCGGCATGCCGACGGCCGCGCACTCCTCCCACACGAGGCGGGTCGCGCCGTCCACTCCATCGGCTGCCGAGACAACGAAAAGGGCGGCATCCGCCGCCCGTAGCCCGGCCCGCAGCTCCCCGACGAAGTCGGCATAGCCGGGGGTGTCCAGCACATTGATCCTGATGCTGTTCCAGTTCAGTGGCACCAGCGAGAGCTGTACGGAGCGCTGCTGCCTGTGCTCGATCTCGTCGTAGTCGGACAGGGAGCCGCCGTCCTCCACCCTGCCCGCCCGGTTCACGGCGCCCGCGGTGAGGGCGAGAGCGTCGACGAGGGTCGTCTTTCCCGCTCCGCTGTGGCCGACCAGTACCACGTTCCGTATGGAAGCGGGATGGTCGGCCGCCGCTGCCCTGCCGGCGGCTCCGGGGTGTGCGTTCGCTTTGTCGGCCATGTGTCCCGCCTTCCGGTTGACACCTGCTGGACCACGCCGAAGGGGCCCAGGGATCGCGAAGACCACGGTTCTTCGAGCTTTCCACCGCCGCGGGAAGGCGTCCATACGTTGAACAGGGCGCTACCGGACGGTGTGCGCGGAGCGCCGCCGTCGCGTGGCTACGATGGGCCAGCCGATGGCCACATCGCCATGCGGCTCACTCACGACCCTTCGGGACGGCCATGCTGAACAAGTACGCGCGTGCTTTCTTCACGCGTGTCCTCACGCCATTCGCCGCGATGCTGCTGCGCCTGGGGGTGAGCCCCGACGCCGTCACCCTGGTCGGCACCGGGGGAGTGATGGCGGGCGCGCTGGTCTTCTACCCCATGGGCGAGTTCTTCTGGGGCACCGTCGTGATCACGCTGTTCGTCTTCTCGGACCTGGTCGACGGCAACATGGCCAGGCAGCTGGGGCGTTCCAGCAGATGGGGCGCTTTCCTGGACTCGACGCTCGACCGGGTGGCGGACGCCGCGATCTTCGCCGGCATCGCGCTCTGGTACGCGGGCCGGGGCGACAGCCTCACGCTGTGCGCGGTCACCCTCTTCTGTCTGGCCAGCGGCCAGGTCGTGTCGTACACCAAGGCGCGGGGCGAGAGCATCGGCCTGCCCGTGAACGTCAACGGGCTGGTGGAGCGGGCCGAGCGGCTGGTCATCACGCTGGTTCTCGCGGGCCTCTCAGGCTTCGAGCTGACTTTCGGCGTCCCCTATATCGACGTGCTGCTGCCGGTCGCGCTGTGGGTGGTGGCGGCGGGCAGCGCCGTCACACTCGGCCAGCGTGTGGTGACCGTACGCCGGGAGGCGGCCGAGGCCGACGCGCCGTCAGCCGGGGGCGAAGCCGAAGGGGACGGCGGGGACGGCGCGCGGGAAGCGCCCGCTGCCGGGCAGGAGAAGGGGAGGACCGCGTGAGCACAGCGCGCGACCGGCTCACCGACGGGCTCTACGGGCTGGGCTGGGCGGGGGTCAGGAAGCTGCCGGAACCCGCGGCTGCCGCGCTCGGACGGCGCGTGGCCGACACCACGTGGAAGCGCCGCGGCAAGGGCGTGACCAGGCTGGAGTCCAACCTCGCACGCGTGGTGCCCGACGCGTCGACGGCGTATCTGCGCAGGCTCTCGCACGCCGGGATGCGCTCGTACATGCGCTACTGGATGGAGTCCTTCCGGCTGCCTTCCTGGAGCGAGCGGCGCATCAACGAGGGCGTCGAGATCGAAGGGCTGCACCATCTGACGGACGGGCTCGCCTCCGACCGCGGTGTGGTCCTCGCGCTGCCGCACATGGCCAACTGGGACCTGGCGGGCGCCTGGGCGGTGACCGCGCTGAAGACGCCGTTCACGACGGTCGTCGAGCGGCTCAAGCCCGAGTCGCTGTACGACAGGTTCGTCGCCTACCGCGAGGGCCTGGGCATGGAGGTGCTGCCGCACGCGGGCGGCTCGGCGTTCGGCACCCTGGCGCGCAGGCTGCGGGCCGGCGGGTTCGTGTGCCTGGTCGCCGACCGCGATCTGTCGGCGGGCGGTATCGAGGTGAAGTTCTTCGGCGAGACCGCGCGGATGCCGGGTGGCCCCGCGATGCTGGCGCAGCAGACCAACGCGCTGCTGCTGCCGGTGACGCTGTGGTACGACGAGACCCCCGTCATGAAGGGCCGCGTCCATCCGCCCGTCGAGGTGCCCGACATCGAGGGGCGCAGGGAGCGGGTGGCGGCCATGACGCAGACCGTCGCCGATGTCTTCGCGTCGGGGATCACCGAACACCCGGAGGACTGGCACATGCTCCAGCGGCTGTGGGTCGCGGACCTGGAACCGTCCTCCGGCGCGGAGACCGGGGCCAGGGGTAAGGGGGAGGGATGAGGATCGGCATCGTCTGCCCGTACTCCTGGGACGTACCGGGTGGCGTCCAGTTCCACATCCGCGATCTGGCCGAGCACCTGATCGGACTCGGGCATCAGGTGTCCGTCCTCGCGCCGTCGGACGACGAGACCCCCCTGCCGCCGTACGTCGTCTCGGCGGGCCGGGCCGTACCCGTCCCGTACAACGGCTCGGTCGCACGGCTCAACTTCGGTTTCCTCTCGGCCGCGCGCGTACGCCGCTGGGTGCACGAGGGCGACTTCGACGTACTGCACATCCACGAGCCGGCCACGCCCTCGCTGGCGCTGCTCGCCTGCTGGTCGGCGCAGGGCCCGATCGTCGCCACGTTCCACACCTCCAACCCGCGCTCCCGGATCATGATCGCGGCGTATCCGATCCTCCAGCCGGCGCTGGAGAAGATCAGCGCCCGTATCGCCGTGAGCGAGTACGCGCGCCGCACCCTTGTCGAGCACCTTGGCGGGGACGCCGTCACCATCCCCAACGGTGTCGACGTGGACTTCTTCGCCGGCGCCGAACCCAAGAGCGAGTGGCAGGGCGGCCCCGAGGGCCGCACGATCGGCTTCATCGGCCGTATCGACGAGCCACGCAAGGGACTTCCGGTGCTGATCAAGGCGCTGCCCCGGATCCTGGAGGAGGCCCCGGGCACCCGGCTGCTGGTGGCGGGCAGGGGCGACGAGGAGGAGGCCGTCGCCTCCCTGCCGGAGAAGATGCGCGAGAGCGTGGAGTTCCTCGGCATGGTCAGCGACGAGGACAAGGCACGGCTGCTGCGCAGCGTCGACCTGTACGTGGCACCCAACACGGGCGGTGAGTCCTTCGGCATCATCCTCGTCGAGGCGATGTCGGCCGGGGCGCCGGTGCTCGCCAGCGACCTGGACGCCTTCGAGCAGGTGCTCGACGGGGGAGCGGCGGGCCAGCTGTTCCCCAACGAACAGGCCGACGCGCTCGCCACCGCTGCCGTCAGCCTGCTCGCCGACCCCGAGCGCCGTGCCGAACTGCGCGCACGCGGCACACGGCACGTGCGGCGCTTCGACTGGAGCACCGTGGGCGCCGACATCCTCGCCGTGTACGAGACCGTCGCCGACGGCGCCGCCTCCGTGGCGCCCGACGAACGCATCGGGCTGCGCGCGCGGCTCGGCCTGGCCCGGGACTGACGACCGAGGACCGATACCACGATGCCCACGCTCACCACACTCATCTGGATCGCCGTCGCACTGCTGCTGATCGGCGTCTACCTCAGCTGGACAGCGGGCCGCCTGGACCGGCTGCACGCCCGTATCGACGCGGCCAGGGCGGCGCTCGACGCGCAGCTGCTGCGCCGAGCCTCGATCGCACAGGAGCTGGCCACGGCCGGGGTGCTGGACCCCGCGGCCTCGATCGTCCTCTACCAGGCAGCGCACGACGCGCGGCAGGCCGAGGAGGAGCAGCGTGAGGTCGCCGAGAGCGAACTGAGCCAGGCGCTGCGCGCCGTGTTCGCCGAGAGTGCGCAGGTGGAGGCCGTACGGGCCGCGCCAGGAGGGGACGAGACGGCCGGCGAACTGGCCGCCGCCGTACGCCGGGTGCCGATGGCACGGCGCTTCCACAACGACTCCGTACGGGCCGCGCGTGCGCTGCGGCGGCACCGGAAGGTGCGCTGGTTCCGGCTGGCGGGGCACGCGCCGTTCCCGTTGGCGTTCGAGATGGACGACGGCCCTCCGCCCGTACTGGCCGACAGGGCGCAGTAGGGGCGGGCCGCAGCCGGTCCGCTGTGCACGTGTGCATGTGACCCCGGGCGCAGCGGACAGGGTCCGCCCGAGCCGAGCCGCCGGGGGGCCCGGGCGCGGGCCACAGCTCTGTGACCGGCGCATGGGCAGCGCGGGGTGACGGGACGCGGGCCGCGGCTCGTCCCTGGGAGGGAACCGCAGGCCCCGCACCCTCCGGTGCGGGAACGCAGGCCACAGCCCGGTGATTGGCCCTTTTCCGGGCGGCCCGGATCGGCGACCGTACGGATACGGACCCATCAGGGCCCCGCCGTACTTACCCCGTCGAGTGAGGTCGCACCGTGTCATCTCCGTCCACTGCCACCGCAGCGTCTTCCGCCTCTTCCGCGAGCCCCGAGACCGGCACGGCGCGCGTCAAGCGCGGCATGGCCGAGCAGCTCAAGGGCGGCGTGATCATGGATGTCGTCACACCGGAAGAGGCGAAGATAGCCGAGGACGCGGGCGCCGTGGCCGTCATGGCCCTGGAGCGCGTACCCGCCGACATCCGCAAGGACGGCGGCGTGGCCAGGATGTCCGACCCGGACATGATCGACGGCATCATCAACGCCGTCTCCATCCCCGTCATGGCCAAGTCCCGTATCGGCCACCTCGTCGAGGCACAGATACTCCAGGCACTCGGCGTGGACTACATCGACGAGTCCGAGGTCCTCACCCCGGCCGACGAGACCAACCACAGCGACAAGTTCGCCTTCACTACGCCGTTCGTCTGCGGCGCCACCAACCTGGGCGAGGCCCTGCGCCGTATCGCCGAGGGCGCCGCCATGATCCGCTCCAAGGGCGAGGCGGGCACGGGGAACGTGGTCGAGGCCGTGCGCCACATGCGGCAGATCAAGAGCGAGATCGGCAAGCTCACCGTCCTCGACAGGAACGAGCTGTATGCGGCGGCCAAGGAGCTGCGGGCTCCGTACGAGCTGGTCAAGGAGGTCGCGGAGCTGGGCAAGCTGCCGGTCGTCCTGTTCTCTGCCGGTGGCGTCGCCACTCCCGCCGACGCGGCGCTGATGCGCCAGCTCGGCGCCGAGGGCGTCTTCGTCGGCTCCGGGATCTTCAAGTCGGGCGACCCGGCCAAGCGGGCTGCCGCCATCGTGAAGGCCACCACCTTCCACGACGACCCCAAGATCATCGCGGATGTCTCCAGGGGCCTGGGCGAGGCCATGGTCGGCATCAACTGCGACACCCTCCCCGAGGGCGAGCGCTACGCCAACCGCGGCTGGTAGCGCCCGGCCCCTGGCGGGCCCTGGTCAGCTCACGGGCGCGTACCAGGCGCTCGCCAGGGGCGGCTTCGGTTTCCCTCCCCCCGGCGCGGCCCAGCGGGGCGCCCTACCCCGCACCACCCGGCCACGCCCGGCAGCCCACGCCGCTGCCGCCCATCCGCGGTGCGCCGCCGCACCCCGTGCACCTCGCCCGCACCCCGTCCACCGTGCACCGGCCATAGGCCCCGCATCCCAGAAGGACCCGCACCGTGTCTGAGCCCACCATCGGCGTGCTCGCCCTCCAGGGCGATGTCCGCGAACACCTCGCAGCCCTCGCGGCGTCGGGGGCCGGGCCCCGTTCCGTACGGCGGGCCGAGGAGCTGGACGCGGTGGAGGGGCTGGTCATCCCGGGCGGGGAGTCCACCACCATCTCCAAGCTGGCGGTGGCCTTCGGCCTGATGGAACCCCTCCGTGCCCGCGTCCGTGCCGGGATGCCGGTGTACGGCTCCTGCGCAGGGATGATCCTGCTCGCCGACAAGATCCTGGACCCACGCTCGGGCCAGGAGACGGTGGGCGGCATCGACATGATCGTGCGGCGTAACGCCTTCGGCAGGCAGAACGAGTCCTTCGAGGCCGCAGTCGCCATGACGGGCGTGGACGGCCCGCCGGTCGAGGGCGTGTTCATCCGCGCACCGTGGGTCGAGTCGACGGGCGCTGCCACCGAGACGCTGGCGGCGTACGAGGGTCACGCGGTCGCGGTACGGCAGGGAGCCCTGCTGGCCACCTCCTTCCACCCCGAGCTGACGGGGGACCACAGGGTGCACGCCCTGTTCACGGAGATGGTGCGGTCGGCACGCTGAGTCGCTGACGGTAGGATCTCGGCGTTGACTGAAGTCGAAGATTTTGAAGGAGCGAGGCTGTGTCCGGCCACTCTAAGTGGGCAACCACCAAGCACAAGAAGGCCGTGATCGATGCCAAGCGCGGCAAACTCTTCGCAAAGCTGATCAAGAACATCGAGGTCGCCGCCCGCACGGGTGGTGCCGACCCCGACGGCAACCCGACGCTGTATGACGCCATCCAGAAGGCGAAGAAGCAGTCGGTTCCGAACAAGAACATCGACAGCGCGGTCAAGCGTGGTGCCGGCCTCGAAGCGGGTGGCGCCGAGTACGAGACGATCATGTATGAGGGCTACGGCCCCAACGGTGTCGCCGTGCTGATCGAGTGCCTCACCGACAACCGCAACCGCGCGGCCTCCGACGTGCGCGTCGCCATGACGCGCAACGGCGGCTCGATGGCCGACCCGGGCTCGGTCTCGTACCTCTTCAACCGCAAGGGCGTCATCATCGTCCCGAAGAACGGCCTGAGCGAGGACGACGTCCTCGCTGCCGTGCTGGAGGCGGGAGTTGAGGAGGTCAACGACCTCGGCGAGAACTTCGAGGTGATCAGCGAGGCCACCGACCTGGTCGACGTGCGTACCGCGCTCGTCGAGGGCGGCATCGACTACGACTCGGCCGACGCCAGCTTCGTGCCCAGCATGCAGGTGCAGCTGGAGGAGGAAGGCGCGCGCAAGATCTTCAAGCTGATCGACGCGCTGGAGGACAGCGACGACGTGCAGAACGTCTACGCCAACTTCGATGTCTCCGACGACGTGATGGCGAAGGTCGACGCCTGAGCGAAGCGTTCAAGGGTGCGGCCCGGCGGGACACATGTTCCGCCGGGCCGCACCCTTTGGCAGCGCGCCACTCCGCCGGCCGCGCGGCGCACTCCGGCCGTACAGCTCGACGGCGGTGACGGCGGCGACCGCGACGATCGCGGTGACTGCGGTGGCTGCGTTGTCGGTGGCACCCGATAACCTGCGGGAACAGCGGAATCAGGTGCGAGAGCCGGCCGACGGAGGAGGAACGCGTTGCGCGTGCTGGGAGTTGACCCGGGTCTGACCCGCTGCGGCATCGGCGTGGTCGACGGGGTCGCCGGCCGCCCCCTCACCATGAAGGCCGTCGGCGTGATCCGTACGCCTTCCGAAGCGGCCGTCGCCGAGCGCCTGGTCCTCATCGAGCGCGGCATGGAGGAGTGGCTGGACGCGCACAGCCCCGAAGCCGTCGCCGTCGAGCGGGTGTTCAGCCAGCACAACGTGCGCACGGTCATGGGCACGGCACAGGCCAGCGCCGTCGCCATGCTGTGCGCCGCGCGACGCGGACTGCCCGTCGCACTGCACACGCCCAGCGAGGTCAAGGCCGCCGTCACCGGCTCGGGCCGCGCCGAGAAGGCGCAGGTGGCCGCCATGGTGACCCGGCTGCTGCGGCTGGAGGCGCCGCCCAAGCCGGCCGACGCCGCCGACGCGCTCGCGCTCGCCATCTGCCACATCTGGCGCTCGCCCGCGCAGAATCGCCTCCAGCAAGCCGTAGCAGCACAGCGTCTGAAAGGCACCATCCGATGATCGCCTTCGTCTCAGGACCCGTCGCCGCGCTGGCCCCCGACTCCGCCGTGGTCGAGGTCGGCGGCATCGGCATGTCCGTCCAGTGCACTCCGGGCACCCTCGCGGGACTGCGGGTGGGCGAGCAGGCCAAGCTCGCCACCTCGCTGGTCGTGCGCGAGGACTCGCTGACGCTCTACGGCTTCGCCGACGACGACGAACGGCAGACCTTCGAACTCCTCCAGACCGCCAGCGGCGTCGGACCGCGCCTCGCACAGGCGATGCTCGCCGTGCACAGCCCGGACACGCTGCGTACCGCGGTCTCCAGCGGCGACGAGAAGACGCTCACCGCCGTGCCCGGCATCGGTAAGAAGGGCGCACAGAAGCTGCTGCTGGAGCTGAAGGACCGTCTCGGCGAGCCCCTCGGCACCGGCAGGCACACCGGGGCGCAGGGCGTCGGCACCCCTGTCGCGGCCGGCTGGCGCGAGCAACTGCACGCGGCGCTCGTGGGGTTGGGGTACGCGACCCGGGAGGCCGACGAGGCGGTCTCGGCCGTCGCGCCGCAGGCCGAGGCCACCCTCGCCGAGGGAGCCACCCCGCAGGTCGGCCGGCTCCTGAAGGCGGCGCTGCAGCAGCTGAACCGGGCACGGTGAGGCGGTTGGCGCCCCCGACCCCGCCGTTCCCGCGCGCGACGCCCACAAGCCGGAGGACCCCAGCATGAACTCTGACGAACGGCTCGTCGGAGCCGACGCCGACACCGAGGACCAGGCCGTCGAAGCGGCCCTGCGGCCCAAGGAACTGGGCGAGTTCATCGGCCAGCACAGGGTGCGCGAGCAGCTCGACCTCGTCCTGCGGGCAGCACGCGCACGCGGTGGTACGGCCGACCACGTGCTGCTCTCCGGGGCGCCAGGACTCGGCAAGACCACCCTGTCCATGATCATCGCGGCCGAGATGGGCGCTCCCATCAGAATCACCAGCGGCCCCGCGATCCAGCACGCGGGCGACCTCGCCGCGATCCTCTCCTCGCTCCAGGAGGGCGAGGTCCTCTTCCTCGACGAGATCCACCGGATGTCCCGGCCGGCCGAGGAGATGCTGTACATGGCGATGGAGGACTTCCGCGTCGATGTGATCGTCGGCAAGGGCCCCGGCGCGACGGCCATCCCGCTCGAACTGCCGCCCTTCACCCTCGTCGGCGCCACCACACGCGCGGGACTCCTGCCGCCGCCCCTGCGCGACCGCTTCGGATTCACCGGGCACATGGACTTCTACGAACCCGCCGAGCTGGAACTGGTCGTGCACCGCTCGGCCCAACTCCTGGACGTGCGTACGGATCCCGAGGGCGCGGTCGAGATCGCGGGGCGCTCGCGCGGCACCCCCCGTATCGCCAACAGACTGCTGCGCCGTGTGAGGGACTACGCACAGGTCAAGGCCGACGGTGTGATCACCCGTGAGATCGCCTCCGCCGCGCTGGAGGTCTACGAGGTGGACGAGCGCGGCCTCGACAGGCTGGACCGCGCCGTTCTCCGTTCGCTGTTGAAGCTCTTCGGCGGCGGCCCTGTCGGCCTCTCGACGCTGGCCGTCGCCGTGGGGGAGGAGCGCGAGACGGTCGAGGAGGTGGCTGAGCCCTTCCTCGTACGGGAGGGACTGCTCGCGCGCACTCCCCGTGGTCGCGTCGCCACCCCCGCAGCATGGGCACACTTGGGCCTCACTCCGCCCCCACAGCCCCACCCGTCAACTCCGGGCGGATCGGGGCAACCGGGACTGTTCGGAGCGTGACGGCGCGGAGAGTCGCGGGGTCAGGAACCCCGGTGCCATGCTTGACGTTGTTCCATCGGCGAAGGCTCGCTTAGACTCCGCCGACGCCGCCCCTTCAAGGACGGCTGCCCACCCCGAATACCCCCAGGCCGCTGAGACGCGGCTATGTGAAGGAATATCTTCCGCCGTGGATCCTATTGCTCTGCTCCCGTTCATCGTTCTTATCGGGGCCATGTTCCTGATGACCCGCTCTGCCAAGAAGAAGCAGCGCGCGGCCACGCAGATGCGTGACCAGATGCAGCCCGGCACCGGCGTCCGGACGATCGGGGGAATGTACGCCGTTGTGAAGGAGATCCGGGACGACGCGGTTCTCCTTGAGCTCGAACCGGGCGCGCACGCGCTGTTCGCCAAGAACGCCATCGGCGCCGTTCTCCCCGACGAGGAGTTCGACCGCATTGTGAACGGCTCGGACAGCCAGGACCTCGACGTCGACACCGTCGTGCCGGACGACGCCTCCTCGCTGACCGCGGGTGACGACACGTCCGACGAGCGGAAGATCGACCTCGGCAAGGACGACTCCTCCGAGGACGCCGACACCGCCGACTCCGACGAGCCCGTGGACGCGGAAGCGGCCAAGGCCGACACCGAGACCAACTCCAAGGACGCCAAGCGGGACGGAGACTCCGACTCCAAGTAAGGTCGGCGCCGCCGGACCGGGGGTACCTCCTGGCCGAAGGCTCAGGGAGACCGGGTCCGGCGGCGTAGCACGTCCACAGACCACTTCGCGTGCCGCCGGTCGCCCGGCCGAACTAGGGGGGCGGCCTGGGCGGTTGGACAGGGAGAGACGAGAAGGTGGCAGCACCGAAGAGGGGCCGTAGGTCCCCGGGCGCCCAGGGGAAGCCATGGCGTTCCCTGACGTTGATCATGCTGGTCATGGCAGGTCTCGTCGGGGGCATGTTCCTCGCGGGCCACAAGGCGCCTCGACTGGGCATCGACCTCGCGGGCGGCACGAGCATCACGCTTGAGGCCAAGAACCAGCCCGGCAAGCCCAACGCGATCAACAAGACCAACATGGACACTGCCGTCAGCATCATCGAGCGGCGCGTCAACGGTCTTGGTGTGCAAGAGGCCGAGGTCCAGACCCAGGGTGACCGGCACATCATCGTCAACATCCCTAAGGGCACGAACTCCAAGCAGGCTCGCGAACAGGTGGGCACCACCGCCGAGCTGGGCTTCCGTCCGGTGCTGACGTACGCGCAGACCACGCCGCAGCAGCCGCAGCCGAAGCCCTCGGACACGGCGGGTGGCAAGAAGGACAAAAAGCAGAAAAGCGAGAAAAACGGGGAAAAGAGCGGAGATTCCGATGACGAGGCGTCTCCATCCGACTCTTCCTCGCCCTCGGGCCAGGGCCGGGCGGTCACCGAGGGCCTGAAGTCGCAGACCGCCAAGACCGATGCGACGCCCACTCCCAAGCAGAGCGAGCCGGGCGGCGAGAAGACCCCGCAGCCCTCTGTCCCCCCGCAGCAGCCGCAGCAGCCGCAGCTTCCGGGCGGTCTGGACAAGAAGCTCCAGGCTCTGAACTGCTCAGGCACCGAGGCCAAGGCCAAGGCGAGCGAGCAGGCAGCACGTGCCAAGCCCTCCGAGCCGATCGTCGCCTGTGACCAGCAGGAGAAGATCAAGTACGCGCTCGGGCCCGTCGCCGTCCAGGGCAAGCACGTCAACGAGGCGAAGGCCGTCTTCGACCAGAAGCGCGCCACCTGGATCGTCCAGATGTCGTTCGACGACACGGGCTCCAAGCAGTTCGGCGACATCACGGGCAAGCTCGCCGGCAAGCAGCAGCCGCAGAACCAGTTCGCGATCGCGCTGGACGGCGAGGTGGTCTCGGCCCCGAGCGTCAACGAGCGGCTGACCAGCAACGCCGAGATCTCGGGCAGCTTCACGCAGGAGTCGGCCGAAGACCTGGGGAACATCCTTTCCTACGGCGCCCTGCCGCTCTCCTTCGACGAGTCGGACGTCACCACCGTCACGGCGGCACTCGGCAGCGACCAGCTTGAGGCCGGTCTCATCGCGGGCGCCATCGGCCTCGCACTGGTGATCATCTATCTCGTCGCCTACTACCGCGGGCTCTCGCTCATCGCCATCGTCAGCCTGATCGTCTCGGCGATCCTGACGTACACGATCATGACCTTGCTGGGTCCCGCGATCGGCTTCGCGCTGAACCTCCCGGCCGTCTGTGGTGCCATCGTCGCCATCGGAATCACGGCTGACTCGTTCATCGTCTACTTCGAACGCATCAGAGACGAAGTGCGCGAGGGCCGCACGCTGCGGCCAGCCGTGGAGCGTGCGTGGCCGCGCGCCCGGCGCACCATCCTTGTCTCCGACTTCGTGTCGTTCCTGGCCGCGGCCGTGCTGTTCATCGTGACGGTCGGCAAGGTGCAGGGCTTCGCGTTCACGCTCGGCCTGACCACGGCGCTCGACGTGGTGGTGGTCTTCTTCTTCACCAAGCCGATCATGACGCTGCTGGCCCGCAGGAAGTTCTTCTCCGACGGCCATCCCTGGTCCGGGCTCGACCCCACGCGACTCGGGGCCAAACCGCCCCTGAGGCGCGGTCGCCGTACCGCCGTCAGCACCGACACGAAGGAGGCGTGAGATGTCCCGTCTCGGTAATCTCGGCGCCCGGCTCTACCGCGGTGAGGTCGGCTACGACTTCATCGGTCACCGGAAGTTCTGGTACGGCCTGTCGATTCTGATCACCATCACGGCGATCGTCGGGCTCGTCGTCCGCGGCCTCAACATGGGCATCGAGTTCGAGGGCGGGGCCGTCTTCACCACGCCCAAGACCACCGCCTCCGTCGAGCGGACCACCGACTCGGCGGAGAAGATCTCCGGGCACACGGCCATCGTCCAGGAGCTGGGCGACGGCGGGATGCGCGTCCAGATCGCCGGCGTCGACACCAAGACCTCCTCCGCCGTCAAGGAGAAGCTCGCCGACGAACTGCACGTCAACGCCGAGAAGATCGACGCACAGCTCGTCGGTCCCAGCTGGGGCGAGCAGATCGCCAACAAGGCGTGGCAAGGACTGGGGATCTTCCTGGTCCTGGTGGTGATCTATCTCGCCATCGCCTTCCAGTGGCGTATGGCGCTGGCCGCGCTCATCGCCCTCATCCACGACCTCACGATCACCGTCGGTGTCTATTCGCTGGTCGGCTTCGAAGTCACGCCAGGCACCGTGATCGGACTGCTGACGATTCTCGGTTACTCGCTCTACGACACGGTCGTCGTCTTCGACGGGCTGAGAGAGGGCAGCAAGAACGTCACCAAGCAGACCAAGTTCACCTACAGCGAGATCGCCAACCGCAGCATCAACGCCACCCTGGTGCGCTCCATCAACACCACGATCGTCGCCCTGCTGCCGGTCGCGGGACTGCTGTTCATCGGTGGCGGCATGCTCGGTGGCGGCATGCTCAACGACATCGCGCTCTCGCTGTTCGTCGGCCTCGCGGCGGGCGCGTACTCCTCGATCTTCATCGCGACCCCGCTGGTCGCCGACTTCAAGGAGCGCGAGCCGCAGATGAAGGCGCTCGCCAAGCGCGTGCACACCAAGCGGGCCAGGGCCGAGGAACACGAGGGCCGCGACCCCGAGGGCCCCGACGACCCCGAGGACACCCCGCCCGGCAGGAGCGGCGGAGGCGGTACCCCGGTCACCGTCGACGACGCGGAGGGTGGCGGCTCGGCGACGGCGGGCGCGGGAACCGGTCAGCGCCGCCAGCAGCCCTCCCGCGGCAAGAGCCGGGGCCGCCCGTCCGGAAAGCGCAGGTGAACGAGGTGAGCACCCTGGATCCCGCAGCCGCCCCACTGATCGCCCCAGATGTACGGGAACTGCTCTCCAGCCGCATCCGCGACGTGCAGGACTACCCGAAGCCGGGCGTGGTCTTCAAGGACATCACGCCGCTGCTCGCCGACCCCGTGGCGTTCTCGGCGCTGACCGACGCGCTCGCCGGGCTTGTCGACAGGCACGGCGCCACCAAGGTCGTCGGTCTGGAGGCGCGTGGCTTCATCCTCGCCGCGCCGGCCGCCGTCCGCGCGGGCGTCGGCTTCGTGCCCGTACGCAAGGCGGGCAAGCTCCCCGGCGCCACCCTGGGCCAGGCGTACGACCTGGAGTACGGGAACGCCGAGATCGAGGTGCACGCCGAGGACCTCGGCGAGGCCGACCGCGTCCTGATCATCGACGACGTGCTGGCCACCGGAGGCACCGTGGACGCCTCCGTGCAACTCCTCCGGCGTGCGGGGGCCAGGATCGCCGGTGTGGCCGTACTGCTGGAGCTGGGTTTCCTCGGCGGCAGGGCCAGGCTGGAGCCGGCCCTCGGCCGGACGCCCCTGGACTCGCTGGTCACGGTCTGACCTGTCACAGTCCGGCCACATGACACATGCTCCGGCAGCGGCATAAGGCGGCCACCCGATACGTTCCCTTGGGAGCGGTGCCCGGCCCAGGCCGGTGGGGGTGGCCGCCTTCGTCGTTCCCGTACCTCCCACGGCTGGAGGAGGGATGCGGCGGCCATGGTGGCTACCATGGCAGTCCGACCTGGGGTCCAACGAGGAGTGCTCTTGCCAGACGAGGCCCAGCAGCTCACCGCCGCGCAGCGCCAGGAAGCGGATCGCGCGAACAACGCGAAGAAGCGATCAGGTGCCACGGCGACCGAACCCCTGCCCGGGAAGAAGGGTGGCGGGAAATCACGTTCCGCCGACCCCCAGGGCGAGGGCGCGAGCGAGGGCTCCTCCGGCGGCAGCGGCAAGAACGGCGACGAGAACGGCTCTCTCGACCGTGTGGCGCCCGCGCGTGCCGTCTCCGGTGTCTCGGGACGTTCCGGCTCCTCCAACCGCGTACGCGCCCGTCTGGCGCGTCTCGGCGTGCAGCGCTCCAGCCCGTTCAACCCCGTCCTGGAGCCGCTGCTGCGGATAGTGCGCAGCAACGACCCCAAGATCGAGTCGTCCACGCTCCGCCAGATCGAGCGGGCCTACCAGGTCGCAGAGCGGTGGCACCGCGGCCAGAAGCGCAAGAGCGGCGACCCGTACATCACGCACCCGCTCGCCGTGACCACGATCCTCGCCGAGCTGGGCATGGACCCCGCGACGCTGATGGCCGGCCTCCTGCACGACACCGTCGAGGACACCGAGTACGGCCTCGACACGCTGCGCCGGGACTTCGGTGACCAGGTCGCGCTGCTCGTGGACGGTGTCACCAAGCTAGACAAGGTCAAGTTCGGCGAGGCGGCGCAGGCCGAGACCGTACGCAAGATGGTCGTGGCGATGGCCAAGGACCCGCGTGTGCTGGTCATCAAGCTCGCCGACCGCCTGCACAACATGCGCACCATGCGCTATCTCAAGCGGGAGAAGCAGGAGCAGAAGGCCAGGGAGACCCTGGAGATCTTCGCGCCGCTGGCACACCGCCTGGGCATGAACACCATCAAGTGGGAGCTGGAGGACCTCGCGTTCGCGATCCTCTACCCCAAGATGTACGACGAGATCGTGCGCCTGGTCGCCGAGCGCGCCCCCAAGCGCGACGAGTACCTGGCCGTCGTCACCGACGAGGTCCAGGCCGATCTGCGCGCGGCCCGTATCAAGGCCACCGTCACCGGGCGGCCGAAGCACTACTACAGCGTCTACCAGAAGATGATCGTGCGCGGCAGGGACTTCGCGGAGATCTACGACCTGGTGGGCATCCGTGTCCTGGTGGACACCGTCCGCGACTGCTACGCCGCACTGGGCACCGTCCACGCGCGCTGGAACCCGGTTCCCGGGCGCTTCAAGGACTACATCGCGATGCCCAAGTTCAACATGTACCAGTCGCTGCACACGACGGTCATAGGGCCCGGCGGCAAACCGGTGGAGCTCCAGATCCGCACCTTCGACATGCACCGCCGCGCGGAGTACGGCATCGCGGCGCACTGGAAGTACAAGCAGCAGGCCGTGGCAGGCGCTTCCAAGGTGCGTACGGACGTGCCCAAGGGCGGCGGCAAGGACAAGGCCGGCCAGGACACGATCAACGACATGTCCTGGCTGCGGCAGCTCCTCGACTGGCAGAAGGAGACCGAGGACCCGGGGGAGTTCCTGGAGTCCCTGCGCTTCGACCTCTCGCGCAACGAGGTCTTCGTCTTCACGCCGAAGGGCGACGTCATCGCGCTCCCGGCCGGAGCGACGCCCGTGGACTTCGCGTACGCCGTGCACACCGAGGTCGGTCACCGCACCATCGGCGCGCGCGTCAACGGCCGCCTGGTGCCGCTCGAATCGACCCTGGACAACGGCGACACCGTCGAGGTCTTCACCTCCAAGGCGTCCGGCGCCGGGCCCTCCCGCGACTGGCTCGGCTTTGTGAAGTCACCGCGGGCCCGCAACAAGATCCGCGCCTGGTTCACACGGGAGCGCCGCGACGAGGCCATCGAGCAGGG
This sequence comes from Streptomyces iconiensis, assembly GCF_028657195.3. Lineage (GTDB taxonomy): Bacteria > Actinomycetota > Actinomycetes > Streptomycetales > Streptomycetaceae > Streptomyces > Streptomyces iconiensis. The sequence goes on from NZ_JANCPR020000008.1 coordinate 161,528, forward strand.
CAAGGACGCCATCGCGCGGGCGATGCGCAAGCAGAACCTGCCGATCCAGCGCATCCTCACCGGTGACTCGCTCGTCACCCTCGCCCACGAGATGCGCTACCCCGACATCTCCGCGCTCTACGCCGCGATCGGCGAGGGCCATGTGTCAGCCCAGGGCGTGTGCCAGAAGCTGGTGCAGGCGGTCGGTGGGGAGGACGAGGCCAAGGAGGACCTGGCCGAGACCGCGCCCCCGATGCCGACCCGTACCAAGCGGCGTACGGCGTCCGACCCGGGCGTCGTCGTCAAGGGCGTGGACGACGTCTGGGTCAAGCTCGCACGCTGCTGCACTCCCGTGCCCGGCGACCCCATCATCGGGTTCGTCACGCGCGGCAACGGCGTCTCGGTGCACCGCGCGGACTGCGTCAACGTCGACTCCCTGTCCAAGGAGCCCGAGCGGATCCTGGAGGTCGAGTGGGCGCCCACCCAGTCCTCGGTCTTCCTGGTCGCCATCCAGGTCGAGGCACTGGACCGCTCCCGGCTCCTCTCCGACGTCACCCGCGTCCTCTCGGACCAGCACGTGAACATCCTGTCCGCGGCCGTCCAGACCTCCCGCGACCGGGTCGCCACCTCCCGCTTCACCTTCGAGATGGGCGACCCCAAGCACCTCGGGCACGTCCTGAAGGCGGTACGCGGCGTGGAAGGCGTCTACGACGTCTACCGCGTGACCTCGGCACGACGGCCATAGCGGGCGACGGCCTCAGCGGGCGCTTTGCGGGGCGCCCGGCCCGGGCGGCTTTGCGGGGCGCCCGGGCCCCAACCAGCGCACGGCTCCGAACACGCCAAAGGGGGTGGAGGCTCAGCCTCCACCCCCCTCGCGTGCTGCTACGGCGTGCGACCACGACGGCGAGGGTCCGGCAGCATCCCGGACGGCACGAGCCCCCACGTTCGCCGGCGGGAGCGCCGGCCGCGTCAGCCGCCGAACTCCTCCAGGCCCTTGAGCGCCTGGTTCAGCAGCTCCTGGCGACCTGCCAGCTCCTGCTCCAGCTTCTCCGCCTTGGCGTTGTTGCCGGCGGCGCGTGCCTTCTCGATCTGGCCGCGCAGCTTGTCGACCGCGTCCTGGAGCTGGCCGGTCAGCCCCGCGGCGCGGGCGCGTGCCTCGGGGTTGCTGCGGCGCCACTCGGCCTCCTCGGCCTCCTGGATCGCTCGCTCCACCGCGTGCATCCGGCCCTCGATCTTCGGCCGGTCCTCACGCGGTACGTGCCCGACGGCGTCCCAGCGCTCGTTGAGGGCGCGGAAGCTGTTCCGCGCGGCCTTCAGATCGGTGATCGGGAGCAGCTTCTCGGCCTCGGCCGCCAGCTCCTCCTTGACCGTGAGGTTCTCCCGCTGCTCGGTGTCGCGCTCGGCGAACACCTCGCTACGGGCCTGGAAGAAGACGTCCTGCGCGCCCCTGAAGCGGCTCCACAGGTCGTCCTCGTACTCGCGCTGCGCCCGGCCCGCCGCCTTCCAGTCCTGCATCAGCTCGCGGTACTTGGCGGCTGTCGGGCCCCAGTCCCTGGACTGGGAGAGCGCCTCGGCCTCGGCGACCAGCTTCTCCTTGCGCTGCCTGGCCTCCTCGCGCTGCGCGTCGAGCTGCGCGAAGTGTGCCTTGCGGCGCTTGGAGAAGGCGGACCTGGCGTGCGAGAAGCGGTGCCACAGTTCGTCGTCGGTCTTGCGGTCCAGCCGGGGCAGGCCCTTCCAGGTGTCCACGAGCGCGCGCAGCCTCTCGCCCGCCGCCCGCCACTGCTCGCTCTGGGCCAGTTCCTCGGCCTCGGCGACGAGCTGTTCCTTCGCGCCGCGCGCCTCCTCGGTCTGCTGCGCCTTACGGACCTTGCGCTCCTCGCGGCGCTGGTCGACCGTCTCGACCAGCTTGTCGAGCCGGACGCGCAGTGCGTCGAGGTCGCCGACCGCGTGGTGCGCGTCCACCTGCTCGCGCAGGTGCCCGATGGCGGCCGAGGCGTCCTTGGCCGACAGGTCCGTGGTCTTCACCCGGCGCTCCAGGAGACCGATCTCCACGACCAGACCGTCGTACTTGCGCTCGAAGTAGGCGAGGGCTTCCTCAGGGGAGCCCGCCTGCCACGATCCGACGACCTTCTCGCCGTCGGCCGTACGCACGTACACAGTCCCCGCGTCATCGACGCGGCCCCACGGGTCGCTGCTCACAGCGCCTCCTCCACATGATGCCTGAATAGGGGCGAGTGGCCCCCGGCATCGTCCACAGTTTTCGTCCGGCCGACAGAATGGTCCGGCCGTCGGCGCAGGCACCCTACACAACGCCAACATAGGCGACCGGCGGCTGCGCTGTCCGCAATCCGCGCGGCCGAAATTCCCGGCATGGAGGGCCTCACGACCTCCTGACCGTGGCCTTGTCGATCACAACGGTCGCGTTGGGCGCGGTGTTGCCCGTCTGAGGATCAGGTGTGCTCCCGGCCTTGGCGATCTTCTTCAGTACGCCCATGCCCTTTTCGATCTTCCCGAAGGGTGTGTAGTCAGGAGGCAGTTGGCTGTCCTCGAAGACCAGGAAGAACTGGCTGCCGCCGCTGTCCCTGCCCTTGCCGGTACGTGCGTCGTACTGGTTGGCCATCGCGACCGTGCCCGCCGGGTACGTCTTGCCCTTCAGCCGCGGGTCCTTGAGGTTCTCGTCGGGGAGCGTGTAGCCGGGCCCGCCCTGGCCCGTGCCCCGGGGGTCGCCGCACTGGAGGACGTGGATGTTCTCGTCGACCAGCCGGTGACAGCGCGTGTGGTCGAAGAAGCCCTCACCGGCCAGGAAGTTGAAGGAGTTGACGGTGTGCGGCGCCTTCTCCGCGTCCAGGCCGATGCCGATGGTGCCGCACGTGGTCTTCAGATCCATCGCGTAGGAGGCCGACTTGTCGATCTTCATCGCCGGCTCCTTCTTCCACTGTTTGCCGTTCGGCTTGCCCTTGGCCGGCTTGGCGCAGGGGTCGGGCGCCTTGCTGGGCGAGGGCGACTGTTCAGGGGTGTCGGCGGCTGCGTCGTCCTTGTCGTCCCCGCCCAGCCCTCCGGAGGCCGCGTAGGCGCCGCCCGCAGCCAGGACGAGGACCACGCCGACCGCGATGGCGCTGTTCCGTATGCGTGCCCGGCGCCGCGCGGCGGCCCGCCGCTCCAGCTGGCGCTGGAACTTCTCGCGGGCGAGCTGCTTTCTGCGCTGCTCATTGCTGACCACGGTTTCGTCTCCTTCGAGGCGTTGCGCGTCCAGGGTTCGTGGCCACGTACCGTATACGGCCCGGATACGGTTCGCCCCGTGCTCGCACGCGCCGGTACGCTGTGACCTGCCTTGTCGGCGATATCGCCGTTCCCCGTTGTCGGATGAATGAAGGACGATCGTGCTCGTTGCCGGGTTCCCCGCAGGGGCCTGGGGGACCAACTGTTATCTGGTCGCCCCGGCCGCTGGCGAGGAGTGCGTGATCATCGACCCTGGCCACCAGGCCACCCAGGGAGTCGAGGAGGCCGTGGCCAAGCACCGGCTGAAGCCGGTCGCCGTGATCCTCACGCACGGCCACATCGACCATGTCGCCTCCGTCGTCCCCGTCTGCGGCGCGCACGACGTCCCCGCCTGGATCCACCCGGCCGACCGGTACATGATGAGCGACCCCGAAAAAGCGCTGGGCAGGGCCATCGGGCAGCCCCTCATGGGAGAGCTGACCATCGGCGAGCCCGACGATGTCGAGGAGCTGTCCGACGGCGCCAGGCTGGAGCTGGCGGGCCTGGAGCTGACCGTCGCGCACGCGCCGGGCCATACCAAGGGGTCGGTGACCTTCAGGATGCCCGAACAGGCCGACGTACCTCCGGTCTTCTTCTCGGGCGACCTGCTGTTCTCCGGCTCCGTCGGACGTACCGACCTTCCCGGAGGCGACCCCGCCGAGATCCTCAGCTCGCTGGCACGCGTGTGCCTGCCGCTGGAGGACCAGACGGTGGTCCTGTCCGGACACGGTCCCCAGACGACCATCGGCCGAGAGCGCGCCACCAACCCCTTCATGCGGCAGGTGGCGGCCGGCGGCCCCGAGAGCGGCGGACCCGATGCCGCCGCTCCGCGACGAGGAATGTGACGAGAAGCTACGTGAGTACCTTCAAGGCCCCCAAGGGCACCTACGACCTGCTCCCGCCCGAGTCCGCGACGTACCTCGCGGTGCGCGAGGCGATCGCTGCCCCGCTGCGGCGCTCCGGGTACGGGTACGTGGAGACACCCGGGTTCGAGAACGTTGAACTGTTCGCGCGCGGCGTCGGTGAGTCGACCGACATCGTGACCAAGGAGATGTACACCCTCACCACCAAGGGCGGCAGCGAGCTGGCCCTGCGGCCCGAGGGCACGGCCTCCGTGCTGCGCGCCGCCCTGGAGGCCAACCTGCACAAGGCGGGCAACCTCCCGGTGAAGCTGTGGTATTCGGGCTCCTACTACCGCTACGAGCGCCCGCAGAAGGGGCGTTACCGCCACTTCTCGCAGGTCGGCGCCGAGGCGATCGGCGCGGAAGACCCCTCGCTCGACGCCGAGCTGATCATCCTGGCCCACGACGCGTACCGCTCGCTGGGCCTGCGGAACTTCCGGCTGCTGCTCAACTCCCTGGGCGACAGGACGTGCCGCCCCGTCTACCGCGCCGCGCTCCAGGAGTTCCTGCGCGGCCTCGACCTGGACGACGACACCCGCGCCCGTATCGAGATCAACCCCCTGCGCGTGCTGGACGACAAACGCGACAGCGTGCAGCGGCAGTTGAAGGACGCGCCGATGATGCGCGACCACCTGTGCGAGGAGTGCAAGGCGTTCCACGAGGAGGTGCGCACACTGCTCACCGCTGCCGGTGTCGCCTTCGAGGACGACCCCCGGCTCGTGCGCGGGCTCGACTACTACACGCGTACCACCTTCGAGTTCGTCCACGACGGCCTCGGGTCCCAGTCCGCCGTCGGCGGCGGGGGACGGTACGACGGCCTGTCCGAGATGATCGGCGGACCCCCGCTGCCCTCCGTCGGCTGGGCGCTCGGCGTCGACCGTACGGTCCTCGCGCTGGAGGCCGAAGGGGTGCGGCTCGAACTGCCGCCCACCACCGAGGTGTTCGCCGTCCCGCTCGGCGACGAGGCACGCCACCGGCTCTTCGCCCTGGTGACCGCGCTGCGCAGGGAGGGTGTCGCCGCCGACCTCTCCTACGGCTCCAAGGGCATGAAGAACGCCATGAAGTCGGCCAACCGTTCCGGCGCACGCTTCGCGCTGCTTCTCGGCGACAGGGACCTGGCCGAGGGAGTGGCCCAGCTCAAGGACCTGGAAAGCGGCGAACAGAAGTCCGTCGCACTCGATCGTGTGGTGGCCGAAGTGACGGCCACGGTGCGGTAACACCCGTACCCGGTGGGGCAGAATGAGCGGCACACCGGCCATGGACCAGATGACGGGACGACGAACGCTATGACCACGACGGCACCCCTCGACGAGACGCACAGCGATGCGGACGCACCCAAGGGGGGTGCCGTCGGCGCGGGTCGAGCGTTCTCGTGGATGCTCATCGTCACGGGTGCCGCCGGACTGCTCGCCGCCTGGATCATCACGCTCGACAAGTTCCACCTGCTTGAGGACAAGAACTTCAAGCCGGGGTGCAGCATCAACCCCATTGTGTCCTGCGGCAACATCATGGAGAGCGACCAGGCTGCCGCCTTCGGAGCGCCCAACCCCATGATCGGGCTCGTCGCCTACGGCATCGTCATCGCCGTCGGCGTCACGCTCCTGACCCGCGTACGGTTCCCGCGCTGGTACTGGCTCACCTTCAACGCGGGCACCCTCTTCGGAGTCGGGTTCTGCACCTGGCTGATGTACCAGTCGCTGTACAACATCGGCTCGCTCTGCCTGTGGTGCTGCCTGGCCTGGGTCGCCACCATCATCATGTTCTGGTACGTCACGGCACACAACGTCCGTCACGGCTTCCTGCCGGCGCCCGCCTCCGTGCGCGGCTTCGCCGACGAGTTCCCCTGGGTGCTGCCCGTCCTGCACATCGGCGTGATCGGCATCCTGGTCCTCACCCGCTGGTGGGACTTCTGGACCGGCTGAGCAGGACCCGGCGAACGGGACGGCGAAGGCCGCCGCGTACCGCCCCGTCCCGGTTGTCAGTGGCCTGACTTAGGGTTTCCGCGTGGAGCCCGATCTTTTCACCGCAGCAGCAGAGGACCGTCAGGCCAAGGATCCGTCCGCCAGCCCCCTGGCCGTACGGATGAGGCCGCGTACGCTCGACGAGGTCGTCGGACAGCAGCACCTTCTGCGTCCCGGATCGCCCCTGCGCCGCCTGGTGGGTGAGGGCGGCGGCGGACCCGCCGGACCCTCGTCCGTGCTGCTGTGGGGACCGCCCGGCATCGGCAAGACGACCCTCGCCTACGTCGTCAGCCAGGCGACGGACAAGCGCTTCGTCGAGCTGTCGGCGATCACCGCAGGCGTCAAGGAGGTCAGGTCCGTCATCGACGGAGCGCGCCGCTCCTCCGGCGCGTACAGCAAGGACACCGTTCTCTTCCTCGACGAGATCCATCGCTTCAGCAAGGCCCAGCAGGACTCGCTGCTGCCTGCCGTCGAGAACCGCTGGGTCACCCTGATCGCGGCCACGACGGAGAACCCGTACTTCTCGGTGATCTCCCCGCTGCTCTCACGCTCCCTGCTCATGACCCTGGAACCGCTCACCGACGACGACCTGCGCGGTCTCCTGCGCCGCGCCGTGACCGACGAGCGGGGCCTGGCGGACGAGGTGACGCTGCCCGAGGACGCGGAGGCGCATCTGCTGCGCATCGCGGGCGGCGACGCGCGCCGTGCCCTCACGGCGCTGGAGGCGGGCGCCGGCGCCGCACTCTCCAAGGGCGAGACGGCGATCTCCCTGGTCACCATCGAGGAAGCGGTCAACCGCGCGGCCGTGAAGTACGACCGCGACGGGGACCAGCACTACGACGTCGCCAGCGCGCTGATCAAGTCCATCCGGGGCTCCGACGTGGACGCGGCGCTGCACTACCTCGCGCGCATGATCGACGCGGGCGAGGACCCGAGGTTCATCGCACGGCGACTGATGATCTCCGCCAGCGAGGACATCGGAATGGCCGATCCGACGGCGCTCCAGACGGCCGTTGCCGCCGCCCAGGCGGTGGCGATGATCGGTTTCCCCGAGGCACGGATCACCCTGAGCCAGGCGACGGTCGCGCTCGCGCTGGCACCCAAGTCCAACGCGGCGTATCTCGCCATCGACGCTGCCCTCGCCGACGTACGCGGGGGACTGGCGGGACCGGTGCCGCCGCATCTGCGTGACAGCCACTACAAGGGCTCGCAGAAGCTCGGCCACGGCCAGGGATACCAGTACCCGCACGATCTGCCGGGCGGTATCGCGGCGCAGCAGTACGCGCCGGACGCCGTGCACGGCCGCCGCTACTACGAGCCGACGCGGCACGGCACGGAGGCGCGGTACGCGGACGTGGCCGAACGGGTCCGCGCCCGCCTCCAGGGCGACACCGACGAGAGCTGACCCCGGGAGACGAGCGCTGTGCCCCGGAAGCGAGGGCACCAGGACCGCACGTGCGCGCCCGTGTACCCGGTTCGTTCAGTCCTGGGCCGCCGTGAACAGCGCGTGCATCGCGTGCCGGAGTTCGGCGACGGAGTCGACGGGGGAGGGGAAGTCGAAGCGCGCGTCCACACACGCGCCGCTCGCGCCCCACGAGCGCACACGCAGCCCGAACCTGTCCACGCCGAGGGGAACGACGTGTTCGCCCTCCCGGCAGGCGCACAGCGTTCTCACCTGGTCCCCGTGTGCGGACGCGAGATGCTGGATCAGCTCGGCCTCGTGCGGGATCAGCGGGTCGGGCTCGGCCTCGGCGAACTCGTCCGGCTCGACGGATTCCGCGCCCCACAGGTCGTCGACGTATGCCTCACCGACCTCCAGCCGCAGCATGGACCAGGCGGTTCCGGCCGCCGGGCCGGGGTGCGACGTGGCGAGCAGGCGGGCGCAGGCGGCGCGCTGTTCGTTGCGTACGGGCGTGAGCCAGCCCGCGACCCAGGCGCGTCCTCTGATGCGATGGGGCACCGAGACGGGTGCCACATCCGTGATCTCCATCACTGCGGTGAGGTCGTCGTCCTGCGCGTACGCACAGGCGCGCGCTTCCGGTGAGTCGGCGGGGACCAGCAGGATCACGTCGCCCTCGGGGGTGACGGCGCGGGCCTCCGGCCCACCCGGTCCGGTCTCGTCCTGTCCGGTGGCCGTGCTCGGAATGGTCAGCATGGCGGATACGCTGGACTGCACGAGGGTGCGTACACGTTCGGCGGCAGTGGGCTGCCGGACGTCTTCCACGGGACGCGGCTGATCCCCGTCGGCGCAGGTGCCGTAGCGGGAACTCCCAGGTCGAAACATGCGTTCTCCTCAGCTAAGGTAAGCCTCACCTAACTTACACGGAGGTCCGTTCAACGTGAACCAGTCGCGTCCCAAGGTCAAGAAGTCGCGTGCCCTCGGCATCGCGCTGACTCCCAAGGCCGTGAAGTACTTCGAGCAGCGCCCCTACCCGCCGGGTGAGCACGGCCGGGGTCGCAAGCAGAACAGTGACTACAAGGTCCGTCTGCTGGAGAAGCAGCGTCTGCGCGCGCAGTACGACATCAGCGAGTCCCAGATGCGCCGTGCGTACGACCGCGCGCGCAAGACCGGTGCCAAGACCGGTGAGGCCCTGGTCATCGAGCTGGAGCGCCGTCTCGACGCGCTCGTGCTCCGTTCCGGGATCGCGCGGACGATCTACCAGGCGCGTCAGATGGTCGTGCACGGTCACATCTCGGTCAACGACCGCAAGGTCGACAAGCCGTCCTTCCGTGTGCGCCCCGACGACGTCGTCATGGTGCGTGAGCGCAGCCGCAGCAAGTACCCGTTCCAGGTCGCCCGCGAGGGTGGCTACGCCGGTGAGGGCGAGACCCCTCGCTACCTCCAGGTGAACCTTCAGGCGCTGGCGTTCCGTCTCGACCGGGACCCCAACCGCAAGGAGATCCCGGTGATCTGCGACGAGCAGCTCGTCGTCGAGTACTACGCTCGCTGAGCCCGTTCAGCACCACGGACGGGCCCGCTTCTCAGCCCGCCTGCCTTCCGTCGGCACCGCCCGGCGGAGGCACGGCGGGCTGAGGTGTGTCCTGGCCCTGTTCCCCCTCGGGCGCGGCCCCGGCCCCGGGCAGCCGCCCCGCCGAACCCTGTGTGCTGCGGCCCGTCTCCGTGCCGGTGGAGCGGGCGCCCGTTACCCGGTCCCTCTCCCGCGCCGCGTGCCATCCGCGCACCTCGCGGTCCACGACCGTCAGCAGGCCCAGCTCGCGTCCGCGCGTGAAAGCGTGCTCGTAGTACGCGCCGCCCAGCGCGGCACGCAGGTGCGCCTGCGAGGTGGCGGCGAGGCTCTCGAAGTGGCGTGAACCGAAGCGCCGCGCGCCCACCAGCCGCCAGCCGTCCTCGGCGGCGCCCAGCATCGCCGCGGCGCGCTCGGGGTCCTCTGCGGCCGTGAGCGGCGCCAGGTGTTCCAGCGCGATGGTCATGCCGAGCACGTCGTGGAAGTCCCGTTTGATCGCCAGGCACTCCGAGGACAGCTCCCGCGCCCGCGCGTGATCGCCGCGCACCATGTGCACATAGGCGAGGAGGTAGAGCGTGTACGACAGGACCCAGCGCTCGCCGCTGCCGGCGGAGATGTCGCGTGCCTCCTCGCTCAGGGTCAGCGCGGTCTCCAGCTCGCCGTCGAAGGCGTGCGCCATCGCCAGCTCGACCTGTGCCAGCACCACCAGCGCGTTCAGCTCGCCGAGCTGGCGGAAGCGGTCCAGCGCGTCGCGCAACAGGGCCTTGGCGCGCCCGAGTTCGTCGCTGACCACGGCCAGGCAGCCGAGCATCTGGAGCGCGTACGCGGTCGCAGTCTCGTCGCCCTCGCGCTCGCTCAGTTCCAGGCACTCGTGCAGCACGCCGAGTGCGGAGACGACCTGGCCGCGCACCGTGAGCACCAGGCCGGAGACCCAGAGCGCCTTCGCGCGGGCACGGGGGTGCACGCCCTCGGTGCCCAGCGCGCGGTCGAGCCAGTGCTGGCCCTCTGTCACGCGCCCGCACCCGATCCAGTAGAACCACAGCGTCGCGGCGAGGTGCTGCCCCGCCTGCGCGTCCCCGGGCTGTTCCAGGCTCAGTTCGAGCGCGAGCCGCAGATTGGGCAGGTCGCGCTCGACGCGCGCCGTCACGTCCTCCTGCCGCGGCCCGAACCAGTCCAGCTCGCACCAGGTGGCCAGGCCCAGGTACCAGTCACGGTGCCGTCTGCGCAGCTCGTGGTCCTCGCCCAGCTTCTCCAGCCATCCGGCGCCGTACTCACGGACCGTCTCCAGCATCCGGTAGCGGGCCTGTCCCTCGGTGTCGGCACGCACGTCCCGTACGACGACGGACTGCGCCACCAGCTCGTCCAGTACGCCCAGCACGCGGTCGGCCGGCAGTGCCTCGTCGGAGCACAGATACTCGACCGCCTCCAGGCCGAAGTCACCGGCGAAGACCGACAGCCGTGCCCACAGCAGCCGTTCCCGCGCGGTGCACAGCTCGTGGCTCCAGCCGATCGCCGTACGCAGCGTCTGGTGGCGGGGGAGCGCGTTGCGGTCGGTGCCGGCCAGCAGCCGGAAGCGGTCCTCGATACGGTGCGCGATCTGCTCGACGGTCAGCACTCGCAGCCGTCCGGCGGCGAGTTCGACGGCGAGCGGGATACCGTCCAGGCGGCGGCACACCTCGGCGACGGTCTCATCAGGCCCGGGCGGACGGGGGAGCACGGCGCTCGCGCGCTCCATGAACAGCTCGACGGCCTCGTCGACCGGCATCGGCCGCAGCGTGAAGACGTGTTCGCCCCCGATCTCCAGCGGCCTGCGGCTGGTGGCCAGCACCCGCAGTCCTGGCGCGCGGCGCAGCAGCGCGCCCACCAGCTCGGCGCACTCGCCGACCAGGTGCTCACAGCCGTCGATCACCAACAGGGCCTCGCGGTCGGCGAGATGGCGCAGCAGCGCGGAACGCGGCGGGCGTACGGAGCCGTTCGCCAGGCCCACGGCTCCCGCGACGGTGTGGTCGAGGAGGCATCCGTCGCGCAGTGAGGAGAGTTCAGCCAGCCATACACCGTCGCAGAAGCGATCCTGCACGCGCTCGGCGACGCGGAGCGCAAGCCGTGATTTCCCCACCCCGCCGACACCTGTCACCGTCACCAGCCTGGAGCGTCCGAGCGCTTCCTCCAGTGCGCCCGACTCGGCGCCGCGGCCCACGAAGCGGTTCAGCTCGGCCGGGATCCGACCGTATGCCGGCGGCGTGCGCCGGGGCCTTCCGGCTCCGTCCGAGGGCTGTCCGTGATGCTCGAAGGGTCGCATGGGACACGGAGCGTACTGGCCTGTTCGCTCACCGTACAATCGCCCGGACCGATGACAGCACGCCCCCTGTGCGGCCCACCAGGAATGCGGTACGGGCGCGGGGGCACGGCGCGATAAGGTCGGTACCTCATCCGCCGCCGCGGTCGGCCACCCGGCGAGCGGCGGCCGACCCCATGACGATCCAAGGGAAGCGGTGCAGCGTGTCCGGTGGAGAAGTTGCCGGCCTCCTCGTGGCCGTCTTCTGGGCGATTCTGGTGTCGTTCCTCGCCGTTGTGCTGGTGAGGCTCGCCCAGACGCTCAAGGCGGCGACCAAGCTGGTGTCAGGCGTGACGGAACAGGCGGTCCCCCTCCTGGGAGAGGCATCGGCGACCGTACGTTCAGCGCAGACCCAGCTCGACCGCGTCGACGCCATCGCGACCGACGTCCAAGAGGTCACCTCCAACGCCTCGGCGCTCTCCTCCACCGTCTCGACCGCCTTCGGCGGCCCACTCGTCAAGGTCGCCGCATTCGGCTACGGCGTCCGCCGTGCCCTGGGGGGCAAGAAGGACGGGGACAGGACGGCGCCGCAGCGCAAGGTGGTCGTGAGCCGCACAGTTCCCGCCGCGAGGCGGGCAGGACGCAAGCGCGGAAAGGGCTGATCCCGCACCATGTTCCGCCGCGCCTTCTGGTTCACCACCGGTGCAGCCGCCGGTGTCTGGGCCACCACCAAGGTCCAGCGCAAGATCCGTTCCCTCGCGCCCGACGCGCTCGCGGTCCGTGCGGCCGACAAGGCCGTCGAGGGCGGCCACAGACTCAAGGAGTTCGCCCTCGACGTGCGCGCCGGGATGTCCCAGCGCGAGGTCGAACTCAAGGACGCGCTCGGTCTGTCGGCGCCCGTCGAAGGGCCCTCGCACCGCGAGCTGCCCGCGCAGCCCGGCAGACAGCAGCTCGGCGCGCGCTCCGCCCCCCGCACCAACTACCCGACGCACCCGTACGACCGGAATGAGGACCACTGATGGAGTCGGCTGAAATCCGCCGCCGCTGGCTGAGCTTCTTCGAGGAGCGTGGGCACCACGTCGTGCCCTCGGCATCGCTGATCGCGGACGACCCGACGCTGCTCCTGGTTCCCGCCGGCATGGTCCCGTTCAAGCCCTACTTCCTCGGTGAGGTCGCCCCGCCCTGGCCGCGCGCCACGAGCGTGCAGAAGTGCGTACGTACGCCGGACATCGAGGAGGTCGGCAAGACCACCCGGCACGGCACCTTCTTCCAGATGTGCGGGAACTTCTCCTTCGGCGACTACTTCAAGGAAGGCGCCATCAAGCTCGCCTGGGAGCTGATGACGACCCCGCAGGACAAGGGCGGATACGGCCTGGACCCCGAGCGCCTGTGGGTCACCGTCTACGAGCAGGACCCCGAGGCCGAGCGGATCTGGCGCGATGTCGTGGGCTTCCCCGAGGAGCGCATCCAGCGCCTCGGCATGGAGGAGAACTACTGGGACATGGGCGTCCCGGGCCCCTGCGGTCCCTGTTCCGAGATCAACTACGACCGCGGCCCCGAGTTCGGCCCCGAGGGCGGCCCCGCCGTCAACGACGAGCGGTACGTCGAGATCTGGAACCTCGTGTTCATGCAGTACGAGCGCGGTGAGGGCTCCAGCAAGACGGACTTCGAGATCCTCGGTGACCTGCCCAGCAAGAACATCGACACCGGGCTCGGCCTGGAGCGCCTGGCGATGATCCTCCAGGGCGTGCACAACATGTACGAGATCGACACCTCGCGCGTCGTCATCGACAAGGCCACCGAGCTGACCGGTGTCGCGTACGGCGCCGCCGAGGGCTCCGACGTCTCCCTGCGCGTCGTCTCCGACCACATCCGTACGTCCGTGATGCTCATCGGCGACGGCGTCACGCCCGGCAACGAGGGCCGTGGCTATGTCCTGCGCCGCATCATGCGCCGCGCCATCCGCAACATGCGCATCCTCGGCGCCACGGGCCCCGTGGTCCAGGACCTCGTCGACACCGTGATCGAGACGATGGGGCAGCAGTACCCGGAGCTGATCACCGACCGCAAGCGGGTCGAGACCGTCGCGCTCGCCGAGGAGGCCGCCTTCCTCAAGACCCTCAAGGCCGGCACCAACATCCTCGACACCGCCGTCAGCGAGACCAGGGCCGAGGGCGGCAAGGTACTCGCGGGCGACAAGGCGTTCCTGCTCCACGACACCTGGGGCTTCCCGATCGACCTCACCCTGGAGATGGCGGCAGAGCAGGGCCTCTCCGTGGACGAGCAGGGCTTCCGCCGCCTCATGAAGGAGCAGCGGGACCGCGCCAAGGCCGATGCCAGGGCCAAGAAGCAGGGCCACGCCGACCTGTCCGCCTACCGCGAGATCGCCGACAGCGCGGGCGCGACCGCCTTCACCGGTTACACCGACACGGCCGACGAGGCCGCCGTCGTCGGGCTGCTCGTCGACGGCGTCTCCTCGCCCGCCGCGCACGAGGGCGACGAGGTCGAGGTCGTCCTCGACCGCACCCCGTTCTACGCGGAGGGCGGCGGCCAGCTCGCCGACACAGGCCGCATCAGGCTGCACAGCGGCGCCATCATCGAGGTCCGCGACGTGCAGCAGCCGGTACCCGGCGTCAGCGTGCACAAGGGCGTCGTACAGGTCGGCGAGGTCACCGTCGGCTCGGCGGCCTATGCGCAGATCGACGCCGGAAGGCGCCGCTCCATCGCCCGCGCGCACAGCGCCACCCACCTCACCCACCAGGCGCTGCGCGACGCGCTGGGCCCGACGGCGGCGCAGGCGGGCTCGGAGAACGCGCCGGGCCGCTTCCGCTTCGACTTCGGCTCGCCCGCGGCCGTGCCCGGCGGTGTGCTCACGGACGTCGAGCAGAAGATCAACGAGGTGCTCGCCCGCGAACTCGACGTGCACGCCGAGTACATGGGCATCGACGACGCCAAGAAGCAGGGCGCGCTGGCCGAGTTCGGCGAGAAGTACGGGCAGACCGTACGCGTGGTGACGATCGGCGACTTCTCCAAGGAGCTGTGCGGCGGCACCCACGTGCACAACACCTCGCAGCTCGGCCTGGTCAAACTGCTCGGCGAATCGTCGATCGGCTCGGGCGTGCGCCGTGTCGAGGCGCTGGTCGGTGTGGACGCCTACAAGTTCCTGGCGCGCGAGCACACCGTCGTCTCGCAGCTCACCGAGCTGGTCAAGGGGCGTCCGGAGGAGCTGCCCGAGCGGGTCTCCGGCATGCTCACCAGGCTGAAGGACGCGGAGAAGGAGATCGAGCGGTTCCGCGCCGAGAAGGTGCTCCAGGCCGCAGCGGGCCTGGCCGAGGGCGCCAGGGACGTACGGGGCGTGGCGCTGGTCACGGCGCGGGTGCCGGACGGCACGGCGGCCGACGATCTGCGCACCCTGGTTCTCGACGTGCGCCAGCGGCTCGGCAGCCGTCCCGCCGTCGTCGCGCTGTTCGCCGTGACCAACGGCCGCCCGCTCACCGTCATCGCGACCAACGAGGCCGCGCGGGAGAACGGCCTCAAGGCCGGTGACCTGGTGCGCGCCGCAGCCAAGACGCTGGGCGGCGGGGGCGGCGGCAAGCCCGACGTCGCGCAGGGCGGCGGCCAGGACCCGTCCGCCGTCGACGGTGCGATCAGCGCGGTCGAGCGGCTCGTCGCCGACGCCGGAGGCAATGCCTGATGTCGTCCGTCCGGCGGGGCAGGCGCCTTGCCGTCGATGTCGGGGACGCCCGTGTCGGGGTCGCGAGCTGCGACCCCGACGGGGTCCTCGCGACCCCCGTCGAGACCGTGCCGGGGCGCGACGTCCCTGCGGCGCAGCGACGGCTCATGGCGCTGGTCGAGGAGTACGAACCGCTGGAGGTCGTCGTCGGCCTTCCCCGTTCGCTGAACGGCGCTGAGGGCCCCGCGGCCCTCAAGGTCCGCGCCTTCGCCGAGGAGTTGGCGAAGAACATCACACCCGTACGGGTCAGACTCGTCGACGAGCGGATGACGACGGTCACCGCCGCGCAAGGAATGCGGGCCTCCGGGGTCAGTTCCAAAAAGGGACGTTCACGCATCGACCAGGCAGCGGCAGTAGTGATCCTGCAGAGCGCACTGGATACCGAACGGGTGTCCGGTGAACCCCCAGGCCAGTGCGTCGAAGTGGTTGTCTGATCGCGGTACGGTAACGTTCCGCGCGACACGGCAGCCGCCCGAACACCACTCGCACAGCGCGGGGATACCGCAGCAAGCGCCCGACGCGCGTCCACCGGCTGCCGCTCTCGCGTCACAAGGGGATCGATGACTGAGTATGGCCGGGGACCTGGTTCCCAACCGTGGCACCCTGAGGATCCCCTTTACGGGGACCCGGAGTGGGGCGGTGGTCAGCACGCCGGTTACCAGGACGGCTGGAATCAGTCCCCTCAGCAGGGCGGTTACGAGGGTCAGCCCGGATACCCCGCTGATCCCGGAGCCCAGCAGCCGTACTACCAGCAGCAGCCGCCGTACCCGCAACAGCAGCAGTACCCGCCGCAGCAGCCGCAGTACCAGGAGCAGCAGCAGTACCAGCAGCCCGTGCAGCAGCAGCCCGTTTATCAGCAGTACGGCGGCGGCTGGGACACCCAGGGTGGGGGCCAGCACTACGATCCGTCGTACGGCGGCGTCGGCACCGATCCGTACGGCATCCCTCCCGTTGACCCGTACGGCACGGGCGAGCAGCCCGCCTACCCCGGCTACCAGGGGGCGCAGGCCCAGGGCGGCTACCCCCAGCAGCAGCCGCAGTACCTGCGCGAGCAGCCGGCACCGCCGCACCAGCCGGGCCCCGTCGACCCCGACCCCGACACCGGCTGGGACCCGGGGCCCGACCAGGGCGAGCACGCCTTCTTCACGGAGCGTGACGAGGACGAGCTGGACTTCCTGGACGAGGACGACGAGGGCGGCCGGCGCGGACGCAGGGGTGGCAAGTCCAAGAAGCGCGGCGGCGAGACCAAGCGCAAGAGCGGCTGTGCCTGTGTGGTCGTCTCGCTCGTCCTCGTGGCAGGCGTCGGCGTGGTCGGCTACTTCGGCTACGACTTCTACCAGGCACATTTCGCCCCCGCCCCGGACTTCGCAGGCCCCGGCTCGGGCGACGTGATGGTCGACATCCCCGACGGCGCCTCCCTCGCCGACATGGGCGAGGTCCTCAAGCGCGAGGGCGTCGTCAAGAGCCCCGGCGCCTTCGTGGACGCGGCGGGCGACAACAAGAAGGCACAGAGCATCCAGGCCGGTACATACACGCTCCGTAAGCAGATGTCCGGAGCCAACGCCGTCGATCTGATGCTCGACCCGGCCAGCCAGAACGGCCTGATCGTCTCGGAGGGCTGGCGTGCCAGTCAGGTCTACGAGGCCATCGACAAGAAGCTCGACGTCCCCAAGGGCACCACCAAGAAGGCGGCCGGTTCCGGGAAGATCGGCCTGCCGAAGTGGGCGAGGGGCAAACCGGAAGGTTTCCTCTTCCCGTCGAAGTACAGCGTCGGCAAGGACAGCGAGCCGGCGGACGTCCTCAAGCAGATGGTCGCGCGGGCCGAGGCGGAGTACGCCAAGACCGGTCTGGAGTCGGCGGCGAAGAAGGCGGGCAAGACGCCGGAACAGATCATCACCGTCGCCTCCCTCGTCCAGGCCGAGGCCCAGCAGGACCACGAGTTCGGCAAGGTCTCCCGGGTCATCTACAACCGGCTCGACCAGGACATGCGGCTCGGCTTCGACTCGACCATCAACTACGCGATGGGCCGCTCCACGCTCGACACCAGCCTGACCGATACGAAGTACCCCTCGAAGTACAACACCTACCTCCACAAGGGCCTCCCGCCCGGCCCCATCGGCAACCCCGGCCACCAGGCGATAGAGGCCGCGCTCAAGCCGACGAAGGGCGACTGGCTCTTCTTCGTCACCGTCAAACCGGGAGACACCCGTTTCACGGCCGACGAGAACGAACACCAGAAGAACGTCGAGGACTTCAACGAGGTCCAGCGTGAGAACGGCAAGAAGAAAGGGAACGGCGGCTGATGCCCCACCAGGTGCACCAGGGGTCACACACCGGCGGAACGCGGGAGGGAGAGCGCCCGGAGGGGCGCCGCCAGGCACGTACGAGACGCGCCGCCGTCCTCGGGTCCCCCATCGCGCACTCCCTCTCTCCGGCGCTGCACCGCGCGGCGTACGCCGAACTCGGCCTGGACACCTGGTCGTACGGTCTCCACGAGGTCGACGAGACCGGCATCGCCGGCTTCCTCGCCGACCTGGACGAGCAGTGGGCCGGCCTCTCCCTGACCATGCCGCTCAAGCGCGCCGTGATCCCGCTGCTCGACGAGATCAGCGAGACGGCCGCCTCCGTCGAGGCCGTCAATACGGTGGTCTTCACCGACGACGGACGGCGGCTCGGTGACAACACGGACATCCCCGGAATGACGGCAGCCCTGCGTGAGCGCGGTGTCGAACGCGTGGAGAGCGCCACCGTTCTCGGTGCGGGCGCCACCGCGTCCTCGGCGCTCGCCGCGCTCGCGCGCGTGGTCAGGGGCGAGGTCACCGCGTACGTACGCAGCGAGGAACGGGCGCGCGAGATGCGCGGGTGGGGCGAGCGGCTCGGCGTCGCCGTCCGTACGGAGGACTGGGCCTCGGCCGCCGCGGGCCTGCGCGCCCCGCTCGTGATCGCCACCACGCCCGTGGGGGCGACCGACGGGCTCGCGTACGCGGCGCCCGCCGTCGGGGGCACGCTCTTCGACGTCGTCTACGACCCCTGGCCGACGGCGCTCGCCGCCGCCTGGAACGGGCCCGTCGTCGGCGGCCTTGATCTCCTGGTCCACCAGGCGGTGCTCCAGGTCGAGCAGATGACGGGCTGCCGTCCCGCGCCGCTGGCCGCCATGCGTGCCGCGGGCGAGGCCGAGCTGCGCGCACGCTCCTGATCTCCGTACGGCGCTTCCCTTGCACGGCTCCCCGTACGCGCCTGTGCACGGCACGGTCCGCCGCCCACCAGCGGTGGCTGCCCGCCCGCGTCCTGGGGCCGGGCGGCGAGCCGTCCGGCATCCGGGCCGTTGCGAGGCGGTGGCGCCGTACGTGGCAGGATCGGAAACACACATTGAGCGGGCCGCGCGGCGGCTGAGAGGAGCACCGTTGAGCAGGTTGCGCTGGCTGACGGCGGGGGAGTCGCACGGCCCCGCACTCGTGGCGACGCTGGAGGGGCTGCCCGCCGGCGTTCCCGTCACCACGGACATGGTGGCGGACGAGCTGGCGCGCAGGCGTCTCGGCTACGGCCGTGGTGCGCGGATGAAGTTCGAGCGCGACGAGGTCACCTTCCTCGGCGGCGTACGCCACGGTGCCTCGCTCGGTTCCCCTGTCGCCGTCATGGTGGGCAACACCGAGTGGCCCAAGTGGGAGAAGGTCATGGCGGCCGACCCCGTCGACCCCGCCGAACTGGCCGAACTGGCGCGCAACGCCCCCCTCACCCGCCCCCGCCCCGGCCACGCCGACCTGGCCGGAATGCAGAAGTACGGCTTCGACGAGGCACGCCCGATCCTGGAGCGCGCCTCGGCCCGCGAGACGGCGGCCCGGGTGGCGCTGGGCACCGTCGCACGCTCGTTCCTGCGCGAGGTAGCCGGGATCGAGATCGTCTCGCACGTCGTGGAGCTGGGCGGAGCGCGGGCGCCGTACGGCACGGTCCCCGTGCCCGGCGACGTGGAGCGGCTGGACGCCGACCCCGTGCGCTGCCTGGACGCCGACGCGAGCGAGGCGATGGTCGCGGAGATCGACCAGGCACACAAGGACGGCGACACCCTCGGCGGTGTGGTCGAGGTCGTCGCACACGGCGTGCCCGTCGGGCTCGGCTCGCACGTGCACTGGGACCGGCGCCTGGACTCGCGGCTCGCCGGCGCGCTGATGGGCATCCAGGCGATCAAGGGTGTGGAGCTGGGCGACGGCTTCGGGCTCGCGCGGGTCCCCGGCTCGCAGGCACACGACGAGATCCTGGCCCCCGAGCAGCCCGGCGGTGCCATCCGCCGTGCCTCGGGCCGTTCCGGCGGCACCGAGGGCGGCCTGTCCACGGGCGAACTCCTGCGCGTACGGGCCGCGATGAAGCCGATCGCGACCGTGCCCCGCGCGCTGGCCACCGTGGACGTGAGCACGGGAGAGGCCGAACGGGCCCACCACCAGCGCTCGGACGTGTGTGCCGTACCAGCGGCCGGCATCGTCGCCGAGGCGATGGTCGCGCTGGTGCTGGCGGACTCGGTGGCGGAGAAGTTCGGCGGCGACAGCGTCACCGAGACCCGCCGCAACGTCAACGGCTTCCTCGACAACCTGGACATCAAGTGACGGCCGTCGCGGGCCCCGCCGTCGTCCTCGTCGGGCCCATGGGTGTCGGCAAGTCGACCGTCGGCGAGATCCTCGCCGAACGGCTGGGCGTCGACTGCCGCGACACCGACCAGGACGTCGCGCGGACGGCGGGCAAGGCCATCTCCGAGATCTTCCTCGACGACGGCGAGGACAGCTTCCGCGAGCTGGAACGGGCCGCCGTACGGACCGCGCTCGCCGAACACAGGGGCGTGCTCGCGCTGGGCGGCGGAGCGGTGCTCTCCGAGGAGACCCGCGGCCTGCTGGCCGGGCAGCCCGTGGTCTATCTGGAGATGGGCGTCCATGAGGCCGTCAAGCGCGTCGGCCTGGACGCGCCCCGCCCGCTGCTCGTCATCAACCCGCGCCAGCAGTGGCGCAAGCTGATGGACGAGCGCAGGCCGCTGTACACCGAGGTCGCGCGCATGGTCATCAGTACCGAGGACCTCACACCCGAAGAGGTCGCCGAGGCGATCCTCGACGCATTGGAGCTCAAGAAAGCATGACGGAGCAGGCACTCACCCGCATCACCGTGGGGGGCACGGCGGGCACGGAACCCTACGACGTGCTCGTCGGGCGGCAACTGCTCGACGAACTCCCCGCTCTGATCGGCCAGGAAGCGCGCCGCGTCGCCGTCCTGCACCCCGAGGCGCTCGCCGGGACCGGTGAGGCACTCCGCGAGGACCTGGCGGAGCAGGGCTACGAGGCCGTCGCCGTCCAGCTGCCCAACGCCGAGGAGTCCAAGACCGCCGAGGTCGCCGCCTACTGCTGGAAGGCGCTCGGCCAGACCGGCTTCACCCGTACCGATGTGATCGTCGGCGTCGGGGGAGGGGCCACGACCGACATCGCCGGGTTCGTGGCGGCCACCTGGCTGCGTGGAGTGCGCTGGATCGCCGTACCGACCACGGTCCTGGGCATGGTGGACGCCGCCGTCGGCGGCAAGACCGGTATCAACACGGCCGAGGGCAAGAACCTCGTCGGCGCCTTCCACCCACCGGCCGGAGTCCTGTGCGACCTGGCCGCGCTGGAGTCGCTGGGCACCCACGACTACGTCAGCGGCCTCGCGGAGATCATCAAGGCGGGCTTCATCGCCGATCCCGTGATCCTGGACCTCGTGGAGAAGGACCCGGCCGCGGCGCGTACGCCCCAGGGCACGCACACCGCCGAGCTGATCGAGCGTTCGATCCGGGTCAAGGCCGAGGTCGTCACCGACGACCTGAAGGAGTCCGGCCGCCGCGAGTTCCTCAACTACGGGCACACCCTCGCGCACGCGATCGAGAAGAACGAGCGGTACAACTGGCGCCACGGCGCGGCCGTTTCGGTCGGTATGGTCTTCGCCGCCGAACTGGGCCGTATCGCCGGACGACTGGACGACGCGACGGCCGACAGGCACCGCACCGTGCTGGAGGCCGTCGGGCTGCCTGTGACCTACAGGGGCGACCAGTGGCCCAAGCTCCTGGACACCATGAAGGTCGACAAGAAGTCCCGGGGCGACAGGCTGCGCTTCATCGTCCTGGAGGGCCTGGCCAGGCCCTCCGTCCTGGAGAGCCCCGACCCCGCCATGCTGCTGGCAGCGCACGCCGAGATCGCGGCCTGAGGGCGCTCCGGAACATCCGGTACCGGGCCGTTCCCGGAACCGTGGAGGTGCTCCCGTGCGTCGGGCACTCGGGAGCGGACTCGGCCGTTCATACGGGGACGGCCGGGGGGGTACGTTCAGTACCCGCACAACACACGGCGCTGGCCGCCAGCGCCCGCACACGTGAGACGGAGTGGGGTCCGGATGCAGCACTACGGTGCCCATGGCGCCTATGGAGGCTTCGGGGCACAGCGGCCCGTTCCCCCTCCAGGCCCCTTCGCGCCCGGTGGCCCCGCACAGCACCACCCCCAGCCCCCGCAGCACCGTCCCCAGCCGCCCCACCCCCCGCAGCCGATGCGCCAGCCGCCGCAGCAGCCACCGCCCCAGCAGCCGCAACGGCAGCCATCGCCCCAGCCACCCCAGCCGCCCCGGCAGCCGTCCCCGCCGCAGGGGCCTCCCGCGCCCACGGGGCCGGGACCGGGGCAGCAGGGCCCGCCGGCCGGCGCGGTGCCGTCGAGCGAGACGACCGGGCACATCAGGCTGCCGACCGGCACCCCCGTGGAGATCCCCGCTCCTGACGCGGGACCGGCCCAGCTCGACGGCACGCGTGCGGCAGTGGCCGTGCTGCTCATCGGCCCCGCGGGCGCGGGCAAGACGACCGTGGCACGCTACTGGGCCGAGCACCGCGCCGTGCCCACGGCGCACATCAGCCTGGACGACGTACGGGAGTGGGTGCGCTCGGGCTTCGCCGACCCGCAGGCCGGCTGGAACGACCACTCGGAGGCCCAGTACCGCCTCGCACGCCGTACCTGCGGCTTCGCCGCGCGTAACT
The DNA here is from genome assembly GCF_028657195.3 of Streptomyces iconiensis. Lineage (GTDB taxonomy): Bacteria > Actinomycetota > Actinomycetes > Streptomycetales > Streptomycetaceae > Streptomyces > Streptomyces iconiensis. The sequence continues at coordinate 183,623 of NZ_JANCPR020000008.1, forward strand.
TCCTGGCCAACGGCGTTTCCTGCGTCCTGGACGACGCCGTCTTCCCCGACTGGCCCGTCGTCGGCCTCGGCGGCTGGAAGCGCCATGTCGGCCCGGGACTCATCCCCGTCGTCCTGCTGCCGGGGCTGGACGTCGTCCTGGAGCGCAATGCCGCGCGCTCGGGCAACAGGCGGCTGTCCGACGAGGAGGTGGCCCACATACACGGCCGGATGGCGGGCTGGTACGGCTCGGGCCTGCCGATCATCGACAACTCCCGGCAGGACGTGGCCAGTACGGCCCGCATGCTCGACAACGTCGTGGCCCGCAGCCTCGCCAGCCCCCTGAGCTGGTAGCGGCCCCGGAACGCACCCGCGGCGCCGGCCCTCGCCGGCCGACCGCGAGCGCCCGTCGCCCGCACGGCCCTGTCCGGACGGCCGCACCAGCTCCCTGTGCGTACCCTCGCCATATGTCCGAGGTGCATGTGTCCCGCCGCACACGACTGCGAGACCGCTGTGCGGCGAGCACGGCCCACGACGGCCCCGCAGACGCGGTGCTGATCTCCCGTCCCGCCAACGTCCGTTACCTCACGGGCCGCGCAGCTCCCGGCAGCGTGCTGCTGCTGGGACCCGACGGGGCCGACACCCTGGTCTCCCTCCCCGGCGAGGGCCCCGCCCATGGTGCACACCCCGCCGACGATCTGCGCGAGACCGTGCTGCCGGGTGACGCCTCGGCGGACGTGGACGCGGTCGTCGCCGCCGCGACGCTCGCCGAGAAGGGCGGAGGCCGCACCCTCGCCGTCGAGGAGCACCATCTGACCGTCGCCAGGCACCGTGCCCTGGGCACGGCTGCGCCCTCGCTCCGGCTGGCCGACCTCGGGCCGGCCGTTGAGCAGCAGCGCGTGGTCAAGGACGAGGAGGAGATCTCCGCGCTCCGTATCGCCGCCGAGATCACCGACCAGGCACTCGGCGAGCTGCTGGAGTCGATCCTCGTCGGGCGCACGGAACGGCACCTCGCGCTGGAGCTGGAACGGCGGCTGATCGACCATGGGGCGGAGGGCGCGGCCTTTCCCACGTCCGTCGCCACCGGGCACAACTCCGGACTTCCCGGACACCGGCCGACCGACCGGCGTGTGGAAGAAGGTGACTTTCTCACCGTGCGCCTGGGCGCTCGCTACCGCGGATACTGCTGCCAGATCGGCCGTACGTTCGTCATCGGCACGGCGCCCGACGACTGGCAGATCGAGTTGTACGACAACGTCTTCGCCGCTCAGCGGGCTGCCCGGGAGGCGCTAGGACCCGGAACCGAGTGCCGCGAGGTGGACAGGGCCGCGCGCCAGGTGCTCGTCTCCGCGGGGCACGGTGCGGGGCTCGGGGAGTCGACGGGGCACGGTGTGGGACTGGAAATTGGTGAGGACCCTCGGCTGTCACCTGCGGCCATGGGTAAACTGGACGCTTGTGTGCCGGTCACCGTCGAACCGGGGGTCCATCTCCCGGGCCGGGGCGGCGTCCGGATCGACGACACGCTCGTCGTTCGCCCGCAGGCGGACGGCGGACCCGAGCTACTCACCATCACGACCAAGGAACTGCTCGCCCTCTAGCCCCGCACCGGGCCTGGCCCTCCGGGGCGCTCCCGGAGGTGCGGCAGCCGCCTTGGTCTCCGCAGCAGCAGTCTCAGGAGATTCCGCGACCGTGGCATCCACGAACGACCTCAAGAACGGCATGGTGCTCAAGCTCGACGCCGACCAGCTCTGGTCCGTCGTTGAGTTCCAGCACGTCAAGCCCGGCAAGGGCCCCGCTTTCGTCCGCACCAAGCTCAAGAACATCCTGTCGGGCAAGATTGTCGACAAGACGTTCAACGCTGGTACCAAGGTCGAGACGGCCACCGTGGACCGCCGTGACATGCAGTTCTCGTACATGGACGGCGATTACTTCGTGTTCATGGACATGCAGACATTCGACCAGCTCCACATCGACCGCAAGGTCGTCGGCGACGCCGCCAACTACCTCATCGAGGGCTTCGAGGCGACCGTCGCGCAGCACGAGGGCGAGGTGCTCTACGTCGAGCTGCCTGCCGCCGTCGAGCTGGACATCAAGCACACCGAGCCGGGCGTCCAGGGCGACCGCTCCACCGGCGGTTCCAAGCCCGCCGAGCTGCAGACCGGCTACAGCATCCAGGTCCCGCTCTTCATCACCACCGGTGAGAAGATCAAGGTCGACACCCGCTCCGGTGAATACCTCGGCCGGGTGAACAGCTAACCGTGGCTGCCCGCACCAAGGCCCGTAAGCGCGCCTTCCAGATCCTCTTCGAGGCCGACCAGCGCGACGCCGATGTGCAGACCGTGCTGGCGGACTGGCTGCGGCTCGCCCGGACCGACTCCCGCCAGCCCCCCGTCACCGAATACACGATGGCGCTCGTCGAGGGCTACGCGGGCAACGCCCCACGCATCGACGAGCTGCTGTCCACCTACGCGGTGGACTGGACGCTCGACCGAATGCCCGACGTGGACCGAAGCATCCTGCGGCTGGGCGTCTACGAGCTGCTGTGGGTCGACGACGTGCCCGACGCGGTCGTCATCGACGAGGCCATCCAGCTCGCGAAGGAATTCTCGACCGACGAGTCCCCGAACTTCATCAACGGCCTGCTCGGCCGCCTGAAGGAGCTCAAGCCGGGGCTCTTGCGTTGACAGACCCTCGCTGACATCGGTGTGCCCTCTCACATGAGTGAGAGGGCACACCGCTTTCTTGGGCCGGCCACCCGAGCCTTTTCCGCCGGGGCGGTGCCGGGTCGGCTGGTTCCCGCCGGCTCCCGCCGTTTGGCGTGAGTTACGGGCGGTTGGGCACCGCCGGGTTGCGTTGATGGCTTCTCGCTGTTGCGGCGGGGGGCGTTCTTTTTCGCCGCGACGGTGCTTGGTCACGGTGTACGAGTACGGCGGTGCCGAGCCGGCCGTTTCCCGCTGTTTTGGCGTGGGTCACGGATGGCTTGGCACCGCCGGGTTGCGTTGATTCGCTTCTCGCCGTTGCGGCGGGGAGAGGGGGGTGCTCCTCTTTCCGCCGGGTTGCGTTGGTGGGTTTTCGCCGTTGCGGCGGGAAGAAGGGGGTGCCCTTCTTTTCCGCGGCGATGGTGCTTGGCCGCCGTGTACGGGGACGGCGGTGCCGAGCCCGGCCGCTTCCCGTCGTTGCGGCGGGAAGGAGGGGCCGCGGTCGGGAAGGCGGGTGGCGGGTGGGGCTGGGGCCCTTACACGTCCTCGTGGGAGACCGCGCGACGGGCGTCAGCGTCGAGGACGCCCCAGCTGATGAGCTGTTCGGTCAGGACGGAGGGGGACTGGTCGTAGATGACGGCCAGGGTCCGCAGGTCGTCCTGGCGGATGGAGAGGACCTTGCCGTTGTAGTCCCCGCGCTGCGACTGGATCGTCGCCGCGTACCGCTGGAGGGGACCGGCCTTCTCGGCCGGCACGTGGGCCAGGCGCTCCAGGTCGAGGACGAGCTTCGGCGGCGGCTCGGCGGCCCCGCCAGGTGTGGTGCCAGGCAGCAGTTCCTGCACCGGCACCCCGTAGAAGTCCGCCAGCTCGGCGAGACGCTGCACGGTCACGGCCCGGTCGCCGCGCTCGTACGAGCCCACCACGACGGCCTTCCAACGGCCCTGGGACTTCTCCTCGACACCGTGGAGGGAGAGGCCCTGCTGGGTGCGGATGGCGCGGAGCTTGGCTCCGAGCTGTTTGGCGTATTCGCTGGACATAAGGCTCCCCGGACGCTGTATCGCGCTGAATCGCTGAGCGGCTCCGCCGCGTGGGGCTGCGCCGCCTTTCGTAACTCACTGTGAGGTTACGCAGCGTAATGTGCCGCGTCAAGCCGGAGGGGTCCAGACGGAGGTCCGCACCCCGCGCGGGGGCCTGGGCAGGGCCCTGGTAACGTGGGTCGGCGACAGATTGACGTCCTTTAAGGCCCGTCCAGTGAGGCGGGGAAGGAGGTCCGGTTTTTCATGGACGACAGCAACGCAGACCCGCGTCCGGCACGCCCCGTTCTGGAGGCGCCGGACATCGCGCGGGTTCTCACCCGTATCTCCCACGAGATCGTCGAGCGCGCCAAGGGCGCCGACGACGTGGTACTTCTCGGCATTCCCACCCGCGGCGTCTTCCTCGCGCGGAGGCTGGCCGACAAGCTCGAAGAGATCACCGGCGGAGCGATCCCCGTCGGTTCGCTCGACATCACGATGTACCGCGACGATCTCCGTATGGGCCCCGCGCGGACTCTGGCGCGTACCGAGATCCCCGCTGACGGCGTCGACGGACGGCTCGTCGTACTCGTCGACGACGTGCTCTACTCCGGCCGCACGATCCGCGCCGCGCTCGATGCCCTGGGTGACATCGGCCGCCCGCGCGCGGTCCAGCTCGCCGTTCTGGTCGACCGCGGTCACCGGGAGCTTCCGATCCGCGCCGACTACGTCGGCAAGAACCTGCCCACCTCCCAGCGGGAGACCGTCAAGGTCCAGCTCACCGAGGAGGACGGCCGCGACGGCGTACTGCTCGGCACGCATGAGCCCAAGGACACCCCGGGGGACACGCGCGCCCCGCGCGGCACGGCGCCCGCGGGTTAGGCGCGTCCGCGCACATCCCACGGCGGCCGGGACACCCGTACCCGGGCAGCCCCGGCACCCACGCCTGCGCGCGGCTGGTCCCGCGTGCGCGGGCAGCGCCCCGCAGCGCCCATCGCGATGAACCCACATCCCATCCACGGAAGGCATCAGGCAACAGATGAAGCGCCACCTCATCTCGGCCTCCGACCTCACCCGCGACGACGCCGTCCTCGTCCTCGACACAGCCGAGGAGATGGCCAGGTTCGCCGACCGGCCGATCAAGAAGCTGCCGACACTGCGCGGCCGTACCATCGTCAATCTGTTCTTCGAGGACTCCACCCGCACCCGGATCTCGTTCGAGGCCGCGGCCAAGCGCCTGTCGGCCGATGTCATCAACTTCTCGGCGAAGGGCTCCTCCGTCTCCAAGGGCGAGTCCCTCAAGGACACCGCGCTCACCCTGGAGGCCATGGGTGCCGACGCCGTCGTCATCCGGCACGGCGAGTCGGGTGCCCCGCACCGGCTGGCCACCTCGGGCTGGATCGGCGGCTCCGTCATCAACGCGGGTGACGGCACCCACGAGCACCCCACCCAGGCCCTGCTGGACGCCTTCACCATGCGGCGCCGGCTGGTGGGCGAGGAGGGAGCCGACCTCGCGGGCAAGCGCATCACGATCGTCGGGGACATCCTGCACAGCCGCGTCGCCCGCTCCAATGTCCATCTGCTCAGCACGCTCGGCGCCCATGTCACCCTCGTCGCACCGCCCACGCTGGTGCCCTTCGGGGTCGAGAGCTGGCCGTGCGAGGTGTCGTACGACCTGGACGCCGTGCTCGCCAAGTCGGACGCCGTGATGATGCTGCGGGTGCAGCGCGAGCGGATGAACGCGGCCTTCTTCCCCACCGAGCGCGAGTACGCGCGGCGCTACGGGCTCGACGGGGAGCGCATGGCCCGGATGCCCGACCACGCGATCGTGATGCACCCCGGGCCCATGAACCGGGGCATGGAGATCACGGCGCAGGTCGCCGACTCGCCCCGCTGCACCGCCGTCGAACAGGTCGCCAACGGTGTGAGCACCCGCATGGCCGTGATGTACCTGCTGCTCGGCGGCGCCGAACCCGCCGTGACCACCCACCAGGCGCCCGCCGCCACCCCCGAGCGCGGCGCTCAGGTCCGCCCCTCCACCGCCGAGGAGAACAACTGACATGACCCACACCCTTATCCGCGGGGCCAAGCTCCTCGGCGGCGAGCCGCAGGACGTCGTGATCGAGAACGGCACCGTCTCCGCAGTGGGGCGCGGCCTGGAGGCACCCGGCGCCGATGTCATCGAGGCCGGAGGCGCCGTACTGCTGCCCGGGCTCGTCGACCTGCACACCCACCTGCGCGAGCCGGGGCGCGAGGACTCCGAGACGGTCCTCACCGGTACCCGCGCTGCGGCGGCCGGCGGCTTCACCGCCGTACACGCCATGGCCAACACCTTTCCCGTCGCCGACTCGGCCGGCGTGGTCGAGCAGGTGTGGCGGCTGGGCAAGGAGCACGGCTACTGCGACGTACGCCCCGTGGGCGCCGTCACCGTCGGCCTGGAGGGCAGCAAGCTCGCCGAACTGGGCGCCATGCACGACTCGGCGGCCGGGGTGCGGGTCTTCTCCGACGACGGCAAGTGCGTGGACGACGCGGTGATCATGCGGCGTGCGCTGGAGTACGTGAAGGCGTTCGACGGCGTCATCGCACAGCACGCCCAGGAGCCCCGGCTGACCGAGGGCGCCCAGATGAACGAGGGCACCGTCTCCGCCGAACTCGGGCTCCAGGGCTGGCCCGCCGTCGCCGAGGAGTCCGTGATCGCCCGCGACGTGCTCCTCGCCGCGCACGTCGGCTCCCGCGTCCACATCTGCCACCTGTCGACCGCAGGATCCGTCGAGATCGTGCGCTGGGCCAAGTCCAAGGGCTGGAACGTCACCGCCGAGGTCACTCCGCACCATCTGCTGCTCACCGACGAGCTGGTCCGTTCGTACGACCCCGTCTACAAGGTCAACCCGCCCCTGCGTACCGAGGCCGATGTGATGGCCCTGCGCGAGGCGCTGGCCGACGGCACCATCGACTGCGTCGCCACCGACCACGCCCCGCACCCGCACGAGGACAAGGACTGCGAGTGGGGTGCGGCGGCCATGGGGATGATCGGCCTGGAGACCGCGCTCTCCGTGGTGCAGCACACCATGGTCGACACCGGGCTGCTCGACTGGGCGCAGGTCGCCGACCGTATGTCGTACCGCCCGGCTGCCATCGGGCGCCTCGAAGGGCACGGGCGGCCCGTCTCACCCGGCGAGCCCGCCAACCTCGTCCTCGTCGACCCGGCTTACCGTGGAGAAGTGGACCCCGCGGGCTTCGCCTCCCGCAGCGGCAACACCCCCTACGAGGGCCGTGAGCTGCCCGGACGCGTCACCCACACCTGGCTGCGGGGCCGCGCGACGGTCGTGGACGGGAAGCTGGCGTGAGCACAATGAACATCCATCTGGTCGGCCTTGCCGCCGAACAGAAATCGCAGGAAGTCACCGACTGGGCGTCCCGTGCGGGCTGGGTCGTCGGACTGGTCCTCTTCATCGCGCTGCTGTACTGGCTGATGCGCCAGGGCTGGAAGTGGCGCGGCACGCTCCAGGGCGACCTGCCCGAGCTGCCCCAGCGTCCGGCGGAGACCGGCAAGCCGCTGCTCGTGATGACCGGGCGCTATCACGGTTCCACCAGCGAGGGGCAGTGGCTGGACCGGATCGTCGCCCAGGGGCTCGGCACCCGCAGCCGCGCCGAGCTGACCCTGACGAGAGAGGGCCTCGATGTCGTACGCCCCGGTGCGCAGGACTTCTTCGTGCCGGCCGAGCAGCTGCGCGGGGCCCGGCTCGACACCGGGATCGCGGGCAAGGTCCTCACGGAGGGCGGTCTGCTGGTGATCACCTGGGAGCACGGCGACAGGCGGCTCGACTCCGGCTTCCGCTTCGACCACTCGGCGCGGCACGCCGAGTGGGCCGAGAAGATCAACGAAATGAGCGGCGACAACGGCGTCACCGCGACCCAGCACAATCGGGAAGGCGCATGATGACGACCTCCGCCAGGGGAGCCACACACAAGACGATCAACCACGCGTTGCTCGTCCTGGAGGACGGCCGCTCCTTCCGTGGCCGCGCCTACGGGGCGGTGGGGGAGACCTTCGGCGAGGCCGTGTTCTCCACCGGCATGACGGGGTATCAGGAGACGCTGACCGACCCCTCCTACCACCGTCAGGTCGTGGTCATGACGGCCCCGCACGTGGGCAACACCGGAGTCAACGACGAGGACCCCGAGTCCCGGAAGATCTGGGTCTCCGGCTACGTCGTACGCGACCCCGCGCGCGTCCCCTCGAACTGGCGCGCAACCCGTTCCCTCGACGAGGAACTGGCCGACCAGGGCGTCGTCGGCATCTCCGGCATCGACACCCGCGCCCTCACCCGCCACCTGCGGGAACGCGGCGCGATGCGCGTCGGGATCTTCTCCGGTGAGGCCGCAGCCGCCGACGAGGCCGCACTGCTCGAACGCGTGCGCTCGGCGCCGCAGATGAAGGGCACCAGCCTCTACGAGGAGGTCACGGTCCAGCAGGCCCACGTCGTCCCCGCGATCGGCGAGAAGCGCTTCACCGTCGCCGCCATCGACCTGGGCATCAAGGGCATGACCCCGCACCGCCTGGCCGAGCGCGGCATCGAGGTACACGTGCTGCCCGGCACCGCGACGCCCGAGGACGTCTACGCAGTGAACCCGGACGGGGTCTTCTTCTCCAACGGTCCAGGCGACCCGTCCACGGCCGAGCACCCCGTCGCGCTGATGCGGGCCGTCCTGGAGCGGGGCACTCCGCTCTTCGGCATCTGCCTGGGCAACCAGATCCTCGGCCGGGCGCTCGGCTTCGGCACCTTCAAGCTGAAGTACGGCCACCGGGGCATCAACCAGCCCGTGCAGGACCGCGCCACGGGCAAGGTCGAGGTCACGGCGCACAACCACGGCTTCGCCGTCGACGCGCCCCTCGACCGGGCAAGCGACACCCCGTACGGGCGGGCCGAGGTCTCGCACGTGTGCCTGAACGACAACGTCGTGGAAGGGCTGAGGCTGCTCGACAAGCCCGCCTTCAGCGTCCAGTACCACCCCGAAGCCGCGGCAGGACCGCACGACGCCGCCTACCTCTTCGACCGGTTCGTCGCGCTGATGCGCGACGGACACAACCCGCACAGCGTTTCCCCCATGGAGGACCAGCGTGCCTAAGCGCACCGATATCCAGTCCGTCCTGGTCATCGGCTCAGGACCGATCGTCATCGGGCAGGCCGCCGAGTTCGACTACTCAGGTACCCAGGCGTGCCGCGTACTCAAGGCCGAGGGCCTGCGCGTGATCCTGGTCAACTCCAACCCCGCCACGATCATGACGGACCCGGAGATCGCCGACGCCACGTATGTCGAGCCGATCACCCCCGAGTTCGTCGAGAAGATCATCGCCAAGGAGCGTCCCGACACGCTGCTGCCCACCCTCGGCGGCCAGACCGCGCTCAACACCGCGATCTCCCTGCACGGGGACGGAACCCTGGACAAGTACGGCGTCGAACTGATCGGCGCCAATGTCGAGGCCATCAACAAGGGCGAGGACCGCGACCAGTTCAAGGACGTCGTGGAGGCCGTACGCGGCAAGATCGGCCACGGCGCCTCCGCGCGCTCCTTCATCTGCCACTCCATGGACGACGTGCTGCGCGGCGTCGGCGAGCTGGGCGGCTACCCCGTGGTCGTCCGCCCCTCCTTCACCATGGGCGGCGCCGGTTCCGGCTTCGCACACGACGAGGACGAGCTGCGCCGCATCGCGGGCCAGGGCCTCGAACTGTCGCCGACCACCGAGGTGCTCCTGGAGGAGTCCATCCTCGGCTGGAAGGAGTACGAGCTGGAGCTGATGCGCGACAAGAACGACAACGTCGTGGTCGTCTGCTCCATCGAGAACTTCGACCCCATGGGCGTGCACACCGGCGACTCCATCACCGTCGCGCCCGCGATGACGCTGACCGACCGCGAGTACCAGGTGCTGCGTGACATCGGCATCGCCGTCATCCGCGAGGTCGGCGTCGACACCGGTGGCTGCAACATCCAGTTCGCCGTCAACCCCGAGGACGGCCGCGTCGTCGTCATCGAGATGAACCCGCGCGTTTCGAGGTCGTCCGCGCTGGCGTCCAAGGCCACCGGGTTCCCCATCGCGAAGATCGCGGCGAAGCTCGCCGTCGGCTACACGCTCGATGAGATCCCCAACGACATCACCGAGAAGACCCCGGCGTCCTTCGAGCCCACACTCGACTATGTCGTCGTCAAGGCGCCCCGCTTCGCCTTCGAGAAGTTCCCGGCCGCCGACTCGACCCTCACCACCACCATGAAGTCGGTCGGCGAGGCCATGGCCATCGGCCGTAACTTCCCCGAGGCCCTCAACAAGGCGCTGCGCTCGCTGGAGAAGAAGGGCAGCCAGTTCGACTTCGCCACCCCGGTGGCCGAACTCGGCGACAAGGCGCAGCTCCTCACCGACGCCGGGCGGCCGACCGACGGCCGGATCAACACCGTCATGGACGCGATCCGGGCCGGTGCCACGCAGGAGGAGGTCTTCGAAGCGACGAAGATCGACCCCTGGTTCGTCGACCAGCTGTTCCTCATCAAGGAGACCGCCGACGAGCTCGCCGCTGCGCCCGAGCTGAGCCGCGAACTGTTCGCGCACGCCAAGCGCAACGGCTTCTCCGACGCGCAGATCGGCGCCGTACGCTCCCTGCGCGAGGACGTGGTACGCGAGGTCAGGCACGCGCTCGGCGTCCGGCCCGTCTACAAGACCGTCGACACCTGCGCCGCCGAGTTCGCAGCGAAGACCCCGTACTTCTACTCCTCCTACGACGAGGAGACCGAGGTCGCACCCCGCGAGAAGCCCGCGGTGATCATCCTCGGCTCGGGGCCCAACCGCATCGGCCAGGGCATCGAGTTCGACTACTCGTGCGTCCACGCCTCCTTCGCGCTCGGGGCGGCCGGCTACGAGACGATCATGGTCAACTGCAACCCCGAGACGGTCTCCACCGACTACGACACCTCCGACCGGCTCTACTTCGAGCCGCTCACCCTGGAGGACGTCCTGGAGATCGTCCACGCGGAGCGGCAGGCAGGACCCGTCGCCGGCGTCCTCGTCCAGCTCGGCGGGCAGACCCCGCTGGGCCTCGCACAGGCGCTCAAGGACAACGGCGTACCGATCGCCGGCACCTCACCCGAGGCCATCGAACTGGCCGAGGAGCGCGGCGCGTTCGGCCGCGTGCTGACCGAGGCGGGCCTGCCGGCGCCCAAGTACGGCACCGCTTTCTCGTTCGCACAGGCCAAGGGGATCGCCGCCGAGATCAACTACCCGGTGATGGTCCGCCCCTCGTACGTTCTCGGCGGGCGCGGCATGGAGATCGTCTACGACGAGCCCTCGCTGGAGTCCTACCTGGAGCGCCACGCGGGCCTCATCGAGAAGCACCCGGTCCTCATCGACCGCTTCCTCGACGACGCCATCGAGATCGACGTCGACGCGCTCTACGACGGCGAGGAGCTGTACCTCGGCGGCGTGATGGAGCACATCGAGGAGGCCGGTATCCACTCCGGCGACTCCGCCTGCGCGCTGCCTCCGATCACCCTCGGCGGCTACGACATCAAGCGGCTGCGCGCCTCGACCGAGGCCATCGCGCGGGGCGTCGGCGTCCAGGGCCTGATCAACATCCAGTTCGCGATGGCAGGGGACATCCTCTACGTGCTGGAGGCCAACCCCCGTGCCTCCCGTACGGTCCCCTTCACCTCCAAGGCCACGGCCGTCCCGCTCGCAAAGGCTGCGGCCCGTATCTCGCTCGGCGCCACCGTCGCCGAGCTGCGCGCCGAGGGCATGCTCCCGGCCGAGGGCGACGGGGGCGACCTGCCGCTGGACGCGCCGATCTCGGTCAAGGAAGCGGTACTCCCGTGGAACCGCTTCCGGGACGTGCAGGGTCGCGGAGTCGATACCGTGCTCGGCCCGGAGATGCGCTCCACCGGTGAAGTCATGGGCATCGACTCGGTGTTCGGCACCGCGTACGCCAAGTCGCAGGCCGCCGCCTACGGTGCGCTGCCGAGCAAGGGCCGCGCCTTCGTCTCCGTCGCCAACCGGGACAAGCGCTCGCTGATCTTCCCCGCCAGGGAACTGGTCGGCATGGGCTTCGAACTGCTCGCCACCTCCGGCACGGCTGAAGTTCTCAAGCGCAACGGAATCAACGCGACCGTCGTCCGCAAGCAGAGCCAGGGCGAGGGCCCCGCGGGTGAACCGACCATCGTCCAGCTCATCCACGACGGCCAGGTCGACCTCATCGTCAACACCCCGTACGGCACCGGTGGCCGCCTCGACGGCTACGACATCCGCACGGCCGCCGTCGCGCGCTCGGTGCCGTGCCTCACGACCGTGCAGGCGCTGGCCGCGGCGGTGCAGGGCATCGAGGCGCTGCAGCGCGGTGAGGTGTCGGTCCGCTCCCTGCAGGACCACGCCCTGCATCTGACGGCGGCCCGCGAGGGCTGAGGCCGCGTTCCTCCCCCCCCCCAGCGCGCGCACCCGAGCCCCGGGCGCCGGAGAACCCTCTCCGGCGCCCGGGAGTCCGGGGCAGGGCGGCGCGGGGGCACCATCACCCACGGAAAGCCCACACATGTACGGACTCCTCTTCCGGGCCCTCTTCGCGCGCATGGACCCGGAGAAGGCCCACCACCTGGCCTTCTCCTGGATCCGTTGCGCCGCCCGCATCCCCGTCCTGCGCACGTTCGCCGCAGCGGTACTCGCCCCCCGTCACAAGGCACTCCGCGTCGAAGCGCTGGGCCGCCGCATGCACGGCCCCTTCGGCCTGGCGGCCGGCTTCGACAAGAACGCCGAGGGCACCGACGGCCTCGCGATGCTCGGCTTCGACCACGTCGAGATCGGCACGGTCACCGGGCAGCCCCAGCCGGGCAACCCCAAGAAGCGGCTCTTCCGCCTGGTCGAGGACCGCGCGCTGATCAACCGCATGGGCTTCAACAACGAGGGCTCAGCCGCCGTCGCAGCCCGCCTCGCCGCACGCGACGCGGTCTTTCCCACGACCCTCGGAGTCAACATCGGCAAGACCAAGGCGGTCACCGAGGCCGACGCCGTTGGGGACTACGTCACCTCGACCGAGGCACTCGCGCCGCACGCCGACTACCTCGTGGTGAATGTCTCCTCGCCGAACACCCCGGGCCTGCGGAACCTCCAGGCCACCGAGCATCTGCGCCCGCTCCTCACCGCCGTACGCGAGGCGGCCGACCGTACGGTGACCGACCGCCGCGTTCCGCTTCTCGTCAAGATCGCGCCCGATCTGGCGGACGAGGACATCGACGCGGTGGCCGACCTCGCCGTCGAACTGGGCCTCGACGGCATCATCGCCACCAACACCACCATCGCCCGCGAAGGGCTCGGCCTGACCGCTGCCCCGGCGCTCCTCGCAGAGACGGGCGGTCTCTCCGGCGCACCGGTCGGTGACCGTTCCACCGAGGTGCTGCGCCGCCTCTACGCGCGGGCCGGCGACCGGCTCACGCTGATCGGCGTCGGCGGCATCACCACGGCCGAGGACGCCTGGCGGCGCATCCTGGCCGGAGCCACCCTTGTGCAGGGCTACACGGCGTTCCTCTACGAGGGCCCGTTCTGGATGCGCACCGTGCACGCCGGGCTCGCGCGGCGGCTGGAGGCCAGCCCGTACGCCACTCTCGCCGAGGCCGTCGGCGCCGACCACCGGAAGGTGACCGTATGACCGAGCCCGTACCCTTCGGCGCCAGGCTGCGCGCCGCCATGGAGACGCGCGGTCCGCTGTGCGTGGGCATCGACCCGCACGCCTCGCTGCTGCGCGACTGGGGCCTGAGCGACGACGTCGCCGGCCTTGAGCGCTTCACCCGTACGACCGTCGAGGCGCTCGCCGACCGGGTCGCTGTCCTCAAGCCGCAGTCCGCCTTCTTCGAGCGCTTCGGCTCGCGCGGCCTCGCCGTGCTGGAGAAGGCGGTCGCCGAGGCCCGCGAAGCCGGGGCGCTGGTGCTGATGGACGCCAAGCGCGGCGACATCGGCTCGACCATGGGCGCCTACGCGGCCACGTACCTCGACAGGGACAGCCCGCTCTTCTCCGACGCGCTCACCGTCAGCCCGTATCTGGGCTTCGAGGCGCTGCGCCCGGCACTGGACGCGGCCCACGCCGGCGGTGCGGGGCTCTTCGTGCTCGCGCTCACCTCCAACGAGGAGGGGCGGGAGGTGCAGCGTGCCGTACGCGAGGACGGTTCCAGCGTGGCGGCGACCATGCTGCGGCACCTCGCGTCCGAGAACGCGGGCGCGGCTCCGCTCGGCTCCTTCGGCGCGGTCGTCGGCGCGACGCTGGGCGATCTGTCCGACTTCGATCTCGATGTCAACGGTCCGCTCCTCGCCCCCGGCATCGGAGCGCAGGGCGCGACCCCGGCCGATCTCCCCGCGGTCTTCGGTGACGCGGTGCGCAATGTGGTGCCGAGCGTCAGCAGGGGGGTGCTCCGGCACGGCCCCGTTACATCCGGATTGCGTGATTCCGCGGCCCGTTTTGCCGATGAGGTGTGGGCAGCGGTCAACTGACGCAGAAAAATCTGCTCATTATGCCCGGAAATGTCCTGGTCGACAGAGGCTGACCAGGACTTTTCGTCTGTTCTCGCTGACTGTTGGGCCGCAGGCCGCTAGTCTCCGTCGAGAGCACCGCGAACAGGCGCGTTGCTCGTTGCTCCGCAGGTGTAGGGCTACTAGGTTCCTCACCGGTCCGTATCCGACAGTTCGACATCCGAGGTGACGTAGGCGTGGCTCTTCCGCCCCTTACCCCTGAACAGCGCGCAGCCGCGCTCGAAAAGGCCGCCGCGGCTCGCCGGGAGCGCGCCGAGGTCAAGAACCGGCTGAAGCACTCCGGCGCATCCCTCCATGAGGTCATCAAGCAGGGCCAGGAGAACGATGTCATCGGCAAGATGAAGGTCTCCGCGCTCCTGGAGTCCCTGCCCGGCGTCGGCAAGGTCCGCGCCAAGCAGATCATGGAGCGTCTGGGGATCTCCGAGAGCCGCCGCGTGCGTGGCCTCGGCTCCAACCAGATCGCGGCTCTTGAGCGCGAGTTCGGCGGTGCGAACGCCTGAGGTCTCAGGCACTCGCGCGAACCGGGATAATCGCTGCATGAGTTCTGCAGTTCCCCGGGGGGAGACCCCGGCACCCCCGGTCGGCACATCGCGACTGACCGTGCTCTCCGGCCCCTCGGGGGTCGGCAAGAGCACGGTCGTCGCCCATATGCGCAAGGCCCATCCCGAGGTCTGGCTCTCCGTCTCCGCCACCACCCGAAGGCCCCGCCCGGGCGAGCGCCATGGGGTGCAGTACTTCTTCGTGGACGACGAGGAGTTCGACAAGCTCGTCGCCAACGGCGAGTTGCTGGAGTGGGCCGAGTTCGCGGGCAACAGGTACGGCACCCCACGCCAGGCGGTGCTGGAACACCTGGAGCGAGGTGAGCCCGTCCTGCTGGAGATCGATCTCCAGGGGGCACGGCTCGTCAAGCAGTCGATGCCCGAGGCGCAACTCGTCTTCCTCGCCCCTCCCACCTGGGAGGAACTGGTCAGGCGCCTGACCGGGCGGGGAACCGAGGCGCCCGAGATCATCGAACGACGCCTGGAGGCGGCCCGCACGGAGCTGGCCGCCGGCGCCGAGTTCGATGTGACGCTCGTCAACACCTCCGTCGAGGAGGTCAGCGCTGAGCTGCTAGCCTTGATGAGTATCGATTGATCCCGTGACCTTGGTCTTATGCCTCGGTTCCGGCTCAAGATCGTAAATCGATCATTCACACCCACCCTCCGGAAGGCAGAGAGTGTCCTCTTCCATCACCACGCCCGAGGGCATCATCAACCCGCCGATTGATGAGCTTCTTGAGGCCACCGACTCGAAGTACAGCCTCGTGATCTACGCCGCCAAGCGCGCGCGTCAGATCAACGCGTACTACTCCCAGCTCGGTGAGGGCCTTCTTGAGTACGTCGGCCCGCTGGTGGACACGCACGTGCATGAGAAGCCGCTCTCCATCGCGCTCCGCGAGATCAACGCGGGCCTGCTGACGTCCGAGGCCATCGAGGCCCCGCCCATCGGCCAGTAATCGCACATCCGCACCTCCACCAGGGGCCCGGCAGCGCGGCTGCCGGGCCCCTGGTGTGTCATGGAGCCATACGTCCGCGCGTGGGGAGAGACGAGTGACAGAGCAGCAGGGCAGGCCGAAGGTCGTTCTCGGGATCGGCGGGGGCATCGCCGCTTACAAGGCGTGCGAGCTGGTCCGGCGGCTGACCGAGAGCGGGCACGACGTCCGCGCCGTCCCCACCGACTCGGCGCTGCACTTCGTCGGCTCCGCCACCTGGTCGGCGCTGACCGGGCATCCCGTCTCGACCGAGGTGTGGGACTCGGTGCACGAGGTGCCGCATGTGCGCATCGGACAGACGGCCGACCTCGTCGTCGTCGCCCCCGCGACCGCCGATCTGCTCGCCAAGGCAGCACACGGCCTGGCCGACGACCTGCTCACCAACACGCTCCTGACCGCGCGATGTCCCGTCGTCTTCGCGCCCGCCATGCACACCGAGATGTGGGAGCACCCCGCGACCCAGGAGAACGTCGCCACGCTGCGCCGCCGCGGCGCGGTCGTCATCGAGCCCGCCGTCGGACGTCTGACAGGTGTGGACACGGGCAAGGGACGCTTTCCTGACCCCGAAGCGATCTTCGAGGTCTGCCGCCGCGTCCTCGCGCGGGGCGCGGCGCCCGTCACCGCCGACCTCGCGGGCCGCCACGTCGTCGTCAGCGCTGGCGGCACCCGGGAGCCGCTGGACCCCGTGCGCTTCCTCGGGAACCGCTCCTCGGGCAAGCAGGGCTACGCGCTGGCCCGTACGGCTGCCGCGCGGGGGGCCCGCGTCACGCTCCTCGCGGCGAACAGCGCACTGCCCGACCCCGCGGGCGTCGATGTCGTACCGGTGGGCACAGCGCGTGACCTACGGGAGGCCGTCGTGCGAGCTGCGGCGGACGCCGACGCGGTGGTGATGGCGGCGGCCGTCGCCGACTTCCGGCCCGCCTCCTACGCCACCGGAAAGATCAAGAAGAAGGACGGCGCGGAGCCCGAACCCGTCGCGCTCGTGCGTAACCCGGACATCCTCGCCGAAATCGCTACGTCGCGTCCCCGTGAAGGGCAGATCGTCGCGGGGTTCGCAGCCGAGACCGACGACGTGCTCGCACACGGCCGCGCCAAACTCGCCTCCAAGGGGTGTGACCTGCTGGTTGTCAACGAGGTCGGGGAGCGTAAGACCTTCGGTTCGGAGGAGAACGCGGCGGTCGTTCTCGGTGCCGACGGCAGCGAGACCGTCGTTCCGCACGGCCCGAAGGAAGCGCTCGCCGACACGGTCTGGGACCTCGTGGTGGAGCGCCTTCCGGGAAAGTGAACGAGTGGGCCTGAACTGATCGCATGGGGCTGGAACGGCGCACTTGACCTGCGTTCTCGATATCCGACACGCCTGGATATGTCCGTACCTCCGGCCCGTCTGTGGCAGTGCTGGAGTTCAGATTGAGCAGGTCATGGTCGTCTCGGAGTTCGAGAGTCCGTGATTGGATGCCGGTGGAGATGGATAAACTGGCCGCGGACCGTGCTTGGGCGCAGCCCCCGACCGGTCCGCCCCATGCTCAGCCAGCAGCCGCTGCAACCCCAGGGAGCGATGTGTCGCGCCGCTTGTTCACCTCGGAATCTGTGACCGAGGGTCACCCTGACAAGATCGCTGACCAGATCAGCGACACCATCCTCGACGCCCTGCTCAAGGAGGACCCGCATTCCCGGGTCGCCGTCGAGACGCTGATCACCACCGGCCTCGTGCATGTGGCCGGAGAGGTGACGACCAAGGCGTACGCGCCTATTCCGACGCTTGTGCGCAACAAGATTCTCGACATTGGTTACGACTCGTCCAAGAAGGGCTTCGACGGCGCCTCCTGCGGCGTCTCCGAGTCCATCGGGGCCCAGTCGCCCGACATCGCCCAGGGCGTCGACACCGCTTACGAGCGGCGAGTCGAGGGCGACAAGGACGAACTCGACGAGCAGGGCGCGGGCGACCAGGGCCTGATGTTCGGCTACGCCTGCGACGAGACCGCCGAGTACATGCCGCTGCCCATCACGCTGGCACACCGGCTCTCGGAGCGGCTCTCCGCCGTACGCAAGAACGGGACGATCCCGTACCTGCGCCCCGACGGCAAGACGCAGGTCACCATCGAGTACAACGGCGACAAGCCCGTACGCCTGGACACCGTCGTGGTCTCCTCGCAGCACGCAGCCGACATCGACCTCGACTCGCTGCTCGCGCCGGACATCCGCGAGTTCGTCGTGGAGCCCGAGCTGAAGGCTCTCGTCGACGAGGGCATCAAGATCGACACCGAGGGCTACCGACTGCTCGTCAACCCGACGGGCCGCTTCGAGATCGGCGGCCCCATGGGTGACGCCGGGCTCACCGGGCGCAAGATCATCATCGACACCTACGGCGGTATGGCCCGCCACGGTGGCGGCGCCTTCTCCGGCAAGGACCCGTCCAAGGTGGACCGCTCCGCGGCCTACGCGATGCGCTGGGTCGCCAAGAACGTCGTCGCCGCCGGGCTCGCCGGCCGCTGCGAGGTCCAGGTCGCCTACGCGATCGGCAAGGCCGAGCCGGTCGGCCTCTTCGTGGAGACGTTCGGCACGGCGACGGTCGAGGCCGAGAAGATCGAACAGGCCATCGCCGACGTCTTCGACCTCCGCCCGGCCGCGATCATCCGCGACCTGGACCTGCTCCGCCCGATCTACGCTCAGACCGCGGCCTACGGCCACTTCGGCCGCGCTCTCCCGGACTTCACCTGGGAGCGCACGGACCGCGTCGAGGCACTGCGCAAGGCGGTCGGCGTCTAGCCGCTCCGCGCCGTCTCCATCCCGGAGGCCCGACACCCCACGCTGGCGGGGGTCGGGCCTCCGGCATGGGCGGGTGTCGCCGATCCTGGCTCTGGACGCTTTCTGGTGTCCTCGTGCTCCTCGTGCCCTGGCGCCTTTACGTCCTCAGAACGGGGGGTTCTGGGCCGGGTCCACGCTGTTGGGGTCGGAGTCCTCGGCGGCGGGGATGGCCGCCGGGTCGAACCGGAGACGGATGGCCTCGGCTGCCTCCGTCCGGCCGACCGCCCTCGCTCCCTCATGGAGACAGCGCGCGAGGACGCCGGAGTCCGCGTGCTCAGCCGGGACGCCCATGGCTCCCAGCAGCCTCTCGAAGTGGTCCGCCGGGCTGGGAGGAGCGGCCCCGTTCGCGCCAAGGCCCGGCTGGTTCAGGGCTGATCCGCCGTGTCCGTAATGTTCTGTGGGCTCGTCCGGCTCCGGAGGGCGCGGGGGGTGGGGCACGATGTGCGCGAAGCGCTCGGGAACATCGAGATTGTTGGCGGCTGCCGAGAGCTGCGCGAGCACGCCGAGGTCTTCGACGGTCTTGCTGATCTGTTCGTCGTTCTTCGTGAGCCACCACACCACCGCGCTGCCGGTGTCGCTGAGTACGTCCTCGCGCAGGTACTCGCGCCGGTCGCGCTCGTATCTGCGCTCATGCGACCACAGCACCTCGTCCTTGCGAACGGTGGAGAGCTTGCGCAGACGCAGGGCGTCGGCCTCCGAGAGCGAGAGGGTCACGTCCTCCGCCATCGCCAGTACGCGCCCGCCCGAGTCAGGCCGCATGACGGCCAGTTCCCCATCGAGCTGGTGCTGCGCGAGCGAGCCGCGATGCGGCTCCCGCGTCTCCGTGAGGGCGCCGGCTCTCTCCAGCACCGCGTCCACCGCCACACCGGCCGCGCTGAAGGGCGGCCCGTCCCGTGGAGGGTCCAGGGGGCACCAGCGGACGGTGGCGGAGAAGCGGAAGTCGTAGTCCGGCTCCGAGGTGGGCAGCGCCACGTCACGGAGAACGCGTTCCCGGCGCTCCGGAGGCGGGATGGGGACATCGGGTTCATGGGTGAACTCGGGGCCGAGCGGGTCCACGGGCCGCCTCATGAGCCGCCGGGCCAGAAGGGCGGCGGCGGTGAACGCCATGGCCACGGTGCCCCACACCCAGGGCGGCCAGTCGAGGACGAGGCCGACGATGACCAGGACGAGCCCGGTGATGACGGTGAAGAAGGCGGTCACGGTCCCGTGTCCAGAACTCATGGGGACGTCTCCTTGGCGGGATGAAGGGCGAGGGTGGACGTTTCGGTGCCGAGGGCGGACTTGACCCGCTGCCACAGGGCGTCCACGGTCTCCCCGCGGGCGGGGTCGCCCCGGGCCCAGAGGCATGCGACGGCGTAGACACCGCTGAAGGCCGAGGGCTCCCGGACGCAGGCGGCGGCCATGACCTCCACGGCCCCGGAGCGGGCGGTGGGACTGGCTTGCCCCCGGTCCAGCCAGTGACGCAGATGCGTTTCCCACGCCGTACGGGGCAGATCCCGCAGCACCGCTGCCCAGTGGTCGGCGAACTGTGTCCGAAGCGATCTGTCCCTGGCGAGCCGGGCGGGGTCGGCGAGTTCCAGGAAGAGTGTGGCGTCATGCCGTCCTGGGCCCTCAGGGCCGGGGCGTAACCGGTGCAGCAGGGAGCGGTGAAGCAGGTCGTCCGCGTCGGTGATGCGCAACAGCGCCTCGCGGGCGGCGGCCCGTATGCCGGGCTTGCTGTGACGGGTCAGGTGCCGCAGACGCGTCATCGCCTGGTCGGGGAAGCGGCGGGACAGCGCCTCGGAGCAGACGCTGATGACGACATAGGCACGGGACGGCACCAGATCCTGCTCCCGCGACCAGGCGTACAGGGTCCGGCGGAAGACGCTCCCGTATCCGGTGTGGATCACGCCCTCGCCCAGGGCGCGGGCGGCCATGGACTGTTCCGCCTGGGTGGCCGAGTTCCTCGTCCAGTGTTGTGCGAGCGCCGTGACCGTATCCGGTGGGCCGGTGCGCAGGCACTCGCGTACGTAGCGCGTCACGAGGTTCAGCAGATCGCCCGGCGCGAGCGAGGGCAGGTCCGACGCGTGGGTGATCCAGTCCCGTAACGGGTCCCGGAGCTGCGGAAAGTTGTCCCAGAAGTACGTGCGTACCTTGTCGTCGTACTTGCGCCGGTCGAAGCGGACCCGTCCGTCCCGGTGCGGAGCCGCTTCGACGTCTGCGAGACGTGCGGTCAGCGAACGGTGCTGGAGCACGGGGCCTGACATGTCGGGTTGCTCGGCGGCCCGCAACAGCCGGGACGTGGCTTCGTGCAGCGTGTCGGGACGTGCCCCGTGCAGCAGCGCCGTCGTGAGGAGGAGGGCGCGTTGGCGCCCGGTCGGCAGCTTCGCCAGCAGTGAGTCCACCGCATCGGGGCCCGGTTCGAGCTCCGTCAGTGCCGCGCTGAGCCACGCCCCGAAGCCGGGTCCGTGGCACGCCGAGTCCCTGGCGAAGCGGATCCCCTCGCTCAGGTCGGCGACGGCGGCCATGGACGCCTCGCGGAGGAACGCCTCCAGACGGGAGCCGGTCAGTTCCTCGGGCGCCGGTGTGATGCCGTTGAGGCGCAGGTGCTTTCGCAGCACGTCCCTGCTCGGCGGGCGACCGAGCGGCGCGACGAGGTCACGTAGCAGCGGGTTCAGCGAATCCTTCCAGTCCTGGGGGAGTACGACGGCGAGTTGGGCGTGGCGCTCACGCAGGACCGCGAGAAGACCCGGAAGTTCCTCCATGGCCGTTTGGTAACGGTCCTCGCTGCTCGTGGATAGATCGAGCAGGAGCGCGGCCCCGTCCTCGACCTGTTCCGAGGCCAGCGCGTAACTCTCTCCCTGCTCCGCCTGGTCGACGAGTTCCCGGAAGCGTTCGGCGCCCTGGGGCAGTTCGCACAGCAGAACCTTGGCCGCGGTGTGCGCCCCGGTCCTCGGAGCGGCGGTGAGCAGGACCGCGCTCCGTTCCTCCAGAAGCTGTCGTGCCCGCTCGACTCCGGGTGGTGGCTCGAAACGCCTTCTGAGCCTGCGGAGTTCGTCAACGGCCAGCCGCCTGGGATTGCGGCGCGCGGTGTCCGGGGAAACGGAGTCCCGGATGGCGGTGTTGACGTTCACCGTGACCGGGCCGGTGTTCACCGGCCCCTGCGAGCTGTTGATGGTCGTGGTGTCGGTCACCGGTCGTCCTCGGGGGTGGGGGCACCGGTGTTGAAGCGAGGGCTGACGCCGCCCTGGTTGCCGCCCGTGATGAACGTGGTGCCGTCGCCGTTCACCTGAGGCTGGTGGATGTTCTGCTCGCCGCTTCCTGTGTTCACGGGGCCTTCGGACCTGTGGATGACGGTGCCTGTCACACCTCCGGAGACGTCCCTGGCCTGTACGTTCCCGCTTCCGTCACCTGTGAGGGTGTTGCTCGTGCTGCCGGGCGCCTGCGGCGGGTCGGGCGTACCCTTGCCCGCCCGTTGGTCGGTGAGTCCGGGGACCAGATCCGCCACCACGTCGCCGATACGGGCGAGGTCGGAGGACGCCTGCTGGGTGTCGTACCTCAGGGACTGGATGTAGGCCAGCCTCGCCAGCGGCTGCGGAAGCCGGGCCGCGCTGAGGCGTTCCATGCGTCGCCCCACGAGCACGGGGATCACGGGGAGCCCCCAGGACAGCGCCTCCAGGATCTCCTTGCGTACCCAGTCCTCCTCGTTGTCCAGTGCCCTGCTGTTCGCATCGGCGCTGTCCGGCGATTCGAGCCACTGAGGGCCTATGACGGCGAGGAGCGCGCTGCTCTTGCGTACGCCGGCGAGCAGTTCGTCGGGGTAGCACTGCCCGGGCTTGATGGACTCACTGGCGCGGAAGACCAGTTCCTCACCGAAGCGGTGGGCCAGCTCGCGGGCGATGGTGGTCGCGGACTGTTCGCCGTCGCCGGTGCGGTAGTTGATGAAGATCTCGGGCATGGACTCTCCTCTATCGGTGATGGCCGGCCAGCCAGGGGGCCAGGGAGCGGGTGGTCGGTGTGGGGCGGCGGGAGAGGGTGCGGGACAGGCGGCGGAGGTCAGCGGAGAGGGTGGCGGACGCAAGGGTGTCCGTGGCGGGGGCGAGGGCCATGAGGAGGGCGCAGGCGTGGTCGATCTCGCCCGCCGCCGCATGGGCGAGGGCACGGCGCAGCCCGTAACGGGTCTGGGAGCGCAGGGCGTGTGCGGGCAGACGGCCCGTCTCGTGGTCGAGGATCTCGGCGGCCTCGCGCGGCCGGCCGAGGTCGTGCAGGCACCAGCCGGTGATCATGGCCACGGGGTCGGGAAGCGTGGTGGTGCCGATCATGGGGGAGCCGTCGTCCTCGGCGGCGTGGCCGAGGAGTTCGCGTGCGCGGTCCAGGCAGCTCATGCACGCGTCGTAGTCGCCGGCGAGAGCGTGTCCCTGTGCCTCACGCTGGGCCGCGAGGCCGCGGACGCGCGCGGGAGCCGCGAAGCTCTGCGCGTGGGCTGCCAACTCGATGGTCTGCGCGGCTTCATCGCGGTAGAGGGTGACCAGCGCGCGGCGTACGAGGGCATACGCCGCGAGGTCGCGGTCACCACCGGCTTCCGCCAGTTCGACGGCGCGGTCCGTCCACCACAGCGCGCCCCTGTCGTCACCGGTCTCCTGGACCAGCCAACCGACGTATTCGGCGTAGCGGGAGGCGAGGGAGAGCAGGTCGTCGCGGGTGCGAGGGCCCGCACGGAGGGCGATTCGACGCAGGGAGTGCGTCTGCGCGACCAGGGCGGGGAGGATCACGTCACCTCCTGCCGACTGGCCCAGCGTGCGGTAGTGGTCGAAAAGGGAGCGGGCCGTGGCGAGGAGCGAGGCGCACTCCTGCGGCGCCGCTTCACGCGGGGCCGCCCCGAGGGTGAAGGTGACGGCTGTGGCGCCGCCCGCCGCCATGAGCGTTCTGCGGGCCACGGGCTGGAACCAGCTGGGGCCGTCGGAGGACAGGTGCATCAGCCAGACCTCGCCTTCGTCGGGTTCTGCGGGGAGCGCAGGGTCTGTCGGGGTGGGGAGCGCCGGGGCTGCTGGGGCGGGGCGGGTGGGGGCCAGGGACGTGAGGGCGCCGGCTGCGTCGAGGGTGGTGTCGCAGAGGCGGGCCAGTTCGGGGCTGGGGGGCTTGAGGCCGCGTTCGACCTTGCTCAGCTGGCTCTTGCTGTAGTGGACGAGCTGGCCGAGGCGGGTGAGGGAGAGCTGCGCTGCGAGCCGTCGTCTGCGGAGTTCAGGACCGAACCGGGTTGGCTGCTGGGGCACTTCGAACCTCCGTGACTCTCACTCCGGGCAGCAGCCGGTCGCCGGAAGTCAGCGTGGGACAGGCTGCCTGGACCAACAAGGCGGATCGGGGTGTTTCCCGTTTCCCCTTCCGCAGGACACAGGAAAGCGTGCCGCCCGTCGAGAGTGCGTGAGAGCGGAGTGAGTACTCGCTCATTGACGGAGTGAGCACTCACTCCGTAAGATGCGGGGCATGAACGAGACATCTTCTCGGCGCCGTGCGCCTGCCATGGACCCCGACCAGCGTCGGGCAATGATCATCACAGCGGCACTGCCGCTCGTCGTCGAGTACGGCGCCTCGGTGACCACCGCGAAGATCGCGAGGGCGGCCGGAATCGGGGAGGGCACGATCTTCCGGGTCTTCCCCGACAAGGACGCGGTGCTCCAGGCGTGCATGGAGGAGGTGTTGCGGCCCGACGACACCGTTGCGCTCCTGGAGGCCATCTCGGTGGACCAGCCGCTGTCCGGCCGGCTCATAGAGGCGGCCGAGGTGATGCGCGGCCGGATGCACCGGATAGGGGATGTCGCCGGGGCGCTCGCCGCTACGGGCAAGCTCACGCGAGGGGCACCCCCCGGCCCCGACTCCGGTACCGACGCCGACCCCGACGCGGCGGCCCGGCAGCGTGAGGCCAGTCTCGCAGCGCCCAGGGCCGTGCTGGCAGCGCTCTTCGAGCCCGAGCGGGACAGGCTGCGGCTGGCGCCCGAACGGCTCGCCGACGCCTTCCACTTGCTGCTGATGAGCGCCGGACGGATGGGCGCCCCCGACCCGTTGGAGAACGCCGAACTCGTCGACCTGTTCCTGCACGGAGCTGTTGTCGGAGACGCTGAATGAGCGAACGGGCCGAGCCGTACGACGCGCTCACGCGCGGCAGCCGGCGCCTTGTCACGTTAGCGCCTCGCCGGTCTGCCGGCGCTCGGTGCGCTGCTTGTGACGCGGGGCGTCACCGCGCCGACGCCGGCAGGCCGTACGGCGGTGGCCGGCGGGCGCCCCGGGAGCCGGGAGCCGCACGGTGGAGGGCGGGTGAGCGTGGGGAGCGCACGCGCGGCCTGTCGTACCCGTCTGCTAAGACTGGGGCTGTGAGCAGGGACGACGACGAACGGCGGGAGCCGGAGGGGCGGGCTGCCGAGGTGCCCGAGCAGCTCGCGCTGATCCGGGAGACCGTGCGCGAGCACAAGGAGCGGCAGGCTCCCAAGGCCAGGCCCCGGACCTGGCGCGGGGCCGAGCTGGCCGCCACGCTGCCCGTGGCGCGGGTGCTCGTCGACAAGGGCCTGGTCCATCTCGACCGGTACTTCGACTACGCGGTCCCCGCGGCCATGGACGAGGAGGCGCAGCCCGGTGTCCGGGTCAGGGTGCGGTTCGGGGCGGGGGAGCGTGAGGGGCGCCGCGAGGGCGGAAAGCTCATCAACGGGTTCATCGTCGAGCGCCGTGCCGACAGCGACTTCACCGGCAGACTCGCCCCCCTCGCCCAGGTGCTGTCGCCCGAGCCCGTGCTCGGACCTGAACTGCTCCAGCTGTGCCGCGCGGTGGCCGACCGCTACGCGGGCTCGCTCGCCGATGTCGTCCAGCTGGCCGTGCCTCCCAGGATGGCCAGGGCCGAGAAGAAGCCCTCACCCCGCCGGCCCCCGGCGCCCCGGGCCCCGGAGCCCGGCGGCTGGGAGCGGTACGAACAGGGGCCCGCCTTCCTGCAGGCGCTCGCGGGGAAGGACACGCCCCGGGCCGTGTGGACCGCGTTGCCGGGCGCGGGGGACTGGGCCGACGAGCTGGCCAGAGCCCTCGCCGCCACCCTCGCCTCCGGGCGTGGAGCGCTCGCCGTACTGCCCGACGGGCGTGCGGCGGCCCGGGTGGACGCCGCGCTCACCGCGCACGTCGGCGAGGGCCAGCATGTGCTGCTCACAGCGGACTCAGGCCCAGAACAGCGCTACCGCCGCTGGCTCGCCGTCAGCAGAGGCGCCGTGCGCGCCGTGGTCGGCACCCGCGCGGCGATGTTCGCGCCCGTGGCCAAACTGGGCCTCGCCGCCATCTGGGACGACGGCGACTCCAGCCACAGCGACGACCACGCGCCCCAGCCGCACGCACGCGAAGTCCTGCTCCAGCGCGCCGTCACCGAGCGCGCGGCCTTCCTGCTGGGTGCGCACGGCTGCACGGTCGAGGCGGCGCAGCTGGTCGAGTCGGGCTTCGCACACCCGCTGGCTGCCGAGCGCGCCACCGTCCGCACCGTGGCCCCCCTGGTCCGTACGGTCGGGGACCGCGACGAGGAGCGCGACGAGGCGGCACGCAGCGCCCGGCTGCCCACCCTCGCCTGGCGTGCGGCGCGCGACGGCCTGGAGCGCGGGCCGGTACTCGTACAGGTGCCCCGCCGTGGGTACGTGCCACGGCTCGCCTGCGCGCGCTGCCGCGAGCCCGCCCGTTGCGCACACTGCGCCGGCCCCCTGGAAGCCGCAGGTGAGGGCGCCGAGCTGCGCTGTGGCTGGTGCGCGCGCGAGGCGCCCGACTGGCACTGCTCCTTGTGCGGCGGCGCCCGGCTGCGGGGCAGCGTCTTCGGCGCCCGGCGTACGGCGGAGGAACTGGGCCGCGCCTTCCCCACCGTGCCCGTCCGCACCTCAGGTGGCGAGCACGTGCTGGACTCCGTGCCGGGCAGGCCGGCGCTTGTGGTGTCCACACCGGGCGCCGAACCGGTGCCGGAGGGCGGAGAGGGTTACGCGGCGGCGCTGCTCCTGGACGGCTGGGCGCTGCTGGGACGGCCCGATCTGCGCGCGGGCGAAGAGGCGTTGCGCCGCTGGCTGGGCGCTGCCTCGCTGGTGCGCGGACAGGGGGAGGGCGGCAGTGTGGTGATCGTCGCCGAGGAGACGCTGCGCCCGGTGCAGGCGCTGGTCCGCTGGGACCCCGTGGGGCACGCGATGCGGGAGTTGGCCGACCGTGCGGAGCTGGGCTTTCCCCCCGTCTCCAGAATGGCGGCCGTCAGCGGCCCTCCCGAGGCCGTGACGGGGCTGCTGGACGCGGCGGGCGAGGCCGGACTCCCGGAGCACACCGAGGTGTTGGGCCCCGTTCCCCTGCCCGCCACCGAGCGCGGCCGACCACGCAGAACCGGTGCTCCGCCGCCCGGCGAGCAGTGGGAACGGGCACTGGTCCGTGTGCCCCGGGGCAGCGGCGCGGCGTTGGCTGCGGCGCTGAAGACCGCACAGGTACGCAGGCTCACAGGCCGCGAAGGGCCCGTGGCGCACATCCGTATCGATCCGCCGGACATCGGCTGAACGTGCCGCGTGGCAGCGGCACTTGTCTGCGGCGCCCCCACCGCGCCCCCGAGCCGTTCCCCGCTGCCCGTACTGTCTTGCCGCGCGTCGTCGCTTGCCGCTTGCCGCTTGCCGCTCGCCTCTCGTCCCTCGTCGCACGTCGCACGTGCCTTGTGTCGCCGTGCCTTGGGACTCAGGGGGTGGGCCGTCTGTGTGCAGGGCCCCGTCTGCGTATAGGGCCGTTGCGTACAGGGATGGGCTTCGTGCCGGGATGGCTGCGTACAGCGTGCTGCCCGGCGCGAAGTAGGCACCGGGCAGCGGTTTTCACCTGTTGGGGGGGCGGGATCCGGGGCGGGGTCGGCGTGGGCTGAGCGAGCCGGGAAGGAGCGGAGGAGCCTGTGCGGGGTTCAGCCGTTGCGGGGGCCGGGGAAGGCGCCGGGGCGTGAGTCGTGGGTGGGGGCGGATTGCGGCTGCTGCGGCGGGATGGAACGGGCGGCGGGCACGGCAGCCGCCGGCCTGGGTGCCCCCTGGACGACCGGAACGGGGCGCTGTGGCGTGCCGGTTACGGAGGGCTCCTGGGGACGTGCGGGTGCCGCCGTGGTCTCGGGTGACTCGGCGGCGCCGCGCGCGGTACCGCGCCGCGAACCGTACCTGCGGTGCACCGCCTGCTTGGTGACGCCCAGCGCCGAGCCGACCGCGTCCCAGGAGAAGCCCAGCGAGCGGTCGAAGTCCACCGCGGCTGTCACGAGGGTCTCGACGCTGTCGCGTAGTTCCTGAGCGAGCCTGACGGTCGGGGCGGGGGCGCGGCCGTAGACGACGAAGCCCGCTGACGGGCCGGTGCGCCGCGGGCGGTAGACGTTTCCGAGCTGCGCTGTGAGGGTGCGCAGTGCGTCCACCTGCCGGCGGACCCGCTCGATGTCCCGTACCAGAAGATGCAGGCTGGCCCGCGCCTGGGCGTCGTGGGTTGCGTGGTCGGCCATGAAAAAGCCTCTCGAACCGGCTGAAAAGGGCTGTTTGAGCTGTTGTTCGGGGATATGCGGAACCAGGCCGCTGAGCACGCTGAGCGATGCCCGATTCGGTCAATCTGACTTGACCAACGCCATAACGGTCGCTCTGGTCACGCTGCGGGGGCGCGGAAACGGCGATCGGAGGGCGCGCAGGTGTGCGTACGCCCCCTCGGGCGGGAGCCGCGCGCTGACCGTAAACTGGCTGCCTTTCCGCTCGTTTCCCGCCACTTGTCTCTCTGACACTCCGTCCATTTCACCCGCTCGTGCGTGAGAGGTAGTTCGCCACTGATGAGGCTCGTCTTCGCAGGTACCCCCGAGGTCGCCGTCCCCGCCCTCGACACCCTGATCGCCTCGGACCGGCACGAGGTCGTCGCCGTCGTCACCCGGCCCGACGCGCGCGCCGGGCGCGGGCGGCACCTGGTGCCTAGCCCTGTCGCGCAACGTGCGGCCGAAGAGGGCATCGAGGTGCTGCAGCCCAAGCGCCCCAAGGACGAGGACTTCCTTGTCCGGCTCCGCGAGATCGGACCCGACTGCTGCCCCGTTGTCGCCTACGGCGCGCTGCTGCCCCGCGTCGCGCTCGACGTACCGGCCAACGGGTGGGTCAATCTGCACTTCTCGCTGCTGCCCGCCTGGCGTGGTGCGGCGCCCGTGCAGCACGCGCTGCTCGCGGGTGACGAGGTGGCGGGAGCCTCCACCTTCCTCATCGAGGAGGGAATGGACTCCGGCCCCGTCTACGGCGTCGTCACCGAGGACGTACGTCCCACCGACACCAGCGGCGACCTGCTCACGCGGCTCGCCTTCGCGGGCGCCGGGCTGCTGGCCGCCACGATGGACGGCATCGAGGACGGCAGCCTTGAGGCGGTTCAGCAGCCGGCCGACGGGGTGTCGCTCGCGCCGAAGATCAACGTCGAGGACGCGCGCATCGACTGGACTGCTCCCGCACTCCGTGTCGACCGCGTGGTGCGCGCCTGCTCGCCCGCACCCGGCGCGTGGACCGTCTTCCGCGACGAACGGCTCAAGGTGCGGTCCGTCGGACTCGGCAAGGGGGAAGTCCCCGTCGGCCCGGGGGAGGGGGAGGTCTCTCTGGAGCCCGGTGAGCTGCTTGTCGGGAAGAAGTCCGTGTGGGTGGGGACCGGTTCGCATCCCGTCGAGCTGGAGTGGGTGCAGCCACAGGGCAAGAAGCCCATGCGGGCCGCGGACTGGGCCCGCGGCTCGCGGATCGGGGCGGGCGAACACGTGCGGTAGCCCTTGCGGGCGGCTTCCTCGCTTGGTGTTGCGGGGTCCGTCGTGGTCGCCCCGTTGTGGTCGCCGCGGCGCCTCTTCATTTCGCCATTTCGCCAGGACGCCGGTGTTTTTTTCCTGGATTTCCGATCTTTCCGCCTCAATGGCGGGATGTTGTATGACGGGGTATCGCGGGTTCCGGCGGCGTGGACTCACCGGTAGCGGTGGGTCCGGCACCGCCGGTCACGTCGTGTGGGGTGTTCGCCGTCGCGGCCGAGAAGGGGCGTGCTCGCCGTCTGCTGCGGGGAGGGGGCGTGCTCGCCGTCCCGGTGGGAGAGGGCGTGGGTGGTGGGTGCTGGGGGTGTCTGGCCGTGGGGGGCTTGGGGTGGCGGGGGACGTAGGGTGGGGCTTCGTCCCCCTTTTCTCTTCAGCGGAGCACCTTCAGACGTGAGTACCCGTCCCCGCCAGGGCGCGAAGCCCTACCGGCGTCCCCGTAAGGACCCCGTCCGCGTTCTCGCCTTCGAGGCGTTGCGGGCCGTGGACGAGCGGGACGCGTACGCCAACCTCGTGCTGCCGCCGCTGCTGCGCAAGGCGCGGGAGAAGGAACCGGAGAAGGGCGGGATCGACGCGCGGGACGCCGCGCTCGCGACCGAGCTGGTCTACGGGACGCTGCGCGGACAGGGAACGTACGACGCGATCATCTCCGAGTGCGTCGACCGGCCGCTGCGCGAGGTGGACCCGCCGGTGCTGGACGTACTCGCGCTCGGCGCGCACCAGTTGCTCGGCACCCGTATCCCCGGGCATGCGGCGGTCAGCGCGACCGTCGAGCTGGCGCGGGTGGTGCTGGGGGACGGGCGTGCGAAGTTCGTGAACGCGGTGCTGCGCAAGATCTCGGCCGATGACCTGGAGGGCTGGCTGGAGCGGATCGCACCGCCCTACGACGAGGACGCCGAGGAACATCTCGCGCTGCGCAACTCCCATCCGCGCTGGATCGTCTCCGCGCTGTGGGACGCGCTCGGCGGCGGGCGCCGGGGCATCACCGAGCTGCTGGAGGCCGACAACGCGCGGCCCGAGGTCACCCTCGTCGCGCGTCCCGGACGTTCGACGGCCGAGGAGTTGCTGACCGGCGAGGCGGAGCCTGGCCGCTGGTCGCCCTACGCCGTGCGGCTCGCCGAGGGCGGTGAGCCCGGCGCGCTCGACGCCGTCCGGGAAGGCAGGGCGGGGGTGCAGGACGAGGGCAGCCAGCTTGTGGCGCTCGCGCTCGCACACGCTCCCGTCGAGGGCTCCGACGCCCGCTGGCTCGACACCTGTGCGGGGCCGGGCGGCAAGGCGGCGCTGCTCGGGGCGCTCGCGGCCGAGCGGGGCGCCGCGCTGCTGGCGGCGGAGAAGCAGCCGCACAGGGCCAGGCTGGTGGCCCGTTCGCTGGAGGGCAACCCTGGCCCGTACGCGGTCGTGGCCGCCGACGGCACCCGGCCGGCCTGGGCACCGGGCAGCTTCGACCGGGTGATCGCCGATGTGCCCTGCACCGGGCTCGGGGCGC
Organism: Streptomyces iconiensis; assembly: GCF_028657195.3. Classification (GTDB taxonomy): domain Bacteria; phylum Actinomycetota; class Actinomycetes; order Streptomycetales; family Streptomycetaceae; genus Streptomyces; species Streptomyces iconiensis. The sequence continues at coordinate 214,470 of NZ_JANCPR020000008.1, forward strand.
TGCGCCGCAGGCCCGAGGCGCGCTGGCGGCGCAGGCCCGAGGACCTGGCGGGGTTCGCTCCGCTGCAGCGCGGACTGCTGCGTGAGGCGCTGAACGCGGCGCGCGTCGGCGGGGTCGTCGCGTATGTGACCTGTTCACCGCATCCGGCCGAGACCCGCGCCGTCGTGGACGACGTACTCAAGGCCGCTGGCAAGGAAGCGGGAGGGGCAGCGGCCGAACTGATCGACGCGCGCCCGCTGCTGCCCGGCGTCACCGAGCTCGGCGAAGGCCCCGACATTCAACTCTGGCCCCATCTGCACGGCACGGACGCGATGTACCTCGCGATGCTGCGCCGTACCGCCTGATCACACCGTCCGCCCACACGAGATACTGGACCCATGGCTCAGATCAACCCCAGCATTCTGTCCGCCGACTTCGCCCGCCTCGCCGAGGAGGCGAAGGCGGTGGACGGCGCCGACTGGCTCCACGTCGACGTGATGGACAACCACTTCGTCCCGAACCTGACCCTCGGCACCCCCGTGGTGGAGTCGTTGAGCAGGGTCACGGACACCCCGCTGGACTGCCACTTGATGATCGAGGAGCCGGACCGCTGGGCGCCCGCCTACGTCGAGGCCGGCGCGGGGTCCGTCACCTTCCACGCCGAGGCCGCCGCCGCACCTGTGCGGCTGGCCCGTGAGATCAGGGCCAAGGGGGCGCGCGCCTCGATGGCGCTCAAGCCCGCCACCCCCATCGAGCCCTACGAGGACCTGCTGCCCGAGCTGGACATGCTGCTGGTCATGACGGTGGAGCCGGGCTTCGGCGGACAGGCGTTCCTCGACATCATGCTGCCGAAGATCCGCAGGACCCGGCAGCTCATCGAGAAGCACGGACTCCAGATGTGGCTCCAGGTCGACGGCGGCGTCTCGGCCTCCACGATCGAACGGTGCGCCGAGGCCGGCGCCGATGTCTTCGTCGCGGGGTCGGCCGTGTACGGGGCCGACGACCCGGCAGCGGCGGTGCGGGCACTGCGTGAGCAGGCCAGGTCCGCTGAGAAGAAGGCACACGGGAGCTGCGCCGGCTGAGGGATGAGCGAGCCCGGTTCCGGGTGGCGGCGGATCTGCAAGGATGAACGCGCAGCGCAAAAGCGCCAACAGCGCGGAAACGGCAAGACAGTGAGGTGAGTGCGGTGTCGTCGGGGCGAGCCACGCGAATGGGACCCGCCGAACTCATGCAAGCTGCGGCGATGGCCCGCCGCTTCTATCTGGAGGGCAAGTCCAAGATCCAGATTGCCGATGAGTTCGGTGTCAGCCGCTTCAAGGTGGCCAGGGTCCTGGAGACCGCACTCGAACGGGACCTGGTGCGGATCGAGATCCGGGTCCCCTCCGAGCTGGACGCCGAGCGCTCCGACGCGCTCCGCGCCCGCTTCGGGCTGCGGCACGCCGTCGTCGTGGAGTCGCCCACCGAGGCGGTCGACGACGCGGCCGACCCCGAGAACCTGGGCGAGGTGGCGGCCGACCTCCTCGGCGAGCTGGTCACCGACGGCGATGTGCTCGGGCTCGCCTGGGGCCGCTCCACCATCCATATGGCCACCGCGCTGCGCCAGTTGCCGCCGTGCACCGTCGTCCAGCTCACGGGCGTCTACGACGCGGGAACGGCCGACAGAGGCTCTGTGGAAGCGGTACGCCGCGCCGCCGAGGTCGCCGGGGGAGAGGCGCACCCCATCTACGCGCCCATGCTGCTGCCGGACAGCGCCACGGCCGCCGCGCTGCGGAGCCAGACCGGGATCGCCCGCGCCTTCGAGTACTTCGACAAGGTCACGGTCGCCGCCGTCTCCATCGGCTCCTGGGAGACGGGCATCTCCACCGTGCACGACATGATCAGCACCGAGGAGCGCGACCACTACTCCTCGCTGGGTGTCGCCGCCGAGATGTCGGCCCACCTCTTCGACGTCAACGGCCGGCGCATCGGCCGGGACCTCGGTGAGCGCTGCATCACCGTCGAGGCCGAGCGGCTGCGCCGTATCCCCGAGGTGGTGGCCATCGCCGGCGGGCAGCGCAAGGCAGCCGCCATCGGCGCCGTGCTCCGCTCCGGGCTCGTCACCAGCCTGGTGACCGACACGGCAGCGGCAGACTGGCTGCTCAACGAGGAAGAACCGGGCCCCCGTCCGGCGTTGGAACGTACGGACCCGGACCTCACCGACGTTGCCGGGACAGACAGCTCGTAGCTTCCGGACCGCGGCGCGTGACTGTGCGCCAAGCGGTCGCGGGCGGGGTGCGTACCGGCATGCGAACAGCGCTACGATGCGTCCGGCCCCGGCCGGGAGGCGGCCGGTCAGCGCACGTACGAGGAGGCAGGCAGCACGCCATGACGACCAAGAGCACCAAGCTGCCAGGGCTGGGCACGCAGTACGACATCTCCACCCGTACGGGCCGTCACATCTCCGTCGTCACGCACCAGGACGGCAGGCGGTTCCTCGGTTTCTACAACGAGGAGGACCCGGACGCCTGTGAGGCGACGGTCCGCCTGGACAGGGACGAGGCCGAGTCCCTCGCCGAGATCCTCGCCCCGGGTGAGAACCCCAGGCTGGGGACCTGCGAGATGGAGCTGGACCTGGTCACGGTCCGTATCCCGCTGACAGCCCTGTCCCCCTACAGCGGCGCCCCGTTGGGCGACACACAGGCCCGCACCCGTACCGGCGCCTCCATCGTCGCCGTACTGCGCCGCACCGGGGCCGTTCCGTCGCCCACTCCCAGCTTCCGGCTGGAGGCGGGGGACACGCTCGTCGCCGTCGGTACGCGCGAGGGCGTCGACGAACTCACCCGGATCATCTCCGGCACGTGATCGGCGGGCACGTGACCGGCATATTCCGGACAACCGAGAAAGGCCACACGTGCACGACACCACCATCCTGCTGATCGAACTCGGCGCCGTCGTTCTGGGGCTGGGCCTGGTCGGTCGGTTCGCCGGCCGTATCGGGCTCTCCCCGATCCCGCTCTATCTGCTGGGCGGACTGGCCTTCGGCCAAGGCGGCATCTTCCCGCTGACAGCCAGCGAGGAGTTCATCGAGGTCGGCGCGGAGATCGGGGTGATCCTCCTCCTGTTGCTGCTCGGTCTGGAGTACAGCGCTTCCGAACTGCTCACCAGCCTCAAGACCCAGTACCCGTCCGGAATCGTCGACTTCACACTCAACGCGGTCCCGGGCGCGCTCGCCGCGCTGCTGCTGGGCTGGGGCCCGGTCGCCGCCGTCGCGCTCGCGGGTGTCACCTGGATCTCCTCGTCAGGGGTGATCGCGAAGGTCCTCACCGACCTCGGCAGACTCGGCAACCGCGAGACACCCGTCATCCTCGGCATCCTCGTCATCGAGGACCTGTCCATGGCCGTCTACCTCCCGCTGCTGACCGCGCTGGTGGCCGGGCTCGGGGTCGCGGGAACGAGCGTCGCGATGCTCATCGCCGTCGGCACCGTCGGCCTCGTCCTCGTTCTGGCCCTGCGCTACGGCAAGCTCATCAGCCGCGCCGTCAGCTCCGACATCCCCGAGATGCTGCTGCTCGTCGTTCTCGGGCTCACGCTGCTCATCGCCGGGCTCGCCGCGAAGCTCCAGGTCTCGGCCGCCGTCGGCGCCTTCCTCGTCGGCATCGCGCTCTCCGGGGAGACGGCTGAGAACGCGCGCAGCCTGCTCAGCCCGCTGCGCGACCTGTTCGCCGCGGTCTTCTTCGTCTTCTTCGGGCTGCGCACCGTGCCCTCAGACATCCCGCCCGTTCTGATTCCCGCGCTGATCCTCGCCGTCGTCACCTCCATCAGCAAGATCGCGACCGGCTGGTACGCGGCACGCCGCGCGGGCATCGGCACCCGCGGGGGGCTGCGTGCCGGCGGTGCGCTCGTCGCGCGCGGAGAGTTCTCGATCGTCATCGCCGGACTCGCGGCAGCCGCCGATCCACGGATCACCCCGCTGGCCACCGCCTATGTGATGCTGCTCGTCGTCATCGGGCCGCTCACCGCGCGCTGGACCGAGCCCGCGGTGCGCAGACTCAAGCAGCTGTACGACTCGCGCCGCCCGCCCTCGGGCGGCGCTTCGCTGCCCGCGCCGGTGGAGGCGCCGGAAACGGCCGAGAAGCCCCGGGTGCTCCCGCGTACGACCTTGCGCAATCTCCGTACCGATACGGACAGTTGACGCCGGGGTCCGACGCGCGCCGGGTCCCTTGCGGAAGCCGAGGGGATGTGGGGACCGGATGGGACACGCGGTGGTACTGGGCGCGGGGATGGCCGGACTGTGCGCGGCACGCGCGGCGGCGGGGCACTTCGAGAAGGTCACGGTCGTGGAGCGCGACCGGCTGCCGCCGGATGCCACCGCACGCCGCGGCATCCCGCAGGGCCGCCATGTGCACGCGCTGCTCGGTACGGGAGCGCATGCGCTGGAACGGCTCTTCCCCGGGCTCGCCGGGGAACTGGTCGCCTCGGGCGCCGTGCGCTCCGAACTGCTGGCCGAGGCCCGTTACGTCCTGGGTGACCTGCCGCTCGCGCGCGGCGACGCGCGGGTGACGTCACTCCAGGCGACACGGCCCCTGCTGGAGGCCGGGATCAGGGAACGGGTACGGGCGCTCCCCGGCGTGACGTTCCTGGAGGGGTACGACGTGCTGGACCCGGTCATCGAGGGGCGCGCGGTGACGGGCGTGCGCGTCCAGCGGCGCGCGGGCGGGGGACAGCGGACGAAGCCCGGCGCGGCGGAGTCAGCCGCGGGGAGCGGAGCGGACCCCCACGTGGGACCGGGCGGAACGGAGCCCGAGGTGGAGCCGGGCGGAACGGGGCCCGGCGGGGAGCCGGCCGGGAACGAGCCCGAGGTGCTGCCCGCAGCGCTGGTGGTGGACGCGATGGGCCGCGCAGGGCGCGCGGCGGGATGGCTGGCCGCCGGGGGATATGAGGCGCCGCCCGAGGAACGTACGGACATCGACGTCGGCTACGCGACCCGCTTCCTCATGCTGACCAACGGCGCGCTGGGCGGCGACAAGACCGTGCTGACCGGGAACTTCCCCGCGCACCCCGGGCGGGGCTGCGCGCTCTTCCTCCAGGAGGACAAGCGCTGGATACTCACCCTCGCGGGCATGGGCGGTGACCATCCGCCCATCGACGAGGAGGGCTTCCGCGCCTTCGCGCGTACGGCCCTGCCAGCCGCCCTGTACGACGTCGTACGCGGTGCCGAGGTGCTGGGCACACCGGTCTTCCACCGCTTCCCGTACAGCGTGCGGCGCCGATTCGAGCGGCTGGAGTCGTACCCGGACGGGCTGGTGGCCGCGGGGGACAGCGTGTGCAGCTTCAACCCCGTCTACGGGCAGGGCATGAGCGTCGCGGCGCGTGAGGCCGAAGTGCTGGACACATGTCTGCGCGGCGCGCTTCCCGACCTGCCCCGGCGCTACTTCGCGCAGATCGTCAAGGTCGTCGGACCGGCGTGGGACCTGGCACGCTCCGCCGACCTGTCCGTACCGGGAGTGGGCGCACGGCGCACGCTGGGCACGCGGATCGTCAGCCGTTACATGCAGCGGCTGCTCACCTCGGCCCAGCGCGACCCCGAACTGGCCGCGCTCTACGTCCGCGTCATCGGCCTCCTCGACCCGCCCTCCAGGATGCTGGCACCCAGGGTGGTGCGCGCGGTGGTGCGCGGAGGCGGGTGACCTGGACGCCTGTGTGTGGGGTGGGGGTGCGGGCACGGCGAGTGCTTGTGGGCTGCGGGTGCGGGTGCGGGTGCGGGTGCGGTTCGGTTGCGGTGGCGACTGTTTTCGTGCGGGGTGCTCCTTTCCTGCGTACCGTCTCAATCCTCTTCCTGCGTATCGCCTCAGCCCTCCACGCGCAGTGCCAGCGCGGGGCAGCGGCGTACCGCGCGTTGCGCGTCCCTGCGCAGATGTGCGGGGACGGGGATCGAGGAGTGCGTGGGGTAACCGTCGGGACTCAGCTGAACGAGGCCCGGAACGACCCCGGCGCACAGGCCGTGGCCCTGGCACAGCGCCCAGTTGACGACCAGTCGCGCCGTGTCGCGGGCGGGAGCTGAGGGGCTGGACAGCGGGACACCGGGTGCCGGCAGGGAGCCGAGCACCGGGCGGCCACAGGGCCGGCCCGCCGCGTGCGCGGCGTAGTCGTCGGCGAAGGCGGACAGCGCCGAGGTGACGAAGCGCGCCGTACCGTCCGGGTGCGTGCACGCGCCCCGGCCCGCGAGAGCGCGTGCCCTCCGCCGTACGCTGTCCAGGGCCGCTGAGGAGCCCGCGCCCTCTGCTGCCCGTTCCAACTCGGCCGCCAGCGCGGGCAGTCCGAGCACGCAGGGCCCGCACTGGCCGGCCGACTCACGGGCCAGCCAGTGCGCCACACGTACCGTCTCGCCGACGGGGCACGTCTCCTCGGGCAACGGCAGCACGGCTCCGGCGCCCAGGGTGCCGCCGAGGGACTCCAGCGACTCGCGGGACACCCGTGCCGCGCGCGCCGCATGGGGACCGAGCCAGCCGCCGTGGTAGCCCCCGACCAGGACGCCCTGGCCCGGGGGTGTCCCGCACAGTTCCAGCAGATACGCGAGCGGCACGCCCGTCGGTGTCTCCAGGACCCTGCTCCCCGCCACCGTCAACAGCACCGTGCCCGGCTCGGCCGGGAGACCCTTGGCGCGGAACCCCGTGGGGCCCAGCCGTGCCACCAGCGCGAGCTGCGCGAAAGTCTCCGCGTTGCACAGCAGCGTGGGCGCCCCGCCGACACCGGCATCGCTCACGTGCTCCCTACGGCTCCCTGAAGGCAACGCCGGGGCCTGGCCCAGCCCGTTGACCAGCGCGGACGACTCACCCGTCACATAGCGGTCGGGCAGCAGCGCCACCCGCACCCGTGCGCGTGCCGCCTCGGTGCCCCGTGCGGCGAGCGCCTCCTGTACCGAGGACGCCACATCGCGCCGGGTCACGCCCACGCACACCTCCCGGGCGCCGAGCGCTTCGGCCGCCAACAGGGCGCCGTCCAGGACGAGATGAGGGGTGTGCAGCAGCAGGGCAGTGTCCTTGAGGCTGGCGGGTTCGCCCTCACAGGCGTTGACCACGACGGCCGTACGGGCCCCGCGCCGTGCGGCGGTGTGCAGCACGGCGCGCAGCTTGCGCGCCAGCGGGAAACCCGCGCCGCCCCGGCCTCTCAATCCGGTCAGCTCCGCCAGTTCCAGCAGTTCACCGGCCCGCAGCGGGGGCGGCGAGCCGTGCACACGCAGGTGCGTGGCCCGGTCCAGACGCCGCACCTGCTCCAGCCCCGCCAGCACCCGGGGCGGCCCGAACGAGGCGAGCTGCACGGCGCCGGCCTCCGGAACGCCGGACGGGGTACGGGTATCAGCCCGGGGCGCCGGTCCGGCATCGGCTGGTGTACGGGCTCCGGGGGGCGGCACACCGGCTCTGGACGGTGGGATTCCGGACCTGGGTGACGGTGTGCGGGGGCCGGGAGGTGTGCGGGCATCGGCGGCGGTGCGGGGCTCGGTGGTGGCGCGGGTACGCGTGGGTGTGCGAGCACGGACGCGGGCGCCGCTCGCGATACGAGTGCCGGCTGCGGTACGGGCCTCGGCCGCGGTACGGGCGCCGGGCGGCAGGGACTGGGAGGTCACGGGCGCTCCTTCGTGTCGGCGGGAAGCGTGGCGGTTCCGGGGGTGCCCGAGTCGTCGGGGGATGCCGGACCTGCGGCAGCACGGGGCGAGTTGGAGCCGCCGTTCCCCGGGGCCAGTCGGTGTGCGAGGACAGCGGCGACCCCGACGAGGCAGAGCGCATAGGCCACCGTCACCCAGGCGCTCGCGTGCCGGCCAGAGCGCAACCCGTGCACGAGCGCCGCGCCCCACGCCGGGTAGGCACACATGTGGAGTGCGCGCCACCAACGGGGGTGGCCGCCACGCGCGAACGCGGCCCGCACGGCGCCGGTGACAGCGACCGCCACGAAGAGGTAGCCCGCGACCGTGCCGAGGCCGATGAGTACGGGCCGTGCCTCGTCCGTGAGCGGGACGGCCGCAGCGCGGACTCCGGTGACTTCGCTCGCCACCTTCACCCACACGTGCAGCCCGAGGAAACCGAGGCCCGCGACGGCTGTTCCCCTGTGCACGCCCTGCGCGAGGAGCCGGTGTATGGGCCCGAGGACGATCCGGTCGGTGGCCGCGAGCCCCCACAGAACGGTCGCGGTGAGCGAGACGAGTGCGAGCACTCCCGCAGCGCGGTCGAGGAAGGCCCACGCGCGGCTGAGCGTTCCGTCGGTGACGGCGTAGAACAGCGCGAGAAGCGCCACGATCCCGAACGCCGTGTGCAGCGCACCGGGCCGGGGCCCTGCCGTACGGCGCCCCGAGCGGAACCAGCGTCCTGGGAACTGCGGCACGGGCCGCCGTGCCGGCGGGGGCGAGGGGAAGCGCGGGGGGACCGGGGGGAGTTGTTGCCTGTGTGACGGGAGCTGCTGTGGGGACATCGGGATCTCCCGAAGTGGCGGGCGTCGTGCTTCCTGCCTGGTCGCGGCCCTTCTGCGCTGGCCACAACGGGTGGGCCGGGAGTCAGAAGCATCGTTCAACAGGGCGGGCTCCACCCAGTCTTTGTCGCGCTGTGACAAATTCCCGCACTGACGGCACCGCCGCGTCCCGAGGCTGCGGATGATGCCCTCCGACCCGGTTGGAAGGAGCGTGCACATGTGTGACCTTCGAGCCGAACTCCCCGTCATGGCCGACCAGGTGGTCGAGGCGTTACGCGCCAACCTCCACGGGGACATCGATGCGGACGGGGCCAGAGCGACAGTCGAACGCGTGCTGCGCGAGGCGCTGTGCCCGCGCGAGCCGGCGGGGACGCTCGGCCACGAGGGCTCGCGAGGCCCAGGTCCAGATCCAGGTTCGGGCCCAGGCCCGGGTTCAGGTCCAGGCCCAGGTCCGGGGCCAGGTCTGGGGCCTGGTTTGGGTCCCAGCCCGGGGCCTGGGCCGGGTCCGAGTTCGAGCCCGGGTTTAGACCCGGGTTCGAGTCCAGATCCAGATCCAGGCCCGGTTCCGGGGCCAAGCCGAGGACCAGGCCCGGGTCCAGGTCCAGATCTCGGCCCGGGACCAAGCCCCGAGGTGGTGCCCGGACACGGGGTGGTGTCCGAGGGCGAGGAGGTGCCCGTGCACGAGGGCGTGGCGGGAGGACCGGTGCCCGACACGGTGGAGCGGGCGCGCAGATTGCTGTTCGCCACGCTCACCGCGGAGCCCTGGCCGCCGGGCGCATACGGGCACAACCCGGTGCTGCCGGTGCCCGAACTCGCCCGCTCGGCGCGGTGGCCGCTGCCCGCGACCGTATGTGCCGTCGTCCTGGCCACACCGTGCGAGACACCGCCGCTCGCCACCGCGTTCGCGCACACCCTCGCCGGCCCCGTGGACGGGGAGCCCTGCTTCCTCCTTCCCGATCCCGACGCCGGAACCTGTGAGGAACTGGACGCCGTGCTGCGCGGCTGGACGGCCGCCGTCGGCCACACTGTGTCGCTCGCCGACACCACCGCCTCCGTCCGCTGGGCCAGACGCCTGCTGGAGCTGGCCCCGGTACGCGGCGCGGGCGCTGCCGAGCAGCGTGCTGCTTTTGTCGACGACCATCTCTCCATGCTGCTCCTGCTCCAGGACGAGTCGCTGGCCCGCGCACTCTCCGAACGCTGGCTGGGCCCCCTCGCCGAGCTGACACCACGGCAGAGCGAGAGGCTCGAAGTCACGCTGCTGGCCTGGCTGGAGAGCGGGGGAGCACCCGAGGCGGCCAAGGTTCTCCAGGTGCATCCGCAGACCGTTCGCTACAGGTTGCGCCAGATCGAGAAGGTCTTCGGCCCCGCACTGCGCGACCCGCGCTCCCGCTTCGAGCTGGAGCTGGCCCTGCGCAGCCGCCGCCTACTCGACCTTGCCCGCCGAAACGGCACCCGCGCCACCTCGCGCAGACCCCGTCCACCCGCCTCCCTCGGCACCCGCCTGCCGGGCGCCGCCAAGGAGGCCCGCATCAACGGGCTTTAGGAAGGAAGCCCCAAGGCCCTCCGGGGTGGCCGGGGTGTGTGTGCGGGGTATGGGGCGTAGGGCCCAGGACATCAGGGTGCAGAGGGTGAAGAGTCCGGTCCACAGGAGGTGGGTCGAGGCGGAGCCGGATATGACGTGTGAGGTGAACGCGCCCGCGAAGTTGAAGAACGCTCCGGCGTAGGCCCATTCCTTGAGCCGGGGGTGGCGGGGTGCGAGCAGGGCGAGGGTGCCCAGGATCTTCCAACTGCCCAGGAGAGTCAGGAAGTAGGGCGGGTAGCCGAGGTCAAGAACCCCTGCCGCGGTGCCCGCACGGCGCAGCAGATCGGCAAAGCCGCCGGTGAGCAGGACGAACGCGATGATGCCTGTGCTTGCCCAGTAGCCGATTCTCTGCGCTCTTTCCTTGCGCGGAGAGTGCGGAGACCGCGTTGACGTGTGGAACGGGGGCAGGGGGCGGGCGCTCAGGGCGCGGCGGGGCGCGGGTCTGGTGAGCCAGGAAGCCGCGGTGAGTGCCGCGAAACCGAGCGGAATGGTCGCGGCGGCGGGGTCACCCGTCGCGGATTGCGAGGCCACAGCGCCGCTGTAGAGGAAGAACACCCCGGCGTAGGCCCATTCCTTCAGGCGCGGCACCCCGCGAGCGACCAGCACCACCGCGCCCGCGACCTTGCAGACCCCGATGATGAGGGCTGCGAAGGAGGGGTAGCCCAGGTCCTGTTCGAAGACGGCACGCACAGAGTCCGTCCGCAGTACGTACCAGATGCCGTACACCAAGGACTCGGCCGCGATGATCAACGTGGCCGACCAGTAGGTCAGGCTGCGCGGCCTGGCCCTGGCCCTAACCCTGGCCGGGGCCCCGTCCTTGGCCCCGGCCCCGGCACGGTCCCGGACAAGTGCCGGGATCATCTTGCTGTTTCTGTTCACGTGCTCGCTCCTCGTGTCCCCGCGTCACATCGACGCGCTTCGGCGGGTCATATAAGTGACACGCGGCGAACGGGGAGTGTGACCGATGGACAGGAACGGCACGGGATTCTCGCGGAGGGTTCCGGGGAGTACCGGCCCCTTCTACGGGCCGGCGCGGGGGAACCCGACCGCAGGCGCGGACCGTCAGCGGAGCGGGTCCGTGACGCATGCGGCAGTGCCGCTCGGGCGCGACCAGCCAGGCAGGCGCCTGCCTGCTCGAAGAGTTCGCGCGATCACCCCCTGCCCGCGCAGGACGGACAGGGGGACGACCTCCCCACCGAGGCCAGCCGGGCACGGCCTACCCGCACGTGCGCCCGCTGTTGACGCAGTCCACCGCCCTTCGCATCAGCGGCTCCGGCATGACGTTGATGAAGTCGCCGTGGTCAGTGACCGGCTTGTGCAACTGCTCGGGAAAGCTGTCGACCGCATAGGGCGTGTCCTCGGGCACCCCTTCGCCCCGCGGCACGTCGTACGTGATCCGCTGGCGCAGCTGCGGCACGGCGCGGAAGCCGTCGGGGCAGCTGCCGTCCTCGCGAGCGAAGGCGACGTGGTCACGGTGGTTTCCGCTGTCGGTGTTCGCGCCGTCCCAGCAGCTCTGGAAGTGGAAGGTGCGTACGACCTTGCTGCCCTCGGGACACAGCGGGTACTTGTCCTTGAGTTGCCGGTTCTCGAATCCCTCGCAGCTCCAGGAGGCGTTCGCGTTGGCGATGCCGTTGGTGAACGACTTGGCGTCGCCCGTGATGATGCGCAGGAAGCGCGGCATCTCGGCCACCTCGCTCACGGGGCTTCCTGCGAATGTGAGCGTGACCTCGTCGGGCTTGAGCACCGAGCCCACGTTCCCGTCGTCAGCTCCGCCCGGCTGGCCGCCGGACTGCTCTCCCTCCGGCGGCTGTTCACCTGGACGCTGTTCCTCCGGCTGCTGTTCACCTGGCTGTTCCTCGGGCCGCTGCCCCTTCGACAGCTGTGGGTCCGGCTGTTGTCCCTCCGGCTGCCCTTCGGTTCGCCCGTCTGTGTGGCCGCTCCGGTGGCCGGGGCCCGTTCCGCGTTTTTCGACCGCCGAGGTGCCCTCGCGTCCGTCCTCCCCGTCTCCGTTCCCCTCTCCCTCCCCCTCGTTCCCGTCCCTGCCCTGGTCCTCGTGGCCGTCGAGAGAGCGGAGCACCGGCCAGTAATATGTGGACAGATCGCCGTCGCGGCAGGTCGAGTCCGCCGCCGCGAGACTCTCGTTCGTGGAGAAGGCATTGGTGGAGAGGTTGCCTACATAGTCATGCGTGTGGTGGGCGCCGTTGCTGACACCGGGTGCGGCGATCACGTTGTCGGAGTTGTAGTGGCCCTCCCCGTTGCGCCCGCAGCGCGTGGTGAACGTTCCGGTGGAGGCGTCCTCGCCGGGCGCCGGCTCTTGGACATTGGGCTCGACGGTCGTGATGTCCACGAAGTCCTCGGGCACCGGACCTTGTGGCCGCTGTACGGGCCCGGTGCCACTGCCACCCTTAGCGCGCGTACGGTCGTCCGGCAGCCCGGACTGTCCCTCGCCCTCGCGGACCGTACAGCTGCTCATACGGGCCAGGCGGTCGGGGCCGGCGGCGCCGGCCGCGGCGAGGCTGTCCGCGATCTCCCCGATGGTCGCGGCCCGCCGCTCACGCAACTCGCCGAGCACGGCGCCTTGTTGGCCGCCCGGGCCGTCCGGGCCGTCGGCACTCTGCGCTTCGCCCGAGGCAAGCCGCTCATATGCGCCCGCGACGAGGTGGTCGAGCCGGGCGAGTCCTGCGGCCACATCGTGGCGCGCTTCCCGAGGGACGTCGCCGAGCGCGAGGCCCACGTCGGGACAGTCGATGGTGCGTCCGGAAGCGGAAGCGGCGGCGGCAGTGCTGGGGGCCTTCCCGGGGGCGCGTTGCTCCTCGCCGGCAGTGGCGTTCACCGCTACCACGGTCGCGCCGCCACCGCCGAGGATGAGCGCGGTGGCTAGCGCGGCGAGCGTACGGTTCGTGTGCGAGCGCCGGTGGGTGGGGCGGGTCGGGCGTGGGGGCCTTGGCCGGTCTCTCATGTGCGGATCACTCCACTCGGTTCAGGGCGTCGAAGTCGACGAGGCCCGTGTCCTCCAGCACCGTGATGTGGTCGAGGACGACGGCGTTGGCGCGGCTGGCCAGGGAACGCACCATCGAATTGCGCGTCTTGTCGCGCACGAGGCCGATCAGCGCGAAGACCTTGCCGTGTGCGCGGCGCAGGACGTTGGCGAACGTGCGGTCGTACGTGTCGCCCTTCACGGCGGCCAGTCGGCTCAGCCAGCCGCGTTGCTGGCGGTTGGGCTGGTTGGCCAGGTCGACGCCGAGCGCCCTGCCCGCTTCGACGGACCGCTTGTCCAGCTCCATGTGCCCCTCCACCAGGTGCGAGCCCGCGGTGCGCACGGTCTCGCGTGAACCGCGTTCCTCGGCCTCACGCCCGGCGGGCCCCTCCCACAGCCCGGCGAGCCGCACCTTGCGCACGAAGTCGCGGTCCAGCGCGCTGAGCGGGCCGTAAGGGGTGCTCATGGTGCCCATGCCGTCGTCCTCCCACCCTTCGCGGGAGGCCGTCAGTGAGCGGGTGCCGCCGAAGGTGTGCAGGGGGAGGAGCAGGGCCGTGAGCGTCGCGAGGAGAGCGCCGATCACCAGCAGCGTGCCGATGGCGCGACCGCTGGTGAGCTGCCGCACAACGGCGGACCGCATGCCGCTCCCTCCCTTCAGCCCCTTCCGCACCCTGCTCTGTCACGATGCGCGCCCGGAGCGACTGTCACGATTCGCATCCGAAGCGACACCGGACGTTAGTGCGCGGGGGCACCGTGTGGGCGGGCTTTCGTGCGCGGCTGACAAAGAAGGGCCGGAGGCGGGGGAGCGGTGCTACCTTGCGCGGCCCGTCTCCCGGCCGGGTCGCCGGGAAACGGGCGGCCGTGCCCGGGGCGGCCGGGTGCGGGGCCGGCTGTGCGCGGGGCCGGGCCGGCTGCCGGGAGTTGGGTACGTCGCGGGCGGTGTCGTGCCGCTGCCCGCTGCCCACCGGGGCATCGGAGGGCCGACCACTCCGGGTTCGGCCGAACTGGCCGTACCGGCGGGACACCGAACAGGCGAGGGCCCCGACCGGCGGTGCAGAGGCAAGGCGGGACGTAGCGGCAGGGCGGGACGCAGAGATAAGGCGGGACGCAGAGGCGAGGCGAGGCGAGGGGCAGGGGACAGGGGGGCGTGGTGCTGTGGGATCGCACAGGGCGGGGGGCCGTTCTACGGGGGATCGTCCGTTCGCATATCTGTGCGGACATGGGAGACTGAGGTACGTGCGATTTCTCAATGATCAGCCGCCTCCGTACGACCTCACGTACGACGACGTCTTCATGGTGCCGAACCGCTCAGCGGTCGGTTCCCGGCAGGGCGTGGACCTTTCCACACCGGACGGCACAGGGACCACCATCCCGCTGGTGGTCTCCAACATGACCGCCATCGCGGGCCGCCGGATGGCCGAGACCGTTGCCCGCCGAGGCGGGCTGGTGGTGATCCCACAGGACATTCCGCTGGACGTCGTCGCCGAGGTGACGGGGTGGGTCAAGCAGCGCCACCACGTTCTCGACACCCCCATCACGCTCGCTCCTGGGCAGACCGTCGCCGACGCGCTGTCGCTCCTCCCGAAGCGTGCGCATGGCGCGGGTGTCGTGGTGCGGGACGGGCGGCCCGTCGGGATCGTCACCGAGAACGATCTGACCGGCGTCGACCGCTTCACCCAGCTCTCGGAGGTCATGTCGACCGAGCTGATGGTGCTCGACGCCGACATCGACCCGCGTGACGCCTTCAACAGGCTCGACGCGGCCCACCGCAAGCTCGCGCCGGCCGTCGACGCCGACGGGAAGCTCGTCGGAATCCTCACGCGTAAGGGCGCGTTGCGCGCCACGCTCTACACTCCCGCCGTCGACGCCGACGGCGCCCTGCGGGTCGCCGCCGCCGTCGGTATCAACGGCGATGTGGCGTCCCGCGCCAAGGCGCTGCTGGCGGCGGGGGTCGACACTCTCGTCGTGGACACGGCGCACGGGCACCAGGAGCGCATGATCGAGGCGCTCAAGGCCGTACGCGCGATCGACCCGGGTGTGCCGCTCGTGGCGGGCAACATCGTTGCCGCCGAGGGCGTGCGCGACCTGATCGAGGCGGGAGCCGACATCATCAAGGTCGGCGTTGGCCCTGGTGCCATGTGCACCACGCGCATGATGACCGGCGTCGGCCGCCCCCAGTTCTCCGCCGTGCTCGAGTGCGCGACCGAGGCGCGAAAGTTCGGCAAGCACGTGTGGGCCGACGGCGGTGTGCGGCACCCGCGCGACGTCGCCATGGCGCTCGCTGCCGGTGCCTCCAACGTCATGATCGGCTCCTGGTTCGCCGGAACGTACGAGTCCCCCGGCGACCTCCAGCAGAGCGCCGACGGGCGGCTCTACAAGGAGTCCTTCGGTATGGCCTCGGCCCGCGCCGTGCGCAACCGCACCAGTGAGGAGTCCGCCTACGACCGCGCCCGCAAGGGCCTGTTCGAGGAGGGCATCTCCACCTCCCGGATGTTCCTGGACCCGGTCAGGCCCGGCGTCGAGGACCTGATCGACGCGATCATCGCGGGCGTCCGCTCCTCCTGCACCTACGCGGGTGCGGCAACCCTGGAGGAGTTCGCCGACAAGTCCGTCGTCGGTGTGCAGAGCGCTGCCGGATACGCCGAGGGCAAGCCGCTGCACGCCAGCTGGTGACCTCACGCGCTCCGGGCGCGGCTCCCCTCTGGGGGTGCCGCGCCCGGCCGCGTATGCGCTCCTTCCCGGCGCCCCCACGCCGCCCCTCCTTCAGGCATCCCCCTCCTTCAGGCGCCTCTTCCTCCAGGTGTCCGTTCCTCCAGGCGCCCCTTCCGGCGCCGTCCCCTCCACGCGCCCCCGGCCGCCCTCGTTCCCTTCCCTCTTCTGTGTCCCGTGTGCTGCGATGTCCGCATGGGCACTTACGCGCACGGCGCGAACACGGGTACGGGCTCGGGGGAGATCACGCCTGACGGCTGCGCCGTCGAGGTGTACGCGCGGCTTCCCGAGATGGGGGAGTCCGGGATCATCGCCTCCGCCGTCGCTGATCCTCAGGGGAGGACGCTGCTCGAACTCGGCTCAGGGGCAGGGCGGATGACCCGGCCCCTCACCCGGCGCGGCTTCCGCGTCACGGCCGTCGACGAGTCACAGGGCATGCTCGACCTGGTCGAGGGCGCCGAGACCGTGCGTTCCACCATCGAGGGGCTCGACCTCGGCCGGCGCTTCGACGTGGTCACGCTCACCTCGTTCCTCGTCAACACGGCGGACCCCGCGCAGCGCGAAGGACTTCTGGCCACCTGTGCACGGCATGTGGCCGACGACGGCTGCGTCGTCATCCAGCGCCAGCAGGACAGCAGGCACGAGGACGTGCGGCCGGGGCACGGCTGGTCGGGACAGGGGATGACCATCACGACGACGGAGGTCGAGGACGTCGGTGACGGTGTCACGCGCGCCCACGTCGAGTACACGTACCAGGACCCGGAGGCCGGCGGGGGCGGCGGGCACGCTCCCAAGTCCGCCTGGAGCCAGACGTATTACACCCGCCTGCTGAAGGAGCCCGCGTTCGCGCAGGCCCTCCTCGACGCGGGCCTCGTCCTCGACCGCTGGCTCACCGACACCCACGACTGGGTACGCGCAGCCCCCGCACCGCACTAGGTCCCCGCTCCCCGCCAGCCCCCGTTCCCCGCCAGTCCCCGCACTCCGCTAAGCCCCCGCGCTCGGCTGGGTCTCCTTCTGTTCGGGTCCTCGTACGAGTTGACTCCCGGACGGTTGCCCTCTCGTCATGAGCCGGTAACCGGGGTGCCTCCTGGGCCCCGTTCGTGGTCGTGATCATGCCATTGGGTGGCTGTGGCGAGGCGTGGTGCCGCCGTTGCCGCCCAACTCCCTTTGACCAGAAGGAGATGGATCGTGCGCACGTTCAGAAGGAGACGCTCAGGTGTGGTCGCGGTGGCTGCTTCCGTGGCCGTACTCGCGGGGATAGCGGCTGTGCCCATGGCGGGAGCGGCCGGGGCAACGGGAGCTGTCGGATCGGTCGGAGCTGCCGGACCGGTTGGATCGGTCGGAGCTGCCGGACCGGGCGACGGTGCCGGACTGCCCGTGGTCACGCCTCGTGCCGAGACCGCCGCGATGTTCGACGACGACGAGGGCGGTCACGCCAACGCCGACGATCCGGCGATCTGGCGCAACGCCGCTGACCCGGACGCCAGCCTCGTTGTCGCCACGGCCAAGCAAGGCGGCCTGCGGGTCTACGACTTGGACGCCAAGGAGGTGCAGTCGATCGCCGCACCCGAGGCACCCGGCCCCGACGACGCGCCGGGCCGCTTCAACAACGTCGATCTCGTACACGGGATGAAGGTGGGCAGGGCCTCCGCCGATCTGGCCGTCACCAGCGACCGTGGCAGCGACAAGCTCCGTGTCTACCGCGTCGACGGCGACAGGCCCGAGGCCCCGCTCACCGATGTCACGGCCCCTTCAGCGCCGTGGATCTTCTCCGGTTCGCAGGACGAGGTCAACGAGGAGAGCACCGCTTACGGCCTGGCCACCTTCACCGACGCCTCGACCGGTACGGCGTACGCGCTGGTCAGCCAGAACGCGACCACCAGCGTGGCGCTGCTGGAGCTGACCCCGACCCGCGACGGCAAGGTCTCGTACAAGAAGGTCCGCACCGTGGACCTGCCTGACACCTTCACGATGCCCGACGGCACCGGCTGGTCCCCCTGCGGAGATCCCGGTGAGGGACCGCAGGTCGAGGGCATGGCGGTCGATCCGGAGACGGGCACGCTCTTCGCGGGCCAGGAGGATGTCGGCGTCTGGCGCATGCCGGCGGACCTTAAGGGCAAGCCGGTGCTCCAGGACAAGGTCCGCGAGTACGGCGTTCCCGCCACGTACGACGAACCGTCCGACGAGTGTGTGCCGGGCGAGGACCCCGGTTTCGGCGGTGACCATGTGTCCGCCGACGTGGAGGGCCTGACGCTGCTGCGGCAGGACGGAGGGGACGGCTATCTGCTCGCCTCCAGCCAGGGCGACAACGGTTTCGTCGCGTTCGACCGCGAGGCATCCGACGACTACGAGCACGAGGGCGGCTTCCGGGTGGGCGCCGCCTCCGGGACGCTGGACGGTTCCGAGGAGTGCGACGGCGCCGATGTGCTCGCCGAGCCGCTGGGCGCCAAGTACCCGAACGGCCTGCTGGTCGTCCAGGACGGCCACATGACTCCGGAGGACGGCGAACGTGAGGCCACCGGCTTCAAGTTCGTCGACCTCACCAACGTCCTGGACGCCCTGGACGACTGACCCCTCCGACCGAGAGGACCGCCCCGCCGGCCGCCTACGCCGCAGCCGTCCCCACGAGTGCGCCCAGCGCGCGGGCCACCGCCGTCGCCATCAGCGCGTGGCCCGTGTCGTCCGGGTGCAGGCCGTCCGGGAGGTGCTCAGGGCCGAGCAGCGGGGCGCCGGGCAGCAGCGCGAGATGCGTGTCGCCCGCCGCGATCCGGTCGCCGACCGCGCTCTCCACGGCGGTACGCAGATCGCCGAGCGTGGCACCCAGAGCGTTCGGGGTCTCCTCGGCCCCGGGCCGCGGCACGGGGGAGACGACGAGCAGCGGCGTCCGCGGATGTCCGCACCGTACGAGGGCCAGGAAGGCGCGCGTCACCTCGTACAGCAGCGGGGCCGAATGGGCCACGCCCGTCCAGCAGTTGGTGCCGAAAGCCAACGTGACCGCGACGCACTCAAGGCGGGCGAGCTGTTCCGCCATCGCCAGCTCACCGCGTCCCGCGCCCGCGTAGCCGAGGTTGACCGGATCGAGGCCGAGCGCACGCCCCGCGACGGCGGGCCAGGCCAGCGCGGGGCGCGAGGCGGTCCAGCCCTCCGTGATGGAATCCCCGTACACCAGCCAGCGGGGCAGCGATGGTGCGGGCCTGGCACCCCGCACGCCCAGCAGGACGGGACCGTACCCCTCCGGCGGGTACAGCTCGCCCGCACCGCCGGGCCACTCCACCCGTATCGTGCGCTCGCCCTCCTCCGGCACCTCGGGTACCTCGCACACGGGGTCGCCGTCAGGACGCAGCGCCTGCCACCCGCGGGTGCCCGTGAGCAGTGCGTCCACCGTGCCGTGCGCCTCCGCGCGGTACCGCACCTCGAACGGTCCTTCCGCCTCGAACCCCAGCCGCACCCCGACAGGCATCCGCGCGCGCTCCCATGTGTCCAGCGGTAGCCGCGTGCCGTCCGCCGGATCGGCGCGCACACAGCGGTCTCCGTCGCGCCAGCCCACGCCGCGCAGAAACGGTCCCGCGCCCTGCCACCCGCCCCGCACATCCACCCTGCTCACCCTTCCTCATGGCCGTGTTCTACTGCTGCCGTGCCACTGAACGCTCTCGACGAACGCATCGTCCACGCCCTCGCAGCAGACGCCCGCCGTACCTACGCCGACATCGGAGCGGAGGTCGGCCTCTCCGCACCCGCCGTCAAACGGCGCGTCGACCGGCTGCGGGCCGACGGTGCGATCACGGGGTTCACCGTGCGCGTCGATCCGGCGGCGCTCGGCTGGCGGACCGAGGGGTTCATCGAGATGTACTGCAGGTCCAGGACCTCGCCGGAGGACATCCACAAGGCGCTCTCCCACTACGCGGAGGTGGCCGCGGCCTCGACGGTCACAGGGGAGGCCGACGCGCTGGTCCAGATCTTCGCCTCGGACATGCGGCACTTCGAGCGGGTGCTGGAACGGATCGCCGGTGAGCCCTTCGTCGAACGGACGAAGTCCGTCCTCGTCCTCTCCCCGCTGCTCCGCCGCTATACGGCGGGACCACCGCTGTGAGGAAGCGACGGTGAGGAAGCGACCGTGAGGAAGCGCCGGGGTCCCGCAGAGGCACGACGGCACGACGGCGTTCCGGCAGAGGCACGACGACGTTCCGTGGGGCGGCGCTCCGGGGGACGACGCTCCGGGGGACACCGACGCCGCTGCGTGCACAGGCGCAACAGATCGCCGCGCGCGTCGGCATCCGCGCAACAGACAGGGCACCGGTGCGCAAGAGGCACGGCTTGTGAGCGGTGCGAGGGGGACCGTAGCGTCGAACGTGTGCGTATCGCTCTTCTCCAGGAATCGACACCGGGCCCAGAGGCCCTGAACAGCGCGGCTCGCAGCGCGGCGGAACAAGGTGCGAAGCTGCTCGTGACGCCTGAGCTGTCGCTGACGGGATACGCCCTCGGTGACGAGACCGGGGAACGGGCCGAGCCCGCCGACGGTCCTGGCGCTGCGGCGGTGGCGGGGATCGCCGCGGCGCACGGGATCGCCGTTGTCTACGGCTACCCGGAGCGCGGCGAGGACGGCGCTGTGTACAACGCGGCCCAGCTCGTCGCGGCCGACGGCTCCCGCGCGGCCAACTACCGCAAGACGCACCTGTACGGCCCGTACGAGGCGAAGTACTTCACTCCGGGGGACCGGCTCACGGTGCAGGCGGACCTCGACGGGCTCCGGATCGGGCTGCTGATCTGCTACGACGTGGAGTTCCCCGAGGTAGTGCGCGCGCACGCGCTCGCCGGAACGGAGCTGCTGGCGGTGCCGACGGCCCTGATGCGCCCGTACGAGACGGTCGCCCACACCCTCGTCCCGGCACGCGCCTTCGAGAGCCAGCTGTACGTGGCGTACGCGAACCGCACGGGCCGTGAGGGCGATTTCGACTTCGCGGGGCTGAGCTGTCTGGCCTCGCCCGACGGCGCCGTGGCCGCGCGCGCGGGTACAGGCCCCGAGCTGCTGTTCGCCGAGGTCGACCCGGCGCTGCCGCACGCCTCGCGCGTGCTGAACCCGTATCTCGCCGACCGGCGCCCGGAGCTGTACGGGGCCTGAGCGCGCCGCATCCTGAGAGGGGCGGCCTGAGAGCCCGCGAGCCCTCTCCCCGGGGCTCACCCCCTCCTGACGCCCTTGCCTGACGCCTGATGCCTGACGCCGACGCCCTTCACCGCCCGATTCCGCGAGGAGCAGTGCCCGTATGACGTCCACCGTGCCCACCGCCGTTCACGACGAGCGCCCCGACCCGCGCCCGCTGACCATGTTCGGTCCCGA
Source organism: Streptomyces iconiensis (assembly GCF_028657195.3). Classification (GTDB taxonomy): domain Bacteria; phylum Actinomycetota; class Actinomycetes; order Streptomycetales; family Streptomycetaceae; genus Streptomyces; species Streptomyces iconiensis. The sequence continues at coordinate 235,491 of NZ_JANCPR020000008.1, forward strand.
CTTCCCCTTCGCGTACGACGACTACCTCGCGCACCCGGCCGGGCTCGGCGCCGTTCCGGCGACGGAGCACGGAACGGAGGTCGCCGTGATCGGCGGCGGTCTGTCCGGGCTGGTGACGGCGTACGAGCTGATGAGGATGGGGCTCAGGCCCGTTCTCTACGAGGCCGACCAGCTCGGCGGCAGGCTGCGCACCGAGACCTTCGACGGCGGCGACCCCTCGCTGCGCGCCGAGATGGGCGCGATGCGCTTCCCGCCGTCCTCAACGGCGCTCCGGCACTACATCGACCTGGCGGAACTGGAGACCCATCCGTTCCCCAACCCCCTTTCCCCCGACACCCCTTCGACCGTCGTTGACCTCAAGGGCGAGACGCACTACGCCCGTACGCTGGAGGACCTGCCGCCCGTCTACCACCGGGTGATGGAGGCGTGGAACGCCTGCCTTGAGGAGGGCGCCGACTTCTCCGCGATGCAGGACGCGATACGCGAGCGTGATGTGCCGCGCATCAGGGAGATCTGGTCGCGGCTGGTGGAGAAGCTCGACAACCAGACCTTCTACGGGTTCCTGTGCGACTCCCCGGCCTTCGCCTCCTTCCGGCACCGCGAGATCTTCGGGCAGGTCGGCTTCGGCACGGGCGGCTGGGACACGGACTTCCCCAACTCGATCCTGGAGATACTGCGCGTCGTCTACACGGGCGCCGACGACGAACACCGCGGCATCACGGGCGGCAGCCAGCAGCTGCCGCTGCGGCTGTGGGAGCACGAGCCCGGCAAGCTGGTGCACTGGCCGCAGGGCACCAGCCTCAAGTCGCTGCACGGGGGCGGCAGGCACCGTCCCGCGGTGACCCGGCTGCACCGTACGGCGGGCAACCGCGTGACCGTCACGGACGCGGACGGCGACATCCGTACGTACCGCGCGGCCGTGTTCACCGCGCAGTCGTGGATGCTGCTGTCCCGTATCGACTGCGACGACGCGCTGCTGCCCATCGACCACTGGACGGCCGTCGAGCGCACGCACTACATGGAGTCCTCGAAGCTGTTCGTGCCGGTGGACCGGCCGTTCTGGCTGGACACCGACCCGCGTACGGGGCGGGACACGATGAGCATGACGCTCACCGACCGGATGACGCGCGGCACCTATCTGCTGGACAACGGGCCCGATGAGCCGGCTGTCATCTGCCTCTCGTACACGTGGTGCGACGACAGTTCGAAGTGGCTGCCGCTGGACGCGCGGGAGCGGATGGAGGTGATGCTCAAGTCGCTCGGCGAGATCTACCCCGGTGTCGACATCCGGGGGCACATCACCGGCAATCCGCTCACCGTCTCGTGGGAGGACGAGCCGTACTTCATGGGCGCCTTCAAGGCGAACCTGCCGGGCCACTACCGCTACCAGCGGCGGCTGTTCACGCACTTCATGCAGGACACGCTGCCCGCGGACCGGCGCGGGCTCTTCCTCGCCGGTGACGACATCTCCTGGACGGCCGGCTGGGCCGAGGGCGCGGTCCAGACCGCGCTGAACGCCGTATGGGGCGTCATGCACCATCTCGGCGGCGCCACCGACCCCGTCAATCCGGGGCCGGGTGACGCCTTCGGCGAGATCGCCCCCGTACCGCTGCCCGAGGACTGACCGCCCCCGTACGGCTACGTCACACGCCTGCCTCCGTGGCGGTCTCGCGCAGGGCCCTGGCCCTCTCGATCAGTTCCTGGACGTCGCGGCACAGGAGCTGGGTGTCCAGGAGCACCTCGTCCGCGCCCGCCTTCGCGGTGTCGGCCAGGTCCTCCACGATCTGTTCCACGCTGCCCTGGAACGGCCTGCGGTTGTCGAGTGACTTGTCCGTGATGTCCAGGAAAGCCCGCAGGGTGGTGGACAGTTCGGCCGGGTCCCGGCCCTCCTCGGCGGCCAGTTCGGCGATCCGCGCCCGACCCGCGGCCACCTGCTCGGCGCCGCCGCCCCCCGAAGGCACCCAGCCGTCGGCGCGGCGCACCAGGCGGCGCAGTGCCTTGTCGTTGGACCCCGCGAGCAGGACGGGGATACGGCCGGCTACGGGCTTGGGGCCGATGTCCGAGGGGGTGAAGCGGGTGCGCTTGCCCTCGTACGCCGCGGGATTCTCGCCCCACACGGCCGCGCACACGTCGAGGAGTTCGTCCAGCGCGGCGCCGCGCGACTTGTAGTCCACGTTCGCCGCGGCGAATTCGTCACGGGACCAGCCGGTCCCGAACCCGGCGACGACCCGGCCGCCGCTCGCGGCATCCAGCGAACCCAGCGCACGGGCCAGCAGGAACGGCTGGTGCAGCGGGCCGATCAGCACGGCCGAGCCCAGCGTGACCCGCTCGGTGACGGCCGCCGCCAGGGAGAGCGTCACCAGCGGGTCAGCGACCGAGCTGAAGTACTGGGCCCATGGCTGGCCGGGTATCAAGTACATGTCGTCGAGAGGCTGTTCGGGCCGCATGACCCGTTCCAGCACCCACACGCTGTCGTATCCCAGCTCCTCAGCGGCGCGGGCCGCCGCCGTCACATCGGTGCTGAGGTCGTAGGTTCCGGTCTGTGGCAGCCCCAGACCCAGTCGCAGTGCCATCTTGCCTCCGTAGAGTGCTCTCCACGCGTCATCCCGCGCTGTTCCGACGTGCGTTGACGGAACGGAACATCCCTACGCGATGGAGCGCACTCCAGGCAATGACGCCTCCGTCAGCCCCCATCAGTCCCGGTCAGCCCCCGTAAGCCTGGTCGTTCCGTCGTCCCGCCGGCCCTCGTCGGCCCCGGAGCGGGGTGAGCAGGCAGCGGCCCGCGAGACCGACGGTCGCGTCCAGGCCCTCCGCCATCTCCTCCAGCAGGTCGCCGAAGGCGCGCAGCCCCCACAGCGCCCGGAACGCGGCCCAGGCGCCGCCGCGTGCCCGGTCGAGGCTCCACGAACCCACCAGGTGCGTCAGCGGATCGGCGATGTCCAGCAGATCGGGCCCCGGCAACAGGTCCTCCCTGATCCGCTCCTCCAGGCCGGTCAGCAGTTCGCCGATACGCTCGAAGTCGGCCTCCAGCTCCTCGGGTTCGGCGCCGCGCGCCCGGCATGTGTCGAGGAGCGCGAGCGGCAGGTCGTGTCCGATGTGCGCGTTGATACCGGCCAGCGCGAACTGGAGCGGGTGCACGGAGGGATGGCGGCGGAAGCGGAAGAGGGGCCGCCAGCACGCGGGCAGCTCGCCGCCGTGGCGCTCGGCCTCCACGGCGTCCGTGTAGCGCGCGGCGAAGCGTGCGCCCAGCTCGCCCGTCGCGCCACGGTCCTCGAAGTGACCGCGGCGCAGCCGCCGTTCCAGCTCCTCGGTCACCGAGAGGTACGCACCGTTGAACACCGCCACTCCGTCGTGCGGCGGAAGCGCGGCGCCGATCTCGCGCATCCGGGCCGTCACCCGGCCGATCCGTCCCCCCGGCACCGCACGCGGCGCGGGCATCTGCTCCACTGATGTCATGCACGCAGCGTGGCAGTTCTGGTCACCGAGAGTGGCGAGCCGGGCCGTTCAGCCCTCGGACGGAGGACGCGCGCGCCCCGTAAATCCAGTGCGGTCGCGCCGCGGCGCGTGATACGCCACTGGTCATGACGGATGTGAGGACCGCGCGGCTCGTACTGCACCCGATGACGCCCGCCGAGGCCGAGCGGGTCGTCGCGGCTGAACCCGCGGAGGGCGACCTGTGGGCGCCCGGGTACCCGGACCCCATGGATGCCGAGGGCGCCCGTGACTTCCTCAAGGCGTGCGCGACGACGGGTGATCCGCGCCCGTTCGGGAACTTCGAGATACGCCGCCGCGAGGATGGCTCCGCCATCGGTGGCCTGGGATTCAACAGGACGCCCGACACCGAGGGCACCGTCACCGTCGGTTACGCGCTCATTCCCGGGGCGCGGGGGAGGGGTTACGCGTCCGAGGCGCTGCGCGGCCTGCTCGACTTCGCCTGGTCGCACGGTGTCACCCTCGTCAAGGCCGATGCCGACCTGGACAACGTGGCCTCGCAGCGGGTGATGCTGGCCGCTGGTATGCGGGAGGTCGGTGAGGATCACCGAGTCAGGTACTTCGAGCTGGCCGCGCCTGTGCCCTCCCGGGCGGCCGTACTCTCCCGGACGCCTGTGCGCTAGACGGGGCCTCCGCCTCAGTCCTGCCCCCAGTTCCGCGCCCCCCTTCCGGGGCGCGGGCCCGCCCCTGGGCGCTCAGGTCTTGTCGTAGCCGCTCGTGCCCTCGTCCAACAGCGGGGGCTGTTCCTTGAGGTGGGGCGGGGCGAGGGCCTTGAGCACGTGGTAGCCGCTGAGGACGACGATCGTGCCGAGGGCGATGCCGCTCAGCTCGAAGGTGTCCGTGAACTTCAGGCTGACACCGCCGATGCCGATGATGATGCCCGCCGCGACGGGCACGAGGTTGAGCGGATTGCGCATGTCCACGCGGTTGTTGATCCAGATCTGCGCGCCGAGCAGCCCGATCATGCCGTAGAGGATGACGGTGATACCGCCCAGCACCCCGCCGGGGATCGCGGCGACGACGGCGCCGAACTTCGGGCACAGGCCGAAGAGGAGGGCGAAGCAGGCGGCTGCCCAGTAGGCGGCCGTCGAGTAGACGCGGGTGGCGGCCATGACGCCGATGTTCTCCGAGTACGTGGTCGTCGCCGGCCCTCCTACGGCCGTGGAGAGCACGCTTCCCGCGCCGTCGGCCGCGATCGCGGTGCCGAGCTTGTCGTCCAGCGGATCGCCCGTCATCTCGCCCACGGCCTTGACGTGCCCGGCGTTCTCGGCGACCAGGGCGATCACGACGGGCAGCGCGACCAGGATCGCGGACCACGAGAAGTCAGGACCGTGCACGGACGGCAGCCCGAACCAGTCGGCGTGCCCGACCCCCGACAGGTCGAGCCGCCAGTGGTCCACGGTCTTGCCTGTGCTGTCGGCCGAATGGATCCGGCCGAAGAGCCGGTCGAAGCCCCAGGACATCAGGTAGCCGGCGACGAGCCCGAGGAAGATCGCGATACGGGACCAGAAGCCGCGCAGACAGACCACGGCGAGGCCGGTCAGCAGCATGGTCAGCAGGGCCGTCCACTGGTCCTGCGGCCAGTACGTCTTGGCCGTGACGGGCGCGAGGTTGAAGCCGATCAGCATCACGACGGCACCGGTGACGACCGGCGGCATCGCCGCATGGATGATCCGCGCCCCGAACTTCCGCACGGCGAGGCCGACGAGGAAGAGCGCGACGCCCACCACGAGGATCGCGCCGGTCACCGTGGCACTGCTGCCGCCCTGACCACGGATGATCGCGGCGACTCCGACGAACGAGAGGCTGCACCCGAGGTAGCTCGGTACCCTGCCGCGCGTCGCGAGCAGGAAGAGCACCGTCGCGACGCCGGACATCATGATCGCGAGGTTCGGGTCAAGGCCCATGAGGACGGGCGCGACAAAGCTCGCGCCGAACATCGCCACCACGTGCTGGGCGCCGAGGCCCGCCGTACGGGGCCACGAGAGCCGTTCGTCCGGCCGTACGACGGCGCCGGGTTCCGGAACGCGTCCGTCGCCGTGCAGTTTCCAGCGCACGCCGAGGCCGCCGCCGCTCATGTTTGCTCCCGTGTTTTTATTTCTGGCTGATTCTGATCGCCCCACATGATAGTTCGCTGCACAACCGCTTCCGCCCGCGTCGTCGTGGGCCGGAACCGTGCTGCCTCGGGTCCCCGTCCCAGCGGCCGAACCGGCCTCGCTCAGGCGCCTGTTGGGTCCGTCGCCCTATGGATGCGCGGCCCTATGGGCGTCCGCCGCCCCAGGGGCGTTCGCGGCCCTATGGATGTTCACGGCTCCATGGGCGTCCGCCTCCCCATGGGCGTTCGCGGCCCTATGGACGTCCGCCGCCCCAGGGGCGTTCGCGGCCCTATGGGCGCCTGCCGCCCCATGGACGTCCGCCGTTTCCTCACTTGCGGAGCACACCGGCCCCGGCGATCAACCCGAGGAGCAGCACGGCGACCACACCGAAGGAAACCGACAGGCTCGTCGTCTCCGCGATCCACCCCACGATCGCGGGCGCTCCCAGCCCCGAGGCGTAGGCGAGGGTCGCGACGCCCGCGATGGCCTGCCCCGGAGCGGCCGACGCCGTACGTCCCGCCGCGGCGAAGCACAGCGGGACGACCACCGCGATCCCGACGCCGATGAGCGCGAACCCGCCCACCGCCGCGGGCGGCGTGCGCGCCGCGACGACGAGTGCGGCGCCCGCCGTGGCGAGCACACCGCAGGCCCGCACCGTGGTCACCGCTCCGACACGGCGCACCACCGCGTCGCCCGACAGCCGGGCGAGGGCCATGGTGCAGGCGAAAGCCGTGTAGGCGGAGGCGGCGAGCCCTGGCTCCGCGTCCGTCACATCGTGGAGGTAGATGCCGGACCAGTCCATCGAGGCGCCCTCGGCGAACACGGCGCAGAACCCCAGCAGCCCGATCGCCAGCACACCCCGCGAGGGCAGCGCGAACCGTGGCGGAGCCGCTACCGGCTCAGCCGCACCGCCGGGGGCCGAGGCCCCGTGCGTGCCGGAGCCCGCCTCCGCACCCGGCGTCCAGCGCGCCGCTGGCACGGCGATCACGGCCAACAGCGGTGCGGCGAGCGCCAGATGGACCCGCCCGTCGAGTCCCGAGTGCGCCGCGAGCGCGCCCCCGGCGCCACCGATCAGGGTGCCGACGCTCCACATGCCGTGCAGCCCTGACATCACCGAGCGCCCGTAGCGCTCCTCGACGCGTACGCCCTGCGCGTTCATCGCGACGTCCATCAGGCCGAGGCCGCAGCCGTACAGGAAGAGCGCAAGGCACAGCCACCCCAGCGCGGGTGCGAGCGGCGGCAGTACGAGGCCCGCGCAGCACACCACCGTCACCCCGGCGAGCGCCCCGCGCGCTCCGTACCGGTGCGCGAGCCGTGCCGAGAGCGGCATCGCGGCCGAGGCGCCCACGGTCATGAAGACCAGCGCCAGCCCCAGCCATCCGGGGCTCAGCCCGAGGTGCTCGCGCAGCCACGGGATACGGGTGGCGAACGTGCCGCTCGCCATCCCGTGCACAGCGAACACCACACCGACGGCTGCACGCCCCGCCCGCACCTCCGGCCCTGGCGGTCCAGCGGACAAGGTTCCCCCGCCGGTCACCGGCGCTTCCGCGTGCGCGCCCGCCGCCGAGGTGCCCGCTTCCGCGTGCGCGCCCGCCGCAGCCGAGGCACCCGCTTCCGCCCCTGTCGCCGCGGCGTCAGGTCGCGGTTCGCCGTCGCCCGTGCGCATCGCCGTCTCTCCGTACGGTCCTGTGGGTCCGCGGCGCCGCGAAGAACGCGGCGCCGCGTCAGCCCGCTCTGCCGGACGGACCGTGCGGTGATCGTGCCCAGGTCGGGGGCCGCTCGAACACGGGGACGCATGCGGGAAACGGGTCGCCTGCCGGGGCCCCTGTGAGCCAGCCCACAGAACCCGTCGGCATGGTCGTACGGCAGCCGTGGCAGACTGGAACCTGTACCAGTGACGTCAGCGCACTCCGGGGTCGGTGAAAGTCCGAACCGGCGGTTATAGTCCGCGACCCGTCCGCAGCCAGCGGCCGGTTGACCAGGTGAGATTCCTGGACCGACGGTTAAAGTCCGGATGGGAGGCAGTGCGCGGCGGGCCGAAAACGGTGCACCGCCCCTTTCGGCGGGCCGCCTCCGGTTTTCCGGAGTTGAGCCCCCCGTTTCCCGGTCGGTGAGCCGCCATTCCGTGCCCGTCACACATCCCGTACAGCCCCGGAGTCCGTGCCCGAAGAGGCAGGAGGACCCGGTGGCCACCCACCCCGAGACGCCGGAAGCGCCCCACGCCGAGCGCGCCGCCATGCGCCGCGCCATCGATCTCGCCGCACGCGGCCTCGGTTCCACCAGCCCCAACCCCATCGTCGGCTGCGTCGTCCTCGACAGCGCGGGACGTACGGTCGGCGAGGGCTGGCACCAGCGCGCTGGAGGGCCGCACGCCGAGGTCCACGCGCTCGCCGAGGCCGGTGACGACGCACGCGGCGGCACCGCCGTCGTCACCCTCGAACCCTGCGACCACACGGGCCGCACAGGTCCCTGCTCCCAGGCCCTCATCGACGCGGGTGTCGTCCGCGTCGTCTACGCCGTCGCCGATCCCAACCCCGGAGCCTCCGGCGGCGCCGGCACCCTGGCCGCCGCCGGGGTCGAGGTCGAGGGCGGGCTCCTCGCACCCGAGGCCGCCGCCGGCAACGCCGCATGGCTCACCTCCGTGCTCCACCACCGGCCCTACGTGACCTGGAAGTACGCCGCCACCCTCGACGGGCGCACGGCGGCGGCCGACGGCTCCAGCCGCTGGATCACCTCGCAGGAGTCACGCGCCGACGTGCACCGGCTGCGCGCCGAGTCCGACGCCGTACTCGTCGGCTCCGGCACGGCGCGCACCGACGACCCGCACCTCGCCGTGCGCGGGGTTCCGGGGGCCATACAGCCCCTGCGCGTGGTCCTCGACACCGAGGCCGCCACCGTCAAGCCCGGCGCCCGCGTACTGGACAGCGCCGCCCCCACCCTGATCGCCGTCGCCGAGGACGCCGACACCGGTGCGCTGGACGGCGTGGCCGACACGGTACGGGTGCCCCGGGCGGCCACCGGAAGCGCCGGGCTCGACCTGACGGCGCTGCTCGCCGCGCTGCACGAGCGCGACGTACGTTCCGTGCTCCTGGAAGGCGGCTCCACCCTCGCGGGGGCCTTCGTCGCGGCCGGTCTCGTCGACCGGGTGATCGGCTATCTCGCGCCCGTACTGCTCGGCGCCGGTCCCCCCGTGCTGGGCGAGGCCGGAATCAGCACGATCGCTCAGGCGTTGCGGCTGACCGTGAACGACACCGAGCGTCTCGGCCCCGACCTGCGCGTCACCGCCGTCGGCACCCCCGCGCACGAGGCCACCGTCACGCACACCGCGACCGAGGAGTCCTGAAGAGTGTTCACCGGAATCGTTGAAGAGCTGGGCGAGGTCGTCGCCGTCGAGGACCTGGGCAAAGCGGCGCGGCTGCGGCTGCGCGGACCGCTCGTCACGAAGGACGTACGGCACGGTGACTCCATCGCGGTCAACGGCGTGTGCCTCACCGTGGTCGAATCCGGCGACGGCGAGTTCACCGCCGATGTCATCGCCGAGACGCTCCACCGCTCCAGCCTCGGGGCGCTGGCTCCCGGAGCCCCCGTCAACCTCGAACGCCCCATGGCGCTCGGCGGACGCCTCGACGGACACCTCGTACAGGGCCATGTCGACGGCACCGGCACCATCGCTGCCCGTACGGAGACCGAGGGCGGAACCGACATCACGGTGACGCTCCCCGACGGCCTCGGCAGGTACCTCGTCGACAAGGGCTCCATCACGGTCGACGGCATCAGCCTCACCGTGGTCGAGGCCGCCGACGACCACTTCACCGTCTCTCTCATCCCGACCACACTCGCGCTGACCACCCTCGGCACCAAGCAGCCGGGCGACCCGGTCAACCTGGAGGTCGACGTCCTCGCGAAGTACGTCGAACGCCTCATGGGCCACAGGGGCGCGACACGGGAAGCACAGGAAGAAGCGACCCAGTGAACGTCTTCGCGTGGCTCAACAGCCAGGCTTTCACCGCGTTCGGACAGCATGTGATCTGGTCCGACATGCTCGGCAACACCATCGGTCTGATCGCGCTCGCGCTCGGCTGGCGGCGCTCCATGGTCACCTGGCCCGCACAGCTCGTCTCGGGCCTGGTACTCATCTCCGCCTTCGCCTGGGCCGGGCTGGCCGGCGGCGTGGGCAAGCAGTTGCTGGTGATCACCGTCGCCGTGTGGGGCTGGCTCCAGTGGCAGCGCGGCAGGCGCAAGGCGCAGGACGGTTCGATAGCCGTACGGTTCGCCACCTGGCGCGAGCGGGGCGCGCTCGTCGCCGGCACCCTCGCGGGTACGGCGCTCGTCGGCACGCTCTTCACCCTCGTGCCCACGCTCTCCTGGAGCCCGTGGGCCGACGCCTACATATTCGTCGGCACCCTCGCGGCGATGGTCGCGCAGGCGCGCGGGCTCGTGGAGTTCTGGTTCGCCTGGCTGCTGGTCGACATCGTCGGCGTACCGCTGGCCTTCAGCAGCGGACTGGCCTTCTCCGGGTTCGTCTACGTCGTCTATCTGGGCCTCGTCCTGTGGGGCATGCGCGCCTGGTGGCAGCGCTCCCGCGTGGACGCGGCACCCGCACGGGCCGCACAGCCCGACCCCGCACTGCACGGAGCCGCGCTGTGAGCCACGTAGCGAACGGAACGCCAAGCCGGCGGACACGGAGCGAACGGACACGTAGCGAACGGAATGGCGCCGTGGGCGGCGCCGAGAGGAAGGAGGGAGCACGCACATGACCGCACTTCCGAACTGGTACGAAGCACCCGCCAAGCCCGCCGTGCCCGCGCCGGACGTACCCGACGGGTCCCAGGCACTGTCACGCCCCGTGCCCGGTGCGGCTCCCGGCCCCGCGTCGGGCGACACCCCCGTCCTGGGCGACAGCCCCGCGCTGGGCGACGGCCTCGCGCTCGACCCCGTCGCCGACGCGATCCGCGACATCGCGGCGGGCCGCCCCGTCGTGGTCGTGGACGACGAGAGCCGGGAGAACGAGGGCGACCTCGTCGTCGCCGCCGAGCTGATCACGTCCGAGACCGTCGCCTTCATGATGAGCGAGTGCCGCGGACTCATCTGCACCCCCATGGAGCCCGCCGACCTGGACAGGCTGGCGCTGCCCCAGATGGTCGCCGAGAACACCGAGTCCATGGGCACGGCCTTCACCGTCTCCGTCGACGCGAACGCCGCGCACGGCGTCACCACCGGTATCTCAGCCGCCGACCGCGCCGCCACCATCCGGCTGCTCGCCGACCCCACCACCACGGCGGACGACTTCGTACGCCCCGGCCACGCCTTCCCCCTGCGCGCCAAGCCGGGCGGTGTCCTCGTCCGTGCGGGGCACACCGAGGCCGGTGTGGACCTGGCCCGGCTCGCAGGGCTGCGCCCGGCCGCCGCCATCGTGGAGATCGCGGGGGAGGACGGCGCCATGCTGCGGCTGCCCGAACTGGTCCCGTTCGCGCGCAAGCACGGCCTGTCCGTCATCTCCATCGAGGACCTGATCGCCTACCGCCGCTCGGCCGAGCCGACGGTGCGCCGCGAGGCGGAGACCCGGCTGCCCACCCGGCACGGTGACTTCCGCGCCTACGGCTACCGCTCCACCGTCGACGGTGTCGAACACATCGCGCTCGTCGCCGGCGACGTCGGCGGCCCCGGCGACATCGACGCCGGTGAGGACGTCCTCGTACGGGTGCACTCGGAGTGCCTCACGGGGGACATCTTCGGCTCGCTGCGCTGCGACTGCGGACCCCAGCTCGAAGCCTCCCTGGAGCGTGTCCAGGAGGAGGGCCGGGGCGTCGTGCTCTACCTGCGCGGACACGAGGGGCGGGGCATCGGGCTGCTGTCCAAACTGCGCGCCTACGAGCTTCAGGAGCGCGGCAGGGACACCCTCGACGCCAACCTCGAACTCGGCCTCCCCGCCGACGCGCGTGACTACGCCGCCGCTGCCCAGATCCTCTCCGACCTGGGCGTACGCTCCCTGCGACTGATGACGAACAACCCCGACAAGACGGCCGCCATGGTCCGCAACGGACTGCGCGTCACGGGACGCGAGCCGATGCCCGTACAGGCCGGCGAGCACAACCTGCGGTACCTGCGTACCAAGCGGGACCGCATGGGACACGACCTGCCCTGGCTGGACGCGGACCGCACGTCACCCTGCAGCACGCAGTGATCCCCCGCACCACACCGGGCAGCACTGTCACACCGAGCAGCATGGCAACGCCGACCAGCACCGCAACACCGAGCACCGCAGCACCGAGCACCGCAGCCATCCCATCCAGCACAGCCATCCCATCCAGAAGAGCGCGAGGAGCAACGTGAGCGGCAAGGGCGCACCCGAACTGACCGTCAAGAACTGCGGCGACCTGCGCGTGGCCGTCATCGCCGCGCAGTGGCACGAGCGGGTCATGGACGGCCTCGTCGACGGCTCCCTGCGCGCGCTGCGCGAGCTGGGCATCGACGAGCCGACCCTGCTGCGGGTGCCGGGCAGCTTCGAACTGCCCGTCGTCGCCAAGGTGCTCGCCGACCGCGGATACGACGCGATCGTGGCGCTCGGCGTCGTCGTACGCGGCGGAACCCCGCACTTCGACTACGTGTGCCAGGGCGTCACCCAGGGCCTCACGGATGTCTGCGTCACCACCGGGGTGCCCATCGGCTTCGGCGTGCTGACCTGCGACACCGAGGAGCAGGCACTCGACAGGGCCGGGCTCGCCGGGTCGACGGAAGACAAGGGGCACGAGGCGGTCACCGCCGCTGTGGCGACGGCGGCGACCCTGCGTACCGTGGCGGAACCCTGGCGCTAGCCGCCCCGGGCGAACACGTAGGCTGGCAGCACCATGGCGAACAAGACATTCGAGCAGCTCTTCGCCGAGTTGCAGCAGAAGGCCGCCACCGGCGACCCCCTCACCTCCCGTACCGCCGACCTCGTCTCGCAGGGCGTGCATTCCATCGGCAAGAAGGTCGTGGAGGAGGCCGCCGAGGTATGGATGGCCGCCGAGTACGAGGGCGAGGACGCCACGGCAGAGGAGATCTCGCAGCTTCTCTACCATCTGCAGGTGCTCATGGTCGCCCGGGGCATCTCCCTCGACGACGTATACGCTCACCTCTGAGCCCGCCGTGCGTCCCTGAGCGACCCGGGCGCCGCCGGGCGCCGAGCCGATCGGCCGCCCCGGCACCCCGCTCACCAGCACCGTCTTCACCAGCACTTTCACAGGCACACACCACACCCCGAGAAAGGCCGCCCCATGCTGCGCATCGCCGTTCCCAACAAGGGTTCCCTGTCCGGACCTGCGGGGGAGATGCTGCATGAGGCCGGCTATCAGCAGCGCAAGGCATCCAAGGAACTCGTCCTTGTCGACCCCGAGAACGAGGTCGAGTTCTTCTACCTCCGCCCCCGCGACATCGCGATCTACGTCAGCTCCGGCAAGCTCGACATCGGCATCACGGGCCGCGACCTCCTGCTCGACTCGGGCGCCAGCGCGGAGGAGCTGATGCCGCTCGGCTTCGCCCGCTCCACCTTCCGCTACGCCGCGAAGCCGGGCCAGGCCGGCGCCGTCGAGGACTTCGCCGGGCTCACCATCGCCACCTCCTACGAGGGCATCGTCGGCAAGCACCTGGCCGAAAAGGGCGTCGACGCGTCCGTCGTCCACCTCGACGGCGCCGTCGAGACCGCCATCGAACTGGGTGTCGCGCAGATCATCGCCGATGTCGTGGAGACCGGAACCTCCCTGCGCAACGCGGGACTTGAGATCACGGGCGAGCCGATCCTGGAGTCCGAGGCCGTCGTCATCCGCCGTACGGGGGCCGATTCGGACAGCCCCAAGGTCCAGCAGTTCCTGCGCCGCCTCCAGGGAGTACTGGTCGCACGCAGCTACGTGATGATGGACTACGACATCCGCGCCGAGCACCTGGAGCGCGCCGTCGCCCTCACCCCGGGGCTGGAGTCGCCCACCATCTCGCCGCTGCACGACCAGGGCTGGGTCGCCGTCCGCTCCATGGTCCTCACCAAGGAGGCCCAGCGCATCATGGACGACCTCTACGAACTCGGTGCCCGCGCCATCCTCACCACCGGCATCCACGCCTGCCGCCTGTAGGACGACGGCCAGGTCCTTACGGCCGGAAAGAGACTGTGATGTCCCAGCACTCCGCTTCGCCCCAACTCCCCGTCACGTTCCGGCCCACGCGTACGCGTGTGGTGCTGCTGACCGTCGGCGTACTCGTCTTCGTCGTCATCACCGGCGTCTCCTTCATGCTGGAGATCGGCGGAGGTGAGCGGGCGACCTTCGTGTTCACCGCCGTGCTCTTCCTCGGCGTGCTGATCCTGCTCAGCCGCCCCCGTGTCTCCGCCGACGAGCGTGGCCTGACCGTCGTCAACCTTACGACCAAACGCCGTCTCGATTGGGCGGAAGTCCTCGGCGTGCACCTGCGTCCCGGCGACCCGTGGGTCTCCCTCGACCTCGCCGACGGCACCAGCCTGAACGCCATGGGCATCCAGCCGGGAATCGCGAAGAAGCAGGCGCTCGCCGACGCGAAGGCACTCCGCGCCCTCGCCGAGCGGCACAGCACGGGAGAGCGCGCCGGGCACCGCCCGGAAGCAACGGAAGGCTGACCGCGCAGGCCCCGGGTGCGGCGCGCAGCGTCTTCGCGCCGCACCGCGTGGTGATTACTCTGGTCGACACCTCCCGCAACCCTCGCGGGTTCCTGCGACCCGAGGAGTGACCACTCCCAGCGATGGACGGAACGTCCTGTAGTACGTGCGCCGCGGCGCCCCGCATCCAGGGGGCCGTGGCATGAACCTCCCGCTGATCCTGCTGGCCGCCGCCTTTCTGCTGATCCTCGCCAACGGCTTCTTCGTCGCGGCGGAGTTCGGCCTCGTCACGGTGGAGCGACCGGAGGCCGAGCGCGTCGCCGCGCAGGGCGACCGGCGTGCCCGCGCCGTCGTACGCGCCCTGCGCGAGCTGTCCTTCCAGCTCTCCGGCACCCAACTGGGCATCACCCTCACCTCCCTGGTGACCGGCATGCTCGCCGAACCCGCGCTCGCCCAGCTCCTCCACGGGCCCCTCACGGCCGTGGGACTCCCGCCCGGCGGCGTCAGCGGAGCGGCCGTCGGCTGCGGCATGCTCGCCGCCTCGGCCGTCCAGATGGTCATCGGCGAACTCGTTCCCAAGAACTGGGCCGTCTCCAGGCCGCTGGCCGTCGCCCGCTTCGCCGCACGGCCGCAGCGGCTCTTCTCGTGCCTCTTCCGGCCCGTCATCGCGCTGCTCAACGCCGCGGCCAACCGTGTCGTGCGGCTCTTCGGCGTCCAGCCGGCGGAGGAACTGGCCTCGGCACGCACCCCCGGCGAACTCGTCTCGCTCGCGCGTCACTCGGCGCGCGCCGGAGCACTGGAACAGGACACGGCCGACCTGTTCGTCCGCACCCTGGGGCTGGGAGGGCTGACAGCGCAGCACGTGATGACGCCCCGTGTCCGGGTCAGCGCCCTCCAGGCGCTCGCCACGGCGGCCGACGTCCTCAACCTCACCCGCGCGACCGGCCTCTCGCGCTTCCCCGTGTACGACGGCAGCCTCGACGAGGTCACCGGCATCGTGCACCTCAAGCACGCGCTCGCCGTACCGGCACACCGCCGCCTGCACACCCCCGCTTCCCGCGTCGCCGTCCCGCCGCTCCTCGTACCCCAGACGCTCCCCGTCCAGCCCCTGCTGGAGCGGCTGCGCAGCGAGCAGCCGATGGCGGTCGTCGTGGACGAGTACGGGGGCACGGCCGGCGTCGTCACCCTGGAGGACATCGTGGAGGAGATCGTCGGCGAGGTGCGCGACGAGCACGACGGACAGCTGTACGACGAGCCGCCCACGCTCGCCCCCGCACCGCCGGAACCAGGAGGCGCCGCGGCTTGGGAGGCCGACGGCGGCTGCCGCGTCAGCGCACTGCGGCACATCGGCCTTGAGGTACCCGAGGGGCCCTACGAGACCCTGGCAGGGCTGGTCGCCGATCTGCTCGGGCGCATCCCCGCACCCGGCGACACCGCACAACTCCGACTGCCGGGCGGGCACCAACACCCCACGCGCGAATGGCAGTTGAAGGTGCGCCGCGTCGCACACCACCGCGCCGAGCGGGTTCGTATCGTCGCGGGAGGCCGTTCGCAGGGAGAGCCGGTACCGCTCGCCTGCGGTCGAAAACGGGCGGGGGCCGGCCTCCGATGAGTGTGCTCCAACTCCTGTTCGCCGGGCTGCTGGTGCTCGGCAACGGGTTCTTCGTCGGCGCCGAGTTCGCCCTCGTCTCCGTACGGCGCAGCCAGATCGAGCCCCTCGCCGCCGGCGGCTCCGCACGGGCGCGGCAGGTGCTGCGGGGGCTGGAGAGCCTGCCGCAGATGATGGCGGCGGCCCAGTTCGGGATCACCGTCTGCTCGCTCACCCTCGGCGCCGTCGCCGAGCCCACGCTCGCGCACCTGCTGGAGCCCCTCTTCCACGCGGTGCACCTGCCGGGGGCCCTCGTCCACCCGGCGGGCTACGTCTTCGCGCTGGCCGTCGTCGTCTTCTTCCACCTCGTCATCGGCGAGATGGTCCCCAAGAACCTCGCCATGGCGGCGCCCGAGCGCACCGCGCTGTGGCTCAGCCCCGGGCTGGTCGCCTTCGCGCGGGTCACACGGCCCGTCACGGCGGCGCTCGGCTCCTGCGCCAACCTCGTGCTGCGGGCCTTCAGGGTCGAGCCGAAGGACGAGGTCGAGGCCGTCTTCACCAGCGAACAGCTCAACCGTCTCGTCGACGACTCCCGGCAGGCGGGCCTCCTCGGCCACGCCGAACACGAGCGCCTCGCCGACGCGCTGGGCCTGGGCTCGCGGCCCGTCACCGATGTCCTCCTCGACCGCGGGGGCCTGGTGACCGTCCCGGCGGACGTCACCCCGCGCCAGGTCGAGGAACTGACCGTCGCGACCGGCTACTCCCGCTTCCCCGTCGTCGCAGCCGACGGCGGCCTCCTGGGCTACCTGCACGTCAAGGACGTCCTCGACCTGGAGGAACACGAGCGCGCCGTGCCCCAGCACCTGTGGCGCCCGATGCCCGTACTGCGGGCCGAACTGCCCCTGGACGACGCACTCGGCGTGCTGCGCGCGGGTGCCTCCCACCTCGCGGCCGTCGCCGACGCCTCGGGGAAGGTGCTGGGTCTCGCGGCGCTGGAGGACGTACTGGAGATGCTCGTCGGCGAGGTGCACGACCCCGCGCACGCGCAGCCACGGCCCCCGGCCGCTTCCCCGGGAACGCCCCGGCCCCGGCGCCCAGGCGCGGGGTACGGCGGGCACGGCTCCCCGGCACGCGCCGGGGCAGGACTCAGCCCAGCGGGGGAGGCTGGTCGGGACGAGGACCCTCCGGGCCGCGGCCGGACAGCACCTCGCCGTACGCCTGCATGAGGTCGGGCAGCCGCAGCGTCGCCAGGTCGTCCCGCGTCGGCGTGCCCGCGTAGCCGGACAGCCGCAGATCGCGGTAGGCGCAGCTCTTCTCGTACAGCGTGCGCAGGAACCTGCCGTTGCCCAGTTCGTCGATCCACCCCTGGTCGACGACATGGCCGCTGATGCTGCGCAGCTCCTCCAGGGACTCCTCGTCCCACACGTCGCCGTTGTCGGCGGCCAGCACCTCGCCTATGGAGGTCAGCTCCAGCGGGCGGTAGCTGGGGAAGTCGACGCGGGTGGTGAAGCGCGAGGAGAGACCGGGGTTCGCGGCCAGCAGCCTGTCCATGCCCTCCGGATAGCCGGCGAGGATCACCACGAGCTGGCCGCGGTTGTCCTCAGCGCGCTTCAGCAGCACCTGAAGTGCCTCGTCGCCGTACGCGTCGCCCTTGGTGTACCCGGTGTTGGACAGCGCGTACGCCTCGTCGACGAAGAGCACGCCGCCCAGCGCCGAGTCGATCAGCTCGTTCGCCTTCACCGCCGTCTGGCCCAGGAACTCGCCCACCAGGTCGGCCCGTTGGGCCTCGACCAGATGGTCACCGCCCAGCAGCCCGAGCGCGTAGAAGGCGCGGCCCAGGATGCGCGCCACCGTGGTCTTGCCCGTTCCCGACGGCCCCGAGAAGACGAAGTGCCGCTTCGGCGGCTGCACCGGCAGGCCCTGCCCGGCGCGCAGCCGCGCCATGTGCAACTGAGCGGAGAGCGCCCGCACCTGACGCTTCACCGGCTCCAGACCGACCATCCGCTCCAACTCGTCCAGGGCCTGCGCCAGCAGCACCGGGTCCGAAGGCCCGGCGGGCAGCCTGTTGTCCATGCCGGGCCTGCCCTTGCCGGTCATGGCACGCTCGCGCACCACGCCCCCGTCCACGCGTATGGGCTCGGCGGGATCGCCCGAGTCCTCCAGCCGCAGCGTCTCGGCCGCCGGGTCCAGATCGGGGTCGGCCGTCTCAGCGGCGTCCGGCAGACCGCCGGGCAGATCCTGGGTGTCCTCCGCGTCCCCCGCGTCCCCCGCGGTGTTCCCCGGACCGCCCGCACGCCCGGCGCCCCCGGGCTGCCCCGTGCCCCCGGCGCTCCCCTGGCCGCCCCCGGAACGGCCGAACGGGCCCGCGGGACCCGGGCCTTCGAAGTCCTCGCCCTGCTCGGCGGGATCGGCTGTGTCGGCCGCGTCGGCCTGCGGGTCCTGGCCGCGGTCGAACAGCTCCTGTGCGCCGCCGAGGCCACCGGAGAGCACCGCAGTCGTCAGGTCGTCCGAGGAGCCGCCCATGCTGTCGCCCTCGGCGATGGTCGTCAGGCGTGCCGCCGTGTCCATGAAGGCCGGGTCTATCCGGTGCACCGCGCGGTAGAGGGGAAGCGCGGCAGCGCTGCGGCCCGTGCCCTCACGGGCCCGGGCCAGCCAGTACCGCAGCTCCTTGCGCTGCGGCTGCTCGCTGCGGCACCGCATCAGCGCCGCGGCCAGCAGCGGCTCGGCCTGCCCGTACATCTCCAGCCGCACCCGTGCCATCCCGGCGAACAGCCCCGCCTCTATGCCCAGCAACTGGTCCTCCACCAGAGGCTCGGTGTGCGCGACCAGCCGCTCCCAGTCCTTGGCCAGGTAGGCACGGCAGGCGTGCAGGAACCGCACCTGCGGATCGGTCTCCACCGGCGGGCAGCTCGCCAACGCGCGGTCCAGCTCGGCCACATGGCGGCCGTCCAGCCAGTGCGAGGCGTGTGCGAGCAGCAGATCGCGTTCGTGCTCCAGCACGGGCTGCACCCACCAGCCCAGCCAATACCAGGAGTTGAGGGTGCGTCCATGGCGGGCGCGCTGCTCACCGAAGCGGTCCCTGTGGTGGTACATCCGCAGCAACGAGGTGGCGGTGTCGGCCCGCAGCGCGTGCAGGCCGAGCCAGCCGTCCGCCATGCCGGGGTCGAGCCGCACAGCGGTGCGGAACTCCTCCTCGGCCTGGGCGTATCCGCCGACGGTGTATGCGTCCACCCCGCGCAGCCAGGCGAGTTCGGCCGGGGCGTGCAGGCCCTGGGGGTCCTGCGTGCCGAAGTTCATCACGTCCCCCACGAAACGTCCCCCGTCATCTGCCGGTTATCACCCGGGGTTCCCACGCTGTTTCGCATCGTACCCGCGAGCCGCGCGCGGCCGAAGAGCGGAGTACGGGGCGGACTTCGAGCTTCGCGGACACCGGGAGGCCGCCGTGGCAGGGGAACTGGTGATCCCTGGGGGAGAGGTGACCACGAAGGGTGAGTAAAACGCGGCTGAGCGCTTCCACTTTCCCCTTCTGAGCGCAGAACGAAGCCCCCGGTCACGGGGGAACAACCGGGGGCTTCGTGTCTGCAGGCGGCCTGCGTAGACCGCTTGTTGGAAACGTAATCTGTCTCAGGCGCGCGGGTCAAGCCG
Organism: Streptomyces iconiensis; assembly: GCF_028657195.3. Classification (GTDB taxonomy): domain Bacteria; phylum Actinomycetota; class Actinomycetes; order Streptomycetales; family Streptomycetaceae; genus Streptomyces; species Streptomyces iconiensis. Next base: position 254,911 of record NZ_JANCPR020000008.1, read on the forward strand.
GTCGGGGACCCCGAGCTCGGACGATCGCGCTCAACTGGCCCCAGATATACGGAGGGTGACATTCAGGGGTGTTCATGCCTGCCCCGCAGGGCCCTCCAGCACGGCGTACTCCTCCTGACCCGCGTACCTCACATGCGCCGCGTGGTACCCAGGCCCCCCGGCCGCCTTCCGCACCAGCCAGTGCGCGTATGGGCGCGAGGGGTCCCGCGCGAAGTGTGCGCGCTCCGCCGGAATCCAGCCCTCCCAGAACGCGCGCTGTGCCGGCCCGTCCCGCTCCTGCCCCCGCCGCCACGCTTCCCCGCACGGCACATCCATCCACAGCAGGCAGGCCAGATACGGGCGCAGCGCGGCACGCCCCGCGCCCACGCCCTCCACCAGCACCACCGGCGCCGGCGGCAGCACGGCCTCCGAGGTGCGGGCGCGCTCCACCCAGTCGTAGACCTCGTACCGCGCGCTCTCCCCGCGCCCCAGAGGCGCGAGCACCTGATCCGCGAGCCGGTCGGTCCAGTCGAAGAGCACGTCATGGGCGGCGAGGTCGTCCAGATGCAGCACCGGCACTCCGCCCAGCTCGGCCGAGAGCAGCGCGGCCAGCGTCGTCTTGCCCGAACCCGCGTGCCCGTCCACACCGACCAGCCGCACCGGCCCGCACGAGGGCGGGAGCGCTGTCAGGCGCGACGAGAGGGCTTCGGCGGAGAGGAGAGCGGGCATCCCCTCAGCGTACGTGCGGGGCTTGGCCAATGATCGACACCAGTGGCCCAGGCCAATGACGGCGGCGTGCCGTAGGGCCGAAGCCCTGGCACGCGCCTTCCGGAGCCGCGATAGTTGGCTTCCGCCACACCGCCCGGCGCCGCCCGGCACCGCACGGCTGATCCACGTACGGCTTCCGACGCACGCCGATCCACACAGAGCTTCCGACGCACGGCTGAGATCCAGTACGGCTTCCGATCCACGTACGGCCTCCGATCCCACGTAGGCACACACCGTTTCCGGGGTACGGCTTCCCGAGCGGCATGCCGCACGCACACGTCCCACGCACTACGTCCCACGGGCGGCGTCCCGCGCACCACACCGCACGCACCGCCTCGCACGTTCCGCTTCACGCACCGACCCACCGACTGGGGGCACACCGTATGACCAGCAGACCCGCCAACCGCCGCACCGTTCTGGCAGCCGCCGTCGCCGTTGCCGCATCGGCCGCCGCGGCACCCGTAGCCCTGGCAGCCGACAGCCGGTCGGGCGGTGCCACGGGCGCCGCGGGAACCGGCCGCCCGGGGAGCCCCGGCCGCCCTGGCAAGGCGGAGACACATGTGGACCTGCACACCTGGAGCTCGCGCAAGGACTGGTCGGCGGGCGAGGCCAAGGGCACGCGCGCCGAGGGAGGCGCACGCCCCGGCATCGTGCTGGCGACCCCCGCAGGCACCGTCGAGTACGCGGACCCGCATACCGGCAGGACCGCGACCTGGGAGTACGCCACCTGGACCTCACCGCGCCACAAGTCCGCCGTACCGGCAGGCGAGATCATCGCCTCCTGGAACGCGCACACACCCGGCGGCACCTGGATCAGGACGGAGGTGCAGGGTACGTACACGGACGGCAAGGACACCCCGTGGTACACGCTCGGCATCTGGACGGCGGGCGACGGCGACGACGTGCCGCGCCGCACCTCCATCGACGATCAGACCGACGGCAAGAGCACCGTCTACACCGACACCCTCTCCATCGACGACCTCGACACCGGGCTCCGGATCGCCTCCTACCGCCTGCGCCTCACCCTCTACCGGGCCCCCGGCGGCACGACCCCCAAGGTATGGCTGGCCGGAGCGATGGCCTCGGCCGTGCCCGACCGCTTCGAGGTCCCCGCGTCCGAGCCGGGGCTCGGCAAGGCCGTCGAGCTGAAGGTGCCGCGCTACTCGCAGGAGATCCACAAGGGCCAGTACCCCGAGTACGACAACGGGGGAGAGGCGTGGTGCAGCCCCACCTCCTCGCAGATGATCATCGAGTTCTGGGGCCGTAAGCCCACCCCCGAAGACCTCGCCTGGGTGAACCCCGACTACGCGGACCCCCAGGTGTGCCACGCGGCGCGCTACACGTTCGACTACCAGTACGAAGGCTGCGGCAACTGGCCCTTCAACGCGGCCTACGCCAGCACGTACAAGGACATGCGTGCCGTCGTCACCCGCCTCGACACCCTCACCCAGGCGGAGGAGTTCATCGCGGCCGGCATCCCCCTCATCACCTCCCAGTCCTTCATCAAGTCCGAACTCGACGGCGCCGGCTACGGCACGGCCGGCCACCTCATGACCGTCATCGGCTTCACCAAGTCCGGCGACGTCATCGCCAACGACCCCGCGTCCCCCGACAACCCCTCGGTCCGCCACGTCTACAAACGCCGCCAGTTCGAGAACATCTGGCTGCGGACGAAGCGGAAGGACGCCGACGGCAAGGTCAAGTCCGGTACGGGCGGTGTGTGTTACGTCTACTTTCCGGCTAAAATCTCCGCAGTTCAGAGGCGGGTTCTCAGGAAACACGGGGTCTGCTGACGAGGCGACGCCCCCGACGGGTGACTATCCGTCGGGGGCGTCAATGCGTTGATCCACATCCCGCAAGGGAGTTCTGAGGGAGAAGCGCTAGAGATCTTGAAACCAGTCATCCATGGCGGCCCGCCCTCGACCGTCCGCCTCAGGCATCATGTGCGCGTAGATCCGCAACGTGATCGCCGGGTCCTTGTGGCCTAGCCACTTCGATACTGCCACGATCGTCTCTCGGGCGTGAAGCTGCACGCTCGCGAACGTATGCCGCAGTACGTGGAATCCATCCTCCCGCGCCTCCGCGTACTTCTTGACCGGGCGCTGCCGCTTCCCTTGCCGCACGGTCTCCGGCGGCGGGATGACCCCTGCCGCGGCGAGCGCAGGCTTCCATTGCCGCAGGTTCCAACTGTCCCGGCGCAGGGCCGTACCGCTCGGGGTCGTGAACAACAGACGGTAAGTCTGCGGTGCGCGTTCCTTCGTGTCGCGCTCCGTCTGCGGAGGTGCCGAGTCCCCCCAGGGAAGGGTGATCTCTACCGGGGGAAACGCCGCTATGTGCTCACGCAGACGTCTCCGCACATGAGCGGACGCCGGGACCGTGCGCGTCTTTTGCCCTTTGGGGAGAGCGAACACGAGCTTCGCGCCGAGCTTCTTCACCTGCCGGCGCACGTGGATCACCTCGGCGGCATCGTCGATGTCGCCCTCGGCGAGTCCGAAGACCTCTCCCTGTCGCATGCCGACCCCGACGCCGACATCCACCGTGGCCCTGTACCGAGGAGCAAGCGAGGCCCGGACGAGACGGATGCGATCCCGAGCCCACGGTTGGACCCGTCGCTCGGGAACGACCGGCAACACGACCGTCTTGGTCTTGCACGGATTCTTCCGTATGCGCTCATCATCGACCGCGTGTTGAAGCACGGCGGAGAGATAGCCCCACACCTCGTGCGTAGTCGCCGGACCGAGCCGAGGCTCCAGATCCTTGATGAAGCCGCGCAGCTCTGGCGCCTTGAGCGCGGCGAGTCGCTGGTCACCCAGCAGGGTGTCGACATGGTCGAGTCGGCTGCGGACCGTTGCAGCGGTGCCCGGGTCGCCGCTCGGCCGGTTCGGCAGATACTCAGTCCGGATGTACGTTCGGAGCGTCATCGCCCCGCGGGCCGGGTCCAGAAAGTCGCCCGTGTTGGTCTCGTGTTCAGCCTTGGCCTTCCAGCGCTTCGCGGCGTCGATGGTCTCGAAGCTTTTCCTGCGGACGCCGGGTATCCCGCACACCCGGTAGCGCTTGGTATTGCTGCCGTACAGCGTGGTCCGCTCGCGCTTGCCGGTCTCCTTGTTCGGGCGCTTCTTCAGCCACCGATCTTCGATGTAGCCGGCCACGGCCACCCCTCCCCTTCGAGGTCGCGGAGGCGGATACGGAGCACGCGTTCGGTGACGCGCAGGTCGTGCGCAGCCAGGCGTATCTCGTCGGCCCACTGAGCGACCTCGCACAGGTCCGATATAGCCACCAACTTACGGGCCGCTTCGAGATCGGCGTCGCGTTCTTGCCGAACCGCCAAGACCCCCGTGGCGCACCCGTCATGACCGGCGAGCACATGCTCCACCTCGTGCGCCAGGACGCAACGTTCCTGGACCGTGCTGAGACCGGAAGCGATCACGATCTTCCGCCTGCTGTGTGACCAGACCCCCCACGTATCGCGCAGCCAGGTCCGGATCACGGTGACTCCGAGCAGGTCCAGCGCGTGATGTGGTGAGTAATGCCTGCCTGTCTCAATGAGGAACGGCTCGGCCGCAGACATGGAAACGCCCCCTCGTGATGCATGGTGCACGTGCGGCGCTGGGGAGGCGTGAACGTACATGTGTACCTGATGTGCCGTAAGCAAAGGAAGGAAAGAACAGGAAAACGTTCAACTTTCTTCCTAAACCTGCGCGTTGGTGGATCAAGCGGCCACACCAACATCACCCACCGCCTGGCCAGGGCGACACCTGGAGTACGAGACGAGACTCGGCACGGGGTAGAGGGTTGTACGGCTACTCGCCGTCGAGGGCCCGTGCGATGCGATGAGCGTCGTCCACGGCCGCGCCCTCACCCTCGGCGTGCGGGCGGTACGCGGCGAGCCCGTAACTCCGCGCCGACGGCAGCGATGCGACGAGCTGGTCGGCGAGCCGGTCGAACTCGTCGCGCAGGTGGGGGTCCCCGCCTAGCGCAACGACACCGCGGGAGAACGCATACACCGCGGGGAGCATCTCCAGCAGGCCGGCGCGTGTGAGGCGGGCAGTCGTTGATCCGAGGTCCGCACTCTTGGCAGAGGTCAGGACGGCGGCGGGGTCTTCACCGGCAAGGATGCGGTCGACCCAGCCGGGCTTCCAGCCGAGTGCGGCCACGATGAGTTCGGTCGAGGGGAACTTGTCATCCAGTTCGGGGACATCTCCACGCTCGATCGCGCCGATGGTCCGAGCCGAGACCTTGTGTCCGTTCTCCCTGATGCGCTGAGACAGCTTCTCCATGCTGGAGAAGCCTTTCTTGATGCGGTCGTCACGGATGGCTCTGCCGAGGGCGGCGTATGCCTGGGCTCGGTCCATGTGACGGTCCACCGTCCGGTTGGGCAACAGGAAGCAACGACAGGCACAACCTATCAAGATCGTTTCACTTGGGGCAGTCAGGTTCCAGTCGTTGACCTGCACGCTTCCCACTTTTGCCAACTACTGCCGATGAAACTCTTGCGCACCTTCCTATACCTGCCTACTCTTGCCATATGCAAGCGCGAGGATGCGAGATCCGGCGCCAGCGCGAGGAGAGCGGCTATGGCCTGACGGCCTTCGCCGGGCGGATCGGCATCTCACCCTCGTGGCTCTCCCGGGTCGAACGAGACCAAGCCAACCCAAGCCCTGACCTGCTCAGACGCATCGCACTTGAGCTGGATGGCGAGCAGCAGGCCAGGGTCGCGATCTCCCGGATCGCCCACACCCACGAGGGACGTGATGGAGACAACCCAGCGGACTGAAGAGTCCCCCCACCTCACGGTTGCCGAGCTGGCAGCCCGCTGGCACACGACCGAGAACGCCATCTACCACCTTCGGCATCGGCGGAAGTTGCCACCGGCAATTTCAGGTGGCCGAAAGCTCCTGTGGCCGCGCACGGCGATCGAGGAATACGAGGCCGGCGAGATAGCGACCGACCCGCAGAGCCCGCTCAACGACCCGGTCGACGCGCCGGTCGAGCGGAAGCGCGGGCAGCGCCGAGTGCGCCGCACCGCGGCCTGACCCGCATGAAGCGGGGCCGTCCGCCCTGCCAGGCGTGACGACCCCTGACCTCACCACACCACCATCAGAAAGAGAGGTAAGGCCGTGATCGCACAGCCTACCGACGCCCACCGCGACGCACTGACGACCACGTTCGACACCGCCAAACAGATCGTCCAGGACTCGCCGGACCTCCCGGACGACGTCAGGCTCAAGTGGAACTTCCGGGGCGACTACACCCTGGACCTGTACTTCCACCACGCGCCGGACAGGGTGGCCAGCTTCGCCGCCGCGTTCGACGCGGAGGTGAGCACCACCCCGCACATGACCGATGAGGCCATGGTCATGACCGAGGCCAACACCATTGTCGCCGGGGTCCCGGTCCACGCCTGGTCCCTGAACGACGGTGTGGTCAAGACCGAGCAGGTGGCGGCGTGAGCAGCCGTGGGGACGAGAACACACCCGATGACGTGACCGTCGCGGCGGGGTTCCGGGAGCTGGCGCAGGACTTGCTGAGCGAGCCGGACCCGGAGCCCGCGCCTGAGCACGGCGCGGTTGAGGACGGCGAGTCGTGACCCGGCCTCAGTACGACGCTGACGTCGTGGTCGTGGATGACCAGCTGATCGCGGATTCGCAGGAGAGCCAGACCGCCTCGGAGTCGCAGCCGGAGTGTCCCGTCGATGAGGCGGGTGCGGAGTGACCGGCATGGCCATTCTCTGCCTGTCGACCTCCGTGTACTCGGCGGGGTTCATCCCGACGTTGCTGGTGGGCACGGAGCCCCCGGCCTGGCTGCTGTCCGCCGTGGCTCGTACGGCTGACACCGCAGCGCATACGCGCCAGCGGGTCGCGCTCGATGTCTGTGCGCTCGCGCTTCTCCTCTCTCTTGATCCCGCGAAGGGGGTCACCCATGCCTGACCGGAAGAAACGGCCGTTGCCTGAGACCACGCGCCCCGAGCTGTCGGTGACGCTCGCGGCTGACTGGATGTCGGCACGACTGCGCGCCGACGACATCATCAAGAACCTCCTGATCTCGCTGGCCGAGGCGTGGACCGCCTCGGACGGCGCGGTGATGGACGCCCTCGACGCTCTGGCGGAGGCCCTCCAGGGGGACCCGTCGCCGAAGGAGTTGGACGCGTTGGTGCAGGCGTTGGAGGGCGTGACCGACGGCGAGGAGTACGCGCGTCTCGACCTGGCAGACGCTGAGCGCCTGCGGGCCGAACTGGACAAGGCGATCCCGAAGCTCGCCCGCTTCGGCCCGAGCCCGAGTCCGGCCTTCGTTCGCCCGGCGTTGAAGGTCGTGACCACGTGAAGGCCCGCGACGCACACGAGGTGCTGTACGACGCGCTCGTCGCGTTCCAGGAGACGGCGCACCTTTCGTCTCTTCAGCACGCGCAGGTCAGGCAGCACCTCGCCGAGCACCTGGCGGAGGCGCTGCACGCCGCAGGGTTCGCTCAGGCGGCGGTGGTTCGGCGGGAGTCGGCGGCCGAGATCGAGCGGCTGACCACGCTGGCCCACCGGCTCACGGAGCGGCTCGCCGAGGCGCAGGACGCGTCTGAGGGCCGGGACCGGGACGACCAGGCGCGTACGGGTGGGGCCCGGCTGGACAAGCTGCGTCCCTACGGGCGGTTGACGGCGCGGTGTTTCCCGGATCCGGCGAGGCGCGCTGCGTGGCGGCTGCTTCAGGACGACGCCGTGATGGGCGGTGAGTCGGCATGACCGGCACACCGATGACGCCCGAGCGGGAGCAGGCGGTCCGCGACGAGGTGCTGGGCGAGGCAGAGAAGGACACCCGCCAGGGCGAGTCCACTCCCGACTTCTTCCAGCCCGGCCACACCTACGCCGAGGACGACGGCATCACCGACTGGCGATTCCGCTGCGACTCCGTCACTACCCACCCCGAGGACGGTGAGCGAACAGCCCTCGGCTGGCGTCACTTCCGTGGCGAGTGGGAGCCGTATGCCTACGGCGTGGACGACTGGGAGATCCACCAGTACGTCGGTCACACCGACGTCGCCGAGGTGGGTGAGCGTCGTGGTTGAGACACCGATGACGCCCGAGCGGTGGGCGGAGATCCGGTCGCTGGATCTGCTGGCGCTGATGCCGGAGCGTGCCGCAGCGGTGATGGGCGTCGCGCTGAGGGACCTCATCGACGAGGTCGAGCGCTCGCGCGCCGAGGTGGAGGACCTGGAGCAGGAGCGGGACAAGCTGATCCGCTGGCACGCCGAGGACGAGCGGACCGCCGCCGCGAGGCGCGCAACGATCACGCACCTGCGTGCCGAGTTGGCGGCCCGCCCCACCCGCGAGGCGGTCCTGCGCGAGGCGAAGAACGTGCTCATGGCGCACGCGGACCGGGTGGACGGAAGTGGACTGCGGCGGGAGTGGCGTAAGGCCGCCAGCGTTCTGGGCGAGCGCGCCGACGCCGCCGGGCGGGGTGCGTCGTGAGCGCCCGCGAGGAGATCGCCGCCCGGCTCTGGCAGGTCATACCGAGCAGCGACGACGCCGAAGCCCACGCGGCGGCGGGCCGGATGCTCGACGCCTACCGCGCCGAGGTGCTCCGCGAGGCCGAGGCTGGGCCGTGTGACTGCGCTGGGCGAGCAGCAGCAAAGCTCCGCGCCATCCTCGCCCCCACCAAGGACGGTGGACAGTGACCGCCCTCCTGTGGGCCCTGACCATCTGGACAGCCGCCGCACTCGCCGCCGCCCCCCTATGGACCCGCACCCAACACCGCCGCCGCCAGGCACAACAGGCCCTGCACGACGCGGACGTCCATGCATCCATGCCTGAACTGCTGGACGAGATCCACCGGTTGCAGGTGCCGCGCGCCGACGACGGGAGCCCGCGATGAGCCGCCCCGTCAAACGCCCTCGCGCCGACCACGCCGCCGCCGTACGCCACCTGCGAGCCCACCCCGGCATGTGGTCCGAGCTGTCCACACACCGCGTGGGCTACGCCGCACGACAGCTCGCACACCGCATCCACACCGCCTACCGGCTGCCGCACTACGAGCCCGCCGGCGCGTACGAGGCACAGGTCGCCGACCGCGACGACACCTCGATCGTCATCGTCCGCTGGCTCGGGCCGCACCGTGAGGCCGCTCTGCGTAAGGCCGCTGCGCTGGCCGCCGTCCGTGCCGGAGCGCCGCTGCCCTCCCGCAACTCGTCCCACCGCGCCGCGCCGGGAGTCCCCGGCGTGCAGCGCAACACCCGTACCGGAGGACCCCGATGAACGGGCCCGAGCACTACCTCGAAGCCGACGCCTGCGAGGGCGAGTTCTCCGAACTCAACCCGCACTCCGGAGCCAAGCGACCCGTCCACGAGACCAGCGCCGATGTCTCCCGCACCTGCCCCGTGTGCCACTGGCACACCTCCGTCTGGCACACCGCCGACGGCTCCGCCGACGCCGAGCTGCACGACCACGTCACCCGCCTGCACAGCGGGAGCTACGAGAAGGCGAGTACGCCCCGATGACGACCACCGCGCAGGCCGGGGCTCAGGCCCCGGCCGCCAGCCGCAAGGCCCGCACGAAGAAGCCCACCCCCACCGGCGCCGACCGCATCCCCAAGCCCTCCCAAGGCTGGTACCGCGACCCCATCACCGGCGACAAACTCCGCCGCGTCACCACCATCCTCGAACAGGGCTGCACCAAGGGCGACGCCCTCACCACCTGGGCCGGGAACATCACCGCCGAGACCGCCATGGAGCACCTGCCCCGCCTCGTCGCCGCCTCCCGCGTGCCCGAGGAACGCGCCGAGATCACCACGTGGCTCAAGCGCGCCCACCACCGCAAGAAGGACGAACGCAAGGACGTCGGCACCGCCGTCCACACACTCATCGAGGCACACGTGCTCGGCACGCCGGTCCCCGAAGAGCTGCTCAACGATGACGAACTGGCCCCTTTCCTGCGGCACTTCGAGCGGTTCGTCGAGGAGTGGCAGGTCGACTTCGAGGCATCCGAGATGGTCGTCGGCCACCGAGAGCACGGCTACGCCGGAACACTCGACTACCTGCTGCGCTCTCCGCTGGTTGCTGCCGCGCTGGCCGCGCGCTTCGAGACCGACATACCACCGCGGTCGACCTTCATGGGCGACACCAAGACCGGCGGCGAGCTGGACATCAAGGGCGTCTATCCAGAGGCCAGCCTCCAGATGTCCGCGTACCGCAAGGCCGAGATCGCGTGGCTGCGGGACGGCTCGACCGTTCCGATGCCCGACACCTCCTGGGCCGGGGTGGTGCTGCACCTGCGGCCGGAGGGCTACCGGCTGATCCCGGCCGTCGCCGACGACGCCGTCTTCGAAGCGTTCCTGACGGTCAAGCGGAACGCCGAGTGGACATCCGGCCTGTCCAAGAAGGTCATCGGCTCCGCCCTCACCCTCCCCACCGCGACTGAAGAGAGGGCTGCCTGATGCCCATCATCCATCTCCAACGCCGCATGCGGCAGCTCGGCGAGATCCGCATCGGACACGTCGTCGCCGGAACGACCAAGGACGGTAAGGCGTACACCCGCCCCGCCAAGCTCGACACGTTCCGCTTCACCAGCCCCTCCCACGAAATCCTCACCTCCGTCGCCGAGCTGTACGGCGGAGAGGTACAGCCCTGGACCCCAGCGAACGGCGGCCCCAGCGAGTTCGAGGTGTACTCCACCACGAAACGGCTGCCTGTCCTGATCCCCCCGAACGACTCCGTATCCCAGTGGTACGAGCTGTACGCCGGATCCAAGTGCCAGCGCCGATGCGACGGCGTCACCGAGCACAAGAAAGACCGGCCGTGCATGTGCAACCCGGACAAGCGAGAGTGCTCCATCACCACCCGCGTCAACGTCATGCTCCGAGACGTACCCGCGCTCGGCCAGTGGCTGCTGATCACCAAGGGCTACTACGCCGCAACGGAGTTGCCACCCGCCGCCGAGCTGCTCGCGCAGTCCGGCGGATACGTCGCCGGGTGGCTCGGCATGGAGGAGAAACTCGTCCAACGCGACGAGGGCCCCGCCCGCTTCATGGTCCCCACCCTCGACGTGGAGATCACCCCAGCTGCGCTGATGGCCGGACAGACCGTCGGCGCCCCGCCGGCAGTAGCTGCGGGCCCGGAGCGCGTCGCCATCACCGGTGGACGGCCTGACTACGCGGCGCTGTTGGCCGAGGCATCCACGCGGGAAGAGGTCGGCGCGCTGTGGAAGCACGCGAAGAGGGCCGGTCACATGGACGACGCGCTCGCGGCAGCGATCACGGCACGGGCTGAGGCGCTCGGCGCGACCGTCAAGAAGTCCGCCCCGGAACAGGCTGAGGCCGGGCCGCCTCCGGTCGACGTCGAGCCCGTCCCGGATGAGGACGGTGCGGTCGACGTCGAGGTCATCGAGGACGACGGCGACGTGGCCGAGATCTGGTTCCAGATCATCGCCACCGCCGGAACGCACGGCATGACGACCGCCCAGGTCGAGGAGGAGTTCGCCAGCCAGCACGAGGGCCTGCACCCCTCGACCGCCAGCGTGGACAAGCTGCGCGCGTTCCTCGCCGTCCTCAAGGGGGCGAAGGCATGAGCTGGCACCTCGGCCGCCTGTGCGGCTTTGATCTGGAGACCACCGGGGTCGACGTCGAGTCGGACCGCATCGTCACCGCCTGCGTTGTGCAGTGCGGCGGCAAGCACCCCACCCAGTCCGCAACCTGGATTGCGAACCCCGGCGTGGAGATCCCCGCCGAGGCCACCGCCGTGCACGGCATAACCACCGAGCAGGCACGCGCCGAGGGGCAGCCTGCGGGGCAGGTCGTCGAACAGGTCGTCGCGGCGCTCACCCACGCCATAGGGGCTGGGCTGCCCGTTGTGGCGATGAACGCTGGCTTCGACTTGACCATGCTCGATCGGGAGGCCCGCAGACACCGCGTGTACCCCCTCGCCGACACTTCCGTCGGCGACGAGCTGCGCGTCGTTGACCCGCGTGTTCTGGACAAGGCCGCCGACCGGTACCGGCGGGGCGGCCGGAAGCTCGAAGACCTCTGCCGCCACTACTCCGTGGCCCTGGACGGCGCGCACAGCGCGGACGCCGACGCCCTCGCCGCGTGCCGCGTCGCCTGGCGGCTGGGGTCGACCCGGCCGGAGCTGGCCGCGATGGACATCGAGGCCCTGCACCACGCACAGATCGCGTGGGCCGCCGAGCAGGCGGCCGGGCTGCGCGCGTACTTCGAGAAGACCCCCGGCAAGGAACACCTCGCCGCCGGCGTCCGCCCGGAGTGGCCGCTGATTCCCGCGCAGGGGGTGAGCGAGACGTGACCGCCGATCAGATCGAGGGCGTGGCCACGCTGTCCGCCCTGCCTGCACTGGCACTGCTGGCCTACCTCATCGAGCGGGCCCGGCTGGCGCTGAGGCCCGGCGCCGGGACCCACCGCGCCCTGTACGCCACGGCGCCCGAGGAGGTGCCGGAGGGGTGGCAGCCGACCGAGTGGCGCGACTGCATCAACCCGGCATGCGGCTGCCTGCACGCACCTCACTTCGCACATCTCGACGGCACCCACACCTGCGCCGAGTGCCACCACACGAGCGGAGGCCGGGATGCCTGAGCTGTGCTCCGAGAACCTCGGCCGCGTGGGCCTGGAGCGCGAACAGCGCCGCGACGCATCCCGGTACGTACTGCGTCACGCACGCTCCCGGGCCGACCTGCGGCACCTACTGGACGCCCTCGGCCTCACCACGAGCGAGCCCGAGACCCACAGCGAGGACGACGCGTCATGACTCTCTTCAGGCTCGCCCTCGACCACCCGCTGCTGGTCAGCCTGCTCCTCCTCACCGGCGTCGTGTTCTGGATCGTCGGCGCGGTCGCTATCACCACCGGCCTGATCCGGGCCGGGATCTGGGCATGGCGTGCCGCCACCGGACGCCAGCGTCGCGGGCGTCACCGCGTCCTCGCGACCGCCGACGTCCCCGAAGAGCCCCACGTCAAGGAGCAAGTGTGAACGCGCTCTTCCCTGCCCCGCCGCCCGCCGCTCCCGAGCGGGCGGCGGCCCCCGGGCCCGGCCCGCTCGTCATCGGCATCGACCCCTCCCTCACCTCCACCGGCATCGCCGGATCCGACTGGGCCGACGCACTCCGGCCCACGAAGCTGACCGGCCACGCGCGCTTCGACTGGCTCATACGCGAGGTCACCGACCGCACCAAGCACGCGGACCTCGTCGTCATCGAAGGCCCGGCGTATGGGCAGCAGTTGCAGGCCGGACACCACGAACGGGCCGGGCTCTGGTGGGCGATCACCCACGCCATGTGGCGCCGCGACATCCCGTACGCCGTGGTCAACCCCCACAACCGCACCATCTACGCCACCGGCGCCGCCAACCCCGCCAAGGACGAACCCAAGGACAAGCGAGCCCGGATCGCGAAGGGCATGGTGCACACCTTCGTCGTCGAGCAGCTCGGCATCTGGTGCGAGGGCCCCGGCCGGTACGACGCCGCCGACGCCGCCACGCTCGCCGCGATGGGCGCCGACTGGCTCGGCTACCCGCCGCTTCTCCTGCCTGAACGCCAGCACCGGGCACTCGCCGGCGTCCGCTGGCCCAACACCACCCCGGCGGTGGCCGAGTGACCCGAGCCGAACTCGCCGACCACACCCGCTCTCTCTACCGCGCAGGACTCCACGACCACGAGATCGCCGCCCGCCTCGGCACCTCACAGCGCACCGTGCTCCGCCTCCGTCACACTCCGCCGCCCACCAGCGAGGTGGCCATGCACATCGAAAAACCCCGCGCCGCCTCCGGCTGGCACCGGCACAGCGCCTGCACCCGCCCCACCCCCGTGGTCGCGGACTGGTCCGGCGACGGCGACACCACCGAAAGCATCGCCGCCCAGAACATCTGCCATCTGCGCTGCCCCGTCCGAGCGCTGTGCCTGGCCGAAGCGATGCACGTCGAGGGCGCCGCGCGCACCCGGGACCGCGGCAGCATCGCAGGCGGTCTCAACCCCCAGCAGCGCAACGCGCTCTACCGCACACTGCGCGACCGCCAGCACAGGGCGGCCGACGACCCCGGCGCGCGCGGCCAGGCGGCGGCATGAGCGCCCCGGCACGGGCCCGCTACCTCGACGCGATCCTCCGCATCGTCGCCGAGCCACGCCCAGCCGCCCACTACCAGTGCCTGCGCTGCCCCTACACCGCCAGCGCCCGCGGCAAAGAGAAGGCCACCGCGCTCGCCGCCACCATCCGCACCACCCACCGAGCCCACTGCCCGGCCAACCAGAAGGAGAGCACGACACCGTGACCGACCAGCCCACTCAACAGCCCGCCGAGCGCGCGGACATCGCCGCGTTCCTCGCCAGCCACCTCAACGGCCGCACCGACGAGGAACTCTCCACCGAGTTCCACCAGCTGCTCGACGCCGTCCGTACCCACGGCAAGAAAGGCGAGCTGCGCATCACCGTCATCGTCGAACCGCCGGCGAACGGCGTGGAGTCCGCGCCGCTGCCCATCGGCGTCGAGTCCGCGGTAAAGGCGCCCAAGCCGACGCCTGTGAAGTCCCTGTACTTCCTCGACGAGGAGGGCCTCCCCGTACGCGAGGACCCCCGCCAGATGGCCATCGAGTTCCGCACCGCCCACGCCACCGACACCTTCAAGGACGCCTGATCCCCGTGACCGACAACCTTCAGCCCGTCATCGACACCGCGCTGCGTACCGCCCCGCCCGCCGAGCTGGAGCCCGGCAAGGTGTACGCCTTCCACACCCCCACCGGCATCCACAAGGTCGACCTCACCGGGCCCGAATACCGCGACTTCCCCGCCCGCAAGACCGGCACCACCACCGTCCGGGACGTCGACTCCTTCCGCGCCTACTGGGACAAGCACCACGGCGAGCACAGCGAGGTCTACGCCGACACCGAACGACTCACCGTCACCGCCGTCCTCGACGCCCACGAACCCGACGCACCCCGCTGGGGCGCGCACCGCCTCGCCCTCGCCCTGCGCACCACCGACGCGTGGAAACAGTGGATGACCTCCGACGGGCAGCTCCTCGGACAGGAAGACTTCGCCGAGTTCCTGGAGGACCACCTCCCCGAACTCCTGGAGCCCTCCGCCGCGGACATGCTGGAGATCGCCCAGTCTCTCCAGGCCGCCACCAAGGTCGATTTCCAGTCCGGCGTCCGCCTCGCCTCCGGACAGCGGCAGTTCCAGTACGTCGAGACCACCACGACCAAGGCCGGGCAGAAGGGCCAGCTCACCGTCCCCGAGACCTTCGTCGTCGGTCTCGTGCCGTTCGAGGGCTCCGAGGGCTACCGACTCACCGCGCGCCTGCGCTACCGCATCACCGACCGCGGCCTGCGCATGGGCTACAAGCTGGAGCGGCCCACCGACATCCTGCACACCGCCTTCACGGACGTCGTCACCGCGATCGGCGCGCAGATCAAGCAACCCGTCATGAACGGCCAGCCCACCTGATGTCCGGGCGACCCCGCAGGACGGGCGGCGCCGACTCCCGCTGCCCGTCCTGCGGGGCGCCCACCCTCACCCAATGGGTCGGCCGCGTGGCCGCGCTGAAAGTCACCGTCGACCTCACCCCGCTCACCCCACAGCAGCAGGCCGAGACCCGCGCCCCCAACCACCTCATCTGGTGCCTCCACCACCAGACCACCGGCCCACCCGAACTCCGCTGGATCGACACCCCCCCCCCCCACAGGCCCCCCCCCCCCCCCCCCC
>NZ_JANCPR020000080.1 GCF_028657195.3 Streptomyces iconiensis
CCCCCCCGGCTGGTCACGGCCCGCGCCGCGCCGCGCACCACCTCGTGTGCGTCGGCGACGGCCACCGGCCAGCCCGCGAGCGCGAAGCACGGCAGGTCGTTCACGTCGTTGCCGGCGTACAGCACCCGCTCGGGCGCGATGCCCTTCTCCTCGCACCACTGTTTGAGCGCGAGGTCCTTGCGGTCGATGCCGTGCAGTACGGGCAGCCGCAGCTTGGCGGCACGTGCCGCGACGACGGGGTTCTGTTCCGTGGACAAAATCAGCAGTTCGAGGCCGGCACGCCGCAGCGCGGCGATACCGAGCCCGTCCCCGCGGTGGACGGCGACGGTCTCCCTGCCGTCCGTGTCGACGTACACCCGGTCGTCCGTCTGGGTGCCGTCGAAGTCGAGTACGACCGCGTCGATGTCCTCCCGCGAGGGGAGCGTTCCCGCGCTCTGGCGGTCGGCGTCCAGGAGCGGGGCGAGCGCGCGGGCGCGTTCCAGGTCGTGCGGGTCATCGATCTCCAGGACGCGCGCCGGGTCGGTACGCACCAGCGCGGTGTGCCCGAAGAAACGGTGCCCGGCCTCGCGGAAGCCCATGGCGTCCATGGCGTAGGCGGCTCCGGTCTCCAGCAGGTCCTCGGGCCGGTCCTGGCGGCGGGGGCGCACGGCGCGGTCATGGTTGACGCCCCGCGCGCCGCACGCGCTCTCACTTCCCCCCTGGCTCCCGCCCCCGCCCCCGCCCTCCCCGGCAGGGAACTCCTCGCGCCACACGAACCCGTGGAACGGTGCGACCGCCAGCGCGCTGTCCGCGCCCTCGTCGATGACGGCGGCGGCGACCTTCTCCACGTCGCCCCGTACGAGGAACGGGCTGGTGCACTGCACGAGCAGCACGGTGTGGAGAGGCATACGGTGCCGCTCCTCGTACGTGTCCATCGCGTGCAGCACGGCCGCCTCGCTGGAGGCGAGGTCTCCGGCGAGCGCGTCGGGCCGCTCGACCACCTCGGCCCCCGCCGTACGCGCTGCCTCGGCGATACCGGGGTCGTCGGTGGAGACGACGACGTCGGTGACGTTCCGCGCGGCGAGGCACTCACGCACCGCACGGGCGACCAGGGGCACTCCCGCCACCGATGCGAGGTTCTTGGCGGACACGCCCTTCGAGCCGCCCCGGGCTGGAATCACCGCGAGTACTCGGGGAGTTGGGGACATGCTGACTCCTGACTGGGGCTGGTTCCGGGCCAGAACGTGGCCCTCGGTCTGGTCGTCACGCGGGCTTTGGCCCTCGGTCACGGCCTCACGCGCGTCATGGCCCCGGCCCTCGGCCCGGGTCTCACCTGAGTCATGGCCCTGGCCGAACACCGGGCCAAGGCGCTGCGCATGCCCCTGGCCCTCGGTCCTGGCCTCACGCGGGCCCCGGCCCTGGCTCTCGGTCCTGGCCTCACGCGGGCCCCGGCCCTCTCCGTGCACCCGGCCCGCCCTCACAGCTCGCCCGCCTTCCGGATGAGGGGGGCCACGCGCTGTACCCCGTGCCGGTAGGCGCCGCGGGCCGCCTCGCGGACCGCGCGGCGTACGACGCCGGGTTCGTGGCCCTCCCCCGCCGCCGTGTCCAGGGGCGCTCCGGAGGGGTCGAGGCCGTAGCGGCGCAGGATGGCGGGCTGGTAGCCGGGGGAGGTGCGCGCGGTGTAGTACGGCGCGAGCGGCGGCAGCCCGGTGCGGGCTGCGCGGGCCGTCAGCTCGGCGACACGTTCACGTGCCGCGCCGAACCCGGCCGAGCCGCGCACCCCTTGCGCCAGCGCCCACTTCTCGTCGGCCTCGGGGAGCAGCCCCTCGTCGAGCTGGTCCCAGGAGGCGAGGCAGCCGGAGCCGGTGAAGTAGTGGTTGCCGAGCGCCTCGCGCACACCGAGGTCGGTGAGTACGGCGGTGGGCACGGAGCGGTGCAGGGATTCGAGCGCCGCCGTCGAACTGACCGTGACCAGCATCCCGCCCGTACGGCGGGCACGGTCGAGGATCTCGCCCATGTTCCCGTACACGAGGCGGCAGTTGGGCGGCAGGCCGCCGCGTCCCGGTTCGCCGGGGAGCTTGCGTACGAGCTTCTGGTACGGCTCTTCCTCGATGTGCGTGGTGTGCTCACCCGGCTTGCTGCGCAGCTTGATGAGCACCTCGCGCTCCGGGTGCCTGCGGGCGTGTTCGAGGGCGCGGCGCAGCAGGTAGGCGCGGTCCTCACGACCGGAAGGCACGGACGGCTGTACGGCAAAGACAACGGTGAAGGGCCCCTCTTCCAAGCCCCCGCCACCCGCACCCCCGCCGGGCACCAGGTCCGCCCCACCGGCCACGAGGGCACCCGCACCGGCGCCCGCATCGGCACCCCCGCCAGCACCGGCACCGGCACCGGCACCGGCACCGGCACCGGCACCGAGGAACGGCAGGGCGCACTCGACCACTCCCCCGCTGTCCGCGCCGACCCCCTCGTACACGGCGCGGAAACGCTCGGCGTCGTAGGGCGAGTTGGCGAGGACGACATCGGCCCCGTGCCGCAGCAGCAGCCCGTCCGTCAGCTTCTCGTAGACGACACCGACGTACCCGGTGACCACGACGGGCCGCAGCCCCCGCACCTGACCGGCGGCCCCGCTCCGTTCGTCGGCGCCGCGCGCATCCTCCGCGGCCCGCGCGAGCCCGTGCAGCATGGCCTGCACCGCGCCGCCGACGCAGGCGAGCACCACCACGTCGTAGGTGCGGGGCGCCGTCACCGTACGGACGAACTCCGCCGTGGTGACCTCGCGCAGCGTGTCCACGGTGACGCCGACCTCGGCGAGCTGCCGGGGCGTGGGGGTGGCACGGCCGCGCAGGAGGAGGCCGTCCATGCGTGCCTCGGGTGCGAGGCGGCGCGCGGTGAGCGCGCCCCATTTCCAGCGGGTGTCGGAATCGGCGAGTACGGCGACACGCGCCGGTGCAGCGCCTGGTCCGGCACCCGGGAAAGCTGGGGAAGCCGGGGAAGCAGAAGGTGTTGGGGGCACGTCGCCGACGTTAGAAAGGGATTCGGGAACACGGCCCAACGCAAATGCAACAGCCGGTTAACAGCACACCGACGAATGGCCAACCCGGCCGCGCGGCAGCCGCGTTCACCATTCCGCCATGCGCCGTTCACCGCAGGGTCCGCCGCAGGTCGAGACGGGGCACGGCGGGGCATCTAAGGTCCCTCGGGTGGTCAAGCTCTCCGTCATCGTGCCGTTTTTCAATGTGCAGTCCTATGCCCCGGAAACCCTCCGGAGTCTGCGCGCGAACTCGCGCTCGGATTTCGAATTCATTCTGGTCGACGACACGTCCACCGATGAGACGCCGGAGATTCTGGACCGGGCCGAGCGTGATCTCGGTGGTGTCGCCGATGTCGTCCGCGTACGGCATGCGCGTAACGGTGGTCTCGCCACCGCGCGCAACACGGGACTGGACAGGGCGAACGGCGAATACATCACCTTTCTCGACGGCGACGACTGGCTCGCGCCCGGCTACTACGAGGAGCTGGTCGACTGCGTCGAGCGGTTGGGCTGCGACTTCGTGCGCACCGACCATGTGCAGTGTTCGGGCCGCTCCCGCACGCTCGCGCGGGTGCCGCACGGCAGGCGCGGGGTGGTGACCGATCCGCGCGACGCGATCCTGCCGGCGGGCCGCACCACCTCCGTCGACTACGCCTACGCCTGGGCGGGGATCTACCACCGCAGGCTGCTCGACAGGGGACTGCTGCACTTCACCGACGGGCTGCGCACTGCCGAGGACAGGCCGTGGATCTGGCGACTGCACCGCGAGGCGCGGTCCTTCGCAGCCGTCGGTCTGCTCGGCGTCTTCTACCGGCGCGGCGTCGCCTCCTCCCTCACCCAGATCGGTGACGTACGCCAGCTGCACTTCATCAACGCCTTCGACCAGGTCATCGAGGAGACGGCGCGCGATCCCGACGCGGAGACGCTGCTGCCGAAGGCGGTACGGACGTACTGCGCGATCATCTCCCACCATCTGACGAGCGGAAGGTTCGAGCCACAAGTGGCGCGCAGGCTACGGGCGATGAGCACGGCGGCACTCAAGCGGATGCCGCCCGACGTGCTCTCGGAAGCACTGGACTCGATGGACAGCGAACGCGCCTCCCGTCTGCGCAGGCTGCGCAGGCGCCCGGGGCAGGGCACCCGCACGACCGTGGGCCAGGACGAGGCGCACGAGGCGGCACACGGAACGGTGGTCGCCTGATGCGTACGCAGATCTTCTTCGCCTCGACGCTGTACGGGGCCGCCACGCTGGCCGCGGCGCTCGACGCGGGCCGCTTCGAAGCGGCCGACCAGCGCCTGCTGCTGGTCAGCAACAACGCCGCAACCCCGGAGACCGCCGCCCCGCTGGACGCGATGCCCGGCTTCGGACGGCTGCGCGGCCGGTTCGACCGGGTGGTGTCGTGGAACGACGCGATCCGCCCGTTCCACCCCGGCGGCTGGTCGCCGCGTACCGACGACGTACCGCTGTGGGAACGCTTCCTGCGCATGCTGTGGGGCCTGGGCGAGGGCCCTGGCGACGAGGTCGAACTGGCCGTGGAATCCCTCCAGGTCGACCCGGCGCTCGCGATCGCACGGCTGTTCCCCGACGCGCCCATCGACGTCTACGCCGACGGCCTGATGAGCTACGGCCCGACCCGCAACAAGCTCGACCCGCTGGTGGGCTCCCGGGTCCGCCGCCTGCTCCACCTGGACCTCGTCCCTGGCCTGAAACCGCTGCTGCTCTCCGAGTTCGGCGTACCGCCCGAGGTGGTGCCCACCGCGGCCTTCACGGACGTACTGGCCGAACTGGCGGCCGACGTACCCACCGCTGTGGCCCAGGCGCCGAGGGGTGGGGCGCTGCTGCTCGGCCAGTACCTCTCGGCGCTGGACATCCTCACCGCCGAGGAGGAGGAGCGGCTGCACATCCGTATGCTGCGCGGCGCCGCGGCGCGGGGCCACCGCGAGGTGGTCTTCAAGCCGCACCCGGTCGCCCCGGCCCGCTACTCGCGTGCCCTGGACAAGGAGGCGGGCGAACTCGGCGTCGAGCTCACCGTGTTGAGCCAGCCCGTGCTGGCCGAGGTCCTCTATGAGCGGATGCGCCCTGCCCTCGTCGTCGGCTGCTTCTCCACCGCGCTGCTGACCGCCTCCTCCTTCTACGGCCTCCCTGTGGCCCGTACGGGAACGGAACTCCTGCTGGAACGGGTCACGCCCTACGAGAACAGCAACCGTGTCCCCGTGACCCTGGTCGACGCCGCCCTGCCGGCGCTGGAGGAGAACCCGGAGGAGAACCCGACGGGCACACCCCCGCAACCCCGCACGGGCCGGGAGCTGACCGGGCTGGTGCGCGCGGTCGGGTTCTGTATGCAGCCGCGCATCTATCCGGAGCTGCGTACCGAGGTCGAGCGCTATCTGTCAGCGCACCAAGAGGCCGCCACGCTCCGCTACTTCAAGCGCCGCCGCCTCACGTCCCTGGGCCTGCCGGGCTCCGTACCGCGCCAGCTCGGCTTCGTCCCCCGCAACAAGGCCGTACGCCGCGTGGCCCGCCGCGCCCGCGCCCTGAAACGCGCGGCACTGGGCTGAGCACGCCGAGCACACTGGACGCTCCACAGGCCGACGCCCCGCACGGCTGAGGTCGGCATCCCCGCGGCGATGAGTTTCCGCGGTGCCGCAGGTCTCCCCACACAGCACAGCGCGCCACACGGACGGCACCCGCCGTGCGGGCACCCGGCGGGCACACCGCGCGACACCACGGAGGCAGCACATGGCCAAACTCCTGTACTCGGCCACGATGTCGCTGGACGGCTTCATCGCAGGACCCGGCGGCGACATGTCCTGGCTGACCGACTACCTCGGGCCCAACCCCACGATGGAGGCCGCCACCGAGGAGATCGGCGCGCTGCTCATCGGCAACCGCACCTTCCGTGGCGACGACCCGCTCAAGGGCACGGAGAACGAGGGTGAACCCTTCGGCGGAGGCTGGAGCGGCCCCCAGTTCGTGCTCACCCACCACGTGCCCGCCACACCCGTCCCCGGGATCACCTTCGTCACCGACCTGGCGAGCGGTGTCGCGGCATCGAAGGAGGCTGCGGGCGGCAGCTACGTCAACGTGCTGGGCGCCGACGTCGCGCAGCAGTGCCTGGCGGCGGGCGAACTGGACGAGATCCTCGTCTGCGTCGCTCCCGTACTCCTCGGCGACGGCGTACGCCTGTTCACCCACCCGGGCGGCGCCACGACCCGCCTGGAACGCCTCGGCCTGACCAGCGCCTCCCAGGAGACGAACATCCGCCTACGCGTGGTCCGTTGACGCCACCCGGCCCCAGGCCCCCTCGGGCGACGGGACACCGCGCGCGAACCGCAGCCCGAGGTCGTCGATGGCGAACGTCGGATGGCTGCGGCGCCGCACCGTCGCGCCGCAGCCCCGCGCCGACTCGGCCCAGCCGCCGCCCCTGAACAGCCGGTAGTCGCCGTAGACCTCCGGGTCGTACAGATCCCAGCACCACTCCCACACGTTGCCCAGCATGTCGTGCAGGCCCCAGGGGCTGGGGTCCTTGCCGCCGACATCGTGGGCCCGGCCGCCGGAGTTGTCGGCGTACCACGCGACGGCGTCAAGCTCCCCGTAGCGGTATCCGCCGGTGCCCGCCTTGCACGCGTACTGCCACTCCGCCTCGGTCGGCAGCCGGTAGCCGTCAGCTGCCGCGTTCCACACGACCTCGCCGCTGTCCGGGTCGTGCCCGTACACGGGCTCCAGCCCGGCCACCTCCGAGGCACGGTTGCACAGGCCGACCGCGTCGAACCAGCTCACGTTCGTCACCGGCGACGCACCGCTCACCTCCGCTCCCACCTCTCCCCCCTCTCCCGCCCGCACGCCCGTCAGCTCACGGTGCAGGTGCACCGTGACCGGGTACCGGCCCAGCAGGAACGGGGCGATCTCGGCACGCCAGCGCGTGCCGCGCCGGTCGTCCCGCAGGTCGACGGTGCCACCGGGGACGGCCACCATCCCGGTGAACGCCGGCTCTTCGGCTGTGGGACGCACGGGAGAGAACCCTCTCTGTCGGTACATGACGGGCACGGGTCTGTCGGGACATGACGGGCACGGGCCACCGCGGCCGGGAGCGTATCCGTTCAGTCCAGGCCGTGGTCGCGGGCGTAGCGGGCGGCGGCGACGCGGTCGCGGGAACACGTCTTGGTGAAGACCCGGTTGATGTGGGTCTTCACGGTGTTGCCGCTCAGGAAGAGCGCGGCGGCGATCTCGGTGTTGGTCATGCCCCGCGCCATCAGCGTGAGGATCTCCGCCTCACGGCGGGTGAGCCCGTCGGGGAGCGGCCGGCCGGCGGAGCCGGCGGCATCGGCGGCAGTGGACTGCGGGGACTGCGAGGGCTGCGGGGACTGCGAAGGCTGCGAGGGCTGCGAGGGCTGCGGGGACTGCGCCTGCGCACCGCTCGCCGCGGCGAGCAGGGTGGCCTGGACCTTGGGGTCCAGGACGGAGAGGCCCGCCGCCGCGCTGTGCAGCGTACGGGCGATGTGCAGGCGGTCGGCGTCCTTGGTGAGGTAGGCGCGGGCACCGGCGCGGAGCGTGTCCAGGACCGAGGTGTCGTCGGCGTAGGTGGTCAGGACGACGACGGCGGCCTCTGGGTGTTCGGCGGTGAGGCGGCGGGTGGTCTCGGTGCCGTCGAGGACCGGCATGTGCAAGTCGAGCAGGACCGCGTCCGGACGGTGCGCGGCCACCTGTTCGAGCGTCTGCTGTCCGTTGGCGGCGGAGCCGACGACGTCGATGTCCGGCAGCAGGTCGAGCATGAGGACCAGTCCCTCCCGGACGCTGGCCTGGTCGTCGGCGACGACCACCCGCAGCGGCCGGGCTGCCGGGGCGCTCATCGCGGCACCTCGGCGCGGACGTGCCAGCGGCCGTCCCGCTCCCCCACGTCGAGCGTCCCGTCCAGCAGCAGAAGCCGCTCGCGCATCCCGGTGAGCCCGTAGCCGCCGTCGACGGTGGCCAACCGCGCCCCGTCACCGGCCCGTTGAGCCGCTGGTGCGCCGAGCGGGGTGTCGACGGTGAGTGTCACGTGAGCGTCCTCGTAGGTCAGGCCGACATCCACCGGCTGGTCGGGGGCGTGCTTGGCCGCGTTGGTCAGGGCTTCCTGCGCGGTTCGGACCAGGGGCAGTGTCTGGTCGGCGGTCAGCGGCGAGGGCGTGCCCTCGACGCTGACCCGTACCGGAACCCCGTGCCGCTGCCGGTGCGTGTCCGCCATCGTGGCCAGTTCCTCGTCGAGCGGTGCGGTGTCGGAGCGCAGGGCGTGCACCGCGCGGCGGGTCTCGTTGAGCCCTTCGGACGTCAGCCGCTGCGCCCCGGCGAGCACATCGGCGGTCCGGTCGACGTCCTGGCCGTCCGTCAACAGGGCGCGCGCGAGCTGGATCTGGACGCTCAGCGCGCCGAGGGAGTGGGCGAGGACATCGTGGATCTCGCGGGCGATCCGGGTACGTTCGTCCAGCACGGCCACCCGGCGCTGCTCAGCGCGCAGCAGTTCGACCTGGGCGAGCATGGCGGCCGACTGCTCGGCCCGTACCCGGTAGGAGCGCCGGTTGTGGCTCACCACCAGCACCATCACCACCAGCAAGGGGTAGCCGGGCGCGAGACCCGGGCTCGCCCCGGCGACCAGCACTCCGCTCTCGATGGCCACCGCTGTGCAGCCCGCCACCGCCCAGCCCACCGCGAGTGCCGACTCGGTGCCCAGGTGCATGAGGAAGATCAGCGGGACCGCGACCAGCGCTCCGGCGTGCGGAAAGGCACTCGCGAACCCGGCAACCATGGCGGCGAAGCCGAGCAGCACCTGAACCCACGGCGCGCGCCTCGCGTCCTCGCCGCCGAAGACGTCGGCGAGACCCCACAGCAACAGCGCCAGGCCACCGAGCGCGTACCCGGCGACGACCACGCCGCCCCCGGCCGGCTCGTCACCGGTCGGCTCTCCCGTGAACGTCTTCAGGCCCACGAAGACATACGCACCTGCCCTCATCAGCCAGGACACGGTACGCAGCACAGGCGCAGAATATCGGCCCGCGCGCCGCCCGGCTTCGCCGCCCTGTCCCGCACCATCGGCGGAGAGCCCCGCGGCGGAGGACCCCGCGGCGGAGGACCCCGCGGCGGAGGACCCCGCGGCGGAGGACCCCGCGGCGGAGGACCCCGCGGCGGAGGACCCCGCGGCGGAGGTCCCCGCGGCGGAGGCATCTGCTCCGCTCCCCGCGAGCCCAGTCATCACGCACCCCTTCCCGCCCGCACCGCTTCCCGCCCCGCGCCACCCCGTCGCCACGGCCTCCGCCGCTCCCCACAGCTCCCGGCCCCTCACCACGCGTTCCGACCGGTCACATGGTCCCGCCGTCCCGCCGCCCCCACGCTCCACCGTCCCTGCGCCCCGTCGCCGCCCCCACGCTCCGCCGTCCCGCCAGCGCGCCCCGTACGTCGAAGGGGCGGCCGTCCTTCTCCGGGGCGAACGGCACGCCGGAGGAGAGCGCGCGGGGTGTGACGACGGCGGCCTGACCGAGCCGGTTGACGCCCAGCAGCAGCAGGATCGGCGCCGACGAGGCGGCCACATGGGCGTCGAGCGCCACGGCGACGACCGTCATCACGACCCGCGAGGCCACCAGCGCGAGCCACAGCCACAGTCCCCGTACCGGCATACGCGACCACAGCGCACCGTCGCGCGGCTCCAGACCCAGCTGTGCTCCCTGGGCGGCGCCGATCCCGGCCGCGATCACCGCGCCGATGACGAGGCACGCGAGATCGGCCGCCGTGAGGTGGTGTCCGCCCCTGGCGAGCGTGGCGAAGCCGATGACGGCGAGGATCGCGGGCAGCACGATCAGCCGCTTGCCGCGCAGCGGTTCGCCCCGTAGCTGACGCACGAGGACGAAGAGCACGATGCCGATGGCGGCCAGTACTTGCAGGACGTTCACCTGAGGACTCCCGTCGGCGCGCTTCGGAGCGGACGCCTGTTGACTCCTCCCGACGCTAGGAGGGCCCGCGTGCCACGGCGTCACCCCTGGCGGTGACCCGCGGGGTGACATCGGCGCGGGCGCCGCTGGTACCGGGCGGCTCCGGTGTCCGCCCGGATGTCACCCCGCACTGCGACGCGCCGGACCGCGTACGGGCCCGAACCTGAGCGGGTCGGCCGGAACCCCGGTGCGATCGTCTGCCGGAAGGGCCCGCGCTCCCATGTCCACCATCGCCCAAGCCATGATCATCAACGGTGTGGTCCTGCTCGCCGTCCTGGAGGCCGACCTCGGTCCCCACCGCAAGATCGGCAAGCTGCGCATTCTGCGGCCGTTGCTGATGGCCGCCGCGATCGTTCCGCTCTTCCTCAAGAACCCCGCCACCCACGGCTCAGGTCTGGCGCTCGAATGCGCCGCAGCCGTCGCTGGGCTGCTCGTCGGCCTGCTGGCGATGGCCTTCACCACGGTCTACCGCAGCCCCAGGACCGGCGCACCCGTCAGCCGTGCCGGCTTCGCCTACGCGGCGCTGTGGATCGTGGTGATCGGCGCGCGGTCCGCCTTCTCCTACGGTTCCGAGCACTGGTTCGGCCCGCAGCTCGGCCGCTGGATGGCCGACAACCAGGTGAGCCCCGACGCTCTCACCGACGCGCTGCTGCTGATGGCCGTCGCGATGACGCTCACCCGCACACTCGGCCTCGCCCGGCGAGCATCCGCCGCCGGTCACCGGACACCGGCCCTCGCGACCCCCGCCGCGTAACAGCCTGGACCCGGACCCGACAGCCCCGGCTGGCGATTCCGCCCGGCTCAGCTCCGCGGCGACGGGACCTGTGGAGTGCCGCCGGCGACGACCGGGACGACGGTGACACTCCAGGGGATTCCGTCCGGCATGTCTCGCGGACAGGATTCGCCCCCCTTGCGTGTACACAATTGCGCGTACACTAACTCCATGACTGAGGACACCGTGACCGTACGGGAAGCCCGCGCCCACCTCGCCGAGCGGATCAACCTGGCCGAGGAAGGCACCCCGACGGTGATCACCCGCAACGGCGCTCCCGTGGCGGCCGTGGTGCCGATCGCGGACTTCGAAGCTCTGGAAGAGGCGGCCGACTTGATGTTGGCCCGAGAAGCCGAAGCGGCCCTGGCCGAGGACGGCCCCACGGTGACGATGGCCGAGTTGCTGACGGATCTGTTCACCGAACGCGGTGAAGACACGGCGTGAAGTACACATTCCGGTTCACCACAGCGGCACAGCGACAGCTGAGGGACATCAGTCAGCTCGACGCCATGCGCATCCTGACCGCGCTGACCGCACTCGGCGACGACCCGTACTGCGAGGGCGTCGACGTCAGGAAACTCACTGGCGTACCGGGGCTCTACCGGCTCCGGGTCGGCAATTACCGGGTCGCCTACCAGGTCAAGGACGGCGAACTCGTCATCCTCGTCGTCAAGGTCGGCAACCGTCGCGACGTCTACCGCAACCTGTGAGGCGCCCGGCCCCCGGACGGGAGCACGGGACGCTGCGGCGCCAAAGCTGATCCTGGCGGGCGCGATGGCTTTACGTCACAGGCGGCATACAAGAGCGTGCTTGACCGTATGAGGACCTTCTCCCGCCTCACCCGCGCCCCCTCCGACCGACCCGTTCACCCCTCGTCCCTCTCCCCGCCCTCCACCCGGTCCGGACACCTCGCGGTGCCGCACGCGCACGGCGGGTACTCCACCGGCCGCACCTCACGCGCCACACCCCCCGGCACGGTGACCGCACACGGCCCGCCCAGCCACCGCACGTCGACCTCTCCCCCCACAATCCGCGCGCGCCCCACGCGCAACGTCATCCGACTCCCCTCCCTCACGGCGCACCCCACTCCCGCCCCACGACACAGCTGTGCGCCAACAGCAGCGCCTTACCAAGACGCCGGGCCGTCTCCGGCGACACAGCGCCCAGTTGGATGAGCACGGGCCGCGCGGGCTCCTGCGTGTCCGCGAGGGTGGCGAGGTCCATCCCCAACGACGGCAACCGGATCCCGTGCAACTCCAACCCCTCCGACAGCGTGTCGAATGCGCCGTCGGCATCGGCGAGGCGGCGTACGTGGTCCTTCGGAGTCGCGGCCATAAGAGCCCTCACATGTCGGGTGAGTTGGACACCGACGACGTTATGCAGGCCCCGAAGCGGACTCCAGGCATATCGCGTGGCCGTCCGACCCAGCGTCGAGAGGAACCGCCACGCGGCGTGGCGGTCAGCCCTGGACCTCCAAGTGAGCCGCCATCTCCCGCATTTGTTTTGTGAGGGTCCGCTTACGGGTGGCGAGGAGGTCCGTCATGATGTGGCGCGCCATCGACTGATGACGCAGCCACTGCGGGGACGTATGAAGCACCTCCGCCAATACGTCCATCGCGTCCTGATGCGACCCGAGAGTGACATGAGCACGGGCGATATCGAGCCTGTGACGGTCCCAGTTGTTCTGACTCGGCTTTCCGCAGCGGCGCAGCGCGTTCCCGCTGACAGGACCGTCGTCGGCCCTGCGCAGTACCCCGCGCGCGTCGCCGAGGAGAGCCAGCGCTTCGATCACCTTCGTCTCGACGGTCACGGGGCCGAACGAAGACCAGTGCTCCCGAAAGTTGACGTGTTCGGAGTCAAGCGCGCCCGCGCTGATGACCGCCATGCGCCGCGCTTCATCTGCGACATCGGGCCGGTTGTTGCGCGACGCGGCAGCAGCGACGCGCAGGCACAGCTCCCCCCAGACCGCCACTTGCCCCGGCGTCGCGGCAGAAAAGCGCGGCTCGACCCGCTCAGCGCTCTGCGCAGCCATCGCTTCGCATTCCTCGAAGCGGTCCTGCCGCAGGAGGAGCCACGCCATCCCGACAACTCCCGCTGCCGCGGCGAGCGTCTGGCCCGTGGCCCGTGCTCCTTCGATGGCCCGGGAAAGCGCGTAGTAGGCGGCGTCGTACTGGCGCACCTGGGTCAGATACTTCCCTGCCAGGAGGAACGCGTGGGCCCGTACGGCCAGCGCGCGCTGACGCGCCGCGTCATCGTCGGCAAGAGTGACCGTTGACTCCGCCGCTTTGAGAACGGCAGGAAGCCGGGTCGCGACCGAGTCATACCGGTCCGCGTGATACAGCGCATGGGCATCGTCGACATCGCGCCTGACCACGTCGACATCGGCGTCGCGATCCACATCCGTCGGGTGCTCCGTGAGTCCGACCGGCGGCATGAGCGCCCGGCGAAGTTCCACCAGGCGACCCGCGTTGCCGTCGTCCCGGACGGGCGCGGGCACCTCGGACGCGAAGAGCGCGGAGGTCGTCGTACCCATCGCCCTCGCCATGGCGTGCAAGCTCTCGACGCGAGCGTTCCCGTAGTCGCCTTCCACCTTCTTGACGACGCCGAGGGAAACGCCTGCCTCGTGGGCGAGTTCTTCCTGGGTGAACCCCGCGCGGCGCCGGTGGTTACGAACGTTGTCAGCGAGAGACATGCACCTCACCCCCGTCCCAGCGTAGCCCCGCCAAGGGCCAGTTCCGCCGACGCCGAAGAGGTGTGCGCCCCACACGGGAACAGCCCTGGTGCGCCGCGCCCCGGACGATCAGGCGGTCCTGCCGACCGTGCTCCACGCGGTCCCCTCAAGGACGGCTCACGTCTGGCACTCGCCCCCACGGATCCCATGTGAGCCAGTGGGACGCAGCCAGCGCCACGGCTAAGGCCGCCGAATGCGCCGCACCCTGACTACGCCTCTCCCATGCCCCAGCCACTACCCCGGCTGCGGCACACACGCCGACGCCACACTCCCTGCCCGTATCCGCACCCGGTCCGGACACTCCGGGATGCCGCACTTACACGGCGGACACGCTATTTCCTCACGGCGCACCCCACTCCCGCCCCACGACACAGCTGTGCGCCAACAGCAGCGCCTTACCAAGACGCCGGGCCGTCTCCGGCGGCACAGCGCCCAGTTGAATGAGCACAGACCGCGCGGGCTCCTGCGTGTCCGCGAGGGTGGCGAGGTCCATCCCCAACGACGGCAACCGGATCCCGTGCAACTCCAACCCCTCCGACAGCGTGTCGAATGCGCCGTCGGCATCCAGGGCCCGCTCCCGGTACGCGCTTGCGTGCGCGCTCGCCGGAGTCTCCTGTTCTCCGCCTTGGCCCATTGCCTGCTCAGCCGTCATGATCGCGTCCTCCGCCCGTCTTCCTTACCAGTTGATCGTCCTCCGGGCCTCAGGACGCGGGAACTACGCCCAATTCCCATTGAGGGACGTCCCGCAGGGGATAGAACGTCCCTGAGGCTCCGGCGGATGAAGGAAGAGGTGGCGGTGGTGGCGAACGAGAGGCTACGAGCCGTTATGGCGGCGGGCGGGTGGACTCATACCGGTCTCGCCATGACCGTGGGTGTCGATCCGAAGTCCGTTGAACGGTGGGTCAACCTGGGCCGTACCCCCCGGCGCGCGACCGCGGTACAGGCCGCCAAGGCGCTGGGGGAAGACGTGTACGCGTTGTGGCCGCAGCTGCGGCAGCCCAGAGCCGCGAGGGCTGTCAGCCCCGAACTGGTCGCGTTCTACGACCAGCGAGCCGACCTTCCCGTGTCCACGCTGACGGACCTCTTCGCGCAGGCACGTGAGCGGATCGACGTGCTCGTGTACGCCGCCGTGTTCCTCCACGAGGCGTATCCGAGGCTCAACGACCCGCTCCGCGAACGTGCCGCTGCCGGATGCACCGTCCGCGTCGCGCTCGGCGAGGCGGACAGCCCGAATGTGCGACAGCGGGGCCGCGAAGAGGCGTTCGGGCACGGCATCGAGAGCCGATGCAGACTTGCTGCCATGCACTTCCGTCCGCTGGTCGGCGTCACCGGCATCGGAGTCCGCACGCACAGCACGACGCTCTACAACTCGCTCTACAGGAGCGACGATCAGGTGGTGGTGAATGCCCACGTGTGGGGCGTCAACGCCTATGCGTCGCCACTGTGGCAGCTTCGGCGCGGCGGAGACGGCGGCCTCTTTGACACCTACGCGACCAGCTTCGACGCCGTATGGGCCACCGCGACACCGTTGCCGGAGGTGTAGATCATGACCCGCACCGAGTTCTACGACGACCCGGAAGCCCCGGAACCGAACAGCCTCGTCGTGGCCGCATCCGCAGTCGTCACCGACGCTCAGGGACGCGTCGTCCTCCAGCGCCGCGCCGACAGCGGCCTGTGGGCACTACCCGGCGGGGCCATGGAGCCGGCCGACTCACTGCCGGGTGCCGCGGTACGGGAGGTCAGGGAAGAGACGGGCCTGGAGGTGGAGATCACCGGCCTCGTCGGCACGTACACCGACCCGCGCCACATCATCGCCTACAGCGACGGCGAGGTACGGCGCCAGTTCAACGTGTGCTTCACCGCCCGACTCCTGGGCGGCAGCCTGACGGCTTCGGAGGAGAGCACCGAGGTCCGGTTCGTCCCAGCGGATGAGATCGCCTCACTCCCCATGCACCACACACAACGACTACGGCTCCAGCACTTCGCCGAACGGCGCCCCACCCCGTACCTCGGCTGACCCCGCACGGCGCGTCCGCCGGCCGGCAGCCCGCCAGGCACCGCTCTCGTCGAGGCACCCTGCCTCCCGGCGTACTCACCCATGCGTCGTTACTGGCCCCGGCTGGATCCCCTCGATGCGATTCCCTGGCAAGGGGATCAGGCGTCCAGTTGCGTTTGCTCGGCGGCACCTCGTCCGGCGGAGAAGCCTGGCAGCGGGGAGTTCGCGGAACGCACCGCCGCAGCATGAGCCCGCTCCACGACCTGCACATAGTCGGCGGCGTTCCGGTGCGTCAGCCTCTCCGCGCCGGCGAGGAGCCGCAAGCGTTCCTGATCCAGCAGGGTCACCAGCGCCTCGATCTCCCCCAACCTCTCCGCGTCGCTGGCATGTTCTCCTCGTGCTCGCTGCAACGAGAGGTAGCCCTGTTGGAAAGCCTCGCTGACCGCCGTAGGCGGGGACGCGGCCACCAAACGGTGCAGGCTGGCAAAGTCCGGGCCTTGGGAGGGTGCGTTGGCGACAGACAGGGCCTGTTCCGCCGAGGTGTCGAAAGAAGCCCCTCCGAGAGGTGTGTTCAGCGAGGTCAACCTCGTGAGCGCGGCGCGTAGTTGGGCGCGGAAGACCATGCACAGCGCCAGGGTCACCAACGGCCACGCCAACGCGTTCACGTAGTCGAGCCCCATCTCCCAGGTCATGCCCCCATCATGCCGACGGGGACATGTACGCACGGGTTGACTCCCATATGTTTTGCACTTGGCACCAACTTCCCTGTACTTGGCACCACCTGGTGAGGGCCTCACACAGGTGGTGCGTGAACGGTGCCCATCCGCCCCCGCATGGTCGACGTTGACGCGCTGGTCGCCCGGATCGAGGCCGCCATCCAGTCCGTCACGGTATGACCCGAAGTCCTCGCCCCCGACGACGCCTGGCACCCGCCGGCCCGTCCGGCTGAAGAGAGGCACCGCCACCGGCGGGGCACCGCTCCCCGGGCCGGGCGACGGCCCGCACGCTCGCTCAGTCCGCGATCCGCGATCCGCGATCCGCGACGACCCGGGGGCGGCCCGGGGACGGCCCGGGGGCGATCCGGGGACGGCCCGGGGGCGACCCGGGGACGGCCCGGGGGCGACCCGGGGACGGCCCGGGGGCGACCCGGGGGCGACCCGGGGGCGGCCCGGGGGCGGCCCGAGTCGCTTGACTTGAACGCAACTTCAAGTTCAACCCTGAAGGTGAGACACGCCGCGCCACCACACACACCTCGAAGGGGTCCGCCATGAGCACGCCCACACACGCGCACTCGCACGCACATCCGCACGCACACCCGCACCCCGAGGCTGTCCGCTGGGTCAGGGAGCACGCTCACGCTCTCACCACGTTCGACCCGGCCGCGCCGCTGGACGATCTACGGCCGCTCGCCGAGAGTGTGCGGGACGCCGGGATCGTCGCGCTTGCCCACTCGCACAGGCAGTCCCGCGAGCTGTCCGCCGTCTCCCTGCGCGTGCTGCGGCTCCTGGTCGAGGAGTACGGGTTCCGTACGCTCGCGCTGGAGGGTGACGAGCCGGTGCGGCTCGGCCTCGCCGCTTACGTCCGCGACGGCACCGGTGATCCGCGCGCGATGCTGGCGGGGGCCCGCTCGTGGTGGCGGACCGGAGAGACGCTGGACGTCGTCGAGTGGATGCGCGCGTACAACGAGCGGCACCCGGACGACCAGGTCAGGTTCGCCGAACAGCGCGGCCCCGCACCGGAGTTCACGAGCCTGGACCACGTCGAGCGGTACCTCGCCGAGTCGACCGCCTGGTGGTACGAGCACAGCGGCGACCGGATCGTCTACTGGGGCGGTATCGCGCACATGGCCGTCGGCACCCCGCGCACGGTCTCGCCCGGCTCTCCCGGCGACGCGACGCACCACAACGCGGGCGGGTACCTGCGCGAACGGCTGGGCTCCGGTTACGCCGCGATCGGCTTCATGTTCCACCACGGCACCGCGCTGTACGAGTTCCCGGCGCCGCCGGCCGACTTCGCCGAGTCGGTGCTCGACGCGGCGGGCCCCGAGGCGTTCACGCTCGACCTGCGCGCGGGGGACGGCGCCGCCCCGGCCGTACGTGCCTGGCTCGACGCTCCCGTACGCACCCGCATGATCGGCCCCGTCTACGACGCGGCGCGCGACGCTGACCACCACCTCGCGGCGGCCTCGCTCTCCGGCCTGCTGGACGGCGTGGTCCACATCAGGGAGCTGACGGACAGCCGCGCGCTGGACGCCCCAGCGCCCGCCGCCGCCCCCACAGCCGGTGCCGAGCGGCCCGGCGCCTGAGCGGCGGCACGGGTCGGCGGTCACGGGCGGGGGCGAGGGCGGGGGCCGCCAGAATTACTTCTCAGTCGGGGCGCAGCTGAACGCGATCCCGTCCAGGATGTCGTGCTCGCTGACCACGACCTCCTGGGCGCCCACGCGTTCCATGACGCACTGGAGGACCAGCGCGCCCGCGGTGATGACGTCGACGCGGCCCGGGTGCATGACGGGGAGGGCGGCGCGTTCGGCGTGGGTGGAGGTGAGGAGGTGGTGGGTGAGGTCGCGGACTTGGGCGAGGGGGATGCGGGTGTGGTGGATGCGCGCGGGGTCGTACGCGTCGAGGTCGAGGGCGAGGCCACCGAGGGTGGTGACGGTGCCGGCGAGGCCGACGAGGGTGCGGGCCTTGTGGAGCGGAACCGTCCGCTCGACCTCGTCGAGGGCCGCCTCGACATCCGCGCGGATCGCTGCCTGCTCGGACTGCGTCGGGGACTCGGTGATCACACCGTCGTGCGTGAGGTGACGCTCGGTGAGGCGTACGCAGCCGATGTCGACGCTGCGGCCCGCCTCGACCCCGTCGGCGCCGACGACGAACTCGGTGGAGCCACCGCCGATGTCGACCACGAGATACGGCTTGGCGAAGGTGTCGGGCGCCAGTTCCTTCGTCGCGCCGGTGAAGGAGAAGTCCGCTTCCTGGTCGCCGGTGATCACCTCGGGCTCGACGCCGAGGATGTCGTGGACGCCGCGCACGAACTCGTCGCGGTTGGACGCGTCGCGCGAGGCGGAGGTGGCGACGAAGCGGACCCGCTCGGACGGTACGCCGAGGTCGCGCAGCGCCGACGCGTAGGCGCGGCACGCGGCGAACGTACGGTCGAGCGCCTCGGGCGCCAGCCGTCCCGTACGGTCGACGCCCTGGCCGAGGCGGACGATCTCCATCCGGCGGTCCAACTCGTGGAAAGCGCCGGTGTCCGGGTCCAGGTCGGCGATCAGCAGGCGGATGGAGTTGGTGCCGCAGTCGATCGCGGCGACGCGGGTCAGGGTCACGGGTTCTCCTCCGCTTCGGGTGCCTCCGGCGCGTACGTCACCGCTGCCACATCCACGCACGGCCCCTTGCGCCACCACTCCGGCAGCATCGCCAGCGCCTCGTCGCCGAGCGGATTGACGCCGGGGCCGGCGACGAGGGAGTGCGCGACCAGGACGTGCAGGCACTTGACGCGGTCCGGCATGCCGCCGGCGCTGGGGAACCCGGCGAGCACCTCGATGGCGTCACGGCGCGCGATGTAGTCCTCGTGCGCCGCGCGGTAGGCGGCGGCCAGTTCCTCGTCCTCCTGGAGCCGCGCTGTCATCTCCCGCATCACGCCGTTCGCCTCCAGCGTGCCGATCGCGGAGGCGGCGCGCGGGCACGTCAGGTAGTACGTGGTGGGGAACGGCGTGCCGTCCTCCAGGCGCGGCGCCGTCTCCACCACGTCCGGCTGCCCGCACGGGCAGCGGTGCGCGATGGCGCGCAGCCCGCGCGGGGGCCGCCCCAACTGCTGCTGGAAGGCGCGGATGTCCGTGTCCGTCGGCGGGGTCGGCTCGGTCTGGGGCGGTGGGGTGTCCATGCAGGGGTGCTCGTCGTCTCTGGTCGCGTGGTGGGTCAACGGTGCGGGCCTGCGGGGACCGCGCGGGGAACGGCTCAGCGGGTCCGCGGGCAGCATCTGCGGACCGGCGGACCACTGAGGGGCTCAACGGGTCCGTGTCCGCGCCTGGTCGGCGGTGTCGAGACCGTCCCACAGGTTCTCGTACCAGGCGCGGTTGGCGGGACGCCGGTCGAGGGGACGGCGCGTGTCGGCGGTGCCGTCGCGCAGGGTGAAGCCGGTCTCGTCGGGCCTCACGAAGTGCAGGTGCTCACGCGCCTGGCGCTCCGCGTACGCGGGGTCCTGCCAACGGGCGCGCTGCTCCTGGAGCTTGTGCACCTGTTCGCGTGCGCGCTCGGCCTGGCGGCGCTGGTCGGCGATCTCGGAACGCTGGCTGACGTACTGCCGCGTCGGGTACGCGAGCGCGACCACGAGGGAACACAGTACGAGCGCGAGCAGCGCGGCCCGCCCCGTGAGCTTGCTCTTACGCGGGGCCCGTACGCGCCTGCTCTGCGCGCGGTAGACGCGCTCGGCAGCCTGTGTGCCGAGGGCGCGCAGCCGTGTCGCGGTGGAGAACCGGTCCGCTCCCATTCCTCTCCCCTGCCGGGTGAGCCTGCGATGCCGATGCCGACGCTGATACCGGTGCTGATGCCGATACCGGTGCTGATGCCGGCGGCGGCGCCGCACTCCCGGACGCTCCCGGAGTCCCGGTGCTTCCGTTCACTCCCGTCCGCTCCCGGGCACGGAGGTGCGGCACCGCCGACAAGGTGGTGCGGGTCAGCGCTTGTAGCGCGGGAACGCCGAGCGGCCCGCGTACACGGCAGCGTCGTCGAGGATCTCCTCGATACGCAGGAGCTGGTTGTACTTGGCGACGCGCTCGGAGCGGGCCGGCGCTCCGGACTTGATCTGCCCGCAGTTCACGGCGACCGCCAGGTCGGCGATGGTGACGTCCTCGGTCTCGCCGGAGCGGTGGGACATCATGCACTTGAAGCCGTTGCGCTGGGCCAGCTCGACCGCGTCGAGGGTCTCGGTCAGCGAGCCGATCTGGTTGACCTTGACGAGCAGCGCGTTGGCCGCGCCCTCCTCGATGCCGCGCGAGAGGCGCTCGGGGTTGGTGACGAACAGGTCGTCGCCGACGATCTGCACCTTGTCGCCGAGCTTCTCGGTGAGCACGGTCCAGCCCGACCAGTCGTCCTCGAACAGCGGGTCCTCAAGGGAGACCAGCGGGTAGTCGGCGACGAGCTGCTCGTAGTAGTCGGTCATCTCGGCTGCCGAGCGCTTCTGGCCCTCGAAGGAGTAGACGCCCTCCTTGTAGAACTCGGAGGCCGCCACGTCGAGCGCCAGCGCGATGTCCTGGCCGGCCTGGTAGCCCGCCTTCTGGATGGCCTCGATGATCAGGTCGAGTGCCTCGCGGTTGGAGCCGAGGTTCGGCGCGAAGCCGCCCTCGTCGCCCAGGCCCGTGGCCAGGCCGCGCTCCTTCAGTACGCCCTTGAGCGCGTGGTAGACCTCGGCGCCCCAGCGGAGGGCCTCGGAGAACGACTCGGCGCCGATCGGCGCGATCATGAACTCCTGGACATCCACGTTCGAGTCCGCGTGGGAGCCGCCGTTCAGGATGTTCATCATCGGCACCGGCAGCTGGTGCGCGTTGGGGCCGCCGAGGTAGCGGAAGAGCGGCAGGTCGGACGCCTCGGAGGCGGCGTGCGCCACGGCCAGCGAGACACCGAGGATGGCGTTGGCGCCGAGCGACGACTTGTCGGCCGTC
Organism: Streptomyces iconiensis; assembly: GCF_028657195.3. Classification (GTDB taxonomy): domain Bacteria; phylum Actinomycetota; class Actinomycetes; order Streptomycetales; family Streptomycetaceae; genus Streptomyces; species Streptomyces iconiensis. The sequence goes on from NZ_JANCPR020000080.1 coordinate 21,126, forward strand.
GCGTCCAGGTCGAACATCGCCTGATCGATCAGGCGCTGCTCGGTGGCGTCGTAGCCGACCAGCTCAGGGCCGATCTGCTCGATGACGGCGAGGACGGCCTTCTCCACGCCCTTGCCGCCGTAGCGCGCGGCGTCACCGTCGCGCAGCTCCAGCGCTTCGAAGGCGCCGGTCGAGGCGCCGGACGGTACGGCAGCACGACCCGTGCTGCCGTCGTCGAGGCCGACCTCGACCTCGACCGTGGGGTTGCCTCGCGAGTCGAGGATCTCGCGGGCTACGACGACGTCGATGGACGGCACGAGGATCTCCTTCGTATGTGACGGCTTTCTCGCCCCTGAGCCTAACCGGCCACCACGCCCACGTTGGCCCCGGCGCTGGCGCGCCTCCCCGAACTCCCCTCCAACCCCACGCCGGACCGGCCACCGCACCCCGCGCCGCGCTCTGCCTGCGGCACGGCCACGACGCACCCGCGGCCCGTACGAGAGCCACGTCACAGAGCGCCCGGGACGCACGGGACCCGGGGCCACACCTACTGGCGCCCCCCCACGTGACCGACTACCGGCACGCACGCACGGAACCGGCGCCCCTGGTAGACAGCTGGTGGCCCAGCCGGAATCGACGTCCTAGTAGCACGGCACACGGCGCAGCCGAAAACAACGCCCTACTAGGAAGCCGAAAGCGCGGCCGACGCCGACGAACGTCCTAGTAGCGCAGATTCTGGCCCGGGAGGATCAGGTCGGGGTCGTCGCCGACGACGTCACGGTTGCGCTCGTACAGGGCGGTCCAGCCACCGGGAACGTGCTCTTGGTCGGCGATCTGCGAGAGCGAGTCGCCGGCCTGCACGCGGTGCTTGCCGCCGTGGTCGCGGTCGCCGCCCCGCGAGGGGTGCTCGCGGTCGCCGGGGTCGCCACGGTGCTTGCCGTTGCCCGAATCCGCTTCCTCTCCGTCGCCCCAGCCGCGGTCGCCGCCCGGCTGGGCGGGCTGGGCCGGGTCGACGGGCGCGTCGGAGGGGTCGGTCGGCAGCTCGGACGACGGCGGGTCGGAGGGCTTCTCCGACGGCTTCCCTGACGGCTGCTCCGACGGCTTCCCTGAAGGCTCCGACGGCCGGTCGGAGGGCCCGGCGGACGGCGGGGCACTCGGCTCGGACGAGGGCGGGTCGCTGGGCTCGGAGGACGAGGGCGGGTCGCTCGGGCCTGAGGACGGCGGTTCGCTGGGCTCCGACGGGTCGGAGGGCGCGGGATAGCCACCGCCTCCGGCCTCGTCGCGGGAGCCGTCACCGGACTCGTCCCCGGGGTCGACATTGGGCGGCTGCCCCTGGGTGTCGGTGAGACCGGCCGTCTCGGCGCAGTCCTCGAAGACCTGGGCGCCCTCCTCGAAGAGGACCTCGTCCGCGACGGCTATCTGCTGGCTGCGGCTTGCCAGGTCGGGGCGCTCGGCGTACTTGGTGCCGCCGTGCTCCTCCCACAGCTGAAGCGTCAACTGGAGCCCGCCGTAGCGGCCGTTGGCCGCGTTCGCGCTCCACTCGCCACCGCTCTCGCACTGTGCGACGCGGTCCCAGGTCCCCGCGTCAGCGGCCTGTGCGCCTGTGGCGCCGAGCAGCGGAATGGCGATTCCCGCGCCGGTCACCCCCGCGGCGACGAAGAGGGCGGGGGCCTGACGGGGGCGGCGGTGCCGACCGTTCCCGGAGCGCATGCGGTGGACCTCTCGTAGGGACAAGCGGAGTTGGCGACCGAACGTAGCGGCGAATCAGGAGCATCACAAGCCAATGTCGCCGACATCACGTCCCGGTCACGCATATGACGCCCTGTCACTTCCGTATCGGGCTGAACTCCACCGGGAGTGTGCGTAGTCCGCGCATGATGAGGCCACCGCGCCACCGCAAATCATCAGGATCCGCCGCCAACCGCAGGTCAGGGAGGCGCCGCAACAGGGTGGCGAGAGCCGTCCTGCCTTCGAGCCTGGCCAGCGGGGCACCCAGGCAGTAGTGGATGCCGTGCCCGTATCCGAGGTGTTGGTTGTCACGCCTGGCGAGGTCCAGCGTGTCCGGCGCCGCGAACTTCTCCGGGTCCCGGTCGGCGGCTGCGAGCACGACCAGTACGGGCTCCCCCTCCGCGATCCGCTGCCCGCCGAGCGTCAGCGGCTCGGTCGCGAAGCGCCATGTCGCCAGCTCGACGGGACCGTCGTACCGCAGCAGTTCCTCGACGGCGACGCCCAGCGACGCCTCGTCACCGTCCATCACAGCGCCCTGAAGGAAGGCACGCTGCTCGGGGTGACGAAGCAGGGCATATACGCCATTCCCAATCAAATTCACGGTGGTCTCAAAACCAGCGAAAAGCAGCACGAAACACATGGCCGTGGCTTCGTTCTCGGTCAGGTGCTCACCGTGGTCCGAGGCGCGGATGAGGCCCGAGATCAGGTCGTCGCCCTCGTCGCCGTCCGCGAGTTCGGCACGTTTCCTGTGGATCAGCTCGGCGAGGTAGCGGCGCATCCGCTTGACGGCGCGGCCCACGCCGCCGCGCGGGCTGCCCGGCTGGTGGATCATCATGCCCGCCCACGAGCGGAAGTCCTCCTGGTCCTCCCGCGGTACGCCGAGCATGTCGCAGATGGCGTAGATGGGAAGCGGGAAGGCGAACTCGTGAATGAGGTCAGCCTCGCCCCTCTCGGCGAACCCGTCCACGAGCGCGTCCGCCAGTTCCCGCACTCGCGGCGCGAAGGCTTCCACACGCCGCGGGGTGAACGCCTTGGACACAAGACGGCGCAGGCGCGTGTGGTCCGGGGGGTCGATGTTCAGCAGATGCGTCATCAGGTTCGCGCCGCGCTCGCCCGGAATGCCGACCTTGCCCTTGCCGTGCGCACCCCGCTCGCTGTGGTGGTGCGGGTTCTTGCTCAGCCGCTGGTCGGCGAGCGCCTGCCGCGCGTCCCCGTACCGCGTGACCAGCCATGCCTCCACCCCGCTCGGCAACTCCGTCTTCCGCACAGGCTCGTGCGCGCGCAGCCAGGCGTACGCGGGATACGGGTCGGCCGCGAAGTCCCAGTCGAACAGTCGCGGCATGGGCGGGACGGGCGGCGTCGGGGTGGAGTCGGTCGTTTCGTGCACGCTACGACGGTATGCGCTCCAGCCAGCCCGTCGTGATGAGGTACTGGCCCGCGAGGTAGCCAGCCATCACCAGGACCTCCTGCGAGGGGAACTCGTGGCCGGCGGCCTGGAGCCCGATCAGCAGGTCCGACAGCAGGAACGACGCCGCGCCCACCGCCACCTTGCCGCCGACGCCGAGGGCGGCGGCGCCCATCGCGGCCAGCGCGAGGCTGTATCCCGCCACCGGCAGGCGCAGCCGGGGCTCCAGCGTCGGCGCCAGTACGGCGTTGACCGCCGCCCAGCCCGCGAGGACGGCGACCGCGCGCTTCGGCTTCGCACGCAGTCCCGGCACGGCCCCGAGCTGGGTCACCATGCCGCCCGTGTAACTCACCTGCGTGCCCAGGAAGGCGGCCATGCCTGTCAGGAACGCCTTCTCGTTCCTGTCCCACAGCAGCGCCGTGTCGCCCGCTGTGGCGCACGCCAGGCCCGCCAGCAGCGCCTTGGGCGGCGCCTGCGCCGCGCCCCTCCCCCGCACCGCGTGCGCGGCCAGCGCCGGCATCAGCAACGGCTTCGCCGCCCGACGCCGGCCCCTGCCCCCCGGCGCCTTCGCCGTACCCCACAGGTCCGCCACCGCCAGCGCCCCGAACGCCACGAGGCCGCCGCGCCCTCTGTCTGCCCTTCCCGCCCTTTCCGCCCAGCCCTTGATCGCCATCCCGGCAGTGTTACTCCCGGGTAAGTCGCGGTCAACCCCCTCGCCCCAGGGGCGCCCGCACCTTGGGAGCGCCCACACCTTAGGGGCCGGCCCCCGCCGTTTCCTGACCGGCCAGTCCCCGGCCTCTCGTTCCTAATGGGGCTTCGCCCCTTGCCCCGTTGGCCTCGCCGGCCAGGCGTCGGGGGGCTCCGCCCCCCGGCAATCCCCCCGCCAAAAGGGGCTCCGCCCCCTCTGGACTCCCCCGCCCGTATCCGGGCCCACCCTGAAGCGCCCGCACCCCAACAA
>NZ_JANCPR020000081.1 GCF_028657195.3 Streptomyces iconiensis
GGTGGGTGGGTGTCACGCCCGGGGGGACGCGAGCTTCACGATGGTCACGTCGGACTCCGCCCCCACCCGCACGGGCGGCCCCCAGGCTCCCGCGCCCCGGGTGACGTAGAGCTGGGTGTCGCCGTAGCGCTCCAGCCCGGCGACGGTCGGGTTGGCGAGTTCGGCGAGGAGCGGTCCTGGCCAGAGCTGTCCGCCGTGTGTGTGGCCGGAGAGCTGGAGGCCGACGTGGTGGTCGACGGCCTCATGGATCTGCACGGGCTGGTGTGCCATCAGTACGGAGGCACGCGAGGTGTCCCGGTCGCCGAGGGCCTTCTTGAAGTCGGGGCCTTCGCCCTGGTCCTCGCCCTGTACGTCGTTGACGCCGGCGAGGTCGAAGCCGGGCAGCTCGCGGCGCGCGTTCTCCAGCGGGTGGACGTCCAGCTCGCGGAGGTGGTCTATCCACTCGCGCGCGTCACCGAAGTACTCATGGTTGCCGGTGACGAAGAACGAGCCGTCCCTGGCGCGCAGTTGGCGCAGTGGTTCGGCCGCCGGGCCGAGGTCGGCGACGGAGCCGTCGACCAGGTCGCCGACGATGGCGACGAGGTCGGGCTGGGCCCCGTTGATGGTGTCCACGATGCGCTGGGTGTGACCCCGTCCCAGTATCGGGCCGAGGTGGATGTCGCTGACCACCGCGATGCGGTAACCGTGAGCGCGTCTCCCCAGCTTCGCCAGCGGCACGGTGACGGTCTTGAGCGTGGGCCCGTTCAGCACGCTGACGGCTCCGGCCGCCGTCGTCCCCAGCCCGGCGACACCGGCCGAGACGGCGAGCGTCCGCGCGAGGAACACACGCCGCGAGGGCACCCCGCGCCCGGAGTCCGCAGCGGGCCCAGGCACGGGCACGGACGCGGGCACGGACGCTGACGCCGTAGAAGCGCCCGCGCCACCGGATACACCGGGTCCACCGGATCCACCGGCCCCGTCCACACCAGCTGCCGAGCCGGCCTCGTCGGCCCTGACGGCAACGGCGACATCCCCCTCCTCGGCCGGGGCCTCCTCGGCCCCGGCCCCAGCCCCGGCCTCAACCGCCCCGGCACCGGCCGCACCAGCCGCACCAGCCGCACCGACTCCAGCCCCAGAAGACGCAGGCGCAGGCGCAGGCGCAGACACAGGCGCACCCCCACCCGCGTCGGCAGCCGCACCCGCACCCCCACCCGCGTCGGCAAGCGCAGACACAGGCGCAGGCTCAGGCGAAGGCGTCCCCGTACCGTGCCCTCCCCCGAGGGCACGGCCCCAGGGCGTGCGCCGTACGACGAAGCGGGCGGCCTCGCCCACCAGCAGGGCGAGCAGCAGGTAGAGGAGGCAGGCGAGCCACATGTAGCCGGGCCAGGCGGCGGCGCGCTGCACGCTGAAGGGGGCGCCTGAGCGGCTGGTGACGAGGGCCGCGACCGTGGTGAGCGGCAGCAGGACGGCGAGCACGGTTCCCGTCCGCCGCCACGCGCCGCCGGGGCGCGAGACGTCGCGCACGAAGCGGCGCCACAGATACCAGTGCGCCCCTACCAGTGCACTCAGCACCGTCAGCGCGATCAGTACAAACACAACCACCATCAGCGTCCCGCCCCTCGCTCTCGCGCTCGTGTGCTCGCGTGCCTTCCCCGGCCTCCGGCTACCGCCGTGCGGCCCTCAGCCCCCGGAGTCCGAGCAGACCGATCGCCGTTCCCAGCAGGAAGGAGGTGATGGCCAGCAGCAGATGGACCCAAAAGTAACCCGTCGGGTCACCGGCATCGTCGAACGCCAGCCCGCTGCCGTCCTTCCACAGGTTCTTGACGAACGTGATCCAGACAAACCAGGACCACACACCAAAAGCCAGGAGGAACCAGGAGACAGGACGGGAAAGCACCAGCCCGTTCCGGCGTGTACCGGACTCGGAAGGTGCGGGAGAGGTGTCGTGCATGGCTTCAAGTATGGACATCGGCCGATGAGCGTCCCCAGGAGGGGCTAACGGCTCCCCAAGAGGGCGTAACGCTGAACACAAGCGGCCGATCTCCAGTCCCACAACCCGCTCGTTGCCCTGTACGTTCGCAGGGTGCCCAATTTTTCGTATTGTTCAGACCGCGCCACGCGCTCCCGCCGCGCAAGCGCTCTCCCCCGCCTCTCCCGCCTTACCGGCCTCGCCTGCGCCGCGCTCTCGTTCTCGCTGGTCGCGGCCCCCGTCGCGCATGCCGACGAAAGTCCGGAAGGCAACGGGAAGCAGCCCCAGCCGCCGTCCCAGATGTCGACCGTGGGCGGAGCACGCCTCGGTCTCCCCGGTACGCAGGTGAAGCCGAAGGCCGGAGCGCCCGCGCTGCCCAAGAAGCTGTCCGCGCGGTCCTGGATCGTCTCGGACGCCGAGTCGGGAGACGTGCTCGCCTCGCACAACGCGCACTGGAAGCTCCCGCCCGCCTCCACCCTGAAGATGCTGTTCGCCGACACCGTTCTGCCGAAGCTGCCCAGCACCCGCACCCACAAGGTGCTGCCGTCCGACCTGCAGGGCATGGGCGAGGGCAGCAGCCTGGTCGGGGTGAAGGAGGGCGAGTCGTACTCCGTGCACGACCTGTGGCTCGGCGTCTTCCTGCGCTCGGGCAACGACGCGGTGCACGTGCTGTCCGCCATGAACGGCGGCAAGCCGAAGACCGTGCGGGAGATGAACGCGCGCGCCCGCGACATCCGCGCCCGCGACACCAACGTGATCAGCCCGGACGGCTACGACCACAAGGGCCAGGTCTCCTCGGCGTACGACCTCTCGCTGTTCGCGCGCTCGGGCATGCAGAACGCGGACTTCCGTGAGTACGCGGCGACGGCTACGGCGAAGTTCCCGGGCGAGACGCAGAAGCCGAAGAAGGGCAAGAAGGGCGCGGAGGGCGCCGAGGACGCCGGGGGCGACAACAAGCCGAAGCGCGGCAGCTTCGAGATCCAGAACACCAACCGGCTGCTCACCGGCGACGTGGGCATCGATCCGTACCCGGGCATGGCGGGGGTGAAGAACGGTTCCACCACGAACGCGGGCAACACCTTCACGGGTGTGGCGCAGCGCGGCGACCGTGTGCTGCTGGTCACCGTGATGCACCCGGACCAGACGGAGCCGCACGGGGTCTACAAGGAGACGGCCAAGCTGCTGGACTGGGGCTTCTCCGCGGCGAACAAGGTCGCTCCGGTCGGCAAGCTCGTCGCGCCCGGCTCGGGCCCCGACAGCGGAGCAGCCAGCGGCAAGGGCGGTCAGGCGGGTGGCGCGACCGACGCCAAGGCCGCGGCGCACACCTCGGGCAAGCCGTCGGGCGGCGCGGGGACGGCGCTCGGGATCACCGCCGGCTGTCTGGTTCTTCTCGCTCTGGTGGCGTACGCGGTGCACCGTCGCTGGCCGCTGCCTGATCTGGCGCGTCGCCGCCGTCGATGAGGTCCCGTACGGGCTGCTCGCCCTCGCCGCTCCCGGCGGGGGCCGTAGCGGTCCATGCGGCGCAGTACAGCAGCAGCTTGGTCATGAAGCTGATCCACAGCAGCAGCGCGATGGGCACACCGAAGGCGCCGTAGACGTTCTTGGCCGCGACTCCCTGGAGGTAGCCGCCGAGCAGCAGCTTCAGCAGTTCGAAGCCGATGGCGCCCTGGAGCGCGGCGGCGAGCGTGGCACGGCGCGGGGGCCGCACGCGGGGCAGCAGCGTCAGCACGTACCAGAGCAGTACGAAGTCGGCGGCGACGGCGCACACATAGGCGGCGGTGCGCAGCAGTACCGTGCCGATGCCGCCCTCGGCGAGCCCCACCCGTTCGGCGACCCAGGTCACGGCGGTCAGCGCGAAGGCCGAACCGCCGAAGGAGACCAGGCCGACGAGGCCCAGGCCCAGCAGGATGCCCAGGTCGGTGCCCTTGCGGACGAAGACGTTGCCCGGGTCCTCCTCCAGGTCCCACAGGGCGCGCAGGCTCTCGCGCAGCGTCCCCACCCAGCCGGCGCCCGTGAACAGCAGCAGGGCACCCGCGATGAGGCCGACGGTGCCCGCGTGGTCGACCAGCGACTGGATCTTGAGCTGGTCGGAGATGCCGGGCACCTGCTCGGTCAGCACGTCCTGGAGCTTGTTCATCTGGTCGTGCGAGAGCAGCGCAGCCGCGATGGCGGCGCCGACGGCGAGCATCGGGAAGAGCGCGAGGAAGCTGGTGAAGGTGACCGCCGCAGCGAGCCGCGTCCACTTGCGCGCGTCGAGGTGCTCGTAGACCCGCCACACCCGCGTGGTGAAGAACCACGCGACGAGCGGTCCGACGACGGGCAGCTTTGTCAGTTGCTCCACACCTGCCACCTGCCCGTTCGTCCCGCTTTCAGCCTTGCGGGGCAGCTTACGTACGCGCCCTGGGCAGCGTACGTACGCACCCTTGAGGACGCCGGACGCGACAGGCCGGAACGGTTGGGGGGCCGAGCCCGGGTGCGCCGTGCCTCAGAGCGTGGCGGGCGGGCGGGAGGTGGAGCGGCGCTGGGCCGGGGGGCGGCAGGCGGCCGTCACCGTGGCCGTGGTCGTGGGCGTGGCTGAAGGCCCTTTGGGAGCGGCGTCACCGAAGCCGAACTCCCGCTGGAGGCGCCAGACGCAGTCGGCGCCCTGTTCGTAGAGCGCGAAGCCGGTCGCGGTCCAGGCGGCCTCGAAGTCGGCCAGTTCCTCGTACGCCGTGTCCATCGCGTCCTCGGCGATGCCGTGCGCCACGGTGACATGCGGGTGGTACGGGAAGGCCAGCTCGCGCACCAGCGGGCCCTCGGCGCCGCGCACCCGCTCCTGGAGCCAGGAGCAGGCCGAGCCACCCTCGACGACGTTGACGTAGACGACGGGCGAGAGCGGCCTGAAGGTGCCGGTACCCGACAGGCGTACGGGGAAGGAGCGCCCGTTCAGCGCCACCCGCGCCAGGTGCGCGTCGATCGCGGGCCGCGCCGCCGCTGCCACCTCGGTGGGCGGCAGCAGCGTGATGTGTGTGGGAATGCCGTGGGCCGCGGGGTCGCCGAAGCCGGCGCGGCGTGCCTGGAGCAGGCTGCCGTACGGCTCCGGGACGGCCAGCGATACGCCGAGCGTGACGGTCGCTCCCGTGCCCATGTGGACTCCCATCGGTGTTCCGCTGTGTGATGTGGTGCGTGGCTGGTGTGCGTACCGGCGCCGTGCGGCGGCCGACTGCTGTCAGCGCTTGGCGGGCAGGAAGCCCACCTTGTCGTAGACCGTCTCCAGCGTCTCGGCCGCCACGGCCCTGGCCTTCTCCGCGCCGCGGGCGAGGATCGTGTCCAGCGTCGCGGGGTCGCCCAGATATTCCTGTGTGCGCTCCCGGAACGGTGTCACCCACTCCGTGACGACCTCGGCGAGGTCGGTCTTCAGCGCACCGTAGCCCTTGCCCGCGTACTTCTGCTCCAGTTCCGGGATTCCGGCCCCGGTGAGCGTGGAGTAGATGGTCAGCAGGTTACTGACGCCCGGCTTCTCGGCCTCGTCGAAGCGTACGACGGTGTCCGTGTCGGTGACCGCGCTCTTGAGCTTCTTCGCGGTGGTCTTCGGCTCGTCCAGGAGGTCGATGATGCCCTTCGGCGTGGAGGCCGACTTGCTCATCTTGATCGTGGGGTCCTGGAGGTCGTAGATCTTCGCGGTCTCCTTGAGGATGTACGACTCCGGGACCGTGAAGGTCGCGCCGTACCGCCCGTTGAAGCGCTCCGCGATGTTCCGCGTCAGCTCCACGTGCTGGCGCTGGTCCTCGCCGACCGGCACCTGGTCGGCCTGGTAGACGAGGATGTCGGCGACCATCAGCGCGGGGTAGGTGAACAGCCCCACGGTGGTGTGGTCGGTGCCCTGCTTGGACGACTTGTCCTTGAACTGGGTCATGCGCGCGGCCTCGCCGAAGCCGGTGAGGCACTCCACGACCCAGCTCAGCTGGGTGTGTTCGGGCACATGGCTCTGCAGGAAGATCGTGCAGCGCTCCGGGTCGAGCCCGGTGGCGAGGAGCTGGGCCGCCGCGAGCCGGGTGTTGGCGCGCAGTTCGGCGGGGTCCTTGGGGATCGTGATCGCGTGCAGGTCGACGACCATGTAGAACGCGTCGTGGGTTTCCTGGAGCGCCACCCACTGGCGCACGGCGCCGAGGTAGTTGCCGAGGTGGAACGAACCGGCGGTGGGCTGGATCCCGGAGAGCACGCGAGGACGATCGTTGGCCATGAGGCCCATTGTCTCAGGTCCCTCACAGCGCCCGTGACCCGATATCGGGTGAGCTCCCGCACGGGGTTCCTTCGCAGGACGCCTGGCGAGAGGGGTGCCCAGGGATTGCGCTAGAGGCCCGGCCACGGGCCCGCCACGACCCGGCACGCCCCCGCCGCGGAGCCACGATGACAGGGACCCGCGCCCCTGACGGGCACGCCGTCGGGAACCCTTCGGGTACGGGGCCCGGGCCCCTGACATGACTGGGTAAGGGGATGTTCCTGCGTGAACCGGGCGGTGGACGATAGAAAGGTGCGGCCCCACAGGGCGGGCCAGTCGGTTTTTTGCCAGACGAACGGAGACCCCGTGATGTCCACCTCGCACGCGACAGGATCATCCGGTGCGCTGATCGCCACCGCCGAGGCGCACAGCGCCCACAACTACCACCCGCTCCCCGTCGTCATCGCCTCGGCGCAGGACGCGTGGATGACCGACATCGAGGGCAACCGCTATCTCGACATGCTCGCCGGGTACTCCGCGCTCAACTTCGGCCACCGCAACCCCCGCCTCATCGAGGCGGCCAAGGCACAGCTCGACCGGGTCACGCTGACCTCGCGGGCCTTCCACCACGACAGGTTCGCCGAGTTCTGCGCCCGGCTCGCCGAACTGTGCGGGATGGACACGGTGCTGCCCATGAACACGGGCGCCGAGGCGGTGGAGACCGCCGTCAAGACCGCGCGTAAATGGGGCTACCAGGTCAAGGGCGTACCGGAGGGGCAGGCGAAGATCGTTGTCGCGTCCGGCAACTTCCATGGCCGTACGACGACGATCGTCAGCTTCTCCACGGACGAGGAGGCACGCGCCGACTTCGGCCCGTACACGCCCGGCTTCGAGATCGTGCCCTACGGCGATCTTCCGGCGATGGAGGCGGCGGTCGACCAGAACACCGTCGCCGTTCTGCTGGAGCCCATCCAGGGCGAGGCCGGCGTACTGGTTCCGCCGCCCGGCTATCTGCCCGCCGTACGCGAACTGACCCGCAACACGGGCACGCTGTTCATCGCCGACGAGATCCAGTCGGGGCTCGGCCGCACCGGGGCCACGTTCGCCTGCGAACACGAGGGCGTCGTCCCCGACATGTACGTACTCGGCAAGGCGCTGGGCGGTGGCGTCGTGCCCGTCTCCGCCGTCGTCTCCCGCCACGACGTCCTCGGCGTCTACCGTCCCGGCGAACACGGCTCCACCTTCGGCGGCAACCCCCTCGCGTGCGCGGTCGCACTGGAGGTCATCGACATGCTCGCGACCGGTGAACTCCAGCAGAGAGCAAAGGAGTTGGGTGAGCACCTGCACCACGAGCTGGGGCTGCTGCCCGCAGGAACGGTCAGCGAGGTGCGGGGCCGCGGGCTGTGGGCGGGCGTCGACATCGACCCGTCGCTCGGCACGGGCCGCGAGATCTCCGAACGGCTCATGGCACACGGCGTCCTGGTCAAGGACACCCACGGCTCCACCATCCGCATCGCCCCGCCCCTGACCATCGCCAAGGAGGACCTGGACTGGGGCCTCGCCCAACTCCGCACCGTGCTGGCCGGCTAGCCGTTCTGTCCACCGGCGCATGCCAGTTGCCCGCGCCCCTCACGGGACGCGGGCAACTGCGCGGCCTGCCCGCCTCTCCGCCGGGTCGTCGGACAGGCTCGCTGGGCCCCGCCTCAGATCTCGCCGCGCCGCACGGCCGAGACGAAGGCGGCGAACGGGCCGCACGTCACGGTGCCCGCCGCCACATCTGTCCGATACAGAGAGGCCCCGAAAGAGCCCCAAAGGGGCGCGGGGAACTGCGCGACCAGCCACAACGGGCCCGCAGCCGGCAACACACCCAGGGGGCAGCACCGTGCCCCGCCGCGAGGCGAACCCGCGGTCGGCAACGCACCCAAGGGAGCAGCGCCTTGGCCCGCCGCAAGGCGAAGGTGGCGCCCTGGCCCGCCGCGAGGCGGAACCGGCACTCAGCGCCCTGGCCCGCCGCGAGGCGAAAACGGCAGGGTGGCGAGGAAGCCCAGCGCGAGGGCTGCGAGGACGCCGAGGTTGGCCGCCGCCCAGGTGCCGGTACGGCCGCCGAGGCCGACCGGGTCCAGCAGGTAGCCCTGCCAAGTGAGCCAGGAGGCACCGGAGTTGGTGACCAGGCCCCAGCCGACCGCCGTCGCGCACGCCAGCAGCGTGACGGGCAGCGCGCGGACATCGCCGTAACGGCCCTCGCGGCGGAAGAGGTCCGCGTCGTCGTACGGGCGTGAGCGCCGTGCCAGGTCGGCGAGTACGATCCCGCACCAGGCCGCGATCGGCACACCCAGCGTGGTGAGGAAGCCCATGAAGGCGCCGAGGAAGTCGTCGGCGAAGAAGACCAGCGCGACGGTACCCGCGATCATGAGCGCACCGTCGATCGCGGCGGCCACGTAGCGCGGGACGCGTACCCCGACGGCGAGCATCGCCAGCCCTGAGGAGTAGATGTCCAGTACGGCGCCGCCGATCAGCCCCAGCACGGCCACCACGGCGAACGGCACCAGGAACCACAGCGGCAACAGCGTCGTGAGCGCGCCGATGGGGTCGGCGGCGACCGCGGCGCTCAGGCCGGGCGAGGAGCCGGCCAGCAGCAGCCCGAACACGAGCAGCACCAGCGGCGCGGCCGAGGCGCCGAACGTGGTCCAGCCGACGACAGCGCGGCCGTGCGTACGGCGGGGCAGATAGCGGGAGTAGTCGGCGGCGGTGTTGACCCAGCCCAGGCCGAAGCCCGTCATCACGAACACCAGGGCTCCCAGCACCTCCTGCGCTGAGCCGGAGGGCAGCGCGGAGACCCGTTCCCAGCGGATCTCGTCGGCGACGAGCCCGACATAGGCGAGGGTCAGCACGCCGGTCACCACCGTGATCACGGTCTGGAGGCGCATGATCAGTCCGTATCCGGCGACGCCTGCCGCGACCGTCAGCACCGAGACGGCCACCAGCGCGGCGACCTTGGTTCCCGTACCGCCGCCCCAGCCCAGCCGGTCGAAGACGGTGGCCGTCGCCAGGGTGGCCAGCGTGACGAGCACCGTCTCCCAGCCGACGGTCAGCACCCAGGAGACGGCGGAAGGCAGCCGGTTGCCCCGCACGCCGAACGCGGCGCGGCTCAGCACCATCGTCGGCGCCGAACCGCGCTTCCCTGCCACGGCGACGAGCCCGCACAGCAGGAACGAGAAGAGGATGCCGACGACGCCAGCGGCCAGCGCCTGCCAGAACGAGAGTCCGAACGCGAGCGTGAAAGAGCCGTAACTCAGGCCCAGTACCGAGACGTTGGCCCCGAACCACGGCCAGAACAGGCCGGCGGGGCGTGCGGTGCGCTCGGCCTCGGAGATGACGTTGAGCCCGTTCTCCTCCACCGCCACGGTGGACCCCGCCTTCGTCACCTGCGGAGCCTCCGGGCGGTCCGCGCCCCGCCAAGGTCGCGGGACGCCGCGCGCCCGTCAAGACCGCGCCGCCCGGTCGGGCACCCGTAGTCGGTCGGTCGGGCACGCGTAGTCGGCCGGTCGAGCAGGCGTAGTCGGTCGAGCAGGCGTAGTCGGTCGGGCACGCGTAGTCGGCCGGTCGAGCACGCGCCAGCCCCCTCTCACGCGCACGTGCCGCTGTCCGTGAGGGCGTCGCACAGGGCTTCCAGTGCGGCGGGGTAGGCGTGTTCGGGCGGGGTGCCGTAGGCGACGACCAGCGCGGGGCGCGGTACGGGGAGCGGTGGGGCCGCCGGGTGGCGGGCGTCCGAGAGCGGGTCGAGGCCGACGCCCCCGCGGCGTGCGGCGCGCAGCACGGCGGACTCGTCGGCGCCCGGCGGCAGTTCGACGACCGCGTGCAGACCGGCCGCGATGCCCGTCGCCCGCACCCGCGGAACACGGGCGGCGAGCGCCTCCACAAGGCGGTCCCTGCGGGCGCGGTAGCGCTGGCGCATCGCGCGCACATGGCGGTCGTAGGCGCCGCGTTCCAGGAAGTCGGCGAGCGTGAGCTGGTCCAGCGCGCCCGTGGTCCACTCGGCCGGTGTCTTGGCCGCCAGCACCGGGTCGACCAGATGCGGGGGCAGCACCATCCAGGCCAGTCGCAGCGCGGGCGCGAGCGCCTTGCTGGCCGTACCGAGGTACACCACCCGGTCGGGGTCGAGCCCTTGCAGCGCGCCCACCGGGTGCCTGTCGTAGCGGAACTCGCCGTCGTAGTCGTCCTCCAGCACCAGCCCGTCCCGGCGCCTGGCCCAGTCGATGACGGCCGCCCTGCGGTCGGGGTGCAGCGGTACACCCGTCGGGTACTGGTGTCCTGGCGTGAGCAGCGCAGCGCGTACGCGCGCGAAACCGGGCCGCGCGTCCAGGTCCGTGGTGCGGGCTCCGTGCGCGTCCACCGTGAGGGGGCGGGTGCGCGCACCCGTGGACTCCAGCAGGTCGCGGTGGAAGTACAGCCCGTACTCCTCGACGGCCACGCCGCCCTCCAGCACCCGCGCCAGCAGCGCGAGGCCCTGCGCGAACCCCGCGCACACCACGATGCGTTCGGGGTCGGCGCGCACTCCGCGCGCACGTGCCAGGTAGCCGGCGAGGGCGCCGCGCAGCTCGGGCGTGCCCCGCATGTCGCCGTGCGAGAAGGAGCGCGAGGGCGCCGCCGTCAGCGCACGCCGGGCCGAGGCGAGCCACGCGGAACGGGGGAAGGCCGACACGTCAGGAGCGCCCGTACGCAGGTCGTGCACGGGCCGCTCCGCCCATCTGCCGCCTGGGCCGGGTTGCGGACGCGTGTCGGCCGGTGGCCCGTGGCGCAGGGTGCGCGCGGGCGTCATCGGCACGGCACGCCGCGCGACCCGCGTACCCGAGCCCTGGCGGGCCGACATCCAGCCCTCGGCGACGAGTTCGGCGTAGGCGCCCGCCACCGTGTTACGGGCCAGGCCCAGATCGGCGGCGAGCGAACGGGACGAGGGCAGGCGCGTACCGGCCGTGAGCCGGCCGGTGCGGATCGCGTCCCGTACGGCGGCGATGAGCGCGGCGCGCGGGGTGCGTTCGCCGGTCGTTGCCAGGTCCAGATGCAGATCGGATCCGGCGGCCGTGGGGATGGTGACGCCCTCCACAGTGGCCCAAGGTTCTGACATGAGAGTGGACCATACGCGTGGCCCACTCCGGCCGTAGTCTCAGGGACATGACGACCTCACCGCGTATGAACCCCTGGAAGCACTCCCCCGCCCTCTACAAGGCCATGGCCGCGTTCCAGGCCGCGGCGTCCGAGGGCGCCGACCCCGTCATCGGCGAACTGGTCAAGATCCGCGCCTCGCAGATCAACCGGTGCGCCTACTGCCTCGACATGCACTACGCCGATGCACGCAAGCAGGGCGAGACGCAGCTGCGCCTCGACCTGGTCATCGCCTGGGAAGAGGCGGGCGACCTGTTCACCGAGCGCGAGAAGGCGGCGCTCGCACTGACCGAGGCCGTCACGGAGCTGACCGACGGCTTCGTCCCCGACGAGGTGTACGAGCGCGCCGCCCAGCACTTCGACGAGCCCGAACTCGCCTCGCTCATCGCGCAGATCGTCGCCATCAACAGCTGGAACCGTTTCCAGGTGACCACCCGGGCGGTCCCGCAGGGCCTCGCCGACCTGGAAGCGGGCCGGTGACCGGCCCCGCACACGCGGCGGGCCCCGCACACGCCGCGGGGCACCACTCCGACACGGGGCGCCGCGACGACACGGGGCACCATGCCGATGCGGGGCCCTCGCCCGACGCGGGGCACTCCCCCGGCGCCGCACGCTTGCGCGCGCTGCACGAGGCGCGGGCGCCCGGCGACCCGCTCGTGCTGCCAGGCCCCTGGGACGCGGGCAGCGCACGGATCTTCGCGGACGCGGGGTTCGGGGCGCTGGCGACGACCAGCCACGGCGCGGCGCGCGCGCTCGGCTACGAGGACGGCGCGTGTCCGGCGGACGAGATGTTCGCCGCTGTCGCGCGCATCGTACGGGCCGTCGATGTTCCGGTCTCCGCCGACATCGAACGGGGATACGGGCTGCCGCCCGCTGAGGTCGCAGCCCGCCTCCTCGACACCGGCGCCGTGGGCTGCAACCTGGAGGACACCCACGAGGGCGCCCTCGTGGACGTCGCCCGCCAGGCGGACTTCCTCGCCGGGGTACGGGACGCGCTCGGCCCCGCGCCGTTCCTCAACGCCCGCGTCGACACCTACCTGCGCGGCTCTTCCGACCCCCTCGCCGCCGCGCTGGAACGGGGCCGCGCCTACGTGGCCGCCGGCGCGGACAGCGTCTACCCGTTCCGCGCGCCCCCGGAGGACCTCGCGGTCCTCTCCGCCGAACTGGGCGTGCCCGTCAACGCACTGGCCGAGCCGGGTGGGCCGTACCCGGCCGCCGTCACCCGCATCACCTTCGGCGGTGCGCTCGCCACGCGGGCGAGCGCCGCCACCGCGGACCTCGCCCAGCACTTGCGCTGAGTGGCGTTGCCGCCGCCCCCCTCTTTCCGCCGCGACGGCACGCAACCGGCCCGAACGTGACCGGCGGTGCCAAACGCACCGCGGCATTCCGGCGCCACCACACGCCGGTTCGGCACCGCCGGACACCACCGCCGTGGTCACGCGCCGTCGCGGCGGGACAGGGGGCCGGAGACGGCGGGGCCGGACCGGATACGGGTTACGTCGACGGGGGGACGGGCGCAACCGTCAGCAGCGCGGAGAGGACGACGACCGCTCCGAGTGCGGCCAGTTCGGCCGCTGTGGGGCGGAGGACGGCGCCGTACGTCGTACCTCTGTCCCGGCTCTTGACCAGCACGTGCCGGGCGAAGAGGGCACAGACGCCGACGGCGGCGACGAGGACCAGCTTGGCGATCAGGGTGCGGCCGTAGGCGGAGGAGAGGACGGCGTCCAGCGGCAGCCGCCGCAGCGTGCTGAACGTACCCGTGACGCAGATCGCGGCGAACAGCCAGAACGCGCGGCGCGCGTAGGCCGCGAGCAGGGCGCGGGCCGCACCGGGTTCGCCGTGCCAGGCGCGCATCGTGCGCAGCACCTGGATGAGGCCGCCTGTCCACAGGATGGTGGAGGAGAGGTGGACGAGGGTGAGGGCGATGCCGATGGCCGGGGTGTTGGACTCCGGGTGCGCCCGGAACGCCTCGCACAGGACGACGCCGGACAGCGGCACGCACGCCCACACGGGGTGCCGCATGAAGAGGCAGAGCGCGCAGAAGAGGAAGCCGTTCGCCTCCAGGAACGCGATACGGCCGTCGCGCGTGCCGTAGATCTCGCTGAGCTGCGGCAGCCCCGCGGTCAGTGAACCGTCGCCCGCCGCCGCCATGGACGCCAGTCCGAGCGCGGCGATCATCCCGGCGATGGCCGCGTACGCGCCCACGGCGGGCGGGGAGCGGCGTGCCGCCGGGTCGCCGGGGAGGGTGCGCGCGACGCCTCCGGCCAGCCGTTCCCCCGCGACCTCGCCGATCTGCACGCACAGCGCGACGAAGAGGACGGAGCGCAGCAGGGCGGTGGCGCCGCCGCCGGGTATGTGGATGTCGTGGGTGCTGTCGGTGGCCAGATCGGTGCCCAGGAGGGCCACGGCGACGAGCACGGCCGCACAGCCCGCGACGAGCAGCACCGGCAGGAGCGGCCGTTTGCGGCCACTGTCCTGCCGGCTGTCCCGTGGCGCGCGGTGGCGGCCTCCGCCGCTCGACGGTTCACGGGCAGGCGGGACGTGGGGCGACGAATCGGGCTGGTTCACGGCACGATTCTGCCCCGTACGCGGATGACTCCCAAAGGTGGGAGCCGGTCACTCCGCTTGGCCTGTGCCGTTCGGCCGGTCCTGCTCACTTCTCCTGGAGCCCCCAGAGCCATACCTTCCAGGTGCCGGGGTTCTCTTTGACCCACTTCTTGGCTGCGGCCCCGGGAGAAAGGCCGTCCTGGGCGATCATTTTGGCGACGGCGTTCTGGTCGTCCTCGCCCCATTGGAAGTTCTTGAGAAACTCGGCCGCCTTGCCGCCGTTCTTGCTGAAGTCGGCCGAGAGGTACTTTTTGAGCGGTGTCTCCGGGTAACCGCATGTGACGGTCTTGGGGTTCTTGTCGCAGCCCTCGTAGTGAGCGGGGAGCTGGACTTCCTTGAGGTTCGCTTCGGAGGCGAGCCAGTGGGGGCGCCACCAGTAGGTGAGGAACGGCTGGCGCTTCCTTGTCCGTTCCTGGATCTCCTCGATCTGCGCCTTCTCAGAACCGGTGTAGACGGTCTTGTAGTTGAGCCGCAGGTTTTTGATGAGCGCGTCGTCGCGGGTGAGGAATTCGGGGGAGCCTTCGATGAGTTGGCCCTTGTTCCCGCTCTTCGGCGTGCGCAGGAGCGGCGCGAGGTCGTTGAGCTTCTTCCAGTCGGTGATCCCGGGGTGCTTCTCGGTGAGGTACTCGGGTACGTACCAGCCGATCTTCCCCGTGACGCCGACGTCCCCCGCGCGGACGATGGTCTTCTTCTTGAAGACGTACTTCTCCTCCAGGTCCGGGTGGCCCCAGTCCTCAAGGATGGCGTCGGCCTTGCCGCCGCCCACCGCTTTCCAGGCGTCCTTCTCGTCCATCTGCCGGGTGCGGACTTTCTGGTCCAGTTCGTTCTCCAGCAGATATCTGGCGACGGCGACGTTTGCCTGCCCGCCGGTCCATGTGGGGCTGGTCAGCACGACGGGTTCGGCATGTGCGTCGGAGTCGGACGAGCACGCACCGAGCACGAGGGGGGCGAGAAGGGCGAATACGGCGGCCGTTGCCGGCACAGCCGTTCTTCTGGATATCAAATACATAGGGCGCGCTGATCCTGGAGGTGGGGAGGCCGGCACATGACCACCAAGATCATAACTGCCCCCGGAACGGCGTTCGTTCCGGGGGCAGTCGAATGTTCGCATGCACGGTAAACGCTCACGCGGAGCGTGTGTCCGCACGCGCCTGGTGACCCGCGATTGCGTGCTGCAATCGCGTCGTCACGCGCATGGGCGCATTACTTCTTCTTCGGGATCCACTTCTCCCACGTGGACTTGTTGTCCTTGATCCACGCGGCGGCTGCGTCCTCGGGGTCCATCTTCTTGCCGGCGATCATTCCGGCGACCTTGTTCTGGTCCTTGGTGGACCACTTGAAGTTCTTGATGAACTTCGCCGCATCGCTGTCGCTGTTTGCGAAGTCCTTGTTCATGAACTTCTCAAGCTGGTTGGTCTCGTAGCCGCACTTGGCCTTCGACTCGGGAACCTCGCAGCCCTTGGTGTACTTGGGCAGCTTCACCTCGACCATGTCGATCTGCTCGTTCATCCACTGCGGCTCCCACCAGTAGGTGAGGAACGGCTTCTTGGCGTCGTAGAGCCGCTTCAGCTCCTTGAGCTGGGCCGCCTCGGCGCCGGACGGGATGTGCTTGAACTTCATCCCGAGGTTCTTGATGAGGCCCTTGTCGTGCTGCGAGTAGGACGGCGCCGCACCGATGAAGTGGCCCTTGTCGCCGCTCTCGGAGGTCTTGAAGTCCTTGTAGTACTTGTTGAGCTTCTTGTAGTCCTTGACGACGTCGGGGTGCTTGTCGGCCCAGTACTTCGGCACGAACCAGCCGATGTGCCCGACGACGCCGAGGTCGCCGCCCGAGACGACGGTCTTCTTGTCCTCGACGTACTTCTTCTGCTTCTTCGGAACGCCGTGCCAGTCCTCAAGAATGGCGTCGGCCTTGCCGGAGTTGAGCGCGTCGAAGGCGACGGGCTCATCCATCTGCTTGGCCTCGACCTTGACGTCCATCTCGTCTTCAAGAAGCTTCTTGACAACGGCGGCGTTGGCGGTGGCGCCGACCCACGAGGGTTCGGCCAGAACCACCTTGTCATCGCCGCCGGCCTTGGTGTCGGCGGCGCCGCAGCCGGTGGCCAGGGCGAGAACGCTGACGATGCCCACACCGGCGAACGCCGTATTACGTATGCGATTGGGATTCATGAGTGCTCTGTTTCTCTCGTGAGGGTCGGAACCGGTTGACCGGCCCCGCGGGACACGTGCGGTGTCAGTCGCGTACGCGCCCCTTGGACGGCTGGGACAGACGGTCGAGCATGATGCCGAGGCAGACGATGGCGATGCCGGCGGGGAAGCCCTGGGAGAGGTTCCCCTTGGACAGGCCCTGCACCACCATGTAGCCGAGCGCGCCGCCGCCGATCAGACCGGCGATGACGACCATCGACAGAACCAGGACGACGCCCTGGTTGAGCGCGACCAGGATCGACTTGCGGGCCAGCGGCAGCTGCACCCCGAAGAGCTGCTGCCTGCCGGTCGCGCCGAGCGACGTGGCCGCCTCCATGGCGGCCGGGTCGACCTGGCGCAGCCCCTGTGCGGTGATCCGGATGACGGCGGGTGCCGCGTAGATGACGGCGGCGAGGATACCGCCGGTACGGTTCTGGCCGACCAGCGCGATCACCGGGATCAGGTACACGAACTGCGGCATCGTCTGCATGGTGTCCAGCACCGGCCGCATGATCCGCTCGACGCGGTCGATACGGGCGCACAGGATGCCGACGACGACGCCGAGGATGACCGTGAGGACAAGGCCGGCCAAGACCTGCGAGAGCGTGTCCATCGCGACGTCCCACAGGCTCATCCAGCCCACCAGCGCCAGGCAGATGACGCCGGTGAGCGCCGCGCGCCAGGTGCCGACGATCCAGCCGATGACGGCGACGAGCAGCGCCAGCGCCCACCACGGGGTCGCCAGCAGGCCGCTGCGCAGCGGGTTGAGCACGGACTCGGTGAAGCCCTCGGCCCAGGTGATCGTGCCGCCGAGTACGGGGATGCCGGAACCGATGTGGTCGGTCAGCCAGTTGACGGCCGTGTCGATCGGGTTGGTGAAGTCGACGGTCCAGCCGTCGGGCCACTCGCCCTCGCCGATGGCCGAGCCGATGGCGGCGAAGAGCGCGATCAGCACCGCGATCAGGCCCCAGACGGCCCGGCGCAGCCGCGCCATCGTCTTGGTGAGCCCGGCCTTCACGACGTCGTCGAGCCGTTCGCCCGCAGCGGCCGTCGTACGGTCCAGCAGCACGGCGAGCAGCACGACCGCGACCCCGGCGACCAGCGCCTCGCCGATCTTGAGGGCGCCGAGGGCCTGGTAGATCTCGTCACCGAGGCCACCGCCGCCGATCAGCGAGGCCAGGACGACCATGGAGAGACACATCATGATCGTCTGGTTGAGGCCCAGCATCATCTGCTTGCGTGCCAGCGGGAGCTTGGCCGTGACGAGCTGCTGCCAGCCGCTGGCGCCGAGCGAGGCCGAAGCCTCCAGCGCCGCCGGGTCGGCCGAGCGCAGGCCGAGCGCGGTGAGCCGGGCGATGGGCGGCGAGGCGTAGATGACGGTCGCGATCAGCGCCGAGGGTGTGCCGATGTTGAACAGCAGCACCAGCGGCAGCAGGAACGCGAACGCCGGCATGACCTGCATGGTGTCGAACACCGGGCGCAGGATCCGCTCGAAGCGGTCGGAGAGCCCGGAGGCGAGGCCGAGCAGGAAGCCCAGTACCGCGGCGCAGACGACGGCGACCACCATCAGCGCCAGGGTCTCCATGGTGGGTTCCCACACGCCCAGGATGCCGCAGATCAGGAAGACGGCCAGGCCCGTGGCGCCGGTGCGCAGCGCGCGCCGGGACAGGTCGGCGCCGCCGCCGGCCCAGGCGATCAGCGTGCCGATGACGGTGACGCCGATCCAGCCCATGGAGTCGAAGAGGCTGGTGATGCTGTCGACGGAGGACTCGGCCGCGTTGCTGAAGTGCAGCAGGAAGTACAGGAACAGCCAGTGGGTGTCCCTGTTGTCGACGAGCCAGTCGTCGAGGTCGTTCAGCGGCGACTTGACGTCGGCCGTCAGCGCGCCGGGCCACGCGCCTGAGCCGGAGACCAGTGCGCTGACGACGACCACGAGGACGGCACACACGAGCACGACCGCTTTGGGGTTGCCCAGGAAGCGGGAGAGCGCGGTGGGCGTGGTGTCGGGGCGCTCGGGAGCCGGTCCTTCTGCGGGGCCCGGCGTCGCGGGGCGTGCGTCCTCGTCCTTGGTGAGGGTCGGGGAACTCATATCAGCCCCCCGCAGCGTGGGGCCGCCTCCGGCGGGGCAGCGGCGTTGCCGTTGTTCATACGGCCGCCACCTCCTTCGCCTTGTCGCCGCCGCCGTCGCTCTCGCCCTCGCGGTTGATGCCCGCGACGACGGTGAGCAGGCTGGCGTGGTCGACGATGCCGATGGTGCGGCCGTTCTCGACGACGCGGCAGGACTCGCCGCTGCGCGCGACGGCCTCGATCGCCTCGGAGACCAGCGTGTCGGGCGCGAGCGTGGCGCCGCCCGTGGCGTCGGCGGCCTCACTGGCGTCCAGGGGGCGCATGGCACGGCGTACGGAGATGACCTGCTCGCGCGGCACGTCGCGGACGAAGTCGCGCACGTAGTCGTCGGCCGGGTTGGCGACGATCTCCTCAGGGGTGCCGAGCTGCACGATGGCGCCGTCGCGCATGAGCGCGATGCGGTCGCCCAGGCGCAGGGCCTCGGACAGGTCGTGGGTGATGAAGATCATCGTGCGGCCCTCCTCGCGGTGCAGCCTGATGACCTCCTCCTGCATGTCGCGGCGGATCAGCGGGTCCAGGGCGCTGAACGGCTCGTCGAACAGCAGCACCTGCGGGTCCACGGCGAGCGCGCGGGCGAGGCCGACGCGCTGCTGCTGGCCGCCGGAGAGCTGGCCGGGGCGGCGCTCGCCGAGGCCCTGGAGGCCGACCTTGTCGACCATCTCGGCCGCGCGCTCGCGGCGTTCGGCCTTGCCCATGCCCTGGATCTCCAGGCCGTAGGCGACGTTGTCGATGACGCTGCGGTGCGGCAGGAGGCCGAAGTTCTGGAAGACCATGGACGCACGGTGCCTGCGCAGGTCGCGCAGCGCGTCCTTGTCCATGCCGACGACGTCCTCGCCGTTGAAGTCGACCTTGCCCGCCGTGGGTTCGATCAGCCGGGTCAGGCAGCGCACCAGCGTGGACTTGCCGGAGCCCGACAGGCCCATGACGACGAAGACCTCGCGCTTCTCCACGTCGAACGACACGTCACGGACGGCGGCCGTGCAACCGGTGCGCTC
The DNA here is from genome assembly GCF_028657195.3 of Streptomyces iconiensis. GTDB lineage: Bacteria > Actinomycetota > Actinomycetes > Streptomycetales > Streptomycetaceae > Streptomyces > Streptomyces iconiensis. The sequence goes on from NZ_JANCPR020000081.1 coordinate 19,226, forward strand.
GCGCAGTTCGGTGGCCGACAGCCCGGTCAGCGACGTGTCGCCGGGGATCTTGGACGCCTTCGGGCCGAAGACCTTCCACAGGTTGCGGACGGAGAAGACCGGCTCGGTCCCGGCGCTCGCAGTGCTCTCTGCGCGCTCCGCGCTCTTGGGGGCGTCAGTGGCTTCAGGGGCCTCGGACATCACGCAACACCTCCCGGTGCCGTAGTCGCTCGTTTGTCGGTCGCGGTGGGGTGGATGAGGGAGGCTGCCTTCTCGCCCAGCATCAGTACGCCGATCATCGGGTTCACGGCGGGCATGGTCGGGAAGACGGAGGCGTCCGCGATGCGGATGCCCGCCAGACCTCGTATCCGCAACTCGGGGTCCACGACGGCCAGTTCGTCGTCATGGGCGCCCATCTTGCAGGTACCGGCAGGGTGGTAGACGGTGTGCGCGACCTTGCGCGCGTACTCGCTGATCTCCTCGTCGGAGGTGACCTGGGGGCCGGGGCAGACCTCGCGCTTGAGCCATTTGGCGAAGGGCTCGGCCTGGGCGACCTTACGGGCGAGCTTGATGCCGTCGACCAGGGTGCGGCCGTCGTAATCGTTTTCGTCCTCGAAGTACTTGAAGTCGAGGGCCGGCTTGACCTCGGGGTCGGCCGAGGTGAGGTAAAGGCGTCCCCTGCTGCGTGCCTTGGGGATGTTGGGGGTCATCGACACACCGTGCTCGGGCCGTTCGTAGCCCAGCCGCTCGGGGTTGTCGGTGAAGGGGATCTGGTAGAAGTGGAACATCAGGTCGGGGCCCTCGGACTCCGGGTCCCTGCGCACGAAAAGGCCCGCGTCCGAGTCCATCGCCGAGTTGCCGGGGATGGGCCCTTCGGTCTCCCACACGATCACCGACTCGGGGTGGTCGATGAGGTTCTCGCCGACGCCGGGCAGGTCGTGGACGACGGGGATGCCCAGCGCCTCCAGGTCCTGACGCGGGCCGATCCCGGAGTGCAGCAGCAGCCGGGGCGTATCGACGGCGCCCGCGCAGACCAGCACCTCGCGCTCGGCCGTCAGCAGCGTCTCCTCGCCGTCCTTGGCGCGTACGCGCACACCCTTGGCGCGGGTGCCGTCCAGCTCCAGCTTGTACGCCCAGGTCTCCAGCATGATGTGCAGGTTGGGGCGGTCGCCGGCCTCGATGTGGGGGTGGAGGTAGGCGACGGAGGCCGAGGAGCGCTTGTTGTTCTCCGGGTGGTACGAGAGGTCGAAGAAGCCGACACCCTCGTAGAAGGGCTGGTCGTTGAAGCCGACGACCTCGGGGATGTCCAGCGCGTCCTTGGCGGCGTCGATCCAGTCCTGCGCGATGGCGTTCTGGTCCTTCTTGGCCACACGGACGACGTTGTTGCGCAGCTTCCCGAAGTAGGGGTCCATGGCCTGCGCGTTCCAGCCGGCGGCCCCGGCGCGCTCCCACTCGTCCCAGTCGGAGGGAAGCGGCTTGAAGGATATGAGGGTGTTGTGCGAGGAGCACCCCCCGAGAACCTTGGCGCGGCTGTGCAGGATGTGGGAGTTGCCGCGCGGCTGTTCCGTGGTCGTGTACTCGTAGTCGAGTTCACCGCCGAGCAGGCCCAGCCACTTGCGCAGGGTGAGGACCTCCGGCCTGTCGATGTCGGTGGGCCCGCCCTCGATGAGGGCGACGGTGACATCCGGATCCTCGGTGAGGCGCGCGGCGATCACCGAGCCGGCGGTTCCACCGCCGACGATCACGTAGTCATAGCTGGACATAGGGGTCTTGCTCCTTGGAGGGGTCCCACGCGTTCGCGGGTGTCGCGGTCGTTCAAGGGTGGTGCTGAAGTGCTACAGGACACTTGCGGGTGCTACGGGTACTGCTGAGGTATGCGGTACTGCTGAAGTACAAGGGGGGTACTGAGGCACTGGGGGCCGCGGGGATGACCGCGGCCCCCGGAAGACGTTCGGCGGGTGCCGCGAACGCGTTGCCTCAGCCGGCGAACCAGCGGACCGGTGCGGGACGCAGGTTCTCGTAGACGTGCTTGGTCTCGCGGTACTCGGCGAGACCGTGCGGGCCCAGCTCCCGGCCGACGCCGGACTTGCCGAAGCCTCCCCACTCGGCTTGCGGCAGGTACGGGTGGAAGTCGTTGATCCACACGGTGCCGTGGCGCAGCCGCGCGGCCACCCGGCGTGCCCGTGCGGTGTCACTGGAGAAGACGGCTCCCGCGAGGCCGTACTCGGTGTCGTTCGCCAGCGTTACAGCTTCGTCCTCCGTGCTGAAGCTCTCTACTGTCAAGATTGGGCCAAAGGTCTCTTCCCGGATCACGCGCATGCCGCGGTGGCAGTCGTCCAGCACGGTCGGGAGGTAGAAGTACCCCTCGGCGGGCCGGACTTGGGACGGCGCGGGGCGCTCGCCGCCGCAACGCAGCTTCGCGCCCTCGGCGAGCGCGGAGGCGACGTAACCCTCGGTCTTCTCCAACTGCTGCTGGGAGACGAGCGGTCCGCACTCGACACCGTCCTCGGTGCCCCTGCCGAGCCTGATCTTCCCGGCGCGCGCGACGAGTTCGGACACGAAGCGCTCCTTGACGGAGTCCTCGATGATCAGGCGGGCGCCGGCCGAGCAGACCTGGCCGCTGTGGATGAAGGCCGCGTTCAGCGCCTGGTCGACGGCGGTGTCGAAGCCCTCCTCCGTGGCGCAGGCGTCGGCGAAGACGACGTTCGGGTTCTTGCCGCCGAGTTCGAGCGCGACCTTCTTGACGCTCGGGGCCGCGGCCTGGGCGACCTTGGTACCGCTGGCGAGGCCACCGGTGAAGGAGACCAGGTCGACGTCCGGGTGTTCGGCCATCCGCGCGCCGACCGGATCGCCGGCGCCGGTGACGATGTTGGCGACACCCTCGGGAAGTCCGGCCTCGGCGAGCAGCTTGACGAGGTGCACGGTGGAGAGGGGGGTGACCTCGCTGGGCTTGATGACGAAGGTGTTGCCCGCCGCGACCGCGGGGGCGACCTTCCAGCTGGCCTGGAGGAGGGGGTAGTTCCAGGGCGTGATCATCGCGCAGACGCCCACGGGTTCGTGGACGACCACGCTGTGCACATCGGCGCTGCCCGCGTCGACGACACGTCCACCGGACTCGTTCATGACGAGGTCGGCGAAGTAGCGGAAGGCACTGGTGACATCGTCCACGTCGACCCGGCCCTCCTCCAGCGTCTTGCCGGTGTCGCGGGACTCGATGAGGGCGATCTCCTCACGGTCACGCTGCAACAGGTCGGCCACGCGCCGCAGCAGTGCGGCCCGTTCGGCGGTGGGGGTGGCGGGCCACTCTCCCGAGTCGAAGGCACGGCGAGCGGCGGCGACGGCCGCGTCGGTGTCCTCGGCGTCACCCTCGGCGACGACGGCGAGCGTGGTGGCGTCAGCGGGATCGAGGATCTCCCGCGTCCCGCCAGCCGTGGCCGCACGCCACTTCCCGCCTACGTGAATGCTCTCCATTACGGACACCTTGGGTACTGCCTCTCATCACTGCTGCGTTCTTACGGGGAGACCCCGCACCCCTGTTGTGGGGATTTGCCATGGCCCTGGGCAGATGGCAAGAGCGAACCCTGCCCCGTCTTTCGGATCTCATGTCTGAAATTCGTAAACAAGTGGTCTTCATCACTGGCCGACGTGCGGTCGCCGGAGGTGGAACGTAGGCTAAATAGGTCTATGTGCGCACAAGGCAGGGCAAGACCCTGTCCGCGTACCGCCGGCTGATCGGAGCCAGGGACATGCGAAAGCAGCACCGCACAGCACTGATCGTGGCCGTATGCGCTGCGACGACGGCAGGAGGCGGACTCCTCGCCCCGGCCAGCGCCACCCAGCGGGTCCACACGGAGGGTGACCGCCCGGATCTGACCGACCTCTCCGCCGAAGAAATCGCCGAAAAGGCATCGAAGCAGCTGAATTCTGCACGATCGCTACGGCTGAAAATGGAGGCGCGAGACCTCCGGCTGAATCTCACCCTCGACGAGAAAGCGAATTGCTCCGGAAAGGTGGAAATTCCCGGAAAGGGGTCGGTGAAGCTGATCAAGCGCGGCGGCACGATCTGGCTCAAGCCCAGCGCCGCGTTCTGGAGGGCCCAACTGGGCGCGGGCCAGGGCGAGTCGGCGGCCCACAAGTTCAAGGGCCGCTATGTGAAGGGCACCTCGGCCGACGCCGAACTCGGCGGCAAGGGCCTCGCCACGGCCTGCGACCTGGACGCCTTCCGCACCGCCTCGGGCGCGCAGCCGGGTCCGGGCCCCAGCTGGAAGCGCGGCAAGCCCGGCGAGATCGACGGACACCGCTCGATCCCCGTCACCCGCGCCCAGGAGGACGTGCGCGTCCGCATGCACGTCGCCACCGAGGGCAAGCCCTACCCGGTCAAGCTCGAACGCAAGGCAGGCGCCGACCGCGACGAGATCGCCCTCACCCGCTTCGGCAAGCCGGTCCCCAAGGGCACCCCGCCCGCCAACCGCACGATGACCGTCGAACAACTCCGCTCCCACCTCAAGAACTCCCAGGCGGAGGAACCGCGGACGGAGTCGGTCTAACGGGTTGACCCGGTCGAACCGGTTGGACGGGACGAACTGGTTGGACGAGTCGAACTGGTTGGACGAGTCGAACCGGTTGGACGGGTTACGGGGCCGCGGGGTGCGGGGTGGGCGCGGACGCGGGGTGCGTTGCGGCCCCGGCCGTGGGCGCGGATGCGGGGTGCGTTTCAGCTCCGGCTGCGGGGTGCGTTGCGGCCCTGGCCGTCGGGGGTCGGCGCCAGGGTGACCGCCCGCCGTCACGGCACCGTCACCGCCTCCCGCCAAGGCGGCTTCACCGAAGGCACCGGCCGTACGACGGGCCCCGTGCCCCGTCGTACGGCCGGCTGGGTGAACGAGGCGCTGGGCGCGAGCCGCTGGGCACGGGCCGCTGGCGCTGGCGCTGGCGCTGGCAACGGGCAACGGGCAACGGGCAACGGGCAACGGGCAACAAGTATCGGCAGCAGTTCAGGCCGTGCAGGCCGCCGCGATCTTCAGGCTGTCCTCGAAGATGTAGTACCGGGTCAACTCGCCGTTCTGGACGGAGAGGCGCAACGCGTAAGGCGTGGAGAACTCCTTACCTGTCGCTCGGACCCGCCCGGAGAGAGTTCCGGTGATCACCGCCTCCGTGCCGTCGACGACCAGCACATCGACGGGACGGCCTCCGCCTGCCAACGCAGCCACGCCAGCTGCCAGTTCGGTGAAGTGCGCGGCAACGTCCTCGCGGGTCTGTCGCGGGCGTATCCAGGGAACGACGGGGTTGTCCGCGATCATCCAGTCCACCTCCTCCGCGAACAGCGCCGCGATCCGCTCCGCATCCCCCTCTCCCACACGCCGCAAGAACTCCTCAACAACAGAGCGGGTGTCCTCGCTCGCGCTACCTGTCTTCTCATCCATGCCCCGCACCCTGCCGTGTCGCCCGACGAGGAGCGATTACCTCACGCGTCATCGACTACGGGACGGACATCGCACCAGGGCAGGAGAGGACAGGAGGGGACAGGAGGTGAGGAGCCGGCGAGGCATCGGCCAGGGGCACGCACCGGCACGGGCACCCGCCGGGAACCGGCCCCGGAAGAGCGAGGCTCAGTGCGGCCCCTCGCCGACCTGGGCCTGTACCAGGGCGTGACCCGCCTCCGTGCGGTAGTAGAGGACCGAACGCCCGGCACGGCGGCGCTGAACGAGGCGCGCGTCCAGCAGCACCCGCAGGTGGCGGCCGACCGACCCCAGCCCCTGACCCGTGAGCGCCACAAGATGCGTGGTGCTCTTCGGGCTGTCGAGCAGCACAAGCACAGCGGCACGCGCCGTCCCCAGCAACACCCCCAACCCCTCGGGTACCGGCGTCCGCTGCCCCTCCGCCAGCGCCCCGGCACACGGATACACCACCGCATACCTCGGC
>NZ_JANCPR020000082.1 GCF_028657195.3 Streptomyces iconiensis
GCCTGGGGGTGGGGCGGGGTCATCGGTGCTTGGTGGGAGATGGGCTCGCTGGGGGGCCGGGGAGGGAGTCGTTAGGGGTGTTTGGTTAGGCGGTGCAGGGTGTGGAGGAGGGCTTGGGTGCCTGTTTCTAGTTTGGGGCGGGGGCAGCCGGCGTTGAGGCGGAGGAAGCCGGGGGAGCCGTAGGAGGTGCCGGGCATGATGGCTACGCGCTCGCGGGTGATCAGTTCGTGCTGGAGGGTGCCGTCGTCGATGCCCAGGGGGCGAAGGTCGATCCATGCGAGGTATCCCGCCTCTGGTGGGGCCCAGGCGAGGTCGGGGAATGTGGTGTGCAGGCTCGAACGGATCAGTTCCAGGTTGCCCCGTAGGTAGGTGCGGAGGGCGTCGAGCCAGGGGGCGCCGTGGCGGTAGGCGGCGATGTGGCCGACCAGGGACAGTACGGCGGGGGACGAGAGGCCGTCGGCGTCCTTGAGGGCGCGCAGGTAGGCTTCGCGGGTTTCGGGGTCGCTGAAGATGCCGTAACTGCCGGTCAAGGCGGGGATGTTGAAGGACTTGGAAGCTGAGGTGACCATGGCCCAGCGTGCCCCGGGGCGGCCGTGGAGTGCCCACGGGCGGTGGACGTGGGGCTCGTGGGCGAGGTCGGAGTGGATCTCGTCGCTGATGACCGCTACGCCGTACCGCTCGCAGAGGCGGGCCATGTGGGTGAGTTCGTCGCGTGTCCACACCTTGCCCGTGGGGTTGTGCGGCGAGCACAGGAGGAGGACCGAGGTGTCGGGCAGCGCGAGGAGGCGTTCGAGCTGGGTGAAGTCGTCCACGGGGCAGCCACGCAGTTCGCGGCCGTGCGCGGCGAGGGTCTTGGGGAAGGCGTCGTAGGCGGGGGTGTGCACGACCACGCCGTCCCCCGGGGCCGACCACAGGCGAAGGAGCTGGGAGATCTGGTAGACGACGGAGGGCGCGTACACGATCGTTTCGGGGTCGATCGCGGTGTCGTGGCGCCTCGCGTACCAGTCGGTGACGGCGGTCAGGAAGTCGCTGTGCCGCCAGCGCGTGTAGCCGAGGACTCCGTGGTCGAGGCGGGTGCGGAGGGCTTCGAGGACCTCGGGGGCCGTCTCGAAGTCCATGTCGGAGATGGTGAAGGGCAGCAGGTCGGGCACGCCGAAGCGGTCCTCGACGTAGTCCCACTGGGTGCACCAGGTGCCGTGCCTGTCGATGACGCGGTCGAAGTCGTAGGTGGGGGTCATGGGGCTCACTTCGTCCGGACGAGGCCGTCGAGTGCGTCCTTGACGGACTGCACCTGGGGGCCGATGACGACCTGGACGGTGTGCGCGTCGAGCGTGACGACGCCTACGGCGCCGAGCTTCTTGAGCCGGGCCTCGTCGAGCTGTGCGGCGTCCTCGACGGTCATCCGGAGGCGGGTGATGCAGTTGTCGAGGGTGCGGATGTTGGCGGGGCCACCGAGCGCTTCGAGGATGGCTACGGGGTCGTACTTGCCCGCGACCAGTTCCGGCTTCGGCCCGTCCGCCGGGGCTTCCTCGCCGGGCTCGGCCGACTCGTCGTCCGGCTCCGGCTCGTCCCGGCCGGGGGTCTTGAGGTCGAAGCGGCGGATCGCCCAGCGGAAGAGGAAGTAGTACGCGGCGAACCAGACGGCGGCGATGACCGGCACCAGGTACCACTTGGTCGTCGTGCCCTGGAGGACGCCGAAGACGAGCCAGTCGATGACGTTGCCGTCGGTGTTACCGATGAAGACGCCGAGGACGGCCGCGGTGAGGAAGCCCAGGCCGACGAGTACGGCGTGGATGAGGTACAGCCAGGGCGCGATGAAGAGGAAGAGGAACTCCAGCGGCTCGGTGATGCCGCCGACCACACAGGCGACGACGCCGGAGATGAGCAGCGCCTTGATCTCGGGCCGCATCGCGCGCCGCGCGCAGTGGTACATCGCGAGCGCGGCACCCGGCAGCCCGCCGAGGTAGGCGGCCATCTTGCCCTGGGAGAGGAAGTGGGTGGCCGAGGTGACGTCGGCGTTGGCCGGTGCGTTGCAGTTGAGCTGCGCGTAGAACATGTTGAGCGCGCCGCTGACGTGCTCGCCGCAGACGGCGCCCGAGCCGCCGACATCGGTGAAGCGGAACATTGCGACGAGCACGTGGTGCAGCCCGACGGGGCGCAGCAGCACCTCACCGGCGCCGAAGAAGAACGGGCCGAAGACCCCGGCGTGCCCGATGGCCTCGCCGATGTCCTTGATCCAGCCGTTGAAGGTGGGCCACACCAGCGGGATGAGCAGCCCGAGCACGCTGAGCACCAGCGCGGAGATGATCGGCACGAACCGCAGCCCGCCGAAGAAGGCGAGCGCGTCGGGCATCCGCTGGGTGCGGAAGCGGCGGTGCAGTACGGACACGATGATGCCGACGACGACGGCGCCGACCAGCCCGGTGTCGATGGACTGGATGCCCAGCACGTCGGCGATGCCGTAGTGCGCGATCTGTCCCTTGTCCTCGAAGTCGACGTCCCGTGCGGTGAGGAAGAAGTTCACCGCGAGGTTCATCGAGACGTACCCGACGAACCCGGAGAAGGCGGCGACGCCCTTGTCCTCGCGCGCCAGGCCCAGGGGGATCGCCATCGCGAACAGAACGGGCAGGAAGGTGAAGGCGACCTGCCCCGTGTTGGCCATCCACGTGAAGACGAGGTGGAAGCCCTCGCCCTGGAGGAAGGTGAGGTTGCCTGTGACGGCGTCGCTGGAGAGCGAGGAGCCGATGCCCAGCATGATGCCGCAGAACGCGAGCAGAGCCACCGGAAGCATGAATGTCTTGCCGAGCCCCTGGAAGAACTCCCAGAGCGCGGATTTGGCCTGCCGTATTCGTGCGATCTTCATCGGCTCAGTCTGCATGTCAGGACATCTGTAATTGCAGGGGGAACCACGTTACGAATTCATAGCGAATGGCCGTTGTGCTGTTTGCGGAACGTCTCGTTACTCTCTGCCACGGTCCCGGTTCTCGCACGGCAAGGGCCCGGCCCTCCTGATTGGTGGAGGACCGGGCCCTTGCCGCGTGCGTACGGCGTGGAGGTACGGGGCTCACTTCATGCGGGTGCCCGTGGAGCGCAGGTTGCCGCACGCGGTCAGGACGCGCTCGGCCATGCCCTTCTCGGCGGCCTTGCCCCAGCTGCGCGGGTCGTAGACCTTCTTGTTGCCGACCTCGCCGTCGATCTTCAGAACGCCGTCGTAGTTGCTGAACATGTGGGCGGCCACGGGACGCGTGAAGGCGTACTGCGTGTCCGTGTCCAGGTTCATCTTCACGACGCCGTTCTCCAGCGCGGTGGCGATCTCCTGCTCGGTGGAGCCGGAGCCGCCGTGGAAGACGAAGTCGAACGGCTGCGCGCCAGCGGGCTTGCCGAACTTCGCCGCGACGCCCTCCTGGAGGTCCTTGAGCAGCTCGGGGCGGAGCACGACGTTGCCGGGCTTGTAGACGCCGTGGACGTTGCCGAAGGAGGCGGCGAGCAGGTAGCGGCCCTTGTCGCCGAGGCCGAGCGCGTCGGCGGTGCGGATGGCGTCCTCGACGGTGGTGTACAGCTCGTCGTTGATCTCGTGGGTGACGCCGTCCTCCTCGCCACCGGTCGGCGTGATCTCGACCTCAAGGATGATCTTGGCCGCTGCCGCATCGGCCAGCAGCTCCTGCCCCAGCTCCAGGTTGTCCTTGAGCGTCTCGGCCGAGCCGTCCCACATGTGGGACTGGAAGAGCGGGTTCTCGCCACGCTGCACGCGCTCACGCGAGACGGCGATCAGCGGGCGGACGTAGCCGTCGAGCTTGTCCTTGGGGCAGTGGTCGGTGTGCAGCGCGACATTGACCGGGTACTTCTTGGCCACGATGTGCGCGAACTCTGCGAGCGCCACGGCGCCCGTCACCATGTCCTTGCTGTACTGGCCGCCCAGGAACTCGGCGCCGCCCGTGGAGATCTGCACGATCCCGTCGCTCTCCGCCTCGGCGAAGCCGCGCAGCGCGGCGTGCAGCGTCTGCGACGAGGTGACGTTGATGGCGGGGTAGGCGAACCTGCCTGCCTTCGCCCTGTCGAGCATCTCGTTGTAGACCTCGGGGGTTGCGATGGGCATCAGACCGCTCCTTTGTGGTTCGTACCGGTACAGGCTCGACGCCGTCGTCGGCCCTATCTTTCCAGACCGTGCCGAATGCTCCAGACCCGGCGCTTCACACATTCACGACCCTGGGATGTGCCTGTCGCGCCGCCACCCTGACAACCCCCTGGACCCGCCGTCCGAGACGGAAGCGGAAGGTTCCACGTGAAACCTCGCACCCTCTCGGGCCGGGTCAGGTCAGCCCAGATCGAGGTCCTTGAGGTCGAATGCGTGTACGTACGGGAGTCCGGCGTCGGCCATCGCCGAGGCGGCGCCGCGTTCCACGATCGTCGCCACCGCCACCACCTCGGCGCCCGCCTCGCGTGCCGCTTCCACCGCCGTGAGCGGGGAGTTGCCCGTCGTGGAGGTGTCCTCGACGACCAGCACCCGGCGTCCCGAGATGTCCGGGCCCTCGATACGGCGCTGAAGTCCGTGCGCCTTGCCCGCCTTGCGTACGACGAACGCGTCCAGCCTGCGCCCGCGCGCCGCCGCCGCGTGCAGCATCGACGTGGCGACGGGGTCGGCTCCGAGCGTGAGTCCGCCCACCGCGTCGTAGTCGAGATGCGCCGTGGCGTCCAGCATCACCTGGCCGGTCAGCGGGGCCGACTCGCCGTCCAGGGTGATCCGGCGCAGGTCGATGTAGAAGTCCGCTTCGGCGCCCGAGGAGAGCGTCACCTTGCCGTGTACGACGGCCTTGTCCTTGATCTGCGCCAGCAGCGCGCTGCGCACGTCCTCACTCATGAGGCCCCAGCCTATGCCGTGGCCGCGGACGCTCACTTCCATGCCTTCCCTCTGACATGTCCTCGCCGTAACATCCGGCCCCCGCGTCACAGCACGGCCTCACCCCACCCCGGAGGTCTCCCATGAGACGCACGACCCCGTTACGCGCGGCGTTCGCCGCACTCGGTTCGGCCGCGCTCCTCGCTCCCCTCGCCGCCGGTGCGGCGGCGAAGGCCGGCGAGCCGGACGGCGGCGGACCCCTCAGCCGGGCGCCCCGTCCCGACAAGGAGCACATCACCTCGCTGTCCCGCCCCGACCTCGCCCGCGAGGCCCCGGCGCTCTCCACGATCCGCACCGGCAAGGAGGACGACAGGCTGCTGCTGACCGATCCGGGCACGGACAGCACGGGCGGCATCGGCATCTACGCCAACAACGGCGACCTGGTGTGGTGGCAGGACGGCACGTACACCAACCTCAACGCCACGACGTACAAGGGCGAACCGGTTCTCAGCGCGTACAAGGGCAGCTCGAACGAGGGCTCCTACGTACTGCTCGACAGCGCGTACCGGGAGGTGGCCTCCTTCGCCATGAAGGGCTACTCGACGGATGTGCACGACTTCCAGATCAGCCCGGACGGCAAGCGGGTGCTGCTGCTCAGCTACGACCCGGTGAGCTACGACCTCAGCGAGCACGGCGGGCCGGCCGACGCGACGGTCACCGACGCGGTGATCCAGGAACAGGACATCGGGACCGGCGAGGTGACGTTCGAGTGGAGCGCCCTCGACCACATACCGATCACGGAGACACAGGTCTCGCTGAACGAGAAGGACGTCGACTACGTCCACTTCAACTCGCTTGCCTACGAGCCCGACGGCACCCTCCTGGCGAGCGCCCGGCACAGCAGCACCGTCTACAAGATCGACATGGCCGACGGAAAGATCGTCTGGCGACTGGGCGGCGAGAACAGCGACTTCACCCTTCCCCGGCTGGCCGACGCGTTCAGCTTCCAGCACGACGCACGGCGTCTGCGCGACGGGAGCGTCTCCGTCTTCGACAACGGCAACCTCGCCAACCCGCAGGTCTCCCGCGGCGCCGTCTACAAGCTCGACGGGGAGGACAGGCTCGACGGGAAGGACAGAACGGCGGCCCTCGTCCGCGATCTCCAGCCGCATCCGCCCCAGTTCGGCTCGTACGTCGGCTCCAGCAACGAGATGCTGAACGGCAACCAGCTCGTCAGCTACGGCAACACCGGTGAGATGGCCGAGTTCCAGGGCGAGGAGCCCGTGTGGGCCGGTGCGTTCCCCGAGGGGTACTTCTCCTACCGTGCCCAGCGCGCCGACTGGAAGGGCACCCCGGCCAAGGCCCCCGACGTGACCCTCAGCGACGGCCGCGCCGCGGTGAGCTGGAACGGTGCCACCGAGGTGGACCGTTGGCGGATCTCGGCGGGGGGCACGGTGAAGACCGTCGAGAAGGACGGCTTCGAGACGCGGGTGACCCTGCCGGGTCAGGCGAAGGGCGCCGACCCGGTGCGGGTCAGCGCCCTGGATGAGCGGGGGGAGGTCCTCGGCACGCGGACGGTCCGGCGGTAGCCTCCGGCGGCCACGGCGCGAAGAGAGAGCCCCTTCCCGAACATCGCGGAGTGCACGTCGTCCGTGGCCCGTCGCGCAGTTCCCCGCGCCCCTGACGGGCACGGACTCACGCGAGCGTGCGCCCACCTGCCCGGCGGCCACGGCGCGAAGAGAGAGCCCCTTCTCGTACGTCGCGAAGTGCACGCCGTCCGTGGCCCGTCGCGCAGTTCCCCGCGCCCCTGACGGGGCACGGACTCACGCGAGCGTGCGCCACGTCCACGTGGTCGTGACCTCCAGTGGGTCGATCGGAGTGACCTGGCGGGGATGGGAGTTGAGCCCGTTCGGGGGGCCGGTCTGGGGTTCGACGCATACGCCCTCGGCCTGCTCGTCGTAGACGACGGCCCACTCGGCCCTGCTGTTGAGCGTGAGTTCCAGCTCGTCGGGCCAGGTCAGGGTCGCCGAGATGCCGCCGGGCATGCCGAAGCAGTCGTCCCACGGGCCGGGCGCCGGGTCGATGCGCCTGCCCGTGGGGATGTGGTCCTCGCCGCGCTCCTCCTGCCAGGTCGGGGAGAAGTCCAGGCGTACGTCCTCGCCGCCCTGGCCGAAGTTGCGCAGGAACCACGGGTGCCAGCCGGCCTGTGCGGGGAAGGACACGTCGAAGGTCTCGACGCCTAGCTTGAGGGTGAGCCCCGAACCGTCCTCGGCCAGCTCGACGATCTGGGTGACCCTGCCCTCCCAGGGCCAGGGGTCGGTGAGGTCGTAGGTGAACGTCGCCTTCGTACGCGTCAGACCCGGCGCGGCGTGCCAGGCGGCGTCGCGGACGGTGCCGTGGATGGCGTGGGGGCCGTTGTTGAGCGGGAGTTGGAACATCTCTCCGCCGTTGCGGAACCGGCCCTCTGCCGTACGGCCGCACCAGGGGGCCATCACGAACGAGCCGTACTTCGGTCCCTGGCGCAGGAGTTCTGTCCCGCCCACCCGGAGGGAGGCGAGCCTGCATCCGTGCTGGGGTTCGACGGTGACGTCGGTGTCACCGGCGCTGAGCACGACGGTCGTGGCTTCGGCGGGGGTGGGCAGATCAGTCATACAGCGACCCTAACGGCGTGTTCAACGGCGCCGCCGCAAGACCCGGCCGAGTACCACGGCTCCCGCGACCACAACGGCCGCCGCCGGCGCCGCCCAGCGCAGGGTGGCGGTCGCCGTCGCGGGCTCAGGAGCCGGTACGGGCGCGTAACGGCCGCGCGGCGGTGCGTGGTCGACCTCCTCGGCGCTTCGCCCGATCATCGTGCGCCGCGCGTGCGCCGCCTCGGCCGCGAGCGGTTCGAGCGGGCCTTCGTACCCCTCGGCGCCGGGCTCGGCGTCCTCGCCGCCCGGCTCGGGCCCCAGCGCCTCCGCCGGCTCGCCGTCGCGGCCCAGCGAGGAGGGCGGGACCTCGGTCTCGAAGAGCGGGGTCGAGCCCTGCTCGGGTTCGGGGATGCCGGGGATGGCGCGCTCGTTGTCGCCGGGTGCACCGATACCACCCGCTACCGGTCCCTCGTCGCCCTCGCGTACGCCCTCGGCCTCGGCGCTGCCCGCCGGCGGCTCCTGCCGGATGCTGTCGGCGAGCGCGGTCCCGAACCGGTCGAGCAGGCGGATGCCGGCCGATGTCGTGGCCTTGTCCTCCAGCGCGGCCAGCCGCCCGGTCCCCGTGACCGTGCCGGTGCACACCAGCGTGGTGCCCTCGCCGTCGTCGGACGAGCGCGGGGCGAGCGTGAGGGTCAGCTCGGCTGTGCCTTCACCGCGTGCCTCGCTGCCGCTGCCCGTGACCTCGAACTGCTCGAACGCCTCGGAGCCGTCGGCCGCGCCGACGGGGGTGAGGGTGAGGCTGCCCCTGTACGTGATGGTCGAGCCGCCGACGCGTACCCGCAGCCGACCGGTCATCCGGGCACCGGGGTAGGCGTGCTCTCCCTGCCCGGACCCGGCCGCTTCCGCGGCGGGTGTCCCGGTCGCTGTCTCTCCTGCGGACCCCGCGGTGGCCCCTGTGTCCTCGGCGTCCCCGGGGGCCTCGGCTGCCCGCTGCAGCCCGGGGACACAGCGCGCTACGCGCTCGGTGTCGGCGAGTGCGGCCCGCACGGAACCGGCGGAAAACGGAACGTACACCTCATGCTCCATGGCGCCGAGCCTATTACTCATGAGTCCGCCGCACATATGACTGGGCCGGATCCATCCCCGCACCTTCACCCCTCGCCCGCCCGTCACTCCCGGCGCCGTACGGCAGCACGTGGGACGGCGGCCGTCCTTCACTCCAGGTAACGGGGGTGCACCAGGGTCGAGGGCGGCAGGCCCTTCAGCCGGCCGCGCGCGGCGCGGCGCTCGGCCTCGCGGTAACCCTCGGTCGCCAACGGGCAGCACCGGCCGCCCCGTTGGGCCAGTACGAAGCCCCAGCTGCCCTCTCCTCCCCCCGGGCTGCGGCGGAGCGAGCGGTCGGGTCCCGAGGTGAAGGCCACGCCGGCGCCCTTGACCTGGTACGGCCAGGTACGCAGGCCGACGGAGCGCACGGTCGACTCGACCGTCCAGAAGTCGCGCCTTCTGCTGCCGGGCGAACTGGCGTGCACGGCCAGCCGTCCTTCCCGTGCGAGGGAGCGCGCGGCGAGCCCGTAGAACTCCTGCGAATACAGCTTGGTGCTCGACGAGATGCCGGGATCGGGCAGCCCGGAGAGGATCACGTCGAAGGGCCCTGAACCCGCGTGCGAGCGTGCCCTGAGCCAGCCGAACGCGTCACCTGCCACGGTCCGCACCCTGGGGTCGTCCAGGGACCCGCCGTTGAGGGCCCGCAGCCCGGGGTCGCTGCGGGCGAGGCGGGTGACACCCGGGTCCCGCTCCACGACGGTGACCGACCGTACATCTGAGTAGCGCAGTACCTCGCGCACGGCGAGCCCGTCTCCGCCACCGAGTACGAGCACACGGGAGCGTGGGCCCTCGGCCATGGCGGGGCGTACCAGCGCCTCGTGGTACTTCCGCTCGTCGGAACCGCGTACCGAAAGCCGCCCGTCCAGGAAGAGCCGCAGCTCACCGGCGCGCGGCCACTCCCGCCGCTCGGCACCGCCCGTGAGCACCAGCTCCTGCATGCCTGTCCGCACGGCGACCCGTATGTCACCGCCGTAGACCGCGTGCCGCGCGGCGCGTTCGAAGTCATCGACGAAGGCGGCGCCGGCGACGAGAAGCGCCAGCACAGCGGCGTTCGCGGCGAGGAGCCGCAGGCGTCCGCTGGTGCTCAGATCGTGCCGGAAGAGCCACAGCACGACCATGCCGCCGGCGAACGCGTTGACGACACCGGTGAGCAGCGTGCCCGTCAACTGCCCGTAGAGCGGCAGCAGAAGGAAGGGGAAGGCGAGCCCGCCGACGAGTGCGCCCACGTAGTCGGCCGCGAACAGATCGGCCAGCGCGCCGCCCGGGTCCTGCGCGCGGATGCGCTGGATGAGCGTCATCAGCAGCGGCATCTCCGCACCGATGAGCACCCCGATGGTGAACGAGATGACGACGAGCGCGATCCGCGCCTCGCCGAACCACGCGAACGACGCGTACAGCGCCATCGCTGAACCGCCGCCGATGAGCGCGAGCAGCGCCTCGATATAACCGAATCCGGCCGCGGCGCAGCCGCACAGCCGTTTCGCGAGGAGCGAGCCGACGCCCATCGCGAAGACCATGACGGACAGCACGACGGACGCCTGGGTGACCGAGTCGCCCGCCAAGTACGAGGCGAGGGCGACCAGTTCCAGCTCGTAGACGAGCCCGCACGCCGCACAGAGGAAGACCGAGGCGAGCACGAATCCGCGCCCCAGTGCCGCGGGAACGGGCAGCCGCGCGCCCCTCTCGACGGCCGGGGAACGGTGGATCACAGGGGAACGGTACGTGACATCTATGGCACCCTCGGTCACTCACACGGGTGCTCACCCGCAGGGCTCACAGGCTCCTCACGCCCTCACGGATTCGCCCGCGGGAGAACGTTCCGCCTCGCGGACAGTCACGGCGGAGGACCGTTCCCGCATCGCCCCCACCCGCGTACGCGTGGAGACGAGGCGTCCTTCCTGGGGGTAGGCGTGCCAGGTGCGCCACTGCACCTGAAGCTCGTGGCGCTGGACGAGCAGCGCCGTGAAGGCGTGCGGGGCGCCGGGGAAGGTGCCGGCGAGTCCGTTGGGATGGTCGGCGACGAGGGCGAGCAACTCGGCCGCGCGCCCCGAGAACGAACCGGGCGACAGCGTCTCGACCCGCGTCGCGAACTCGTACTCCCATGCGCCGAAGCGCTTGGAGACACCGAGTGGAAGGGGCGTACTGCTGCCCGGCATACAGGCGACGGTCTCCGAACAGGAGCCGTACCCCTCGTCGAGCAGCACCTGATGCGAGGCGCCGAGCAGCCGCAACTGCACGTGTGCGCCCGTGAGTTCGAGGTCGAGGCACGCGAGCGCCGGCAGGGGCTCGCGTCCCAAGGCCCACGCGAGGTCGCCGGCGCGGGTATCGGTATAGGCGGTCTTCAGAGTGGTGAGCATGGGTCGGCTCCGCAAGCACGCAGTGGAGGGTGGGCCGGCCCACCCCTCGATGTCCCGAGGCTCCGGTGGCTCTCGGGGACGCCAATTCACCGAATCACGAAAGGCTCCGCGTCCCCAGCGCTTTTACCCAACTTCTCCAGATTTCCATCCCATAGGTACGGAACAGGTCACGTGTTCTCCCTCAGCCAGGCGCACGACATCGCCCGAACCCTCAGGAACCGGGCAGGTTCACAGAACCGCATTCGAGCGATCGTTCCGCTTCGGGGCCTCATTCGAGAGACCGTTCAACGCACACGGGCCCATCGAGGGCCCGTGCAGCTACGCGTGCCTGTTCCGCTTCCGGCTCCCCCGGCGCGGGGAGCCCTTCCGAAGCGGAGCTCGGCCCCCCCCTGAAGCCACTCCCCTGCCGACCCCTTCACTGCGAGGACCGGCTCCAAGGGGCCTCCCCTTTGCGGGGGCTGCTCAGCCGCCGCCCCCGCCGCCACCGCCACCGCAGCCGCCGCCTCCTCCGCCGCCCCCTCCGCAGGAGGTGCCGCTGCCGGCGCACGAGCTGCCGCCGCCGTCGCCACCACCTGCCCACCAGGAGCCGCCGTGGCTGCTGCTGCCGTGGGTGCCGCCTCCGCCGCTTGCCGCTTTCGCCACCGCCGTCAGCAGTCCGATGCCCGCCACAACGGCCAGAACGATCAGGAATACCACCATGTGCGGTTCCCCCTTATGGTCTCAAGTGCCTTTCCGCACACCCGTATTGACGCCTGTCGGGCGTGAACGGCTCCTGCCCCCGCCGCACCAATTCGAAAGCAGAGTTGAGGAAGCCCAGAGGTTCCCGGAGGATGACGGCCATGACTGCTGGCCACGCCGCCGCCGCGGGCGCACGGGGAGCCGGAGGTGCCTCTCGGACCGGATCCGGGGAAGCGCGTCCGCTGCTCAACCGCCGTCTCGCCGAGTTCGGCACCACCATCTTCGCCGAGATGTCCGCGCTCGCCACGCGTACAGGCGCCATCAACCTCGGGCAGGGCTTCCCCGACACCGACGGGCCCGAAGAGGTCCGCGAGGCCGCGGTTCGCGCGCTGCGGGACGGGCGCGGCAACCAGTACCCGCCCGGGCCCGGCGTCCCCGAACTGCGAGCCGCCGTCGCCGCGCACCAGCTGCGCTTCCACGGCCTCACCTACGACCCCGACACCGAGGTCCTGGTCACGGCCGGCGCCACCGAGGCCATCGCCGCCTCGCTGCTCGGGCTGGTCGAGCCCGGCGACGAGGTGATCGCGCTGGAGCCGTACTACGACTCGTACGCCGCCTCCATCGCCATGGCGGGCGGCACCCGCGTCCCGGTCACCCTGCGCCCCACAACGGAGGGGCCCGGCACGGGCCGCACCTACCGGCTCGACCTGGACGAACTGCGGGACGCGGTCACCGACCGCACGCGCCTCATCCTCCTCAACACCCCGCACAACCCCACCGGCACCGTGCTGCGCCGCGACGAACTCGCCGCCATCGCCGAACTGTGCGTGGAGCGCGACCTGTTGGCCGTCACCGACGAGGTCTACGAACATCTCGTCTACGAGGGCGAGCACCTTCCGCTCGCGGGCTTCCCCGGTATGCGCGAGCGCACCGTCACCATCAGTTCCTCCGGCAAGACGTTCTCGTTCACCGGCTGGAAGGTCGGCTGGGTCACCGCGGCGCCGCCGCTCGTGACCGCCGTCCGCTCGGCCAAGCAGTACCTCACGTTCGTCTCCGCCGGGCCCTTCCAGTACGCCGTCGCCGAGGCGCTCGCGCTGCCCGACGCGTACTACACCGGGCTCCGCGACGACCTGCGCGCCAAGCGCGACCTGCTCGCGCACGGCCTCGGACAGGCCGGGTTCGGCGTCTTCAGCGCGCCGGGCACCTACTTCATCACCACCGACATCCGCCCCCTCGGGGCCACCGACGGCACGGCCTTCTGCCTCGCGCTCCCCGAACGCTGCGGCGTCGTCGCCGTCCCCACCCAGGTCTTCTACGACCACGCGGCCGAAGGCGCTCCCTACGTCCGCTTCGCTTTCTGCAAACGCCGGGAAGTCCTCGAAGAGGCCGTGAAGCGCCTGCGCGACGCGCCACCCGCATAACGGCGCCGCAGCCACGCAACGACCCCAGCAGGCGCCCGGTGGAATCCCCAACTCCCGTTCCACCGGGCGCTATTGGGCCCACGAGTGGGCTTGTGACGCTCCTCACACTCGGGTGCTTCGCGTAGCCATACGTGTACTTTATGAGCGACAGGTCATCACCATTCGGATACGGGGGATCAATTCGATGAGGACCACTATGTCTCGCCGCGCCGCGGGCGTCGCACTCGTCAGTGCCGCGCTCATGACCGGCGGAGCCGCCACCAGCCACGCCGCGCAGTCCACAGGGACTGCCGGTTCCGAGACGCGGAGCACCGCACGCGTCGCGGCCGAAGCCAAGAGCGGCCAGCAGATCCAGGCCGCCCGCTGGGCGCAGTGCACCGCCCAGGTCAACAACCCGCACTGGTCGAGGGGTGCCGGGTCCGTCATCTTCAAGACGCGTGTCTCCTGCCAGGGCAACATCCCGAGGGTGCACGTGAAGGTGCGCGGAAAGCTCCACAAGAAGAGCGGCAACAGGTGGGTTTCGGTCGCGGCCTCCAACGAGACCAAGGTCAAGGTCACCAACGGCAGCGTCTCGACGTACTACACGCCCAAGCCGAGCGGTACGAACGTCACCAGGGACGGCACCTACAAGGGGACGATCACCGTGCAGATCACCTCGCCGGTCCGGGGAACCGTCGGCACCGCCTCCTCAAGGTCCGTCAGGGTCAACACCCCGGGCTCCTAGCCCAGGAAACGAGGAGTTCAGCAACATGCACTGGGAAGTCAGGCCGGAACTGGCCGCGTTGGAGTCCGGGCTCGACCCGGATGTACTGGCCGTGCACCTGTCGCAGTGGTTCGCCGCGCACGGCGTGAACGCGCTGCCTCAGCTCACGGTCAGCGACGCGGGCCATGCCTCGACCGTCGGCGCCAACTTCACCCTGGCGGCCGACACCCCGGGGCAGGCGCTCGACGAGGCCGTCCGGCTGCTGCGGAAAGCGGCGGAGGAATCCGCGATTCCCGTAGGCCCGCTGGAGGAGGCGGAGATCGAACGGGCGGAGCCCGGCGAAGCCGGTACCGCCGCGCCCGCCTCCCACCAGGGGAACTGACCCTCCAGGACGCACGACGCACGACGACGATGCCCCTGCGGCTCCGTGAAGGAGCCGCAGGGGCATCGTCGGTTTCCGCGCTGTGCGGCGCACACCGTGCGGTGCCGCGCAGCGGGCTGTGCCGTGGTGCGCTGTGTCACGGTGCGCTGTGGGAGACCTACTTCTCGTCGCCTTCGCCGCCGCCTTCGCCCTCGGCGGAGTCCACGTCCTTCTCCAGACCGAACTGCTCCACGAGCCACTTGTCGAACTCGATGGAGGCCCGCACCCAGCTCACCGTGCTGGAGACGAAGTGCTCCAGGGAGACGCCGGTGCCGATCAGCATCTGCGCCTCACCGATGAGACGGACGCTGCCGTCGTCGTGCGTGTGGCTGTACACCTTCGGCCACAGCGTGCGGCGGTTCCAGTCGTCGATGGCCTCAAGAAGCTTGGGCTTGTCGTCGATGGTGTGCGGCCGGTCATAGAACGTACGGACCGAGAAGACCTGCTGCTCCTCCTCGCCGCGGAACATGAAGTAGGTGCGGAACTCCTCCCACGGCGCCGCGAGGTCTCCCTCGTCGTCGACGACGTACTTCAGCTCCATCTGGTCCAGAAGCTGCTTGACGAGGTCTTGGTCGGGGATGATCGGTCCGCTGGGACCGGACTCCTCCGGCTCGGGCTGGCCCCCGAAATTCGGAATCGAGGACGGGTCGATGCTCACGTGGGTGTTCCCTTCATACGGCTCCCGCCATCCTCCCGCACGAGGCCCCCGCAATGACAACCCTGGAGGTACGGCGCTGCCGAAGACCGCTCCGTACACGCCCCGTCCGGGTACCGGGGACCGGAGCCCCGCCGGCCCCGCCCCGGCCCCGGCGCCGGGACGGAATCAGGACGTTCCCACCGCGAGGCCCTCCCAGCCGTCCACATGGTCGACCCGCACCGTGTCGCCGTCGCGAACGTCGCCGGCGAGGATCTCGCGTGCGAGCTGGTCCCCGATCGAGGTCTGGACGAGCCGGCGCAGGGGGCGTGCCCCGTACGCGGGATCGTTGCCCTCGGCGGCGAGCCAGTCGAGCGCTGCGGGGGTGACATCGAGGGTGAGGCGCCGCTCGGCGAGGCGGCGCTGGAGCGCGTCGATCTGGAGCTGGGCGATCCGGCGCAGCTCGTCACCCGCGAGGGCCGAGAAGATGACCAGGTCGTCCAGGCGGTTGAGGAACTCAGGGCGGAAGGCGGCCCGTACGGCGGCGAGCACCTGTTCCCGCTTCTCCTCCTCCTTCTCCAGGGGGTCGATCAGATGCTGGCTGCCCAGGTTGGACGTCAGGATCAGGATCGTGTTGCGGAAGTCGACGGTCCGGCCCTGCCCGTCGGTGAGCCGGCCGTCGTCGAGGACCTGGAGCAGTACGTCGAAGACGTCGTGGTGCGCCTTCTCGACCTCGTCCAGCAGAACCACGCTGTACGGGCGGCGCCTTACCGCCTCGGTGAGCTGACCGCCTTCCTCGTAGCCGACGTAGCCGGGAGGGGCGCCCACGAGGCGGGCCACCGAGTGCTTCTCGCCGTACTCACTCATGTCGATACGGACCATGGCCCGCTCGTCGTCGAAGAGGAAGTCGGCCAGCGCCTTGGCCAGCTCCGTCTTGCCGACACCGGTGGGGCCGAGGAAGAGGAAGGAGCCGGTGGGGCGGTTGGGGTCGGCGATGCCGGCACGCGTACGGCGTACGGCGTCGGAGACGGCGCGCACGGCCTGCTTCTGGCCGATCAGGCGCGTGCCCAGCTCGTCCTCCATGCGCAGGAGCTTCTGGGTCTCGCCCTCCAGCAGGCGGCCTGCGGGGATGCCGGTCCAGGAGGCGACCACGTCGGCGATGTCGTCGGAGCCGACCTCCTCCTTGACCATCGTGTCGCGCTTGGCCTCCTCCTCGGCCTCGGCCGCCTCCTCCAACTCCCGCTCCAGGCCCGGGATCTCCCCGTAGAGCAGCTTGGACGCGGTGTCGAAGTCGCCGTCGCGCTGGGCGCGTTCGGCCGTGCCGTGCAGTTCGTCGAGGCGTTCCTTCAGCTCACCGACGCGGTTGAGGCCCTGCTTCTCCTTCTCCCAGCGCGCGGTGAGGCCCCGCAGCTCCTCCTCCTTGTCGGCCAGCTCACGGCGCAGCCGCTCCAGGCGTTCTACGGAGGCGGGGTCGGTCTCCTTGTCGAGGGCCAGCTCCTCCATCTTGAGCCGGTCGACGGCGCGCTGGAGTTCGTCGATCTCCAGAGGTGAGGAGTCGATCTCCATACGGAGCCGGGAGGCGGCCTCGTCCACGAGGTCGATGGCCTTGTCGGGCAGGAAGCGCGAGGTGATGTACCGGTCGGAGAGCGCGGCGGCGGCGACGAGCGCGCCGTCGGCGATCTGCACCTTGTGGTGCGCCTCGTACCGCCCCTTGAGGCCGCGCAGGATCGCGATGGAGTCCTCGACGGTGGGCTCGGCGACCAGCACCTGCTGGAAGCGGCGCTCCAGCGCGGGGTCCTTCTCGATCCGCTCGCGGTACTCGTCCAGCGTGGTGGCGCCGACCATGCGCAGCTCGCCCCTGGCCAGCATCGGCTTGAGCATGTTGCCCGCGTCCATGGCGGAGTCGCCGCCGGCGCCCGCGCCGACGACGGTGTGCAGCTCGTCGATGAAGGTGATGATCTGGCCGTCGCTCTGCTTGATCTCGGAGAGGACGGTCTTGAGGCGTTCCTCGAACTCGCCCCGGTACTTCGCGCCCGCGACCATGGCACCGAGGTCGAGCGCGACCAGCCGCTTGTTGCGCAGCGACTCGGGCACATCGCCCTTGACCACACGCTGGGCCAGGCCCTCGACGACGGCGGTCTTGCCGACGCCGGGCTCCCCGATGAGGACGGGGTTGTTCTTGGTGCGCCGCGAGAGCACCTGGACGACGCGCCTGATCTCCTGGTCACGGCCGATGACCGGGTCGAGCTTGCCCTCCCTGGCGGCGGCTGTCAGATCGGTGCCGAACTTCTCCAGCGCCTTGTACGTGCCTTCGGGGTCCGCATTCGTCACGCGTTGGCTGCCTCGCTGATCCTGGAAGGCTCCGAGCAGCTTCTTGTCGGTGGCGCCCTGCTCCTTGAGCAGCTCGCCCGCGGCCCCGCCCTTGGCGGCGATGCCGATGAGCAGATGCTCGGTGGAGACGTAAGTGTCGCCCAGTTCCTTGGCGCGCTGCGCCGCGTCCGCGATGACGGCGAGCAGCTCGCGGTCGGCCTGCGGCCTGCTGACGGTAGACCCCTGGACGCTGGGCAGCGCCCCCAGCTGCCGTTCGGCACCCGCGCGCAGCGCCGCCTGGTCGGCCTCTGCGGCGGCGACCAGATCCTGGATGTTCTCGTTGTCCTCGCCCGTGAGCAGGGCGAGGAGCAGATGCGCCGGGGTGATGTCGGGGTGTCCGTCGGTGACGGCGCGGCTGTTGGCCGCGCTGATCGCGTCCCGGCTCCTGTTGGTCAGCTCCGCGTCCACTGTCGTGCGTTCCTCCCTCGATGCGTGCGTGCTTGCCATCTCCAGCATGCAGCAAGTTGAGTCTACTTCACTCAACCCAACAGGGACCCGATTCGTTCCCGTCCCGGACCGCTCATTCGCCACCGCGGGCGGCACGCTCGCCGCCGCCGTGGACCGCTCACTCGCCACCGTCGCGGGCGGCACGCTCGCCGCCCTCGCGGGCGGCCCGGGTGAACAGGGCGCGTGCCCGGGACGGGAACGGGCGGCCGAGCACCTTCCCCGACTCCCCCACCGTCACCACAGCGACGACCGTCCCGGCCTGCCTCCCCTCGTGGTACCCCCGCAACCATGGGCCACCACTCGCACCCTGCGTCAGATCGCAGCCGTCCAGTACGAAGCTGCCGACGTTCGGCCGCGCGTACTCACCGGGAGGCGCCAGCCGCGCGGGGCCCGCGCAGTAGCGCAGCCGTTCACCGTCGTACGGGCCGCTCGCCGAGTAGCCGGCGACGGCGAGCGGCTCCCCGCTCTCCTCCGGCGCGAACGCGAGACGGTTGGCGCCGTCCGCCGCCTCCTGAACCGTGCGGCCGTTCTTACGGGCCACGGTCAGGAACGCCCAGTCGTCCGGCAGGATCTCGGCCAGCGGCCTGCTCACGTCCCAGCCCCGCGGCTGGTACCTGCCCCGCACCCGCCACCCCTCGGCACGGATACGCGTGCGGTCGCGCTGGCCCAGCCCGTCGTAACCGGGCAGGAAGTAGATCTCCTCTGCCCGTACCGGCTCCTCGGGGCTGGTCAGGCAGTGGGCCGCGGTGGCGATGACGCTGCCGTTGGGGGAGTCGACGATGGCGCCTGAGCACAGCCCCGTATGCCCGTTCGGCAGGAACGAGACCAGCTTGCCGACCGTCGCGATGGACCCCCCTGGCCATGAATCGCCGCCGGTCTCCTGCACCGCTCCCGTCCCAGGACCCGGCCCAGAACCCGCGCCGCCGAGGGTCGCCCCGATCAGCGCGCCGGCGAGGGCCGCCCCTACGCGGTACCGCTTGATCCCCATCAGTTCACGCTGAGCGCCGTCCCCCACGTGTACCACCGCAGCCGTGCGTCCGGGTGACCGTAAGAATCTCCCCAAGAGCGCATCCACCGGGCCGGTTCGTGAGTCTCATGACCTGAGCGGCACGCCCAAGAGGCCGCAGCACAGGGGCATTTGGAGCAAATACCGTGACCCACGACAAACGCGGCACCCATGCCAACCATGGCTCTGCCGGTCTCCACCGGATCTCCGCGGTACTCCTCACCGCGGGAGCCGTTCTGACGACGGGAGCACTGGCCACCCCGGCACAGGCAGCGCCGGTGCCGACGGCGGCCACGACCGCAGCCGCCGCGGCGCCTGCTGCTTCGGCTGCGGCTGCGGCTGCGGCTGCGGCCAAGAAGCCCGCCATTGCCGCCAAGGGCGGCTTCGTGATGAACAACGGCACTGGCGCCTCCCTCTACACCAAGGCGGCGGACACGCGCCGTTCCACCGGCTCGACCACCAAGATCATGACCGCGCGGGTGGTGCTCGCGCAGACGAACCTCAACCTGAATTCCAAGGTGAAGATCCAGAAGGCGTACAGCGACTACATCGTCAGGAAGACCGCGTCCTCGGCCCGGCTGATCGTCGGCGACAAGGTCACCGTCCGTCAGCTCCTCTACGGCCTGATGCTGCCCTCCGGCTGCGACGCGGCCTACGCCCTGGCCGACAAGTTCGGCAGCGGCTCCACCCGCGCCAAGCGCGTGAAGTCCTTCATCGGCAAGATGAACGCCACCGCGAAGAGCCTGGGCCTGAAGAACACCCGCTTCGACTCCTTCGACGGGATCGGGAACGGGAGCAACTACTCGACACCGCGCGACATGACCAAGATCGCCAGCAGCGCGATGCGGTACTCCACGTTCCGCACGATCGTGAAGACGAAGTCGACCAAGCAGAAGACCACCACGAAGAGTGGTGGGCACCGCTACATGTCCTGGAAGAACACGAACAACCTGCTCGGCAGCTACTCCGGCACGATCGGGGTCAAGACCGGGTCGGGGCCGCAGGCCAAGTACTGCCTGGTGTTCGCGGCGACCCGCGGCGGCAAGACCGTCATCGGCACCGTGCTCACCTCGTCCTCCGCTGCCCGCCGCACGGCGGACGCGAAGAAGCTGATGACGTACGGGTTCGCCAAGTGACCCGTACGTCCTGAGAGGGGCCGCGCCCCTCGCCCTGCGCCGAGCCCTCGCCCTGCGCCGGACCCGCGCTCCGCGCCGGGCTCGGGGTGCCCCTCGCTGTGCTTTGCGGGCTGCGGGCTCGCCGGGGTCGCTCGCGCAGTTCCCCGCGCCCCTTCAGGGGCGCGGGGAACTGCGCGGCCAGCCACAACGCAGCGGCAGCCCGCGACGTACAGGCGGGGTGCACAGGAACGCGGCGGAGCCGCTAGTTGCGGGGGTGGGGGCGCCAGACGACGAGGGCGCTGGACTGGTGCACGTCCTCGTACGGGACAAGGTCCCGGCGGTACGAGGCGTGCACCTGCGCCTCGCGCTGCCGCATCGCCGCCGCGGCACCCTCGACGGCCGAGGACAGCTCGGAGACCCGCGCCTTCAGCGCGGCCACCTGCTGCTCCAGCTCGATGATCCGCTTGATCCCGGCGAGGTTGATGCCCTCGTCCTGGCTGAGCCGCTGCACCTCGCGCAGCAGCTCGATGTCGCGCGCCGAATACCGCCGGCCGCGTCCGGGCGTACGGTCGGGCGAGACCAGGCCGAGACGGTCGTACTGGCGCAGGGTCTGCGGGTGCAGGCCCGAGAGCTGAGCGGCGACCGAGATGACGTAGACCGGCGATTCCTCGGTCAGTTCGTACGCGGCGCGTGCCGCAAAACCTCGCCTGTGTCCGTCCCGGCCGTCCACTTCAGTCTCCCTTCGCGGCCTTGAAGAGCGCGGCGCGCGGGTCCTCCGCCGCCGTGGCATCACGGTACGACTCCAGCGCGTCCTTCGCCTTGTCGCTCAGATCCTTCGGCACGGAGATGTCCACCGTCACCAACAGGTCCCCGCGTGTCCCGTCCTTGCGCGTCGCGCCCTTGCCCCTGGCCCGCATGGTGCGTCCTGACGGGGTACCCGGCGGGATCTTGAGGGTGACCGGCGGGCCGCCCAGCGTGGGCACCCTGACCTCGCCGCCCAGCGCCGCCTCCGGATAGGTCACGGGCACGGTGACGGTGAGGTTGTCGCCCTTGCGCCCGAACACCGGGTGCCTGTCGACGTGCACGACGACATACAGGTCACCGTTGGGCCCGCCGCGCTCGCCCGGAGCGCCCTTGCCGCGCAATCGGATGCGCTGCCCGTCGCTGACGCCGGCGGGGATACGGACCTGCATGGTGCGCGAACTGGTCGCGCGGCCCGAGCCCTTGCAGGTCTCGCAGGCGTCCTGCGCGATGAGGCCGCGGCCCTTGCAGTCCACACACGGGTCGGTCAGCGAGAAACCGCCGCCGCCACCGCGCGAGACCTGGCCCGTGCCCACGCACGTCGGACACACCCGCGGTGTGCCGTTCTTGTCGCCGGTGCCCGAACACTCCTTGCACGCGGCGCTGCTGGACATCCGCAGCGGAACGGTCGCCCCGTCCACGGCCTCGGTGAAGCTGAGCGTCACCTCGGACTCGATGTCCTGACCGCGCCTCGGCTGCGTACGGGTGGTGGTGCCGCCCCGGTTGAAGAGCCCGCCGAACACGTCGCCGAGCCCGCCGCCGAAGCCGCCCGCGGGGCCGCCGGGACCGCCGCCCCCGCCCTGGGTCCCTCCGAAGAGGTCGCCCAGGTCGAAGTTGAACGATCCGGCACCGCCGGGCCCTCCGGCACCGCCGGGCCGGTAGCCGCCGTTGCCGAAGAGCGTGCGTGCCTCGTCGTACTCCTTGCGGCGCTTGGCGTCACCGAGGACGTCGTACGCCTCGGAGGCGTCCTTGAACCGCTCCTCGGCCTTGGGGTCACCGGCGTTCGCGTCGGGGTGGTTCTCCCGTGCGAGCTTGCGGTACGCCTTCTTGATCTCGGCTTCGGTGGCGTCCTTGGGGACGCCGAGGACCTTGTAATAGTCCTTCTCGATGAAGTCCTTGGTACTCATCCCCGACGTCCCTCCTTCCGTCCGCGGTCAGCCCTCGTCCGGGCCACCGGTCTCCTCTTCTGCTGCCGGCGTTTCGCCCTCCGCTTCCCCGGGCGACCCGGCGGAACCGGGCTGCGGCTCGGCCACACCGACCCGCGCGGGGCGGATCGTCCGCTCGCCGATCCGGTACCCGGGCTGGAGGATCTGCACGCACGTCGTCTCCGTGACATCCGGAGAGTACGAATGCATCAGGGCCTCGTGGACCATCGGGTCGAAGGGCTCGCCCTCCTTGCCGAACTGCATCAGGCCCATCTTGGCGACGACCATCTCCAGCGACTCGGCAACCGACTTGAAGCCGCCGACCAGTTCGCCGTGGTCGCGGGCGCGACCGATGTCGTCCAGCACGGGAAGCAGCTCCGTCAGGAGGTTCGCGACCGCGACCTCCTTGACCGCGACGCGGTCCCGCTCGACCCTGCGGCGGTAGTTCTGGAACTCCGCCTGGAGCCGCTGGAGATCCTGCGTGCGCTCGTGCAGCGCCGTGCGTGTCTGGTCCAGCTCGGCGATGGCGGCCACCTGGCCGTCCTCGCCTTCCTGGCCGCCGTCCGTGTCGTGCATGTCCTGGGCCGTGCTCACGTCGTGCTCAGCCTTGTGGTCGGGCTGTGCGGGCTGGGCTGTCTGTCCGTCCCCGGCCGCCGCGCCCGGGGCCGCCGCCTCCTTGGCGGAGGCGGCGGACTGAGCGGCGTCGGCGAGCTCACCGGCATCGTCGGGGACGTCGGGCTCCTTGTCGAAGCCCGGAGTCTCCTCCGTCACGCTGCACCGTCCTTGGGCTTCTGCTGGTCGTCGTCGACGATCTCGGCGTCCACGACGTCGTCGTCCTGCGCCTTGCCCGCGTCAGCACCGGCACCCGCGGCGCCGGCCCCGGCCTCGGGGCCGCCGGCCGACTGCGCCTGCTGCGCGTCGGCGTAGAGCGCCTGGCCGAGCTTCTGGCTGGTGGCCGCGACCTTCTCGGACGCCTCGCGGATGGCCGCGGTGTCCTCGCCCTTCAGCTTCTCCTTGAGGTCCTCGACGGCGGTCTCGACCTCGGACTTGGTGTCGGCGGGGACCTTGTCCTCGTTGTCCTTGAGGAACTTCTCGGTCGTGTAGACGAGCTGCTCCGCCTGGTTGCGGGTCTCGGCGGACTCGCGGCGCTTGGCGTCGTCGTCGGCGTACTGCTCGGCCTCGCGCATCATGCGGTCGATGTCGTCCTTGGGCAGCGCGGAGCCGCCGGTGACGGTCATCTTCTGCTCCTTGCCCGTGCCCAGGTCCTTCGCCGCCACGTGCATGATGCCGTTCGCGTCGATGTCGAAGGTGACCTCGATCTGCGGCACGTTGCGCGGCGCCGGCGGCAGACCCGTCAGCTCGAACATGCCCAGCTTCTTGTTGTACGCCGCGATCTCGCGCTCGCCCTGGAAGACCTGGATCTGCACGGAGGGCTGGTTGTCCTCGGCCGTCGTGAAGGTCTCCGAGCGCTTCGTCGGAATCGTGGTGTTGCGCTCGATGAGCTTGGTCATGATGCCGCCCTTGGTCTCGATACCCAGGGACAGCGGGGTGACGTCCAGCAGCAGGACGTCCTTGACCTCACCCTTCAGCACACCGGCCTGCAGGCTCGCGCCGATGGCGACGACCTCGTCCGGGTTCACGCCCTTGTTCGCGTCCTTGCCGCCGGTCAGCTCCTTGACCAGCTCGGCGACGGCGGGCATACGGGTCGAGCCGCCGACGAGAACGACGTGGTCGATCTCGGACAGCTGGATGCCCGCGTCCTTCATGACGTTGTGGAACGGCGTCTTCGTACGCTCCAGCAGGTCCTGCGTGAGCTGCTGGAACTGCGCCCGGGTGAGCTTCTCGTCCAGGTGCAGGGGGCCTTCGGCCGAGGCCGTGATGTAGGGCAGGTTGATCGTCGTCTCGGTGGACGAGGACAGCTCGATCTTCGCCTTCTCCGCTGCCTCGCGGAGACGCTGGAGAGCCATCTTGTCCTTGCCCAGGTCCACGCCGTGGCCGGACTGGAACTGCTTGACCAGGTAGTCGACGACGCGCTGGTCCCAGTCGTCACCACCGAGGTGGTTGTCACCGTTGGTCGCCTTCACCTCGACGACGCCGTCGCCGATCTCCAGCAGCGAGACGTCGAAGGTGCCGCCGCCGAGGTCGAAGACCAGGATCGTCTGGTCTTCCTTCTCCAGGCCGTACGCCAGCGCAGCCGCGGTCGGCTCGTTGACGATCCGCAGGACGTTCAGGCCCGCGATCTCGCCGGCCTCCTTCGTCGCCTGGCGCTCGGCGTCGTTGAAGTACGCCGGGACGGTGACGACCGCGTCTTCCACCTTCTCGCCGAGGTAGGACTCCGCGTCCCGCTTCAGCTTCTGCAGGATGAAGGCGCTCATCTGCTGCGGGTTGAAGTCCTTGCCGTCCAGGTTGACCTTCCAGTCGGTGCCCATGTGGCGCTTGACCGACCGGATGGTCCTGTCCACGTTGGTGACCGCCTGCCGCTTGGCCACCTCGCCGACGAGCACTTCGCCGTTCTTCGCGAAGGCCACGACGGACGGCGTGGTCCTGGCGCCCTCGGCGTTGGTGATGACGGTGGGCTCACCGCCTTCGAGAACACTGACGACGGAGTTCGTCGTACCCAGGTCGATGCCGACCGCACGAGCCATTTCGGTTTCCTCCAGCTGATGTCTTGAGTGAAGCTGGCTCAAGGGTGCCTCATGGTTGGGGCTGCGTCAAAAGGCTTGAGTTGGTTGGGCTCAACCTCACTGCTTGTGCCTCGCGCATGGCGGTTCCTCGCATGGGCTTCACCCCTTGCCCCGTTGTGGTTTTGCGGGCTGCGCCCCGTGCCCCCTGTTGTGGTTCCTGTGGTTTGAAGCCAGTTTCCGTTCCTAATGGGGGCTTCGCCCCCTGGCCCCCGTTGGCCTCGCCGGCCGGGCGTCGGGGGGCTCCGCCCCCCGGCAATCCCCCCGCCAAAAGGGGCTCCGCCCCCTCTGGACTCCCCCGGCCGTATCGGGGCCAGGCTCTTGTGAAGTGAGAG
>NZ_JANCPR020000083.1 GCF_028657195.3 Streptomyces iconiensis
CTCTAGGACTCCCCCCGGCCGTATCCGGGCCTGCGGTGGAGTTGGGTGGGAGTTGGGGGTGGGAGTTGGGTGGGGCGGGGCATTGGGGTGGGGGGGCTGGTATGCGAAGACGGCCGAGCTCGCCACCCCCCACAGGAGAGACCCCGGCCGCCGTCGGTCACGGGCGCACTACGCCAGCGGCTTGCCCGTACTCACATCTGCGCCGTGCCCCCGCTATCTGTTACGCCCAGGTGTCACTGACACCGGGCGACCGTGTCCTCACGCATTGCCTACGGCTGTACCCGGCCGCACGGTCGGCATGGACGAGCGAGCACACTTGGCCTTAGCGTGCTTCATCGCATCGCCACCAGGAAGCTGACCCCTGGCGCGGCGTACACGGCAACCGGGCCGCACGGCCACAGGACCGCCAGGCAGGACAACAACACGGCGTATGGCACACGACGCGCCCCCTCTGGGGCGTGGCCAGAACGGCCAGGACCGTCGCGATTTCGCGGAGTGGGGCGAGACACGAGCGTGCAGGGGGACGACGCGGAGCTGACCGCTGCGGTACGCGCGGCGCAGGAGGGGGACGAGCCCGCCTTCCGCACCGTCTACCGGACCGTGCACCCGCGTCTGCTCGGATATGTGCGCACCCTGGTTCCCGACGCGGACGCCGAGGACGTCGCCTCCGAGGCGTGGCTCCAGATAGCCCGCGACCTGTCCCGCTTCAAGGGCGACGCCGACCGCTTCCGTGGCTGGGCGGCCCGTATCGCCCGTAACCGCGCCCTCGACCACCTGCGGATGCGGGGCCGCAGGCCGGCCGTCGGCGGGGACGAGAGTGAGCTGGCCGGTATGCCGGCGGGGACCGACACGGCGGACGAGGCGCTCGAAGCGCTGGGCACGGGCCGCACGATGGCGCTGATCTCCCGGCTGCCCCGCGACCAGGCCGAGGCCGTGGTGCTGCGAGTGGTTGTGGGGCTTGATGCGAAGAGCGCGGCGCAGGTGCTCGGCAAGCGCTCGGGCGCCGTACGTACGGCCGCGCACCGGGGTCTGCGCAAGCTCGCCGAGATGCTGGAGGCGTCCCCCGACGGGGTGGCCGGCGCGGGCGAGCCGGGTGGTACCTCCAGCGAGGGGAACGCCGGTGAGGGGGCCTCCAGCGGGGGCGATCCCGCTCACGGAGGCGCCGCGGGGGGTTCCGCCGGGGGTTCCGGGACGGACCAGGCCGGCGGCGGTTCGCGGCCGAAACCCGACAGCGGTGCGGGAGAGGGCAGGGCTAGGGGCATGGCGCGCGGTGTGACGCATAAAGCCACACGAACGCTGAGGGAAACGTGATGGCGGACGACCGGTACAACTGGCTGGACGAACAAACCGCGGAGCGCCTGCTGCGCGGTCTGCCGGTCGATGCCCAGGGACTCCAGGAAACACGGACCCCGAACCCCACCGAACAGACCCCCTCGCAACCGGATATACCGCCTGCGGACCAGGACCGGAAAGCGGCGGAAAGTGGTCAATGTCCGAAGGGTGAGGATGGGCTGAACGTCCCCTCGGGCGCCTGGTTCCGCGAGGCCGACCGCCGTACGGCCGACCGTCTCGCCTCCGTTCTCGGTGAACTGGCCGCCGAACACGCGGCACCGCCCGCCGCGGCACGCGGTGCCGCGCCCGTCGAACTCCCGGGTGAGGCAGCCGCCTTGCACGCCTTCCGGCAGGCGCGTGTCGGTGTGCTGCGCAGCGGCTCGGTCGGGATGGCGGAGCCGGACGGTGATTCCGCTTCGGGTTCCGTATCGGGCGGGACCGCGGCCGTCGGCGCCGCCGGGAGCCGCCTGTGGGGGAGAGGCAAGGGCCGCGCGGGCCATGACGAACGGCGCGGCGCGCGCTCCCTGTTCGGGGGCAGACCGCTGCGCGCCGGTTTCGCGATGGCCCTCGCGGGCTGCGCGCTCGGCGGGGTGGCCGTAGCGGCGGGCGCCGGCGTGCTGCCCACCCCCTTCGGCGGCGGGGGCACCCCCGCCGCGAGCGTCTCGCCCGTGGCCAGCCCCAGCGGCGAGGGAAAGTCCAAGGGCGGTACGAGCGAGGGCACGGACGGCGAAAAGGACCAGGACACCGCCGGCGGCAAGCGCGACCGCAAGCACCCCTCCAAGGAGCCGGGCGACGACAAGGACGGCTCGGGCCGACCCGAGGACGACGGCGCCGGCTCCGAGAGCGGCTCGCCCCACGAACGCGGCAAGGGTTCGGGCAAAAGCACCGCCAACGACCGGGACCGCGGCCGGGACGAGGACCGCGACAACCGGTACGGCTCAGGCCCCGGCAAGAAGGCCATCGCCGCTGCCCTGTGCCGGGCCTACTCCGAGGGCAAGCTCAGCCCCGGCGACCGCAGGAAGCTGGAGCGCGCCGCCGGCGGACGCGCCGTCGTGCAGAAGTTCTGCGCCCGGCACGGCCTCCCGCCCGCCTCCTCGGGCGGCTCCAACGGAGCGGTCGGCTCCGGGGGTTCGGGCCAGCACGGTGGCGGTTCCAACGGACACGGCGGTTCCAACGGGCACGGGGGTCAGGGCGGTTCGGGCGGCGACGGAGACGGCCCCGAGGGGCCAGGCGGCTCCGGCGGGGAGGACGACTCAGGCGGCCCGGGCGGCTCAGGCAACTCCAACGGAGGCTCGGCGGGCGCGGCGCCCTCCGTCCCCGACGGCCCCGGTGAATCCGGGGCGACGGGCACCGGAGGCGGAGCCGAAGGTGCGGTGACGGGCGCCACATCCGGAAGCTGACTTCCGGTGTGACACTTTTTCGGCACCCGACGCTGAAGAGAGTGAGCCGACTGGTCATCGGCGGCGCGGAAAGCCCGAGGTTCCCCCCGTACCTCTGGGTTCGCGCGATAGGCGCGGGCGGGACACGTTCCCCCGGTCCCGCCCGCGCCCCCTTCTCGGGGGTTACGGGGGTCGCTCCCCGGAAGGTTGCAGTCCCCGGTCCCGCCCGCGCCCCCCTGCTGTCCGGAGAGGGCCGGCACACGCCACCCGGCGACCCTGCCCCGTCCGACACCCCGGCCCCGCACGACGGCCCGTTGCCCCAGGGCGGGCCGCTGCCCTAGCGGGCCTGATCGGCTGCGCCGTACACGGTTACGCGCCGCCAGGGCCACCGCTCACTTGTAGACGACGACCTTGTCGCCGTTCCTGACCTCGGCGAAGACCTTGGCCAGCTTCTTCTTCGCGCGTACGTTCACGCAGCCGTGCGAGGCGCCGGAGTAGCCGCGGGCCGCGAAGTCGGAGGAGTAGTGCACCGCCTGACCCCTGCTGAAGAACATCGCGTACGGCATCGGGGTGTCGTAGAGCGTGGAGTGGTGGTGGCGGCTCTTGAAGTCGACCTTGAAGAGGCCCTCGCGGGTCGGGGTGTAGGCGGAGCCGAAGCGCACGTCCATCGCCGCGCGTACCTCCCCGTTCACCATCCACGCCAGCGTCCGGCTCTTCTTGCTGATGCACAGCGCGCGCCCCGTCGTACAGCGCGGGTCCGGCTTGGCCAGGGGCCGTGTCGTGGGCGGGTACAACTCGTCGCGCAGCGGTGCATGGGTGCGGGCACGCAGGGCGTGCAGCAGCGTGTCGGTGACCTTGCCGGTGCGGGGCAGCCCTTGCTGCCGCTGGAAGGCGGAGACGGAGGCGGCCGTCACGGTGCCGTAGTAGCCCGTCGGGTTCTGGCCGAAGAGGCCGATCTGCCGCAGCCGCGCCTGGAGTTCACGTACCCGCTCGCCACGCGCGCCGGGACCCAGCACGGTCTGTGCGACCGGCCGGACGGGACGGGTGGCGCGCGGGGTGGGAGAAGGCGGGGGCGAGGGTGTGGTCTTGGTCACGGACGGAGTCGGTGACGGCGTGTGCGGCGGGGCCTTCCGCGGCTCCTTCGGCACCTGTTGCGGCGCCTTCGACACCCGTACGGGCGCCCCGCCCGCGCCGGGTTGTGCCTGGCAGCCCGCTACAACGCACGCCACCAGCAAGGCCGCTACCGCGGCCAGGCCACGACGAGTTGATGCCCCCACCCCGCGCATTCCCGTCCCCCCGGACAGTCCGACGGATGTACCGGTCCATCACTGCCCAGCGTGCCGCCCTCGCGAACCTGCGCGGCTGCGGGGGATGCTGTGAGGAAGGTCCCAGGCGGCGGACCTCCACGGCTCGCACGCCGGTCGCTACAGTCCGTGGCGGGCGTGGACGCGTTCGCCGCACCCGTCCGTCCCGCGCGCGTACGGCGGCTGCGTTCTTCGCGGCTGCTGTGCTCTCGGCGGGTTCGGTGGCCTCGGCGGCTTCCGTGGTTTCCGCGGCTTCGTGTCTCGCGCGCACGGCGGCCCGTCAGCACCCGACAGTACCCACAGCACGGCTTTCACGGAGGCTTCACCATGGCTCGCCTATCCGAATCCGGTCAGCCCATCGAGCCGGTCTACGGGCCGGACGCGCTGCGGGAGTGGGAAGCGTCCGAGAAGCTGGGGGAGCCCGGCTCCTATCCGTACACGCGCGGTGTGTACCCGTCGATGTACACGGGCCGGCCATGGACGATGCGGCAGTACGCGGGGTTCGGTACGGCCGCGGAGTCCAACGAGCGCTACAAGCAGCTGATCGAGAACGGCACGATGGGCCTGTCCGTCGCCTTCGACCTGCCGACCCAGATGGGCCACGACAGCGACGCGAAGATCTCGGGCGGTGAGGTCGGCAAGGTCGGCGTGGCCATCGACTCCATCGACGACATGCGGGTCCTGTTCGGCGGCATCCCGCTGGACAAGGTCTCCACGTCGATGACGATCAACGCACCCGCCGCACTGCTGCTGCTCCTCTACCAACTCGTCGCCGAGGAGCAGGGGATCGAGCCCACGCAGCTGACGGGCACCATCCAGAACGACGTGCTCAAGGAGTACATCGCGCGGGGCACCTACATCTTCCCGCCCAAGCCCTCGCTGCGGCTGATCGCCGACATCTTCAAGTACTGCAGGACCGAGATCCCCAAGTGGAACACGATCTCGATCTCCGGCTACCACATGGCCGAGGCGGGAGCGACGCCCGCGCAGGAGATCGCCTTCACGCTCGCCGACGGCATCGAGTACGTACGTACGGCGGTGGCTGCGGGGATGGACGTGGACGACTTCGCGCCCCGCCTCTCGTTCTTCTTCGTCGCGCGGACGACGGTGCTGGAGGAGGTCGCCAAGTTCCGTGCGGCGCGCAGGATCTGGGCGAAGGTGATGCGTGAGGAGTTCGGCGCCACGAACCCCAAGTCGCTGATGCTGCGCTTCCATACGCAGACGGCCGGTGTACAGCTGACGGCGCAGCAGCCCGAGGTGAACCTGGCGCGGGTGACCATACAGGCGCTCGGCGCCATCCTCGGCGGCACCCAGTCCCTGCACACCAACTCCTACGACGAGGCCATCGCACTGCCCACCGACAAGTCGGCACGCCTGGCCCTGCGCACGCAGCAGGTACTCGCCTACGAGACGGATGTGACGGCGACCGTCGATCCGTTCGCCGGCTCGTACGTCATGGAGTCGATGACCGACAACGTGGAGGCGGCGGCCGTCGATCTCATGCGGCAGGTCGAGGACCGCGGCGGAGCCGTCGCCGCGATCGAACAGGGCTTCCAGAAGGGCGAGATCGAGCGCAGCGCCTACGCCATCGCGCAGGAGACCGACAGCGGGGAACGCGTCGTCGTCGGCGTCAACCGGTACCAGATGGCCGAGAAAGAGCCCTACGAGCCGCTGACCGTCGACCCCGCCATCGAACAGCAGCAGGCCGACCGCCTCGCACGGCTGCGCGCCGAGCGGGACGGCGCCGCCGTGGAGGCCGCGCTCGCCGATCTCAAGAAGGCGGCTGCGGGCGACGAGGCGAACGTCCTCTACCCCATGCGCGAGGCCCTCCGCGCCCGCGCCACCGTCGGCGAGGTCTGCGACGCGCTCCGCGAGGTGTGGGGCGCCTACGTGCCGACGGACGTGTTCTGACCACGGGAGCGCCTGCTGATCACCGGAGCGTTCCGACCACGGGAGCCTGCAGATCACCGGAGCGTTCTGACCACGGGAGTCTGCTGATCACCGGGCGTTCCACCGGGGCGTTCTCCGACCCCGCGCGCCCGGCCATGGCAGCCGCACGTTCCGCGTGCCACGTGCCCATGGCCGGGTTACTCATGGGTTTCGAAGCGGCCCGGGTTCGGGGACAGTAGGCGCATCCGGAACGCCGAACGAGGGTGCGAGGTGCCGATGTCGACCGAGACCGGGTCAGCGGAAGAGCCACGAGCGGCGGGCGTGAGCACCGGCGGGCCCCTGCCGGGGCTCGCGCGGGCCGCGGCGGAACTGGCCGAGGGGCACACGACCTCACGCGCCCTCACCGAACGGGCGCTGGAACGCATCCGCGCCACCCAGCACTCCCTCAACGCCTTCCGCAGGGTGCGCGAGGAGGCCGCGCTCGCCGAGGCGGAAGCCGCCGACGACGCGCTGCGCGCCGGTGAGCGGCGCCCCCTGCTCGGGGTCCCGCTCGCGGTCAAGGACGACACGGATGTCGCGGGCGAGCCCACTGCCTTCGGCTGTGCGGGCGACTTCGCGCCCAAGACGGCCGACGCCGAGGTGGTACGGCGGCTGCGCGCTGCCGGTGCCGTGATCGTCGGCAAGACCAACAGCCCCGAACTCGGCCAGTGGCCCTTCACCGAGGGCCGTGCCTTCGGGCAAACCCGTAACCCCTGGAACCCGGCCCACACACCCGGCGGCTCCTCGGGCGGCTCGGCAGCCGCCGTCGCCGCGGGACTCGTGCCCGCGGCGCTCGGTTCGGACGGCGCGGGCTCCGTCCGTATCCCCGCCGCCTGGACCCATCTGATCGGCATCAAGCCGCAGCGCGGGCGCATCTCCACCTGGCCCGACCCCGAGTCCTTCAACGGCATCACCGTCTACGGCCCCCTCGCTCGTACCGTCGAGGACGCGGCGCTGCTCCTCGACGTGGCGGGCGGCAGCCACGAGGGTGACCTGCACAGGCCG
Source organism: Streptomyces iconiensis (assembly GCF_028657195.3). Lineage (GTDB taxonomy): Bacteria > Actinomycetota > Actinomycetes > Streptomycetales > Streptomycetaceae > Streptomyces > Streptomyces iconiensis. The sequence goes on from NZ_JANCPR020000083.1 coordinate 6,950, forward strand.
CCTCCCATCGACGCGCTGGCCGCCGTCGGGCGCGACCCCGGGCGGCTGCGGATCGCGCTCTCCACCCGGTGGGCGTTCACCGCGACTCCCAAGACGCTGCACCCGGCCGTGACCGCGGCCGTACGGGCGGTCGCCGACCGGCTCGACGCGCTCGGCCATGACGTGGAGGAGGCCGACCCGCACTACGGGCCCATCGGCCTGACCTTCGTGCCCCGCGCGACGGCCGGTATCCGCGAGTGGGCTTCCCGCATGCCCGACCCCGCGCTGCTCGATCCCCGTACCCGGGGGGCGGCCCGTACGGGGCAGCTTCTGGCAGGGCCCGTGCTGCGTGCCGCGCGGGCGGCGGAGGGGCCGCTGCGGCACCACGTCGGCAAGATCTTCCGCCGTTACGACGTGGTCCTCGCCCCCACCACCGCCACCCCGCCCCCTCGTATCGGAGACCTCGCCGCGCTCTCCGGCTGGCGGACCGACCGCGCGATGATCGCCCACTGCCCCTACGCCTGGCCCTGGAACGTCCTCGGCTGGCCCGGCATCAATGTCCCCGCCGCCCTCACCGAAACCAACCTCCCCCTGGGAGCCCAACTCCTGGGCCCCGCACACACAGAACCCCTCCTCATCTCCCTGGCCTCCCAACTGGAAGCCGACCAGCACTGGCACACCCACCGCCCCGCCCCGGGGTAGGGGGCACCCTCAAATCTTCCCGCCGCGACGGCGCGCACCCGAGACGCCCTGTCCGGCGGTGCCGAACTCACCGTGCGCCGCGAAGGACGGGCGCGACCCCCTGTCAGAGGGGCCTGGCACCGTGAGAGGCGTGGAAGGCAGCGGCAGCGGATCCCGCAGCGGGGCCGGGGGTGAAGGCGTGCGACACGTGGACGGTGGGGACTGGCGCATGTGGGAGCGGGCTCCCGCAAAGCCGCTGGCCGGCGGCATCGTCGAGACGTACGAGGGGTACTGGGAGCGCAGAGCGACCCCGTTGCGCCGCACTGAACTCCCGTACGGCGGCGTGACGTTGATCCTCAGTTTCGGCGACCCGATCGCGGTGACACCGGCCGCACACTCGACGGCCGGCCCCGCGACGACGGGCCCCTCAGCGACAGCGGCGTCGGCGGCGTCGGAGGCATCGGCATCGGCGGGCCCCACGCCGCAACCGCACAACAGCTTCGTCGCGGGCCTCTTCGACGCCCCCGTCATCACGGAGCACGACGGGGCGCAGCACGGCATGGAGATCCGGCTGACCCCGGCCGGGGCGCACGCGGCGTTCGGCGTGCCGCCGGGCGCGTACGCGAACAGGGTCGTGCGCTGGGACGACCTGGCCCCGCGTCCCCTCGCCGGGCTCGCCGCTCGCCTGGCCGAGGCGCCCACGTGGACGGCGCGTTTCGCGCTCGCCGACCGCGTGCTGTGCGACCTGGTAGCCGACGCGCCGCCGCCAACGCCCGAGGTGGCGCACGCCGTTGACCTGCTGACCCGTACGGAGGGCCGTACGACGGTCGCCGAGCTGGCCCGCGAGACGGGCTGGAGCAGGCGCCGGCTGGCGGGCAGGTTCAGGGAGCACGTGGGCATGCCGCCCAAGGTGTACGCGCGTGTGCTGCGCTTCCAGCACGCGCTGCGCCTGCTGGAAGCGAAGGCGGCGCAGGCGGCGCAGGACCCGCAAGGCGCGCAGGCCACCCGGGACGTACAGGCCATCCGGGACACGCGGGGCGGTGGCCTCTCGGCGCTGGCCCAGGCGTGCGGCTACTACGACCAGGCGCATCTGAACAGGGACTTCCGTGCGCTGGCCGGCTGTTCGCCCACCGTCTACCTCGCGGGACGGCATCCTCCGGGCGCGTTCCCATTCGTCCAATACGGGGCCCTGGCGGCGTCGTAACGTCGCTCGGGTACGGGCCCCGCTCGCGGGGCCGACCGTCCCGGCGAGGAGGACTCCGCCATGCCGCTGTACCCCGCACTGACATACCGCGACGCGCGCGCGGCGATCGCGTTCCTGGAGAAGGCGTTCGGCTTCGAGGCGACGCAGGTGCACGAGGGCGAGGGCGGCGACATCGCCCACGCCGAACTGCGCCTCGGTGACGGCACCGTCATGCTCGGCACGGCCAAGGACTCGGGGCCCATGGGGTCGCTGGGCCCCGCCTGTGTCTACGTCGTGGTCGAGGACATCGACGCGCACCACGAACGCGCTGCCGCGGCGGGCGCCGAGATCGTCTCGGGGCCCACGGACATGGACTACGGCTCCCGCGACTACGCAGCCAAGGACCCCGAGGGCAACCTGTGGTCGTTCGGCACGTACAGGCCGGCGGGCTGAGCGGGCGACTGAGGGCGGCCGAGGGGAGTGGCTGAGGAGGGCGGCCGAAGGGGCGGCCGAGGGGGCCGCCGGGAGTGAGACCCCGAGCCGCACCAGAGGCCCCGGGTCTCACTTGAGCACGCGAACACTCCGCTGATAGGGGTGAAAGCGGGTGAGGGCAGCCCGCGAAAACTCAGCGCCGAGGACTTTCGTGAATTTCTTCACATGGAAAAGTGCCCGGTGAGGGCCGTTTTTCGAGACGGAGCGACATGTTCCTGGGGCGACGCGTACGCGGGTGGGCCGTAGCGTCACGTTACGGTCAGCTCGCCCGGAGAAGCACGGGCGAGTGGTCCACCGGAGAGGTCCGTGATTACCGCAGCTCAAGATGTGCGTGAACGGCTCGCGGGGCGGAGTGGTTCCCCTCGGTCCCTGTGGGGTCGATCACGAGGCGGCGGAGTGTAGCAGAGGGGGTACAGGTGCTTGTGAAGGCCCTCACGAAGTCACCCCCCGCCCTGGGTGGATACTCGATTTCATGAGCACCACGGAGCGTCCCCGAATCCTCGTAGTGGGTGGCGGGTACGTCGGTCTGTACGCAGCGCGGCGCATTCTGAAGAAGATGCGCTACGGCGAGGCGACCGTCACGGTCGTCGACCCGCGGTCGTACATGACGTACCAGCCCTTCCTGCCCGAAGCTGCCGCAGGCAGCATCTCCCCCCGCCACGTCGTGGTCCCACTGCGACGCGTGCTCCCCAAGGCCGAGGTCCTCACGGGCCGCGTCACCACGATCGACCAGGACCGCAAGGTCGCCTCCGTCACGCCGCTGGTCGGCGAGGCGTACGAGCTGCCCTTCGACTACCTGGTCATCGCGATGGGCGCGGTCTCCCGGACCTTCCCCGTGCCCGGGCTCGCCGAGAACGGCATCGGCATGAAGGGCGTGGAGGAGGCGATCGGCCTGCGCAACCACGTACTTGAGCAGCTCGACAAGGCGGACTCCACACAGGACGAGGACGCCCGTCGCAAGGCCCTCACCTTTGTCTTCATCGGCGGTGGCTTCGCCGGCGCCGAGACGATCGGCGAGGTCGAGGACATGGCGCGCGACGCCGCCAAGTACTACCCGAACGTCAAGCGCGAGGACATGCGCTTCGTGCTCGTCGACGCGGCCCCCGGGATCCTTCCCGAGGTCGGGCCCAAGCTCGGCGAGTGGGGCCTCGAACACCTCAAGAAGCGCGGCATCGAGGTCTACCTCGGCACCTCGATGGACTCCTGCGTGGACGGCCACGTAGTGCTCAAGAACGGCCTGGAGGTCGACTCCAGCACGATCGTGTGGACCGCCGGCGTCAAGCCGAACCCGGTGCTCTCGCGCTTCGGTCTGCCGCTGGGCCCCAAGGGACATGTCGACGTCGGCGCCGACCTCCAGGTCAAGGGCACCGACCACATCTGGGCAGCGGGCGACAACGCCCAGGTTCCTGACCTCGCCGCCGGCAAGGAGGGCGCCTTCTGCCCGCCCAACGCACAGCACGCGCTGCGTCAGGCGAAGGCGCTCGGTGACAACGTCATCTCCGGTATGCGCGGCTTCCCCCAGGGGAAGTACAAGCATTCCAACAAGGGCGCCGTCGCCGGCCTCGGCCTGCACAAGGGCGTCGCGATGATCGTCGTCGGCAAGACCAAGATCAAGCTGAAGGGTCGGCTGGCCTGGTACTTCCACCGTGCCTACCACGGCATGGCGGTGCCGACCTGGAACCGTAAGATCCGGGTCTTCGCCGACTGGACCCTCGGGATGTTCCTCAAGCGCGAGGTCGTCTCGCTCGGTGCGATGGAGCACCCGCGCGGAGAGTTCTACGAGGCCGCAGCGCCGGTGACGGCCGCGGCAGCGGCGAAGGCGGCGGCTGCCACCGAGCCCGACAAGGCGGACGACAAGGTGGACAGCAAGGGCGAGAAGGCCACGGCTTCCTGAGCCTCACCGGGCGCGGGCCCGCCGTGCCCTCTCCCTTCACCTGACCGCACGCCAAGAGGGGCGTGAGCCGTCCGTGGGGCTCACGCCCCTCCGGCATGTCCGGAGCCGGAAGCGAGAGGCTGCTCGGCGGCGCGGCCACGCGTGCGGTCCGGAGCGTATGGGCGTGTGCGCATGTGCGGGCTCCGGAGCGCGCGCTTGGCTGAAGTGCTGCGGCGCACGGCGAATCTCGGGTGAACCCCCTCGGTTTTCTGTGCACAGTGGGCATACACCGACCCCAGGTCGTGTTACGTGTATGGGGAATCCACCCCTTCATTTCACGGAGGTGTGCTCAATGGCCGCTGTCGCGCCACGGATCGCCGCACTCGCGGAGAAGGCACTGGGAGCGCCGCTCCCCGTCCGCGTACGCGCCTGGGACCGGAGCGAGGCAGGGCCGCCGGGAGCGCCCGTCCTCGTGCTCCGTAACCGCCGTGCGCTGCGCCGAGTGCTGTGGCGTCCGGGCGAGCTGGGGCTCGCGCGCGCCTGGGTCGCCGGGGACATCGACGTCGAGGGCGACCTCTACGGCGCGCTCGATGTGCTGGCCGGGCTGATCTGGGAGACGGGCGAGGACAGTTCGGGCGCCCGCTCCCTGCTCGGGCTCGCGCGCGACCCGGACGTACGGGCTGCGGGCGCCGAACTGCTGAAGCTGGCCGGGCCCTCGCTGCCGCCTCCGCCACCGCCGGAGGAGAACCGCCGGCGTACCGGGCTGCGCCACACCCTCAGCCGCGACCGCAAGGCGATCCGCCACCACTACGACGTGGGCAACGACTTCTACGAGCTGGTGCTCGGCCCCAGCATGGTCTACTCCTGCGCCTACTGGCAGCAGGACGGAACCCTGGAAGAGGCCCAGCGCGACAAGCTCGACCTCATCTGCCGCAAGCTCGCGCTGCGCGAGGACCAGCGGCTGCTGGACGTCGGCGGCGGCTGGGGCTCCCTCGTACTGCACGCTGCGCGTGAGTACGGCGTACGCGCCGTCGCCGTCACGCTCTCCCGGGAGCAGGCCGTGTACGGCCGTAAGCGGGTGGCCGAGGAGGGGCTGACGGACCGCGTGGAGATCCGCGTCCAGGACTACCGCGAGGTCAACGACGGCCCGTACGACGCCATTTCCTCCGTCGGCATGGCCGAGCACGTCGGTGACGCGCGCTACCGCGAGTACGCCACCGACCTGTACGCGCTGCTGAAGCCGGGCGGGCGGCTGCTCAACCACCAGATCGCGCGGCGCCCGCTGGCCGACGAAGAGGCGTACGAGGTCGACGAGTTCATCGACGCGTACGTCTTCCCCGACGGCGAACTCGCGCCCGTGGGGCGCACGGTGAGCATGCTGGAGGAGGCGGGGTTCGAGGTGCGCGACATGGAGTCCCTGCGCGAGCACTACGCCCGTACGCTGCGCGCCTGGGTCGCCAACCTGGAGGCGGCCTTCCCCGAGGCGGCCCGCCTCACCTCCCCCGGCCGCGCCCGCGTCTGGCGCCTCTACATGGCTGCCTCCGCCCTCTCCTTCGAGCGCAACCGGATCGGCGTGAACCAGGTTCTCGCCGTCAAAACCCCCACCGCCGGTACCTCCACCCTCCCGCTACGCCCCCGCTCCTGGACCGAGAGCTGACTCGTCCCCCCTCTGAGGGGGTGCCCGGCGGGGGAGAGGTCGCCAACCTCTTTCCGCCGCGGCGGCGAGTCGTCCGACGGCGTGGTCCGGCGGTGCCGGGCGGGCCTGGCGGCGCGAGGTTGTCGGGGGTGTCCGCCGCCGCGGCGGGAAAGGGTGGGGTGGCCCTCCCCCAGGAGGACGAGGCCCCCCGTGGAGGACGAGGACGGACCCCGCCCCCTCGTGAGAGGAGACGGGGCCCGGGGGTACCCCGCGATCAAGTGTCACTCGGTCTTGATCGCGGCCAGCATGTTGAGGCGGGCGGCCCGGCGTGCGGGCCAGAGGGAGGCGAGGACGCCGACCAGTGCCGCGAGGGCGAGGAAGAGGCCGAGCCTGCCCCAGGGGAGGACCAGCGTGTAAGTGTCCAGCCCGGCTCCGGCGATCAGTTCGCCGGCCGCCCAGCCGAAGAACACGCCGAGTCCGATGCCCAGCACCCCGCCGAAGAGCGAGATGACCAGCGACTCCAGCCGCACCATCCGCTTGATGCCGCGCCGGTCGAGACCGATGGCGCGCAGCATCCCGATCTCCTGGCCGCGTTCGAAGACCGACATGGCCAGCGTGTTGATCACGCCGAGCACGGCCACGATGACGGCCATCGCGAGCAACCCGTAGAGCATGTTCAGCATCAGGCTGATCATCTGCGAGACGCCCTCGGAGACGTCCTTCTTGTCCTGGACGAGGACGGCGGGGTTGTTGCCGAGCTGCTTGTTGAGCGCTTCCTTGACCTTGGCGCCCGCGCCGTCCTTCGTCTTGGCGAGGATCTGCATGTCGGCGACCTTGGCCATGTGCGGGGTCACGGACGCGTTGTCGGCCAGGATGCCCTTCATCATCTGGTTGCCCTTGTAGAGGCCGCCGACCGAGAAGGTGCCCTTCTTGCCGTCGTCGTAGGCCACCTCGAACGTCGAACCGAGCTTCCAGCCCTTGCTCTTGGCCGTTTCGGTGTCGACCACGACCTTCTTGCCGCCGCTGAGCCCGGCCCAGCCGCCCTGCCGGAAGTCCAGCGAGGCGAGCTTGCCGATGGTGGCGCCGTTGACGCCGGTCAGGTACTCGGTGTCGCCGTCGATCTCCGCGGGTGTGTTGCGCAGCGGGGAGGTGGCGGTGACCTCGTCCATCGAGGACAGCTTCTTGTCCACGTCGGGCGAGAGCGGCGTGTAGTTGGCCATCGAGATGGTGTAGTCGGCCTTGAGGGAGTCCGAGGCCATCTTGTCGATGCCCTTCTGGACACCGTTGGCGATCACCGTGAGGCCGGTGATGAGGGTGAGGCCGATCATCAGCGCCGAGGCGGTGGCCGCCGTACGGCGCGGGTTGCGCACCGCGTTCTGACGGGCCAGCTTGCCGCTCACGTTGAACATCCGCAGTACGGGCGCCGCGGCGGCGATCAGCGGCCTGGACAGCAGTGGCGTCAGTACGAAGACACCGATCAGCAGCAGCCCGGCGCCCAGACCCATCGGGGCCTTGCCGTCGTCCATGGAGGTCGCCAGCAGCACCAGCGCGGCGCCCGCACCGGCGAACAGCGCGCCGATCGTGTTCCGTACCACCAGCGAACGCGTGGTCGCGGGGGCGTGCACACTGCCCATCGCGGCGACCGGCGGGATCTTGGCGGCGCGGCGTGCGGGCAGCCAGGCGGCGAGCACCGTGACGACGACGCCGACGACCAGCGATGTGACCACCGTGGAAGGTTCGATCACCAGCGGGCCCGAGGGCATGGTGCCCATCTTCCCGACCAGGGTGCGCAGCGCCGCACCGATACCGATTCCGGCGGCCATGCCGGCGAGCCCGGCGACGGTGCCGACGGCGAGCGCCTCGATCAGCACCGAACGTGTCACCTGGCGGCGGCTGGCGCCCACGGCCCGCAGCAGCGCCAGCTCCTTGGTGCGCTGTGCGACGAGCATCGTGAAGGTGTTGGCGATGATGAAGATGCCGACGAACAGCGCGATGCCGGCGAAGGCCAGCAGGCTGGTCTTCATGCCGGACATGCTCGACTCGATCGTCTTGGACTCGTCGTCGGCGAGCTTCTTGCCGGTGACGGCCTCGGCGTGCGCGGGCAGGATCTTCTCGACCTGCTGCTTGAGCGCGGTCTGCGAGACGCCCTGCTGGGCGGCGAGGGCGATCTCGGTGTACTCACCGGGCTTGGCGAAGAGCTTCTGCGCGCTGGCGTTGTCGAAGAGGACGAGGGTGCCGCCGGCGGCGACGTTGCCGGCGTCCGTGGTGAAGACGCCGGTGACCTTCTCCTCGCGCACGGGCCCGTCGATGGACATCCGTACGGTGTCGCCGACCTTGTAGCCGGTGCGCTCGGCGGTCTTGGCGTCCAGCGCGACCTGGCCCGGCGCGCGCGGCGCCTTGCCGCTCTTCATCGGGTAACGGGGGTCGGTGCCCTGGCCGTTGTCGCCCGCGTAGTAGTTGGCGCCGTTGGTGGAGAAGCCGTCTCCGACGAGCTTGCCGTCCTTGTCGGACAGCGCGGCGAACCCGGAGACGACGCCGGTCGCCGACTTGGCGCCGGGCAGGTCTCCGGCCCTTTCCAGGGTGCGCTGGCTGATCGGCGAGACGGAGCCCCGGCCTTCGGGCGCGTCGCTGTTGTCCTGACGTACGGAGACGTCGACGTGCGCGAAGCCCTTCTGCGAACTCTTGTGGAAGGCTTCGGAGATGGTCGAGGTGAAGACCAGGGTGCCGGAGACGAAGGCCACGCCGAGCAGCACGGCGAGCATGGTCATCAGCAGCCGGGCCTTGTGCGCGAAGACATTGCGCAAGGCAGTACGGAGCATGGGGAGTCCTGGGTGAAGTTCCTGGGAGAGGTGTCGGGTACGGGACGCGCGCTCGCGCGCTGTCTCAGCTCGTACGCACCCTGGCGTCGAGGGACTTCATCCGCTCCAGCACGCTGTCGGCCGTCGGGCCCATGAGGTCGTCGACGATGCGCCCGTCGGCGAGGAAGACGACGCGGTCGGCGTAGGCGGCGGCGACCGGGTCGTGGGTGACCATGACGACGGTCTGGCCCAGCTCACGCACGGAGTTGCGGAGGAAGCCGAGGACCTCGGCGCCGGAACGGGAGTCGAGGTTGCCCGTCGGCTCGTCCCCGAAGATGATCTCGGGCTTCGCCGCCAGCGCGCGGGCGACGGCGACGCGCTGCTGCTGGCCGCCGGAGAGCTGGTTGGGGCGGTGCTTGAGCCGGTCGGCCAGGCCGACGGTCTGGATCACGCGGTCGAGCCAGGCGCGGTCGGGCTTGGTGCCCGCGATGTCCATGGGGAGGGTGATGTTCTCCAGCGCGTTCAGGGTGGGAAGCAGGTTGAACGCCTGGAAGATGAACCCGATGCGGTCGCGCCGCAGTTGGGTCAGCTTCTTGTCCTTGAGGCTCGTCAGCTCGGTGTCACCGATGCGCGCGCTGCCCTGGGAGATCGAGTCGAGCCCCGCCATGCAGTGCATCAGCGTGGACTTGCCGGAACCCGAGGGGCCCATGATCGCGGTGAACTCGGCCTGCCGGAAGTCGACGGTTATCCGGTCCAGCGCGACGACCTGCGTCTCGCCCTGGCCGTAGACCTTGGACAGTTCCGTGGCCCGCGCCGCGGCGACACCGGCGTATCCCTGGACGGGGGCTGCTGAGCGCGGGTCTCCCGCGGGGTTCTGGGGGCGTGTGCTGGTCGTCACGGCGCGGTGCTCCTGTCGAGACGGTGAAGGGCGGACGGAACTTTCGTTGTGCCTCCATCGTTGCTTCCATTCCGCCGCTCCGGATCAGCCCCCGCTCCGGTTTCCGGGGGGCCTTCGGACGTACCCCGCGCTCCGCCCGTCCTCCTTGGGGATGACAACGGACCCTGATGCGACCGCCGCGACGCTGCCCTTCGGCACCCTTTTCTCGCGGTAAGGACCGGCTTTCCTCGCGGTACGGGCCGGGAACGCGTGACCGAGCGGCGACTTTCCGTCATTCCTGGCGAGCCGGGCACGTGCGGGGCAGCGCTCCGAAGTGGCGCATGTGGTACTGATGAGCCGTCAGTTGCCAATAAAATAAGACAACATCGGTCTGTCGATCCGCTGTTCGGGGGATGACCCTGGATAGGCTCATCCCCGCGCCCTGGGGAGGGCCGTGTGCGCTCCGGAGTGCACAACGCGGTCCAGGAGCCGGTGCCCGGATGGTGGAATGCAGACACGACGAGCTTAAACCTCGTTGGCCTTCGGGCCGTGCCGGTTCGAGTCCGGCTCCGGGCACCAACCGGCCCACGGCGCCCCGGCGTTCTCACCTTACGTATGTCCCGCGTCACTATGGGACACGAGTCGTCGCCGCCGGGGCCGAGGCGCCCTCCCCCGGGCGCGCACTCCTCGCGGAACGGCATCGACCGACCCCCGATACGGTGCTGGCCGTTCCGCATGCCGCGTGGTCCCCGGCTGGATCTAGACTGTCGTCGAATGCGTGGCACCAGTGGAACGGAACCGGCCTCATCGCCGAACCGCTGCGGGGGAGGGGAGTGGGATGAGCGCGTGGGACACCGACCGACTGTCGATCACCTCGCTCGCCGTCGGCGACGAGTGCGCCGTACTGCGGCTGAGCGGTGAACTCGACCACGGATCCGAGAAGTTCTACCTCGACCGCATCGGCGCTGCGCTCAGCGCCGGCTACCGCTACCTCGTTCTCGATGTGACCGCGCTCGTCTTCTGCGACTCCCGCGGCCTCAACTGCCTGCTCGCGCTGCGCTGGCTGCTGCACCGCCGCGACGGGATGCTACTGCTCGCCTGCGTCGGCCGCCGGTTGGCGCACCTCCTCGCGGTGACGGGCAGTACGGAGGTGCTGCCCGACTACGCCAGCGTCAGCCAGGCCCTCGCCACGCTGCCCGCCGAGCACAGGCCCGTCTGGCCGCCGCCCGCGGGCCACCACCCCGATCTCCCGCTGCACAGCCCCGAGTCCGTTGAGTCCTCCTGGCAGCGGGGCGCCAACCCGCACCTCCCGCCGACGGGGCCCGAGCCGCGGTAGGAGTGCCGGACTCCCGCCCGGTGGACGGCTTTTGCCGACCCGCGTACGGAACGTAAGTGCGCGCACGCTGAGGGTGCGTACGTGCCCCGGCGGTGTGAAAGCACGGCTGACCACGCGCCACCTGGGCCGCCCCCGGCGTCACGTGGTGCCGGTGCCGGCCTCGCTGTCGGCTTCGGTTCCGGGATCGGGGTCGGGGTCGGCTTTCTTGTGTTCCTCGTGTTCCCCGGGTCGCTCCGGCTGCTCGGCGCCCTCGATCTCCTCGCGTACGCGGCGGCATGCCGAGGAGATGAGGCGGGAGACGTGCATCTGCGAGATGCCGAGCAGCACCGCGATGTGCGACTGGGTCATCTCATGGAAGAACCGCAGGTAGAGGATGTACTGCTCGCGTTCGGGCAGATGGCACAGATACGTTCTGGCGGCCTCGCGGTCGACGATGTGGTCGTAGCGCGGGTCGTCGGAGGTGAGGGTGTCGATGAGGTGGACGGCCTCGGGTGCACCGCCGCCGGTGTCCTGGGTGACGGGGGCGTCCAGGGACAGTGAGGTGAAGCTGTGCAGGGCCTCCAGGCCCATCAGGGTCTCCTCCTCGGACAGGCCGCTGTGCGCGGCCAGTTCGGCGACCGTGGGGGAGTGGCCCGAGCCGCCCGAGGCGGTCAGTTCCAGCTCGCGGAGACTGCTGCGCACGCGGTTGCGCAGGGACTGGACCCTGCGGGGGACGTGGACCTCCCACATGTTGTCGCGGAAGTGCCGCTTCAGTTCGCCGTCGATCGTGGGGATCGCGAACGTCTCGAAGGCGTTGCCCCGCTCCGGGTCGTACCGTTCGACGGATTTGACCAGGGCCAGCGCGGCGACCTGTTCGAGGTCCTCCAGGGCCTCGCCCCGGTTGCGGTATCTGCGTGCCAGGCGGTGTGCCATCGGCAGCCACGCCGTCACCACGCCCTCCCGGAGCCGCCTGCGCTCGGGGCACTCCCGCATGTTCGCGATCGCCCGGAAGTCGGCGTCCGTGTTCGGGGCATCGTGACGGCCGGGACGGGTGGTGGTGCTCATGGAACGGCTCACTCCCACGTCACGTATCGGGTGCGCGTGGCTCCTTCACGCCGGGTGGGGGGCATCGCTAAATGTCCCTCTTTAAAGGGTATGACCATAATCCCCCCTCGCTGCGCGACCTGCTACTGGAGCCCCGGCAGCCCGTCCCTCACCTCAGCAGGTGCACCAGCGCGACCCCGCCGACGGCCACGACGAGCCCGCGCAGAACGGTGGGGCTCAGCCGCCGCCCGATCCGGGCTCCCACGTGGCCGCCGAGCGCCGACCCGGCCGCGATGAGCGCGACGGCCGTCCAGCTGAAGTCGGCCACGAAGAGGAAGAAGAGCGCGGCCACGGCGTTGACCAGCGCGACCAGCACGTTCTTGGCGGCGTTCAGCCGGTGCAGGGTCTCGTCGAGGAGCATGCCCATCAGGGCGATGTAGAGGATGCCCTGCGCCGCGGCGAAGTAGCCGCCGTAGACGCTGGCCAGCGTCAGCCCGGCGTACAGCAGCGGCCCGCCGTCCCTGCGGGTCCTCCCGGGCCGGGAGCCCGCGTGTTCACTGGCTACGTGCTCGCTGGCCATGTGCTCGTCGGCCGTGTGCTCGCCGGCCGCTGCCGCTGCCTCGCGGCGGCGGCGTACGGCTCTGCTCAGCCAGGGCTGGAGCACCACCAGGACCAGCGCGAGTCCCACCAGCACCGGCACGATCCGTTCGAAGGCGGCGGCGGGGAGCGTCAGCAGCAGTGTCGCCCCGGTGAAGCCGCCGAGCAGGGCGCCCGTACCCAGGCGCAGCAGGCGTCTGCCCTGGCCGCGCAGCTCCTCCCGGTAGCCGAGGGCGCCGGTGAGGGAGCCGGGTATGACGCCGAGCGCGTTGGAGACGGTGGCGGTGACCGGTGGCATGCCGGTGGCGAGCAGTACGGGAAACGTGATCAGCGATCCGGAGCCGACAACGGCGTTGATGCCGCCCGCGCCCACGCCCGCGAGCAGAACGGCCACCATCTCGACGGTGGTCATGCGCGTGCCTGGCGTGCGGAGCCCGAGGGGTGGGGGAGGTGCCGAAGGTGCGTGCGGTGCGGGAGGCTCGGGAGGGGTGCCATGACCTGCACGTTAGACGCGGGACGCTTCGGCGTCTGCCGAACTGTGGAGCGGTGGGGTGCGGTGGGCCGCGGCGGGTCGCGGGCGGGATACGGCCGGATGGGCCGGGGCGGAGCGGCCGGGCGGGGAGGGGGGCCTGGGCGGCCCGGATGCTGCTCGTCGGGGCATCGGGGCATCGGGGCATCGGGGCATCGGGGCATCGGGGAGCCGGGGCGTCGGGGCATCGGGGTGTCCGGGCGGCACATGCGTACCGTCCTGCGCACCTGTCACACAGGCCCCGACCTCCGCACGCGGAGGGTGTGAGACCGCTCCCCTCGTGCGGTGCTTTGCACTACTCTCACGACGCACCTCACACCGTTTCGGACGTGCTGCCTCGGGGGGCTTGTGCAGGACGATCTCGGGTTCGACAGGCTGCTCGACGACGACGGATTCGTCGCCCGGTTGCTCGGCAGGACCCGCTCAGGGCGCCAACGCAAACCGCTCTACGGGCCCGACCTGCCCGTTGTCTTCCTGGTCGGCGGCCCTGGCATGGGCAAGGGGCGGCTGCTGGGCTGCGTGCGGCACGACTTCGGGCGCTTCGTGCCGACGGCGCATCTCGACTGCGGTGCGCCAGCCGTCACCGAACGGGTCGCGCAGCGCCCGGAGTTACGGTCCGAGGTGACCGAGGCGCTGCGCGAGATGGCGCTCCAGTTCGGCAAGTGGCAGGGCACCGGTGGGGCCCTGCCGGCGCCCCGGCTGTACGCGGGGTTGCTGGCCGTCGCCACCAGCGATCGGCGCTCCAGTACGGAGTCCCTGGTCAGCGAGGTGCGGGAGCAGGACGGCCTGCTGCCGCCCGGGACCTTCTGGCGCGGGGTGCTGAGCCGCGCTGTGCGGGGCTACCTCGCGGCGCTCGGCGGTCTCGTGGCCACGCCGGCCGCCGTGCCGATCATCAGCGCCGTCCTCGACGAACTGCTCGCGCGCATGTCCAGGGAGGGCACGGCCGCGCTGAAGCGCTGCTACGGCGAGTACCCGGGGGCCGGCGGTTCGCCTGAACTGGGCCTGCACACCCTGGCTGCGCACTTCCAGCAGGGCGGCCAGGGCCGCGAGAACGCCGAGAAATTCCTGTTCCGCGCCCTGCGCGAGGACATCGAGGCAGCGCACACCTCCGTCACGGGACGCATGACGCGGGTGGGACGCCCCGCGCTGCTGCTCGACCGGGCGGACAACACCCTCGGACGCCGGCTGACCAGGGCCGTTCTGGAGGACCGTGAACGCGGGCACCACGACAGGCTCGTCGTGCTCGCCACCGCGCGCCGCGAGGACGGCGGGCGCTTCCTCCATCCCCCGGGGCACGCCGACGAGGGCCGAGCGGCCACCTGGCAGCCGGCTGACGGCGGGCTGCCCACCTGGAGCCGCAGCCCCGTCGGCGACCCCGGGCTCGCGTCTCCCGGGCGGGGCGCCCTTCTCGTCCGTATGCCCCTGCTGACCCGGGACCAGCAGGAACGCGAGATCGCCAGGACACAGGGGAGCGTGGGCACGGGCGCGGGCGGTCAGGGTCTGCCCGTGGGCCCCGGCTTTCCCGGCAGCGGCCCCTCGCGGCTGCGGGTGGAGACGGGCATCCGCAGGCTGAGCGGCGGGCGCCCGCTGTTCGTCTCCCGGCTCGCTGAGGCGACGGCCGCCTTCCGGATGCCCGAGGAGGGCTCCGACTGGGACCTGCTCGACGCACCCGCGGGTACGCGGGACGAGCAGGAGGAACACGCCGTCGCCGACGTGCTCCTGGACGATCTCGTCGTCCGCCAGCTCCCCGAGGAACTCCCGCCCGAACAGCGCGAGCACTGGCTCGACCTGCTCAGCCATCTGTCGGTCGCGCACGACGCCGACTGCGCGCAGGCGCTGATGCGGGAGCGGCAGGCGGAACGGGAGGAGCGGCTGTCCGCCTACCGCATCGCGGAACTGCTGCGCGACTGCGGCTGGCCGCACTGCCCGCGGCACTTCATCGGGGACCTCGGGCTGCGCCATCTGCTGGCGCGGCGGCTGTACGGGACGCGGGCCGGTGGTGCCGCCTGGCGGGAGGACCACACCTTCCTGCGCGACCGCCTCGCGGGAGAGGAGGAGGGGGCACCTGACGCGCTGTTCGGCACGGCGGCGGCACACCGTATGCACCACCACCTCGCCGCCGACGGTGCCGGGAACGGCCACGGCGCCCCGGGCGCCGAAGCGGTCACCAACTACCTGGCCCGTACGTTCTACACCCGCGAGACCCGGGACTGGTGCGGGGAACTGCTCGCCATCGCTGACGTACCGCTGCTCGGCGGGCCCGACGACCGGCGCGCGCGTGCGCTCGGCGCCGGGGGAACGCGCGGGGGTGCCTTCCACCGCCGTGTCGACAAGCTGCTGCATGTCGTATGGCTGTGCGAGGACAGGGCGCGGACGGTCGACGATGCCGTGACCAGCACCCTGCGGCTGCTGCTTGAGCGGCTCAGCGACGAGTCCGAACACGGCGCCGAGGTACTGACGCGGGTCGCCGGCGAGTGGAGCGAACGCGCGGGGAACAAGCAGGCGTTGCTGCCGTGCGCGTGCACAGGGCACATCCGGTAGGCGGTCGGGCGGTCGGGCGGGCGGTCGGCAGTAGCAGCAGGCGGCAGGCAGTTGGCGGTGGACGGCGGGCAGGCATCAGCAGGAGGGGGCAGGGTCGGTGTTCAACTGGTTCTTCAACGTGTTCTGGGCGAACGGGCTGCGCAAGGCGCTCACCGTGGTCCTCGCCCTGGCCCTTGTCGGGGGTGGCGGCTATGTGATCCGTGAGGCGGTCGTCTCGCCCGACCTGTGCGCCGACGGCGTCGAGAAGAGCGGGGGCGAGTGTGTCGGCACCAACGGTTCCGGTTACGACTTCGGCACTCCGGAGATCCGCAAGGTGGCGGGCGCCATCGCCAAAGAGAACCGCAGGGTGGCCGCGGGACCCCACATCACCGTGGCGGTGATGCTGCCGCTCCAGCCCGACATCCAGGCCGAGCGCAGGCAGTTGCGCAGTGAGCTGCAGGGGGCCTACCTGGCGCAGTACCGGGCCAACAGGCAGGAGGAGGAGCCGAAGATGCGCCTGGTGCTGGCCAACCCGGGCGACGACTACCGCCAGCACGCACGCGTGGTCGACAGGCTCGCGGAGATGGCCGACTCCACCGAGGACAACCTCCGCGCCGTCACGGGCTTCAACCTCAGCCTGACCTCCACCAGGGACGTCATCGACCGGCTCACCAACGATCTGAAGATCCCCGTGCTCGCCAGCCGTGTCACCGCCGACGAACTGGCCAACCTGCCCGACGCCACCGGGAAGCCCCGCTTCGACGGTCTGGCCCGCGTCATCCCCACCAACCACAAGCAGGCCGACGCGCTCGCCGAATTCCACCGCGACCTCAAGGACAAGGACACCGTGCTGGTCAGGGACACCAGGCGCGGTGACATCTACGTCGATTCACTGGCCTCGGCCTTCGGCCGCCCGGAGAAGGGGCCGCCCGGCTCCAAGGACCAGGAGTTCACCTCGCCCGGCATCACCAAGCAGGGCGACACGGGCAACGACTTCGCGCTGATCGGGCACAACATCTGCCAGTCCCAGGCGAAGATCGTCTACTTCGCCGGACGCCCCGTCCATCTGCGCCTGTTCGCACTGAAGCTGGCGGCGGCGCCGTGCGGGGACAAGAGCTACACCATCGTGAGCGGTTCGGGCGCCGCGACCCTGGACCGGTACATGAGCGCCGCCGACTGGCGGGAGCTGCGCGGTACCGAACCGGGCAAGCCGGCGATCACCGTCGAGTACGCGGCCCCGGCGCACCCCGACGCCTGGGACGTGTCGTTGCGCGACTGGGAGAAGGAGCGGAAGAAGGCCACGGGCAAGAAGCCGGGGGAGGCGGGGCGGCCCGCCTATCTCACCGAGCCGCAGCGCGAACTGGCCGCGCTGCGCGCGCTGATCACGAAGGAGAGTGCCGGGGACATCGGCCCCGTACGGCTGGACGACTCCCGCACGATGCTCGTGCACGACGGGGTGCACACCATCGCGCAGGCCGTCTTCCTCGCCAACGCGCGGGCCGCGGGCTCGGTCCCGCCCCGCGAGCGCGTCGCTGCGCAGTGGCCACGCCTGGACTCCGCACACCGCGTGCGCGGCACCAGCGGCTGGATCTGTCTCACCAATGGCGGCAACCCGTACAACAAGCCCGTCGCCGTCGTCCGCCTGGATCCCCGCACCCGGAAGGTCGCCTTCTCCGGCCTCGCCTGGCCCGAGGGGCGCCCCCAGCCGCCGGGCTGCGTCGTCCCGAGCGGCACCGGCTGACGCCGGCTGACACCGGGCCACCGCATGCCCCGGACGGACGCCCGGACGGACGCCCGGGGGCAGTGCGTGCGGCAGGACGTTCGGCAGGGCGTCGTGCGGCGGCCCGTGCGCTTCACGTGCGAGGGCGGGGCCACGGCC
>NZ_JANCPR020000084.1 GCF_028657195.3 Streptomyces iconiensis
TGAGGGAAACGCCCGGTCTCATTCCGAACCCGGAAGCTAAGCCTTTCAGCGCCGATGGTACTGCATGCGGGAGCGTGTGGGAGAGTAGGACACCGCCGAACTCTTTGTGGAGAAAGCCCCGTTGGGAAACCCCAACGGGGCTTTCTTGCGTTCATTTGTAGTTACTGTTGGTGAACATTCCTGTGTGTGGCGTAGTTCGATAACGGGTCGGTAAACCTCCGGGACGAGGGGCCGGTAGCGCGCTCTTTCTGTGTGTACCCCCACAACAGGAGGCTTTGTGAATTCGAAGCGAGTGCGCTCCGGAGGAGAACACCGGGCGAAGTGCTGGAAGTTCGTGGTTCCCGGCGGGGCCGCGGCGGTTGCCGTTGCCCTCGTGTGGAGTGCCATGGGAATGCCCGGGTGGGCCGACGAGGCCGCTCAGCAGTCGTCGGCCCAGGCGGCGGCGCAGGTGAAGACCGACCCGGTCGGGGCAGTCGCGTGTGACGACGGCGAGGACGGTGACGGCAAGGGGCGTTATCAGCCCGTCTATGTGCACCGTGAGGGCGCTGGACCGCGGAAGAGCGGGCCGCAGATCGTGCAGCGGGTCATGTGGGACATCGACCAGACCTTTGAGGCAAGTGCCAAGCGGTATGCGGGTTTTGACGACAGCCGTCGCCCGCGGGTCGTACAGGATGAGAAGTGCCAGCCCGAGGTGCTGACCGTGTCCGTGGCCGGGCTCGCCGAAGAGCACTCGATGGGCGACGCGCGGGACGCGGCGAGCGCCGCGGTGAAGAAGGCGGTCACCAAGAGGCTCGGCAGCGAGGCGAAGTTCGAGAAGTGGGACAGCACGCACAGGAAGCTGTTCTTCTACGACACAGGAAAGCCCGACGGTTGTGGCACCGCCGGGGCGCCGGGGCCGGAGTCGCGGGCCGACATGCACAGCGGTTGGGCCGAGGTGTCCTGGGGCTGCGCGGGTGAGAGTGCGCTGACGCACGAAATGGTGCACAACTTCGGCGTGACCCACTGCGATGAGGACAAGTCCCAGGGGAACGACCCCATTTGCCGGGGTTACGACAAGACACCGCGCTGCGATGGGCCGCGTTCCGGGTCCGTTCTGGACTGTGGGCTGGACGACTTCCACTACTTCCACCCGCGGCCGGCCAAGGGCAGCTATCTGGCGGCGCATCCCAAGGAGAACGTCGCGCGCAGCCCGTATCTGATGAAGAATCGGCCCGCGAAGCCCGTGGCGACGCGGCTCGCGGATGTGGACAGCGGAAAGTGCGTCACCAAGGGCGCTTCCGGCGGCGTGAAGCTGGCCGCGTGCGGCAGTGGTGAGCAGACCTGGGTGCGGAGCATCGGCGGGCGTGGCTACTACAAGCTGAAGCTCGGCGCCGAGTGCCTGGAGAAGGGCAAGGGCGGTATCAGGCTGGCGAAGTGCGAGGCGGGGAAGGCCGCACAGCACTGGTGGATGAGCGCCAACCAGGGTGACGGACTCGACGCGTACCAGGTGGTGCACCGTTCCGGGGGCGACCCGGTGAAGGTGGGCGGGGCATCGACATTCCGGATGAAGCAGGCGTGAGCTAGCCGCCGTTGGCGGTACGGGGGTGAGGGTCCGGCCGGTGGCCGGGCCCTCTTTTTTCGTCCGTGGGGTGGGTGGTCAGCCGGAGAACGTGGTGCCGTCGTAGCGGAAGCGGAGGGACTTGGTGTTGTAGTAGTTCGGCGTGGTGCCGATGGTGGCGGCGTGGGACTGGCCCTGCTCGGCCTCGTGCCAGTCGTCGAGGCCGAGGAAGTGGAGGGCTGAGCCCTTCTGCGCGAAGGCGACGGTGCCGCCGTCGGGGAAGTACGTCCAGCGTGCGGTGCGGGCCGTGTGGGCCTCGGAGCCGCAGGAGCGCTGACGCACGGGAGCGCCGTCGGCCTCGGTGCCCGTGTGGGCGAGGCAGAGGCCGGTGGCGCGGTTGCGTATCCGGGCCTCCTGGGCCGGCCGGTCGAGGAGTAGGTCCCACTGCTGGGAGCGGGCGCCTGTGCAGCCCGTCTCGCGGGGTGCGGCGCCCACGCTGGGGGCGATGTCCATGCACAGCCCTGTGGACGCGATACGCAGGCGGGTACGTGCGTCGGCGGGCGGGCCGGGGGGCCTGGTGCGCGGCGAGGCTGCCGAAGTGCTGGGGGTGGGGGTGGGTTTGCGTGAACGGGTGGGGCTGTTCTTCGGTGTCGGCTCGCGGGGAGTCGGGTCGGTGTGTGTGGAGGAGGGCGTGGGGGCGGCGCGGGGTGGGCCATCGGGGTCAGGGCCGGAGTCCGGGTCGTGCGGGGAGAGGGCGAAGCCGCCGATGGCGAGGGCGAGTACGGAGGCGCCGACAGAGGTGGCGATCTTGGTGCCCGTTGCGATGCCGGCCCCGGTTGCTGCGGCTCCTGTGCCCGCGGCGGCTCCCGCACTCCCCGTTCCTCCCGCGGCGGCTCCTCCCGCGCTGCCCGCCCCTCCTGCTGCGCCCATGCCCGCTGTGGCTCCCATGCCCGCTGTTGCCCCCGCGCCCGCTGTGGCTCGCGTGAGGTAGGCGGTGGCTGCCCAGAGGAGGACGGCGGTGGGGAGGACGGTGCGGAGGCCGGCGTTCAGTTCGGTGAGTTCGAGGCGGGCGGCCTGGCAGGTGGGGCAGTCGGCGAGGTGGCGTTCGAGGTCCCGGTTCGTACGGCGGCCCGTACGGCGTACGGAGGCGGCCAACAGGCCCGTATAGCGGCGGCATTCCTCGAAGCCCGTGGTGTGCACACGGTCGGTGTGTGCGGTCAGGTACGCCTCGCGCAGGCCCTCGCGGGCGCGGGCCGTGAGGGAGGAGAGGCCACCGGGGCTGATGCCGAGCAGTGTGGCGATTCGGGGCGCGGATTCGTTCTCGACAGCCGAGTGCCACAGCGCCGTCTGCCAGCGTTCGGGGAGCGAGCGGAAGGCGCGGAGGACGAGGTGCGCGTCCTCCGCGCGCAGCATGCGGTCCTCGCTGCTCTCGGCTGTGGGCGCCTGGTCGAGCCAGCGTTCGAAGTCGGGGGACAGCTCGGTGCGGCGCTCGGTGTCGGCCCAGGCGGCTGCGGTGCGCCGGACGGTCGTCAGCAGGTACGGCCGCCATGCCTCGCGGGGCCCGCCGCCCGTGCGAATGGCCTGGAGCGTGCGCGTGAACGCCTCGGAGGTGAGGTCTTCCGCCGTGTGCGGATCCCGGCAGCAGGTACGCGCGTACGCGAGGACGGGAGCGCGGTGGCGCCGGTACAGCTCGGCGAGAGCGGCCTCGGCGGCGGGGGCGCCGCCGTCACGGAGGGACGCGGTGAGCGCGGCGTCGCTCTCACCCGCTTCGGGGTGGGGGACCGGGGCCTCACCGGTGTTGTCTGTGGGGCTGCTGGGGGGCATGGCGGTCATTGTGAGGGATGGGTGTGGGACGGGGAAGCGGGGTGCCGGACGCCATGGAAGCGGGGTGCCGCGTGGGTGCGACGGAGGTCCGGACGGAGTGGGGCGGGTGCCGGACGGGAGGGGGCGGGCGCCCTGCGGAGTGTGGCGGGGTGCTTGGCGGAGCGGCCGGGTGTCCGGACGGCATACGGGCGGGGGTGCTCGTCCGGCCCGGAGGCGGGGCGCCCGGACCGGCTGGAGGCGGGGCCCGGCGAGTGGGGCGTTGTGGTGCCCGGTGGGGCCGGGTGGGGGCGTCAGCGAGCTGGTTGCAGGTCGATGACCGAGGTGAGTGGTGGGTCGAGCCGACCGGCAGATGACCGTACGGCCATGCGGCGGCCGTGCTCGACCACGCTCTGGGTGAGCGCGTTGAGGAGCGGAAGGACGTCCGGATCCTCGCCCACTACATAGAGCGTGCCCGTTTCGGCGATGAAGGATTCCAGCGCGATGCGGTCGGCCCGCTCGGCCGAGCACGCGTTGCGTACGTGGAGGCTGCCGAGGGGCGCCAGTGCGCGGCGGATCAACGCGACGGCGTCGGCGCGTAGTTGGGGGTGCCCGGCGAGGACCGACTCCAGCTCGCCCGCTGCTCCCGAGGTCGCCTTGGGGTGCGCGCGCAGCGTCCGTACGGGATCGGTCGCGGGGGCCGTTGCCAGGGCCCAGCGGTGGACCTCGCGGAACGGGCGGCCCTCCAGGGCGGCGGCGTGCAGCCAGCAGCGCAGCATCGTCTCGGCCGTGGTGTGGGTGGTCGCGTCGATGGGGCGGGGGGAGCGCGACGGCGCGAGCAGGTCCGTGGCACGCGCTGCGGCCGTTGCCCTGTCGGCGCAGCCGTGGTGCGGGGACCAGCGCAGGCGGTCGGGGGTGTCGCACGCGTGCGTGGGGTCGAAGAGGTGTACGGGCCCGAGCTTGGCGCGCGCGGTCTTCGTCGCGGCCCACAGGTCGGGCGAGGCGGACGCGACGAGCGCGGCGCCCGGGGACTCCAGGACGCGGGTGATCCCGTCCTCGTGTGCCTGGCCCCTGGAGTCGCGGGCCACCAGGGCTGCGGCCTCGATCGGCGGTGCGGCCTCAACCGGGTTGCCGGGTGCGGGTGTTGCGGCGGCGGACAGCGACACGGGGCGCTGGTGTCCGGCCGGATCGGCGGGGACGGCTGGATCGGTCGGATCGCCGAGAAGGGCTGGGTCGGCCCCGGCGGCCTGCGCGGTCGGCGTGAACCGCTCGGCTCCGGTGCGCTGTTCGGGCAGCGTCGGCCTTTCCATAGTCCTGTCCGGGTGCGAGGCGGTGGGATGTTCGCGCGCACGCGCGCCTCCATGGCGCTCGGCGTCGGCCCCTCCGGCCTCGCCCTCCCGCTCACGTGTGCGTCCCCGGTCCCGTTCCCGCCCTGGTTCCTGGTCCCGTTCCCGCTCTCGGTCCCTTTCCCTTTCCCGTTCCCGCTCGCGCGCGAGGTGGCGGGCTCTGCGTACGGCGCGGGCGCGGGTGAAGGTGCCCATGACGAAGATCGTGAGGACTATCAGGACCATCAGCTGGCTGATGAAGACGCCCCAGAACAGCCCGTATCCGGAGAGCTGTTCGCGCGGGGTGTCCGCCCAGGCGCCGGCGAGGTCGTGCGGGTCGGTGACCAGTTCGCGTACCGCGAGCGGGGTCCTGCCGAACGACACGTTGTCCGGCCATGAGCCGTGCGCGAAGAGCCCTGAGATGCCCGTCGCCGTCCAGGCGAACAGGCTGAGCCCGACAAGGAAGGCCAGCGTGCCGACGAGCAGGCCGTCGGGGACGCCCCCACCTCCCGCGCGCTGCGGCCGGTGCGGGTGGTGCGGGTACGGGTCTCTGTAGGACATCGGCACAGATATTCAACCGGGGGTGTGAGGTTGGGGCAAGATCCCGACCACGGGGCCGTCGCCTCTAGGCCACCGTCGGGTTCGAGGTGGACGAGCGTTCCATCGCCAGGGCACGTGCCTCCGTCTCCGCGTCCAGGTCGGCCGCCAGCGCGGCCTCGAACGAGGCCGCCTCGGCTTCGGCCTCCGCCTGGGTCTGGGTCATCGCGCGGTCGGTGAAGACGAGGGGGCGTTCGGCCTCGGTGATGAGGTGTTTGACGACCTGGACGTTGCCGTTGACGTCCCAGACGGCGATGCCGGGTGACAGCGTCGGGATGATCTCAACGGCCCAGCGCGGCAGCCCGAGTACCTTGCCGGTGGCTCTCGCCTCGTCGGCCTTCTGCGCGTAGATGGTCCTGGTCGAGGCCATTTTGAGGATCGCAGCCGCCTCTCTCGCCGCGGCGCCGTCAACCACGTCGGACAGGTGGTGGACGACGGCGACGAAGGAGAGCCCCAGTCGCCGCCCGAACTTCAGCAGGCGCTGGAACAGCTGTGCCACGAAGGGCGAGTTGATGATGTGCCACGCCTCTTCGACGAGGAAGATGCGCTTGCGCCGGTCGGGCCTGATCCAGGTGTGTTCGAGCCAGACTCCGACGATGGCCATCAGAATGGGCATCGCGATGGAGTTGCGGTCGATGTGGGAGAGGTCGAAGACGATCAGTGGTGCGTCCAGGTCGATACCGACGGTCGTCGGTCCGTCGAACATGCCGCGCAGGTCGCCGTCGACGAGCCGGTCGAGCACGAGTGCGACGTCCAGGCCCCATGCGCGTACGTCGTCCAGCGCGACGTTCATCGCCTCTGCCGCCTCCGGCTTGGGGTGGCGCAGCTGGTCGACGATGTCGGTGAGGATCGGCTGCCGGTCGGTCGTCGTGGCGTTGACGTAGGCGTGCGCGACCTTGAGCGCGAAGCCGGAACGCTCGTCCAGGCCGTGCCCGAGAGCGACCTCGATGATGGTGCGCAGCAGCGCGAGCTGGCCCGTCGTGGTGATGGCGGGGTCGAGCGGATTGAGGCGGATGCCCTGGTCCAGCGCGGCCGTCGGGTCGAGTCGGATGGGCGTTATGCCCATCTCCTCGGCGATCAGGTTCCACTCGCCGACGCCGTCCTCGCCCTGTGCGTCGAGCACGACGACCTGGCGGTCCTTGAAGCGCAGTTGGCGCAGTACGTACGTCTTCTCCAGCGCGGACTTGCCGTTGCCCGACTCGCCGAGCACCAGCCAGTGGGGGGCCGGCAGTTGCTGCCCGTACAGCTGGAACGGGTCGTAGATGTATCCCTTCCCGCTGTAGACCTCGCGGCCGATGATGACGCCGGAGTCGCCGAGGCCGGGCGCGGCCGTGGGGAGGTAGACGGCCTGCGCCTGGCCCGTCGAGGTGCGGACGGGCAGGCGGGTCGTCTCCGTCTTGCCGAAGAGGAAGCCGGTGAAGGCTTCGGTGAGAGCGGACAGCGGATCGAGCGCGGCCATTTCGGCTACCTCCGGCCTGGGCCTGTGCGTGTGCCTGTGGCTGTGGGGGGACGTACCTGCGGGGGCGCGTACCTGGGGGATGCGTACCTGGGGGACGTACGAGTGGGAGACGTGGGGGAACGTGGGTGCGGTTCTGGTGGGCCCGTCCCTGGTGGGGCCGTCAGCGCCTGATCCCTGTCGCGAACGGAAGGGTGTTGACGAACGCGCGGTGGTGTTCTCTGTCGCACCACTCCAGCTTCAGATAGCTCTTGCCTGCCGAGGCCCTGATCGTGCGCTTGTCGCGCGCGAGGGCTTCGGGGGAGCGCGAGGAGACCGTGATGTAGCCGACGAGGTTGACCCCGGCCGCACCTGAAGCCAGGTCCTCGCCGCGCTGGTCGACGCGGCCCTGCGAGGCGACGTCACGCGGGTCGATCGTACGGTTCATCTTCGCCGCGCGGCTCGCCTCCGCCTCGTCGTTGGTCTTCTCCGTCAGCATCCGCTCAATGGCCAGTTCGGTGGGCTCCAGATCCATCGCGACCGCGACCGTACGGATCACGTCCGGCGTGTGGACCAGCAGCGGAGCGAGGAAGTTGACGCCCACCGGCGTCATCGGCCACTCCTTCACCCACGCCGTCGCGTGGCACCAGGGGGCGCGGGTCGTGGACTCGCGGGTCTTGGCCTGGAGGTAGGTCGGCTCCCTCGCGTCCAGTTCGGCGGGCCACGCGTTGCGCTTGGACATGGCCTGAATGTGGTCGATCGCGTGGTCGGGGTCGTACATGGAGTGGACCAGCGAGGAGAGCCGTGCCTGGCCCAGCGGCTGCCGTACCCGGATGTCCGCCTCGGCCAGGCGGGCGCAGATGTCGGTGAGTTCGCGCGCCATCACTATGGCCAGGCCCTCGTCCTTGGACAGCTTGCGGCCGGCCGAGCGGCGTGCGGCCTTGGCGATCGTGGCGCCCTCGGTGGCCAGCTCGCGGCCGTAGTGCATACAGGCGACGAGATACGCGCGGTGCTGCTCGCTGGAGGTGGAGACCATCGACTGGAGCTGGTCGTAGGACTTGCGCAGCCAGTCGGCCGACCGCTCGTCTCCGCGCTGCGAGACGTCCTTGGCGTGCGCGTCCGGGTCGGCGGGGAGCGTACGGGCGAGCATCTGGAGGCGGGAGACGTAACCGTCGCCGTTCGCCACGTGCTTGAGGAGCGTGCCGAAGCGGTCGACCAGCGCCTCCTGGTCCTCGCTGTCGCGCAGCCCGACGCCCGGGCCCTCGATCTCGATGGCCGCCGTGACCGTACGCCTGTCCGCGTGCAGCAGCACCGCGATCTCGTCGGGGCCGAACGGCGCCGCCAGCCAGTTGATCCGGCCGACGCCGGGCGGCGGGCCGATCTCGACCTCGCGGCCGTCCAGGTTGATGCCCGCCTCGGCCACCTCGGAACGGTACGTCGTGCCGTTGCGGTGCAGGCGCTTGAACGAGCGCCTGATCTCGAACCACTTGTAGAACGTACGGCCCTTGTACGGCACGTAGATCGCGGCCAGCGCGATCACGGGGAAGCCGATGAGTGCCGGGATGCGCAGCGAGAGTACGGGGATGACCAGGCCGCTCATCATCCCGAGGAACGCGCCGACGATGATCAGGCCGATCTCGCCCGTCTCGCGGTTCTTGCCGACGATCGCGTTGGGCCGCGCCCTGCCGATCATGTACGTACGGCGCGGCGCTGCCGGTCCTGGCCCTGCCGTGTGGGACGGGGTCGTCATCAGCGGTCACCTCCGGAGGGGCGGTTCTGGTTCTGGCGGGGCGGGC
This sequence comes from Streptomyces iconiensis, assembly GCF_028657195.3. Taxonomy (GTDB): domain Bacteria; phylum Actinomycetota; class Actinomycetes; order Streptomycetales; family Streptomycetaceae; genus Streptomyces; species Streptomyces iconiensis. The sequence goes on from NZ_JANCPR020000084.1 coordinate 8,491, forward strand.
GTGCCGCGTGGGGAGTGCCGGTGCTGGGGGCCGCCGCCGGCTGCTTCTGCGGGGGCGGCGCCGGTGTGCCGCCTCCGCCTCCGCCCCCGCCGCCTCCGCTGCCGCGGGAGCTGTGGGCCGCCATGCCGCCCGAGACCGCGCTGCCCGACGGCTTCGCGGCTGCCGACGGCGTGCTCGCCGCTGTCTGCGCGCCCCGCCCGCCGTGCGTGTTGATGCCCTGCCGTACGAGCGCTGCGGGCGAGGAGACGACGGCGGCTGCGGCGCGCGACGACGGATCGCGGATGGCGTTGCGGTGGTTGACGATGTCGTCACCGAAACCGGGCACGAAGCGGTAGATCATCGCGCTGGCGAAGATGGCCAGCAGGATGATGGCCAGGCCCGACACGATCGCCGACACGGCATCGGGCCCGTCGCCGCTGGCCAGCGCGCCGGCGAGGCCGAGCACGATCACGATCACGGGTTTCACGAGGATCACGGCGATCATGATGCCCGCCCAGCGGCGTACATGTCCCCACAGATTCTTGTCGACAAGACCGGCATAGACCGCCGTGCCGAGCAGCGCGCCCACGTACAACAGGGCAGCGCGGACGACCAGTTCCAGATACAGCACGCCCGCGGCCAGCACCGAGACCAGCGAGACGACGATCAGCATGATCGGCCCGCCACCGATGTCGTTGCCCTTCTTGAGGGCCTGCGAGAACGTGCCGAAGAACTGGTCGGTCTTGCCGGATGTGCCCGAAGCGACGACATCCGTCACCGCGTCCGTCGCGGAGACGACCGTATAGAGGATGAGCGGCGTGAACGCCGAGGCCAGCACCGTCAGCCACAGGAAGCCGATGGCCTCCGTCAGCGCCTCCGTGAACGGCACGCCGCGCACCGCCCGCTTGGCGACGGCCAGCAGCCACAGGGTCAGCGTCAGGATCGTCGAAGCGGCGAACACCACCGCGTACTGGCGGAGGAACTCCGTGTTGGTGAAGTCCACCTTCGTCGTCGAGTTCACCAGCTCCGCGAGCTTGTCCACGGTCCAGGACGCCGCTTTCGCGCAGCCCTTCGCGAGCGAGGACAACGGGTCGAGCGCCGCGTCAGGACTCTGCGAGGGCGGCCCGGAGTCCGGGCCTTTGTCGCCTTGCTCGCAGTACTCCTTGGCGGGGCCCACGACGAGGTCGCAGTCCTCCTTGGGCGCGGCCGTCGCGCGCGTGGCCAGTAGCAGCGCCGCGGCTTGCAGCCCGGCGAGGGCGGTTCCGATCGCGGCGAGGCGATGCCGTGGGCTAGCGGGCATACGTGAACCCTCCGTACTCGTCCACGGCGTCGGCGATCTCGTCGGCGCCGGAGGCCCTGTTGTCACCGTTCACGGGGGCGGGGCCCTCTTTCTGTGCGAAGCTCTGCACCTTCCAGTCCCCGTCTTCCCAGCGGAGATCGAGCTGGAGCGTGAACCAGTCGCTCGTCACGGGGTTGGTGGACTTGTCACCGGCCGTGCCGAAGACTCCCGTGCACCACACGTCCAGCTTCGCCTTGGAGCCGCTGTAGGCGCGGGTCTTGGTGCCCACCGGGGAGGTACGGGAGACGTAGGTCATGCCGTTCTTGGCCTCGCCGTTCTCGTCCAGGCCAAGGTTGTCGAGGAACTTGGGGGAGTACGCCTTGTCCATCTTGGTCCGCATCTCAGCCACCTTGCCGGGGGCGAAGATCTGCTGGATCAGCTCGTCCCGTTTTCCGGGCTTGATGATGTCGGCGGACACCAGCGCGACAGCGAAGTTCGCCGCGGCGCTCTCGGCGCCCTGCCGGGTGTGGGGGAAGCCCGTGGCGGGGGTCTTCGCGGAGTCGACCGGCTTCTTGCCTGAGGGCGCGGTGGGTTGGGACTGTGCGCCCCCGTTGCGCCCCTCGTCGGCACGTGGGTCGCCGCCGTCGTCGCCACGGTTGGCGAAGGCGATGGCGGCGATGAGCAGCACGACGACGCCCACGACGGTGACGAGGCTGCGTCCCGGCCGGGACGGGGGTCTGCCGCCGCCCTCCGAGCCGGGCAGCCGCGTCCGGGTGGTGAGGCGCCCCGCACCGCCCTGGCTCCCAGGATCGCGCCCATGCCCGTAGTCGCCGCCGTCACTCATGCCGGGCTGGCCTCCTCGACCTCAACTCGTCTTCCCAACTGCCGTCCGAGCATTGTCCCCTCACACGACGTTAGCCGCGCTGCCGCCGTCATGTGCCGAGTGCGAGGAGGCGGACGGAAGCATCGCCGCCGTATGCGGGGTGCGCCTCCGTGCATCCTTCCCCTTCGTCGCGTGCGTAGCACGGGTTCACAGAAACCACGTCGTACGAGGGAGCAGGTCAGCGCGGTCCCGCGCTACGCGTTCACTCATCGGTATATGCGGGGACGCGATGCGGGCTGCTCCGGATCCGCGGGTGGGGAACGGAGTTGGCCTGGGGGTCTGAGGGCCGGGTGACCCTCTGAGTGAACCATGCGGTCCGCCCGGCTCGTTCTCCGGTCACCGCCTGGGCGCTGAGCCGTGTCGAGCAGGGTCGGCGGCGGACGACGGCAAGCGCCGGTGGAGGTTGGAGGGTTCGTGACCGCTCAGGAACGAGCTGTGGCCAGGCCCCGGGTTCTCCGGGCCTGGCCATGAGTTCTGGGTCTGGGCGTTCTGCGCGTCCTGGGTGTCCCAGATGTCTGGACGTTCGAGATGTTCTGGACGACCGTTCCGCTCACGGTTCAGCGAGCGTCGCCTCCACCGTGATCCAGCCCGGCGGCACGCGGTCCGGGGTCTTCCAGTAGATGTCGAGGCGGGAGAGGAGCCCCTCGGAGGTCAGGGCCATGACGTTGGCGAAGTACATGGTCAGGGGCGTGTCGTCGGGGCCGGGCTGGATGGTTTCGGTGGCCTCGTTCAGGGCGTGCCGGGCGTCGGCGCTGAGGAAGGTGCGGCGGGCGCGCAGCTCGTGGTGGTACATACGGCCCGTGACGCGCGAGACGAACCGCAGGTAGGCGTCGCGTCCCCGGCAGGTGTCCTCCTCGTTGGCACGCATGCCGACGCGGGTGAAGTCCTCGGCGAGTACGGAGGCGACGGCGCCCCAGTCGTGGGTGTCCACTCCGTGCCAGAAGGTGGCGATGTTGGCGCTTGCGGTTGCTGCGGCGGCTGCGCCGGCTGTGGTGACCAGGCTCGCCGCGCTGGCCGGGTTCGCCGCGCTGGCCGGGTTCGCCGCAGGGGTCGCGGCGTCGGCTGCGGGAGCCGCGGTGGCTGTGGGGGAGTTCGTCCGGTGTGTCTGGTTCCCGTTACCTGACATTGCGTCAGGTTAGGCTCATGCGGCCGACTTCACCACCGTCGTACGGCTTCGTACTGCGGGCTCCCGTGGCGTCCTGCCCAGGCTTGTCCACAACCTGTGGATAAATATTCGAGCGGCCGAACGGGCGGTCGCGGCAAGAACATTGAGTACCCGTACCCATGTGCACACGCCATGTGCTCGGCAGGCTGGGGGACATGAGCGAATCGACTCCTACCATTCAGAGGCCCACGACGGCCGCGTTCTTCGTGCAGTCAGCGGTGGCATTCGGGCTGGCGCTCGCCGCCCTGCTGATCGGTATCGTCCGGCTGCCGGTCGGGCAGTGGGAACGCGGGTTCCTGGCGCTCGGGCTGGTCTTCGTCGTCTCTTCGGCCTTCACGCTGGCCAAGTGCGTGCGGGACCGGCAGGAGGCCACGGAGGTGACGAACAAGGTGGACAAAGCGCGCATCGACCAGCTCCTGACAGCGCAGGACCCGTTCGGCCCGGCCAAGCTGTAGCGGACGGCGCCGAGCTGCCACGCGACCCGAGCCGCGGGCCCGTCCGGACCCGGACCCCAGCCGTGGACCCGCCGGGAACAAGCGGTGGGCCCACCCGGGCCCGAGCCGCAGATGCACCCGGATCCGGGCCGTGCGGGCCGGGCCGAGGGGAGGGCCCCGTTCGGCCCGGCCGTGGGCGGGTTGGGTCGGGTCGGGTCAGTCCCAGCCGAAGTCGTCGCCGAACAGAAGCGTGTGCTCCAGCACGTCCTCGGCGGGGTCGTCGATCTGGCCCGCGTTGACCAGGCCGATCCGGGGTCCGTTGTGCGAGTTGCGCGGGTTCTCGTCCGCGTGGGCCGTGGCGGGCCCGAACGCGGTGGCGGCGGCGAGCGCCAGGGCACAAGTGGCCCAGCGGGCAAGGGTTTTGACGTTCATGGTTGCTCCCGGTTTCTCGTCGGTACGAGGGGTGGCACGTCGCAGTGCCTATTGACCGGGCCGCCGGTACGTCACGGTGATGATGCGACTCGTCTGATTGTTCGCGCGGTGCCATCCCGCGCCCCACCGCCCCACCGTCGCTCGCCCCACCGCCCCCTCGCCTCGTGCGGTGCAGCCACGCCCCACCGCCTCGCACGATGCCGCCCCGCGCCCCACCCCCCGGCCCCTTCACCCGGCTGGCTCCCTGCGGTCGTGCCGCTGCCGGTACGCCCGTGGAATGGGGGCATGAGCGAGAGCGGCGGGCGGCGGGCTTCGTGGTACCGGCCCATGCGCGGCCGGGACAGCTCGGAGGAGGGGCGCACGGCGACCCCGCTGGAGCTGCTGTTCGACCTCAGCTTCGTGGTGGCCATCGCACAGCTCGGCACGCAGCTGGAGCACGCCGTCACCGAGGAGCACTACGGCTTGGGCGCCATGGGCTTCGTGTTCACGTTCTTCGCGATCTGGTGGGCGTGGATGAACTTCACCTGGTTCGCCTCCGCCTACGACACCGACGACGTGCCGTACAGATGCGCGACGCTGGTGCAGATCGCGGGGGTGCTGGTGCTCGCTGCCGGGGTGCCGCGCGCGTTCAGCGGGCTCGACTTCACGGTACCGATCCTGGGTTACGCCGTGATGCGTACGGCTCTCATCGCCCAGTGGCTACGGGCCGCGCACCAGGCCCGGCACTCTGTACGCCGTCACACCGCGCTCCGTTACGCGGGGGGCATCACGGTCGCCGAGGCAGGATGGGTCGCGTGGCTGTTCATGCCGGACGGGTGGCAGCTGTGGTGGTTCCTGCTGCTCGTGATCGTGGAACTGGCCGTTCCTGCCTATGCGGAGCACTACTCCCTCACCCCCTGGCACGCGCACCACATCAGCGAGCGGTACGGCCTGTTCACGATCATCGTCCTCGGAGAGAGCATCACGGCGGCCACGGTCGGCATCCAGGAGGCGCTGGACGGCGAGGGGCAGGCCCGGCTGGGCGACCTGGCCGCCGTGGTCGTCGGAGGGCTGCTGATCATGTTCGCGATGTGGTGGCAGTACTTCTCCGTGCCGGCGCACGACCTGGTCAGACACCGTTCCCAACGGCTGCTCTCGCTGCTCGCCTGGGGCTACGGGCACGTCCTCGTCTTCGCGGGCGCGGCGGCCGTGGGCCCCGGGCTGGTGGTCGCGGCGAACCAGGCGCTGGCCACGAACGAACTGGACGCGCGGATGGCCGCCGCCGCTGTCGGGCTGCCGACGGCGCTGTACGTGCTGTGCGTGGAGTTCCTCCAACTCCGCCCGTACCAGCGCACCCCGCTCCTGCGCTGGGTCTTCCCCGCGTGCGCCGTTCTCGTACTCGCCGCGGTCTTCGCACCCCAACCGGTGCTGATCATGGGCATCGTGATGTCCCTGGCCGTCGGCGTCGCGGTGTACGGAACGGGACAGACGCACGCACAGGAGCAGCTCGTCGCCGACTGAGGCCGGCTGTCGCCCGCGCGTGTGTGCGGCCCCGTGCCGGCCGCGGGTGGGCGGCTAGCCGCCCGCACCGCCGCGTGCTTCGAGGTCGTCCACGAAGTGGTCGAACTCGTCGTTGCGTACGCCCAGTACGAACGCGTGCCACTTCGACTGTGTCGTCGTGACCACGTTCTCGGGATCGTCCGTCTGCCGGATATGGACCAGTTCGCCCTCGCCCGCCGCGACCTCGATGCACTCGGACTCGGGGTCCGGGTCATCCGTGGCGCGGATCCAGGTGAGATGGGCCCAGCGGGAGACCGCTTCGTGCTCGCTCATCCCCTCAGCGTACGAGGGGCGGCCGGTCATCCTCAGCGCTTCCGCACCAGCGTCACGCCGTCGCGCACGGGCAGCATCACGGACTCGACGCGGTCGTCCGCCGTGATCGTGTCGTTGGTCTGCCGGATCGCGATGTCAGCGGCGTCCTGTACCGCCGGGTCGATGACGCGTCCCTCGCGCAGGACGTTGTCGAGGACGATCAGGCCGCCGGTACGCATACGCGGCACCAGCTCCTCGTAGTACGTGGGGTAGCCGACCTTGTCCGCGTCGATGAACGCGAAGTCGACGGCCGGCTCCTGGGGGAGTGCGCGCAGCGTCTCGGCCGCGGGTGCGAGGCGCAGGTCGATACGGTCGGTGAGCCCTGCCCGCTTCCAGTACCGCCGCGCGATCGCCGTCCACTCCTCGGACACGTCGCAGGCCAACAGCCGCCCGTCCGCCGGCAGTCCGCGCGCGATGCAGATCGAGGAGTATCCCGTGAAGACCCCGACCTCGACGGCGAACCGCGCGCCCGTCAGCCGCACCAGCATCGAGAGGAACTCGCCCTCGTCGTGCGAGATCTGCATCTTCGTGCCGGGGCTCGCCGCGTGGGTCTCCTCGACGAGGTCGCGCAGGAGGTCGTCGGCAGGTGTGCAGTGGGCCAGCAGGTAGTCCTCAAGGGCGGGGTTGACGATGTCCATGGGACCTCTGGCTCCTCGGGTGAAGGACGGGGCGGCTGGGGCCTGCGTCAGACCGCCATGCCGTAGACGATGGTGAAGAGCGTGCCGAGCGAGCCGATGATGAACACGCCGGTGAGACCGGCGACGATCAGGCCCTTGCCCTGTTCGGCGCTGAAGGTGTCCCGCAGCGCCGTGGCACCGATCCGCTGCTTGGCCGCGCCCCAGATCGCGATGCCGAGGCAGAGCAGGATGGCCACAGCCATCACCACCTGGATCATCGTGCGGGCTTCGCCACCCAGAGCGCTGAACGGGCCCCAGTCCGGGGCGATTCCGCCGATGATGGTGGTGATATCGCCTTTGTCAGCCGCCAGGAGCATGGTGAACTCACCGCCGTAGTTCGAAGGTTGTCTCTGACGGATTGTGCCACGGCCCGCCGACAACCGGGACGGCCTGCTCCGGCGGAACAGCCCGAACCCACGTGCTCCTGTTGAACGCTCCTCGCCGCCGTGCTCAACGTGACATCAGTGCACACGTGTTCACGCTCCGGCATGCGCGGGGCCCCTCCGTGGGAGCGTCTGTCCCTGCCTTTCGTACTTCCGTGCGCCCCTCGTGAGCCCACCGGTGGCGGGGCGGCGAGGTGCAGCGTGGGTGCCGGCCGGCCTGCGTGCCGGCCTGCGTGCCGATGGGGCCCGTTGGCTGAAAAGATGACCGCTCCGGAGGTTCGGCACTGAAGTGGTGCGCTGTGGGGGAGGGTTGAGGAGTGCGCGGAAAGAAGCTGTGGCTGCTGGGCGTCGGCGGCGGACTGGGTGTGCTCTCCCTGTTCGTCGCGCTGCTCGTGGTGGGTACGTATGTGGCCGCCGCGGGCATCGCGGGAGGCGCGGGCGGTAAAACGGTCAGCCTCGCCAAGGGCACCGTGCCGGCGGCGTACGCGTCTCTGGTGCAGAAGTGGGGCAACAAGTGCGACGCGCTCAACCCCGCGCTGCTGGCCGCGCAGATCTACCAGGAGAGCGGCTGGCGTTCCGACGCGCAGAGCGGTGCGGAGGCGCAGGGCATAGCGCAGTTCATCCCCGGAACCTGGGCGACCCACGGCATCGACGCGAATGGCGACGGGAAGGCGGACGTATGGGATCCGGAGGATGCAATTCCGTCGGCGGCGAGTTACGACTGCAAGCTGGCGAAGTACGTCGAGGACGCACCCGGCGACGCCACGGAGAACATGCTGGCCGCGTACAACGCGGGCGCGTACGCGGTGATCAAGTACGGCGGGGTCCCGCCCTACAGCGAGACGAAGAACTACGTGTCCACCATCCGCAAGATGGAGCAGAGCTTCGCCTCCAGCAAGAGCCGCGTGGATCCGTCCAGGCAGGCGGCAGGCGCCATCTACTACGCGCAGAAGAAGCTGGGCACGCCCTATCTGTGGGGCGGCAACGGCACTCCGGAGCAGGGCGGCAGGTTCGACTGCTCGGGGCTGACGAAGGCCGCGTACGCCTCGGTCGACATCGAGCTGCCGCGGGTCGCGAACGATCAGTGGAACAGCGGACCGCACCCCGAGCGCGACGAGCTGCTGCCCGGCGATCTCGTCTTCTTCGGCACCGATCTGAACGATCCGAGATCCATCGACCACGTCGGCATCTATGTCGGCGGCGGCCACATGATCGACGCGCCCTACACGGGTGCGAAGATCCGGTTCGACCCGATCGACACCCCCAACTACTTCGGGGCCACCCGCCCGACGGGGGACTGACTCCGGCGCCCCCGGTCCCGGGCAGCGTCCGGGAGGCGGGGGTCGGGTTAACACTCTGTGAGGCATAGGCCCTGAGCTGCGGGAATGGGTCACTCTTGGATAACGTCCTGGTGATCGTTCGGTAAGAACGGAACGGTTCACCAGGCGCGGCGCGTTTTTCTCTGCGGAACGGAACTTCCGCAACACGACCACGGGGGGTCGTCAGCGCAGATCCAGCGATGAGCACACAGAGCAGAAATGAAGGGGCCGCACCGCGATGTCTTTCTGGGACAACCCTGATGTCGAGCTGCTCTACGAGATCAACGGCCTGGCCAAGGACGCACCCAGCTGGGCCGACCGCATCATGGAGTACGTCGGCGAGTACGGCATCGCCGTCGGGCTCGCCCTCCTCGGCCTGTGGGCCTGGTGGGGGATGACCCGTAGGCGCGAGACGCGTGACGAGGCCGTCACCGGCTTCGCCGGACTGGTCTGGGCGCCGCTGGCCGCCGTGCTCGCGCTGGTGGTCAACATCCCGATCCGCGGCTTCGTGGAGCGACGCAGGCCCTTCCTCGACCACAAGGGCCTGGACGTCCTGGTCGACGGCAAGACGGACTTCTCGTTCGTGAGCGACCACGCCACGCTCACCATGGCCATCGCCGTCAGCCTCTTCATGGTCCACCGCAAGTTCGGCCTCGTCGCCATCGCGCTCGCCGTCACCGAGGGCTTCTGCCGCGTCTACATGGGCGTTCACTACCCCACCGACGTCATCGGCGGCCTCGCCCTCGGTACGGCCGTTTCGCTGCTGCTCGCCCCGGGGGCGATGTGGGCGCTCACGCCCGTCGTACGCGCCATGACCCGCGTGCCGCGGCTCGACTCCCTGCTGTGGGCCGGGCCGTGGCACGGCGACACCCCCGCCCCGGGGCGGTCGGGGGAGCCCGGGCAGTCCGGGCTCGCCGGGTCCCCGGACGGGCGTCCGGGCCGGGCGGGCGTACGCCGCGGACGGGACCGCGACCTCGCCGCCTGAGCGGTGCGCCGCGCGGGGTGCCCCCGCAACTGCGCGTGGGTCCGGGTGGGTTGTGGTCGCCGGTTTGCACCGGTCGGCTGGGCTTGCCGCGCCCGCGCCGCGTAGCCGGATACCAGGCACAGCCCCAGCCCGCGCCCCTGATGAGGCCCGCCCTCATGGGCCCCGGATTGCTCCGTGGCCAGGTGGGTTCTCGCGTCCTCGCGGGCTCTGTCCCTGGCTCGGCGGGCGGGGCCGCGCCAGCCGCAGTCGCAGGAGGCGCTGCTGAAGGAGCCCCGTTCCGTGGTGGAGGTCAGGTGTCTGCCGGGTGCCGTTCCATCCTGGCGTTCGGGCGCTACTTCTCGCACGTGACCACCGTACTCGGCCCGTGACGGCGGGCCCTCGCCCCTCGTTGAACCGACCAATTCGGCGCGGGTGCGAGGGGTCGGCAGGGGATGGCAGTGCGGTGGCACGGACGGGGCGGCGCGGTCGCGGCCTCCGTACTCGCGGGCGCCGTCGGCATGACGCTTCTCACCGTGACGGGCTGCTCCGAGGGCGGTGCGGCGGCCAACGACGGCAAGCCCGACAAGGCCCGGCCCGACGCCGCCTCGGTCAGGCGCGCGGCGGACACGCTGCGGCGGGCCGGCAGCTCGCGGGTCCGTACCTCCATGGAGACGACCAGCGGCGGCACCCGGGTCACGATCGAGGGCAGGGGTTCCTTCGATTTCGTGCGCCGCACCGGCAAGTTGAGGGTCGCGCTGCCCCGCGGTGCCGAGGGCGCCAGGCCGGGGGAGCGCCGCCCGGTCACGGAGCTGATCGCGCCCGGTGCGCTCTACATGAAGAACCGCGGCGCCGGTGTCCCGCCCGACAAGTGGGTGCGCGTGGCCACCTCCGCCCTTCCCGACGGCAACCTGGTGACGGGTGGCGCCACCGATCCGGTCAGTGCGGCCGAACTGCTGCGAGGCGCACGGCACATCGTGTATGAGGGGGTGACGGAACTGAGGGGGGAGCGGGTGTGGCACTTCAGCGGCGTCGTGGACATGGAGGCGGCGGCCGTGGCGGCACCGCCGCACGCGCAACGGCAGTTGAGGGCGGCGGAGAAAGGGTTTTCCGGGAACGGTGTGCCGTTTGACGCCTATCTCGATGGGCAGGGGCGTTTGCGGAAGGTTCAGCACCGCTTCACTTTCGCCGCCGGCCCGACGCGTGGAGACGAAGGGGTCGCCGTCCTCTCCACCACCGTCCTCGACGCTTTCGGCACGCGCGTGCGGGTCGTGATGCCCGCGTCACGCGACATCTACGCGGGCAGGATCGCGACGCCGTAACGTGGGGCGGCCCGATGCGAAATGGTTCGGAAGTGCCATGCGCGGAGGGTGTGGCACTCCCTACGCTGGGAAACCGGGCTCCGGAGGCGCGGGCGCTTCCCGGGGCGCTTCACAGTTCACAAGCTCGGTATGAGGAGCACAGGAGGTGATACGTGTGCCTGCGTCGATGTCCGAGGGCGGTAATGGGGAACGGGGTCAGCGGCGTGCCCTTTTCCAGGACCACGTGGCCCTCGCCGAGATCGAGCTGTGCGGGGAGCTGATGATCGCCGCTTCCTCAGCCGAGGGCCCGCTGAGCGTGGACCGTATCGACGAGGTGCTCAGGTGCGCCGCGGGCGAACTGGACGACGTGCCCCATCCGTCCCGCTGATCCGGAGCGCGCTCCGCCGTTGCGCCCGGCGGGCGCGGGGACCCGCGCGCCCCTTCGGGCGCTCCGGACCGCAGCGAACCCACGCCGCTCAGGTCCGCATCAGGCGGGCGATGGCCGCGGTCGCCTCCTCCACCTTGGCGTCCATCTCGGCGCCGCCGTCGAGCGCCGCGTGCGCGACGCAGTGGCGCAGATGCTCCTCCAGGAGCTGGAGCGCGAAGGACTGGAGGGCCTTGGTCGAGGCCGAGACCTGAGTGAGTATGTCGATGCAGTAGACGTCCTCGTCCACCATCCGCTGGAGGCCGCGGATCTGGCCCTCGATCCGGCGCAGGCGCTTGAGGTGGGCTTCCTTGTCCTTGCTGTAACCGTGCTCACCGGTCGCCGCGTGTGCCGAGCAGCACTCCGACGTGGCTTCGGCCACGGTGTCGGGGGCGCCGGTTCCTGCCGTCGTCATGGGTCCTCCCGTGCGGGTTGGGGGCTGCCACCGTGGGCACTAATACCCCTGGCGGGTATATGATACCGGACTTTGCGTAGCCCGCTTCTGGCGGCGGGCCTCCATGGGTGACACTGGGGGACGCCGGTTCGCCGTGGCCGGATGATGCGCCTAGCATCAACGAGACCGACATCGATGCACCCTGAGGATCCCCAGTGCGCTTTCGTCTGACCCCAAGGGAGACGAGCTTCTACGACATGTTCGCGGCCTCCGCGGACAACATCGTGACCGGCTCGAAGCTCCTCATGGAACTTCTCGGCGCAGAATCCTCCGCGCGTGCCGAGATCGCTGAACGAATGCGGGCCGCTGAGCACGCGGGGGACGACGCGACGCACGCGATCTTCCACCAGCTCAACTCCTCCTTCATCACGCCGTTCGACCGCGAGGACATCTACAAGCTGGCGTCCTCCCTCGACGACATCATGGACTTCATGGAGGAGGCCGTCGACCTCGTCGTGCTGTACCAGATCGAGGAGTTGCCCAAGGGCGTGGAGCAGCAGATCGAGGTGCTGTCGCGCGCCGCGGAGCTGACGGCGGAGGCCATGCCGAACCTGCGCACCATGGCCAACCTCACCGAGTACTGGATCGAGGTCAACCGCCTGGAGAACCAGGCCGACCAGATCCACCGCAAGCTTCTGGCGCACCTGTTCAACGGCAAGTACGACGCCATCGAGGTCATGAAGCTCAAGCAGGTCGTGGACGCGCTGGAAGAGGCGGCCGACGCCTTCGAGCACGTGGCCAACACGATCGAGACCATCGCGGTCAAGGAGTCCTGACCCTCCGTGGACACCTTCGCGCTGATCATGACCGTCGGGGTCGCGCTCGGATTCACCTATACGAACGGCTTCCACGACTCCGCGAACGCCATCGCGACCTCGGTCTCCACGCGTGCGCTGACCCCGCGTGCCGCGTTGGCCATGGCGGCCGTGATGAACCTCGCCGGTGCCTTCCTCGGCAGCGGGGTCGCCAAGACCGTCAGTGAGGGGCTCATCCAGACCCCGCACGGGTCCAGCGGCATGGGCATCCTGTTCGCCGCGCTCGTGGGGGCGATCGTCTGGAACCTCGTCACCTGGTACTTCGGGCTCCCCTCCTCCTCCAGCCATGCGCTCTTCGGCGGCATGGTGGGCGCCGCGCTCGCGGGCGGTATCGCCGTCTACTGGACGGGGGTGCTCGAAAAGATCGTGCTGCCGATGTTCATCTCGCCGATCATCGGGCTGTTGCTCGGTTACGCGGTGATGTGCGTCATCCTCTGGCTCTTCAAGAGGTCCAACCCGCACCGCGCCAAGCGCGGCTTCCGTATCGCGCAGACCGTCTCGGCCGCCGGTATGGCGCTCGGACACGGTCTCCAGGACGCGCAGAAGACCATGGGCGTCGTGGTGATGGCCCTCAGCATCGCCGAGGTCCAGGACCACAACGACATCCCGGTCTGGGTCAAGATCGCGTGCGCCGCGATGCTGTCGCTCGGTACGTACGCGGGCGGCTGGCGGATCATGCGGACCCTCGGGCGCCGCATCATCGAACTCGACCCGCCGCAGGGTTTCGCCGCCGAGACCACGGCGGCCTCCGTGATGTACACCGCCTCGTTCATGTTCCACGCCCCCATCTCGACCACCCATGTGATCACTTCCGCGATCATGGGCGTGGGCGCCACCAAGCGGGTCAGCGCGGTGCGCTGGGGTGTCGCGAAGAACATCATCATGGGCTGGTTCATCACCATGCCGGCCGCGGCTGCGGCTGCCGCCGTCGTCTACTGGGCGGTCAAGCTCGTCTTCGGCTGACGGCCCGCCCCTGGTGCTGGGAGCCAGCCCCTGGTGCCGGGAGCCAGCCCCGGACCCCCGCTACGAGCGCGAGCGACGCTTGAACCGACGGGGCAGCCGTTGCGGAGGACGTA
>NZ_JANCPR020000085.1 GCF_028657195.3 Streptomyces iconiensis
ACGCTGGGGGCGACACCTCACAAGTACTACTTCGTCTCAAGGTCACGCCGACGGAACCCGTAAAGGCCCACGGCGACAAGCGCGGCGGCGATCGCGGTGAGGAGGAGCAGGGGCAGCCAGGACATGTCCGCCGCGGGAAGTGCGGGGACATGACCGAAGGGGGAGACATTGTTGAGCGCGTCGGGGAAGTCGAGCAGTTTGCCGAGGTAGCCGACGACGAAGCCGTAGACGGGCACGATCCAGGCCAAGGCCGTCGCGCGCGGGAGCCAGCCGAAGAGGAGGACCGCCACGCCCGCGGTCACCCAGAGCGCGGGGGCGTAGGCGAGGGCAGCACCCGTGAGGCGCCCGACGAGGGCGGAGTCGCCCGTGGAAGCGGCGCCGGTGAGCCCGAACCCGAGGCCGCCTGCGAGCAGGATGCCGGTACCGCCGGCGAGGGCGACGAGAAGGTGGCTGCCGACCCAGCGGCGGCGCGAGAGCGCGGTGGCGAGGAGCGGTTCCGCGCGCCCGGCGGTCTCCTCGGCGCGGGGACGCAACGTGGCCATGACCACGTAGATGGAGGCCACAACCGCCAGCACGATCATCACCGTTGAGGCAAAGGACTCGGCGAGTGTGGAGCCGCCCGCGTTCTTGAGGGCCTCCTGTATGGCGTCGACATTCTTCAGCATGTCCTCGACGTCACCGAGGATCGAGCCGTACATCGCGCCGAGCAGCAGCAGCGCGACGGTGAACCCGGTGAGCAGCCCCCGGTGCAGCCGGAGCGCGAACCCGAGCGGCCGGGTGAGGAAACCCTTGGCGGCGGCACGGCCGGGCCGGGGCGGGCGCAGCCCGGCACCGACATCGCGCCGGGTGCTCAGCACATACGCCGCGGCGCCTGCCGCGAACGCGAAGGCCGGCGCGAGGAGCAGCGGCCACCAGCGGTCGTCGACGAAGGGGTACGTGCGCTGGGCCCAGCCGATGGGAGAGAGCCAGGAGAGCGCTCCGTTGCCGACGTCGCCCGCGGCGCGCAGAACGTACGCGGCTCCGAGCACGGCGAGTGCCGCCCCGGACGCGGCGCGCGCGTGGGCGGTGAGCTGCACGGTGATGGCGGCGACGGCGGCGAAGACGAGCCCGACGGCGGCGTGCGCGGCGCCGTAGAGGACGGCTCCGCCGGAGGTGATGCCGTCCATCCCGAGCGCGGGCAGGCCGACGGCGAGCAGGATGCCGAGCACCAGGTTGGCCGTGCAGGCGACCCCGAGCGCCGCGGTGAGGGAGGCGTGCCGTCCGACGACGCCGGAGCGTACGAGTTCGGCGCGGCCGGTCTCTTCCTCGTTACGTGTATGGCGTACGACGGCGAGGACGCTCATCAGGCCGACCATGATGACGACGAAGCCGAGCATCTGGTGCCCGAGCATGGCGCCGTAGTTGTAGTCGTCGAGGTAGTGCCCGGGGCCGGTCATCGCCAGACCCGCCGGGCTGTCCATCGTCTTGGCGGCCGAGGCGCGTGCCTCGTCGTCGGCGTAGACCTGCTTGAAGTTGCTGGCGGTCGAGAGGGTTCCGAGGAAGAGCGCCAGGATCCAGACGGGAAGGCGTACACGGTCGCGGCGCAGCGCGAAGCGGTAGAGGGTCCCGGTTCCGGCCAACGTGCGCTTACGAGCGGGGTGTTGGGGCCCGGGAGTGGTTTCGGGCCGGGGCACGGTACCGGTCGCGGCGCTCATCGCGACGCTCCCTCGGAGTCCGAGCCCGAGCCCGAACCGGCCGAGCCCGAACCCGCGGAGGTGTCCGTCGAGGCACCCGGCGCGACACCCGCCCCGGCACCCGTACCGGCGTGCGCCTCGGCTGCGCTCCCGTCCGTCCCGTGCCCGTTGGCTGACAGCTCGTCCCCGTAGTGCCGCAGCATCAGCTCTTCGAGCGTGGGTGGGTGGCTGGTGAGGCTGCGGATGCCGAGCGTGCCGAGGTGGCGTACGGCCTCGTCGAGGTGGGTGCCGTCGACGGCGAAGTGGGCACGGCCTGCTTCGGTACGCAGGTTGTGGACACCAGGTAGTTCGGCGAGTCCGGTGACGGGCCTGTCGGTCTCGGCCTCGATCGTGGTCCTGGTGAGGTGCCGCATCTCGCTGAGGGAGCCGGACTGCACGATCTTGCCGAGCCGGATGATGCTGACGCGGTCACACAGCTTCTCGACCTGGGCCAGGATGTGGCTGGAGAGCAGCACGGTGCGCCCTGCGGCCTTCGCTTGGAGGATCACGTCCTGGAAGATCACCTCCATGAGGGGGTCGAGCCCGGCTGTCGGCTCGTCCAGGAGCAGCAGTTCGGCGTCGGAGGCGAGGGCCGCGATGATGGCGACCTTCTGCCGGTTGCCCTTGGAGTACGTGCGGCCCTTCTTGGTGGGGTCGAGGTCGAAGCGTTCGATGAGTTCCTCGCGCTTCGCGGGGTCGATGCCACCCCGGAGCCTGGCGAGCAGGTCGATGGCCTCGCCGCCGGTGAGGTTGGGCCACAGTTCGACGTCGCCCGGGACGTAGGCGAGGCGTCGGTGCAGCGCGACGGCGTCGTCCCAGGGGTCGGCACCGAGCAGGCGCGCTGTTCCCGTATCGGCGCGCAGGAGGCCGAGAAGAACCCGGAGGGTGGTCGACTTGCCCGCCCCGTTGGGCCCCAGGAACCCGTGCACCTCTCCCGTGGCGACCTCAAGGTTGAGCCCGTCGAGCGCGCGGGTCCTGCCGAAGGTCTTGACGAGACCGGAGACGGCGATCGCTGTCGTAGCGGAGTTCATGTTTTGGAAGCTACGCTAATTTCACAAATTTATGAAGTTAAGGAAGCGTTAGGGTCTGTCATAACCCACCGACCAGGGAGAAGCTGAAGCACGTGGCTGGAAAGACGGAGGAGAACGGACTCGGGAACGCCCCCGGGGAGGAGCTGCGGCACTACGAGACGAAGGTGTCCCCCTTCGTCGAGAGATTCGCCGCCGACCTCACCGAGGCCGGGATGCAGCGCATGGCATCCCGCGTCTTCGCCTGCCTGCTCGCCTCCGAAGAGGGCTCGCTGACCTCGGCCGAACTGTCCGTACGCCTCCAGGCGAGCCCCGCCGCGATCTCCGGCGCCGTCCGCTACCTCGCCCAGGTCAACATGGTCAGCCGCCAGCGCGACCCGGGCTCGCGCCGCGAGCGCTATCTGCTGCACCGCGACATCTGGTACAGCGCGCTGACCAACCGCGACAACATCCTCACCCGCTGGACGAGCACCCTGCGCGCCGGCGCCCGCGATGTCGGCCCCGAGAGCCCCGCGGGGCGCCGCATCGAGGAGAGCGCGGAATTCCTGGAGTTCATGCGGCGCGAACTGGAGGACCTCCTCAAGCGCTGGCACGACACCCACCCCTCCCCCGAGGACTGAGCCCCGGCCCGCCACGCGCCCCGTTCAAGGGCGCCGTTCAGAGACCCTCGTTCAGAAGACCCCGTCCAGAGAGCCCCCCGCCCAGGGAGCCCCCGTTCAGGCGGTGTCCGCGCGCGGGAGGACCAGCCGCCAGGCGTGCGGGAGCACCGTCCAGGTACGGGATGTCACCGGGCCACCGACCCGTGCCGTGTCCGTGCGATAGCGGAACCCGTCGCCGCCCGACACCGTCACCTCACGCGCCATGGCCCGCACCGGCGAGGGGTCGGAGAGCGGCCGTACGGTCACCTCGGCGAGTCCGCCGTCGTGCGTCGTACGCAGCGAGACCTCCCCCACCGGCTCGTCGAAGTCGGCGAGCAGCTTGCCGTCGGCCTCCACGCGCAGCCACTGCGCGGGTACGGAGGGCGGCTTCTGCGGAGAGTTCGCGTACGGTTCCGCGCCCGCACCCCGTTCGAACGGGCGCCGCCGCACACCGGAAGCCCCCGCACGCTCCCCGCCACCCTGGCCCTCACCACCCCGGTCACCGACTCCGTCACCGCCCCCGTCACCAACTCCCTCGTCCGCCCCTCCGAACGCCGCCTCACGCGCGGCCTCCCGACCGGGGTCACGAGCCACGGGAGGGCGATCGTCCCGCCGTTCAGCGCCGCGCCCCGCTTCCCGCTTCCCGTCCGGGCTCCGCGGCAGCACCGTGTGCAGGCTCTGCGGCAGCACCGTCCGTACGAGGGAGCGGCAGGCGCGGCGCAGCGGTGAACCGCCCGCCTCGCCGGGGCCCGTGCCCTGGCGGGGTACGCGGGGCTCGGGTGCGGGCTCCGGGCCGGCGGGAACACGGACCCCGCCGAGTACGACGGCGCCGCCGTCGTCGACCAGCAGATCGAGCCGGTGCTCGGCGCCGGTCAGCACGGCGCGTGCCGCGGTGACCGCGTCCAGCGGAATCCCCAGCGAACCGGCCAGCGCGACCGACGTACCGTCGCCGACCGGCACGACCGAAAGCGCCGCCTCGTGCAGCGCGCCCTCTCTGTGCAGGAGCTGGACGACCCGCAGCAGCGCCCTGTCGTTGCCGACCAGTACGGGACGCCTGCTGCCGCGCCGGGCGAGTGCGCGTGCCGTCTCCTCGGGGTCGTCGGGAAGGCAGACCTTCACCCCCGATGTCCCGGCACAGAGCACATCTCGCGCGATGCGCACGGACTCACCGTCCGTGAGCCTGGCGACAGGATCGATGACCACGAGGAGCGGAATCCGGGGGTCCCCTGCTCCAGGGGGTTCCGGGGCCCTCGCGGGGTCTGGAGCCGACACCTGGGTCCTTCCTCATCGGGTAACGCGGCGCTGCGGTTCGTACGGCCGTACGGCGCGGGCACTCCCCTGTTCGTCACCCGAGAGAATTGTTGGGTAATCTCTCGGTGCAAGAGCCCCTGTCGCTGTTGCGCCAGGGGCTTCCTCTATCTGGGGCACCGGTCCGCGGCTCTTGCGATGGCGAAAAGCGCCATGCACGTGGGACATGCCCCGCCCGGAAGGGGTGTACGCCTGTGCCCGCACTTGTGCTGCTCGGTGCTCAGTGGGGTGACGAGGGCAAGGGAAAGGCCACCGACCTGCTCGGTGGCTCCGTGGACTATGTAGTGCGCTACCAAGGTGGCAACAACGCCGGCCACACGGTCGTCGTCGGCGACCAGAAGTACGCGCTGCATCTCCTCCCGTCCGGGATCCTGTCTCCGGGGTGCACCCCGGTCATCGGCAACGGTGTCGTCGTCGACCCCGCGGTCCTGCTCTCCGAGCTGAGCGGACTGAACGAGCGCGGCGTCGACACCTCCAAGCTCCTGCTCAGCGGTAACGCGCACCTGATCACGCCGTATCACGCGACCCTCGACAAGACGACGGAACGGTTCCTCGGCCAGCGCAAGATCGGCACAACGGGCCGCGGCATCGGCCCGTCCTACGCCGACAAGATCAACCGCGTCGGTATCAGGGTCCAGGACCTCTTCGACGAGTCGATCCTGCTCCAGAAGATCGAGGCGGCTCTCGACTTCAAGAACCAGATCCTCGCCAAGCTCTACAACCGCCGCTCCATCTCGCCGCGCCAGGTCGCCGACGAGCTGCTCGGCTACGCGGACCAGATCAGGGGTTACGTCGCCGACACCTCACTGGTGCTCAACGACGCCATCGACCAGGACAAGGTCGTCCTCTTCGAGGGCGGCCAGGGCACCCTGCTCGACGTCGACCACGGCACGTATCCCTTCGTGACCTCCTCCAACCCGACCGCGGGCGGCGCCTGCACCGGCGCCGGGGTGGGCCCGACGAAGATCAGCCGGGTCATCGGCATCCTGAAGGCGTACACCACGCGCGTCGGCGCCGGCCCGTTCCCCACCGAGCTGTTCGACGAGGACGGCGAGGCGCTGCGCTCCATCGGCCGCGAGTTCGGCGTGACCACGGGCCGCAACCGCCGCTGCGGCTGGTTCGACGCGGTCATCGCCCGCTACGCGACCCGCGTCAACGGCCTCACCGACTTCTTCCTCACCAAGCTCGACGTCCTCACCGGCTGGGAGCGCATCCCGGTCTGCGTCGCGTACGAGATCGACGGCAAGCGCGTCGAGGAACTCCCGTACAACCAGAGCGACTTCCACCACGCGAAGCCGGTCTACGAGTACCTCCCCGGCTGGTCGGAGGACATCACCAAGGCCAAGACCTTCGAGGACCTGCCCAAGAACGCCCAGGCGTACGTCAAGTCCCTCGAAGAGATGTCCGGCGCCCCGATCTCCGCCATCGGCGTGGGCCCGGGCCGCGACGAGACGATCCAGGTCAACTCGTTCCTGTAGGCCCCGGCCTGGCCGAAGGAAAGGGCTGGTGGGCGCCCTTGCGCGCCCACCAGCCCTTTCGACACTCGTTCGAGGGAACGCCCGGACGTTCCGGGCCGATACGCTGGCACGGCTGGCGAGACTGCGTCCCATGGGAGCACTGTTGACTCCTCCCCCAGCTGAAGCAGGGGGATTCCCGTACGACCTATGGTCGTTCGCCGCTTGCGCGGCCCGGATCGCTCCGGGGGACTTCCTGCTTCGCAGCCGACTGCCCTCCCGGCGTACGCCGTTGGGGTCTTACACCGGCTCCACAGGCCGACACGGAAAGTCCTTCCGCCAGGATGTTGCGTGCCGCGTTCACGTCCCGGTCATGGGCCGTGCCGCAGTTGCACGTCCAGGTGCGGACGTGCAACGGCATCTTCTCTTGGAGGGTGCCGCAGGTGGAGCAGAGTTTGGAGGAGGGCAACCAGCGGTCGACCGCGATGACCTCGCGGCCGTACCAGGCGGCCTTGTACTCCAGCAGGCTCCGGAACTCCGACCACGCGGCATCGTGGATGGCGCGGGCCAGAGTGTGGTTCTTGACCATGTTGCGCACGGTCAGGTCCTCGATCACGAGCGTTTGGTTTTCGCGCACGAGTCGGGAAGTCAGCTTGTGCAGGGTGTCGCGTCGCCGGTCCGCGATGTGTGCGTGGACGCGAGCGACCCTCTGCCGGGCCTTGGCCCGGTTGTTGCTTCCCTTTGCCTTACGGGACAGATTCCGTTGGGCCCTGGCCAGCCGCTTACGGTTCTGGCGCTCATGCCTCGGGTTGGTGATCTTCTCTCCGGTGGAGAGCGTCAGCAGGTGGTCGAGGCCGGCGTCGATCCCGACCGCCGTTTCCGTGGCAGCCAGCGGGTTTACGGACGCGTCCTCGCACAGCAGGGACACGAACCAGCGGCCGGCCGCATCACGGCTGACGGTCACCGTGGACGGCTTCGCTCCTTCCGGGAGCGGCCTGGACCACCGGATGTCCAACGGCCCGGCCATCTTCGCGAGAGTGAGTTCCCCATTCCGGAACCGGAACGCCGAGCTGGTGTATTCGGCCGAGGCACGCGACTTGTGCCTGGACTTGAAACGGGGGTACTTGGCCCGCCTGGCGAAGAAGTTGGTGAAGGCTGCCTGCAAGTGCCGCAAGCACTGCTGCAACGGGACCGACGACACCTCGGCGAGGAACGCCAGCTCCTCGGACTTCTTCCACGCGGTCAGCATCGCCGAGGTGGCGTTGTAGTTCACCCGCTCTCCACGCTGGTACCAGGCTTCGGAACGGGCAGAGAGCGCCATGTTGTAGACCTTGCGCACACATCCGAACGTGCGCGACAGCTCGACTGCCTGCACCACAGTCGGATAGAAGCGGTACCGAAACGCCCGCTTCACATGAGTGGTCATATCTCGCAAATTATCACACCAAATTGTGGCCTACCGCTGGTAGTTGGCGGTAGACGCCGAATATCCCGGCGGCGATTCGGCTTTCCCTGCCCTGCTCCACAGGAGCTTCGTTTCCTCCCCCGGCTGAAGCCGGGGGTATTCACGAAGGAGACCCGATGAGCGTCGCACCGGAGCACTCCGAGCCGTGCGAGCCGAGCTGGCCGGTCCCGCCCGTGGGCGGCTGGACAGCCGACGACCTCGACCGACTCCCCCATCTGCCTCCACACACGGAGCTGATCGACGGGAGCCTCGTCTTCGTAAGTCCGCAGTCCCTTTTCCACTACCGGGCAGTCAGTTTCTTCGAAAGGCAGTTGGAGTCGCTCGCGCCGCCCGAGCTGGAGGTCATCCGGGACTTCACCATCGACGTGGACCGCCAGAACCGCCCCGAACCGGACGTCATTGTCGTCCCCGGCGACATCGTGGACGACTTCCGGCTGACCCGGTTCCCGGCCGAGTCCGTGGTGCTGGCGGTCGAGGTCGTATCCCCCGAATCCCTGACGCGGGACCGCGAGACGAAGCCGGTGAAGTACGCCCGCGCGAAGATCCCGCACTACTGGCGGGTGGAGGAGGACCGGGGCCGGGCCGTGGTGTACGTGTTCGAGCTGGAGCCCGCAACCGGCGCGTACACGAGCACCGGCATCTTCCACGCGCGAATGAAGACCGAGGTCCCGTTCCCCCTCGACCTCGACCTCACCCGCATCACGCCCCGCCCGAGCGCGGAGAGCTGACGACGGCTCCGGCCCGTACTCCCGTGCGGGCCGGGGCCGCGTGGGCTCTGCGCCCCACACTCCGGTGGACCGACGGCGGCGCCGGAGCCAGGCTGTCAGCAGGGCGTGCGAGGTTGCGGATGAGTCACGGTCGAGGCTGGGAGTATCCGGTGGACAAGAAGATCCAGAGTGACGTGGAGCTGCTCCAAGGGCTGATGGAAAAGGCGGAGACCCTGGAGGGCGTCGAGGTGGTGCCCGGCGACGGCTTCGTCATGATGTCCCCTGTCTCGCTGGAACGCATCCGTACCTTCCGTCGTGTGACGGAACTGCTCGACGCACGCCTCGACCCGGAGCTGGGGCTCGAAGCCGTCGGGGAGATCGAGTTCCAACACCCCGAGTGGGACACGCCCCGCAGCCCTGACGTGGTGCTCTGGAGCCCCGTTGACACGCCCAAGCGCGGAGCCGAACTCATCGAGTTGGCCGGCGAGATCGTCTCCCCCTCCAGCGTGGAGAACGACTACCTCGCCAAGACCGCTGCCTATGCGGCAGCCGGCATTCCCGTCTACCTGATCCTCGATCCGTACACCCGCCGCGCCCTCTGCTACAGCCGGCCGGCCGACGGCGCCTACCGTTCGCGGGAGGAGTTCTCCTACGGCGAGGCCCTTACGCTCCCGCTGCCCTCAGGCCCCGTCGAGTTGGACACGGGCATACTGCCCACAGCGCCCGCTCAGTCCCAACGTGACGCCTGGCCCCGCCACCGCTCGGGATACCAGGACTGAATCCCGCACACCGCGCGCGCCAACTCGTACGGGTGAGCCGGACCCCGTCGACCACCGACCCGCCCGGCACCCGCACACCATGACGGCCATGACCGCACACGGACGCGAGCACACCACCCGCGTCCCGTTCGGCAAGAACGCCGAGCTTCCCGAACCCGTCGGGATCACCCTGGAGACCGAGCCCCTGAAGAACTGGGTGCGCTGAGACCCGCCTTCGCGACCTTGCCCGAGGCACCGCCCGCCCCGGCGAAGTGGACCATCGCAACACGGCGGTCCACACTGTGGTCCCGGAGGAGGGGGAGGCGATGGCGGCGCGGAAGCCACCGACCGAGCGGCAGCGGCGGCTTGGGGCGGAGTTGCGGAAGATGCGCGAGCATCTTGGACTCTCGTTGACCGAGGCCGCAGAGATGCATGGGACCGACCGGACCACGATCAGCAACACCGAGGCGGGCCGCTTCGGCGTGAGTCCGGACCGGGTCCGTGTGTGGGCGGCCAACTACTCATGTCCCGACCGGGATTACGTGGCCGTACTCGCGGACATGGCACGCGAGCGCCGCAGTTCAGGGCCGAGCTGGTGGGACGAGTACCAGGAGAGCCTTCCCGCGACGGCGATAGACCTCGCCGAGATGGAACATCATGCTACGAGCCTCAGAGCGGCCCAGATCACGCACATGCCGGGTCTGCTCCAGCACGAGGAGTACGTACGCGCGATCTTCGCGGAGGCCGTACCGCCCATGGCCTCGGACGACTTCGAACGCAAGCTGCGCTTCCGGCTCGGACGAGCCCAGGTGCTGGACCGGGCCGACGCGCCCACGTGCACCTTCATCATTCATGAGGCGGCCCTACGGATGCGCTTCGGAGGGAAGGACGTGACACGCGTCCAGCTCCGGCACCTCTTGGATCAGTCGGATCGCGGCTGCGTAAGCGTGCGCGTGCTGCCCTTCGACGCGGGCGCTTTCCCGAGCGCGGGCGATCAGGCGGTCTACGCACATGGCCCGGTGCCACAGCTCGATACTGTGCAGAAGGACACCCCGGCCGGATCGGCTTTCCTCCACGCGGAGACCCACCTCGCGAACTACCACGCGGTGCTGGATCGCATGGAGGAGCGCGCGCTTGATCCGGGCCCTTCGCAGGACTTCATCCGTGATGTGACCCAGCAACTATGAAGGCGTGAAGAGCGTGGAACTCCAGTGGCAGAAGTCGTCGTACTCGACCCAGCCGGACGGCGATTGCATCGAGCTTGCCACGAACGGCAACAAGGTCCTGCTGCGCGAAAGCGACGATCCCACGGTGGTCACCGCGTTGTCGCGCGCGCATCTCCGGGCCCTCCTGATCGCCGCCGACTCCGGGGCACTTGACGACCTTCGGTAACGCGGCCCGACGCTGCGGCACATGCCAATTGAGCGAGCGAACTTACAACAGTTGATAAGTTGCAACGCGTGGCGCTACGGTTACCTGAACTCGCGGACTCAGCAAGGCTGTTGTCCAAGAAACAAGCGCCCCGGCGGTGCGGTAACACCCCGGGGCTGGCCAACGCTTGAACCACCTGGAGCGTCAGCATGAACCACCGTATCCGGCATGCTCTGAGCCGAACACTCGCCCTCCTCATCCGTCCGCGCGGCAGCGGGGCCGCCCAGGTGGGGGCCCCGTATCCGCCGGTCCCCCACGAAGCAGTCCGGACAACGCCGGTCAGGCCACCGCGTCGCCCCCTCGACGCGCCCGCCACCGTCGACGGCGACAGCCCGCTCGTCCGCCCGTATCTGCTCGCGCACGAGAGGGGCGAGCGCAGGGCCGCGCTCGTTCTCGCGCTGGACGGGATCGACATCGGGCCGGAGATCATCCACGGGCACCACATCGGGCACCCCGCCGTGGCGATGGGGGTGGCGGCGTGACCACCGGACCCACGCATCACGGACCCACGCATCACGGACTGCGCATCAGCCGCGTACCGGGGAAGCCCCTGCACCGGGACGCCGACGGGCGGTACGCGATCCCTCTCTGGCTGCTGCGCAACGGCAAGTTCGACGGTGACATCGCGCTCCAACTCTCCCCGGCAGAAGCCGAGATGCTGCACGCGCAGCTCTGCTTCGCGCTCGACGTGGAACCCGAGCCCGTCACCACACCCGCCGATCAGACACCGGACTGCCGCAAGCACACGCACGGCCGCACGAACGTCCACCGGCCGTGACCGCTGAGCCCGTGCGGTGCCGGATCGGCGCCGCACGGGCTCAATCATGCCCGGGGAGCGCCAACCGGGGCCGTACGCTGCCGGGCATGACTCAGGACTCCATACCGGACGTACCCGACGCACCCGACGCACCCGACGTACCCCTGGTGACCGCACCCGCGCGGGCGTGGGTGGCGTACGACCTGGCGGTGCGGCGGAAGCACTACTGGTTCCCCGACCCGTTGTCCGTGCCCGCGCGGGTGGCGGACGCGGGGGTGGCGCTGTGCCACGGGGACGGGCGGGTGCGGGAAGCCGCGTTGCGGGCCGGGGTGGGCGCGGGGCTGTTGCCGTTGGTGGTGGTGCGGGGTGCGGACTGGGCCGGAGCTGTGCGGGAGGCGGCGCGCGCGGTGCTGGCCCGTACGCCGACGGATGCGCTGGCCGAGGTGGCGCACGTGGTGCTGCGGATCGGGGAGCGCGCGCACGGCGGCCACGCGGTGCGGCTGCTGAAGGAGCGGCTGGGTACGGCGGAAGCGGACACGCGTCGGCGTGTGCTCACGCATCCGGCACGGGAGGTGCGCCGCTGGGGTTTTCAACAGGCTGTGGACAACGGATGGTTGAGCCCCGACGAGCTGGCCGCTGCGGCCGTACGCGAAGACGACGTCCTCGTGCAGACCCTCTGCGCCGAGGCGGCGCTCGGGGAGGATGCGGGGAACGCGGTGCCGCGCGGCCCTCTCGACCTGCTGCTCACCGCGCGGGCAGCGCGCGTACGGGCCGTCGCCGTGACCGCGCTGCGGCGGGCCGGTACGCCGGAGAAGGGCGCCGCGTGGCTGGACGACCGGTCGGCCGCCGTACGGGAGTGCGCGCAGTGGGCCGTACGCGTGAGCGGCGGCGACCCGGCGGCGCACTACCGCGACGCCGTGAGCGCCGGCCCCGGCAGGGTGCCGCGCGGCGCCGTCGCCGGGCTCGGGGAGTGCGGGGCCGGCGGAAGCGCGGCGGATGCGGAGCTGGTCACACCGTTCCTCGCGGATGACAGCGCAGGGGTACGGGCAGCGGCCGTGGGCGCGTTGAGTGCCCTCGCGGGTGCCGAGCCCGAACTGGTCGCGCATCTGCTGGACGACCCGTCGCCCGCCGTGGTGGGCCGCGTGGCGAGAGCGCTCGCGGGGGACGCGGACACGCTGCCGCTGGACGGACCAGGAGGGCTGCTCACGCGGCTCGGCCCGGACCGCGAGAAGCACATACGCCGTGCGGCCTTCCAGCTCCTCGCGGCCCGCGGGGGCCTGGAACCGCTGCGCGCCGCGCTGTCCCTCGTGGACGACCCTGAACTGTGGCAACGGGCGCGTGCACTGGCGGCGCGCTGGTCCCCGACCAACTCGGCGTCCCTGGCCGCGGCGCTGCCCCCGCACGAACGGGCACTCCTCGCAGCGGAGATCACCCGGGCCGAACCGTGCCTCCCGCCCCATACGGGAACGATGCTGCGCTGGGTTCTGCGACTACGGGAGGAGTGAGCTTCCCGCGACCCTTCCCGGTCCGGACAGGGAAGGGCGCGGCCCGGAGTGCGCGGCCCGGACCGGGAAGTGCAGAGTCCGGAGCCGGAGGTGCGGAGTCCGGAGCGAGGGCGGCGGCGCCCGGGCCGCGCGGGCGCCGGCTCACCTACGCCTATGCCTCGTTGAGGGGGCCGAAGAGCTGGTTGCCCGGCGCGTCCGGATCCTCGCTGGTGTAGAACTCCTCGGTGGCGCGCCGGATTTCGTCGCTGTCCAGCGTGCCGTCGCCGTCCGTGTCGAGACGCGCGAAGGAGGCGGCGAGGGCGTCGGGGGAAGCGCCGAGAGTGCGTGTGTACATGGTGGTGAACTCGACGACGTCGATCAGACCGTCACCGTCGGCGTCGGCCACGCTCATCCACGCCTCCACCATGTCGCCCACCCGGTCGAGGAATCCCTCGCGGTCCTCGGCGACAGCGCGCCGCACGCCGGCGCGGAATTCGTCGACGTCGATCTCACCGTCCCCGTCGGCGTCCATGCCGGCGAGATCGGACTTCCACAGGTCGGCGAGCGCCTGCCTGAGCCGGGCGGCCGAGCCGTTCTCCATCGCGTTGAACGCGGCGCCCAACTTGTCGGCGAGCGCGAGCAGATCGGCCTCCACGAGAGATCCGGTGCCGTTCGCGTCGAGCATGGAGAACGCGCGGTCGAGTTTGGTGTCCAGGACAGTGGTGGCAGTGGTCATGAAAGGGCTCTCCTCGGGAATCGAAGGCGGGAAAAGCGGGCGGAGTGGAAGGCGGGAAACGCCGAGAACACAGCTACGCTCTCGCGCGTGCCGTACGGACACACCCCGCACTGCCCGGCATTCTCTGTGTTCATACACGGGCCAAGAAGGTGCCACGAAGGAGTGAACGCGTGCCGGACTCAGCGGTGGGACTCGCCATGACGCGCAAGCGAATCGACCGTTTCCACCGAGAACGCAAGGCGGTGCGCTGGGGAGGGCAGCAGTTCCTGCGCGGCCTGACCCCCGGCGACGATGCCGTACTCGTCAACAGCAACGACTATCTTTCCCTCTCGCGTGATCCCCGGATCGTGCGAACCATGGCCAACTGCCTGACGGCGCACGGCAATGGGGTTCTCATGTCCGGTGTCTTCCTGACGGGCGAGGAGAGCGAGCACCCCCAACTCCGCCTGGAGACCGAGCTGGCCGCACACGCGGGCTGCACGGCGGGGGTGCTGTGCCAGTCGGGCTGGGCGGCCAACACGGGTCTGCTCCAGGCGACGGCCGACGGACACACACCGGTCTACATGGACATGTACGCGCACATGTCGCTGTGGGAAGGCGCACGGATCGCGGAAGCGCCCGTACGGCCCTTTCTGCACAACGGGGCCTCCCATTTGCGCCGCAAGATCGAGGACAGCGGTCCGGGAATCGTCGTCGTGGACGCCGTCTACAGCAACGACGGCAGTGTGTGCCCGCTGCGGGAGATCGCGGAAACCGCGCGTGAGTACGGCTGTTCACTGCTCGTCGACGAATCGCATTCCCTCGGCGCACTCGGCAGTCGGGGCACGGGAATGTCGGGGCAGCTGACCGGTGACCTCGCCCCCGATTTCGTCACGGCGAGCCTTTCCAAGGCTTTCGCGGGGCGGGCTGGATTCATCGGGTGCCAGGACCCGGAATTCCCCGAGTACTTCAAGTTCGAGTCGTTTCCCGCAGTGTTCAGCTCCACGCTTCTGCCGCACGACGTGGCGGGCCTGACCGCCGCGATGGGGGTCGTACGCGACGCCGAGGACCGCCGCACGCGGCTCGCGGCGCACACGGCGTACCTCCGGGAAGAGCTGGCCGCCGTGGGCGTCTCCCCCGATGGCGCGCACATCATCGCGCTGCCGAGCGGCGACGAACGCCGCACCATGGCACTGCGGGACGCGCTGGAGGCCGAAGGCGTGTTCGGCGCACCCTTCGCTCCCCCCGCGACGACCCGGGGCCGCTGCTTCGTACGCCTGTCCCTGCACAGCGAACTCACCACAGGCGACAGGGAACGCATCGTCTCGGCCTGCCACAGAGCCGCCCACCTGATCGGCTGACCGCCCCCACTCCATACGCTCCCGGCACACCCCGCGCATCCCGCGCATCCCTCTGCGACGATGGCGCGCATGGACGAGGACGAGGACGTCGTACCGATCCTCCGCGTACGCGACGCCGGCACGGCCGTCGCCTGGTATGCGCGGCTGGGGTTCAAGAAGATCTGGGAGCACAGGTTCGAAGAGGGCTTTCCCGCGTTCGTGGAGATCGAACGCGGGAAGGTGCGGCTGTTCCTCTCCGAGCACGAGGGCGATGCGCGCCCCGACACCCTGATCTACCTGCGCCTGCGCGAAGTGGCCACACTGGCCCAGGAGTTCGGCGTAGAGATCACACAGGCCCCCTGGGCCCAGGAGATCGAACTACGGGACCCGGACGGCAACCGCCTGAGAATCGGCGCCCCTTAACGCCCCCGGGCCTGGGTACGACGCGGCCCGGACTACCCGCGCCGCACCAGACGGCGGGCCAAGCCGTGGGAAGCGCCGGTCACCACGGCGGCGAACGCGAGACTGGTGACGGCATCGCGCGCACGGGCGCCGCGCAGGACCCCCGCCTTGCGGAGGCGGGAGCGGGCCCAGAGGGTGAAGGGGATCACCAGGGTCGGCGAGGTCGCGACGCCCGGCGTGTACCCGCGTACGGCGACGGCCTGCGCGATGTGCGCGAGCCCGTGCAGGCCGAACCCGTTCAGTGCCGACTGGTAGAACCCCGAACGCCCACCCGTACGCTGCCCCTCCACCGCAGCGCCCGCGACCACGGCGCCGACGAGGGCGACCGCCGTGGCGAACTCACGGCCGTCGATGGTTTCCAGACGGTCCCAGACGCGGTCGGGCACCTGCGGTATCCGCTTCCGCAGCTCGGGCACGTGTTCCCTGCACCAGCGGGGGACCATGGCGACCTCTTCCGTGTCGTGCAGGGTCCAGGCGGCGAGAAGTCCCAGGGTGACGGCGGGGCCGACGGCTTCGGCGTCTTGTGTGTTCACGTCCGCATTCTGCCAAGCCGGATGTGGACGCGGGGAGCGGAATCAGACAGGCGTCCGGCCCCGCGCGGAGGGGCGCGGGGCCGGACAGACGCGTCACACCGGGTTCGTGGAGCCCGGTTGGAGAGCGGTCAAGCCGTCTCAGTGCTTGAAGCCTCGCTCAAGGTCACCGACCCGGGCGCCACCGCCGTAGTTGCCGGAGATGTTGGTGGCGTTCCAGTGCTTCTTGGACAGGGTCCACTCCTTGTGGCTGTTCTTGTGGACCATCTTCCCGATCTTGACCTTGTTGCCGTCGTTGTCCTTCGCGATCGCGGCCTCGTTGTGGTCGGCGAAGGCCGAGCCCGCCGAGCCGAGGAGGGCGGCGGAGGCCAGCGCTGCGGCTGCAGCTGCGGTGCGGATACGCATGGGTTCTCCTTGTTCGTGTGGACGCGCGGAAAATGCGCCGGTACGTCCCTTTCCCGTGCGGCATCCCCTTACGCAGGGTTAGGCCAAATGTGCGCTTCGGATACCCCGCTCGGCTGAGCCCCGAGACCCCATCGAGCCACGAGGGGCTCGGCCGGGGCGAGCCGTCAGGGGTTCAGCAGGGTTGAGCCCATGACGGGCTCAGCAGGGTTGAGCCGTCACGGGCTCAGCAGAGGGAGGAGGCCAGCACGTCGAACGCGGGGGTCCGCGGGGTGAAGGGTGCGTAGTGGCCGACGCCGGGGAGGAGATGGAGGCGACCGCCCCAGTTGTTGGCGTAACGGCGCGACAGCTCGATCGGCACGTCCAGATCGGCCGTACCGTGCAGGATCTCCACGGGGATACGGGGCAGCAGCCGCATGGGATCGGCGTCCCACAGCGCACCCTCGACCTGGTCGTGGCCGCCGAAGAACTCGGCGACCGCACCGCCGCTCAACCGCAGCTCGTGCGCCCGCGCGAGGTCGGCGACGGGTGCGACGACGACAGCGCGCTCGGCGGCACGCTCCCGCTTGGCCGCGGCCCACAGCGCGAGATGCCCGCCGCTGGAGTGGCCTACGAGGACGTTCGCCGGCGCTCCGAGGTGTTCGAGGGCAGCGTCGATGTCCTCGACGGTCGTGGGCCAGCCCCCGCCGCCCCCGACCCTGCGGTACTCGACCAGTGCCACCGACATTCCGCGGCCGGCCAACGCGGCGGCGAACGGCGTGAGGTGGGTGCGGTCCCACTCGTCGCGCCAGAACCCGCCGTGCAGGACCACGATCCGCTTCCCTGGCGCACCCGTTCCGTACAGGTCGATGACCTGCGACGGATGGGGTCCGTACCGTTCCTGGCTCTCCGGCAGCACCGGCTCAAGAGCCAGCAGTGCCTTGCACTCCTGGTCGCTCATCGTGGCCCCCCGGTCACTTCGCCCAGGACGCGGGCTGCGTGCTCCGCGTCCTCGAACGAAGTGTAGAGCGGGGTGAATCCGAAGCGGAGTACGCCGGGACGGCGGAAATCCCCGATCACACCGCGCGCGGTCAGTGCCTCCATCACGGCGCCCGCCCGCTCGGCCGGTTCGCACAGCAGCGAGATCTGGCTTCCGCGCCGCGCGTGCTCCTCGGGGGTCAGCGAGCGTACGGAGACCGCCGTTTCGCCGGCACGACTGGGCGTGCCGGCGGCGCTGTGCGGGCTCACGGCGCCGTGCGGGCTCGCCTCGGCGCCGTGCGGGCTCGCTTCGGGGACGTATGTGCGTACGCACCGCAGGAAGTGGTCGCTCAGGGCCAGGGACTTGGTCCGTACGGCCTCGATGCTCACCCCCTCCCATACGCTCAGGGCCGCCTCCAGTGCGACCGTCGAGAGGATCTCGGGGGTGCCCACCCGGCCGCGCGTGGCACCGGACGCCGGTTCGTAGGCCGGGGCCATCGCGAAGGGGTCGGCGTGGGAGTGCCAGCCGGGCAGCGGGGAGTCGAAGCGGTCCTGGAGGTCGCGGCGCAGGTAGAGGAAGGCGGGCGAGCCGGGGCCGCCGTTGAGGAACTTGTACGTGCAGCCGACGGCGAAGTCGACGCCGTGCGCGTCCAGGCCGACCGGCAGCGCGCCCGCGCTGTGGCACAGGTCCCACACGCTGCGTGCGCCGGCCTCGCGTACGGCCGCCGTGATGCCGGGCAGGTCGTTCAACTCGCCGGTGCGGTAGTCGACATGGTTCATGAGTACGGCGGCCGTCGTGGGTCCCGCTGTGCCGGGCACCGCCGCGGCCGGGACCTGGCGCAGCGTGCATCCGGTGAGGCGGGCGGCGGACTCGGCGATGTAGCCGTCGGTCGGGAACGTCGCCTCGTCCACGAGCAGTTCCGTACGCGCCGCGCTGTCCTGACGCGCGATCCGGATCGCGCCGACGACCGCCTTGAACACGTTCACGCTGGTCGAGTCGCCCACCACGACCTGTCCCTGGTCGGCGCCCACCAGTGGCGCGATCAGTTCGCCCACCCTTTCGGGGGCTGCCCACCATCCGGACTCCGTCCAGGACCTGATGCCCAGCTCGCCCCACTCGTGCGCCACGGTGCGCGCGACGCGTTCCCCGACCGCGTGGGGGAGCGCGCCGAGGGAGTTGCCGTCCAGGTAGACGGTGGCCGGGTCGAGCACGAACCTCTCGCGTACGTGGGCCAGTTGGTCGGCCCTGTCCAGGTGCTCGGACTCGTTGGCCAGTGTGTTCCTCGGCTTGTCCGTCGGCGTGTTCCTCGTGTTGTCCGTCGGCATGCCTGTCGTCTTGTTCGCGGGATCAGACATGGCTGCGCGCCGTCCACAGCTCGGGGAAGACCTGTTTGGTGGCTCGCTTCTCCAGCCATGCCACACCCGCCGAGCCGCCCGTGCCGGTCTTCGCGCCCATGGCGCGTCGTGTGGCGACCAGGTGGTCGTTGCGCCAGCGCCACACCAGTTCGGCGACCTCGGTCAGCGCCTCGCCGAGCCGGTACATGTCGGAGCCGCGGTCACCGGCGTAGATCCGTACCCACGCGGCCTCGACCCCGGGATCGGGCTCGTACCGCAGGGACACGTCCCGGGTGAGGACCGCCTCGGGGATCTCGGCGCCGCGCGCCGCGAGGAAGCGCAGCACCTCGTCGTAGAGGCTCGGTTCCTGGAGCGCCTTCTCCAGCTCCGCGTGCACCCGGGGCGCACCGCGGTGCGGCACCAGCATGGACGCCGACTTCTCACCGAGGAGGAACTCCATGCGCCGGTACATGGCCGACTGGAAACCGGAGCCGTCGCCCAGCGCCGAACGGTAGGAGTTGAACTGGACCGGCGTCAGGTGGGCCAGCGGCTCCCACGAGGAGTTGAGCGAGCGCAGCTCGTACGTGGAGCGCTGAAGCGCTTCGAGCGCGGCGGGCAGGTCGTCGTCGCGCAGGGAGCCGGCCGCGGTCTGCCACTCGTGCACGATGACGGTGAACCACAGCTCCATGACCTGCGTGGTGACGAGGAAGACCAGCTCGCCGGGGTCCTCGGAGAGGGGATGCTGGAGGTGTGTGAGGGTGTCCGCCTGGACGTAGTCCTCGTACGGGGTGGTGCCCGCGAAGTCGAGTTCGGGGGCGAGTTCGGGGGCGAGTTCGGGGGCATCCGGGTCGTGTGACATCGCTGTCTCCGCTGCGTGAGCTTCCGGGTAGCGGTCCGCCCCTTTCTGACGACGTGGAGCCCCGGTCCCCTCGGGCCTCGAAGGCCCACAGCGCATCATGCGCGACACGCACCGACGGCGGCAAGAACCCCTTGGGTCCCACCGCCGCCGGACATATCAGGCCCACTCGGGACCAGCGGCTCAGCCGAGGGTCGAGGCCGCCGTGGGGGAGCTGTCCTTCAGGAAGGACGAGCACCGTTCGTACTCATCCTGCTCCCCGATGGCCTGCGCCGCACGCGCGAGGGCGTGCAGGGCGCGCAGGAAGCCGCGGTTGGGCTCGTGCTCGAAGGGGACGGGCCCGTGGCCCTTCCAGCCGCTGCGGCGCAGCGCGTCCAGGCCGCGGTGGTAGCCGGTACGCGCGTAGGCGTACGACGCGACGACGCTGCCCGCCTCGAACGCGTCGTCGGCAAGCTGGGCCCACGCCAGTGAGGACGTGGGGTACTTCGCCGCGACCTCGGAGGGAGCCGTTCCGGAGGCGAGCATTTCGCGTGGCTCGGGGTCGTCGGGGAGGTGGGTCTCGGGCGGCCCACCAAGCAGGTTTTCGTGAATGGCCATGGGTCCCAGTGTGCCTGGTCCTGCGGACGGCCTGTTGCGCGGTGATGCGGGGCCGCGGTTGCGTTCGGGGCTTCGCCCCTTGCCCCCTGTTGTGGTTCCTGTGGGTTGAAGCCCGTTCCCGTTCAATATGGGGGCTTCGCCCCCTGGCCCCCGTTGGCCTCGCCGGCCGGGCGTCTGGGGG
>NZ_JANCPR020000086.1 GCF_028657195.3 Streptomyces iconiensis
GCACAACAGAACCGCAGGGATACACCACCCTCTTCCGCTCGGCGGAGTTCCGGGCGATGTTCGCCGCACACATCCTCTCCCTCCTCGGGACGGTGGTCGCAGCGCTCGCCCTCCCCGTGATGATCTACGAGGACACCTCGTCACCCCTCCTCTCGGCCCTGACATTCGCGCTCGGCTTCCTGCCGAACGCGCTGGGCGGCGTGGCCCTGGCCCCCGTGGCGGACAGGTTCGCGGCGCGCAGGGTGCTGGTGGCGTGCGATGTGTTCTGCGCGGCGTGCGTCGCGGTGATGCTGCTGCCGGGCGCGCACGTGGCCCTGCTGCTGACGCTGCGCGCTGCCTCCGCCTTCGTACAGCCGTTGTTCACCGGCGTACGGGCGGCGAGCCTCGGCGCGATCCTGGAGGGGGACGCGTTCGTGCTGGGGCGTTCGCTGCTGCGGGTCGTCGCGCAAGGGGCTCAGGTCGCCGGGTACGCGGTGACCGGTCTGCTGCTGGTGTGGATCACGCCGCGTGAGGCGCTGGTGATCACCGTTGCGGGGTTCCTGGGTTCGGCCCTGATCCTCCGGATGGGCACCCGGCTGCGCCCCGCACTCGCGCACGCCGCCGAACGGGCGCGCGGTGGCACCAGGCGGCTGCTGGCCGACCGCAGGGTGCGCGTACTGCTCCTGCTGTGCTGGCTGCCGCCCACGTTCGCGGTGGTCCCCGAAGGGCTGGCGGCGCCGTACGCGGACGCGCTGGACGCGGGATCCGTCGGTGTGGGGCTGCTGCTCGCCGCGGGGCCTGTGGGCAGCGTGGCGGCGGAGCTGGCGGTCGGCACGTTCCTGCGGCCCCGGACCCGCGAACGCCTCGTACTGCCGCTGGCGGCGACGCTTCTCCTACCGCTCCTGATCTTCGCCGTACGCCCCGGCCTGCCCCTGGCGCTGGCCGCGCTGTGCCTGTCGGGCATGGGCATCGGCTACACGCTCGGCCTGGACCGCTGGTTCTTCGACGCCGTGCCGGAGGAGCTGCGGGGCCGCGCCATGACGCTCATGTCGGCGGGCCTGATGAGCGCACAGGGACTCGGCATGGCCGCGGGCGGCGCACTGGCCGAGTGGCTGCCCGCGCATACGGCGATCGCCCTCACGGGGGTGGCGGGCACGGTGTGCGTACTGGCGGTGGTCCGGTGCCAGGCGCGGCCCTGACAGCGGTCCTGACAGCGGTGCACGGGAGGGCGGGCCGGCTCAGGTTTCGGGACGAGGATGACCACGATATGACCGGCCGGTAGGGTCGGGCGCGTGCCGAAGCCGCTCAGTCTCTCGTTCGACCCCATCGCCCGCGCTGACGAACACTGGAAGCAGCGATGGGGGTCCGTGCCGTCCATGGCGGCCATCACCTCGATCATGCGGGCACAGCAGATCCTGCTGTCCGAGGTCGACGGGGTGGTCAAGCCGTACGGTTTGACGTTCGCGCGGTACGAGGCGCTGGTGCTGCTCACCTTCTCGAAGGCGGGCGAGCTGCCGATGTCGAAGATCGGCGAGCGCCTCATGGTGCACCCCACGTCGGTCACCAACACCGTCGACCGGCTCCAGGGCGCCGGCTTCGTGGAGAAGCGGCCCAACCCCAACGACGGGCGCGGCACCCTCGCCGCGATCACCCCGAAGGGGCGGGAGGTGTGCGAGGCGGCGAGCAAGGACCTCATGGAGCGGGACTTCGGGCTCGGGGTCTACGACGCCGAGGAGCTGGACGAGATCTTCGCGATGCTGCGGCCCCTGCGGATCGATGCCGGGGACTTCTCGGAGCCCGGGGACGAGGGGTAGGGGCGCGGTTTCGTTCTTGCGGGTCAGCGCGCCTTTCTCCGCCGGAGCGTAGGTGGTCCCCGCGTCCTGACGCGGCGGCGGACGAGGGCTTGGTGGTCCCCGCCGACGCCGGGGATTTTCGGGCGATTACGCTCGTATTCATGAAACGAAGCGTGCTGACCCGCTACCGGCTCATGGCCTACGTCACCGCCGTGCTGCTCGTCCTGCTGTGTCTCGGCATGATCGCCAAGTATCTGCTGAGCATGGACGGCGCCGCCGGCGTCACGAGCGCGGTCGCCATCGCGCACGGCTGGCTCTACATCCTGTACCTGATCTTCGCCTTCGACCTGGGCCAGAAGGCCAAGTGGCCGGTAGGCAAGCAGATCTGGGTGCTGCTGGCGGGCACCGTTCCCACGGCGGCGTTCTTCGTGGAGCGCAAGGTCACCCGCGAGGTCGAGCCGCTGGTCGAGCAGAACGGCGCGGCGCCGGTCAGCGCCTCCTGAGCGGTTCCGCGTACCCCGCGCGCGTGTCCGGCGCGAGCCTCCGTCATCCGCCACAGGGGATGACGGAGGCTTTGTCATCGACTTTTACTTGGACGTCCTAGTAAATTTGGCGGTATGGATGCTGACGCCATTGCACAAGGCCGCCGCCGCTGGCAGGAGCGCTACGACGCTGCGCGCAAGCGGGACGCGGATTTCACCACGCTCAGCGGCGACCCCGTTGAGCCGGTCTACGGACCCCGGGACGGCGACACCGTAGAAGGGTTCGAGCGCATCGGCTGGCCGGGCGAGTTCCCGTACACGCGGGGGCTGTACGCCACGGGGTACAGGGGCAGGACCTGGACCATCCGCCAGTTCGCCGGGTTCGGCAACGCCGAGCAGACGAACGAGCGGTACAAGATGATCCTGGAGGCGGGCGGCGGAGGGCTGTCCGTCGCCTTCGACATGCCGACGCTGATGGGCCGCGACTCGGACGAGCCCCAGTCGCTCGGCGAGGTCGGGCACTGTGGTGTCGCCATCGACTCGGCCGCCGACATGGAGGTGCTCTTCTCCGGCATTCCGCTCGGCGATGTCACCACCTCGATGACCATCTCGGGGCCCGCGGTCCCCGTCTTCTGCATGTACCTCGTCGCGGCCGAGCGGCAGGGTGTCGACCCCGCCGTGCTCAACGGGACGCTGCAGACCGACATCTTCAAGGAGTACATCGCGCAGAAGGAGTGGCTCTTCCAGCCCGAGCCCCATCTGCGGCTCATCGGCGACCTCATGGAGCACTGCGCACAGGGCATCCCGGCGTACAAGCCGCTGTCCGTCTCCGGGTACCACATCCGTGAGGCGGGCGCGACGGCGGCGCAGGAGCTGGCGTACACGCTGGCCGACGGCTTCGGCTACGTCGAGTTGGGGCTCAGCCGCGGTCTGGACGTCGACACGTTCGCTCCGGGCCTGTCCTTCTTCTTCGACGCGCACCTGGACTTCTTCGAGGAGATCGCCAAGTTCCGTGCGGCACGCCGGATCTGGGCGCGGTGGATGCGGGACGTGTACGGGGCGCGGAGCGAGAAGGCGCAGTGGCTGCGTTTCCACACGCAGACGGCCGGCGTCTCGCTGACCGCGCAGCAGCCGTACAACAACGTCGTACGGACGGCCATAGAGGCACTCTCCGCCGTGCTCGGCGGCACCAACTCGCTGCACACCAACGCGCTCGACGAGACCCTCGCGCTGCCCAGCGAGCGGGCCGCCGAGATCGCGCTGCGTACGCAGCAGGTGCTCATGGAGGAGACCGGCGTCACCAACGTGGCCGACCCGCTGGGCGGTTCCTGGTACGTCGAGGCGCTGACCGACCGTATCGAGGCCGACGCGGAGAAGGTGTTCGCGCAGATCCGCGAGCGGGGCCGCCGGGCCGTGCCCGACGAGCAGTACCCGGTGGGGCCGATCACCTCCGGCATCCTGCGCGGCATCGAGGACGGCTGGTTCACGGGCGAGATCGCCGAATCCGCCTTCCAGTACCAGACGGCGCTGGAGAAGAACGCCAAGCGCGTAGTCGGCGTCAACTGCCATACCGGTTCCGTCACGGGTGATCTGGAGATCCTGCGGGTCAGCCACGAGGTCGAGCGCGAGCAGGTACGGGCACTCGCCGACCGCAAGGCGGCCAGGGACGAGGCCGTCGTGCGGCGCGCGCTCGATGAACTGCTCGCCGCGGCACGGGGTTCGGGGAACATGATCGCGCCGATGCTGGATGCCGTGCGGGCAGAGGCGACCCTCGGCGAGATCTGCGGCACCCTCCGCGACGAGTGGGGCGCCTACACGGAGCCGCCCGTCTTCTGAGCGCTCCCGGCGCCTTCCGCGTACTCGCGGGTGAGCCGCGCGTCCCCGTACCCCGGAGCTGGGTCACACCGTCCGTGTGAGGAGGTCCGGGGTGTGGGGACGGGTGAGGCGGCGGAGGAAGGCGAGCAGGCCCGTGGTGCCCATGCCCCAGGAGTGCGGGGCGTCCTGGGCCCCGGGCGCGATGAGGAGCGGCGCCTCGTCCGGGTCGAAGCTACGGGCCACGAGGTGCCGCGCGGCACGGTGTGCGCCGTCCCAGCAGCGCTCGTCACCGGTGTCATGGGCGATCTCAGCGAGCGCGCTGCCCGCGCCGGCCACCCCGCAGCACTGCGAGAGGTTCTCCATGCGGGGCACCCACGCGGCGCACGCTGCGGCGGCCGAGAGCGCGGCCCCGGTGAAGGCGGGGTCGCCGAAGAGGCGCCCCGCGTGGTGCAGGGTCCGGGCGGCGCCCGCGAGGCCCTGGCACCAGGAGGCGGTGATGGGTACGGCCGAGGCGGCGCCGGAAGCGGCGACGAGGTCCCCGGCGCGCGCACATAGAGCGAGCGCCCGGGTGTGTGCCCCGTGGACCACACGGGGGTCGGCACCCTCGCCGTCCCTGGCGGCCAGCGCCAGCAGGAAATCGACGACGCCCGCGAGCCCGTGCGCGTAGCCGAACGACGGGTCGACGCCTGCGCCCTGGGGCAGCCCGCTGTCGGGTGTCACCGACATGCGCGGCTCGTCCCGTGCCAGCAGCTCGTCAGCGCACGCACGCGCGGCGTCCAGGTGCGCCGCGCCCGTGGCGCCCTCTTCCAGGTCGCCGAGGAACAGGTGCCCCAGGCCGATCCCCGCCGTGCCGCTGAGGATGTCGTCGCTCGCGTCGGGAGCGGCACCCTGCCGGGCGAAGGCCAGTCCGTACGCCCCGCGCCCCTCCGTTCCCCCGCACCCCTCCGTTCCTCCGTGCCCCTGCCTTTCCTCGTGTCCGGGCGTTTCCTCGGCCCACGCCACTCCCTCGGCGCGCAGGGCCGCGAGGAAGACGTGGACGCCCGTCGCTCCGGCGAGGAGTCCTGGTGCGAGGTCCACCCGGTGCGCGGCGGTGACCGCGTGGGAGGCGAGCCGGGGGAGCAGCGCGGGCACGTCCTTGTGGTCGCGGTGGTGCAGCAGTTCGAGGCCGATACCGGCGCTGCCGGTGTACACGCTCGCGTCGACGGCGCCGATGGAGGCACCGGGCGCGGCGAGCAGGTCAGCTTCCACCCCGCTGATGACCGAGTCCAGTACGTGCCGTGCGAGCGTGGCGGGCTCGACGCGTACGGCGCCGCCGCCGACCGGCGGCGCCGTACGCGGAGCTCCCTCCCGCCCGAACCATCCGCGCGCGGCCAGCGCCCCCAACGCGCCGCGCGCGGCCCCCGGTTCGTCGGAGAGCAGTGCGCCCAGGAGGCGTGCGAAGTCCCGCTGCTCCTCTCCGTAGAGCGCGGTCACCGCCTGGAGCATCCGTGTGCGGGCCAGCCCGGGGACGGTGACCCCGGCGAGCGGCAGCATGCCGGTCGCCGCGTAGCCCAGCACCATCCCGAGCGCGAAGCAGTCGTCCTCCGGCCGCGGTGTGCCGCCCCGCAACTGGCGTGCGGGTGCGAACCCCGGTGTGCCGCCCGGCAGATGGAAGCCGTTCCAGGCGGCGAGGCCGAAGTCGATGAGGACGGCACGCTCGGCGCCCAGCACGATGTTGCGGGGCGTGACGTCGCGCATCACGATTCCCCGTGCGTGCAGCGCCTCCAGCGTGGCGGCCACTTCCGTCATCAGGCGCAGGAACGCGAAGGGCGGCGCCCAGCCCGGAGTGTGCGCGGGCGGCATGAAGCTGCCGTGCAGCCGTACGTGGAGCAGCAGGTTGGTGCTGCCCGCGTCACTGGTGGCGAGGAACTCGTCGGCCCCGTGTGCGAAGTGGTCGACCAGCGCGGGTACGCCCTCGACACCGTCGGCGGCCTCCAGCACCCGGCGCTCGTTGCGCAGCCTCGTACGCGCGTCGCTGCCGTCCTTGCCCTCGCCCACGTGGGCCCGGGCCTGTTTGACGACGACGGGCCTGCGGGTCTCCGTGTCGACGGCACGGAAGACGTTGCCGTGCGCCGCCTGGTAGATGCCGCGGGTGACGCGGTAGCGCCCGCCCAGAACATCCCCGCCGGGCCCCTCCCCGCCGGCGCTCTCCCCGCCGTGCCCGCCTCCGGGCCGGGCGTCAGGTGCGGTGAACGGATCGGACACCCAGGGCGGGCAGCGGTACTCCATGCTCGCCACCGCGTCGAAGAACTCCCCGTCAGGCCCTGGGATACGCAGCGCGAGCGCGCCGCGTTCGCCCGCGTACCAGCGGGCCGTGAAGGGCCCGTCGCGGTGCTCCACGGCTGCCGTGTCCGCTGCGGGTTCCACGTTCACGCCCGACGGGGTCATCACACACCTCTCCCGGCCATCCCCTGACATGCGGCTCCTTGGACCGTGCGGCCCCGGGGCTACTCGAAGGCGCTGTGCCCCGTCGCCACACAGTTGTGCGTGCTGCCCGAGCACACACAGCTGATCGGGCAGCGGTCGGCCGCGGCGGCGGCCTGCTCGAAGGAGTCGAACTCGACGGCGGGCTCCCGGGTGAGGGTGCCGGCCTGGCGGGGAGCGAGTGCGGACAACGTATCCATGGCAACTCCTCTGTGCCGTACGGATGTTGGCCCTCCGAGGCTTCTCCCGCTGCGTCTCAATTCCGTCTCAAGGGTGCCTCTCCGCAGAAAGCACCCCTCGGCAGCAAGCGCAGCCCAGCGGACATACACGGCTCCACGGAAACGCAGCACTACAGGGAACGCGTCTCCGCACACGGCGCAGCTCTACACAAAGCGCAGCCGGAACAGTGCGCCGCCGCCGTGCGGGCTCTCGGCGGTGAGCCGTGCGTCGTGGGCGTGCGCGATCTGGCGGGCCATGGCCAGGCCGAGTCCCGAGCCGGGGAGTGCGCGTGCCGTGTCGGAGCGGTAGAACCGGTCGAAGACGTACGGCAGATCCTCGTCCGCCAGCCCAGGGCCGTGGTCGCGCACGGTGACCTCCGGACGCCCCTCCACGACGCCGAGCCCCACCACCACGCCGGAGCCGCTGAACTTGGCCGCGTTGTCCAGGAGGTTGGACAGCAGCCGGGACAGCCGCGCGGGCACCCCCGGCACAGCGGCACCGCATGCGCCGGGGCCCTCGTCGAGCCGGAAGTCCGTGTCCGGCCAGTGCTCGCGCGCCGCCTCCACCGCGTGCCGGACGAGCGGCGCCAGCTCAACCCGCTCCACCAGCGGCTGCGGCTCCTCGTCCCTTGCCAGCTCGATCAAGTCGTTGACCAGCGCGGTCATCTCCCGTAGCTGACGGCCCAGTGCCCCGGCGGCGCGCTCACGCTGTGCGGCGGTCAGCCGGTCGGCACGCGCGAGCAGTTCGGTGTTGGTGCGCAGCGCCGTCAGCGGTGTACGCAGCTCGTGCGAGGCATCGGCGACGAGGCGGCGCTGCGCCGCGACGGACTGCTCCAGCGCGTCCAGCATCGTGTTGAAACTGCCCGCCAGGCGCGTCAGTTCGTCCTCCCTGGTGCGGGAGCCGCGCGGCAGCCGGATGCGGTGCCCCGGGTCGCGGGTGGAGGCGATGCGTTCGGCCGTTGCCGTGAGCCGCGCGACCGGAGCGAGCCCCGTACGCGAGACCCAGTAGCCCAGTCCCGCCGCCAGCAGCACCCCGGCACAGCCCACGGCGGCCAGCAGCAGCGCCGCCTGCCGCACACCGTTGTCCACGGTGTCCGAACGCAGCGCGACCTGGAGCGCGCGGTGGCCCTCCAGCGGCGTCGTGAGCATGCGTGCCGGGTAGCCGTGCACGGTCACCCGGCTGTAGTACGGGGCACGTTCGCCCGCCGCGACCTCGCGGGTGGGCCCGCCGACGGGCAGCGGATACGGGTCGCCCGCACGTGGGTCGCCGGCCGGGCGCTCAGGTACGACCTGGGAGCAGGCGGGCGCCGCCAGGTAGCGGCAGTCGGCCGCGATCACACGCGGACGCCTGTCGTCGTGCGCTTCCTGCTTGGCGAGGCTGGCGGACTGTGTGAGGTTCAGTTCGAGCTGGTGGTTCAGCTCGTACCTGATGACGACGAACGCGGCGGCGCACACCCCCACGGCGACCAGCGCCACGGCACAGGTGGCCGCCAGCGCCAGCCGCGTACGCAGCGGGCCGCGCCGCTTCCAGGCGCTCACAGAGCCGTTCCGTCCGCTTCCCCGGTCTCCAGCCGGTAGCCCACGCCGTGCACCGTCTGCACCATGCGCGGCTCTCCCCCGGCCTCCAGCTTGCGGCGCAGGTAACCGATGTACACGGCGAGGGAGTTGGAGTCGGGGCCGAAGTCGCGCCCCCACACCTCCTCCAGCAGCACCCCGCGCGGGACCGTACGGCCCCGGTTCCGCATCAGCAGCCCCAGCAGCACGCACTCCGTTCCGGTGAACTCGATCGTGCGTCCTGCACGCCACCCCGTACGGGTGTCGGGGTCCAGCTCCAGGTCACCCACCGACAGCGGCCCGTCAGCCGGTGGCGTGCCGGCCGACGTACGGCGCAGCAGAGCCCGGACCCGTGCGGTCAGCTCGTCCAGCGCGAACGGCTTGACGAGATAGTCGTCGGCCCCCGCGTCCAGCCCGTCCACCCGCTCGCTCACCGAGTCCAGCGCCGTCAGCACGAGGATGGGCGTACGGTCGCCGACGCCCCGCAGCCGGCGGCAGACGGCCAGCCCGTCGAGCACGGGCATCAGCACATCCAGCACCAGCGCGTCCGGCCCCCACCGGGCGTGCTCGCCCAGCGCCGCCAGCCCGTCGGGCGCGGACCGCACCTCGTGCCCCTCCACGGCCAGCGCATCGCTCACCGCGTCCCTGACCTCCGGATCGTCGTCGACCACCAGGACCTTCGCGGGTGCGTCACGGTTCGTCGCCATGGACATAGGCTCCCAAACTCCACTCTTAGAACCCTCTTAGAACATTTCGCGAGCGTGGCCCCATGCGGACACCACCACGCGAGCGATACGAAACCCTGTCCGTCGTCATCGGCGCCGGCGGCACGGGCGGGCACATCTACCCGGGCCTCGCGCTGGCCGAGGCGCTGCTGCGGGCCGAACCCGGCGCGCGGATCTCCTTCGTCGGCACCGAACGCGGCCTGGAGACCCGCCTCGTTCCCGAGGCGGGTCACACCCTGCACACCCTCGACATGATCCCGTTCGACCCCGCGCTCGGCGCCCGCCGCTACCTGCTGCCAGCCGCGCTGCTGCGCGCCGGACGCCAGGCACGCGAGGTCCTGCGGAACCAGCGTGCCCAGGTCGCCGTCGGCATGGGCGGCTACGCCAGTGCCCCGGCCGTCGTCGGCGCGCGCATGGCGGGGCTGCCGAGCCTCGTCCACGAGTCCAACGCCGTACCGGGCCGCGCCAACAGGTTCGCCGCCCGCCTCACCCCGCATGTCGCCCTCGCCTTCGAACGCAGCCGCGCGCACCTGCCAGGAGGTGAGGGCGCCGAGGTCGTCGGCATGCCCGTCGCGGCGCCCCTCGCCGCACTGGGCCGGAACCGCGCCGCCCTGCGCCACGAGGCCAGACACACACTCGGCGTGCCATCCGGAGCCCGGCTGGTCCTCGTCAACGGCGGCAGTCTCGGCGCCGAACGGCTCACCCACGCCGCCACAGCCCTCGCCGCACGCTGGCACCACGAGCGCCGCACCGATGTCCACCTGCTCATCAAGACGGGCCCCGCAGCCCTCGACGGAGCCCGCGCACGCCTGGCGGCAGAGAGCGGCGAGCACACCGCACGCGCCGTGCCCTACCTGGACCGCATGGACCTCGCCTACGCGGCGGCCGACCTGGTCGTCTGCAGAGCCGGCTCGGCGACCGTCGCCGAACTGGCGACCACCGGCGTCCCCGCCGTCCTGGTCCCCTACCCGCACGCCCCCGGCGACCACCAGACGCACAACGCGCGGGTCCTCACCGAACAGGGCGCCGGCCTCCTCCTGCCCGACGCCGAAACGACGGGCGACCGCCTCGCTGCCCTCCTCGAACCGCTCCTGGACGACCCCGCGCGCCTCGCCGCGATGAGCGGCGCCGCCGCACCCGGCACCCACGCACAGGCAGCCGACCTGCTCGCCCACAAGGTCCTGCACCTCGCAGGGCTCCGCATCCACAGGAAAGAGTCAGCGTGAACACCCAGCACTGGAACGGCCGTACCGTCCTCGTCACCGGAGCCGAGGGCTTCATCGGCAGCACCCTCGTCGACATGCTCGTGGAACAGGGCGCCCGCGTGCGTGCCTTCGTCCACTACAAGCCGTACGGCGACA
This sequence comes from Streptomyces iconiensis, assembly GCF_028657195.3. Lineage (GTDB taxonomy): Bacteria > Actinomycetota > Actinomycetes > Streptomycetales > Streptomycetaceae > Streptomyces > Streptomyces iconiensis. The sequence continues at coordinate 10,391 of NZ_JANCPR020000086.1, forward strand.
AGGGCCACCTCGCCCACCACCTCGGCCGCGCCGACGCGCCCGTCGAGTTCTTCGCCGGCGACATCCGCGACCCCGGCCGGGTACGGGAAGCCGTCGCCGGCTGCGACACCGTCTTCCACCTCGCCGCACTGATCGGCATCCCCTACAGCTACGTCTCGCCCGGTGCCTACGTCCAGACGAACGTGACCGGCACGGAGAACATCGCCGAGGCATGCCGCGAACACGGTGTGAGCCGACTGCTGCACACCTCGACCAGCGAGGTCTACGGCAGCGCGCGCACCGTACCCATCAGCGAGGAACACCCTCTCCAGCCGCAGTCGCCCTACTCCGCATCCAAGATCGGCGCGGACATGACCGCACTCTCGCACTGGCACGCCTTCGGGCTGCCCGTCACCGTCGTACGCCCCTTCAACACCTACGGCCCACGCCAGTCAGCACGCGCCGTCATCCCCGCGATACTGGCCCAACTCCACTCGGGCGCCCGCGAGATCAAGCTCGGCTCCCTGACACCGACCCGCGACTTCACCTATGTCACCGACACCGCAGCCGGCTTCCTCGCCCTGGCCGAGAGCCCCGCAGCGGTCGGCGAGGTCGTCAACCTCGGCAGTGGCCGCGAGATCTCCGTGGGCGACCTCGCCACGGAACTGATCTCCGTCTCCGAATGCGAGGCGGACATAGTCCTGGACGACGCCCGCGTACGCCCCACCTCCAGCGAGGTCACCCGCCTCCTCTCCGACAACTCACGCGCCCGCACACTGTCCGGCTGGACCCCCCAAGTCCCCCTACGCGAGGGCCTCATGGCCACCTCCATCTGGGTAGCCGCCAACCTCCACCTCTTCACCCCCGCCCGCTACGAACTCTGAACCTGGCCCTTTCACCTCCCCCAGGTCCCCCAGGACGGCCTCGAACTCGCCGCGCCTCACCTTTACTTCAGGGCGGGCCCGGATACGGGCGGGGGAGTCCAGAGGGGGCGGAGCCCCTTTTGGCGGGGGGATTGCCGGGTGGGGGTCCCCCCGGACGGAGTCTGGGGGAGGAGCCCCCCGACGCCCGGCCGGCGAGGCCAACGGGGCAAGGGGCGAAGCCCCATTAGGAACGGAAAGCCGGAAACGAACCGGTCAGGAAACGCCGAGGCACAAGCCACAGGCAAGCCACAGGCAAGCCGCAGGCTCACGCGGCACCCAACCCCCCCAACAACAACGTGGTGAACCGCGCAGCCCACCCCGAATCCACCACCCCATCACTCACCAACGCCCGATGCACAACAGCCCCGGCGATCACGTCAAAGATCAGGTCGATGACCCGCCGGGTCTCGTCCCCGTCCGCCGGATCGGGCGGAAGCTCACCCCGGGCCTGGGCCCGCACCCGCCCCTCCACCACGAGCCGTTTCTGACGATCGACGATGGCCTCGCGCACGCGAACCCGCAGGGCCTCGTCAGAGGTCGACTCGGCGATGACCGCCATGAGGGCGGTCTTCGTCTCGGGCCGCTCCAGCAGCGCGGCGAAGGAGAGAACGACACCCTCGATGTCGGCACGCAGACTCCCGCGGTCGGGAAGTTCGAGTTCGTCGAAGAGCACGGCGACGGCATCGACGACCAGCTCACTCTTGGCGCCCCAGCGCCGATAGAGCGTGGTCTTGGCGACGCCGGCCCGGATGGCGACATGGCTCATCGTCAGCCTGCTCCAGCCCACTTCGACAAGGGCGGCGCGGGTCGCGTCGAGGATCGCGCGGTCGGCCGCCGCACTGCGGGGCCGCCCGCGACGCTGCGGAGTGGAGGGAGCCATGGCGGGCACCATACCGACTGGTACGCCGACACCGACCGGCACGCCGACCCCGGTGAGGTGGATCACCGACACCCACCCCCGAACGCCCTTGCGGACACGCGCCCCCATCGAGTTACGCTACGACCCGTAGCGGAATAGTCGAGCGCAGACGACCCCGCGCGACAACCACAAGCCGGGTGGGGACCCGGCAACAAGACGCAAGCTGCACACACGGCGCACGGCGCAAGCCGTACGGACAACGCAAGCCGTACGGACAACGCAAGCCACACACGCGAGGCAAGGCGCAAGCCGCACCCGCAAGACGCCGACCCGGCGTCAGTTCACACGCGCCCACGCGAAGGGGGGAGACTGGTCTCATGCAGCCACGCAATATGTCCATGAGCGGAGTGGTCGACCTCGCCGCGGTGAAGGCGGCCGGAGAGGCCAAGCAGAAGGCGGAGAAGGCGCGAGCCGACGCCGCAGAGGGCGGCGGGGCGCCGGCCCCGTCGGCCCTGGTGTTCGATGTGGACGAGGCAACCTTCGAGGCGGACGTACTCCAGCGCTCCGCCGAGGTCCCCGTCGTCATCGACTTCTGGGCGGAGTGGTGCGAGCCGTGCAAGCAGCTCTCACCGGTTCTTGAACGGATCACGCGGGAGTACGCGGGCCGTCTCCTGCTGGCGAAGATCGACGTCGACAAGAACCAGATGCTGATGCAGCAGTTCGGCGTGCAGGGGATCCCGGCGGTCTTCGCCGTCGTGGCGGGCCAGGCCCTGCCCCTCTTCCAGGGTGCGGCTCCGGAGGAGCAGATCCGGGGCACGCTGGACCAGCTGGTGCAGGTCGCAGAGGAGCGGTTCGGCATCACGGGCGTCCAGGGTGTGCCCCAGGAGGAAGAGGCGGAGCCCGCCGAGGAGCCCGAGGTCCCGGAGGACCCGGTGCTGGCGGCGGCACAGCAGGCGCTGGACTCGGGCGATCTGCCCGGCGCGATCCAGGCGTACCGCAACAAGCTGTCGGACGAGCCGGGCAATGTGGAGGCCAAGGTCGGTCTGGCCATGGCCGAACTCCTCGACCGTGTCACGGGCCTCGACGCGCGCCAGGTCCGCAAGGAAGCGGCCGACAGCCCCGCCGATGTGGCGGCGCAACTGCGGGTCGCGGACCTGGACATGGCGGGCGGCCATGTCGAGGACGCCTTCGGGCGTCTGGTGGAGACGGTGCAGAGGAGCGCGGGGGACGACAGGGAGGCGGCGCGGCTCCGTCTGCTGGAGCTTTTCGAGGTGATCGGCGCGGAGGACCCGCGGGTGGTCGCCGCACGCGGGGCGCTGGCCCGTGCACTGTTCTGATCGCCCGAGCGCTGTTCTGACCTGCCCGTACCGGCGGTCACACACGCGTCACCACTCATTGATTTAGCGACATCAGCGGCCGTGCTTTGCCAAAACTTGGCAAATACGGCCGCTGTTACTCGCAGTGAGAAATGGTCGGGAATTCGTCCCTCGATGTCCGACTGATCCACTCCTTTTCCGGCTGCCTGTCGCGACCCTCCGTCGCCAACTGATGCCCTCCGGGGGCCTGCCGGTTATCCGGCCGTTACTCGTAAGTAATGAACCCCCTTGTGTACGGGCCCCAGATGCACCACGATCGGCCAAGCTCGGTCCATCGCCACGCAGCCCGGCAACCATTCGGCGCCCCGCGGCATGGGTCCCCACCGAGCAGACCGGCACCCGCAGCAACATCCCGCACCGCCGCCGGTCTTGAGGACAGGGGGGTCTCTGCTCCACGGCAGGGCCTGTCCGTACAAAGCAAGGTTGCGCGAGAGCGTGGCCCGTGGTTGTCGCTCGGGGGTGATCGCCGGCAGCTCGGACGTGACGTGAGGAAGGACGGCACGCCGAAGACGGCGCTCTCCTTTCCGAGGACGTAGCACTTCTCCCTCCCCAGCCCTCGCGGCCGGGAGGTACCCCCACGGCAGGGAGCGGCCCGCTGAGCTAAGGCGGCACGGCTCTCCAGGCCGGAGATGTACGTCCGAGAAGGAGGAAAGTCATGGAGTCCCTGGCTCGTGGCGGGACCAGATGGAAGCGGTTCGCCGTCGTCATGGTGCCGAGCGTGGCCGCTACGGCAGCGATCGGTGTCGCCCTCTCGCAGGGTGCGCTGGCGGCGTCGTTCAGCGTCTCCGGCCAGCAGTTCAAGGTCACGGCCGACAAGCTCGACGGACAGGGTTTCGTCCAGTACGGCGCGATCGACACCAACAAGTCGGGCCAGAAGCCCGTCGCCGTCGTCGGCATGAATTCGGCGAAGATCAGGAATCTCTGCCAGTCCGTCGTCGTCCCTGTGCCGGTCTTCGGCGACATGTCGATGAAGCTCACCGCGGGTGGCAAGGGCAGCCCGCAGGTCGAGGCGAAGAAGCTCTACATCGACGCCGATGACCTGCACACCGACGCGACGTTCAACAACATCGACATCGGCGTCTCGGTGGACAAGACCACCAAGGGTCCAGGTCCTTCGAAGGGCGACAAGTACGCGAAGGACTCGTTCTCCCAGCAGGCGGACAGTGTCGAGTTCAAGGACGTCAAGCAGCGCGCGTGGGCGACCACCGCCGGCACGTTCAAGCTCAGCGGTCTGCACATGTCCGTCAAAAAGGGCAAGAGCGAGTGCTACTGACGTCCTGATCCCACGGGTGCGGAGCGGGAGTTCGGCTGGGCCCGCGCTCCGCGCCCGTAGGGTCCGCTCCACCTCAGCAAGTTATGTGCCAGTCCCGAGGAGCCGTACCCATGAGCGCCGACACGCGACAGAGGCTGACGACCGGATTCGGCCAGAAGCGCAGTTCGTTCCGGGACTGGCGCGGACAGCGCCCGTTCTGGGGTGGGATGCTGACGCTGCTGGCGGGCATCCCGATCATGTACATCCCTTACCAGAATCTCACTCTGGGTTCCCTGACCATCCGGATGTCCACGACGGCGGGCGCGGGTTCGCTGATCATCGGGGTGCTCCTGGTGGTCCTCGGGCTCACCATGTGGTTCCAGCCCCACTCGCGGGTCTTCGCGGGTATCGCCGCGATCCTGCTCTCCCTGGTCTCCCTGGTCGTGTCCAACGTCGGCGCCTTCCTGATCGGCTTCATCCTCGGGCTTCTCGGCGGCGCCCTCGGCGTCTCGTGGGCACCCGGTGGCAAGCCCGAGTCGCCGAAGACCAGGCGTGGGACGGGCGGTTCAGCACAGTACGAGAAGGCGAAGAGCGAGGGCGGGGGCGCGGCGCACCCGACGGACACAGCCGCAGCAGCAGCCGCCGACGGTCCGCAGGACGCACCCGGACACCCGGACGACGACCTTCGGGCGACCACAGCAGTCTCTGGAGCATCTTTCCCGGACGGGGCGGATGCCGACGACGGGAACGGGAGGCACCGTGCCGGGTGACGAGGTCCACGAGGAGGCGGGCGCATCGGCTGACAGCGCGCCGCACACCCGTGGGAGAACCGGGCCGCGGCACGCGGCACCGAGGAAGCCGCTGCTGACCCGGTTCCACGTACCGGCGGGCAAGGCCGTCGCGCTCGCCGCGATGCCGTCCGCCGTACTGATGGGCATGGGGCTCACGCCTCAGCTCGCCAACGCCAAGCCGCTGCCCAAGAACCCCTTCAAGGGCGACGCCTGTGTCTCGGCTCCCGACAAGGAGGAGACGGAGGCCGAGAAGCAGGACCGCAAGGACCGGGCGGAGAAGCTCAAGCGGGACCTGGAGCGCGAGCAGGCCAAGCGAGAGAAGGCGGCCAAGGCGGCCGGCGAGGGCCCCGGGGACAACGGGGACAAGAAGCCCGGATCCGGTGATTCCGGCGACGCGGCGGACAAGAGCCTGCCCGGGAGCCCCGCCAAGCCCTCCGGCGGTTCCGGCGGTTCCGGCGGCGACGACGCGGCCGGCAAGCCCTCGTCCCCGCCCGCGGCCTCGAAGCCGGGCGGCGAGACCGGGGACGACTCCGGGGAGAAGAACCCCTGGTACGACCCGTTGGGCGTGGGCAAGAAGATCGACGACGCGTTCAAGCCCAAGGACGAGAAGGGCGAGCCCGCGGGCGAGAAGAGTGAAAAGCCCGCTCCTTCGCCGTCCTCCGGCTCGGGCTCAGGCTCGGCGGACGCGGACGAGGACGCGGACAAGCCGTCGGCGCCCCGCGAGAAGCCGGCGGCGCCCGGCGGGAACGACCGCGCTGACGCCCGGGCCGACAAGGGTGACCCCGGCTCCGGTACCGCGGGGAAGGACTCCTCGGCCGCCAAGGAGAAGGCAGCCCAGGAGAAGCTGGCCGAGAAGGCCAAGGAGAAGGCCAAGGCGGAGAAGGCGGCCAAGGACGCGAAGAAGTCCGAGGACGAGCCCGGCGTCTCCAAGAAGGACGGCACGGCGCGCGACTACGACGCCGCGAAGGACGCGGGCAAGCCGTTCCCCTGCCCCGAGAAGACGGACGTCGACGGCACCGACGAGCAGACTCCCGCACAGGTGCCCAACCAGCCGTGGAACCTGGAGGCTTCCTCCCTCACGCTCAAGGGCCTCGACTACGAGGGCGTCGTCAACATCACCATGCCGAACGGCAAGACGAAGCAGGCGCTCAAGTTCACGGCGGACACCCTGGACATCGGCGACCTCCACCAGACGGTCAAGGGCCCCAACGGGACGACGTACCACGTGCAGGCGGCCGAGGGCTCCACGTCCACGATCCGGGGCGGCAAGGTCACGATGTACACGGAGGAGCTGAAGGGGAACCTCTTCGGCCTCATCCCGATCACGTTCAGCCCGGAGACACCGCCTCCGATCAATGTGCCGTTCGCCTACTTCACCAAGGTGAACGTGAAGCAGGCAGGCCAGTTCGGCGGGAACCTGACCGTTCCCGGACTCCACCAGTGGGTCAAGTAGCCACATCCCACCCCCACATGAGGAAGGCCCGCGCCGTCGACGGCGCGGGCCTTCCTCATGTGGTTTCGCGTGGCCAGACGCGGTCCGCTCCGCCCGCGGTCCGCGGGCCACCGACAGCGGCGGCGTACCCCGCGAGGCACCGCCGGGTTCCGCGAAGCCCGGCGTACTCCGCGAAGCCCGCCGGGCAACGGCCTAGTTCTGCGCGCTGCCGAGCCGGTGCACGCGGACCATGTTGGTCGTGCCGGGGACGCCGGGAGGCGAGCCGGCGGTGATGAGCATCGTGTCGCCCACCTCGTAGCGCTGGAGCTTGAGCAGCTCGGCGTCGACCAGTTCGACCATCTCGTCGGTGTGGTCGACGTGCTTGACCACGTACGTCTCCACGCCCCAGGACAGGGTGAGCTGGTTGCGGGTGGAGGGGTCGGTGGTGAACGCGAGGACCGGCTGGGACACCCGGTAGCGGGAGAGCCTGCGCGCGGTGTCACCGGACTTGGTGAAGGCGACCAGCGCCCTGCCGTCCAGGAAGTCCGCCATCTCGCAGGCGGCGCGTGCGACGGCGCCGCCCTGCGTGCGCGGCTTCTTGCCCTGCACCAGCGGCTGGAGGCCGCGGCTGAGCAGCTCCACCTCGGCCGCCTGCACGATCTTCGACATGGTCTTGACGGTCTCGACCGGGTACTGGCCGACCGAGGACTCGGCCGAGAGCATCACCGCGTCGGCGCCGTCCAGCACGGCGTTGGCGACATCGCTCGCCTCGGCGCGCGTGGGGCGGGAGTTGGTGATCATCGACTCCATCATCTGGGTCGCGACGATCACCGGCTTGGCATTCCTGCGGCACAGCTCGATCAGGCGCTTCTGCACCATCGGGACCTTCTCCAGCGGGTACTCGACCGCCAGGTCGCCGCGGGCCACCATCACCCCGTCGAAGGCCATGACGACCTCCTCCATGTTGGCGACCGCCTGCGGCTTCTCCACCTTGGCGATCACCGGCACCCGGCGGCCGACGTCGTCCATGACGCGGTGCACGTCCCGGACGTCGGAGGCGCTGCGCACGAAGGAGAGCGCCACCATGTCGCAGCCCATATGGAGCGCGAACTTCAGGTCGTCGATGTCCTTCTCGGACAGCGCGGGTACGTTCACCGCCGCGCCGGGCAGGTTGATGCCCTTGTGGTCGGAGATGACACCGCCCTCGATCACGATGGTGCGCACCCGAGGACCTGCGACCTCGATGACCTGGAGGGCGACGTTCCCGTCGTTGATCAGGATCGGGTCGCCCTTGGACACGTCGGCCGGCAGGCCCTTGTAGGTGGTGCCGCAGATGCTCTTGTCGCCGGCCACGTCCTCGGTGGTGATGGTGAATTCCTCACCGCGCACCAGCTCGACGGGGCCCTCGGCGAAGGTCTCCAGGCGGATCTTGGGGCCCTGGAGGTCGGCGAGTACGCCGACGGCGCGGCCGGTCTCCTCGGCGGCCTTGCGGACGCGGTGGTACCGCTCCTCGTGCTCGGAGTGGGACCCGTGGCTCATGTTGAACCGGGCCACGTTCATGCCCGCCTCGATCAGCGTCTTGAGCTGTTCGTAGGAGTCGACAGCGGGGCCCAGGGTGCAGACGATTTTGGAACGGCGCATGGGGGCGATCCTATCGTTTTGTTTAGATACTGAACGAATCGGGGTTGGTCACCGGGCCGTGACCAGCGCATAGGTCTGCTCTGCGATCTCCAGCTCCTCGTCGGTGGGGACGATGCCGACCTTCACCCGCGCCGAGGCGGGCGAGATCAGCCGTGCCGCGTCGCCGGGTGCGGTGTTCAGCTCCGCGTCGACGGCCAGGCCCAGTTGATCCAGCCCGGCGACGGCTGCCTCCCGTACGGGCGCGGCGTTCTCGCCCACGCCCGCCGTGAAGACGACGGCGTCCACGGTGCCGAGCACGGCGTAGTAGGCGCCGATGTATTTCTTCAGCCGGTGGATGTAGATGTCGAACGCGAGCTTCGCCGCCGCGTCGCCCTCGTCGATACGGCGGCGGATCTCGCGCATGTCGTTCTCCCCGCACAGCCCGACCAGGCCGCTGCGCTTGTTCAGCAGCTCGTCCACCTCGTCGGTGCCCATCCCGGCCACCCGGCCAAGATGGAAGACGACGGCCGGGTCGATGTCGCCCGAGCGGGTGCCCATCACCAGGCCCTCCAGCGGGGTGAGGCCCATGGAGGTGTCCACGCACAGCCCGCCGCGCACGGCGGAGGCCGAGGCGCCGTTGCCCAGGTGCAGCACGATGACGTTGACCTCGGAGGGGTCCTTGCCCAGCAGTTCGGCGGTCTTGCGGGAGACATAGGCGTGCGAGGTGCCGTGGAAGCCGTATCTGCGGATGCGGTGCTCGTCCGCGGTCCTTACGTCGATCGCGTAGCGGGCCGCGTGCTCGGGCATCGAGGAGTGGAAGGCCGTGTCGAAGACCGCGACCTGCGGCAGGTCGGGGCGCAGCCGCTGTGCCGTTCTGATGCCGGTGATGTTGGCCGGGTTGTGCAGCGGAGCGACGGGCACCAGGCGCTCGATCTCCTTGAGCACGGCATCGTCGATCAGCGTCGGCTCGGTGAACCGCAGTCCGCCGTGCACCACCCGGTGCCCGATCGCGGCCAGTTCGGGGGAGTCCAGGCCGATGCCGTCGGCCGACAGCTCCCCGGCGACGGCCTTCAGGGCCGCGTCGTGGTCGGCGAGCCGGCACTCGTGGCGGCGCTTGTCGCCGCCCGTGCCGAGCGGGTGGTGGGTGAGCGCCGAGGTGTCCTCACCGATCCGCTCGGCGAGCCCGACGGCCAGCCGCTTCCCGTCGGCCATGTCGAGCAGCTGGTACTTCACCGACGACGAGCCGGAGTTGAGGACGAGGATCCGGGTGGGTGTCACGGCACGGTGAACTTTCTTCGCGGGGACGGGGGGCAGGTAC
>NZ_JANCPR020000087.1 GCF_028657195.3 Streptomyces iconiensis
GCTGTTGGGGGGCGGAGCCCCCCAACGCCCGGCCGGCGAGGCCAACGGGGAAAGGGGCGAAGCCCCATATAAAAAAACAGAAACCTGGGGCAAAACCACAGGAACCACAACGGGGGGCACGGGGCGCAGCCCCGAACATCAGGGGGCAAGGGGCGAAGCCCCGCACAGGGTCACGGGGCAAAGCACCGAACATCAGCGGGCAAGGGGGCGAAGCCCCGACCCCCAGGAGCGAGGGACAAGGGGCGAAGCCCCGACCCACACCAGGGGGCACGGGGCAAGCCCCGAACAAGGGTCACTCCACCTCAGAGACCCGTTTGACAAACGCGCCCCAGGAGCCATCCGGCTCACCGGAACCCCACAACTTCTGCGAGGTAGCCGCCAACGGCAACCGAATCCCCCGCGCCACCTCCCCCACACTCTGCGCGCCGGCCAAATCACACCAGACCGCGAACCGTCCCCCCAGAATCCGGTCCCGCCCGGCCCACCGCGACGGCACCGCCGAAGTCCCCCGCAGCACCGCCGGCGTCCAGGACTCATAGATCCGCTGCCCCGTCGGGTACGTGAACTGATTCGGCTGGCCGAGGACGTAGTAGAGGTACTCGTCGTTGAGGTTGACGACCTTCCACCCCTCCTTCAGGTACTCCTCGGGCTTCCGCTCACCCATCTCCTTGCCGGTCCAGTACGCGACCTCACGGCCACGGGACGGCTTGACGACGCCGCCCCGGTGCATCCCGTCGTTCCAGACCTGCGGCTTCTTGCCGTGCTTGCGCAGCACCGCCGCGCGCTTGTTGATCCAGTCGGTGGCGAGGTCCTGGATGTCGGCTTTGCCGCCGTACCGCTTGCGGGCGAGCTCGGCGAGCCCGGGATACGAGGTCGCGGGGTCCTCGGTCATGAGGGCCTGGTACTCGTCACCGCCCACATGCGCGTACGTACCGGGGAAAAGGTCGGCGTACTCCCCGAGAAGATCGTCGACGATCTTCGCGGACTTCGCCTTCCCGATGTCGATCGCGCCGCGCGCGACGTTGCCGGAGGCGCTGCGCAACTGGAGGTCGGGGTGCGCCTTGAGCACGGCGCCGAGGTGGCCGGGCGAGTCGATCTCGGGGATGACCTCGATGTGCCGGGACTTGGCGAGCCTGATGATGCGCCGGATCTGCGCCTTGGTCAGATGCGGGTCGGAGACGACCTCGGGATGGGTGTCGCTCTCGATCCGGAACGCCTGGTCGTCGGAGAGGTGCAGCTGGAGCTGGTTCATCTTCAGGTCGCCCAGCTGCCGCACCCGCGCCTCGATCCACGAGGCGCTGAAGTGCTTGCGCGCGATGTCGAGCATGAAGCCGCGCTGGGGGCGGTCGGGCTTGTCGCGGACGGTGCCCTCGGCGAAGCGGCCCTGGGCGCGGTAGGTCTGGAGCAGCGTGCGGGTGCCGTAGAAGACACCGGCGTCCGCCGCGCCCGTGATCTTGATCTGGCCCTCGCGGCTGGAGAGCACATAGCCCTCGCGGGCCCCGCCACCCCCGCGCTTCAGCTCGACGTCGCCGGGCCGCGCCTCACCCTTGGCGGCGTCGACCTTCAGTTCGCTCGCGAGGAGCTTCGCCTCGCCGGCGAGAGAGGAGTCGTCGGTGACGACGCGGGTGTACTTGGTGGGCTTCCAGCCGGGACCACGTACGGCCTTCCAGTCCCGTACGGAGGGAACGGCCGTGGGTGCGGGGCCGACGCGGTCGGGGCCCGCGGGAGGCCGGGGTGTCTGGACGGTCTGCGACCTGCCTGCCGTGCTCTTGGTCTCCGGATCACCGCTGTCGTCGTCGCTGCTGCAACCGGTCAGGCCGATGAGCGTGAGAACCACCACAGCCCCCACGGCGCGCGCACCACCGCCACGCACACCACCGGCACGCGCACCCCTCGTACGCCCACCACCAGCGGACACGTCACCGGCACGGACACGGGCACCGGCACCGGCATCAGCCCCGGCACGGGCACGGGCACGGGCGTCATCGAACACAGTGGACCTCTTATGCGAGTTTCGTCCCATAGGGATACGGTATTGCCCCTTTCGAGCCCGCCCCGTCAGCTATGCACCGCCAAGCGTTTCCTTCTGGGTGAATTCCCGGAATCGCCCGTCGGGCGCCCAGCCCTCGCGGTTACGGTGACGAGACTCCCACACCACTTCCGTTCCCGAAGTCACGCCCGTTGACCGCCCGATGCCCCTTCGACGCAGGAGTCAGCAGCACCCCATGAGCCTTCCCACGCGGCGGAGCGGAGACGTGCGAGCGCGAGCCGTCACGACGTTGCGACGGCTCAACACGTCGGCCGCCGAGACCGCCGTATCCCTCCTCCTCGACTGCTGCGGCAGCCGCCGCTGGGCGGCACGCCTCGCGGCGCACCGGCCGTATCCCGACGTCGAGTCGCTGCTGGCCGCAGCCGACGAGGCCAGCTACGACCTGACGGTCACCGACCTCGCCGAGGCGCTCGCGGCCGAGACGGCGCCGCACCCGCTGGACGGGCCGCACCCGCTGGACGGGGAGCCGCAGCAGAGCACGCTGGCGGCGCACACCGCACTGCGCGCGGCCCAGGCTGAATACGAGCGGCAGTTCGCACACACGTTCCTGATCTGCCTCGACGGGTACCCGCCCAGGGACCGGCTGGATCACACCTTGGCCGGGATCAGGACACGATTGGAGAACAACAGCGAGGAGGAGTGGGCGGTCACGGCGGAGGAACTGCGGCGGGTGGCACGCGGCCGACTTGGGCGGCTTGTCGCGTCCGAGGCGTTTTGATCGAACCTCATACGGCGGCGAGAGCGGCTTCGGGCCTGATCGCTGGGCCGTCCGTGCCTGATTGATCACACCTGCACACCCCGCACGAACGTGCCGACGCCGCGTCGCTACGATGACCAAGGCCGGTGGACCGTACCCGGCCGGGCCCCGTCCGACCTACCGAAGCCGGCAGGCCCCAATATCCGCTCCCGGAGGGTTTTTCCGTGCCGGCTGGAACGCTGTACCGCGGCCGGGAAGGAATGTGGTCATGGGTGGCTCATCGAGTCACCGGCGTCCTCATCTTCTTCTTCCTGTTCGTGCACGTCCTCGACACCGCTCTCGTCCGCGTCTCACCCGAGGCGTACGACGACACTGTCGCGATCTACAAGACTCCGCTCGTCAACCTGATGGAGTACGGCCTCGTGGCCGCCATCCTGTTCCACGCGCTCAACGGCCTGCGGGTCATCGCTGTGGACTTCTGGTCGAAGGGCGCGAAGTACCAGAAGCAGATGCTGTGGACCGTGATGGGCATCTGGATCGTCCTCATGGCAGGTGCCTTCTACCCGGTGTTGCAGCACACCCTGCGCACGCTGTTCGGGAGCTGATGCGTGATGTCGACCGAGACCACACAGGCCGCCGAGCCCGAGGACGCCCAGGTGACCCTCTACGACGTGGATCACCCGGCGCCCGTGATCGAGCCGCCCCGTGCCCGCACCGGCAAGACGCCCAAGGCGAGCAGGACCAACTTCGAGATGTACGGCTGGCTGTTCATGCGGCTGTCCGGCATCGTGCTGGTCGTGCTCGTGCTGGGTCACCTGCTGATCCAGCTCGTGCTGGACGGCGGCGTCAGCAAGATCGGCTTCGCATTCGTCGCCGGCCGCTGGGCCTCGCCGTTCTGGCAGGTCTGGGACCTGGCGATGCTGTGGCTGGCGATGCTGCACGGCGCCAACGGCCTGCGCACCGTCATCAACGACTACGCCGAGCGGGACACGACCCGCTTCTGGCTGAAGTGGCTGCTGTACGCGGCCACGGTCTTCACCGTCCTGCTGGGCACGCTGGTGATCTTCACCTTCGACCCCAACATCCGCTGACGTCCCGGGGCTGAAGGCTGAGGTTTTCCCGATGAACAACGTCAAGATCCACAAGTACGACACCGTCATCGTCGGCGCGGGTGGCGCGGGCATGCGCGCGGCCATCGAGTCGACGAAGCGCAGCCGTACCGCCGTACTGACGAAGCTCTACCCCACCCGCTCCCACACGGGCGCCGCACAGGGCGGCATGGCCGCCGCGCTGGCGAACGTGGAGGACGACAACTGGGAGTGGCACACCTTCGACACGATCAAGGGCGGTGACTACCTGGTCGACCAGGACGCCGCCGAGATCCTGGCGAAGGAGGCCATCGACTCGGTCCTCGACCTGGAGAAGATGGGCCTGCCCTTCAACCGCACCCCAGAGGGCAACATCGACCAGCGGCGGTTCGGCGGGCACTCCCGCAACCACGGCGAGGCACCGGTACGCCGGTCCTGCTACGCGGCCGACCGCACGGGCCACATGATCCTCCAGACGCTGTACCAGAACTGCGTCAAGGAAGGCGTGGAGTTCTACAACGAGTTCTACGTCCTTGACCTGCTCCTCAACGAGGACGAGGGGGTCAAGAAGACGTCGGGCGTCGTCGCGTACGAACTGGCGACGGGCGACATCCACATCTTCCAGGCCAAGGCCGTCGTCTTCGCCTCGGGCGGCAACGGCAAGTTCTTCAAGGTCACCTCCAACGCGCACACGCTCACAGGCGACGGCCAGGCCGCCGCTTTCCGGCGCGGGCTGCCGCTGGAGGACATGGAGTTCTTCCAGTTCCACCCGACCGGCATCTGGAAGATGGGCATCCTCCTGACGGAGGGCGCCCGCGGTGAGGGCGGCATCCTCCGCAACAAGGACGGCGAGCGCTTCATGGAGAAGTACGCGCCCGTCATGAAGGACCTGGCGTCACGCGATGTCGTCTCCCGCGCGATCTACACCGAGATCCGCGAGGGCCGGGGCTGCGGCGCCGACAAGGACCACGTCTACCTGGACCTCACCCACCTGCCGCCCGAGCAGCTGGACGCGAAGCTGCCGGACATCACCGAGTTCGCGCGGACGTACCTGGGCATCGAGCCGTACACCGACCCGGTGCCGATCCAGCCGACAGCGCACTACGCGATGGGCGGCATCCCCACCAATGTGCGGGGCGAGGTCCTCTTCGACAACAGCACGCCGGTGCCCGGCCTGTACGCGGCGGGCGAGGTCGCCTGCGTCTCCGTGCACGGCGCCAACCGGCTGGGCACCAACTCGCTGCTCGACATCAACGTCTTCGGCAAGCGGGCCGGGATCGCCGCGGCCGAGTACAGCGCGACGGCCGACCACGTCGAGCTGCCGGAGGACCCGGCACGGTTCGTGCTGGACGAGATCGAGAACCTGCGCGATGCCACCGGCAGCGAGCGCGTGTTCGAGATCCGCAAGGCGCTCCAGGAGACCATGGACAAGAACGTCATGGTCTTCCGTACGGAGCAGACGCTGAAGGAAGCGGTCGAGGAGATCGGGGCGCTGCGCAAGCGCTTCCGCGACATCAGCGTTCAGGACAAGGGCAAGCGCTTCAACACCGACCTGCTGGAGGCACTTGAGCTGGGCAACCTGCTCGACCTGGCCGAGGTCACGGCGGTCTCGGCGCTCGCCCGCAAGGAGTCGCGCGGTGGTCACTACCGCGAGGACTTCCCCAGCCGTGACGACGTCAACTTCATGCGCCACACCATGGCGTACCGCGAGGCCGGCGACGACGGCACCGAGTCGATCCGGCTGGACTACAAGCCGGTCGTGACGACCCGCTACCAGCCGATGGAGCGTAAGTACTGATGGGCACAGCGACACTTGAGAAGAACGACTCCGCCGGGCCTGTCGACTCGGCGGAGAACAGCGCGACGCACCTGATCACGGTCACCCTGCGGATCCGCCGGTTCAACCCGGAGGTCTCCGAGGAGGCCAAGTGGGAGGACTTCACGCTGGAGATCGACCCGAAGGAGCGCGTACTGGACGCGCTGCACAAGATCAAGTGGGAGACCGACGGGACGCTCACGTTCCGCCGCTCCTGCGCGCACGGCATCTGCGGCTCGGACGCCATGCGGATCAACGGGCGCAACCGTCTTGCCTGCAAGACGCTGATCAAGGACATCAACCCGGAGAAGCCGATCACGGTCGAGGCCATCAAGGGCCTTACGGTCCTCAAGGACCTCGTGGTCGACATGGACCCGTTCTTCCAGGCTTACAGGGACGTCATGCCGTTCCTGGTCACCACGGGGAACGAGCCGACGCGTGAGCGGTACCAGTCGGCCGAGGACCGCGAGCGGTTCGACGACACGACCAAGTGCATCCTGTGCGCGGCGTGCACCTCGTCCTGCCCGGTCTTCTGGAACGACGGGCAGTACTTCGGGCCCGCCGCGATCGTCAACGCGCACCGCTTCATCTTCGACTCGCGTGACGAGGCGGGTGAGCAGCGGCTGGAGATCCTCAACGACCGTGACGGGGTGTGGCGTTGCCGCACCACCTTCAACTGCACGGACGCGTGCCCGCGTGGCATCGAGGTCACCAAGGCGATCCAGGAAGTGAAGAGGGCGCTGATCACGCGCCGCTTCTGAGCCTGTGACAGGGGGCGCCGGGTCCACCTCGTGGTGGGCCCGGCGCCCTTTTCGTGCTCCGGAACCGGATGTCAGCCGGTCAGCCAGGCCCTGGTGAAGCGGGCGAAGTGGATGCCGCCGGTGTCGCCGACCTCGTAGAGGGCGGCCACGGTGCCGTCCCGGAGGACGGCGAGGGTGGAGTATCCGGCCTGGCCGGACTTGATGACGGCCCGGCCGGGCCAGCTCGCGCCGTCGTCCTCGCTGAGGCGGACGGTCAGTTCCTTGCGGCCGTGCGGGGTGGCGGTGTTGCTGAAGAGCGCGGTCTTCGTCAGGCCCGGGGCGCCGGGGCCAGGCCGCAGGTAGGAGATCTCGTCGGCGTTGCTGGCGGGGTCGGGCAGCAGCCGTGAGCGGGTCATGGCGCCGAAGGGCGCTGCGCCGTCGGGGGACGTGGCGTAGTAGCGGGCGCCGCCCGCGTTGTGCCGCATGTTCTGGGCGATCTTTCCGGTGCCGCGCTGGACGGCCTTGCTCTCGTTGACGTCGGAGCCCGCCTCGGAGCCGACGCGCCAGGTCCTGCCGTGGTCGTCGCTGAGGAGGTTGGCGGCGTGTGTGCCGCGTGCGTCGCGGTGGACGAGTGGCTGGAGCAGGCGCCCGCCGGAGGTCTGGATGCCGTGGCCGCTGGAGGCGAACTGGTTCTTCCATCCTGGCTTTCTGATCCGCTGATGGAGGTCGACGGGCTCGCTCCAGGTGGCGCCGTCGTCGTCGCTGGAGCGGTACATCACGTGCTGGCCGCCGCCGGGGCCATCGTGGGAGAACTTGGTGCCGGGGCGGGCGAAGTTGTAGAAGAGGAAGACGCGGCCGGTCTCGCGGTCGACGAGGAGGCTGCTGTCCCCCGTACCCGTGTCGGTGCGGTCCGCGTGCGCGACGATGCGGGGCGCGTCCCAGGTGGCACCGTTGTCGGTGCTGCGGCGCAGCCCCACCTGGATGTTGGCGGGCAGATCGGACCCACCGTTCACCCGCGCGTCGGTGGCGGCGAGGATCGTGCCGTCGTTGGTGACGGCCATGGAGGGGATACGGACCGACTTGGCCTTACCGCCCGCGGCGGAGCCGCTTCCCCCTGCCCCCCGGTGGCCGCCGGCGCCGAGGAGTCCCTTGAAGGTGGTGTCGGTGCCGAACAGTCTGGTGGTGTTCAGCTGCGGGGTGCCGTCGCCGAGGCCGCAGCCGACCGTGCCGCGCTCGGCGTCCCTGAAGCCGCCCGGCGCCGTGACGGTGAGGTCGTACGCGGAGCCTGAAGGGCGCGTCCAGTGCAGCTGCGCGCTGCCGCCGGCGGGGACCCTGCGGGTGTGCCGGGCATCGCCGCCGGGCCCGGTGACGGTGAAGGTGGTGGGGGTCGCGGAGCGGTTCTCCAGGAGGAGCTGAAGCTGCCCTGCCGAGTGGCCCGCCAGGGATCCCTCCGAGCACCGCATGCCGGTACGGGCCGTGAGGTGCGCCGGTCCTGCCTGCGCCGCTGTCGGTACGAGTGCCGTGCCGGCGACAGCGGCGACGGTCAGCGCGCCGAGGGTTCTCGGGGGTACGCGCATGCGGTTCGTTCCTCTCCTGTGGGGGGAGCCAGGGCGGTACACATGACGTCCGATGTCTTATGGCCGTCGGACCCTAGGGACCCGTGTGACGGCCCGTCAAGAATCCTGGCCGCCGCTCCCCGGGACTCCCCCCATAGGGCCCCGGGACCACCTCAACGGCCGCTGGCCGCAGCCGGGTTGGCGCACGCCGGATACGGGCTCACCGGCCTCATACCTCCGGCGAGACGCGCCAGCCCTCCGGCGGCATGCGCGTGCCCGCACCGGGGAACGTTCGCGAGCCCGCGTCCGGGAACGTACGCGAGCCGGGCTCGGGGAACGTACGCGAGCCCGCATCGGGGAACGTACGCGAGCCGGGCTCGGGGAACGTGCGCGGGACCTGGGCGGGGAGCGTGCGCGGAGCGTCCTCGGGCGACGTACGGGCGCGGGCGTCGGCGAGGCGGCGGCGCAGCGGTGCGTAGTGGTCGGCGAGGGCACGGGTCAGCTCGCGTGCGTCGCCTCCGCGCGCCGAGTCGACGATGCGCTGGTGCGCGGCGATGGTGTCCTGCTCGTCGTCGTCGGTGATGACGTTGAGCTGCGGTGCGACAAAGGCGTAGACGTCCCAGAAGGCCATGGAGAGCTGGCCGATCAGGGCATTGCCCGAGGCGCTGACGAAGTGGGCGTGGAAGGCGCGGTCGGCCTCGACGAACCCGCGTTCGTCGCCGGCGCCGCGCTCGCGCATCCGCTCGACGAGGGTGTCCATGGTGTCGAGGTACTCGTCGTTGAGGGCGCCGATCACACGCTCGGCCAGACCCCGCTCGAACAGTTCGCGTGCCTCCAGCAGATCGGCCATGACGCGCATGTCGTCGTCGACGCTGAGCATGCCACGGAAGGTGAGCGACTCCACCAGCGCGGAGAGGCTGAGCCGTCCCACGTAGGTGCCGTGCCCGTGCCTGACCTCCACGATGTCCAGCGCATGCAGGGTCTTGACGGCTTCACGGACGCTGGAGCGGCTGGCGCCCAGCGCTTCGCACAGCGCCGTCTCGGTGGGCAGCGGATCGCCGGGCTGCAGCCGGTTCTCCAGGATGTAGTGCTTTATCCCCTCGGTCACCTCCTGGCGCAGCAGCTGTCGACCGGTCTTCGCCTGCCCGGACGCCGTACTCGAACTTCCCACCGCTTGGCCTCACTTCCGTCGTTGATTCCGTTCCCGGGCCCCCGTTCCCCGGCCCCCGCATCCGGCATCACCTATCTGACGCCTCGCACCCTCCCGCACGCTGCCCATGTGGAGGAACCTATGTCTGAACGCGCTTCCACCGAGGTCGAACGCCGCGCGTTCCTCCGCCTGGGCGGCGGAACGGGCGCGGCAGCGGCGCTGGCTCCGGCGCTCTCCGCCCGCTGGCCCGGGTACACGGCACTCGTGGGTGACGGCGACCCGTGCGGTGGCACACGGGTCACCGCGCACGACTGACACCGCACGGGCAGCGGCAGCGGCAGCGGCAGCGGCACACCGGACGGCGGCGTAGCGGGCCCGCGCCCGCGAACACGTGCGGCGCGAGCACGGTCCGGCGCGGGCACCATCCGGCGCGAACACGGTCCGACGCGGGCCAGTCGGCACAGGCACCGTCCGGCACAGGCACAGGCACCGTCCGGCGCGGGCGCGGCATCAGGATGGCGGAACCGCGCCCTATCGCGCCCCCGGCCCGGGGAGCATCCTGCCCTCTGTACCGCACTACGTCCCGCACCACGCACTCAGTCCCTCCTCACAGAAGGAGCACGCGTGAGACGCAGCAGACGTAAGTCCCCCACCCGTACGGCCGTTGTGGCGCTCCTCACCGCTGCGGCCCTGTCCGGCTTCGGTCTCCAGGCCGGTGCCGCCGCGGCTCAGGAGCGCGCCGGGTCACCGCAGGAGCGGACCCTCGCGTTCTGGACGGCCGAGAAGATGCGCGGCGCCGTACCCGTCGAGGAGTTGGCGCCGCCGCCACGCGCCCCCCGCACCGAACGCGGGAGCGTGGCGGCCGGGCGCGCTGCCGAGGTGCCGCCCACCACACCGGCGCGCGGCGCCGGCCCGGCCGCCTTCCCGCAGCCCGGCGGCCCCTGGACGAGCGGCGGCGAGGTGGTGAAGACCTCGGGCCGGGTGTTCTTCACCCTCGGCGGCCGTACGGCCTCGTGCTCGGGTGACGCGGTGACCAGCGAGAACGGCAGCACGGTGCTGACGGCAGGCCACTGCGTGAAGTACCAGGGCTCCTGGCACACCAACTGGATCTTCGTGCCCGGCTACCACGACGGGCAGGCCCCGCACGGCAAGTGGGCGGCGAGCAAGACGCTGACCACGCCGCAGTGGGAGGCGAGCGAGGACATCAACTACGACGTGGGCGCCGCCGTCGTGGCCCCGCTGGACGGGAAGAAGCTCACCGATGTGGTGGGCGGTCAGGGCCTGGCCTTCAACGGGGCCTACAACCAGGACATGTACGCGTTCGGCTTCCCCGCGGCCGACCCGTACGACGGTGAGAAGCTGATCTACTGCTCGGCGACCACGATCAAGGACCCGCTGTTCTCGAACGACCACGGCATGGCCTGCGACATGACGGGCGGCTCCAGCGGCGGACCGTGGTTCTCGAAGTTCGACGAGTCGACGGGCACCGGACTCCAGGCTTCCGTGAACAGCTTCGGCTACGTCTTCATGCCGGACACGATGTTCGGCCCGTACTTCGGTGCCGAGGCGAAGGCGCTCTACGACACGGCGCAGACCACCTGAGCCTGAGCCTGAGCCTGAGCCTGAGCTTGGGCCCGCGCCCGGGTCTGGGCCTGGACCTGGACCTGGACCTGGGCCCGAGTCCGAGCCTGGGCCCGAGTACGCGCCTGCGCCCGCAACCCCGCGCATGCCGCGTTTCCATAAACCCTGCGGCACTTCTGTAAACCCCGCGGCCCCGGATACGCGACCAGCGATATCCGGGGCCGCACCGCCGCCCGGCGGCATACTCTCCCGCTCATGTCCCGTCCGCCGTCCCATCCTTCGCCCCAGCGGTCACCGCACCCGCTGCGGGAACGGGACTTCCGCCTGCTGTTCACCGGCCGCGCGCTCTCCCTGCTCGGCGACGCCGTACTGCCCGCCGCGCTCGCCCTCGCCGTGCTGCGCGCGACGGGCTCCACCTCGGCGCTGGCGCTCGTACTCGGCTGCGCGATGCTGCCGAAGCTGGTGCTGCTGCCCGTCGGCGGTGTCCTCGCCGACCGCTTCCGCGCCCGTACGGTCGCACTGACCACCGACGTCGTACGGTGCGCAGCACAGCTGTTCACCGGGCTCCAACTGCTGGGCGGTGACCCGTCGTTGGCGCTCATCGCGAGCGCGGAGGCGGTTGGCGGCGCCGCCTCGGCCTTCGCCATGCCATGCCTGTACCCGCTGGTCGCCGGCACCGTACGGGAGGAGGCGCGGCAGCGGGCCAACTCCGCCGTCGCCACCGTCGAGAGCGCCAGCAAGCTCGCGGGCCCCGCACTGGCCGGGGTCCTGGTGTTCACGGCGGGCCCCGGGTGGGCTTTCCTGCTGGACGCGGCCACGTTCGCCGCGAGCGCCGCGCTGCTCACGGCCGTACGGGTGCGCCATGTGCCGCTGCCCAAACGCTCGTTCCGCGCCGATCTGGCCGAGGGCTGGTCGGAGGTGCGCACCCGCGCCTGGTACTGGCCGAGCCTGATCGCGCACGCCATCGCCAACATGTGCATCAGCGTGCTGATGGTGCTCGGGCCCGGCGTGGCCGTGGCACGGCTCGGCGGCGAAGGTGTGTGGGTGGCCACGCTCCAGACCGGCGCCGTGGGGCTGCTGATCGGCAACACCCTGGCCGGACGCCTGTATCCGCGCCGCCCCGTATTCGTCGCCAACCTCCTCGGCACCCTCTTCGCCCTGCCGCTCGCCGCCTTCGCCCTCGCGCCGCCCGCGCCGTACGCGGTCGCCGCCTATGGCATCTCCATGGTGGGGCTCGGCTACCTCAACCCCGTGTGGCAGACCACCGTGCAGAACGCCGTTCCGCGCACGGCTCTCGCCCGCGTCACCTCGTACGACTGGCTGGTCTCGCTGGGCGCGATGCCCCTGGGTTACGCGCTCGCACCGCTTGCCGCCGAGCGCTGGGACCCGGCGGTTCCGCTCTGGGTGGCCGCCGCCCTGGTCGCGACCAGCGTATGGACGGCCGCCGTACGCGGGGCACGCACCTTCACCCCGCCGGGGCCAGGGACCGGACCGAAGAACGCCGGACCACGGAGCGCCGGGCCGCAGAGCGCCGGACCACGGTCCGCCCCGGACGAGACCGCTGACCCAGCAGGAAGAGACAGCTGAGCAGCAGACCGGACGAGCCCGCCGAACAGGTCGGATGCCCCAGCGAACGGGCTGAACGCGCCCACTGACAGCGTGCGCCTGCCAGGGCCGGTCGAGGGCCTCGCCCTCGGCCCCCGCCCCGGTGGCCTGGGGCGCCGGGATGTGCGTATCGTGCGGCGCGTGCGACGTATGCGGTGGGTACGGACAGCGGCGGCCACGCTCACGCTGGCGGTCGCGGCGGCAGGCTGCGGTGCCGGTGGGGACGGCGGAGACAGCGGAGGCGACGGCGCCAAGGGCGGGCCGAAGGCCCGTTTCGAGACGGGGCAGGCCGTCGCGCGGGCCGATACTCCGGTACGCATGCGGCTGACCGGACTTGAGCCCGGCTCCCACGTCCGCGTCACCGCTCACGCCGACGACAGGTACGACGCGACATGGGCGTCCAAGGTCACCCGTACCGCCGACGCGCACGGCAGGATCGACCTGTCCAAGGACACCGGGCACCTGCTCTCCGGAATGCTGCCGCTGGGCGGGCGCCACGCGAAGCTGAAGGACAGCGGCACGGCGTTCTCGTACCACCCGGGACCGCCCGGCTCCCAGCGCTCCTACAAGGTGAAGGTCACGGCAACCGCCGTATCGGGCAAGGCCGACGGCCAACACCTCGCAGACCGCACCCTCACCCGCCAGTGGCTCACCAAGGGCACCACGCACCGCAAACTCACCGTCGCCAAGAACAAGATCGCGGGTGACCTCTACCTGCCCGCACGCGACGCGCGGAACGACGCGGCCAAGGGCGGCGTGAGGAAGGAAGACGGAACGGAGGAACGCGAGGGGAAGGGCGGCGGCGCGGCCCGTAAGGCCCCTGTCCTGGTCTTCGGCGGCTCCGAGGGCGGCAACGCCGGTACGTACACGGCGGCGCTCCTCGCCTCGCACGGCCATCCGGCCATGTCCGTCTGCTACTTCCGCTGCGGAAGCGGCTCCGGCCGCCCCAACGCGATCAACAAGATCGACCTGGACTACTTCACCCACGCGGGCAGGGTGCTGCGCGCCCAGGACGGCGCCGATCCCCAGCGCCTCGCCGTGATCGGCAACTCGCGCGGCAGCGAAGTGGCTCAACTGCTGGGCCAACGGCGGCCGTCCGTCTTCCGCGACGTCGTCGCCTACGCCCCGTCCTCCAAGGCCATCGGCCCCTACCCCGCCGGCACGGTCGCCTGGACCGACCACGGCAGGCCCATCCCCAGGGGCCCGATCCCCCTCGACCGCGTACGCGGCACGGTCCTCGCCGTCGCGGGCGGCAACGACAAGATGTGGGGCTCGGTCGCCTCGGCACACACGATGGCCAAGAACCGTGGCGTCGAAAAACTCGTGTACCCGGACGCCGGGCACCACGTGAACTGGTTCCCGTTCGCCCAGCCCGGCCAGGAGGGCGGCGCCAACGGAGACGTCACCACCACCTCCCGCGCCGACCAGGCAGCACGCGCCGACTCCTGGCCAAAGATCCTCAAGCTGCTGGACGGCTAAGGGTTTTCGCCGACGGTGGACGGTATGCGGCTAACGCCTTTTGCATACGGTCGACGCGGCTCGCTGCGGCTGCGGCTGGCGAGGCGAGGCGTGGGTGCGAGGTGTGTATACGGTCGAACGGGGCGTGTATACGGTCGACGCGGCTCGCCCCCAGCACGGCTGGTGCGACATGTATACGGTCGACGCCGCCGCTGTATACGGTCGACGCCGTTCGCGCCGCCGCGAGAGGCGTGGAGTCATCGCCGCGTTCAGCCTCCTGGGCCAGTGCCAGTCCACCACCCACGACAGCGGCCCCAGGCATGGCCCGCCCCCGCTGTGCCACCCGGAGACCGGGCGAGGCCGACAAGGGCGAGGTGCCGTGAGGCACATCTTCGGCCCGGTGCGTGGCCGGCCATGGCGGCAGGGCTTTCTTGAGCGTGCGTTCCAGATAGGTTACCGTGAAGCCATGGCAAGGACCCGGGAGTTCGACACGGAGGCGGCGGTGAGCCGCGCCATGGAACTGTTCTGGACGCGCGGCTACGAGGCGACCTCGGTACGCGATCTGACCCAGCACCTGGGGATCGGGCAGGGTTCGCTGTACAGCGCGTTCGGCGACAAGGACGGCCTGTACCGGGCGGCGCTGGAGCACTACCGCACCACCCTCGCGGCAGCCGCCCTGCGCGACCTGGAAGAGGGGGCGGACGCGCGTTCGGCGATCCGCACGATGCTGACGGAGCGGGTCCGTATCGCTGTCGAACATGACGGCCGGGGCTGCCTGGCGGTCAATGCCGCCTGCGAGCGGCTGCCGGAGGACCCGTCGGTCCGGCGCACCGTCCGGGACATGCAGGACGCCAGCAGGGACGCGCTCGCCGAGGTACTGCGAGTCGCGGTGGAGCGGGGTGAGATCGCGGCGCGGCACGACCCGCACACGCTGGCCGCCTTCCTCGTCACGTTTCTCAACGGGCTGCTGGTCTCCTCGAAGATCACCCCGGACCGCCACGCCCTCGAACCCCTCGTGGAGGTCGCCGTGGCCGCCCTCGGCTGACCTTTTCATGCCCGCAAACTGTATCGACCGATCCAGATAAGAACCGGCTCCGGCAGGCAGCGCGGATCCGGCCGTCCCGGCGCCCCGGACAACCGCGCACGGCAACGGACCGAGCCGCCTGGGGACCTGACCCCGGGAACCCGCCCCGCCGCAGGCCGGCTGACACCCGTACACCGCCACACCCGCACCACGCGCCCACGCCCACCAATCCACGTATCCACGTATCGCGAAATACGCCAGAAAGGCTGGTCAGACATGATGTTCGACCATGACGGAACGCCCGTCCGTACAGGCCGAGCCGCCGTCAACGGAACGAGCCTGCACTACCGGACGGCCGGTTCAGGGCCCGCTGTGGTGCTGCTGCACGGTGTGCCCAAGACGAGTTACCACTGGCGCCACCTCGTGCCGAAGCTGACGCCCGGCTACACCGTTGTCGTGCCGGACCTTCGCGGTCTCGGCGACTCCGCACGCGCCGCTGGAGGCTACGACGCCGCCACGATGAGCGACGACATCGCCGAGTTGATGACCCACCTCGGACACGAGTCCTACGCCGTGGTGGGCGAGGACTGGGGAGCGGTGATCGGCTACCAGCTCGCGGCGCGGCACCGTGACCATGTCACTGCTCTCGTGTTCGCCGAGGCCCTGTTCCCCGGGTTCGGCTTCGAGGACCACACGGCCCTCACTCCCGAGAACGTCTTCAGCGGCATGCACCTGTGGCATCTGGGCTTCTACTTCCAGCCCGACGTACCCGAGATGCTGATCTCCGGGCACGAGCGCGAACTGATCACATACATGATCAAGTCCGAGCGCAGTCACCCCGACACCGCGCCCCCCGACGCGATCGACGAATACGTGCGCTGCTACTCCATGCCCGGCGGTGTCCGGGCGATGCTCTCGATCTACCGGGCGATGCTCGTCGACGCCGAACTGAACCGTGAGGCCGCACAGAAGAAGCTTGACATCCCTGTACTGGCGCTCGGCGGCTCGGCCTTCATCGGCGAACGCAACGAGTCCCAGGTGCGGTTCGTGGCCCACGACGTCACCGGTCACGTCTTCGACGCCGGCCACGACCTCGCGGAGGAAGTACCCGACGAGATGGCCGACGTCGTCCTGCCGTTCCTGGCCGCACACCTGTAGACGCTGCACACCTGTAGACGGAGACGGCACCGATTCCGGGGCTGTCGCGTACCGCAGCCCCTCGCCCCCGCATACGGTCGGCGCCGTGTATACCGTCGGCGCCACGTGTATGCGGTCGGCCGCCACGTGCATACGGTGTGCCAACGCCCGTGTATACGGTCGGCCCCGTGTATACGGTCGGCGCCGTGCGCATACGGTCGACGTCGCCCGTAACGCGTATGCGAGGACCGCCGGGCCTGCCTCAGCCGCGTTCAGGGCTTCCCTGTGTCTCCCGCTCCCGCTCCGTCCCCGCCATCTCGCCGTGTCCCTCGCTGTCGCTCTCCTCGTAGGACGCGTTGGCGCCGCTATCGGCGTCGGAGCGGGCGCGGGAGCGGAGGCGGCCCAGCATGGAGGTGCCGCCGACCACCAGGCCGATCGCGATGACCTTGGCCGCGCCCAGATAGAGCTGCGGCTGATTGTCCTGGTCGGAGCCTGGCAGGCCGAGGAAGAGCCACAGCGCCAGGCCCGCGCCGAACAGGATGACGAGGACGGCTCCGACCGGGCCGAGGCGGTACCACCAGGGCGATGCCGTGTCGTCGACAGGCAGCTCGTCGGGTGCGCGCTTGGACTCAGGCTCACGCGTGGGCTCGGGTTCACGCGTGGACTCGGGCCCGAGATCGGTCGAGCCGGAGTCGGAGTCGGAGCCGGCCGTGGTGGGGGGATCCGCCTTCGTGAGGGGGACCGGCTCGGTGGAGTGGCGGTGGCTCTGGTGACTCTGGTGGCTCATGGGGGTTCTCCTCAGCAGGCGTGGGCCGGTCGACGTGGGGTTCCGGTTGGCTTGCTGGTAGGCGTGGGGCCGTTGGCGCTGCGGGACATGGGAGAGGACGCTCCGGAAGGCCGGAACGCTTCACTGAGCTGCGACGTTAGCGCCCGCACCAGACGGGCGCCAACGCGTTGGCTCCTTCTCGACCGTCGCCGCCAGGGGAGCGACAGCACGTTCCGCATCATTCAGATCATTCGTGTCATCCGGACCGTCCGCGTCATCCGGACCGTCCGGGGTCATCCGAACTGTCTGAGCCGTCCCGGTCATCCGGACTGTTCAGGCGATCCGGGTGAAGCGGGCGGGCCGCCCGAAGCACCGTCCGGGTGGGCCCACCACGCGCTCTCGCCGTGGGTGAGGGCGGGGAGACGCTGTTCGACGGCGTGCACGTTACGGGTGGGGAGGTGGCCCCGGAGAAACCAGGTGGCGTCATGGCCCTCCGAGACGTCGGCGAGGTTCGCGCCGTGTGCGCTCAGGCACGCGGTGACCGCCGGCAAGGTGTCGTGGGGCACCTCCAACTCGTAGGCGTGGTACGGCTCATCGACCCGCGTACCGGCGTCCTGAAGGGCGCGGGACAGGACAAGGGCCGTCAGGCCACGGAAGTCGGCCGCCGTACTGACGGGCGCCGCGAAACCGGAACGGGTGAGGGTGACGGTGACGTCGGTGACAGGCCAGCCACCCGGACCGCCTTCGCCGAGGTGGGCGTGGACGGTCTCCTCGATGGCGGTGTGCAGGGCGCGGGGCAGCGCGCCGAGTTCGGTCTCGTACCGGAAGACGCGCCCGGCGCCCCGGGGCGCGGGCTCGACACGGAGGCCGACCGTGGCCCAGAAACCGCTGGGGCAGCGCGCGTTGCGGCCCATCTCCTCGTACGCCTCCCCCGTGCCGGTGGGCCGTTCCACGCGTACGACGCTGCTGGGGGCGAACTCCGCCTCGATGCCGTGCTCATGGGCGAGGGTCGCGGCGATGACCTCCTTCTGTACCTCGCCGTACAGGAGGACGGAGGTGGCACCGCCCGGTTCGGTGCGGGCGTGGATGAGGGGGTCCAGTTCGGCCATGTCCCGCAGCGCGGCGTGAAGGCGCATGGCGGCGCCGGGGCCGGGTTCGCGCGGGGTGACGACGGTCTGGAGGGTGGGCGCGGCGAAGTGCGCCCCGCGCGTATGACCGCCGGCCCCAGCGGGGCGATCCCCCTGCTCACCGCCCCTGTCGCCGTCGCCGTCCCCGCCCACGGCCGCACCCACGCCGTCGCCCCCGTCGCCGCTCCCGTCATCGCTCCCGCTGCCGAGGCGGTCACCGACGCGGACCTCGGGGAGGCCGCCCAGGCGCGCGATGTTGCCCGGCGTGAGGGGGCCGGGCACGGCTCCGGCCGGGCCGACGGTACGGAGCGAGGTGATCTGGCCGTCATGCACCTCGATAACCCCGTCAGGCCGGCGCCGGTGCAGCGTGATGTGCTGCCGTAGCGCCAACTCGCCTGCGTACAGGCGCAGATACGCGGTCTTGGTGCTTGAGGGCGCGCGTTCGACCGCGAACACGGTCCCCCGGGGGCCGCCGCCGGGCACCTCCCCAGCCTTGTCCGCCCCAGCCCCAGCGCCAGCACCCGCACCCGCACCCGCGAGCAGCCAGGTGAGCCCCTCGATGAGTGCGGGAACGCCCTGGCCGCTCAGCGCGGAGCCGAAGTAGAGGGGGTAGGCCAGCCCCTCGGCCGTACGGTCGGCGAGGGCGGCGCCCAGTTCGTCCGCCGTGGGGAAGGGCCCGTCCACGACGCGGGCGAGGAGCGCTTCGTCGATCTCGGCGAGCGTCTCGCCGACGCGTGCGCGCTGGCCCGGATCGTCGTCCAACGTGACAGGCACAGCACGCGCGGCACGCGTCCCGGCGGCGTGCACGCGGGACAGGGGGACGAGGTGCGGGGTCAGCCTGCGACGTACGGCGGCGAGGAGGGCGCCGGGGTCGGCGCCCGCGCGGTCGATCTTGTTGACGAAGAACAGCGTCGGCATACGCATAGCGCGCAGCGTCCGCATCAGCACACGGGTCTGCGCCTGCACGCCCTCCACGGCGGACAGGACGAGCACGGCACCGTCGAGCACGCCGAGGGCCCGTTCGACCTCGGCGATGAAGTCGGAGTGGCCAGGGGTGTCGATGAGGTTGACCTGGGTGTCACCGACGGCGAACGAGGCCACGGCGGAGCGCACGGTGATACCGCGCTGCCGTTCGATCTCTCCGGTGTCGGTCTGCGTGCTGCCACCGTCGACACTGCCGAGCCGGCTGATGGCGCCGGTCTCGTAGAGCAGCCGTTCGGTGAGACTGGTCTTACCCGCGTCTACGTGGGCGAGAATGCCGATGTTCAGGGTGCGGGAGATGGGCATGGGTGCCGAAGTCCTCGAAGTCCGTCGTCCTGTAGGGGCGCTGGGTGCTGTCGAGGTTTCGGCGCATGATCTGTGACGCTCTCCCGCTGCTGGACGTCCGGACGCCGCCATCCTCCCAGCGCCCCACACAAGAGCAACCGGTTTTCCGCCGTGCCCGCCTGGCGCCACGCCAGCCTGCGTCGGCCCGCCCGCGCCGGCCCGCCCGCGTCGCGCCCACCTACGCCGAACGCCCGCCGCCTACGCGGCAGCACGCCGGGCCGCCCGTGACCGGATCACGCGGGAGGTGTCCGGTGGGTCGGCTCAACGCGTGGGCGAACTCGTTGTGGAGCAGCGTGGCCAATCGCCAGTGGACGGCGGACGAGCATGCCGTGCTCGGCGGCCGGGACAACGCGGGTGGCGAGGCCCCTTTGGACGGCGGTGATTCCCATACTGGAGGGGGTGGGGGCACACCCCCGGGCGGGGAGCCCGGCATGCGGGCAGCCGTCCCGTAGCCGGGGCCTGCCAGTTGCCCAGTTGCTCGACGTGCACGCAGCCCTGGCCGACACCGGGCAGGGGCCGCGCGCTCACGGCCTGAGTGAGCACGGGTCTGAGCGATCACGGACGTCAACGCCTCGTAAGCCGGGCGCGCTTCACCGACGAACTGCGCCCCCAGACGGCTGAGTCCCACGCTCCGACTGGTGCGACCGGTGAGGCGTACGCCGATACGCCGATACGGCGCTCAAGGGAGGCGACGAGCTGACTGACGGCCTGCGCCCGCACCACCCAAGTCGGGGTGACGGGT
>NZ_JANCPR020000088.1 GCF_028657195.3 Streptomyces iconiensis
CCTGGGGTGTCCGGCCCTCTCTGCTCTGTCCTACGCCGCCCTGCACCGCTTCACAACGGATCCCGCGTCACAACGGGAGACCGTCTTCCGCGCCACGGCGGAACGCCCGCCGCACACCGCCGCAGCGGCGCGACGGCGCGCTACTTGCGCTTCTTGCGGCCCTTCTGGGCCTTGCGGCGCTCGGCACGGGTCATCCCGTCGGCCTGGGACCGTACGGGCCCCGCCTCGTCGTCGCCGTCGGTGCCGCCCGCGTCCATCTCGCCCTCGACGACGCCGCCTTCGGCCGTCGGCGCCGAGAAGTGGAGGCGGTCGGGCCGCTGGGGCGCCTCAAGGCCCTTGGCCCGGATGGAGGGTGCGGGCCCGCCGCCGGCCGGGACCGCGTCGCGGGACTCCTTCTTGTCGAGCGACGGCACGGGCTTGGCGTCCTCGACCGGAATCTCCTCGACCTGCTGCTCGACCTGGACCTCCAGGTTGAACAGATAGCCGACGGACTCCTCCTTGATGCCCTCCATCATGGCCTGGAACATGTCGTAGCCCTCGCGCTGGTACTCGACCAGCGGGTCCTTCTGGGCCATCGCACGCAGGCCGATGCCCTCCTGGAGATAGTCCATCTCGTAGAGGTGCTCGCGCCACTTGCGGTCGAGGACCGAGAGGACCACGCGCCGCTCCAGCTCACGCATGATGTCCGAGCCCAGCTCGGCCTCGCGCGCGTCGTACTGCTCGTGGATGTCGTCCTTGATCGACTCGATGATGAAGTCGGAGGTGATGCCCTCGCGGTCGCCCGCGGCCTCCTCCATCTCCTCAACGGTGACCTTGACCGGGTAGAGCTGCTTGAAGGCGCTCCACAGCCGGTCCATGTCCCATTCCTCGGCGAAACCCTCGACGGTCTCCGCCTGGACGTACGCCTCGATGGTGTCGTCCATGAAGTGCCGCACCTGCTCGTGCAGGTCCTCGCCCTCCAGGACGCGGCGGCGCTCGCCGTAGATGACCTCGCGCTGCCGGTTGAGGACCTCGTCGTACTTGAGGACGTTCTTGCGGATCTCGAAGTTCTGCTGCTCGACCTGCGACTGGGCCGAGGCGATGGCGCGGGTCACCATCTTGTTCTCGATCGGCACGTCGTCGGGCACGTTGGCCATCGACATGACGCGCTCGACCATCTGGGCCTTGAACAGCCGCATCAGGTCGTCACCGAGCGACAAGTAGAAGCGCGATTCGCCGGGGTCGCCCTGACGGCCGGAACGGCCGCGCAGCTGGTTGTCGATACGGCGTGACTCGTGCCGCTCGGTGCCCAGGACGTACAGCCCGCCGAGCTCCTTGACCTCGTCCACGTCCGACTTGACCGACTTCTCGGCCTCCTCCAGCACGGCGGGCAGCGCTGCGGCCCACTCCTCGACGTGCTCGACCGGGTCGAGACCGCGCTCGCGCAGCTGGTTCTCGGCCATGCCCTCGGCGTTGCCGCCGAGCTTGATGTCGGTACCGCGCCCCGCCATGTTCGTCGCGACCGTGACAGAGCCCCTGCGGCCCGCCTCCGCGACGATGAGCGCCTCACGCTCGTGGTTCTTGGCGTTCAGCACCTGGTGCGTGACACCGCGCTTGGTGAGCTGCTTGGAGAGGTACTCGGACTTCTCGACCGAGGTGGTGCCGACCAGGATCGGCTGGCCCTTCTCGTGCTTCTCCGCGATGTCGTCCACGACGGCGTCGAACTTGGCGACCTCGGTGCGGTAGATCAGGTCGGCCTGGTCGGCGCGGGCCAGCGGACGGTTGGTCGGGATCGGGACCACACCGAGCTTGTAGATCTGGTAGAACTCGGCCGCCTCGGTCATCGCCGTACCGGTCATGCCCGACAGGGTGTTGTAGAGGCGGAAGAAGTTCTGCAGGGTGATCGTCGCGAGCGTCTGGTTCTCATCCTTGATCTCCACCCCTTCCTTCGCCTCGATCGCCTGGTGCATGCCCTCGTTGTAGCGGCGGCCCGCGAGGATACGGCCGGTGTGCTCGTCAACGATCATGACCTCGCCGTCCATGACGACGTAGTCCTTGTCGTTCTTGTAGAGCTCCTTGGCCTTGATCGCGTTGTTGAGGTAGCCCACGAGCGGGGTGTTGACCGACTCGTAGAGGTTGTCGATCCCCAGCCAGTCCTCGACCTTGGCGACGCCCGCCTCATGGATGGCGACGGTGCGCTTCTTCTCGTCGATCTCGTAGTCGCCGGTCTCCGGCTTCTGCGTACGAGGATCGCCCGCCTCGCCCTTCTCCAGCCGCTTCACCAGCTTGGCGAAGTCGCTGTACCACTTGGTGGCCTGGTCAGCGGGGCCAGAAATGATCAGAGGCGTACGTGCCTCGTCGATGAGGATCGAGTCGACCTCATCGACGATCGCGAAGTTATGTCCGCGTTGCACCAGTTCGTCCTTCGACCACGCCATGTTGTCGCGCAGGTAGTCGAATCCGAACTCGTTGTTCGTGCCGTAGGTGATGTCGCACGCGTACTGCTCACGGCGCTGCGCCGGGGTCATGTTGGCGACGATGCAACCGACCTCAAGACCGAGGAAACGGTGCACACGGCCCATCCACTCGGAGTCACGCTGTGCGAGGTAGTCGTTGACCGTGACGATGTGCACGCCGTCACCCGAGATCGCGTTCAGATACGCGGGGAGCGTGCTGACCAGGGTCTTGCCCTCACCGGTCTTCATCTCGGCGACGTACCCGAGGTGCAGTGCCGCGCCGCCCATGAGCTGCACGTCGAAGTGCCGCTCACCGAGCACGCGCTTGGCGGCCTCGCGGATGGTGGCGAACGCCTCCGGCATCAGGTCGTTGAGGCTCTCGCCGTCGGCGTACCGCTCCTTGTACTCGTCCGTGAGGGCTCGCAGCTCTGCGTCCGACAGGCCGACGAAGTCCTCTTCGATGGAATTCACCTGCCGCGCGATGCGGTCCAGCTTGCGCAGGATCTTCCCTTCACCTGCGCGCATGAGCTTGCCGAAGACGGACACTTAGGGTGGCTCCTTGCCGGTCGGGCCTGGCACGGTCTGCACAGTCTGTGCGCGGACACGCGGTCCTCTCCTTGAGGGCCTTGCCGCACCGGCCATCGTATGCGAGGGACGACTGCCCCTGTACCCCCAACGTGCCGGAGCCCTTCAAGGTGCCGAAGGGACGGGCGGCACAATCGGGACATGGAACCCGTCACACTGCGGACCGCGCGCCTGTTCCTGCGCCCCTTCGAGGAACGGGACGAGGAGGCGGTCGCCGCGGCCTGCAACGATCCCGGCATCCTGCGCTTCCTTCCGCTGCCCGACCCGTACCGGCTCAAGGACGCCGAGGAGTTCGTCCGCGAGGTGAGCCCGTCGGGCTGGCGCGAGGACACGCTGTACAACTTCGGCGTCTTCACACACAGTGGCGATCTCGTCGGCTCCATGGGCCTCGTCGGCCTCGCTCAGCTGCGCACGCCGGAGCGCCAGGCCGAACTGGGCTTCTGGACCGCACGCGGGCAGCGGCGCAAGGGCTACACCACGGAGGCGGGCCGCGCCGTCGTGGACTGGGCGTTCACCGCGCTGGGTGTCGAACGCATGGAGTGGATCGCCCAGGCGGACAACGAGGGATCACACGCGGTCGCCCTGCGCATCGGATTCGTGGACGAGGGCATCCAGCGGGCACGCATCGTGCACAGGGGAACACGACGTGACGCCCGCGTCGCCGCACTGCTCCCCTCGGACCGCGGCCACACCCAGGCGACCCCGTACCTCCCCTCGCGCTGAACGGGGCGCGTTGCCAGGGCCTCGTGAAGTGCTTCGCCAGGGGCCTCGTGAAGTGCGTTGTCAGAGGCCGCACTTATCGTGTGCCGCATGACCTCCGGCATCACCACTCCCGGGCTGCCAGGCCCCGAACTCACCCTCACCGCCGACGAAGCGCGCCGTATCGCACTGCGGGCCCAGGGCCTGCTCGGCGCCCCCGACCGCCGCGCCGGGGTGCGCGGCGTGCTGCGGCACCTCGGCGCGGTCCAGCTCGACACGATCTCGGTACTGGCCCGTTCGCACGAGCTGGTGCCCTACGCGCGGCTGGGCGCCGTCGGCCGGCAGGCGGTGGAGTCCGCGTACTGGTCGGACACGCACAGTTTCGAGTACTGGTCCCATGCCGCCTGTGTGCTGCCCATCGAGGAGTGGCCGCACTTCGCCTTCCGGCGGCGCGCGTTCCGCCGGCGGGGGCGGCGCTGGCACATGATGCGGGACCGCGAGGGTTCCTGCGCCGCGGTGCGCGACCGGCTCAAGTCCGAGGGGCCGCTGACCACGGCCGGCCTGGGCGGCGGGCGCAACGGCGGCGAATGGTGGGACTGGTCCGAGAGCAAGATCGCGGTGGAGTGGCTGCTGGACATCGGCGAGGTCGTGGTCGCCGAACGCCGCGGCTGGAAGCGGATCTACGATCTCGCCGAGCGCGCCGTACCCGATGCCCTGCTGCACGACGACCTCGACGACGACGAGTGCCTGCGCCGCCTCGTCGCGCAGGCGGGTGCCGCGCTGGGCGTCGCCACCCGCGCCGACCTCGCGGACTACCACCGCCTCAAGAACGACCAGGTGGAGGCCGCGCTGCCCGGCACGGGACTGGTGCCGGTCGAGGTACGCGGCTGGAACAAGCCCGCCTGGGCCGACCCCGCGGCCCTGGCGACCGTACCCAGGGGGCGGCACCGCACCACGCTCCTGTCCCCCTTCGACTCACTGATCTGGGACAGAGCACGCACCGAGCGCGTATTCGGCTTCACCCACCGCCTGGAGGCGTACGTCCCCAAGCCGCAGCGGGTGCACGGCTACTTCACGATGCCGCTCCTCGCGGGCGGCAGGCTGCGCGGCCGTGTGGACCCGGCCCGCGAGGGCACCACGCTCGTCGCACGCCAGCTCTCGCTGCTGGACGACAAGGCGGTCGAGCCCATGGCACAGGCCCTGCGCGAGGCGGCCAATTGGGTCGGCTGCGACGCCGTACGCGTCGAACGGTGCGCCCCCGGGAACCTGCGCCCCCACCTCCAGGAAGCCCTGGCAGCCCTCGGGCTCTGAGCGCCCCGAGTCCTCCTGGAACGCCCCGGCAGCGCCCACCGCAACGACCGCGCCCGTCAGCGGATTTCGAGAATCTTCTCCCGCATCGCGTACACCACGGCCTCCATCCTGGAGTGCAGCTGCAGCTTCTCCAGGATGTTGCGCACATGGTTCTTGACGGTGTTCTCGCTGATGAACAACTCCTTGGCGATGTCCCGGTTGTTCATCCCCGTAGCGACGAGCTTGAGCACCTCCAGCTCCCGCTCCGTGAGCTTCGGCGCCGGCACGAGCTTGCTCTCGTCGGTGCGCTGGATCATCGACTTGAACTCGGTGAGCAGCTTCGCCGCCATCGAAGGGCTGATCTGGGACTGCCCGTCCGCCACGGCCCGGATGGCGGTGGAGACCTCGTCGGTGGAGATCTCCTTGAGCAGATAGCCGGTCGCTCCCGCCTTGATGGCGTCGTAGAGGTCGGCCTCCTCATCGCTGATGGTCAGCATGATGATCTTCGCGCTGGGGGCGACCTCCTTGATGGAGGTGCATGCCTCGATCCCGCCGCGCTTGGGCATCCGCACATCCATCAGCACGATGTCGGGCAACAGGTCGGCGGCCTTGTCCACCGCCTCGGCCCCGTCTCCTGCCTCCCCGATGACCTCGATGTCCTCCTCCTGCGCGAGGACGATCTCCAGGCCGCGCCGGAAGAGAGCGTGGTCATCGACGACGAGGACCCGAATGGGTTCCTTGCGCCGCTCCCGCTCGCCGGGCTCCTCCTCCGCCGGACCCGGGTGTGCATCGGGCATGGGCATCGCTGGCCCGAAGCTGTCCACCATGGTTCCTCCCCCTGCACCCTATGCCGCACCAACCCAGCTACGGAGAAAGGCGGTTGGTGTAGGTCATGATGTTACTCATGCCTACGCCCCCGGCCTGGTCCGAGATCCTGCCGGGGGCGCGAGCATCCAACCGGTGGCTCGCGGGCCGTGTCAGCCGAGGAGCGCGCCGCCTGCGCCGGGCGGCGGTGCCTCGACGAGCGGGTCCGACTCCAGGTGGATCACGCCGTAGTCGTATCCGTGCCGCCTGTAGACGACACTGGGCTGCTTGGTCTCGGAGTCGACGAACAGATAGAAGTCGTGTCCGACCAACTCCATCTCGTAAAGCGCCTGGTCGAGCGACATGGGCGCTGCGGCGTGCGTCTTCTCACGGACGACGAGCGGCCCCTCTCCCTGGACCTCCAGCGACCCCATCTTGGTGATCACCGGCTGCCCGTCACCTTGCTCGGGAGCAGCCGCCGGGCGAGCAGCCGCATCGAGTTCTCCGTTGAGTTCCGACGCGAGGTGTGCGGTTGCCGCCGCCACACTCATCGGTGCGCGGTTCCCTCCACGGTGGACGCGGCGCTTGTCGGCCTGCTTGCGCAGGCGCGCTTCCAGCTTGCTGGACGCCAGGTCCAGTGCCGCGTAGGGATCGGAAGCTGCCGCCTCCGCACGGATGACCGGTCCACGGGTACGCAGGGTGATCTCCACCCTGTCGGAACGGTCGGCCTGCCGGGGGTTGTGCTCCTTGCACACCTCGACATCAAGGTTGATCACCTTTCCGTCGAGCTTCTTGATCTTCTCCAGCTTCTCGGCCACGTGCTTGCGGAACCGGTCGGGCACCTCTGTCTTGCGGCCCTTGACGACGATGTCCACGCAGAACTCCGTTCCCGGACAGCTCCGCAGACTTCCGTGCGAAGCGTCCTTGGTGCACTGACACCGGAGGTTCGGCCTTCCGCCGATCACTCTCCGGCACAAGGTCGGCTTGCGAGTTTCACCTCCTCCTCCCCCGTAGGGAAGATCGCCACCCAATCCGAACGTACCTCCAGCGAGGGAGCGACGGCACCCCCTACCGGCACGTACCTCCGTTCAGGGGACGATTACCTCGTACTACCTGCAACGGTAGGGGCCCACTGCAAGTTCCGGTCACGTTTCCCAGGCTGCCCTCTGAAGCTGCTGGTCACCCAGCTGAGCGCACGGCCAGGACCGCGGCGCCCGTCACACCTCCCAGTGCTCGCGCGGCCTCGGTGAGCGAGGCCCCCGTTGTCATCAAATCGTCCACCAGCACGCTCTCTCCCGCACCCAGCAGGCTCTCGCCACCTGGCACCACCTCCAGGGCCCCGGCGACGTTGGCGGCCCTCTGCGCGGCGCTCAGCCCTGCCTGGTCGGCCACGATCCGCCGCTGCCGCAGCACGCTCAGCACCCGCGCGGGCACCCCCTCCCGCCGCAATGTCCGCGCCGCGACCAGCGCCATGCGCCGCACCGGATCATGCCCGCGCCCCGCGACGGCCCTGCGCGCCGACGGCACCGGCACCAGGGTCACCGGCGGCCAGGACCGGCGCACACGGGTGCACCCGCGCATTCCCGGAATCGTGTCCATGCCCCTCGCCTCGCGAGAGGCCATCCTGACGGCGCCCGCGAGCGCCGCGCCCAGTGGCGCGGCCAGTCCCAGAGCGCCGCGCTCCTTGTGAGCGAGCAGCGCGGCCCGTACCTCGCCGGCGTACGTCAGTGCTCCGTACACACGAGGTAGCCCGGACGGCACCGGCGACGGCCATACCCGTCGCGGCACCGCGCCTTCCAGCACGCTGCTGCACTCGTCACACAAGCGGTCCCGCACTCGGGCCAGACCGCAACCGGCACACCCCATGGGCAGCACCAGACCTGCGAGTTCCTGCCGGAGCCCTTGCCATGACTCCCGCATGTCTCCAACTGTCGCAGTCGGGCGGCGGGCCCACCACCCCTGTGGATAACTTCCCGCGCCACCGCACGCCCGATACGAACAGCCTTGCGCGCCAAGCCGGTTGGCTCGCGCCCCGCTGAACGTAAGCGCAGGTCAACAGCACCGTGGGGAGGTCAGCCGGGATAGGCCGGCGTCGAGCCGCTCTCCGTCAAGGTCTTCCAGTTGGCATCCGGCGGCAGCCGGACGATCCCGCCCTCGGAGTCGGCCAGCAGCGGCCGGCTCTCGTCCTCCGAGGCGGCGACGCCCGTCACGTCGTTGATGCCCGGCAGGGTCGGCTGGTCCGAGACGGAGCCGTCCGTCTCCATGTACTGGAGCTGCTGCACGCCCCCGGACTCGCGCCCCACCACAACGAGCCTGCTGCCGCCCGCCCACGAGGCAGCTGTCACATCCTCCAACTGCGGTGCAACGGGGCGCAGTTCGGCCACCGCCACCTCGGGCTTCTTCGCCGTTCCGCCGCGCACGACACGTCCGAGCTGCAACGAGACCTGCCCGTCCGCCCCTCGCACGCGCAGCGCTATGCGCACCCCGTCCGAGGCGATCCGCAGCGATTCGATGCGCTCGTCCTTGCCGAGGCCGGGAACGCGCACCTCCTCGGGCTCCTCCTTGCCGCCTCGCAACCGCAGCAGCCGGGGGTTCCTCGGGTCACGGTCGGCCACCCACAGGTCGCCCAGGCCGTCCCAACTGGGCGCCGTCAGCCGGTCGTTCTCCCGCTTCGCCTTGCTGATCAGTACCGGGTCGCCCAGCGTGGTGGCGGTGCTGTCCTCCAGCGAGGCGACATAGAGCGAACGGCGGCCTCGCGATATGGCGGCGCCCTCGCTCTCCAGCCGGTTCACCGCGACGGCGCCCATCTCCACACGCCCGCTGCCGAGGGGCCCCTCGACAGACTCGGGCCGCTCGCTCTTGCGTCCGAACGCGGCGACCTTGTGGTCCTTGTCGATGAAGTAGGCCCGCTTCGCACTCCCGTTGAGCCGGCCCGGCTCGTACGTGTCGACCTCTTCGCGTGTCTGCTCACAGAGGCCACGGCCCTTGGGCCCGGGCCCGGCCAGCTCCACCTTGCTGACCTTGGCCGACGCCTGGTCCTGCACGGTGTGCAGCACCTGCGCCGCCATCCTGACGCACTGCTTGCTCCCGGCCTTCGCACCCTTGCTGTTCAGCCGCACCCGCAGCACTCCCGAGTCGTCGAGGGACAGGTGCCGTTGCCCGGCCGCGAGGCGCGTGCCCCGGGGGAAGGAGGAGGTGACGACCGGATCGATCCACCCGGAGGGTCCCTGGAGCAGAGCGGAAACCGTCTCCGTGACCGGATTTATGCGCCGCCGCAGATACACCGGGTCGGCGACGAGCACGTTCTGGCCGTCCGTGATCGATTCGGCGTCGTACCCGAGCTGCGCGTAGTAGTACGTGTTGATCGGGCGGTAGATGCGCTGGAAGTCGGACTCCCCCAGCACAAGCCCGTCCGGCATCCGGTCGATGCGCCACTGACCGTCGACCTTGGTCAGATGGAACGTCTCTCCGTACGCGCCCTCCGAGGGCGAGTAGGCATGCTTGCCGTCGACCTCCGCCATCCGGGTGCCGGAGACCTCCACCGCGTAACCGTTCTTGCCCACCGCGCCCCTGGGCGCCTTACGCGCTGTCGGCCCGTTCGAGAGAACCGTCGTGCTCTCGAACGGGTCCCAGTTACGCTCCATTTGGGGCGTCAGGTACTCGCGCGCCGTCGGGAACTCCGCCTCGTCGCTGGTCGTGGCCTCCAGGAAACCGCGCACGATCTGCTGCGGCGACTCGCCCTTCTGCGGACTGACGCTGTAGACCCGCACCTGCGAATCGCTCTCCGCGCGGTGCGACGAATTGACGTGGTCGACGTTGCCGTCATCCGGCATCGAAGCGCACCCGGACAGCAGGACGGCGAGCGCGGCCGGCACCGCATATACCGCCGGCCGCCCCCTGCGCTTCGTCCTGCGGCGCTCCGCCACCGTCCATGAGGGCGCGTACTCCGGAGCGCCCGCCGACCGGGCGTGCTCCCTACGGTCCGCCGGGGGCTCAGTTGCCATCCCCGTTGCCCTCCTGATCGTCCGAAACGGCTCCCCCGGCGGTCACACGCGCGTCGGAAGCCGCCCGCGACTGCGCCGGAACGTGTACGTCCAGTCCTCGCCTGCGCCGTGAATCGGCGGGCTCCAGCGACAGCGGCGACCCCCGTAGCTGCTCCCCCGCCGTGCACGGCAGCGTCAGCACGAACTGCGAGCCGTCCCCCGGCTCACCCCACGCGCACAGCCACCCACCGTGCAGCCGGGCGTCCTCGATCGCGATCGACAGGCCGAGCCCGGTCCCCCCCGTCGTACGGGCACGCGCGGGGTCCGCCCGCCAGAAGCGGTTGAAGACGCGCTCCGCCTCACCCTCCTTGAGGCCGACGCCGTAGTCGCGCACGGCCACAGCCACGGCGCCTCCGCCGGTCGCGAGCCGGACGACGACATCGCGCCCCTCACCGTGTTCGACCGCGTTGTCCACCAGGTTCCGCAGCACCCGTTCGATTCTGCGGCTGTCCATCTCAGCCATGACAGGGCGCTCGTCGCCTCGTACAAGCATCCGGCTGCCCTTACGGTCGGCGAGCGGCTCGGCGCCCTCGACGACCCGGTGGACCACATCGCGCAGGTCCGTGGGCCCGGCCTCCAGATTGGCCGCACCCGCGTCGAAGCGGCTGATCTCCAGGAGGTCACCCAGCAGCGACTCGAAGCGGTCGAGCTGGCCCAGCAGCAGTTCGGCGGAGCGTGCCGTGGCCGGGTCGAAGTCCTCACGCGCCTCATGGATCACGTCAGCCGCCATCCGTACCGTCGTCAGCGGCGTACGCAGCTCATGCGAGACGTCGGAGACGAACCGGCGCTGCATCCGGGACAGCTCCTCCAGCTGCTGGATCTTCAACTGGAGGTTCTGCGCCATCTTGTTGAAGGACTCACCCAGGCGTGCGATGTCGTCCTCGCCCGTGACCTTCATCCGCTCCTGGAGCCTGCCCGCCGCCAGCCGCTCGGAGATCCCCGCCGCCATCCGTACGGGTGTGACCACCTGCCGCACCACCAGCCAGGCAATGGCCCCCAGCAGCACGACAACGAACACTCCCGCCGTCGCCAACGTGCCCTTGACCAGGCTCAACGACTCCTCCTCCTGCGTGAAGGGGAAGACGTAGTACAGCTGGTACGGGTTGGCGCGCGCGTCGTTCAGCCGCTTACCGACGATCAGCGCGGGGTCGCTGCCCTTGTCCTGGCGGTAAACCCGCGCATAGCGCTGGTGCGTACCGGTCTGCTCATCGAGCGCCTTGCGCAGGTCCGCCGGAATGCTCTCCTCCGGGCGGATGTCGCCCGAGGAACGCGGCCCTCTGGTGCCGATGTTGCCCGTGCCGACGAACGGCGCCTCGTTGTTCTTCGAGCCGAGCGCCACCACCGAGTACACGCCCTGGCCACCGCTGGCGAGCTGCTCCACCAGGTTGTTCATCCAGGTACCGGTGTTCTGCACACTCCGGCTGCCCCGGGGGCTGTCCTCCGTGCCGCTGTGCCCGCCGCCCGCGCTGTCGGCCATCTGCTGAGCCGCCGTGAACCCGCCGGCCGCCTGGCTCTGCGCGGTCTTCTCCTTGGCCTCCAGCAGACCGTTGCGCACCTGCCCGATCACGACGATGCCGAGCAGCAGAACCACACCGAGCGACAGCAGCAGGGTGGCCACCACCACCCTGAGCTGGATGTTGCGGCGCCACAGCCGCATCACCGGCAGGAGCGGCCTGCGCACCCAGCGGACGAAGAAGCGCACCATCGGCCGGGCACCTGGCCCGGCCGCACCCTCGGGCAGCAGCCCGTCGGAGAAGAGCACGCCACTTCGCCACAGGCGTCCGAACTTGGATATATCGGACTCGCGCCCCGTACCCGTGCCCCGACCCCCACCGCCCCGGTGCGGCGCGGAGCCGTTCCGGGTCATGTCAGCTTGGTCCGGCCTTGTAGCCGACACCACGCACGGTCACCACGATCTCCGGCCGCTCCGGGTCCCTCTCGACCTTCGAACGCAGTCGCTGCACATGCACATTGACCAGCCGTGTGTCCGCCGCGTGCCGGTACCCCCACACCTGCTCAAGCAGCACCTCCCGCGTGAACACCTGCCACGGCTTACGGGCCAGCGCCACCAGCAGGTCGAACTCCAGGGGCGTCAGCGCTATCGACATCCCCTCCCGCTTCACGGAGTGCCCCGCCACATCGATCACCAGATCGCCAATGGCCAGCTGCTCCGGCGCGGGCTCCTCCGACCGCCGTAGCCGCGCCCTGATCCTCGCCACCAGCTCCTTCGGTTTGAACGGTTTGACGATGTAGTCATCAGCCCCTGACTCCAGGCCGACCACCACATCAACGGTGTCGGTCTTGGCGGTCAGCATGACGACCGGCACACCGGACTCGGCCCGGATCAGACGGCACACTTCAATGCCGTCCCTCCCGGGCAACATCAGATCGAGCAGCACCAGATCAGGCTTGGTCTCACGAAAGGCGGCAAGCGCCTTGTCGCCGTCCGCTACGAACGACGGTTCAAAACCTTCGCCGCGCAGCACAATGCCAAGCATCTCTGCCAGTGCGGTGTCGTCATCGACGACAAGGACGCGTCCCTTCATGGGTTCATCATCCCATTAGCCGATCGCGACAATCCCCTTCGTGACGCGGAACACAACACCGCTATGTTTTCCGCTGTGACGGGAGAGGCCACTCCGCGGTCCGTGACCACGGCCGTCACCAGCTCAGGAGGCGTCACGTCGAAGGCCGGGTTGTATGCCTGAGCGCCCACCGGGGCCAGCGGAATCCCCCCTGTGGGTTCCGGAGACCCGCCCGTTCCGCGTCCCCACGGAATTTCCGTCACCTCGTGTCCTGGACGCTGCTCTACCTCGATGTCGTCTCCCGATTCCGTCTGCGGATCCATCGTCGTGACCGGTGCGGCCACCAGGAACGGCACCCCGTGGTGCCCGGCCAGCACCGCCAGCGAGTATGTGCCGACCTTGTTGGCCACCGAACCGTCGGCCGCGATCCGGTCAGCGCCCACCACAACGGCGTCCACCTCACCCGCCGCGAACAACGACCCGGCGGCGCCGTCGGCCAGCACGCTGTAGGTCATGCCTTCCCTGGCCGCCTCGTACGCGGTCAGCCGTGCGCCCTGCAACAGCGGCCGGGTCTCGTCCACCCACAGCCGACGCAGCTCACCGGCCCTGTGCACCGCCCGTACGATGCCGAGAGCCGTACCGTGCCCGCCGGAAACCAGCCTCCCGGTGTTGCAGTGGGTGAGGATCCGCAGTCCACCCCCCGGTACCAGCTCATCAAGCAGTGCGATGCCGTGTTCGGCGATGCGGTCACTCGCCTCGGCATCCTCCCGGTGCAGCGTTCTGGCCTCGGCCAGCGCCTGCGCCGCGGCCCTCCCGGAATCACTCCCGGCACGAGAGGCGGCCTGGTGCGCCGCCTCCACACGCCGCGCGCCATACGCCAGGTTGACGGCCGTCGGTCTCGCCCGGGCCAACTGC
Organism: Streptomyces iconiensis; assembly: GCF_028657195.3. Lineage (GTDB taxonomy): Bacteria > Actinomycetota > Actinomycetes > Streptomycetales > Streptomycetaceae > Streptomyces > Streptomyces iconiensis. The sequence continues at coordinate 13,297 of NZ_JANCPR020000088.1, forward strand.
TCAGCCGCGTCCGCCACATCGAAGCCCCGCGCCGCCGCCAGAGCGACGCCGTAACCACCCGCGATGCCCAGCAACGGCGCACCCCGTACGGCCAGCGACTGGATCGCGTCCACCAGCGCCGGTACATCGGTGCACACCAGCTCGACCTCTTCGGCGGGCAACCGCGTCTGGTCGAGGAGCACCACAACCGGCCCTTCCGGCAACTCCTCCCAGCGGAGCGCCGGGACACTCTCTTCAGCCATCCGCACAGTCTGCCTTGCCACCAGGGGCCACCAGAAGTCACCCGCAGCTCCCGCCTGGCCACGTTCGGGCCTCCCCGTGGCACGATGGGCAGCCAATCAGGCGCCGGAGCTACCGACACCACGAGGTGACCTCACGTGAACGACTCCCCGGGCTGGGCTTCGCCCGGATCCTCTTCGTCCGACCCCGACCCCTCCAGGAAGGGCGCCCCGGACGACGAACAGGAGCGCACGTCCGCCGAGGCAACACCCCGGCCCCCAGCCGACGAGCCGCCCCGCAACTGGGCCCCCCAACAGCCCCCCGCCGCCCCGGGCCAGGGCTGGGGCTGGGGCCAAGCAGGCTCAGGCCAAGGCCCAGGTCAGGGCCCGGGCCAAGGTCCGGGTCAAGGCCCAGGTCAGGGTCCGAACCGCGGCGGCCCGGGCTGGGGGGCGCCACCGCCGCACGGCGGCGGCCCTGCCCCAAGCGGCTGGAACAACAGCTGGAACACCGCCTGGGCCCAGCCTCCGCAAGCCGCCAAGCCCGGCGTCATCCCCCTGCGCCCGCTCGGCATCGGCGAGATCCTCGACGGCTCGGTCAGCACCATGCGCGCCCACTGGCGCACGGTTCTCGGCATCTCACTCGCCGTCGCCGTCATCACCGAACTGGTCTCGGCCGTCACCATGGCCCTCTGGTTCCGCGACGGCGACGAACTCGACGCCCTCGCCAACAACGAGAACCCCAGCCTCGAAGACCTCAACAGAGCACTCTCCGGCGCCCTCGGCAGCGTCGGCGTCACCGCCGTGATCGGCGTGCTGGGCAGCGTCATAGCGACAGGCATGCTCACCGTCGTCTTCAGCCGCGCGGTCCTCGGCCGTCAGATCACCATCGGTGAAGCCTGGCGCGACGCCCGTCCCCAACTCCTGCGCCTCCTCGGCCTCCTGCTCCTCCTCCCCCTCCTCGTCACCGCCGCCATGACGGTCTGCCTCGTACCCGGCATCCTCGCCGCGGTCGCCGGCTCGCCCGTCGCCGCGGCCTCCCTCTTCTTCCTCGGCGGGCTCGGCGGCCTCGTGGTGGGAGTGTGGCTCTGGATCCGCTACTGCCTCTCCACTCCGGCCCTGATGCTGGAGAAGCAGGGTGTCATCGCCTCCATGCGCCGATCGGCCAAGCTGGTACGCGGCACCTGGTGGCGCATCCTCGGTATCCAGCTCCTGGCCCTCATCATGGTCTTCTTCATCTCCTCCATCGTTCAGCTCCCCACCACCCTGATCGCCGCGCTCGTCAGTGGCGAGGGCAGCTCCTTCACCAGCGTGTCCGCAGCGGTCAGCTGGAGTTCCCTGACCATCAACGGCATCGGCTCGGTCATCGCCTCCGCCGTCACGCTCCCGCTCACCGCGGGAATCACGGCCCTGCTCTACCTCGACCAGCGCATCCGCCGCGAGGCTCTCGACCTCGAACTGGCCCGCGCCGCAGGCGTCCCCGGCTACGCACACCCCGGGGCCGGCCAGCAGACCCCGGGAACCTGAGGCGATGACGGGGGGACTCGCCCACACCCTGCTCCGCCCGGCCGCCGCCCCGCACAGGGTGGCGGCCCTGGCCGGTGACAACGACGTTCCCGTCACCACCCCGCGCCTCCCCGCCCGCGAGGACGCCGAACGTGAGCTGTCCCGGCAGGAGTACCACGAGCATGACCCCGGCCTCCTCCAGCGCGTCCTCGACTGGATCTGGGACCGTGTCAGCGACCTCCTCAGTACCGCTGCCCAGGCCACCCCCGGCGGCTGGGTCGGTCTCACCGTCCTCCTCATCGTCGTCGTACTCCTGGTCATCGCCCTTCGCCTGCGCCTTGGCAAGCTCCGGCCCGAACCCACCACGGGCTCGGCCTCCCTCTTCACCGAAGGCCCCCGCAGCGCCGCCGACCACCGCGCGGCCGGCGAGACCCACGCCGCGGCCGGGCGCTGGAGCGAGGCCCTCCAGGAACGCATGCGCGCCATGGTCCGCGCCCTTGAGGAACGCGCCCTCCTGGACCCCCGCCCCGGCCGCACGGCCGACGAGGCAGCCACCGAGGCCGGCCACGTCCTCCCGGAGCACGCCGGCCAACTCCACGCCGCCGCCCGCGCGTTCGACGAGGTCACCTACGCCGATCGCCCCGCCGACCAGGCCACCTACCTACGCGTCCGCGACCTGGACACTGCCCTGCAGCACGCCACTCCGCACCTCAGCCGTCCCGAGACCCGCGTGCCTTCCGCGGCCCCACGCGGAGGCAACGCGTGAGCGCTTCCACCACCACCTCCACATCACCGACGGCCCACCAGCTGTGGCACCGCGCCCGCGGTCTCCTGCTTGCCGCCGCCATCCTCGCCGTGGCGGGGGTGACCATCGCAGCCCTGCGCTCGGGTGGCGAACACGGCCTGCTCGACCCGCGCTCCGCCGACCCCTACGGCAGCAAAGCCGTCTCCCGCCTCCTCTCCGACCGCGGCATCCACACCAAGGTCCTCACCAGCTCCACCGAGATCCTCGCCCAGACGGACCCCGCCACCACGCTTCTCGTCCCGGCTCCGGACTCCCTCAACGAGCGCCAGCGCGACGAGATCCGCCGAGCCGCCCTCCGCAGCGGCCGGACCGTCCTTGTCGCCCCGGGCGCCGACACGGCCTCAGCCCTGGCCCCCGGGGTACGAACGGCCTCCCCCACACCTGTCCAACCGGTGCTCCCAGGCTGCGACTTCCCAGCCGCCCGCCGCGCGGGCAACGTCGACCTCGGTGGCTTCCGGTACTCCGCCAAGACCGAGCAGGCGGACAGCTGCTACCTCCGTCAGGGCAAAGGGACGCTTCTCCGCCTGCCCACGGCTTCCTCCCACGGCTCCAGCTCCGCCCCCACCCGCGACACCGTGCTCCTGGGTGCCCCGGACCTCCTCTACAACGACCACCTCGCCAATCGCGGCAATGCCTCTCTCGCCGTCCAACTGCTCGGCTCCCGCTCCCAGCTCCTCTGGTACCTCCCGAACACATCCGACACCGCTGCTCCCGAAGGCGAAGAGCGAAGCTTCTTCGATCTACTCCCCTCAGGCTGGACCTGGGCCGCGGTCCAGCTCGCCGTCGCCGTAGCGCTCGCCGCCCTGTGGCGTGCCCGCCGGCTGGGCCCCCTCGTCCAGGAACAGCTACCCGTCGCGGTCCCGGCCGCCGAGGCCACCGAAGGCAGAGCCCGTCTCTACCGCAAGGCCAACGCCCGCGCCCACGCAGCCACATCGCTGCGCTCCGCCAGCCGCACCCGCCTCGCACGCCTCGTCGGCGTTTCTCACTCGCAGGCTCACACCCCCGACATCCTCGTCTCCGCGCTGGCCGAACGCACCCGAGGCGGTTCCCCACCTACAGAACCCGAGCGCGACAGCTCTTCCATCCACTCACTCCTCTTCGGCCCACCGCCGCAGAACGACGCTGCGCTGGTCCAACTCGCCGACGCCCTCGACCAGTTCGAGAAGCACGTCACTTCCGACGCTTCCGCCCCGCCCCCGAGAGACAAGGACCGCCCCACGTGAGCGCCCCCTCCCCTGACAGCGCCCGCAGCGCCCTTGAGGCGCTCCGCCAGGAGATCGCCAAGGCCGTCGTCGGTCAGGACGCCGCCGTCACCGGTCTCGTCGTCGCCCTGCTCTGCCGTGGCCATGTGCTCTTGGAGGGTGTCCCGGGCGTGGCGAAGACCCTGCTAGTACGCGCTCTCGCGGCGGCCCTCGAACTCGACACCAAGCGGCTTCAGTTCACCCCCGACCTCATGCCCAGCGACGTCACCGGTTCGCTCATCTATGACGCGCGCACCGCAGAGTTCTCCTTTCAGCCGGGCCCCGCGTTCACGAATCTGCTCCTGGCCGACGAGATCAACCGCACCCCGCCGAAGACCCAGGCATCCCTTCTGGAAGCCATGGAAGAACAGCAGGTATCGGTCGACGGCACGCCCCGCCCGCTGCCCGACCCGTTCTTGGTGGCCGCCACCCAGAACCCCGTCGAGTACGAGGGCACGTATCCCCTGCCTGAGGCTCAGCTCGACCGCTTTCTGCTGAAGCTGAATGTCCCGCTGCCCTCACGCGACGTAGAGGTCGATGTGCTCACACGGCACGCTGCCGGCTTCAATCCGAGGGACCTCCACGCCGCCGGCGTACGTGCCGTCGCCGGCCCCGCCGAAATCGAAGCCGCACGTGCCGCGGTCGCCAAGACGTCCGTCGCTCCCGAAGTCACTGGCTACATCGTCGATATCTGCCGTGCCACTCGTGATTCCCCCTCGCTCTCCCTCGGAGTCTCCCCCCGAGGAGCTACCGCTCTGCTTTCCACAGCCCGCGCCTGGGCCTGGCTCACCGGCCGCGACTACGTCATCCCGGACGATGTGAAGGCTTTCGCGCTGCCCACGCTCCGGCACCGGATCCAGCTCCGCCCCGAAGCGGAAATGGAAGGCGTCACGCCGGACAGCGTGATCAATGCGATCCTCGCCCATGTCCCGGTCCCCCGCTGAGAGATCGAGACCTGACTGATGGCCCTCACTGGACGAACGGCGCTCATCGCCGCCTTTGGCGCACTTCTCGTCGGCCTGTTGCTCCCAAGCTGGACGGGACTTCTCGCCGTCGAACTCCCCCTGCTACTGGCAATCCTGTACGACCTCGCGAGGGCCGCGCCAGTAAATCAGCTGTCGTTCACCCGAACCGGTGATACCTCAGTTCGACTTGGGGAACAGGCGAGCGTCTCACTTGTAGTCACGAACCCCACCCGTCGCACCCTGCGCACCCACATCCGAGATGCCTGGCCGCCCAGCGCCTGGCCCAAGGACGCCCCGGCAACGGTGAGCCGCCACGAACTCACCATTCCAGCCGGCGAACGCCGACGTGTGACAACCGCTCTCCGCCCCACCCGTCGAGGCGACCGCAAAGCGGAGCGCGTCACCATCCGCTCCCACGGCCCCCTCGGCCTCGCCGCCCGGCAGGGCCACCACACCGTGCCCTGGGCCGTTCGCGTCCTGCCGGCGTTCACCAGTCGCAAGCACCTCCCCGCGAAACTGGCCCGCCTCCGTGAACTCGACGGCCGCACAAGCATCCTGACCCGCGGCGAAGGCACCGAGTTCGACAGCCTCCGCGCCTACGTCCCCGGCGATGACACCCGATCCATCGACTGGCGCGCAACGGCTCGGCAATCCAGCGTGGCCGTGCGCACCTGGCGACCTGAACGGGACCGGCGCGTCCTGCTCGTTCTCGACACGGGCCGCACCTCAGCGGGGCGTGTGGGCGACATTCCCCGCCTCGACGTGTCCATGGACGCGGCGCTCCTGCTGGCCGCGCTTGCGGCACGTGCGGGAGACCGCGTCGATCTGCTCGCCTACGACCGGGGCACTCGCGCGAGCGTCAAAGGCCGTACGGGTAACCAGGTCCTTCCGGCTCTCGTGGACGCCATGGCCCCGATCGAGCCCGCGCTGGTCGAGTCGGATGCCCGAGGTCTGGCTTCCGCTGCTATGAAGATCGCTCCCCACCGCTCGCTCCTCGTTCTCCTGACGGGACTCGATCGAGCGCCGGTGGAAGAAGGTCTGCTCCCTGTCCTGCCGCTCCTGACAAAGCGCCACAATGTCCTGGTCGCGTCGGTCACCGATCCACGCATCCAGGAAATGGCCGGGGCCCGGGGATCGCTCGATGCCGTGTACGAGGCCGCAGCAGCCTCTCAGGCCCAGGCGGAACGCCAGGAGACAGCACAGCGACTCCGGCGCTACGGCGTCACCGTCGTCGATGCCCTTCCTGAAGACCTCGCACCGTCCCTCGCCGACGCCTACCTGACCCTCAAGGCAACGGGCCGACTGTGAACGGCTGCACCGTGTGAGAACGCCGCGGGGAATAGCACTACAGAGTAGGGAAGAAGAAATCCCTGCTTTCTGCCGGCAGGGATGGTGAACGCAAGAAAGCCCCGTTGGGGTGTCCCAACGGGGCTTTCTCCACAAGGAGTTCGGCGGTGTCCTACTCTCCCACACGCTCCCGCATGCAGTACCATCGGCGCTGAAAGGCTTAGCTTCCGGGTTCGGAATGAGACCGGGCGTTTCCCTCACGCTATGACCACCGAAACA
>NZ_JANCPR020000089.1 GCF_028657195.3 Streptomyces iconiensis
GTAGAGGGGGGCGGAGCCCCCCTCTAGCGGGGGGCTGTTGGGGGGCAGCGCCCCTCAACGCCCGGCCGGCGAGGCCAACGGGGCAAGGGGCGAAGCCCCATATACAAGAAAACAGCAACCTGGGGTAAAACCACAGGAACCACAGGCGCAAGGCACAGACGCAAAGGAAGCGGACCGCCTTCACCAGCCGCCACGGCAAGCAACCACGACAACGAGGGACCGGCGGCCTACAGGACGACGGACAGAACGACCGACAGGACCACGGACAGGACCACGTTCGGCCGCCACCGCCGTAGGCCCTAGCATCGACGCCCGTGTCGAACGAAGGTTTTTCGAAGCGCCCCGGCAGCAGCCGCGACAGGCCGGCGCGCGTCGCCATGCCGATGTTGGCGGTATTGGCGGCAGCGGTACTGGCGCTGCTGGGCGTGGCCGCGTGGCTGCTGTGGGGCGCGGCGGACCCGGGCGACGCGGATGCGACCGGCGGCGGTCCGGACGACCGAGCAGGCACGCACGCGCCACCCTCGTCGCCCCCGGCGTCGAGGGACCCACACACGCCCGGCCCCACTCGCGAGAGTGCCCCGCTGCGCGGACGCACGGTCGTGGTCGACCCCGGCCACAACCCCCACAACCGCGACCACCCCGGCAAGATTTCCCGCCCCGTCGATATCGGCACGGGAAAGAAGGAATGCGACACCACGGGCACGGCCACCAATTCCGGTTACGCGGAGGCCGAGTTCACCCTCGACCTCGCGCGCCGAGTCCGCACGGCGCTCCAAGCGCGGGGTGCCACGGTGAAGTTCACGCATGACGGCAAAACACCGTACGGGCCTTGCGTCGATGAGCGGGCACAAAAGGGAAACTCCGCAAAAGCGGACGCGGTCATTTCGCTGCACGCCGACGGCGCTCCGAGTGGCGCACGCGGGTTCCATGTGATTCTTCCCGCATCCGTACACAAGGGCGATGCCGACACCCGCCGGATCGTGGGCCCTTCACGGCGGCTCGGCACCGCCGTACGGGACAACTTCCGTGAGGCCACGGACGAACGCCCCGCCAACTATCTGGGGGACGGGAAGGGCCTGGACACAAGGGAGGACCTGGGTGGGCTGAACCTCAGCCGGGTCCCCAAAGTGTTCCTGGAATGCGGCAACATGCGCGATGCGCGTGACGCGGCTCATCTCACGTCGGTGAAGTGGCGCGAAAAGGCGGCGCACGGGATCAGCGACGGGATCACCGCATTCCTGCGGGGGAAGGGCTGAGCAACCCAGAGGACGGGTCGCCTCTCCGCACGATAGGTTCGTCCGTACCATGGGCTGTTCGCCCCCGCCAGACAGTCCGCATTGACCACGAATCCGACGAAGGACCCCACGTTGAACATCCGCTCGCTCACCCGGGGGGACGGTGTGGTGATCGCGGGAGCAGTGCTCCTCCTGATCGCCTCCTTCCTGCCGTTCTTTCAAGCTGAAGGCGACTGCTCCGGCGACGACTGCACCGTTAACAGCTGGACGAGTACGACGTTTCCGATGCTGCCGACGGTGCATCTTCTGGCGATTGTGGCGGCGGCCCTGTTCCTTGTCGCTCGCTCGATGCCGGAAGACCGCAAAATACTCGGACTGGGCCTTGGCCAGTGGGCGATCGCGCTGTCCGTGGTCGTCGGCTGGGCCGGGATCTGGTCGATCTTCTCGAACCTGTTCCCGTCCACGAAGGGTGTCGACCCGAACGACGGCATCGAGATGGGTATCGGCGCCTGGCTGACCCTCGTCGGCGCGCTCGTCGTCGCGGCCGGTGGCGTGCTGAACAACATGCTGCCCGCGCTCAAGGCCCCGCTCATGGGGGCCGCGGGCCCGAAGCCGGCCCCGTACGGCCAGCACCCGCAGGCCGGTTACGGCTACCCGGGCGCGCAGCAGCCGGGCCAGCCCCAGGGTGGTTACGGCTACCCCGGCGCCCCGCAGCCCGGACAGCCGCAGCCGGGCCAGCCGGGTCAGCCCCAGTACGGTCAGCCGCAGCCCGGGCAGCCGCAGCCGGGCCAGCCCCAGCCGGGGCAGCAGGGTCCGGTAGCCGGCGGGGGTGCCCCGGACCCGAACTTCCAGCCCTTCTGGTTCGCTGTCCCGGTCGCACGTCCCCTGTTCGCCGAGGACGGCTCGCCGCAGCCGGTGGCTGAACTGGCGCCCGGCACCTGGTACCTGGCGGTGGAGCAGCGCGGTCAGGCCCTGATCGCACAGACGCAGGACGGGCGCCGCGGCGTCCTCCAGGACACCTCGAACATCCAGCGCGGCTGAGAGCGCACGCCCAGCCGCAGCGTCGCACCGCCGCACAGGCACTCGCACACGCACACGCACACGTGCCCGAGCCCGCTCAGGCACGGCGCACAGCACAGCGCATCCGGCCCCTCGCCCTTCCGGGCGAGGGGCCGTTGCCGTACGCTGCGGCGCGGCGCACCGAACTGACGGTACGTCAGGAAACCTCGGCTGGGAGGAGGCGGGCCCATGCGGCTCGGTCTGACGCTCGGATACTGGGGCCGTGGCCCCGACCCGCGGCATGTCGAACTCGCCCGCCAGGCAGAGGACTTGGGCTACCACTCGGTGTGGACGGCCGAGTCCTGGGGCTCCGACGCCTTCACGGCGCTCACCTGGATCGCCGCGCACACCACGCGTATCCGGCTCGGCACGGCCGTCGCGCAGATGGCGGCCCGCACCCCCACCGCAACCGCGATGCACGCGCTCACCCTCGACCATCTGTCCGGCGGACGCATGATGCTCGGCCTGGGCCTGTCGGGGCCGCAGGTCGTGGAGGGCTGGTACGGACGCCCGTTCCCCTCCTCGCCACTCACCCTCACCCGCGAGTACGTGGACATCGTCCGCCAGGTCCTGCGCCGCGAGGCCCCCGTCCAGCTCGCGGGCCGCTTCCATTCGCACCCGTACACCGGCGAGGACGGTACGGGGCTCGGCAAGCCGCTCAAGTCCATCACGCACCCCTTGCGTGCGGACCTCCCCGTACTGCTGGGCGCCGAGGGCCCCAAGAACATCGCGCAGACCGCGCGCATCGCCGACGGCTGGCTCCCCCTCTACTGGTCGCCCACCCGCGTCTCCGTCCACGAGCCCGCGCTCGCCGAGGCCCCCGAGGGTTTCCTCGTCGCGCCCATGGTCCAGGCCCGGGTCTGCGACGACGTCGCTGAGGGCCTGCTGCCCGTGAAGGTGATGCTCGGCTTCTACATCGGCGGAATGGGCCACGCGAGCCGCAACTTCCACGCCGACCTCATGGCCCGCATGGGATACGCGGAGGAGGCTGCCCACGTCCAGTCCCTGTTCGCCGCCGGCCGCCGCGAGGACGCCGTACGCGCCGTCCCGGACGCCTTCGCCGACGAGATCTCCCTCGTCGGCCCCCGCTCCCGCATCGCCGAACGCCTCGCACTCTGGCGCGCGGGCCCCGTCACCGACCTCCTCCTCACGGCCGCCGACCCCACCACACTGCGCGTACTGGCCGACCTGAACACGTAGCACCGGCCGCCGTCGCGACGGCTCGGCTCAGCAGCAGTCGGGGTCGAGGCCCGTCGGAAGGTTGTCGGCGGCGAAGACCTGGGCCGTGGCGTCGTCGCCGCCGAGCGCAGCTACGGCGAGGAGGAGGGAGCCCGCGGTCCAGGCGGTGCGCTCGACGGGCCATACGGCGTCGTCGTCGAAGACATAGCCGGTCCAGTACATGCCGTCGTCGGCACGGAGGCGCTGGATCCACTTGAGGATGTCGAGGGCACGGTCGGACTCGCCCACCGCCCACAGCGCGAGGGCGAGTTCGGCGCTCTCGCCTCCGGTGACCCACGGGTTGGGGAGCACGCAGCGGACTCCGAGGCCGGGGACCACGAACGCGTCCCACCCGCTCTCGATCCGCTCCTTCGCCGCCGCGCCGCGCAGCGCGCCGCCGAGGACCGGGTAGTACCAGTCCATCGAGTACCGGCTCTTGTCGAGGAACCGTTCGGGGTGGCTGCGTATCGCGTGGCCGAGCCATCCGGCGGCGAGTTCCCAGTCGGGCTGGGGCTCCTCGCGGTGCTCGGCGATGGCGAGGGCGCAGCGGAGCGCCTGGTAGACGGAGGAGGAGCCGGTCAGGAGCGCGTCGGTGCGGGCGGTGCCGTCGGCCTCGCGCTTCCAGCCGATCTGCCCACCGGGCTGCTGAAGGCGCAGCACGAACTCGACGGCGGCGACGACCATGGGCCACACGCTGTCGAGGAACGCGTCGTCACCGGTGGACAAGTAGTGGTGCCAGATGCCGACCGCGGGATAGGCACAGAAGTTGGACTCGCGCGCGGTGTCGGTGGGCGCGTCGGCTTCACCGTCGTCGTAGGCCGCGTACCAGGAGCCGTCGGGCAGCTGGTGCCTCGCGAGCCATCTGTACGCGGCTTCCGCGCGGGCGTGTTCACCGGCCGCGTCGAGGGCCATGGCGGCCTCCACGTGGTCCCACGGGTCGAGGTGATGGCCCCGGAACCAGGGTATGGCGCCGTCCTCGCGCTGAACGGCGGCGATGCCGGCGACGGTCGTCTCGGCCTGTTCGACGGTGAGCACGCCGGGCAGGACCAGCCGCTCCGTCCTGCCGGGGCTCGTCACTTGACGGCCGTGGTCGGCAGGTGCGGCTTGGTCGCGTAGGCGACGAAACTCTTCCCGATGACGGGATCGAGCGCGCGTTCAGCGACCCGGGTGGCGAGGGGCCGCTTCATGATGTCCCAGACGAGGAGCTTGTGGTACGCGCGTACCGGCAGCGCCGCGTTCTCACCGTCGCGGTCGACCCCGAACGCGCACTTGAGCCACCAGTAGGGCGCATGCAGCCCGTGCGCGTGGTGGGTACCGTACGGGCGCAGCCCTGACTCGCGCATCCTGGCCAGGAGTTCGGTGCCGCGGTAGATACGGATGTGGCCGCCCTCGACCTCGTGGTAGGCGTCGCTGAGCGCCCAGCACACCTTCTCGGGTCCGTAGCGGGGAACGGTCACGGCGATACGTCCGCCCGGCTTGAGGACGCGGACCATCTCGGCGAGCACGCCCTTGTCGTCGGGGATGTGCTCCATGACCTCCGAGATGATCACGACATCGAAGCTGTCGTCGGGGAAGGGCAGCGCGAGCGCGTCCCCTTCCATGGCGGTCGCGGTCGCGCCCGGGGGCGCCTCGCCCGCCTCGTCCATGGCCGCGAACCACTTGGCGACCTCACGGATCTCCTCCGCGCTCTGGTCGAGCGCGACGACCCGCGCTCCGCGCCGGTAACACTCGAAAGCGTGGCGTCCCGCTCCGCACCCCAGATCGAGGACACGATCGCCTGCGGCGAGCGGGAAGCGGGTGAAGTCCACGGTCAGCACTGGCGTTCAGCCTTCCAAAACACAGAACAGGGGCGGGAGTACGGGCGGGGAGAGAGAAGGAAAGGGTGAGAGGGGTGAGAGGGGTGAGAGGGAAGCGAGTGCGAGGCGCCGGGCCGGAGGGCCCTCGGCGGGCAGCGGAGCCCTACCGGCTGTCGGCAGCCGCCGGAACCGCGTCGACCGGTGGCCGCGCCACCGGAGAAGGCGCGGGCTCCACAGGCAGCACCTCGGCCCCGGCCCCGGCCGAGGCTCCGGCCGGCGCCCCGGACGGGGCCTGGGCAGCGGACGGGGCCGGAGCGGCGGAAGGGGCCATGCCCGGGGCCTCAACAGACGGAGCGTTCACCGGAGCCGGGGCCCCGGACGGCGACGGGCCCACAGACGGGGACAGGGCCGGCGACGGCACCGCGGCCAGCGACGGCGACGCGGACGAGGCACGCGACGGCGACGGGGCCGGCGACGGGGACGGGGCCTCGGAAGGTGTGCCCATCGCGGCGCGGTAGCGCTCGACCGTGCCGAGCGCGGCCCGCTCCCACGTGAAGTGTGCGAGCACCCGTTCGCGCCCGGCGGCTCCCAGCCGGGCCCGCAATGGCGCGTCGCCGAGCAGCCGTACGAGCCCGGCCGCGAGCGCGCCCGCGTCGCCGGGCGGCACGGCGAGGCAGGTCTCCCCGTCGCGGCCCGCGACCTCGGGGATGGCGCCGCCCGTGGTGGCGAGCAGCGGTGTGGCGGTGGCCATGGCCTCGGCAGCCGGCAGCGAGAAGCCCTCGTAGAGCGAGGGGACACAGGCGACCTGCGCGCCGCGTACGAGGTCGGCCAGTTCCTCGTCGGTGATGCCCTTGACGAACTCGACGGCGCTGCCCAGTCCGTTGCTCTCGATGGCGGCGGCGACGGGGCCTTCCTCCGGGCGCTTGCCGACGACGACAAGGTGCGCGTCGGGGCGTTCGGTACGTGCCTTGGCGAGCGCTTCGACGAGATGGACGAGGCCCTTGAGCGGGACGTCGGCGCTGGAGGTGGTGACGATACGGCCCGGTGTCTCGCGTACGGAGGGGTCGGGCGAGAAGAGGCGGGTGTCGGCGCCGATCGGCACCACATGGATGCGTTCGGCGCGTACGCCCAGGTCGTCGGCGATCTCCTGGCGGGAGGAGCCGGAGACGGTGAGCACGGACGGCAGACGGCGCGCGACCCGCTTCTGCATGCGCGTGAACCCGTACCAGCGCCGTACGGACGCGTTGCGCCGCCAGTTCCGCGCCGCGTCCAGCTCCAGCCGGCGATCGACGGTGATCGGATGGTGCACGGTGGTGACAAGGGGTGCGCCGAGCGCCTTCGCGCCGCCGAGCAGCCCGTATCCGAGGGTCTGGTTGTCGTGCACGACATCGAACTCGCCCCGCCGCGCGGCCAGATGCCGGCGCGCGCGCAACGAGAAGGTGAGGGGCTCGGGGAAGCCGCCCGTCCACATGGTGCCGACCTCCAGGAGGTCGACCCAGTCGCGGTACTCGCCCGGCCTGGGCGTACGGAAGGGGTCGGGCTGGCGGTAGAGGTCGAGGCTGGGCAGCTCGGTGAGCGTCAGGCTGCCGGGCCCCTCGGGTATCTCGTCCAGCACGGGGTAGGGCTGGGCGCCGATGACCTCGACGGAGTGGCCGAGCCTGGCGAGTTCGCGGGACAGGTGTCGTACGTAGACACCCTGTCCTCCGCAGAAGGGATTCCCCTTGTACGTCAGCAGCGCGATGCGCAGCGGGCGGTCGGTTACGGCCTCTGCGGTCACTCGCGGCCCCCTTCTTCACTGCGTTGCGCCGGAGCGTAGCCGCTCGCGCTAACCTAGAACAAGTTTCAGGATTGACAAGGCTCATGCGGATCTCGCCCTGCTCACGACGATGAAGCCCTGCCGGACTCAGAATTTACCGGCCGGTCACTTCGGCCGAGCCGCCGGAGCAGGTGATTCGCGCCACCCCCGCGCGGCCTGCAACAATGCACGGCTCTCTGCAGGGCTCGGACCGCCACGGAAACGGGATCGATAACGCCGATGACGACGCAGCCGCCCAAGCCGACCCGCCGCGCGCAGGCCGCCTCTTCCTCCTCGCTCTCATCGACACCGCTGACCGAGCGCCAGGAGGCACGCCGCCGCCGCATTCTGCACGCGAGCGCGCAGCTGGCCAGGCGCGGGGGCTTCGACGCCGTGCAGATGCGTGAGGTGGCGGAGTCCTCGAACGTCGCGCTCGGCACGCTCTACCGCTACTTCCCCTCCAAGGTGCACCTGCTCGTCGCGACGATGCAGGACCAGTTGCAGCACATGCACGAAACCCTGCACAAGCGGCCCCCCGAGGAGACGGACGCGGCGGCGCGGGTGGCCGAGACGCTGATGCGGGCCTTCCGCGCGATGCAGCGCGAACCGCATCTGGCCGACGCGATGGTGCGCGCCCTCACCTTCGCCGACCGTTCGGTGAGCCCGGAGGTCGACACGGTCTCGCGGCTGACCACGGCGATCATCCTGGACGCGATGGGCCTGAAGGACGCACCCACCCCCGAACAGCTCTCCGCGGTCCGCGTGATCGAGCACACCTGGCACTCGGCACTCATCACCTGGCTCTCGGGCCGCGCCTCCATCGCCCAGGTCAAGATCGACATCGCGACGGTCTGCCGGCTCATCGACGTGACCGCACCCGCGGCGGAATAGGCCCCCTGCGGCGAATCGGGGCAGCGAGCGGGGGCGGAAGACGGACCACGTCACGGGGACGGACAGGCTCACGGAGACGGACCGGGCCAGGGGGACAGACCAGGGTCACGGAGACGGGCAGGGGGGGCAGAGACGAGGTGCGGGCTCAGCGGCCTGCCGGTACGAACCGCGCAGCCGTCCCCGGCGCGGCCTGCGCGGCGGCACACAGCGCCTCGGGCGGTACGACGCCGATGACGGGGTAGCCGCCCGTGGTCGGGTGGTCGGCGAGGAAGACGACGGGGCGGCCGGAAGGCGGCACCTGGACGGCGCCAAGTGGCATGCCCTCGCTGGGCAGTTCACCGTCGTACGCACGCTCCAGCGGCGGCCCCTCCAGGCGCAGGCCGATGCGGTTGCTCGCGGAGGACACCTGAAAGGTGCGGGCCGTGAGCGTACGGAGCGCCTCCGGGGTGAACCAGTCGGCGCGCGGCCCGTAGCGCACGGGCAGCACCAGTTCGCGCGGCGGCGCCTGCCAGGGCGCGGCGTCCGGGGCACCGGGCACGGGGCCGGGGTCCGGCGGCGTACCGAGGGGCAACGGGGCGCCGTCGCGCAGGGGTTCGGGGCCGAGCCCCGAGAGGAGATCGGTGGCGCGGCTGCCGAGTACGGGTTCCACCGCGATGCCCCCGGCGAAGCCGACGTAGCTGCGTACCCCGTACGAGGCCGTGCCCACAGCGAGGACGGAACCGGCGGGCACCCGTACCGTCCGGCCCCAGGGCGCAGCCCGTCCGTCGAGCGTGACCGGGCAGGGCGCCCCGGTGACCACGGCAACCGTCGCGCGCAGGGCCCGTACGGCGCACCCGGTCACGGTGGTCTCCAGGGTGGCCGCCGACTCGGGGTTGCCGAGCACGCGGTTGGCGAGCCGGTGCGCGGCCTCGTCCAGCGCACCGGAACGGGGCACGCCGAGGTGCGCGTGACCGGGGCGGCCGAGGTCCTGCACGGTGGTGAGCGCCCCCGCCCGTACGACCTCCAGCCCCTGCCTCTCAGCCCACACGGACGTACCCCCTCGGCTGCGGCTGCGGCTGCCGTCCGGAGGGCGCGCTCGGTGAGTTGGGCGGGGGGCTGGGTGGGCCCTGGCCCTTGTCGGGCGTCCCCGGGTACTGGGCGGTGTGCGGGCCGGAGGCGTCGACGGGTGGCGGGGGCGGGGCAGAAACGGGAGGTGTGGTCGGAGCGGGAGGCGCGGTCGGAGCGGGAGACGGGGGGCGAGCCGGAGGCGGGGGCGGTACCGGAGACGAAGGCGATGCCGGGGCCGGAGTCAGAGGCGGGGGCTCAACGGGGAGGAAGCGCACGCGTGTTCCGGGCGCGAGCAGCGCCGCCGGGGTGCGGTCCGTGTCCCACAGCACCGTGTCCGGCGCGGTACCGATGAGCTGCCAGCCGCCCGGCGAGGAACGGGGATAGACCCCGGTGTACTCACCGGCCAGCCCTACCGCACCGGCGGGCACCTTGGTACGCGGGTTGGCCCTGCGGGGTACATGGTGCTTCTCGGCGAGCCCGGTCAAGTAGCCGAACCCGGGCGCGAAGCCGCAGAAGGCCACCCGGAACTCGGTCGCCGCGTGAATCCGCGCGACCTGGTCCACCTCCACGCCCCACAGCGCGGCGACATCGGCCAGGTCGGGCCCGTCGTAGCGGATGGGGATCTCCACAACGGCTCCGGTACCCCCGGCGAGCGGCGGCACGGCCCAACCCGGCAGCTCGGCGGCCAACCGCCGTACGGCCTCGGGGCTTTCGAAGCCGTCGAGCAGCACCGTTCTGGCCCCCGGCACGATCTCCCGTACGGGTGGGAGCGTGCCGTCGGCGCGGCGGCGCAGGAGTTCGGCGTGCAGCGCCTCGGTCGCCTCGGCCCCGGCGAGTTCCACGAGCAGGCCACGGCGCCCCACGGGGTGAACGGCGGGCCCAGCGGCACCGGCCCGAGAGGCGGTTCCTATGGCGGTGGGGCGGCCGGGCGGGGTGGTCATGTGAAGGCCCGGACCGTGACCCCGGCGGCGGTCAGTTCCTCGCGCACGCGGCGGGCCAGCCGCGCCGCGTCCGGGGTGTCACCGTGCACGCACAGCGAACGGGCCCGCATACGCAGCGCCTGTCCGTCGGAGGCGACCACCTCGGCGTCGCGAGCGAGCCGTACGGCCCGCTCGATCACCTGGTCGGGGTCCGTGAGCACAGCACCAGGCTCCGAGCGCGGTACCAGGGTTCCGTCGGGGCGGTAGCCGCGGTCGGCGAACGCCTCGTCGACGGTGGGCAGTCCGGCCCCCGCGGCTGCCGCGTGCAGCCGGGAGCCGGGGAGTCCGAGCACGGGCAGCGGCTGCCCGTCACCCGTCGCGGCGCCGGAGAGCCGTACGCCCTCGACGACGGCGGCGGCCTGTTCGCTGTCGCGCACGGTGCGGTTGTAGAGCGCGCCGTGCGGCTTGACGTAGGAGACGGCAGAGCCGGCGGCGCGCGCGAAGACCTCCAACGCGCCGATCTGGTACGCCACTTCGGCGGCCAGCTCGGCAGCGGGCACGTCCATGGCCCGGCGCCCGAAGCCCGCCAGGTCGCGGTAGGAGACCTGCGCTCCGATCCGCACCCCGCGCTCGGCGGCCTGTTCGCAGACGCGGCGCATGGTGGCCGGGTCGCCGGCGTGGAAGCCGCAGGCGACGTTGGCGCTGGTGACCGAGGCGAGCAGGGCCGTGTCGTCGGTCAGCTCCCAGCGGCCGAAGCCCTCACCGAGGTCGGCGTTGAGATCGATCATCTGGTCCATCGCGAGCAAGCTACGGGATTGTTCAACAATCCGGCAAGAGGGCCCGGAACCTCGATTTCCTTTCGCCCGCTTCTCCGCTTGACTGGGACTCTGCACCCACCCCGGGGGGAGATCACGATGACGACCGACGCAGCGCTCGCGCTGTCCGAACTCGCCGATGACCGCACCCTGCTCGGGCGTACGAGCACGGCCGAGCGCGTCGCGTCCGTCCTGCGCGAACGCATCGCGCGCGGCGCCCTCCGGCCCGGAGTCCGGCTCTCCGAGGAACGCATCTGCGGCGCCCTGGGTGTCTCCCGCAACACGCTGCGTGAGGCGTTCCGGCTCCTGACGCACGAACGGCTGCTTGTTCACCGTCTCAACAAGGGGACGTTCGTCCGCGTGCTCAGCGCCGCCGACATCGTGGACATCTACCGCACAAGACGCCTGATCGAGTGTGCGGCCCTCCGCGAACTGGGCAGCCCTCCCTACCGCGTGCACGAGGCCGAGGCCGCCGTTTCGGCGGGCGAGAAGGCGGCGGCCGAGGGCAGATGGCGGGACTGCTCGACGGCCAACATCCACTTCCACCAGGCACTCGCCGGGCTCGCCGGCAGCGCACGCACGGACGACCTGATGCGCGGCGTGCTGGCCGAACTGCGGCTCGCGTTCCACATCATGGACGACCCGCGCCGCTTCTACGAGCCGTACCTCACCCGCAACCGGGAGATCGTCCGCACCCTGGAGGCCGGGGACGCGCCCGAGGCCGAGCGCCTCCTGGGGTTCTACCTGGAGGACTCCAGGCGCCAGTTGATCGAGGCGTACCCGGAACAGCCGGCCGAGTAGCCCACCCCTGCCCCCGCACGGAAGACCCCGACCACCGCGCGGAAGCCCCCCGTCGAGGGCCCCCCACCGAAAACCTCACGCGGAAATCTCCGCACGAAATAGTCCCGTAAGGAAGGTCCCGTCCCGAATGCACCCGGGGCGGGATCTTTTGTGCGGGAACAGGCGTGCCGGGGGAACGCCGTACTGCGCAAGCCCTTGTGGGATCGTTGAACAATCCTCTAACCTCCCGTCCAATTCGCTTCAGCTTCACGGGGGCCGCGAGTCACTCACCGGACACCCCTGACGCTCCCCTTTCACAGCCACAGAAAGCGGAGACGACATGATCGTTCTGCTCGGCGTCCTCGTGGTGATCCTCGGATTCGCGACGCGCCGCAACCCCCTGCTCGTGGTCGGAGTGGCCGGGATCGTCACCGGACTGCTGGGCAAGCTCTCCCCCGTCGAGATCCTCCGGACCTTCGGCGAGAGCTTCGCTTCCAGCCGTTCGGTGACGATCTTCGCCATCACCCTGCCGGTCATCGGCCTCCTGGAGCGCAACGGCCTCCAGCAGCAGGCCCGTACGCTCATCGGAAAGCTCGGTACCAAGCTCACGACCGGGCGCTTCCTCACCCTCTACCTGCTGCTGCGGCAGCTCACGGCGGCCGTCGGCCTCCAGACCATCGCCGGCCCGGCGCAGAGCGTCCGCCCGATGATCGCGCCGATGGCCGAGGCGGCGATGGAACGGCGCAACGGCGACAGGCCACTGCCCCAGAAGGTCCGCGAAAAGGTGCGCTCACACGCGGCCGGCACCGACACCGTCGGGCTCTTCTTCGGCGAGGACTGCTTCCTCGCCATCGGGTCCATCCTGCTCATCACCGGCCTCGTGAACAGCTCGTACAACACCCACCTGGAGCCCCTGCACCTCGCCCTGTGGGCGATACCCAGCGCCGTGTGCGCCTTCTTCATCCACGGCGGACGGCTGCTGCGCATGGACCGCAAGCTCGAACGTGAACTGGTCACCGCCAACGCCGAGATGACCGTCGCGCACGAGGACAGCCGCCAGGAGGGCGAGGCGAAGTGATCAAGTCCGAGTGGTTCTTCTGGCTCGTCGGCGCCGTCTTCATCCTGATGGCGGCGCAGATGCTGACCGACCGCACCAACACCAAGCGCACGGGCACCGCCGTCTTCTGGGGCCTGCTGGGCGTCTGCTTCTTCTACAGCACCTGGGTCAACGAGAAGACCGCACCCGCCGAGCCCCTCGGCATCGCCGTCCTCGCCCTCATCTGCATAGGTGGCTTCAACCTCACGGGCAAGGGCAAGCCGAACACCACCACCGAGTCACAGCGCGTCCAGCTCGCGGCACGCTTCCGCGGCAAGCTGTTCATTCCCGCCCTGACCATCCCCGTCGTCGCGATGCTGTGCGCCGTGGTGATCGGCAAGTGGGAGATCGGCGGAACGCCCCTGCTGGAAAAGGGCAGCGAGACCATCCTCGGCCTGGGCCTCGGCGCCATCGTCGCCCTGTGCGTGGGCATGTGGGTGCTGCGCGAACGCGACGTCCGCGTACCCCTGCACGCCGGACGCGGACTGCTGGAGTCCATGGGCTGGGCGCTGCTGCTGCCGCAGCTGCTGGCCGTACTCGGCGCCATATTCGAGGCCGCCGGCGTCGGTACCCAGGTACGGAAGATCACCGAGTCGATACTGCCCGACGGGCAGAAACTGGCCGCCGTCGCGCTCTACTGCGCGGGCATGTTCGTCTTCACCGTGATCATGGGCAACGCCTTCGCTGCCTTCCCTGTCATGACGGCCGCCGTCGGCTGGCCCGTACTGATCGAGCAGATGAACGGCAACCCCGCCGCCATCCTCGCCATCGGCATGCTCGCCGGATTCTGCGGCACGCTGTGCACACCCATGGCCGCCAACTTCAACCTCGTTCCGGCCGCACTGCTCGAACTCAAGGACCAGTACGGGCCGATCAAGGCACAGGCGCCAACGGCTGTCGCCATGCTCGGCTGCAACATCCTCATCGTCTATTTCTTCGCGTTCTGAGACGTGCTCTGCACGCGCTGAGGCGCGCTCTGCACGCGGTGGGACGTTGTTCTCTGCACGCGGTGGGACGTCGTTCTCTGCACGCGGTGAGACGTCGTTCTCTGCACGCTGAGGCGTTGTTCCCTGCGCGCTGAGGCGTTGTTCTTCACGCACTGAGACGTTGTCCCCGCGTTCTGAGACGTCGTTCCGGTCCGGTTGCCTGCGAAGGAGCCCCGTGTCCTCTTCCCCCTCCCTCATTCCCCCGTACTCGGCCAACCCGCCCACCAAGGTCCTCGTCACCGGCTTCGAACCGTTCGAGAACGAACCCGCCAACGCCTCCTGGCAGGCGGCCCAGCTCCTCGCGGAACGGTCCCTTCCCGGGCTCGACCTCACCGCCGTCGAACTGAGCTGCGTCTTCGGCACCGCACTGACCGAGCTGCGCGCGGCCCTCACCGCGACGTCACCCGATCTGGTGCTGTGCCTTGGCCAGGCAGGCGGGCGGCCCGACCTGACCGTCGAACGCGTCGCCCTCAACGTCGACGACGCCCGCATCCCCGACAACGCCGGCAACCAGCCCGTCGACGAGCCGATCGTGCCCACGGGCCCCGCCGCGTACTTCAGCACCCTCCCGGTCAAGGCATGCGTCGCCGCCTCCCGCGAGGCCGGTATCCCCGCCTCCGTCTCACAGACGGCCGGCACCTTCGTGTGCAACCACGTCTTCTACGGCCTCGCCCACCTGATCGCCACCGAACTCCCCGGCACACGCGGCGGCTTCGTCCACACCCCCTGCACCCCCTCGCTGGCCACGGCCCACACCCCCGCAAGGCCCTCGATGTCGGCGCACGACATGGCCACGGGCCTCGCCGCGATGCTGACAACCGCCGCCCACACCACCACCGACCTCCGCGAAACAGGAGGGGCAACACATTGACCACCCCCAACACCTCCGCCGCCGACAACACCTCCTCCCCCGCCAACACGGGCGGCGCCGACAACACGGACGCCGCCCTCGATACCGGCGCCGCTTCCCATACCGGCGCGAGCGCCTCAGCCAGCGGGCCCACCCACGGGGTAACCGGCGCGGGCGCCTCAGCCAGCGGGCCCGCCTTCGGGCCGACTGACGCGGGAACCTCAGCGAGCGGACCCGACGGAGCGGGCTCCTCAACCGGAGGGGCAGGCGGCGCGGGCGCCTCAACCGGAGCCGCGCCCCACAGTCGGGCAGGGGCGAGCGGGAGCGCCGGCACCAACCAGCCCCTGACCGACCGCGCCCCCACCTTCGCCGAGGTAGCCCTCGCCAACATCACCCGCGAGTACCCCAACGCCCCGGCCCACCTCCTCGGCTCCCCCGCGGAACTGGTGCCCCCGCGCACCTACCACCCGGCCTTCTACGGCGCCTACGACTGGCACTCCTCCGTACACATGCACTGGCTCCTGGTCCGCCTCCTCCGGCGCTACCCCCTGCCGGATGCAACCCGCGACGCCACACTCCGCACCCTCGACACCCACCTCACCCCAGCCTCTCTAGCCACAGAGGCCACCTACCTCCACAACCACCCCTCCTTCGAACGCCCCTACGGCTGGGCCTGGTTGCTGGCGCTCACCAGCGAGAGCAGCGCTCTTGCCGGCGAGCGGGGGGTGGGGGATGGTGCGCTGCTCCCGGATGAGAGCGGTGCTCTCGGACGCGAGCGCGGAGTGACTGACGGTGCGGCGCTCCCGCGTGAGAGCGGTGCTCTCGCACGCGGGCAGGCAGCGGCGAACGGGGCAGTGCCCTCGCACGAGAGCGGTGCTCTCCAAAGCGGACGCCGAGTAGGTGACGGTGCGGCGCTCCCAGACGAGAGCACTGCTCTCGACCGCGAGCACGCAATGGGGGACGGTGCGCTGCTCCCGGGGGAGAGCAGCGCTCACGACCGCGAACGCGGGGTAACTGATAGTGCGGCGCTCCCGAATGAGAGCGCTGCTCTCGCACGCGAGCACCGAACGGTAGACGGGGCGGCGCCCTCGCACGAGAGCACCGCTCACGGCCGCGCGCACGGTGCGGGAGACGGTGCGGCGCTCAACTCCGAGAGCAGCGCTCTCCTTTCGGAGCGGCCCGACCCTGGAGCAGCGCACACACCCGAGAGCGGTGCTCTCCCTCCGGAGCACCCCCACCCCGAAGCAGCGCACACACCCGAGAGCACCGCTCTCCACGCGGAGCGGTGGTCCGCCGCGTTGGCGCCCGTCGCCGAGACCGTCGCGGATCTGATCCTTGAGTGGCTGCCGAAGGCGACGTATCCCGTACGCCACGGCACGCATGCCAACAGCGCGTTCTCGTTGGGGCTGATCCTGGACAGCGCCGAACGGGCGGGCCAGGAGCGGTTGTTGGGGCCGGTGCGAGCCAAGGTGCGCGAGTGGTACGTGCCCGACCACGGTGCCGCGACACGGTGGGAGCCCTCGGGGCAGGACTTCCTCTCTCCCGCGCTGGCCGAGGCGGATGTTGTGCGCCGGGTGCTGCCGGAGGGGGAGTTCGCGGAGTGGCTGGGTACGTTCCTGCCTGAACTGGCGGAGTTCTCCGGGCCGGAGGCCGAGGACAGGGGCGCGGGCACGGGCATGGGCACGGCCCCAGACGCACGCGGGCGCAGGGGTCACGGCACTCGTGAGGGCGACGGCGCCGCCGCAGGCACCGGCACCTTCATGGCGCCGCCGCGTATCTCCGACCCGGCGGACCCCCAGATCGGTCACCTCTTCGGGCTGTGCCTCAGCCGCGCCGCCGCGCTCCGCAACCTCGCCGATGCTCTGCCCGCAGGCGATCCACGCGTACTCACCCTCATGCGGTCCGCCGAGGCGAACCTCGATGCCGCCCTCCCCGCAACCACCTCGGGCGACTTCACAACGGACCACTGGCTCGCGACGTTCGCGGCGCTCGCCCTGGACGGCGGGGTGTGAGCCCACCCCGCCAGGCGGGCCGCGCCGGGCGGCCGGACGCCCGGACGATCACCTCGGGCACCCGGCACCCGGCACCCGGCACCCGGCACCCGGCCGACTCCCAGGGAAGCTCCCGGGCACGGGCACGGGCACAAGGGCGCGGAGTAACCCCACGCGCTTCCTGGCACCCCGCGACCAGCCCGTCACCGCTCCCGCCCCGCCCTGCCCGGCAC
>NZ_JANCPR020000009.1 GCF_028657195.3 Streptomyces iconiensis
GCCCGGGTGTGCTGGGGGGTGTGAGGGCGCTGGAGGGCGCGAGGGTGGCGGAAGGGGCTGGTGGTGGCGGGCCAGGGGTGGGGGCCGTCAGTTCGCGTAGCGCCGCGTGGCCTGCGCCGAGCAGGCCGGCGTCGGGGCCCGAGACGCTGGCCGCGATGGTGAGGTCGCTGGTGGTCATCGGCAGGCACCGTTCGTAGAGCATGCCGCGCACGGCCGCCACCAGCGGTTCCGCCTCGGCGAGCGCACCGCCG
Source organism: Streptomyces iconiensis (assembly GCF_028657195.3). Taxonomy (GTDB): domain Bacteria; phylum Actinomycetota; class Actinomycetes; order Streptomycetales; family Streptomycetaceae; genus Streptomyces; species Streptomyces iconiensis. The sequence continues at coordinate 252 of NZ_JANCPR020000009.1, forward strand.
AGCACGACGGCCTCCGGGTTGAAGAAGTTGACGACGACGGAGAGTACGGTGCCGATGTGCCGCCCTGCCTGCCGTACGAGGGTCGTGGCCTGCGGTTCTCCGTCGCGTACGGGGCGCAGCACATCGGCTGCGCCGTCCACGCGCAGTCCGCGCTCGCGCAGCGCGGTGACGATCGCGGCGCCGCTGGCGACCGTCTCCAGGCAGCCGATGTTGCCGCAGGAGCAGGGTCGTTCGGCCGCCGCCTCGACCCGCACATGGCTGATGTCGCCCGCTGCGCCGCCCGCGCCCCGGTAGACGCTGCCGTGGCTGATGACGCCGGAGCCGATGCCCCGGCCCGCCTTGACGAACACGAGGTGGCGCAGTGCGGGGTGCGCGGTGCGGTGCTCGCCCAGGGCCATGACGTTGGCGTCGTTGTCCACGAGGACGGGCAGGCCGAGGCGTTCGCACAGCTGGTCACGCAGCGCGTACAGGTGCCAGCCCGGCATCCGGGAGGGTGCGACGACCCGGCCTGTCGCGGTGTCGACGGGGCCGGGGAAGCCGACGCCGGCGCCGCGCACGGTGCGTCCCCGCGCGCGCTGGCGTTCGGCGAGCGCGTGCAGCCGTTCGGCGAGCAGCCCGAGGGTGGGCTCGGGGCCCTCGGTCAGGTCGAACGCGTGCTCCTCGGTGTCCAGGAGCGTGCCGGTGAGTCCGACGGCGCCCAGCCGCATGTGGTGGCTGCCCAGATCCGCCGCGAGCGCGACGGCGCCGTCGTCCGGTATGCGCAGCAGGCGTGGCCTGCGGCCCCCGCGCGAGGTGCCTTCGCCGTCCTCGGTGAGCAGCCCCTGGTCGACCAGTTCCTGTACCCGCGCGGAGACGGTGGAAGCCGCCAGCCCCAGTTCCCTGACCAGGTCGGCCCGGGAGGAGACGGCACCGCTCGCGACGAGGTCGAGCACATGCGCCGCTGACCCCGGCGGGCCGGGCGGCCTGGGCGGGCCGGGCGGGCCGGGCGGACCTGTGGGGTCGGGCCGCTGCGGTGCGGGGGGCATAGACACCTTTCGGGATGACTGGTGGCCGGACGACTGGGTGGCCGGACGACCGAATGACCGGGCGACCGGATGACCGGATGACCGGATGACCGGGCGACCGGATGACCGGGACGCGCCGGAGAACCGAACCGGACGAGGCCGGAAGGCCGGGCGGCCGGGACGCCGGAGAACCGGGCAGCCGGATGGCCCGGTGGCCGGGCGGCGGCATGAACGTGGACCAGCTTTGTTCGTGTACCGAAGTAAGTGGGCGGCTCAACTCCCGTCAGTAGACACGAGTTCCGGAGATTTCGCCAAGAGGTCTTGACCTTTTTTCGTTGGCCTCCGTACTTTTCTCGCTATCTTCGACCGCCGCTCTTCCGGAGGCAGCATGCGCCAGCCCAGGACTCGCACAGGCGGCCGTACCCGGCGCGCTTCGATCGCCGGACTGCTGCTCGCGGCCCTGGTGCTGACCGGCTGCGGCCCCAAGGTGGAGGCGGTCACCGATCTCGGCGCCGACGAGGGCACACCCGTCGAGGGCGGTACGGCGACCATGGCGCTGCCGCCGGCCGCGACCCCCAACTGGATCTTCCCGATCGGTGCCCCCGGCTATCTGGCCACGCACAACAGCGCCATCCAGAACCTGCTCTACCCGCCGCTGTTCACCCCCGAGGAGAACAAGAGCGGCAAGGTGACCATGGACAGCCCGCGCAACGTCGCGGAGAAACCGCGGTTCAGCGACGGCAACCGGACCGTCACGATCACCCTCAAGAAGCACTACCGCTGGACGGACGGCACACCCGTCACAGCCGACGACGTGCGCTTCTGGTTCGAGCTGATACGCGCCAACAAGAACGACTGGGGCGGCTACTCGCCCAAGCTGATGCCGGACAACGTCAAGAAGTTCGAGCTGCTCGGCAAGCACAGCTTCCGGCTGCACCTGGACCGCGGGTACAACCCGGACTGGTTCGTCGCCAGCCAGATGGAGTCCATCAAGCCGCTGCCCCGGCACGCCTGGAGCAAGAAGGGCGAGGACCCGAAGAAAGTCTTCAAGCGGCTGCTCTCGCACGCCAAGCAGCTGTCGAAGTTCGACAGCGACCCACTGTGGAAGACGACCATGGGCCCCTGGCGCGTCGAGAAGTGGACCACGTCGGGCGTCGTCCAGCTCGTCCCCAACAAGCGTTACGCGGGCCCCGACAAGCCGCACCTCGACCGCGTCGTCCTCAAGCCGTTCACCACGGCGGGCAGCGAGTTCAACGTGCTGCGCTCCGGCGGCCTGGACTACGGCTACATACCGCCGTCCGTCATGGCACAGTCCGAACACTTCAAGAAGACCGGCTACCGCGTCGAACCGTGGGACTCCTGGGGCATCACCTACATCGTCCCCAACCTCAACAACCCCAGGACAGGGCCCCTGATACGTCAGCGCTACCTGCGCCAGGCGCTCCAGTCCCTCATCGACCAGAAGTCCGTCGCCGAACACGTGTGGCACGGCAGCGCCCAGCCCACCCTCGGGCCCGTACCGGCCGCCCTGATGGACGGCAACCCCTTCCCCTACGACCCGGCCAAGGCCCGCCGACTGCTGACAGGCCACGGCTGGAAACGGGGCGATGACGGCACCCTGCGGTGTGCCGAGCCCGGAACCGGCGAGGGACAGTGCGGCAAGGGCATCGGCAAGGGCCGGCGGCTCGCGCTCGAACTGCTCTCGCAGTCCGGGTCGACCGAGAGCTCCAACACCATGCAGGAGATCAAGTCCTCGTTCTCCCGCGCCGGTGTCTCCCTCCAGGTGCGCGAGCAGCCGCTCAACACCGTTCTGGGCACGACCGTTCCGTGCAAGCCGGAGGAACTCGTCTGCTCCCAGTGGGAGATGGGCTTCTTCGGTACGGCGGGCAGCTGGATCTTCCCCGCCGACCCCAGCGGCGAGAAGATCTTCGCCAGCGGAGGGCCCTCCAACATGGGCAACTGGTCCGATCCGGAGACCGACCGGCTCATCAAGCGCACGGAGTACTCCGACGACCCCTCCGCCCTACGCGACTACGCACGCCACCTGGCCCGCGAGGTCCCCGTGCTGTGGACGCCCAACCCCGCCTACCAGGTGTCCGTCATCCGTAACGACCTGCGCGGCGTCGACCAGAACCCCACCCTCACCCTGGCCCCACAGGACTGGTACTTCGTGAAGAAGAACGGCAAGAGCGGCGCGCGCGGCGGCGGCAAGGGAGCCGGCCAGTGATCCGTTTCCTGGTCAAACGCACGGGACAGGCCCTCGTCGTCCTGCTTCTCGTCTCCGCGATCGTCTTCCTGCTCCTCCACCAGCTGCCCGGCGGCCCGGCCCGCGCGATCCTCGGCCCCACCGCGACCCCCGAGGCCATCGCGCACTTCAACCACCTACAGGGATACGACAGGCCGCTGCCCGTGCAGTACGGCATGTTCCTCAAGCGGCTGGTCGCCGGTGACCTGGGCGAGTCCTACAAGCTCAACCAGCCCGTGTTCACCCTGCTCGCCGAACGTCTCCCCAAGACCCTGCTGCTGACCGCGCTGTCCGTCGCACTCGCCGCGCTGCTGGCGATACCCCTCGGCATCGTGCAGGCCGTACGCAGGGGCCGGGCCTCGGACTACGTACTGACGGGCGCCGCGTTCCTCGCGTACGCCACCCCCGTCTTCTTCCTCGGCCTGGTACTGATCCTCGTCTTCTCCCAGCAGTGGCCGCTCTTCCCCGCGGAGGCACCGCAGGCCGACTCGGTCGGCGGCATCCTCAAGGAACCCGGCGGACTCGTGCTGCCCGTCGTCACCATGGCCCTGGGCATCATCGCCATGTTCAGCCGCTACATGCGCTCGGCGGTGCTCGACAACCTCGGCGAGGACTACGTACGCACCGCGCGCTCCAAGGGCCAGTCCCAGGCTCGCGTGATGGCCCGGCACGTGCTGCGCAACGCGCTGATCCCGCTCGCCTCCCTGCTCGGGCTGTACCTGCCGACCCTCTTCAGCGGCGCCCTCGTCGTCGAGTCGATGTTCAACTACCCCGGCATGGGCCTGCTGTTCTGGAACGCCGCCCAGAGCAACGACTTCCCCGTCCTGCTCGGCGTCACCCTCGTCGTCGGTGTGGCCACCGTCCTCGGATCCCTGCTGACGGACATCGCGTACGCCGTCCTCGACCCCCGCATCAGGAGCGTCTCTTGACCGCTGAAGCCGCACCCGTATCCGGCGAGGGGCCCGTTGGCTCCGGTGCTCTTGAGGAAGCCGGTGCTCTTGGGAAAGGTCCCGGGGCCGCCGGGGGTTCGGGTGCCGGTGGAGAATCCGGGGCCACGCCCAGCCTGGCCAGGCGTACGCTCGCCGTCTTCACCCGTAACCGGCTCGCGCTGCTCGGCGCGGGCGTGCTCGCCGCGCTGCTGGCGTTCTGCTTCCTGGGCCCGTTCTTCTACCACACCGACCAGGTGCACACCGATCTCGACCAGGCGAGCCTCGCGCCCGGCAGCCACGGGCATCCGCTGGGCACCACGGACGTGGGCTACGACATGCTCGGCCGGCTGATGCACGGGGGCCAGACCTCGCTCGAAGTCGGCCTCGCCGCAGGGCTGTTGGCCACGCTGTTCGGCACTGTGTACGGCGCCGTCGCCGGTTACTTCGGCGGCTGGGTCGACGCGGTGCTGATGCGGATCACGGACGCGGCACTGGCGATCCCCGCGCTCTTCCTGCTGGTGGTGGTCGCCGCGATCGTCACGCCCAGCAAGCCCGTTCTCATCCTGATCATCGCCTCGGTCGCCTGGCTCTCGCCCGCCAGGCTCATCCGCGGCGAGGCCCTGTCCCTGCGCAGCCGCGACTACGTACACGCCATGCGGCTGATGGGCGGCGGGGGAGGACGCGCCGTCTTCCGGCACATCCTGCCCAACGCGGTCGGCACGGTGATCGTCAACGCCACGTTCCAGATCGCCGACGCCATCCTCTACGTCGCCTACCTGTCGTTCCTGGGCCTCTCCATACCGCCGCCAGCCGCCGACTGGGGCTCCATGCTCAGCTCCGGCATCACCTACACCCAGGTCGGCTACTGGTGGCTGATCTTCCCGCCCGGCCTCGCGATCGTGCTGGTCGTAGCCGCGTTCAACTTCATCGGCGACGGCCTGCGGGACGCCTTCGACGTACGGCTCCAGAAGAACTGAGGGACCACTATGACGCCCACCCCGTCGCCCTCCGGCAGCGGCGCCTCCGCTTCTGGCTCCGAGCCGGCCTCCGTTTCCGGTCCGGGATCCGCCTCCGCCTCCGGTTCGGGCCCGGCTTCTGCCGCCGCCTCCGGTTCGGGCCCCGCTTCAAGCCGCGCTACGGGCTCGGCTTCCGCCTCCGCTTCGAGCCCCGCTTCTTCCTCTGCCTCTGCCCCTGTCGGCTCGGGCGCCGGGCGGCTCGGGGCGGTGCGTTCCGGGCCGGGCCGTTCCGGAACGGCCCGGAACCTGCTCAGCGTCGAGGACCTGCACCTGCGCATAGCGGGCCGCGACCGCATGGGCCGCGACCGCACCGTGCACGCGCTCGACGGCGTCTCGCTGGACCTCGCACCGGGCGAGGCGCTCGGCCTGGTCGGCGAGTCCGGCAGCGGCAAGACGATGACCGCGCTGTCCATACTGGGCCTGCTGCCGCCTGGGGCCCGTGTCACGGCGGGCCGGATCCTGCTGGACACCGGTTCGGACGGAGCCGCCTCGGGCGGAGCCGCCTCGGGCGGAGCCGCCTCGGTTGGAACCTCCTCGGGCGGAGCCTCTTCGGGCGAGGCGGGCCCGGACGACGAGGGCCCGGGCGACGAGGGTGCGAGGCACGTGGGCCCGGAGGGCATCGATCTGGCAGCAGTCGGTGAACCCACGCTGCGCGGCATACGGGGCAACTCCGTCGGCATGGTCTTCCAGGACCCGCTCAGCTCCCTCAACCCCACCATGACCATCGGGGCCCAGGTCGCGGAACCCCTCCTGCTGCACCGGCGGGTCAGCCGTGCCGAGGCCCGCGAGAAGGCCGAGGAGACGCTGCGGATGGTCGGCCTGCCGCAGCCGGGCGAGCGGATGAAGAACTATCCGCACCAGCTCAGCGGAGGTATGCGTCAGCGCGTCGCCATCGCCATGGCGCTGGTGTGCGAGCCGAAGCTGCTCATCGCGGACGAGCCGACGACCGCGCTCGACGTCACCACCCAGCACCAGATCCTGGAACTCATCGCCGAGCTGCGCGAACGCCTCGGCATGGCCCTCATCCTCGTCAGCCACGACCTCGGGGTGATCGCCCGCCGCGTGGACAAGGTCGCGGTCATGTACGGCGGCCAGGTCGCCGAACAGGCTCCCGTACGCGCCCTGTTCGCCGCGCCCCGGCACCGTTACACCCAGGCCCTGTTCGCGGCCCTCCCCGAACGCGCCGCCGGAACAGACCGCCCCCTGGCCACCATCCCCGGCCTCCCACCCACCCTCACCGACACCCTGACGGGCTGCCGCTTCGCCCCACGCTGCACATTCGCGACGGACGAGTGCCGTACGACGGAACCGGTCCCGCACAGCACGGGGGAACACGTCTTCGCGTGCTTTCACCCCGCAGCCCCGGACGCCGACCCGGCGACGGACACGCTCGCGCCACACGGGCCGACCGACGCGCCACACGGGCCGATCGGCACGATGAACGGGCCGATCAGCACGACGAACAGGCGGCCCGAGGGGGCACCCGGGCGAGCGGACGCGGGGTGCGGGCAGGCCGGTGACGACGCGCCGCTCCTCGAACTCTCCGGTGTCAGCAAGGAGTACGCGCTACGTGGCGGCCCGTTCACCCGGCGCCGCGATCGGCGTCAGGTCAGCGCCGTGGCCGACGTGTCGTTGACCGTACGACGTGGCGAGACGTTCGGCATCGTCGGCGAGTCCGGCTGCGGCAAGTCCACGCTGGGCCGGCTCGCCGTCGGGATGGAGGAACCCAGTGGCGGCGCCGTCCGGTTCGGTGGCCGCGACATGGCCTCGCTGGACCGCGCGGGGCTGCGCGCGCACCGGCGCGAGGTCCAGCTGATGTTCCAGGACTCCTACGCCTCCATGGACCCCCGGATGCGCGTCGGCGCCATCCTCCGCGAGCCCTTGGTCATCCAGGGCATCGGGGACCGCGCAGCGCAGGAACAGCGCGTCCGGGAGCTGCTGGACGAGGTGGGTCTTCCCCGCGGTGCCGTGCACCGTTACCCCCACGAGTTCAGCGGCGGCCAGCGCCAGCGCCTCGGTCTCGCCCGGGCGCTGGCGCTGGCCCCTTCCCTCGTTGTCGCTGACGAGCCGGTCTCCGCGCTGGACGTGTCCGTACAGGCGCAGATCCTCAACCTGATGCGGGACCTTCAGCGCGACAAGGGCCTCAGCTATCTGTTCATCTCCCACGACCTGGCCGTGGTGCGTTACCTCGCCGACCGGGTCGGCGTGATGTACCTCGGCAAGCTCGTCGAATCCGGCCCCGCAGAGGAGGTGTTCGCGAACCCCCTGCACCCGTACACCCGCGGCCTGCTCGCCACGGCCGACACCGCCGACGACACCCCGGACGGCCCCGCCGACGACGCCCCCGGGACGGACGCTCCCGTGACGGACGCCCCCGGGGCGGACGGAGCCAGGCCGGAAGGAGCCGTTCCCGGAGGAGCCATGCCTGGAGGAGCCGCGACGCCCGACGCGGCCTCGCCCCTCTCCGGCGAGACCCCCTCGGCCGCCGACCCTCCCTCCGGCTGCCGGTTCCGCACCCGCTGCCCCCTCGCCACCGACCTGTGCGCCACAACTCCGCCGGAGCCGACGGAACCGACCGGGCCCGGCCACCAAGTCAGCTGCCACTACCCGCTGATCGCGGCGTGACGGGCGCCCCGTCACGAGACGGACGGGACGGCCCGGACGGGACGGGATCGGACCGACACCGGGGCCGGGGCCGGGGCCGAGCCGGGCCGGAAGAGGAGCGACCCGCCTGGCGGTTCTCCGCACAGCACGAACGGGCCTTAGTCACGAACGGGCCTTAGTGAAGACGGCGGAGAAGACAGAGACGGCGGAGAAGACAGAGACGGCGGAGACAGCGGAGACAGCGGAGACGGCGGAGACAGCGGAGAGAACAGAGAAGAAGGCGAAGAAGGCGAAGGCGGAGAAGACAGAGAAGGAGGAGAAGGCGGAGACGGCGGTGCCCGTGGAGACAAGGAGTGATGGAGACAAGGAGTGACCAGCATGTTCACCACCCGACCAACCCTGCACGGCACCTTCGGCATGGTGTCCTCGACCCACTGGCTCGCCTCGCAGTCCGGCATGGCCGTACTGGAGAACGGTGGTAACGCCTACGACGCCGCGGTGAGCGCCGGTTTCGTACTCCACGTCGTCGAGCCGCATCTCAACGGCCCTGCGGGTGAGGTCCCTGTGCTGGTGGCACCGGCTGACGGCGAGGTACGGGTGCTGTGCGGGCAGGGCGTGGCCCCGGCCGGAGCGACGGTCGCGCACTACCGTTCGCTCGGGCTGTCCCTCATACCCGGGACGGGCCCGTTGGCTGCCGCTGTGCCGGGGGCGTTCGACGCGTGGATGGTGCTGTTGCGCGATTACGGCACCATGCCGCTGTCCGACGTGCTCAAGTACGCCATCGACTACGCCGAGAACGGTCATCCGGTCATGGCGCGCGTAGGGGACACCGTGGAGACCGTTCGCGGTCTCTACGAGAGCGAATGGACCTCTTCGGCTGACATCTATCTGCCGGACGGCGCGTCACCGCGCGCCGGGGAACTGTTCCGCAACCGGGCGTTGGCGGCGACCTGGCGGCGTCTGATCGCGGAGGCGACCTCAGCGGCCGGCGGAGCCGACGGGTGCAGGACCGCCCAGATCGAGGCCGCGCGGCGCGTCTGGCGTGAGGGTTTCATCGCGCACGCGCTCGTGGCACAGGCGGGGCGCCCCACCCTGGACAGCTCAGGGGAACGGCACACCGGAACCCTGAGCCTCGCCGACCTCGCCGCCTGGGAGGCCACGTACGAGCGACCCGCGACGTACGACTGGAACGGTTGGACCCTGTGCAAGGCGGGCGGCTGGAGCCAAGGGCCCACGCTCCTCCAGCAGTTGGCGCTTCTTCCGCCCGAGCTGCCCGCGTACGGGTCGGCCGAGTACGTCCATCTCCTCATCGAGGGCAGCAAGCTCGCCATGGCGGACAGAGAGGCATGGTACGGAGACGCCCTGGCCGAGGGTGTGCCCCTGGACGCGCTGCTGTCGGACAGCTACAACGCCGGCCGGCGGGCGCTCCTCACCGGCGAGGCGTCGTACGCGCTGCGGCCAGGACGCCCCGGCGGGCGGGAGCCCCGGCTGCCCTCGCATGTGCGAGCCGTCGCCGAAGTCCCCCGGCCCTGCGCGCCCGGACTCCCCGCAGGGATCGGCGAACCCACGGTCGCGCCGGACGGAACCACCCGCGGCGACACCTGCCACCTGGCCGCCGTCGACCGCTGGGGCAACATGGTGTCGGCCACGCCCAGCGGCGGCTGGCTGCAATCCAACCCCGTCGTACCGGAGTTGGGCTTCCCCCTCGGCACTCGCCTCCAGATGGCCTGGCTGGAAGAGGGCCTGGCCAACTCCCTCACACCGGGGCGGCGCCCCCGTACGACGCTGACGCCTTCGGTGGCCCTGCGCAACGGAGTGCCGTTCCTCGCGTTCGGCTCCCCCGGCGGCGACTCGCAGGACCAGTGGCAGACGCACTTCTTCCTCACCGTCGCACTGAACGCCCCCGCCCGCGGCCCCCTCGACCTGCAAGCCGCGATCGACGCCCCCAACTGGCACCAGGAGAGCTTCCCCAGCTCCTTCTACCCACGCGCCACCCGTCCTGGCAGCGTCACGATCGAGTCCCGCATGGATGAGGCAGTGCTCCAGGACCTGCGACAACGCGGACACGACATCACACTGGCCGACGCCTGGTCCGAAGGCAGACTGAGCGCCGTCGCCCGCGATCCCGAAACCGGCGTCCTCTCCGCAGGAGCAAACCCCCGCGGCATGCAGGGCTACGCAACCGGCCGCTGACCACCCGCCCCGGACTACCCGGCCCCTCCTCTGAACGCCCCTCTGGGGACAGGGCTCCCCCCTGAACGCGCCTCGGGGGACAGGGCTCCCCTCTGAACGCGCCTCGGGCTACGGGCTCCACTGAGCGCCCAACTGGCCCTGGACCCGCCCCAGTTGTGCGCCAGACGAGTTGGATACGGGGTGACCGGGGCACCCGTTGGCCGGACGTGAGGTGGGCCGCTGCCCCCACCCGGTCGCGGAATGGCGGGGACCGCTTCACCCAGGCTATGACCCCCGACGGCACGTGGGCCTACACGTACGACCCCCTCGGCCGCCGCCTCACCAAAACGGGCCCCGACGGCAGCGCCCTCACCTTCGCCTGGGACGGCGCGCGCATAGCGGAACAGACCGCGCCGGACGGCACGACGATGACCTGGGACTACGCCCCCGGTACCCACCGCCCCGTCACCCAGACCGAGGGTGGGTACAGGCGGCTGGCGGAAGCGTTCGCGGACCGGTGGGATACGGAGCGGCGGCCAGGTAATGGATGGGCGCGAGCGATTCCGTCGGTGGGCACCAGTTACGGCGCATCACACTGCACCAGGCGGCCCGCACCGCACGGGCGGGCTCCAGGCCACCAACCCCGGGCCCCGCACCCGCTGAGCACACCCACTCACGCAACCGGACCCGCCCGCGCGAACGCACACCCGCGCGAGCGGACCCGTTCACCGATTCGTAAAGATATTCCCCTGATTCTGCCCGTGCGCGCCGCCCTGCCCCATGCCGTATTGGGCGCGGAGGCCGCTGCCGATGTCGGCGCCCTGGGGCGGGAGTTGTTCGCTGGGTTGGACGAGGGCGTAGCCGTGGCCGAGGAACGAGAGTTCCCAGCCCTCGCCCGTTTCGCCGCGGCGGCGCCAGACGCCCTGGGACGAGGTCTGGGCCTGCATTTGTACGCGCAGTGAGGTGGACCAGGCGACGACGGCGTCGGAGTCGGCGTTGACGTAGGTGTCGGGGGTGACGTTCAGCAGCAGGGGCTGGCCCGAGGTCATCAGGGCGACCTTGCCGTGGCCCGTGATGTTGAGGTTGTACGCGCCGGTTCCTGAGATGCCGAACTGGCTGTCCACGGAGATGATCTCGTGGTGCAGCGTGGTGTCCATGGCGAGGACGTACGAGGCGTCGACGGTGAGGCCGTCCCGCTCGACGTCCACGACGTGGATGTACTGCGCGAGGTTGGCGAGGAAGACGGAGCCCTGGCCCGAACAGCGCATCAGGGACAGCTTCTCGCGGCTGGGGCCCCGGCCGCGCCCGCGACCCTGGTACTCGGCGTCGAACTCAAGGAGGCCCTGGTAGGCGACCATGGCGCCCTTGCGGGCCAGCACGTCGTCGTGGCCGGTCAGTGCCACCCGCAGCAACTGCGGGTTCTGTACAGCCCAACGGTCCTGCGTCTGGACCTCGGCATATCCGAAAAGCGAACTCTGCACGGCTGTTCTCCTCCCCCGTCAGCCCCGGACCCGGATGCGGTCCGTGCTGTCCTCGCTCGGCTGGACGACCACGAACCCCTGTCCGGAGAACGCGATCTGGTACGCCTCGCCGCTGCCGCGGCCGATGAGCGCGCCCGCCTTCATGCTGCGCTTGCCCTTCATCTTCAGGCCGCTCGACCAGGCGACGAGCGCGTCGGGATCGACGTACGTCTCGTCCTCACCGCGCCCGCAGTCCACGACGATCGGCGCACCACGCGAGGTGAGCGCGACCCAGCCCGTGCCCCGGATGCCGACGTTGAAGAGGCCCTGTCCCGCGAACTTGGCGAGCCCCTTGACCCGTTCGACGCCCCACTGGAGGTGGGCGTCGAAGGCGAGGAGGTTGGTGCCGTTGACGGAGAGCGACTCCTCGTTGAGGTTGACGCAGACGGTGTCGGCGCCGTAATCAGCGAGGTAGAGCAGGCCGTCGCCCCGGCAGAGCATCAGCGGGTTCTTCTCGCCCGACAGCCATTGCGAGGCCATCTGCCGTACGGCGGGCGGGTTGGCCTCGTACTGCACGAAGCCCTCGTAGGCGACCATCGAGCCCGGTCGCGCGAAGAGGTCCTGGCCCGACTGCATGGCCACCTTGACCATGTGCTGGCCATGGTTCTGCATACGGGCACCGACGGGTGCGGGTGCGAAGCCCGCGAGTGCTGCTGGCTGGTTCACTGAGATTCACCTCGCGAGGCAGTTGAGGTCGCACCCCTGACCGGGGCCTTTCGCGGGGGCACGGGGGGTCGCCCCCCGGGGGAATGCGGCATGACGGGCTCCCCCTAGACCTCGTACGGCTGGACGACGATGAAGTTCCCCGGAGCGCCCCGGAACTGGAGATTGACGGTCTCCCCGCTGTGCCCCGGATAGGCGTTGCGGTGCAGCCGCACCTGGCTGGAGACGATGACCTGCGCCGCCGCAGACCAGGCGACGACCGCCTGTGCGTCGGCGAAGGTGGTCGGTGTCACCGGAAGGACGACGGGCGTGCCCTGCGTCTTGACGACGACCGTGCCCGTACCGGTGAACTGCATGGTGAACAGGGCACCTCCGGGGATGCCGTGCCCCTCGATCCTGCGGACCTCGTGCTGCAGTGACTCGTCGAACGCCAGGACGTTCTCGGCGGAGACGCAGATCGCGTCGCCCTGCAGTTCGACCGGGTGGACATGCGCGGTGTTCTCGGCGAAAAAGACCTGGCCCTTGCCGGAGCAGCGCATGAGCTGCATCTCCTGGCCGGTCGCATTGCCGACCACCCGCCCGGTGAAGCCGGCGCCCTTGTGGGAGAAGTCGACCTTGCCCTGGTAGAGCACCATGCTGCCCTGCTTGGCGAGGACCGGCTGGCCGTCGATGCCGATGTCCGCGCGGATGAGCGACGCGTTCTGCAACGTCCAGCGCTGCCCGGTCGGCACCTCCCGGTACTTCTCCAGCGCCGCCCCCACACCCGCCGCCGGACCCTGCGGTATGTGCGGTACGTGGGGCGCCTGCGGAGCACCCATTCCGCCCTGCCCCTGCGGCGGAGCGAACGGGTTGGACAACTGCTGCCCCGGCGGCCCCTGTTGCTGCGGCGGCTGTGCCGTCTGCGGCGGCGCAGGAGGCGCGTACGGGTTGCTGCCCACCTCCGGGAACCCGGTCTGCCCCTGCGCGGGCGGCGCGAACGCCTGCTGCGGAGGCTGCTGCCCACCAGCCGGCCCCGGCGGCCCGGGCGGCTGCGGCACCTGCGGCGTCTGAACGATCGGCGCGGCCACCGTGGGCGCACCGTGCACATCAGGCACGTAAGGCTGCTGCGGAACCTGCGGCTGCTGGGCGACTTGAGGCTGCTGGACAACCTGCGGCTGAGGCGCCTGCGGTACCTGCGCCGACCCGGACGGCGCCCCCGCGCCGGGGCCCGGCCCGGGAGGCGGCGCGAACGCCGGCGGCGCCTGCTGCACCCCGGGCCCGGGCGGCGGCGCGAACCCGGGAACGCCACCCTGGGACCCCGGCTCGGGTTCCTCCTCCGCGACCTCACCGCCGAAGTTCTTCAGCAGCGCGTCAAGTCCGCCGTCGAAGCCCTGTCCGACGGCTGCGAACCGCCAGATGTCGTTCTTGCGGTAGATGTCACCGAGCATCACGGCGCGCTCGGTGCTGAACTCCGAACCGTCGAAGGCGTACCGCGCGACCTCCTCGCCACCCGCGACGATCCGGATGCAGCCGGGCCCTACCTGGGACATCTGCCCCGGTCCGTCGATCGTCGCCGTGAACGAAAGCCGCTGCACCAGCGGCGGTATCCGGTCCAGCGTCACACGGAAGGACTCGGTGTCCCCGGCCTGCGCGCCCAGGAGCTGGAGTGACTCCTCGGGGGAGGTGGGCTGGTTGAAGAAGATGAAATAGCGCTCGTCGGACAGGCGTTCTTCCCCGTCCAGCCCGAAACAGCTCATGTCGAACGAGAGACCGGCTCCGGCGATCTGTACGCCGATGTACAGGTCCGTGCCCGCCGTCAGATCACTGATCTTCGCTTTGTGGCCGCGCTGGAATTCCCTGGGCATACGAACGACCGTCCCCCGTCCCGTGTGGTGCGTGCTGGTGCCTACGGCCTGCCGCGCACAGCGCCCGCGGGCGTACGTGCCCGTCAGGCAGTGCCCACAGGCTAACGGGTGCCCCGCTGAGCCTTACCCGGCGTGCCCCAAGCCCCCCACACATGCCAGACCCACGCCTCCCGCCCCCCAACTGTTCACGCTCACCCTCAATCTTCCCCAGCCTTCCGCCAGGGGGTGCCCAAGGGACGGGCTCGAACTAGCCCCCCTCAGACTTTGACTCCAGGGCTGGTCCCGATACGGCCGGGGGAGTCCAGAGGGGGCGGAGCCCCTTTTGGCGGGGGGCAGTTGGGGGGCGGAGCCGCCCCAACGCCCGGCCGGCGAGGCCAACGGGGCAAGGGGCGAAGCCCCATTAGGAACGGAAAGCCGAAAACAAACGGAGGCCGAACGAGGAAGGCAGGCGCGAGCCACCTCGCGAACCGAAACCCCCATGCGCTTCGCGCCCCGCTCTTGTACGTTCACGGGCCGTGAAGATCAGAGACGTGAAGATCAGAGAACTGGCCTACGACCACCCAGACGCAGTCAAGCTGACAGAAGAGGTACAGGCCGAGTACGTCGCGCGCTACGGCTCCGGCGACCGAGACCCCCTGACGCCCTCCCACTTCGCGCCGCCGGGCGGCATCTACCTCGTCGCGTACGACACGTCCGGCGCCCCCGTCGCCTCGGGCGGCTGGCGCGCGCAAAACATGACCGCGGACGGATACGAGAAGGGCGACGCGGAGATCAAGCGCATGTACGTGACCCCGAGCGCCCGTGGGCAAGGGCTCGCGCGGAGCATCCTCGCCGCGCTGGAGGACAGCGCGCGCGAAGCGGGCCGCATCCGCGCCGTACTGGAAACAGGCACCCCGCTCCCAGAGGCCCTCGCCCTCTACACCTCCAGCGGCTACGTCACAACGACCGCTTTCGGTACGTACCGCGGACACCCGGAAAGCAGATTCTTCGCGAAGCCGCTGTAAAGCAGGCGGCGTCCGTCGGACGCCAGGCGTCCGACGGACGGAACTCAGACAGAACTACGGAACTACGGAACTACGGAACTGAGGGAACTGAGGGAACTCAGACAGAACCCAAGCGACGTCAGACGGACGCCAGCCCGAACGCCCGCTCAGCCTGCGGACTCTTGTTGACCGCCTGGTAATACGTCTCCGCAGCCGACACACAACTGGTCTGCCGAAGCGGAGTCTTGTACGTGTCACGACACGTACGGACCATCTCCTCGCGGAACCTCCCGTCGATCCAGTTCTTCGTCTCCCGCGTCGGACTGAGCTTCAGCTCATGCTTGCCCCCGTAGTTGCGATAGCCGAAGTCGTGGAGGTTGCACGCGAGCTCGAAGACCTCGCGGTACGGCGTGATCGAGCTGGGCACGGAGCACCCGTCGGTCGTCCAGTTGAACGGCGCGATCCGCGGGGTCTCGGCGAACTCGCCATAGCTCAGCGACATGATCCGGTCGGCCTGTTGCCTGACGCTTCCGCCAGGTGCGCCCGCCACGCCGGACGGGGGCGAGGCGGCGTGCTGAGGCGAAGCGGCGTGCGCCTGCGCCGTACCCGTGCCGGCGAGCGTGCCGACGGTGACGAAGGCAAGGGCCACTGCTGTGCTGGGAAGCTTGGGGTGCATACGTTCTCCGGTGTGCGAGGTGCCGTTCGGGACCGGCCGCGAGCGACCGTGTGGCCCTGAAAACGAGAAGCGGCGGCCCGGGTGACGTACGCCGCCACGCACACCGATGCGCCGCACACAAAGGAGGACCGCACGGTCCAGGAACCCACCGGCCGCGACCACGCACGAAGAACCGCACACGAAGGAGGACCGCACGGTCCACGACTCACCCGCCGCGAGCACGCACGGAGCGGCACGCACGGAGCGGCACGCACGGAGCGGCACGCACGGAGCGGCACCCACAGTGCGGCACGCACGGAGCGGCACCCGAAAAGCGCCCCCAAAAAACACCCACACAGCGCCCCCCAAGGCCCCCCAGACGCCTCGGGGCCAGCACACATCCACCCCACGACCTTTCGCCCGTCACTTTCCTTGGATACGGTCCCTGACGCACAGTTCAATGGCGTGTACATGAACCATTAGGAGGCGGCGACGGTGACCGAGGGGATATCGCGCAGGAAAGCCCTGGGCCTGGGGGCCGGGGTGCTGGGCGCGGGGGCCGCGGGATCGCTGTTGCCGCCCTCGCTCCGCGAGGCGATCGCGGCGCAGGCCGGGGAGACCCGCGGCGGCGGACTCCGGGACATCCGGCACGTGGTGATCCTGATGCAGGAGAACCGTTCGTTCGACCACTACTTCGGCACCCTGCGGGGCGTACGCGGGTACGGCGACCGCAACGCGGTCCAACTCCCCGGCGGCAAGAGCGTGTTCGAGCAGCCCGGGGTGCTCGGCGTCGGGACGGTGCTGCCGTTCTCCGTACGGAAGGCCGCCGAGACGCAGAAGCAGGAGGCGCAGTACATCAGCGACCTCGACCACGGCTGGGAGGGCGGCGCTTCGGCCTGGCACGGCGGCTGGATGGACAACTGGATCACAGCCAAGAGCGCCGCGACCATGGCGCACTACGACCGGCGGGACATCCCGCTCCAGTTCGAACTGGCCGACACCTTCACCGTCTGCGACGCGTACCACTCCTCCATCCACTCCTCCACCAGCCCCAACCGCAATCACCTGGTGAGCGGCTGGACCGGCTTCGAGCCCGGCAGCGGTGACAGGGCCGTCGGCAACGACGCCTACTCCGAGGACACCCACACCGGCTACACCTGGACGACCTACGCAGAGCGGCTGGAGAAGGCGGGGCACTCCTGGCAGGTCTACCAGGAGTGGGACAACTTCACCGACAACAACCTGGAGTTCTACGCGTCCTTCAAGGCGGTGGCGAAGAAGGCGCTCGCCAAGGTCGACGGCGTGCAGAACATGACCGCCTTCTACGGCAAGATGGCCGCTGCCGACGACGCCTGGCGCAAGCTCCTGCTCGCTCGGCTCGACGAGGGCCTCGCGGCGCTCAGCAAGGGCGAGCGCCGGCTGTTCGACCGGGCGCTCTTCCGGGGCGAGCCCGGTTCGACGGCCGACGCCTTCGCCGCCGACGTGGACAAGGGACGGCTGCCCGAGGTCAGTTACCTCGTGCCGTCGGCAGCCGACTCCGAGCACCCCGGCAGCTCCTCGCCCCTCCAGAGCGCCACTTTCGTCTACAAGGTGCTCGACGCGCTGGGCCGCAACCCGCAGGTGTGGAAGCACACCGCGCTGCTGCTGATGTTCGACGAGAACGACGGCTACTTCGACCACGTGCCCCCGCCCGTACCGCCGGAGGGCGTGGACGAGGAGCGCTGGAAGGGCAATCCGACCGGACTCGGCATGCGCGTTCCCATGACCGTCATCTCGCCCTGGACGGTGGGCGGTTACGCCTGCTCCCAGGTCTTCGACCACACCTCCGTCATCCGCTTCCTGGAGAAGTGGACAGGCGTGCGCGAGCCCAACATCACCTCCTGGCGGCGCACCGTCACCGGCGACCTGACCAGCGCGTTCGACTTCTCACGGCGGCGCGCGCAGCCGAGCGTCGAGGAGCCGGGCGCGATCCCGCCGTTCACCCGGCGCTGGCGCCCGCAGCCGCCGGCGCGGCAGGAGATGCCCCGCCAGGAAGAGGGCCGCCGCAAGGCGCGTCCGCTGCCGTACCAGCCCGATTCGGACGGCGTCTACGACAGCGGCGCCGGCCACTTCCGCCTCTCGCTGCGCAACGGCGGCACCGCCAGCGCCCACTTCACGCTCTACCCCTACGAAAAGGAGTACGACCAGCCGCTGCACCACGACGTGCGCGGCGGAAACGGCGAGGGCGGCCGGAGCGACAGGAACGGCGCGAGCGACACGAACGGCCGGAAGGGCGAGGCCGAGGTGCGTGTCCCCGTCAAGGACGGCAGATACCGCTTCACCGTCACGGGCCCGAACGGCTTCCGCCGCGAGTACGCGGGAACGAGCGGGGGAGCGGCGGCGGCCACCGCACTCACCACCCGCGTCGGAGTGCGCCGCCGCGAGCTGCATCTGACCCTCGCCAACGACGGCGACCGGCCCCTCACCTTCCGCATCGAGGCGCTCGCCTACACCGACGACCAGCCGCACACCGTCCGGGTCCCGGCAGGCGGCAGGCGGACGGTCACCCGCCGCACCGCCGCCGCGCACGGCTGGTACGACCTCGCGGTCACGGCCCGCGAGGACGACTCCTTCCACCGCCGCCTGATGGGTCACATCGAGAACGGCGAGGAGTCGGTCACGGGGTGAGCCCGGCGGGGCGGGCCGCCACCACCGAAGGCCCGCCCCGCACGCCAACGGCCCGCATGCCAGGGGCCCGCGACGCCAAGGGCCGCACACCACGGGCGCCCGCACACCAGGGGTGCCCGCACGCCAAGAACCCGCACGCAGACGCGAGCCCCACCCGACGCCCCCCACATGGCATCCCGCAGGGTCCTCACATGGCACCCCCGCAGGGCCCCGCATGGCACACATCGCGGCCCCGGGGGGCGGGAGGGGCGGGATGACACCGGAGAGGATGAGTTCCTCCGAGGGACACCTTGTGTGTATCGCCACAAAGGTGTCAAAGGATCTTTTCGGGATGCCACGCTGCTCGGAACCGCCCGCTCCGCGTGGGCATCCCGTCCCCGGCCCACCCCGACCGGGCCGTCGGGAGCAAACCCGCATAGCGCCCCATACGGCCCGTCCTCCCGGGAGAGCCGGCGCACAAACCCGGGAAGCAGGCGACTGCCCGTGACCGCTCTTGCCCGTTGGTGCCTGAAGCGCCGCGCACTCGTTCTGCTGCTGTGGCTCACCGCGCTCGTGGGAGCCGTGACGGCCTCGGCCCTCATCGGCAGCTCCTACTCGAACGACTACCAGGCGCCGGGCACGGAGTCGGGCCATGCGGCCGAACGGCTGGACTCCGCCTTCCCCGACAGGAGCGGTGACAGCGACACCCTCGTCTGGCACACCGGCAGGGGCACCGTACGGGCGGCGGCCGTCGAGGAACGTATGGCGGACGCCCTCCGCGAGATCGAGGCGCTGCCCGGCGTCGGTTCCGTGGACTCCCCGTACGGCGCCGACGGCGAGACGCAGATCAGCAGGGACGGGCACACCGCCTACGCCAACCTCACCTTCGAGCGGCCGGCCGAGGAACTGGGCGAGGAGCAGGTCCAGCGGGTCGTGGACATCGCCAAGGCCGCCGGGGACACCGCAGGCCACGGTCTCCAGGTCGAGGCCGGAGGAACGGGCATCGCGACCACCGAGGCCCCCAAGGCACAGCTCGCCGAGATCATCGGGGTCGCGGCTGCCGCCATCGTCCTCTATCTCGCCTTCGGCTCGCTCGCGGCGACGGCGCTGCCGCTGATCACAGCCCTCGTCGCCGTCGGCACGGCCGCTGCGGGCATCGGGCTGCTCAGCAAGGCCATGACCGTCGCCGACTTCGCCCCCATGCTGGGCATGCTCATCGGGCTCGGCGTCGGTATCGACTACGCGCTGTTCATCGTCACCCGGCACCGCAGAGGACTGCGCTCGGGGCTGTCCGTGCACGAGGCCGCCGTACGCGCCGTGACCGTCTCGGGGCGCGCGGTGATCTTCGCGGGGGCCACCGTCTGCATCGCCCTGCTCGGCATGCTCATCCTGCGGCTCAGTTTCCTCAACGGGGTCGCGCTCGCCGCCTCGCTCACCGTCGTCCTCAGCGTCGCCGCCTCCGTCACCCTGCTCCCTGCCCTGCTCGGCATGATCGGCACGCGCGCGCTCAGCCGCCGCGAGCGCAAGGAACTGACGGAGAACGGGCCGCGCCCTGACCGGCCGACGGGCTTCGCCATGCGCTGGTCGGCGTTCGTCGAGCGGCACCCCCGGCTGCTCGGAGCGGTCGCGGCCGTGCTGATGGCGGTCCTCGCGCTTCCCACCCTCGGCCTGCACCTGGGCACCTCCGACCAGGGCAACAACCCGGCGGCCAGCACCACACGTCAGGCGTACGACCTGTTGGCCAAGGGCTTCGGGCCCGGTACGAACGGTCCGCTCACCCTGGTCGGCGAGGTGGACGGCGCCGGCGACAAGCTCGCCTTCGACCACCTGCCCGAGGTGATACGGGAGACCGGTGGTGTGGCGCAGGTCAGCGGGCCTGAGTTCAGCGCCAGCGGCGACACCGGCGTGATCACGGTCGTTCCCGACAGCTCGCCGCAGTCGCAGGACACCTCCGACCTCGTCGACCGGCTGCGCGGTGACGTGCTGCCCAAGGTGCAGGAGGGCACGACGCTGGATGTGAGTGTGGGTGGGGTGACCGCGGGCTACGACGACTTCGCCGAGGTCATCGTCGACAAGCTGCCGCTGTTCGTCGGCGTCGTCATCGGCCTCGGCAGTTTGCTGCTCCTGCTCGCCTTCCGCAGCATCGGCATCCCGCTGAAGGCCGCCGTCATGAACATCGCCGCCGTCGCCGCCGCCTTCGGGGTCGTCATCGCCGTCTTCCAGTGGGGCTGGGGCAGCGAACCGCTCGGGCTGGGCAGCGCCGGGCCCATCGAACCCTTCCTGCCCGTGATCATGGTTTCGGTGCTCTTCGGGCTGTCCATGGACTACCAGGTCTTCCTCGTCAGCCGTATGTACGAGGAATGGCGGCTGACCGGCGACAACAGACGGTCCGTACGCGTCGGCCTCTCCGAGACGAGCCGCGTCATCAACTCGGCCGCCGTCATCATGATCGCCGTGTTCGGTGCCTTCGTGCTCAGCGGTGACCGGATCATCGCGATGTTCGGCATCGCGCTGGCCGCAGCCGTCGCGCTGGACGCGTTCGTGCTGCGCACCCTGCTGGTCCCCGCGCTGATGCACATGCTCGGGGGCGCGAACTGGTGGCTGCCCGGATGGCTGGACCGCAGGCTCCCGCGCCTCAGCATCGAACCCGCTCCCGGGACCGGGCCCGGATCCGCTCCCGGGACCGGGCTCCAACCCGCTCCCGAATCAGCCCCCGGACCCGGGCCGGAACCGGTCGCCGGGCACGTCCTGGAGCCCGCGGTCGGTGCCGCTGCGGGGCCCGCAGCGGGGAGGGTGCAGGAGGGCCGTTCCGGGGTGCCGGAAATTGCTGGGGTCACGATTTCGCAGCAGCGCGGGGAATCTCTCATCGCTCTCTCAGAATCGGCCCCTACCGTGGCGGCCCATGGCTACCGAGAGCACCAAAACCGGGAATGACGACAAGACCGAGAAGGCCGACGCCGCGCCGGAGGAGCGCGACGAGAGCGTAGAGGCCCGCGAGGAGGAGGGCGGCGAGAAGAAGTCCGGCGCCGCTGACGATTCCCCGGCCCTCTCCAAGGACGGCACTGCCGCCGTCGATGACGACGACGATGACGATGAGGACGACGACGACGCCCTTCTCGCCGCCGACAGGGAGGCCGCTGACCTGCGGTCCTCGGGTGGCCGGGGCTGGGGCGCCGGAGCGGGCGCCGTGGTCGGCGCCGGGCTCGGACTTGCCTCTCTCACCGGCACATCTCTGAGCGAGATGCTCCGCGAGCGCAAGTCGCTCATCGGGCAGATCGAGAGCAACCCGCAGACCGGCGGGGGCGGCGACCAGATCCAGGCGCTCTACGGGGCGCCCTGGCACACCGCTGCGCTGATCAACGGCATCTTCGCGCTGCTGGCCGTCCTGGTGGGCGGACTCCTGCTGGCCGCGCTCAGCGGGCGCTCCGACGCACGGCCGTGGGTCAAGGCGGTCGCGCTGGGCGGGCTGGTGCTCGGCGTGATCGGGCTGATCGTCGCCGGCGGCATGTACTTCGACCTCTTCGCTTCGGCACCGGAGATGCCGAGCACGGGCGGCGCCGGCGGCGCAGGTGGCGCGGGTGGCGCGCAGTAGGCACCCCCAGTAGTGGCACGTAGGCAGTGGCACAGCGCGAGTGGCGCGCAAGTAGTGGCACGCAAGTAGTGGCACAGCGCGAGTGGCACGCAAGTAGTGACGCTATGAAAGCGGCACGCAAGTAGTGCGCTGTCCGAACGGAACGCAAGTAGCGCGCTGCCCCGTGGCATGCGACTAGTGGCATGCCTCGTGGCACCGCGCGGAGGGCACGCGAGCAGTGGCCCGGCGAGCAGTTGCACAGAGAGCAGCTGCCCGGCGAGCAGTGGCACCGTCCGAGTGGCCCGTAGGAACACCGGGCCGTGTCCCTAGGGCAGTTGTCCGGTGTCCCTAAGGCCCGCGGGCCCGCAGGACCGGGCAGTTGCCCGATGTGGCGGGGTCTCCTCAGAGAGGAGTGTGGAACCTGAGCGATCCACACAACTCCCGAGGGGACACCATGCTCAACAACACCGAACACCACATGCTGCGTATGGACGATCTGCGGCGCGAGGCCGCACGTGAGCGCATGGCACGCGAGGCCCTCGCCGCACGTAAGGAGTCCGGGCACGGCGACCGGCGGTTCCACCTGCCGCTCAGCTGGCGGCGCGTAGGCCGCAGGCAGCGGGAGGACTGGGTACGGGCCGTTTGAGCTGTGCCGGCCTCCGCGACCGTGCCTGCGTACCACGACCGTGCCGACGTACGGTGCCCGTTGTCGGTCCCGGGTGCGATGCTGAGCGGCGTGCCTCTGCAACCCGCTGTCAGCCCCGTATTCGTCGGCCGCAGAACCGAGTTGGCCGCGCTCATCGACGCGCTCGCCCGCGCGGAAGCGGGCGAGCCCCAGGCACTGCTGCTGGGCGGTGAGGCGGGCGTCGGCAAGACGCGGCTGCTGGAGGAGTTCCTCTCCGGCGTCCGCGCCTCCGGCGGCGTCACCACCACGGGCGGCTGCCTCGAACTGGGTGCGGAGGGGCTGCCGTTCGCACCCTTCACCACCGCGCTGCGCGGCCTGCGCCGCACCCTCGGCGACCCCGCGCTCGCGGCGGCGGGCGAGGGCCGCGAGGCCGAGCTGGTCCGGCTGCTGCCCGACCTGTCGACACCCGCGACACCCCCAGCGCAGACGTCCCACACCCCGGCAGGGGGTGCGGGCACCCCCGTGCCTGCCGAGCGCCAAGGCACTCCCCAGCGTGAGGAGTCCGAGGAGGGCGCCGACGGCGGCAGGGCCCGCCTGTTCGAGGCGACGGCGCAGCTCCTGGAGCGCCTGGCCGCCGACCGTACGGTCGTGGTGGCGCTCGAAGACCTCCAGTGGGCCGACCGCTCCACCCGTGAGCTGCTGGCCTACCTCTTCCGTTCCGTGCGCGCCTGCCGCCTGGTCCTGCTCGCCAGCTACCGTACGGACGACATCCACCGCCGCCACCCGCTGCGCCCCTTCCTCGCCGAGCAGGACAGGCTGCGCACCGTCGTGCGGGTCGGACTGCCCCGGCTCACCCGGAGCGAGGTGCGCGCCCAGATCGCGGGCATCCAGGGCGTCGAGGAACCAGAAAGCGACCTCGTCGAGCAGGTCTTCGCCCGCTCGGAAGGCATCCCCTTCTTCGTCGAGGAACTGACCGCCACCTGCGTGGATTGCGCCATCAGCGACCCGCTCCGCGACCTGTTGCTGCTCCGGGTCGAGGCGCTGCCCGAGAGCGCGCAGCAGATGGTGCGGCTCGCCGCCGGCGGGGGTTCGGCCGTCGAGCACACCCTGCTCGCCGCCGTCTGCGGGCTCGCCGAGGATGCCATGCTGGACGCCCTGCGCGCCGCCGTGGGCGCCAATGTGCTGCGGCCGACGGAGGACGGCGCCGGGTATCAGTTCCGGCACGCGCTGCTGCGCGAGGCCGTACGCGAGGACGCGCTGCCGGGTGAACTGGCCAGGATCAGCCGCCGGTACGCGGAGGCGCTGGAGGCCGAGCCCTCACTCGTACGGGCCGAGGAGCGCACGGCCCGCCTCGCGCACTACTGGTACCGGGGCAAGGACCCGGCCAAGGCGCTGCCGGCCGCGCTCGCCGCCTCCGGCGACGCCCGCAGAAGACACGCGTACGCCGAGGAGCACCACCTGCTGGAGCGGGTGATCGAACTGTGGGACGAGGTGCCGGAGGAGACCAGGGCGGAGCTGCCGCCACTGGTCATTCCACGCACCTATCCCGCGGGGCCCGGCGGCACCGGCGAAGTACGTTCCGGACCGTCCGTCGTGCGGCCCCGTTCCGGACCGTCCGTCGCGCGGCCCCGTTCCGAACGGCCCGTCGTGCGGCCCCCGCACTTCATGGAGGTGCTGGCCGAGGCCGTCGTCGCCGCGCGTACGGGAGGGAACGTCGAGCGCGCGCACGCCCTCACCAAGCGCGCACTCGCGCTGCTGGACGAGGCGAAGGACCCGGTGCCCAGCGCCTGGTTCCGGATCAAGCGCGCACTCCTCGTCGAGGACCTGGGCAAGGGCGACGGCTGGGAGGACATCGCCAGGGCGCAGGAGCTGGTGCGTGGCCTGCCCCCGTCGGCCGTACACGCCGAGGTGCTGACCAGCGCGGCGAACTGGGGCACGCAGCACCGCCCCGGCAGGGAGGCGCTCGCGACCGCCGTACGCGCCGTCGAGCTGGCACGCGTCGTGGGTGCGACCGCCATCGAGCAGCAGGCCAGGGTAGCGCTCGGCATCCTGCTCGTCGGCTCGGGCGACCTGGAGGGCGGGCTGGCCGAGATGGCGCGGGCCCGCGACGAGGCGGCCGAGGCGGGCGCCACGGGGGTGATGACGCACGCCGCCATCAACATCGCCCGGGAGCTGGAGGCGGCGGGCCGCTCCTCGCAGGCGGCGGCCGAGGCGGCGCGCGCCGCGCATCTCGCGGCCGAACGCGGCCGGCCCGACTACCACGCGGGAGCCCTCGCGGGACAGGCGGAGGCGCTGCTGTCCACGGGGGACTGGGACGCGGCCGAACGCCTCATCGACCAGGCCAGGGGCACGGCGCGCGCCGCCGACACGCGTGGCTGGGCCGCTCTCCTGCGCGCCAGGCTGGCCAGGGACAGGGGCGATCTGGCCGCGCTGGAGGCAGCGCTGGAAGAGGCGGTCGACGTCATGGGCACGGCGCCGGTCCCAGAAGCGGTGAAGCCCGTTCCGCTACGGCACTTCGCGTTGGTCCTCGCCGCGGCGCGCGGCGACTTCGAAGCCGCCAGGGGCGAGTGGGAAGGCGCGCGCAAGGACGGTTTCCGGCCGGGTACCCATCCGCACGTCTGGCCGCTGCTGCACACAGCGGCGGCGCAGGAGGCGGAGACCCGCGGCCTCCCGGCAGCCGAGCCGGGACGTGCCGGAACGCTGGAGGGCATCCGGCGCACCCTCCGCCGTCTGCCCCGCCTGGCGCCCGTGTGGGAGGCGTACGCGCTGCTCGTCGAGGCCGAACTCGCCCGTGCCGAAGGGGAGTCGGCACCCGCGAAATGGGCCGGGGCCGTACGCGCCTTCGAACAGCTGGAGCGCCCGCACCCCCTCGCACGTGCCCGGCTCAGATGGGCGGAGGCACTGCTGGACTCGGCCGAGGGGACAAGCGGCGGCGGTACGCCTGACCCCGCTGAGCTGCTGCGCCAGGCGCACGAGGCGGCAGCGCGGCTGGGCGCCGCGCCGCTGTGTGCCGAGGCCGGGCAGCTCGCTGCGCGCGCCCGTATCGCGCTGGACGGACAGCCGCGCGAGGCACGCGAGCGGGGCACAGCGCCAGGCCCGGCGGATCCGGCCGACACCTTCGGCCTCACGCGGCGCGAGCGCGGGGTCCTCGC
This sequence comes from Streptomyces iconiensis, assembly GCF_028657195.3. Taxonomy (GTDB): domain Bacteria; phylum Actinomycetota; class Actinomycetes; order Streptomycetales; family Streptomycetaceae; genus Streptomyces; species Streptomyces iconiensis. The sequence goes on from NZ_JANCPR020000009.1 coordinate 25,881, forward strand.
ACTCGTGGCCGAGGGGCACAGCAACCGTCAGATAGCGGAGCGGCTGCACATCGCGCCGAAGACAGCGAGCGTGCACGTCTCCAACATCCTCGCCAAGCTGGGCGTCTCGGGCCGCGGCGAGGCAGCGGCCATGGCCTTCAGACTCCGCCTCGTTCCCCCGCCCCCGAGCACAGCCACTCCGGCACGCCCGAGCACGCTCGCCCCGCCGTCACCGGGTGCGATCGGCGCGCAGTAGCGGGGCCGGGACGAGGCCAGGTGCCCCGGTCCGGGTACGAACCCGCGTGCGGCCGGGCGCCGTCGAGCAGCAGGCCCGTCGGCCGGGGCACCCAGACCGGTCGGCCACGGGCGGCAGGGGCCGCGTGCGGCCCGGGGCGCCGCTGCCGGTCCTGCCGCTGCCGGCCTTGCCATTTCGGCCCTGCCGCCGCCGGCCCTCGCGCTGCCGGCCCTCGCGCCGCCGGCTCTCGCACTGCCGGCCCTCGCACTGCTGGCTCTTGCCGCTGTCAGCCCTTGCGCTGCTCGGGCGGGCGGATGAGTACGTGTCCCGAGGCGAGGTCGATCGGCCCCTCGCCGGGGTCGCTGCTGGCCTCGTCGACGCGGTGTGCTCCAGCCGTCTGCGCTCGTCGTCCTCGTGGCGCCGGCTCGGTGAGAACAGCTCCTGGATCAGGTTGAACATACGGTCACCTCAGCGCACCTTGAGTCGAAGGACGCGGTCGTCCCCCTTCTCCGGTGATCCACGACCGTCCGTCTCGCTCGTGACCAGCCAGAGTCCGTCGCCGCCACTGGTGCCGTGGTCGGCGACGACCGTACGGAGACGCCCGTACTTCCCCTCCAGGAACGCCTGGGGCTTCGCCGCTTGTTCCGCCCCCTTGAGCGGGATCCGCCACAGTCGCTCCCCGCGCAGCCCCGCCATCCACACGGAGCCCTTGGCGAAGGCGAGCCCGCTGGGCGAGGCTTCGGCTGTCTTCCACTGGGCGACGGGGTCGGTGAATCCCTTGCCGCCCGCTCCCTTGTCCGCGCCCTCGGCGTCCGGCCAGCCGTAGTTCTTGCCGGGTTCGACGAGGTTCAGCTCGTCCCAGGTGTCCTGGCCGAACTCGGAGGCCCACAGGCGCTTGTCGTCGTCCCAGTCCAGCCCCTGCACATTGCGGTGGCCGTAGGAGTACACGACGGAGTCCGGCTCCGGGTTGCCCTGGCCGGGCGGGTCGCCGTCGGGCGTCATCCGCAGGATCTTGCCGCCGAGCGAGTCCTTGTCCTGGGACAGCCCGCCCTCGCCCGACTCGCCCGTGCCCGCGTACAGCATCTTGTCGGGGCCGAAGGCGATACGGCCGCCGTTGTGGACCGTGCCTTTCGGGATGCCCTTGAGTACCGTGTCGGGCGCCCCGAGCTGTTCACCCGCGTCCTTGTCGCCGTCGTAGACCATGCGCACGATGCGGTTGTCCGACTCGGTGGTGAAGTACGCGTAGAGCATGTTGTCGCTGCCGGGCGCCAGCGCGAGCCCCAGCAGTCCGCCCTCGCCGCCCGGGGCGACGCCGGGCACGGTGCCCGCCTCGGTCTTCTTGCCGCTCTTGCCGTCGACCCGGACGATCTTGCCGGTGTCGCGCGAGGCGATCAGCAGGTCACCGCCGGGCAGCGGGGCCAGCCCCCAGGGCGACTTGAGGCCCGTCGCCACGGTCTTGACGACCTCGACCGAGCCTTTGGCCGGGGCTGCCGTGGCCGACGTGTCCTCGTCCGGGGTCTTTCCGGGGCTGCTGCCGAGACCCGTGGGCCGGGGCGACTTCCCGCCTCCGTCGCCGTCCCCGCCCGAACAGCCCGCCGTCAGCAGGACGGTGAGGGCGAGCCCCAGCCCCACGTTCACACCCGTCGTACGTCGCACGCCGACTCCTCCTCGCTCGCGGCAGCGGTCGGACCCAGGGGACCACACCGCGCGGGGCGAAGGGGAGGTCACCGGTATGGACGTACGTTCTGAACGTACGTCCTGAACGAGCGTTCAAACCTGCGGTACGGTGTCCGCATGGGACATCGCGAAGAGCTGATGGCTGCGGCCCGCCGCTGCCTGGAGAAGCGCGGCTACGCACGGACGACCTCCCGCCATCTGGCGACGGAGGCGGGCGCACCGCTGGGCACGATCAACTACCACTACGGGTCCAAGGAGGCCCTTCTCAACGCCGCCCTGATGGAGTCCATCCGCGAGTGGGGCGACCGGATGCACGCCCAGGGCGGGTCAGGACCCGCGTCCGAACCCGCTGACGGGGGCGGCGTCACCGAGCGCCTGGAGCGCATGTGGTCGGGGGTGCTCGACTCGGTACGCACCGACAGGCCGATGCTGGTCGCCACCTTCGAGGCGTTCGCGCAGGCGGAGCACTCCGAAGAGGTGCGCCGCCAGATCGCCGACGAGTTCGAGCGGGCACGCCCCGAGATGGCGGCACTCCTGCACGGCACCGGCCCCGCCGGGCCTGAAGCGACCCCTGGGCCTGAAGAGGCTCCCGGACCTGAAGCGACCCCCGGCCCCGAAGCGGCCGAGGCCACCGACGCGAACGAGGCCACCGGCAATGCCGAGGGCTCTGGCGAGGCCGAGGACCCTGGCGCGACCGGGGCCGGCGGAGGCAGCGAAACCGGAATCAGCGAGGCCGCAACGGCCCGTGCCGTCGGCTCCGTCCACATGGCGCTGGTCGCGGGGCTCACCCAGCAGTGGCTGGTCGATCCCGAACGCGCGCCCAGCGCTGCCGAGTTGGCTCACGGCCTGCGTGTCGTCGCCCGCAGCCTCGAAGCCGAGCGGGACACGAGCGGGACACCCGCCCTCCGGCCGGCACCTGACCGCCTGCCCACCTGACCGCTCGCCTGCCCACCTGACCGCTCGCCGGGCCGCCTGACCGCTCACCGGCACGCCTGCCCGCCCGACGACCGACCGACGCCCGACACCGACCAGGGGAGCGGGAGTGCCAGACCCCTTCACCCACCTGCACGTCCACACCCAGTACTCGCTGCTGGACGGTGCCGCGCGGCTCGGTGACCTGTTCCGTGCCTGTGGCGAGCTGGGCATGACACACCTCGCCATGACCGACCACGGCAACCTGCACGGCGCCTACGACTTCTTCCACCGGGCCCAGGACGCCGGGATCACGCCCGTCATCGGTATCGAGGCATACGTGGCACCCGACTCGCGCCGCGACCGGCGTCCCGTGCGCTGGGGGCAGCCGCACCAGAAGCGCGACGACGTGTCCGGTTCCGGCAGCTACACCCACAAGACCCTCTGGGCAGCGGACGCGACCGGGCTGCACAACCTCTTCCGGCTCTCCTCCGACGCGTACGCCGAGGGCTGGCTGCGCAAGTGGCCGCGGATGGACAGGGAGAGCATCGCCCGGTGGTCCCAAGGGCTGATCGCCTCCACCGGGTGCCCCTCGGGCGAGGTGCAGACGCGGCTGCGGCTCGGCCAGTTCGACGAGGCGCTGAAGGCGGCCTCCGACTACCACGACATCTTCGGCAGGGGCCGTTACTTCCTGGAACTGATGGACCACGGCATCGAGATCGAACGCCGGGTACGCGACGGACTGCTGGAGATCGGCCGCAAACTGGGCATCCCACCGCTGGTCACCAACGACTCGCACTACACGTACGCGCACGAGGCGAGCGCGCACGACGCGCTGCTGTGCGTACAGACCGGCAAGAACCTCGCCGACCCCGACCGCTTCCGCTTCGGCGGCAGCGGCTACCACCTCAAGTCCACCGAGGAGATGTACGCGCTCGACTCCTCCCAGGCGTGGCAGGAGGGGTGCGCCAATACGCGGCTCGTCGCCGAACAGGTCGACACCACCGGCTGGTTCACCAAGCGCGACCTGATGCCCCGCTTCGGCGTCCCCGAGGGCCACACCGAGATCACCTGGTTCCGCGAGGAGGTCGAAAGGGGCCTCGCCCGCCGCTACCCCGGCGGTGTCAGCGAACAGCACAGGCGGCAGGCCGAGTACGAGATGGACGTCATCGTCCAGATGGGGTTCCCCGGCTACTTCCTCGTGGTCGCCGACTTCATCAACTGGGCCAAGGACAACGGCATCGCGGTGGGTCCGGGGCGTGGTTCTGCGGCGGGCTCGATCGTGTCGTACGCGATGGGCATCACCGACCTCGACCCGGTCGTGCACGGGCTGATCTTCGAGCGGTTCCTCAACCCGGAACGCGTCTCCATGCCGGACGTGGACATCGACTTCGACGAGCGCAGACGCGGCGAGGTCATCCGCTACGTCACCGAGAAGTACGGCTCCGACAAGGTCGCCATGATTGGCACCTACGGCACCATCAAGGCCAAGAACGCCATCAAGGACGCCTCCCGTGTCCTCGGCTACCCGTACGCGATGGGCGACCGGATCACCAAGGCCATGCCGGCGGACGCGGGCGGCAAGGGCATCGCGCTGTCCGGCATCACCGACCCCGCCGACCCCCGCTACGCCGAGGCGGGCGAGGTGCGGGCGATGTACGAGGGCGAGCCGGACGTACGCAAGGTCATCGACACCGCGAAGGGCGTCGAGGGTCTGGTCAGACAGATGGGGGTGCACGCGGCCGGGGTGATCATGTCCAGCGAGACGATCACGGATCACGTGCCCGTATGGGTCCGGCACAGCGACGGGGTCACCATCACCCAGTGGGACTACCCCAGTTGTGAGTCGCTGGGCCTGCTGAAGATGGACTTCCTGGGGCTGCGCAACCTCACGATCATGGACGACGCGGTCAAGCTCATCCAGCGGAACAAGGGCGTCACGCTCGACCTGCTCTCGCTGCCGCTGGACGACGCCAAGACGTTCGAGCTGCTGGGGCGGGGCGACACCCTCGGCGTCTTCCAGTTCGACGGCAATGCCATGCGCTCCCTCTTCCGCCTGATGAGGCCCGACCACTTCGAGGACATCACCGCCGTCACCGCGCTCTACCGCCCCGGCCCCATGGGGATGAACTCCCACATCAACTACGCCCTGCGCAAGAACGGCCAGCAGGAGATCACCCCGATCCACCCGGAGCTGGAGGAGCCGCTCAAGGACGTACTCGGCCTCACCTACGGCCTCGTCGTCTACCAGGAACAGGTCCAGAAGGCGGCCCAGGTCCTCGCCGACTACACCCTGGGCCAGGCCGACCTGCTGCGCCGCGCGATGGGCAAGAAGAAGAAGGAGGTTCTCGACAAGGAGTTCGTGAACTTCCAGAAGGGCATGCGGGACAACGGCTACTCCGACGAGGCGGTCACGGCCGTCTGGGACGTGCTGGTGCCGTTCGCCGGCTACGCCTTCAACAAGGCACACGCGGCGGCCTACGCGCTGGTGTCGTACTGGACCGCCTACCTGAAGGCCAACCACCCGGCCGAGTACATGTCCGGCGTCCTCACCTCCGTGGGCGACGACAAGGACAAGATGGCGCTGTACCTCAACGAGTGCCGCCGGATGGGCATTCAGGTGCTCCCGCCCGACGTGAACGAGTCCGACGCGACGTTCACGCCGCACGGCGACACCCGTATCCGCTTCGGCCTCACCGCCGTACGCAACGTCGGTTCGGGCGCCGTCGAGGCCATCACCCGCTGCCGCCGCTCCCGCGGGCGCTACGGCTCCTTCCCCGACTACCTCGACAAGGTGGAGGCCGCCGGCTGCCACAAGCGCACCGTCGAGTCGCTGATCAAGGCCGGCGCCTTCGACGCCATGGGCCACACACGGAAGGGCCTCACCGAGCGCTTCGAGCCGATGGTCGACAGCGTGGTCGCCGTCAAGCGGAAGGAGGCCGAGGGCCAGTTCGACCTCTTCGGCACCGGCGGCGCGGCCGGCACCGCGGCCGACGAGAGCGTGCCCGCGCCCCCTTTCGGCCTGGACGCCGTCTTCGACGACCACGAGTGGGACAAGCGGTACCTGCTGGCCCAGGAGCGCGAGATGCTCGGTCTGTACGTCTCCGACCATCCGCTCTTCGGCCTGGAACATGTGCTGGCCGACCGTACCGACGCCGCGCTCTCGCAGCTCGCGCAGGGGGAGTTCCCCGACGGCGCCGACCTCACGGTCGGCGGCATCGTCTCGGGCCTCCAACGCAAGGTCACCAAACAGGGCAACCCGTGGGCCATCGCCACCGTCGAGGACCTGGCGGGCACGCTCGACTGCCTGTTCTTTCCCGCGACGTACGAACTGGTCTCGGCGCAACTGGCCGAGGACGCCATCGTGTTCGTCCGCGGCCGGCTCGACCGCCGTGAGGACGCCCCGCGCCTCGTGGCCCGCGAACTCCGCGTCCCCGACCTCACCTCACTGGGCACCTCGGCACCTGTACGCCTCGACATGCACGAGGGAGCGGTGACGCTGCGCGCTGTGCGTGCGTTGCGTGAGGTGCTGGTGGCCCATCCGGGGGGCAGCGAGGTGCACTTGCGGGTTCGGGGTGCGGAGAAGACCACCGTGTACCGGCTGGGCCCCCGGGTGACGCCCGGTGCCGGGTTCTGGGCCGACGTCAAGGCCGCCGTCGCGCTGCTGGTCTGACGGGGTCCTCCCGCCCCGAGACCGGGGTGCCCCTTGTTGTGCGTCGCGGGCTGCGGGCCCGTCGTGGCCGTTCGCGCAGTTCCCCGCGCCCCTGACGGGGGCGCTCCCTCTTCTGCGTGCTGCTGTGCTGGGGAGGTCTGCGCCGAGGCGCAGGGCTGGCAAGCGCAGCACCCCTATGCGGGGCACGCAGGAGTGTGGGATTACTCCCAGGAGCCGACCGCGCCTGGTAGGGCGCCGATCTCCACCAGGTCCTCGGCCGTGAGCACCAGATCGGGCGCGGCGGCGTTCTCGCGTACCCACCGCTCCTTCTTCGTCCCCGGCACCGGAATCACATGGCGGCCCTGCGCCAGCAGCCAGGCCAGTGCGACCTGGGCGGGCGTCGCGTCACCGTGCCGCCGGGCCACGCGGCGCAGCCCGGCGACGATCGGCTGGTTCGCTGCCATCATCTCGGCGGTGAAGCGGGGGTGCCGCGCACGCACGTCGTCGGGCTCGAATCCGCCGCCGGTGGTGAGCGCGCCGGTGAGGTAGCCGTTGCCGAGGGGCATCGCGGCCAGGAAGCCGATGCCGCGCGCCTCGCACCAGGGCAGCAACCTCTCCAGCGGCTCGCGTGACCAGACGGACAGTTCGGCCTGCACTCCGCTGACGGGGAACACCTGCTGGACGCGTTCGAGCTGCCGTATGGTCGCGTCGTGCATCCGCGTGCCAGCGCGCCGGTCGGCACGTGCGCCGACAGCGCAGAACCCCAGCGCGCGCACCTTCCCCGCTGCCACCAGGTCCGCCATGGCGCCCCACGTCTCTTCCACGGGCACCTCGGGGTCGGCGCGGTGGAGCTGATAGAGGTCGATGACATCGGTCTGGAGCCGCCGCAGCGAGGCGTCGCAGGCCCGCTTCACGTAGCTGGGACGGCCGTTGGCGACGAGGTGCTGTTCGCCGGCGAGCAGCCCGCACTTGGTGGAGACGAAGGCGTCGGAGCGCCGCTTCCTCAACACCCGCCCGATCAGCAGCTCGTTGGTGAAAGGCCCGTACATGTCGGCCGTGTCCAGCAGCGACATCCCCGTGTCGAGCGCGGTGTGCACGGCTTGCAGCGAGCCCTCGCCGCGCTGTTCCGAGGTGGAGTACGCCCAGCTCATGGGCATGCACCCCAGCCCGACAGCGCCCACTTCCAGGGCTGCCGCACCGATAGTCCTGCGCTCCACCTGGACGAGCTCCCTCCTGAACGGCCCCCGAACTAGCGGTTGCCTCTGGCGTCACACGCGCACCCTCTGATCACAGGGGCCACTCCTGATCGCCCTACGTGCGCACTAATCTTTCCCCATGGCTCCCGCGACAGAGATCTGGCTCTCGCTTCCACCCCACTCCGTCGAGGGTCTCCCGGACTCTCTGACGTACCACTATTGGAACGGTGCGGAGGAGTTTCCGGCGGACCCTGCCGACTGTGCCTTCTACGTCGTTCCCTATTACCAGGGTCCGACGGTCGCCGTACGGCCGCTCCCCCTGATGACGGGCTTGAGAGTGGTGCAGACCCTGACGGCAGGAGTCGACCATCTCATGTCCGCCATCCCGCGCCTCCCCACCGGGACCCGGGTGTGCAACGCCCGTGGTGTGCACGACGCGAGCACCGCCGAACTCGCCCTCGCGCTCACCCTCGCCTCCCTGCGTCACCTCCCGGAATCCGTCCGTGCGCAGGATCGCGGAGCGTGGCTGCCCGAGCTGTGTCCCGCGCTCGCGGACAAGACGGTGCTGATCGTCGGCTACGGGGCGATAGGCGCCGCGATCGAGGAGCGGCTGCTGCCCTTCGAAGTCGCCGCCGTGCACCGCGTGGCCCGTACCGCGAGAACCGCTCCGAGGGGCCCTGTACACGCGCTGGACGATCTCGGTCAACTCCTCGGGCCCGCCGATGTGGTGATCCTCGCGACGCCCCTCAACGAGCGCACCAGAGGGCTGGCCGGACCTGACTTCCTCTCCCGTATGAAGGACGGAGCGCTGCTGGTCAACGTCGCGCGAGGGGGAGTGGTCGACACCAAGGCGCTGCTCGCCGAAGTCGGCACACCCGCCTCGGAGCCCGGTGCGGAGGACGGCGCTCCGGGGCGGCTGCGTGCGGCGCTCGATGTCACGGATCCCGAGCCCCTGCCGGAAGATCATCCGCTGTGGAGAGTGCCCGGCGTGCTGATCACCCCGCACGTGGGAGGCGTCACCTCCGCGTTCTACCCCCGTGCCGGAAGACTGCTCAGCGAGCAGTTGAGGCGCTGGGCGGCCGGTGAGGAGCTGGAGAACACGGTGGCCGTGGCGTAGCCGCCGTAAACCCTCGGAGGCCGTCAGAAGCCACTCTACGGAGGCGTACGACTGCACCCTGTACTGAAGGGCCCTCTTGTCGTTACCGTCTGTATTGGGACTATGTCCCTGAGTGACGAACCTGGTGTATCGTCCCGACGGGGGGCGAAACCCGGACACGAGGGGGGCGACGGGCGAATGCGCGATCAACGGACGAACTGTCGGGCGCGGCATACGGATTGGCCGCTACCACACCCCACCGGCCGTGCGCGGCCCCCGCGTTCAGCGGTGGAGCACTGCGGAAAGCAGCACAAGTACGCGAAGAAGCCCCCGGCCGTACGGGTGGCGCGATGAGTACTCACGAAGCGGCCCCCCGGCGGGGCCGGTACTGGCCCACCGCAACCGCCTCGCGCGCCAGGCGCACCGTCCCGCACGGGAAGCCGGAGCCGCACGGGAAGCCGGAGCCGCACGGAAGGGGTTCCGACAGCGGCGCACGGAGCGGCGTGCTGCCACAGCTCGTACTCGCGGCCGTCTGCGCGGCCTACGCCGTGGGCGCGCTCGTCGGCTGGGGCTCGGAGACCGTGGCCCTGCTGATGGGGGACTTCGGACTGAGCGCTGCCGCGCTCCTCGCCGCCGTCTCCTGCCTGTGGTACGCGCGCACGCTCCCCACCCACAGGCCACACGGCGGCTCGCCCTGCGACGCCAGCCGCCCCGCGTGGGTGCTCTTCGGGATCTCCTCGCTGATGGCGGCGGTCGGCAACGGCGTATGGGGCTGGTACGAGCTGGTGCTGGGGCAGTTCGTGCCGCAGCCCTCGCTCGCCGACTTCTGTTTCCTGCTCTTCGCGCCTCCGGCCATCGTCGGCCTGCTGGTGCTCGCCAAACGTCCGGTCACCCGCGCCGGCTGGGTCTGCCTCAGCCTCGACGCCTGGCTGATCGGCGGCTCGCTGCTCACCCTCTCCTGGTCCCTCGCGCTGGCCCACACGGCTTACTGGCAGGGCGACTCCGTGGCCAGGGCCGCGCTCAACCTCGCCTATCCGCTGCTGGACATCGTGCTCGTCAGCATGGTGCTGGCACTCCACTTCCGGCGCACCTCCGTGCACCGCAGCGCCATCAACACCGCCATCGGCGCCCTCGCGCTGACGGTGCTGTGCGACGCGCTGTTCACCTCGCCGATGCTGCGCGAGCGGTACACCTCGGGGCAGTTGCTGGACGCGGGCTGGTTCGCCGCTTCCCTGCTGCTCGCGTACGCGCCATGGGTGGGCAGGCGCGGCCCCGCGCCCGCGCCGCCTGCCCCCGGGCCGCGGCTCAACCTGGCGAAGGTCAGGGAGGCCGAGGCGCGTGCCACCCCTCCCAGCCGCCCCATCACCGGTTCGCTGGCCGCGCTCACGCCGTATCTCGCGGCTGCCGTGTGCACGCTGGGCATCCTCTACAACTCCCTGGACGGCCGTGAGCTGGACCGCGTCGTGCTCTTCACGGGCTGCACGGTCGTGCTGGCGCTCGTCGTCCGGCAGGGCATCATGCTGCTGGACAACATCACGCTCACCCAGGAACTGGCCCAGAAGGAGAACCACTTCCGCTCCCTCGTCCAGGGATCCAGCGACGTCATCATGATCGCCGCCTCCACCGGGGTGCTGCGCTACGTCTCCCCGGCGGCAGCGGGGGTCTACGGCAGGGAGGCCGACAAGCTCGTCGGCTCCGAACTCGCCTCCCTCGTGCACCCCGAGGACCTCGGCCAGGTGCTGCACGAACTGCGCCGCTTCCTGGCCACCTCCTCCGAGCAGGAGTCCTGTACGAGGATCGAGTGCCGCTTCCGGCACGGCGACGGGCACTGGCTGAACGTCGAATCGACGGTGAACCGCTACCAGGGCGGCCTCATCTTCAACAGCCGGGATGTCACCGAACGGGTCAGGCTCCAGGCGCAGTTGCAGCACAACGCCTCGCACGACGCGCTCACCGACCTGCCCAACAGGGCCCTGTTCACCGAGCGCGTCCGTCAGGCCATCGGCGGGCGGCGCGGCGGCGACGGCGGCACCGCTGTGCTCTTCATCGACCTGGACGGCTTCAAGGCCGTCAACGACACCGTCGGACACCAGGCGGGCGACGAACTGCTCGTGCACGCGGCCCGCAGGCTGCGCGAGTCCGTACGGGCGGGCGACACGGCTGCCCGGCTCGGCGGTGACGAGTTCGCCGTGCTCATCCGCGGCGACGGCGAGCCGGGAGCAGCCCCCGACGCCGAACGCGAGCTGCGTATACACGACATCGCCGACCGGCTCAGGCTCACACTCTCCGACCCGTACCGCGTCGAGAGCACCGAGGTCAGGGTCGCGGCCTCCATCGGGATCGCGTTCGCCGAGCCCGGGATCACGCCGAGCGCGCTGATGCGCAACGCCGACCTGGCGATGTACCGCGCCAAGCAGGCGGGCAAGGCACGCGTCGAGCTGTACGCGCCCCAGATGCAGGCCGAGGTCGTCAAGCGCGCCGAACTGGCCGCCCGCCTGCGCAGCGCCCTGCACGACGGCGAGTTCGCGCTGCTGCACCAGCCGATCGTCGAGCTGGCCAGCGGCAAGGTGACGGCCGTCGCCGCCGAGGCGCGCTGGCGCTCGGCACAGGGCATCCTCTTCACCCCCGCCGAGTTCCTGCGCACCGAGGGCGCCTCGGCCCGCGAGGCGCGGGGTGCCAGCGGTGAGCGCGCGGCCGAGGTGAGCCGCTGGCTCCTGGAGGAGGCCGTACAGCAGGCCGCCACCCGCCAGCGCGCCGGATACGGGGCTCCGGTGACCGTCCGCATCCCCGCACGCCGGCTCACCGAGCCCGGGATGGAGCCACGCAACGTCGGCGCCCTCCTGGCCCGGCACGGTCTGGCGGCTGCACCCGGGCCGACGGGCGCGGCGGCGCTGGGCGCACCGGCGGGTTCGGCGGGGCTGCCCGGCGCCCCGGGCGCGCTGATCCTGGAGCTGTCCGACAGCGACCCGCGTATCCCGCTGGACGAACTGGAGCGGAGGCTGACCGCGCTGCGCCGCCTGGGCGTGCTCATCTCGCTGGACGGCTTCGGCAGCGGAGCGGCTGGGGGAGCGTCGATCTCCGCGCTGCGCAGGCTGCCCGTGGACATACTGCGTCTCGACCGAGGGCTGACCGACGGCATCGTGGAGTCCTCGCGGCAGCGGAAGATCACCGCCGGTCTGCTGCGGATCGCGGGCGACCTGGGCCTCACCACCGTCGCCGAGGGCGTGGATCTGCCCGAACAGGCCACGCTGCTGCGCGAGATGGGCTGTACGCACGGGCAGGGCGCCGTCTTCTCAGGACCGCTGGACGAGCACAGGCTGCGCCGGGCGCTGGCACGCGGGGTCTACGCCGTACCTGAGACGGCGCCCCGTACCGGCGGCCGGGCCGCCGGGCACGGCGAGGAGCACCCGGGCAGCCGCGCCGTCGCGGTCGCGGGCGCGCTGCCCGTACGTCAGGGGGGAGTGGCGGGACCTGATCCCGTGGCCACGCACTCTCCTGTGACGCACTCGGCCCTGCGCTCAAATGCTGAGACGCCCGTCCCACCCACTTGACACCCGGGGCTTGACGGGGAGAGGGTCAAGACCATGCGCACCCGAATTCTCGTACTTGGAAAGCGCGTCGGCTGACCGGGGTTCCCACACGAATCCCGCGACCAATCAGCGGCGCGCTCCCCTCGCTTGCCTCACGGCACGGGGGGTTTTTTGTTGCATCAGCACCTGAGCACGTACCGGAAATTTCGGTACGAACCCGCACAGAACGAGCGTCAACCCTCACTCTTCGAGAAGAGATAAAGCCGATGACCGAGCAGGCCACCGGGGCCCCCAAGCCGCAGCCGCGGGCCCGAAACGGCGGACAGCAGCAGACCTCCGTTCCGGCGCAAGCTGCCGCCCGCATCACGGGCGCCCAGTCCCTCATCCGTGCTCTTGAGGAAGTCGGCGCCGACACCGTATTCGGCCTTCCCGGCGGGGCGATCCTGCCCGCCTACGACCCGATGATGGACTCCTCACGCGTCCGTCACGTCCTGGTCCGCCACGAGCAGGGCGCGGGTCACGCGGCCACCGGTTACGCGCAGGCCACCGGCAAGGTCGGGGTCTGCATGGCCACTTCGGGCCCCGGCGCCACCAACCTGGTCACACCCCTCGCCGACGCGCACATGGACTCCGTTCCGCTGGTCGCGATCACCGGACAGGTCGCGAGCGCGCTCATCGGCACGGACGGGTTCCAGGAAGCCGACATCTGCGGCATCTCGATGCCCGTCACCAAGCACAACTTCCTCGTCAGAAGAGCCGACGACATCCCCAGGACGATCGCCGAGGCGTTCCACATCGCCTCCACGGGACGCCCGGGACCCGTCGTCGTCGACATCGCCAAGGACGCGCTCCAGGGCCAGACCACCTTCCAGTGGCCGCCCGCCACCGACCTGCCCGGGTACCGCCCGGTCACCAAGCCGCACGGCAAGCAGATCCGCGAGGCGGCCAAGCTGCTCGCAGAGGCAAGCCGTCCGGTCCTCTATGTCGGGGGCGGTGTCCTCAAGGCCGGCGCCACCGCAGAGCTGAAGGTGCTCGCCGAGCTGACCGGCGCACCCGTCACCACCACGCTGATGGGCATCGGCGCCTTCCCCGACAGCCACCCGCAGCACCTGGGCATGCCCGGTATGCACGGCACCGTCGCCGCCGTCACCGCGCTCCAGAAGGCGGACCTGATCATCGCCCTCGGCGCCCGCTTCGACGACCGCGTCACGGGCAAGCTCGACTCCTTCGCGCCGTACGCCAAGATCGTGCATGCCGACATCGACCCCGCCGAGATCGGCAAGAACCGCGTGGCCGACGTCCCGATCGTCGGGGACGCGCGCGAGGTCCTCGCCGACCTGGTGGTCGCACTCCAGGGGGAGACGCCCGAGGCGCGCATGACGACGGGCACCGACAGGTACGCGGACTGGTGGGCGCTGCTCAACCGCTGGCGCGAGGCGTATCCGCTGGGCTACGACATCCCGGAGGACGGCTCGCTCGCGCCCCAGCAGGTGATCCAGCGGATCGGCCAGCTGGCGCCCGAGGGCACGATCTTCGCGGCAGGCGTCGGCCAGCACCAGATGTGGGCCGCGCACTTCATCGACTACGAGAAGCCCGCGACCTGGCTCAACTCCGGCGGCCTCGGCACCATGGGCTACGCGGTGCCCGCCGCGCTCGGCGCCCAGATCGGCGAGCCCGACCGTACGGTGTGGGCCATCGACGGTGACGGCTGCTTCCAGATGACCAACCAGGAACTGGTCACAGCGGCGCTCAACGGCGCCCCGATCAAGGTCGGCATCATCAACAACGGCGCCCTCGGCATGGTCCGCCAGTGGCAGACGCTGTTCTACAACCAGCGCTACTCGAACACCGTGCTGCACAACGCCGAGGAGGGCGAGCCCAACAAGGGCACCCGCGTCCCCGACTTCGTCAAGCTCGCCGAGGCGATGGGCTGCGTCGGCATCCGCTGCGAGGACCCCGCCCAGCTCGACGCGGTGATCGAGAAGGCCAACTCCATCAACGACCGGCCGGTCGTCGTGGACTTCATCGTCCACGAGGACGCCATGGTCTGGCCCATGGTCGCGGCAGGAACCTCCAACGACGAGGTCATGGCGGCGCGCGGCGTCCGCCCCGACTTCGGCGACAGCGACGACTGACGGCCACGGAACGGAACGGAAGACAGACACATGTCCAAGCACACGCTCTCCGTCCTGGTGGAGAACACGCCCGGCATCCTCGCCAGGATCGCCTCGCTCTTCTCCCGCCGCGGCTTCAACATCGACTCGCTCGCCGTAGGCGTGACCGAGCACCCCGACATCTCGCGCATCACCATCGTGGTGAACGTCGAGGACCTGCCCCTGGAGCAGGTCACCAAGCAGCTCAACAAGCTGGTCAACGTCCTCAAGATCGTTGAACTGGAGCCGGGCTCAGCCGTCCAGCGCGAACTCGTCCTCGTGAAGGTCCGCGCCGACAACGGCACCCGCTCCCAGATCGTGGAGATCGTCCAGCTCTTCCGCGCCAAGACCGTCGATGTCTCGCCGGAGGCCGTCACCATCGAGGCCACGGGCGGCAGCGACAAGCTGGAGGCGATGCTGAAGATGCTGGAGCCGTACGGCATCAAGGAACTGGTGCAGTCCGGAACGATCGCCGTAGGACGTGGCGCGCGCTCCATCACCGACCGGAGTCTCCGCGCGCTTGAGCGCTCCGCGTGACCCCACGCACAGCACAGGCAGTACCGCACGACCGGCCCGGCATAGGTTGGGCCTCACCATTCATCAGCACAAGGAGAATTCCCCAGTGGCCGAGCTGTTCTATGACGACGACGCCGACCTGTCCATCATCCAGGGCCGCAAGGTCGCGGTTCTCGGTTACGGCAGCCAGGGCCACGCCCACGCGCTGTCGCTGCGTGACTCGGGCGTCGACGTCCGGGTCGGCCTGCACGAGGGCTCCAAGTCCCGCGCGAAGGCCGAGGAGCAGGGCCTGCGTGTGACCACGCCGGCGGAGGCGGTCAAGGAAGCCACCGTGATCATGGTGCTGGTTCCCGACCCGGTCCAGGCCAAGGTCTACGAGGAGTCCATCGCCCCGAACCTGAAGGACGGCGACGCGCTGTTCTTCGGTCACGGCCTGAACATCCGCTACGACTTCATCAAGCCCCCGTCCTCGGTCGACGTGTGCATGGTCGCCCCCAAGGGCCCGGGCCACCTCGTCCGCCGCCAGTACGAGGAGGGCCGCGGCGTTCCGTGCATCGCGGCCGTCGAACAGGACGCGAGCGGCAGCGCCTTCGCGCTCGCGCTCTCGTACGCCAAGGGCATCGGCGGCACCCGCGCCGGTGTGATCAAGACCACCTTCACCGAGGAGACCGAGACCGACCTCTTCGGCGAGCAGGCCGTGCTCTGCGGCGGCACCTCGGCGCTCGTCAAGGCGGGCTTCGAGACCCTCGTGGAGGCCGGTTACCAGCCGGAGATCGCCTACTTCGAGTGCCTCCACGAGCTGAAGCTCATCGTGGACCTCATGTACGAGGGCGGCCTGGAGAAGATGCGCTGGTCGATCTCCGAGACCGCCGAGTGGGGCGACTACACCTCGGGCCCGCGCGTGGTCAACGACCAGACCAAGGCCGAGATGAAGAAGCTGCTCGGCGAGATCCAGGACGGCAGCTTCGCCAACAACTGGATGGCCGAGTACAACGCCGGTCTGCCCAAGTACAACGAGTACAAGAAGGCCGACCAGGACCACCTCCTGGAGACCACGGGCAAGAAGCTCCGCGGCCTCATGAGCTGGGTCGACGAGGACAAGTAACCCCCACGGACCGCGGGGTCACCGGCCCGCACCCCGGCAGCGGCGGGAACAGGCACCTCCAGGGTGCCGCCCGTCGCTGCCGGGGTGCGGTGGTGCGGTGGCGCGGCATCCGCCGGACTCCGGCGTGCCCCGTCCCGCCCTCAAGCCGGGAGGCGCTCCCTGTCCGGTGAGTGACCGCGCTGTCCGGTGGAGTGACCATGCCCGCGGGACGGGACGATCCCCGAGATCGCCCCGTGCCCTCTTCCCCCCGCGGCTAGACTGCGTAGCAATCAGGCTCACAGCGTCGTGTGTCTGCCCTGCGCCCTGCGGGGATGACCCTCCGCGCCCTTCACGGTGGCAGGCCGACGGGCCGCCACCTGCCCCGTCGCCGCCACCTGCCCCGCCGCCGTGGCGCGGGGACGATCGTCAGGACTGGAGCCCACGTGAGCAAGCCCGTAGTTCTCATCGCCGAAGAGCTGTCGCCCGCCACTGTCGACGCACTCGGTCCGGATTTCGAGATCCGGCAGTGCAACGGCGCTGACAGGGCTGAACTGCTCCCCGCGCTCGCCGACGTGGACGCCGTACTCGTCCGGTCAGCGACCAAGATCGACGCCGAGGCCATCGCTGCGGCGAAGAAGCTCAAGGTGGTCGCGCGCGCCGGTGTCGGGCTCGACAACGTCGACGTTCCCGCCGCCACCAAGGCGGGCGTCATGGTCGTCAACGCGCCCACCTCGAACATCGTGACCGCCGCCGAGCTGGCCTGCGGCCTCCTCATCGCCTCGGCCCGCAACATCCCGCAGGCCAACGCCGCGCTGAAGAACGGCGAGTGGAAGCGCAGCAAGTACACCGGTGTCGAGCTGAGCGAGAAGACGCTCGGCGTCGTCGGCCTCGGCCGCATCGGCGTGCTCGTCGCGCAGCGCATGTCGGCGTTCGGCATGAAGGTCGTCGCCTACGACCCGTTCGTGCAGCCGGCGCGCGCCGCGCAGATGGGCGTCAAGCTGCTCTCGCTGGACGAGCTGCTGGAGGCTTCGGACTTCATCACCGTCCACCTCCCCAAGACCCCGGAGACGCTGGGCCTCATCGGTGACGAGGCGCTGCGCAAGGTCAAGCCGGAGGTGCGGATCGTGAACGCCGCACGCGGCGGGATCGTCGACGAGGAGGCGCTGGCCGCCGCCGTCAAGGAGGGCAGGGTCGCGGGCGCGGGGCTGGACGTCTACGCCTCCGAGCCGTGCACCGACTCGCCGCTCTTCGCCTTCGACCAGGTCGTCGCCACCCCGCACCTGGGCGCCTCGACCGGCGAGGCGCAGGAGAAGGCGGGCATCGCCGTCGCCAAGTCCGTACGGCTCGCGCTCGCGGGCGAGCTGGTTCCCGACGCGGTGAACGTCCAGGGCGGGGTCATCGCCGAGGATGTACGCCCGGCACTGCCGCTGGCCGAGAAGCTGGGCCGGGTCTTCACCGCGCTCGCGGGCGAGGTCGCGATGCGGCTCGACGTCGAGGTGTACGGCGAGATCACGCAGCACGACGTGAAGGTGCTGGAACTCTCCGCGCTCAAGGGCGTGTTCGAGGACGTCGTGGCCGAGACGGTCAGTTACGTCAACGCGCCGCTGTTCGCGCAGGAGCGCGGCGTCGAGGTCAGGCTGACCACCTCCAGCGAGTCGGCCGAGCACCGCAACGTCGTCACCGTGCGCGGCACCCTCGCCAACGGCGAGGAGATCTCGGCCTCCGGCACCCTGGCGGGCCCCAAGCATCTCCAGAAGATCGTCGCCATCAACGGCCACGGCGTCGACCTCGCGCTCGCCGACCACATGGCCTTCCTGCGCTACAGCGACCGTCCCGGCGTCGTCGGCACCGTGGGCCGGATCCTCGGCGAGGCGGGCATCAACATCGCGGGCATGCAGGTCTCCCGCGCCGAGGAGGGCGGCGAGGCGCTGGTCGCGCTCACCGTCGACGGCACGATCGGCGCCCCCGTCCTCGCCGAGATCGCCGGTGAGATCGGCGCGACCCGGGCACAGGGCGTGAACCTCAGCGAGTGACAGCGTCCGGTCGCGCGTCACAGTTCGGTCGGTCGCGGGGCACAGCGTCCAGCCGCCAGTGACGGATACGGCGGGGAGAGGGCCGGAAGGGAGCGTTCCTTCCGGCCCTCCGCCGTATGCGTGTTCGGACGTGATCGGTAGGGTCTGCTCCCCATGGGGACACGCAGGGAGCAGAGGGGCGTGGAGTGCGACTGGATCGCGCCCACCGAGGTCGAACGCGCGCTCGCGGAGGCCAAGTCCCGTGCGGACTGGGACGGTTACCTCAGCGTGCTGACCGGCGCCGAGGTCTTTCTCTACGTCTTCAAAAAGGACCTGGACAAGCACACGGCGCAGCCCCGGCTGCGCCGTGACCGTGACGGCGGCTGGTGCGTCCACGTCTATACGCGCGGCGCGCTGCTGCGCGAGCCGCGCGAGCAGTTGGTCGCGGTGCGCCTGGACAGGCCCGAGCGGCTGTGGAAGCGCTGGAAGCTCTCCGACTCCGCCTACACCGGCCTCCTGGTGAACCCCGGCACCCCCACCGAGGCGTTCTTCCCCGGCCGGCGGAGCCTGGCACGCCGCTGGCGCACGCTCGCCCGTGCCCGCGGCGTATCGGCGCCGCGCCGCGAGGAGAACGTGCTGCTCACCCGCCGCACCGGCGTACTGGAGGGCCCGCTCGCGCACGGCCTGGCCTGCGGCGCCCATCTCGCCGTCGCCAACGCGGTGTTCTGGAACGATGTGGGCGATGTGTACGTCGATCACCCCACCGAGGTCGAGCTGCTGCGTGACCTGTGGGACGTCACCGACCACGAGAGCTGGCGGCGGGAGCTGACAGCGCTGCTGGAGGGGCGCAACAGCCCGCCCCAGCCCGAGTTCGTCCTCGCCGTCCGCGAGGTGGTGGAGGAGCGCTACGGGAAGCCCGTCACGGCGGGTCAGTGGCGCGAGACCGCCGTACAGAGCCTTCTGGACGCGGCCGACGACACCCCGGGCGAGGAGGAGTACGAGGCGGCGATGGCCGTGGTCACCGCCGTCACGGGCCAGATACTGCGCTACGAGGCCCGCTTCCGCGCCGACGGGCTCCTTCCCCCGAGCGGCAGGGTCCGCTCGGCCCTCGCCTACGACTACGGCCGCGCCGTCAACCTCGCCCGCTGGGGGAGAGGCGCGCGCTACGCCACCACGCCCCAGGCCGAGGAAGCCGTGCTGCGCGCGGGCGAACTGTGCCGCGCCACCTACACCTCCTGGGCCGAGCTGTCGGCAGGCTATGTGCTGGGCCGCGCACTCCGCTTCGACCAGGAGTCCTTCGGCGACTGGTACACCTCGGCCCTCACCCCGCACCGCATCCTCACCAGCGACCCCGAGAGCCCCTGGCGCACCCTCTCCTTCACCCTCACCGAGGGACCGGGCTGACGCCGGCGCGCCGGCCGGACGGCGGGTGCCCGCTCAGGCGAGGGTCGCCTCGCCCGTCGGGGCCCGCAGCCGCGCCGTTTTGAGCGCCATGTGGAGAAGCAGCCGGTCCTCGCCCTCGTCGAGGTCGAGCGTGGTGAGGCGTTCGACGCGCGAGAGCCGGTAGTAGAGCGTCTGGCGGTGGATGCCGAGCGCCGCAGCAGCGCGCCCCGCCTGCCCCGCACAGTCGAGGAACACCTCGGCGGTACGGGCGAGTTCGCGGTGTGCCGGACGCAGCAGTTCGCGCACGACGGGGTCGGGGGCGGCCTCGTCGGTGCCGGGGAGCCTGGCCAGCATCCGGTAGGGCCCGATCGCGTCCCACTCGGCGACGGCGCCGGGCACCGAAGCGGCCCGCGCCGCACGCGCGGCGGCCAGGGCCTCACGCCAGGCGGGCGCCAGTTCGGCCACCCCGGTGCGCGGCGCGCTCAGCCCCGCCGTGGGCGTACGCGGGTCAGGCGCCGCCGTGGCCGGTGAGCGCAGCAGGCGTTCGGCCGCTGTACGCGCGGGTTCCAGGCCGTGCGGACCGCGCAGCCGTACGAGGGCCGCGAGCGCTCCGTCCTGTACGCACTGCGCCGCGAGCCGGGGGAGGCCGGCGGGCACGCGCCCCGCCGCGTTCGCTGTGCTTTCCGCGGTTCCTGCCTTTCCCGCGGGCCCTGCGTTTACGGCGTTTTCTGTGGCCCCTCCGTCCTCTCCACCGGGCCAGGGCAGCACGGCGACCAGGGCCAGCGGGCCCGAGGCCGCGGCGCCCAGCGCGCCGCGCAACCCCGCGACCGCCTCGTCGTGTTCGGCGCCGCCCCGCTCGTCGAGCACGGCGCTCAGCAGCTCTCCGGTGCGGGCCTCGGCGCGGGTCTGCGCTGCCAGCAGCGCGCCCGTACGGTCGGCGACCGCCATCGCGGCGGCGAGCCGGGGGTCGTCGAGGCCGATCGCGCCGTCGTCCAGCAGCCAGATGTAGCCGTAGACGACGCCCCGGTCCCGTACGGGCAGACAGATACGGCCGTTGACCACGCCCGCCGCCGGGTCGGGAGGGACGCGGACGGGCCCGGTGGCCCTGGCGATGCCGAAGCTCTCGAAGAAGGCCCGCACGGCCGGGGTCGAGCGGCGCTGCAGGATCGTACGGGTGCGTACCGAGTCCAGCGGCAGGTCGACCACGCCGTCGGCACCTCCGGAGTCCGTGCCCTCGTGCGCGCCGAAGGCGATCAGCGCGAAGTCGCGCCCCTCCAGCGTCGCCGGGGTGCCGAGGAGCTGCGAGACCTCGTCGATCAGCGCCTGATAGTCCTCGCGCATGGAATCCGGCTCTCTCCTGTGCTGTGGTGCTGCCACGTGGCCCGCCGTGCGGGGCCCGCGCACCCATTGTCATACATCTGTCTGAGATGCAGGGCACGGACGCGTGACAGCTGTCGATGGCAGCGCGGCGCCGCGATCCTTACGTTCTGGGAGTACCCCTGCTCGAAGAGTTCGGGGGAGGCTCTCGCGCTCCCGTGCGGTTGAGCCGCGTACAAGAACAATGTGGAGGTGCCCCGTGCTGGGACCCGTGCTTCTCGCCGCCGCGCGCAGCGACAGCATCCGCCGCCTCGTCTCGGCCGCGCCGGTCACCCGCCCGATGGTGGACCGTTTCGTGGCGGGCGAGCAGCTCGACCACTGCCTCCGGGCCGTACGGTCGCTGGCCGACCGGGGCATGGAGGTCACCATCGACCACCTTGGTGAGGACATCACCGACAGGTCGGAGGCGGTCCGCAACCGAGACGCCTATCTGGCGCTCACCGACGCCCTCGCGTCCTCCGGACTGGCCGAGCACGCCGAGATGTCGGTCAAGCTCTCGGCCTTCGGCCAGGCGCTGCCGGGCGGGCACGATGTGGCGTACGACAACGTGCTGCCCGTCGTCGAGGCGGCGACCGCTGCCGGAACGACGGTCACCCTGGACATGGAGGACCACACCACGGTCGACTCCACCCTCGCGATCCTGGCCGACCTGCGGCGCCGCTTCCCCGGCACGGGCGCCGTGCTCCAGTCCTACCTGTTCAGGACCGAGGAGGACTGTCACACGCTGGCCGGTGAGGGCTCCCGCGTCCGCCTGGTGAAGGGCGCCTACAACGAGCCGGCCCACGTCGCCCACCAGGACAAGCACGAGGTCGACAAGGCGTACGTGCGCTGCCTGAAGATCCTGATGGCCGGCAAGGGCTACCCGATGGTCGGCTCGCACGACCCCCGGATGGTGGCCATCGCACAGGAACTGGCCGGGCGTTACGGTCGGAAGCAGGACGAGTACGAGTTCCAGATGCTCTACGGCATCCGCACGGGTGAGCACGAGCGGCTGGTGGCCGAGGGCCACAGGATGCGCGTGTACATCCCGTACGGCACCGACTGGTACGGCTACTTCATGCGCCGCCTCGCGGAGCGCCCGGCGAACATGGCGTTCTTCTTGCGTTCGCTTGTCACCAGGGGGTGAGAAGGATGACCCTCACGCTTCCTTCCGGCCGGGGGTCCGGGGGTTGTCCCCTGGATGAGTGCAGCTTGCGTTCGCTTGTCACCAGGGGGTGAAGAGGATGACCGTCATGCTCGCTTCCGGCCGGGGGTCCACGTTCCCCCGGGTGAGCACAGTCCGCGTCGGCTCGCCACGCGTGGCCGGCCCGGCGTAGGCGCCCGCACCGCCCCTGCCCACAACTTCCCTCCCGCACCACTGATCGAAGGAGACACGGCCATGGACGCTGTGACCCAGGTCCCCGCCCCGTACAACGAGCCGGTGCACAGCTACGCGCCCGGCAGCCCCGAGCGCGCGCGCCTGGAGGCCAAGCTCAAGGAGCTGGCCGAGAACCCCGTCGACCTGCCGATGACGATCAACGGCGTCAAGCGCATGGGCGGCGGCGAGCGCCACAACGTCGTGCAGCCGCACAACCACAAGGCCGTCCTCGGTACCTACGCCGACGCCACGCGCCAGGACGCGCAGGACGCCATCGACGCGGCCCTCGCCGCCGCCCCGGCCTGGCGCGCGCTGTCCTTCGACGACCGCGCGGCGATCATCCTCAAGGCCGCCGAGCTGCTCTCGGGCCCGTGGCGCGAGACCATCGCGGCCTCGACCATGCTGGGCCAGTCCAAGACCGCGCAGCAGGCCGAGATCGACGCGCCCTGTGAGCTGGTCGACTTCTGGCGCTTCAACGTGCACTTCGCCCGCGAGCTGATGACCGAGCAGCCGCTGGTGCAGCCGCACGGCGTCTGGAACCGCATGGACCACCGCCCGCTGGAGGGCTTCGTCTACGCGGTCACGCCGTTCAACTTCACCGCCATCGCCGGCAACCTGCCCACGGCCCCCGCGCTCATGGGCAACGTCGTGATCTGGAAGCCCTCCCCGACGCAGACCCACTCCGCCATCCTCCTCATGGAGCTGCTGGAGGAGGCGGGCATGCCCAAGGGCGTCATCAACCTGGTGACGGGCGACGGCAAGGAGGTCTCCGAGGTCGCGATCCCGCACCCGGACCTGGCCGGCATCCACTTCACCGGCTCGACCGCCACCTTCCAGCACCTGTGGAAGTCCGTCGGCGAGAACATCGCGGGCTACAAGTCCTACCCCCGTATCGTCGGCGAGACCGGCGGCAAGGACTTCATCGTCGCCCACCCCTCGGCCGACCCGAAGATCCTCAAGACCGCCATCACCCGTGGCGCCTTCGAGTACCAGGGCCAGAAGTGCTCGGCGGCCTCCCGCGCCTACGTCCCCCGCTCCATCTGGGACAGCGGCTTCAAGGACGAGCTGGCGGCCGAGGTCGAGAGCCTGGCCATGGGCGATGTCACCGATCTGTCGAACTTCCTCGGCGCCGTCATCGACGACCGTGCCTTCGCCAAGAACAAGGCCGCCATCGACCGCGCCAAGGCCGACCCGACCTGCGAGATCGTCGCGGGCGGCAGCTACGACGACAGCGTGGGCTACTTCATCAGCCCGACCGTCATCGCCTGCTCCGACCCGGAGGACGAGGTCTTCAAGACCGAGTACTTCGGCCCGGTCATCGCCGTCCACGTCTACGAGGACGAGCAGTGGGACGCGATGCTGGACCAGATGGAGTCGGCCTCCGCCTACGCGCTGACCGGCGCCGTCCTCGCGCGGGACCGCGCGGTGCTCGCCGCCGCTTCGGAGAAGCTGCGGTTCGCCGCGGGCAACTTCTACCTGAACGACCGGCCCACCGGCTCGATCGTCGGCCAGCAGCCGTTCGGCGGCGCGCGTGCCTCCGGCACGAACGACAAGGCCGGCTCGAAGTTCAACCTGATCCGCTGGTCCTCGCCGCGCGCGATCAAGGAGACCCAGGTCGCGCCGACCGACTACCGGTACCCGCACATGGGCTGACCCCCCGCGGTCCCTGTGCGATGAGGGCCCGGCCCCTTCCTCCGCCCTCCTCCGGCCTTCGGCCGGGGGAGGATCCCCAGGAGGAGGGGCCGGGCCCGTCTTTTGTGTGGGGCTCGTCTCAGATAGTAGGAAGGCCAACTAATTGGCGAGACATGACGGCCGTTCGCTCCTATCTTTGTAGGAGCCGAACGTCCCGCTCCATCGAGCGTCGGCGGTCGAGGATCCGTACTTTTCGCAGGCGACCCCTGCCGCACGGACCGCTCCCGCCCCTTCCGGCCGCATCGCAGATCTCTTCGCGTTCTCCGTGCGCAGTGCAGAAGGAGTTGCTTTCCATGGCCACCACCACCGCTCCCCACACCGCCCCGGCCTCCCGCACCCGCCGTTCCCGCGCCGCCGCCCGCCTCCGTGAGGAGGAGCGCCGTCAGGCAGCGGCTGCCCTCCAGCGCGCCTTCGACCGCCGCGGCTGAGCCTTCGCAGCTTCCCGGTCCCTTACCGTTCCGCTACCGTTCGCCGTCCTCAGCGGTGCGCCACCGCGAAGTGGTCGATGCGCCGCCCTGACTCGGCGAGGGCTGTCACTTCGAGCGAGGGCTGTGTGCCGGGCCGGGACTCGACCGCGAGGAACGAGTAGCCGGTGTAGCGGATACGGGACCACTCGACCCGGTCAGGTGCGCGGACCCGCCCCTTCGTCCAGCGGAAACTGCGCACGCTGTCCCTCTCGTTCAGCGCGCCCTCGTAGCTGTCGGGCGCGGGGAAGTCGTACAGCTCCTTGCCCGCGCCGCCGGCGGTGACGTACACCGTTCCGTCCCGGGACGGAACGGTCGTCTCGCCGACGGCGAGCTTCCGCTTGCGCTCGCCGCCCCGTACGGGGTCCGTCCGTTCGTACACGTGGTTGTGCCCGTTGACGACGAGATCGACATGGTGCTCGTCGAAGAGCCCGGTCCACGCGTCGCGTACGCCGCCGTCGGACGCGTGGGTGCTCGTGGAGTACGCGCAGTGGTGGAAGAAGACGACGACGAAGTCGAGCCCCGGGGTGGCACGCAGCCGCTTGAGCGTGCGGGCGAGCCAGCGCGTCTGCGCCCCGCCGGTGTGGCCGCGGTTGGCGGGGATCTCGTACGAGACATCGTTGGCGTCCAGCGCGACGACACCGACGTTGCCGTACACGAACGCGTAGACGCCGGGCGCCTTTTCGGGGTCGGGGCCGTTGTCCGGGAGGAACCAGCGCGCCGACTGGCCGCCGTATCCGTCGGGTGAGTACCACGCCTCCATGTCGTGGTTCCCGGTCGTCACCATCCACGGCACCCGCGCGGCCACGGACTCGGTCTGGGCGAGGAACTGGTCCCACACGCGCGCGTCGTAGGTGTCGGACTCCTTGCCGTGCCCCGAGCTGTCGGCGTAGCAGATGTCGCCGGCGTGCAGATGGAAGGCGGGGTTCTGGCCCAGCAGGAGCTGGTCGTTGGCGAGCGCGTCGTAGCTGACGCCCTGGTCGCCGAACGCGGTGAAGACGAACCCGCCGTCGGCCGCCGACGGCGCTGTGGTGAACGAGCCGACGGTGCCCAGGCGTTCGGCCGAGGCCGGGTCGAAGCCCTCGTGGCCGATGCCGTAGTAGTACGTGGTGCCGGGGCGCAGCCCGTCGAGTCCGGCGTGGAGATAGTGCTGTTCGACCTCGGGAACGTCGCGCCCGAGCGACGGTGTGCGCAGGGGGCGCGTCTCGGCATCGACCTTGCGGCCCAGGTCCCAGGGCTTGAGGCCGACGCGCACATAGGGGCCGCGTACGGCGAACGGGACCTGCCAGGAGATCCGCATCTGGGTCTTCGGGTCGGCGCCGAAGGCGAGATGGCGGCCGAAGGGCGCGACGAGCGAACCGTCCACCTTCACGGGCGAGACGGCGAGCGTGGGCCCGGCCGGCGCCGGTTCGCCGCTCAGCGCGGAGTCCGAGCCGGCGACGAGTCCGGTGGCTCCGGCCGCGCTCGCCGCGACGAGTCCGCCGCCGTACAGCACCCCGCGCCGCGAGGGCCCTGAGCGCGCGCCGCGGGTACGGGGCGCCAGCTTCTCGCGCAGATACGCGTGCTGCTCGGCCATGCTCATCCGCGCGGCCAGCCGGCCGGGGATGCCCACGTTCGGAAGGTCGTTGGCAGTCATGGAGAACACGTTCCCCGCGGGTCACAACTCGCGGAAGACCCGCGGGAGTACACGCGGTGAACGGCGCCCGACCGGCACGGCGACGGCACGATGTCGTGCCGGGGTCGGCGTCCGCCATGTGGAACGGTTGTGTCAGGCGCTGGGACGCGGAGTAGGGTCTCCGCCATGTCTCGCAGCATCAGCCTCGCAGTGATCCCCGGTGACGGAATCGGCCCTGAGGTCGTCGCCCAGGGCCTCAAGGTCCTGTCCGCCGTCCTCCCGCAGGACGTGAAGCTGGAGACCGAGGAGTACGACCTCGGCGCGAAGCGCTGGCACGCGACGGGGGAGACCCTCCCGGACGCCGAGATGGAGCGGATCAGGCAGCACGACGCGATTCTGCTCGGCGCCATCGGCGACCCGAGCGTTCCCTCGGGGACGCTGGAGCGCGGCTTGCTGCTCAAGCTCCGCTTCGCCTTCGACCACTTCGTGAACCTGCGCCCCTCGAAGCTGTTCCCCAACACCACGTCGCCGCTCGCGGGCGATCCGGACATCGACTTCGTCGTCGTCCGCGAGGGCACCGAGGGGCCGTACGTCGGCAACGGCGGCAGCATCCGCAAGGGCACCCCGCAGGAGGTCGCCAACGAGGTGAGCGTGAACACCGCCTTCGGTGTCGAGCGGGTCGTCCGGGACGCCTTCGCGCGTGCGCAGGCCCGTCCGCGCAAGAAGCTGACGCTGGTCCACAAGAACAACGTCCTCGTGTACGCGGGTCACCTGTGGAAGGACACCTTCGACCGGGTCGGCCAGGAGTTCCCCGAGGTCAGCACCGACTATCTGCATGTCGACGCGGCCACGATCTTCCTGGTCACCGACCCGGCGCGGTTCGACGTGATCGTCACCGACAACCTCTTCGGTGACATCATCACCGACCTCGCCGCCGCCGTCAGCGGCGGTATCGGCCTCGCGGCCTCGGGGAACATCAACCCCTCCCGCGCGTTCCCCTCGATGTTCGAGCCGGTTCACGGCTCGGCACCCGACATCGCGGGCACCGGCAAGGCGGACCCCACCGCCACGGTGCTGTCCGCCGCGCTCCTTCTGCGCCACCTCGGCTACGAGGCCGAGGCCGAGCGCGTCGACGCGGCGGTCACCGCCGACCTCGCCGAGCGCTCTGGCGCGGTCCGCACCACCGATGAGATCGGTGACGCGCTGGCGGTACGAGTAGCGAGCTAGGGCTCGGAACTCCCGCTTCTCCAGCGGCCGGGCCCGGTGCCCGGCCGCTGTGCTGCGTGCAGCTGTGCTACTCGGCGGTCGGGTGCCACCATCTCTCACAGGACCGCCCACCCCGTGGCTTCTGCACCGCTCCTCTCGCGCGATAATCGAACGTGAGGCCGCTGTACGAGGTAATGCTCGGACGTCCACGTACCGGTTTCGGCTACCGGACGTGCCGGGGGGCGCGGTCCGACACGACACAAGCGAAGGACGCGCTGACATGACGACGCCCCGAATCGATTTCGATCTCAAGCCCTCCGCGCAGCCGCTGCCTGCGGCGGAGCGCGACGCGGTGCTGGCCGACCCCGGCTTCGGGCGGTACTTCACCGACCACATGGTCACCATCAAGTGGACCGAGGGCCGCGGCTGGCACGAGGCCCAGCTCCAGCCGTACGCGTCGCTCCAGATGGACCCCGCCAACATGACGCTGCACTACGCGCAGTCGATCTTCGAGGGCCTGAAGGCGTACCGGCAGCCCGACGGCTCGGCGGCGGTCTTCCGCCCGGACGCCAACGCGCACAGGTTCCAGCGCAGCGCGCGCCGCCTGGCCATGCCCGAGCTGCCGGTCGAGACCTTCATCGAAGCCTGTGAACTGCTGGTCAAGCAGGACAAGGACTGGGTCCCCGGGGTCGGCGAGGAGTCGCTGTACCTGCGTCCGTTCATGTTCGCGAGCGAGGTCGGGCTCGGTGTGAAGCCCGCCAACGAGTACACGTTCATGGTCATCGCCTCGCCCGCGGGCTCGTACTTCCCCGGTGGCGTGCAGCCGGTCTCGGTCTGGCTCTCCGAGGAGTACGTGCGCGCTGCACCCGGTGGCACGGGCGAGGCCAAGTGCGCAGGCAACTACGCCGCCTCGCTCGTCGCCCAGGCCGAGGCGGCCGAGCAGGGCTGCGACCAGGTGGTCTGGCTGGACGCCGTCGAGCGCCGCTACATCGAGGAGATGGGCGGCATGAACCTCTACTTCGTCTACGGCGAGGGCGCCGAGGCGAAGGTCGTCACCCCCGAGCTGACCGGCACGCTGCTGCCGGGCATCACCCGGGACTCGCTCCTCCGGATCGCCGCCGACCTGGGGTACGCCACGGAGGAGGCCCGTATCTCCACCGAGGACTGGCGGCTGGGCAACGAGGACGGCTCGATCAGCGAGGTCTTCGCCTGCGGTACGGCGGCCGTGATCACTCCGGTCGGCGAGGCGAAGTCCGCGCGGGCCGCGTGGAAGGTCGCCGACGGCGGCGCCGGCGAGATCACCATGAAGCTGCGCGAGACGCTGCTGGCGATCCAGACCGGCCGCGCAGAGGACACGCACGGCTGGATGCACAAGCTCGACTGAGCCGCCTCGACGAGCCGCCACGACGGTGAACTCGTGAACCCGGCTGAGCCGGCACGACGGTGAAGGGGCCCCGAGCAGGCTGCGCGGGGCCCCGTGCGTGTGCCCGCCGGCGGTCGGCCGGTGGCTGATCAGCTGCTGGTCAGCCGGTCGGTCGGCCGAGGGAACGCCGCCGGGTCAGTAGACGCTGACCCCGTAGGCCGAGAGCGCCTCGGGTACGGGCTGGTGGATGGCCGAGCCCTGGGTGCCGGTGCAGCCGGACGAGCCCGAGTGGATGCCCAGCGCCGTGCCGCCGGAGAAGTGGGCGCCGCCGCTGTCCCCGCCCGCCGAGCAGGCGGTCGTACGGACCATGCCCTCGACGACGTTGCCGCTGCCGTAGTTGACGGTGACACCGGTCGCCGTGACGGTGCCGCTGGTGACCTTGGTGGTGCTGCCGCTCTTCTGGATGTTCTGGCCCACGACGGCGTTGGCCGCGCCGGTGATGTCCCTGCTGCTGCCGTTGTAGAGGTTCACGGAACCGCCGGGGTTGGAGCCGTCGCTGTAGCGCACGAGGCTGTAGTCGTTGCCGGGGAAGCTGAAGCCCTCCTGTTTGCCGATGGCGGGACCGCCGGACACCGCGCTCCAGTTGGTTGCCGACTCGGAGCAGTGCCCCGCTGTGACGAAGAACCGGGTGCTGCCCTGGGTGACGTTGAACGCGGCCGAGCAGCGCACTCCGCCGCCGTATATCGCGTCACCGCCGAGCACCTCCTCGCGGAACGTGCCGGGTACACGGGTGACCCGTACGGCGCCGTCCTGGCCCTTGGCCACGGTGCGCAGCCGGGCCAGCGCGGTGGCCGAGACGGTGGAGTCGGCCTCCACCACCACCTGGTTGCGTCTGGGGTCCACGCCCCAGGAGGTGCCCGGAGTGGCGGCGCGCTTGTCCAGCGCCGTCATGGCGGCGCGCAGATCGGCGGCGCTGTGGCGTACGCGCTGCGCGGCTGCGCCCGCGGCCCGTACCTGCTGGGCCGCGCTCTCGCTGGTCACGGTGACGACCAGCTTGCCGGTCTCCGCGTCGAGATAGCTGCCCGCGCTGCGGGAGCCGAGCGTGCGGTCGATCTTGGAGTCGAGGGCGTAGTCCGTCGTGGACGCCCGGACACCCGGGTCGCGCTGTTCGGTAGCGGGGGCGGGGGCCTGGGCAGAGCCCGAGGCCGCTGCCAGCGTGGTGGGGATGAGCGTCAGCACGGCGGCGCTGACGACGGCGAGAGTCGCACGCTTGCTCAGCACGATGGCGTCTCCACTTCATGGCTCTGGTATGAACCTGTCAAACGCAGAAGTAAACAGCGGAAACCGCCGAAGCGCGAGAGGGTGCGCGCCCCCGGTGTCCCCAACAAGGGGAACTGCGGCCGGAGTTGAGGTGTCCCTACAGAGAGACGGACTCCCGGCCCGGTGCGAAGGTTGTACGTAAAAGCGCGGATTGTCCCGTACATGAGGGCTCTGCTTGGATGCCGTATACGCCCTCCTGACGGAGGAGGGCACGGGGGAATCCGTACTTCAGGGGGAAACGCACCATGCGCAATGCCAAGCGCGCGGCTCTGGGAGCCGCGCTTGTCTCCGCCGTCACCGCCACCTTCGCCGTGCCCGCGCTCGCGGCGCCCGGGGACACGGCGGCCGAGAAGGCCGCGACGCCGCGCACCGAGCGGATCAGCGTCGCGGCCGACGGGACCGAGGCCAACGGGCCTTCCCGCGAGGCGAGCGTCAGCCGCGACGGCACGCTCGCCGTCTTCACCTCGGAGGCGAGCAATCTCGTCGCGGGGGACGACAACGGCGCGGCCGACATCTTCGTCAAGACGCTGGCCTCGGGGAAGACCGAGCGCATAGCCGTAGCGGGCCGTACCGCCTCCGAACCGGTGCTCAGCGCCGACGGCAAGGTGGTCGCCTTCACCACCGAGGACGGCGGAGGCGACAGGCGCGTCCACACCCACGACCTCGCCACGGGGAAGACCGAACAGATCAAGACCCCGACGATCTCCTACGACGTCCAGGGCCGGAACCCCGCGATCAGCGCGGACGGCAAGTACGTCGCCTTCATCGGCACCCCGCCGCCCGGCGAGGAGGAGAACGCCTGGATCTACCTCAAGGACCGCGAAGGCGGCGGAACGCGTGCCTTCGCGCACAGCAAGCCCGACTGGCAGGACCGTACGGTCTCGGACCTGACCATGGACGACAAGGCGACGAGGTTCAGCTACCGCTACAACTTCACCACCGGGCCGCGCGCCGACTGCTGCGACGTGTTCGTACGCGACCTGACCAACAGCGCGCTCACCCAGCTCGACGGCAAGAGCACCAGCGACCAGCAGCGGGGCCGGGACTCCACCCAGCCCGTCACCACGGCCGACGGCCGCTTCGTCACCTTCCAGTCCGGCGACGACGGTCTTGTGCCGGGCGACAACGACAAGGCGGTCAACGCCTTCGTGTGGAACGCCGAGACCGGGAAGCTGCGGCGCGTACCGGGCAGGCACGGCAAGGGCTCCTTCTCGCGCTCCCCGGTCCCCAGCCCCGACGGCAAGGCCCTCCTGTACGCGGGCGAGGGCACCTCACCCACATACCTCCTCGACCTGACCACCTCGGCCCCGGCCCGGCAGATCACCCCGAACCCGGCCGGCAACTACGTGGAGACCACACCCCACGCACTCTCCAACGCCGCCAAGACAGTGGCTTACGCCACCCCGGACGCCCTCACCACCAAGGACACCAACGAGGACTGGGACATCTACGTGGCCCACGCCTAGGCCCCTCGCGGGGGGCCTCGCCGCCTCGTGGGGCCTCGCCGCTTTGGTGCTGTTTCGTCGCCGTCCTCGCGCCGTCCGTGACTGGTCGCGCAGTTCCCCGCGCCCCTTGGGGGTGGGGCCGCTTCGCCGCCGTCCTCGCGCCGTCCGTGGCTGGTCGCGCAGTTCCCCGCGCCCCTAAATACCCACGGCGAGCCCTCCCCCGCGGCGGAGGGGCCCACCCCCTCCCCGCCGCGACGGCGAGCCCCTCAGCGGCGCTGTCCGGCGGTGCCGAACAAGCGCACCCACACGATCGCGATCCCCGCGACAGCGGGCCCCGCAAGGGGCGGAGCCCCGGGAGACGGACGAGGCGGCAGCAGGCCGCTGAACAGGCAAGGCGCGGGACCGTAACCGCGCCGCAGCCCGCATGGTGAGACGCCCCAGAGCCGAGGGCAGTGGTGTGCCAGACTGCCCTCGTGCCCTCTTTCGTCATGATTATTGGCAACAGGCGCGCCGGTCCGCAGTGACCGACTGCCGCAGGCAGAACCTGTGCGGCAGCGGCCACCGTGCCCCAGACCCGCGCGCAGACCTCTCGCACCCGCGAGGGGTCTTTTCGTTTTCCGGCCCACCCGCAGCCGGAGGCGAAGGCGCGAGGGATGATGGGGGCAAGTGGAGCCATGCATTCCGGACCACCACTCATCCGTACAGGAGTCACAGCAGCCATGACCACGGACACCGACAGCGTCTCGGACGGCTTTCACGTCTTCGACACCACGCTGCGCGACGGCGCCCAGCGCGAAGGCATCAACCTCACCGTCGCCGACAAGCTGACCATCGCCCGCCACCTGGACGACTACGGCGTCGGCTTCATCGAGGGCGGGTGGCCCGGAGCCAACCCGCGTGACACCGAGTTCTTCGCGCGCGCGCCCAAGGAGATCGGCTTCCGGCACGCGCAGCTCGTCGCCTTCGGCTCCACGCGCAGGGCGGGCGTACCCGCGCAGATCGATCCCCAGGTCAAGGCGCTGCTCGACTCCGAGGCGCCGGTGATCACCCTCGTTGCCAAGTCCCATGACCGGCACGTCGAACTCGCCCTGCGCACCACCCTTGAAGAGAACCTCGCGATGATCTCCGACACCGTCGCCTACCTGCGGGAGCAGGGGCGCAGGGTCTTCGTCGACTGCGAGCACTTCTTCGACGGCTACCACGACAACCCCGCCTACGCGAAGCAGGTCGTACGCGCTGCGTACGAGGCGGGCGCCGATGTCGTCGTCCTGTGCGACACCAACGGCGGGATGATCCCGGCGCAGATCCAGGCCGTCGTACGCACCGTGGCCGCCGACACGGGGGCCCGGCTCGGTATCCACGCGCAGGACGACACCGGCTGCGCCGTCGCCAACACCCTGGCCGCCGTGGACGGCGGCGCCACCCACGTCCAGTGCACGGCCAACGGTTACGGCGAACGCGTCGGCAACGCCAACCTGTTCCCCGTCGTCGCGGCGCTGGAGCTGAAGTACGACAAGCGCGTGCTGCCCGAGGGCGCGCTCGCCGAGACGACCCGCGTCTCGCACGCCATCGCGGAGGTCGTCAACCTCACCCCCTCCACGCACCAGCCCTACGTCGGCACGTCGGCCTTCGCGCACAAGGGCGGGCTGCACGCTTCCGCGATCAAGGTCGACCCGAACCTCTACCAGCACATCGACCCCGAACTCGTCGGCAACACCATGCGGATGCTCGTCTCGGACATGGCGGGACGCGCCTCGGTCGAGCTGAAGGGCAAGGAGCTGGGCTACGACCTCAGCGGCGACCGTGAGCTGGTCGGCCGCGTGGTCGAGCGCGTCAAGGAACAGGAACTGCAGGGCTACACCTACGAGGCGGCGGACGCGTCCTTCGAACTGCTCCTCCGCGACGAGGTCAAGGGCGGCGCCGCCGGCACGGCGCCCCGCTTCTTCGAGCTGGAGTCCTGGCGTGCCATCGTCGAACAGCGCCCGGACGGTGTGCAGGTCAACGAGGCGACCGTCAAGCTGTGGGCCAAGGGCGAGCGGATCGTCGTCACCGGTGAGGGCAATGGCCCCGTCGACGCGCTCGACCGCGCGCTGCGTGCCGGTCTTGAGCGCCTCCATCCCGAGCTGGCCCGGCTCGCGCTGGTCGACTACAAGGTGCGCATCCTGGAGGGCGCGCACGGCGCTGCCTCCACCACGCGCGTGCTGGTCTCCATGAGCGACGGCGGCGCGGAGTGGACCACCGTCGGCGTCGGTGACAACGTCATCGCCGCCTCCTGGCAGGCCCTCGACGACGGTTACACGTACGGCCTGCTGCGCGCCGGGGCCGAGCCCCGCGCCTGACGCGCCGCGCCTTCGCCGGTGGTCGTCCCGTCAGCGGGGCGGCCACCGGGTGTCCGGCTGACGGGCAACTGTGAGGCACCCGTCAGCGGACGCGGTCACCGAGCGCGGTCACCGCACCGTCAGCGGGCGACCACCGGGTAGTGGTCCGACATGTTGGTGTACGTGTACTTCTTGCCCCAACTGCTCACGGTCCAGGGCTCGGAGCGCTCGTCCAGCACCTCGTTCCGCCAGCCGTCAGGGCGGGCGTGGCCCTCGCGGTGCAGGACGTAGTCCAGGTCCTCGCTGGGCAGCCCCGGGTAGCGGTCGGCCGCGACGGAGTTGTGCTCCGTGTCGAAGGACGGGCCGCGGCCCGTGCGGCTGTCGGAGTCGGACAGGCCCGCGTCGGCCAGCATCGAGGCGTGCTCGGGGGACGCGGCGTCGACATTGAGGTCGCCTGCGACCATCACCTGCTCATCGGCGGGGATCTTCTTGGCGTCCAGGAACGCGTCCATCTCCTTCAGCTGCGCGCTGCGGATCTTCGGCGCCTGCCCGTCCGTACAGCCGTCGTCGGTCGACTGGGTGTGCGTGCCCACGACGTGCACCCGGGTGCCGTTGACGTCGAGCACGGCGTAGACGAAACCCTTGTTGGAGAAGTAGTCGCCGCCGCACGCCTGCTTGTAGACGTACTGCTCCTTCTTCACGACCGGCCACTTGCTGAGCACCGTCACGCCGCCGTCCTCGGGCGTGGTGGCGGAGTACGCGCCGTGCGTGGCGTCCCAGCCGCTCTTGGAGCGGCCGAGTACGGGGGTCTGGTGCGGGTACTGCCCTGCCGCGTTGCTCTTGAGCGCGTCCGAGGAGGCGTTGTCGAACGCCTCCTGGAGGACGACGACATCGTTCCCGCGGAAGGGCGCCGCCTTCGGTATCTCCCGGGCGCGGTGGTCCTGGCCCCAGTTGGGATACAGGTTCTTGCTCATCAGGAACACGTTGTACGTGAGCACCCGCAGGCGCGGCGTCGTTCCGTCCGCGGCAGCACCCGCACCGTCCGCACCCGGACCGGGTGCAGCGGACGGGGTGGCCGCGGCGGGCGCGACTCCCGTGCCCGCGAGGGCCGTCGCGCTGAGCGCCACCGCGGCGGCGGAGGCGAGGAGGAGGCGGGGCGTGGGTCGTCGCCTGGACACGGAGAACTCCCGGTGAGTGGGGGTGACGGGGGCCCGCACATCTAAGCAGCTCCCATTACTTCGGGGTAACCCCTGGCCGTCCTCCGGATAGACAGCGCTTGCCCTTTCTCTGCCGTGACCATTGTTGCGGCCTTCTCCGCGTGCTAGACCAGCGCTCAACTCGTCAGCCTGTGAAGCCCGTTCGAGAGGGGCACATCGTGCCATCACGATCCGCATGGAGCCGAAGAGCCTTTCTGGCCACCACCGGAGCAAGCGTTGTCACCGCGACCCTGGCCGGAGCACCGGCCCACGGCGCCCAGTCGGGACCGGGATCCGGAACCGGGCCCGGACCCGGCGCCGCCGCCGACGACTTCGCCGCGCTGCGCAAGCGGTGGCTGGACCTCTACCTCGGCACCGGTTACGACCCGGAGGCCGAGCCCTATGCCGGGCGGCTCAAGCAGCTCGGTACCGACGCCGCCGCGCTGCGCGACGCGATGGCGCCGGCCGCCGGCTCCCTCTTCCCGGATGTCCCGTTCGACCCCTCGACCGGCGTTACCCAGTCCTACGACCGCCTCGCGACCATGGCCATGGCGCACGCCCAGCCCGGCACCGGCCTCACCGGCGACGCCGCGCTGCTGGAAGCCGTCACCACCGGCCTCCAGCACGTGCACGACCGCGTCTACAACCCCTCCACCACCCGCTACGGCAACTGGTGGGACTGGCAGATAGGCGCCACGCGCCCGCTCACCGACACGCTCGCCGTGCTCCACGGCCTGATACCAGCGGCCGACCGTGACAGGTACCTCGCCGCCGTCGACCACTTCCTGCCGGAGTCCGTCTTCGACACGTACACGGGGACCTCTACCGGCGCCAACCGTGTCGACTTCTGCCGCGTCCACGCCGTACGCGGCATCGTCGGTGAGGCCCCCGGCAAGATCGCGCTGGCCTCGAAGGCGCTCTCGCCCGTCTTCCCGTACGTCACCAAGGGCGACGGGCTCTACGCCGACGGCTCCTTCATCCAGCACACCTACGTCGCCTACTCAGGCACCTACGGCAATGTGCTGCTCGACGGGCTCGGGCGGCTCTTCTCGCTGCTGGACGGGACCAGTTGGGAGGTCACCGACCCCAACCGGCGGATCATTCTGGACAGCGTGGAGAACGCCTACGCACCACTGATGCACAACGGCCTGATGATGGACAGCGTCAGCGGGCGGGCCATATCCCGCGGCATCCTCAAGGAGGACACGGGCAAGATCCTCCAGAGCGACCACACCCGCGGCCACCAGCTCGCCGCCGCCGTCGCCGTCCTGGCGCGTACGGCGGGCGAGGCGGAGCGCACCCGGTGGGAGGCGGCGGTGCGCGGCTGGATCGAGCGGGACACGGCCCTGCCCATGCTCACCGACAAGCAGTTCGGCGTCGCCGACCTCGCGCGGCTGCACGCGCTGGCCGACGACGGCGGTGAGAGCGCGCCCGAGCCCGTGGGGCACAAGCTGTTCCCCGCCATGGCCCGTTCCGTCCACCGCCGCCCGGGATGGTGCGCCGGCCTCTCGCTCGCCTCCGAGCGCATCGCCTACTACGAGTCGGGCAACGGCGAGAATCCGCGCGGCTGGCACACCGGCGACGGAATGCTCTACTGGTGGGGCCCAGCGGAAACGCTCGACCAGTACGGCGACAACTTCTGGCCCACCGTGGACTGGCAGCGGCTGCCCGGCACGACCGTCTCCACCAAGAAGCTCGCCGACAACGCGGGCGGCGGCTGGGGCGAGGCACGGCCCGACACCGCGTGGGTGGGCGGCGCGACGGACGGTGAGTTCGCCGCCGTGGGCCAGCATCTCAAGGGCCTGGAGAGCACGTTGACGGCCCGTCAGTCCTGGTTCTGCCTCGCGGACACCGTCGTGTGCATGGGCGCGGGGATCACCAGTACGGACGGGGTTCCGGTCGAGACCGTCTTCGACAACAGGAATCTGGGTGAGCGCGGCGCCCACGCGCTCACCGTCGACGGCAGGCGCCTGCCGGGCGGCCCGGATCCCGAACGCACCTTCCGGCACGCCCGCTGGGCCCACCTTGAGGGCCACGGCGGCTGGGTGTGGCCCGGCGGTACCCGGCTGTCCACGCTGCGCGAGGACCGTACGGGCGCGTGGTCCGACATCAACACCCGTAGCGTCACGGACACGTTCACCCGCCGCTACGTCACCCTCTGGACCGACCACGGCAGCGATCCGTCGGGCGCCGACTACGTGTACCTGCTGATGCCGGGCGCCGGCGCACGCCAGCTCGCCGCACGCGCCGCCGACCCGCGCTGGCTGTCGGTCGACGCCAACACCGGGGCCCAGCAAGCGGTCACGGTGCGCTCCCTGGGGCTCAGCGCCGCCAACTTCTGGGCCCCGGGCACGGTCGGAAGCGGAACGGGGGCCCTCACTTCCACGGCTCCCGCCAGCGTGCTGGTGCGGACGAGAGGGCGGAAGGCCACCCTCCACCTGTCCGAACCCGTACGCTCGGGCACGCCCTTCGAGGTGACCTGGGCACGCAGGGGCACCACCGTGGTCTCGGCCGACGACGGCATCGAGGCACGCACCGGCAGCGAGGGGCTCCGGCTGCGCGTCACCCCGGGTAGGGAGGGCGCCACGCTCAGGTGCGAGGTCAGGCTCGGCTGAGCACAGGGCACCCGCAGACGGGCCTGGACGCCGAACATCGCAGGTAGGGGGCTGTGGGAACCCCACAGCCCCCGTGCCTTCGCATGAGAGACTCCGCCGCTTGGCGGTGTCGCGCGCTCCGGGTTCTGTCCAGCGCAGCCATGAAACGGGCGCGGAGACTGTACGAATCTGACGACGGCGATCGGGCCCCGGGTTTCGTAGGGTCTATACATGACCGATCTGCCCCAGCCGTCGCCCAGGACCGAGGCGATCGAGCCCTCTCCGGACTCCGTGCCTGCCGCCGACTCGCACACCGAGGCGCGGGACGCACGGGGACGCGTGGCCGAACTGCACGCCATCCGTGCCGAGGCGTACCGCGGCCCCAGTGAGCGGGCGACCGAGGCGCAGCACGCGAAGGGGAAGCTGACCGCGCGGGAGCGTATCGAGCTGCTGCTGGACGACGACAGCTTCCGCGAGGTCGAGCCGCTGCGCAGGCACCGTGCCACGGGCTTCGGCCTGGAGGCCAAGAAGCCGTACACCGACGGTGTGATCACCGGCTGGGGCACGGTCCACGGCCGGACGGTGTTCGTCTACGCGCACGACTTCCGGATCTTCGGCGGCGCCCTCGGCGAGGCGCACGCCACCAAGATCCACAAGATCATGGACAAGGCCATAGCGGCCGGTGCGCCCCTGGTCTCGCTCAACGACGGCGCCGGGGCCCGTATCCAGGAGGGCGTCTCGGCGCTCGCCGGGTACGGCGGCATCTTCCAGCGCAACACCAAGGCGTCCGGTGTGATCCCGCAGATCTCCGTGATGCTCGGCCCCTGCGCGGGCGGCGCCGCCTACAGCCCCGCGCTGACCGACTTCGTCTTCATGGTGCGCGAGACCTCGCAGATGTTCATCACGGGCCCCGACGTGGTCCAGGCGGTGACGGGTGCCGAGGTGACGCAGAACGGCCTGGGCGGTGCCGATGTGCACGCCGCCACGTCAGGCGTCGCGCACTTCGCCTACGACGACGAGGAGACCTGCCTGGAGGAGGTCCGCTACCTCCTGTCGCTGCTGCCGCAGAACAATCGCGAGAACCCGCCGGTCGAGCCCACCGACGACCCCGCCGACCGGCGCGGCGACGCGCTGCTCGACCTGGTGCCCGCAGACGGCAACCGCCCGTACGACATGCGCAAGGTGATCGAGGAACTCGTCGACGACGGCGACTTCCTGGAGATCCACGAGCGCTGGGCGACCAACATCATCTGCACCCTGGCGCGGATGGACGGCGACGTGGTGGGCATCGTCGCCAACCAGCCGCAGTCCCTGGCAGGTGTGCTCGACATCGAGGCCAGCGAGAAGGCCGCGCGCTTTGTGCAGATGTGCGACGCCTTCAACATCCCGATCCTCACGCTGCTGGACGTACCCGGCTTCCTGCCCGGCGTCGACCAGGAGCACGGCGGCATCATCCGGCACGGCGCCAAGCTGCTCTACGCGTACTGCAACGCGACCGTGCCGCGCATCTCCGTGGTGCTGCGCAAGGCGTACGGCGGCGCGTACATCGTCATGGACAGCCAGTCCATCGGCGCCGACCTGACCTACGCGTGGCCGACCAACGAGATCGCGGTGATGGGCGCCGAGGGCGCGGCCAACGTGATCTTCCGCAGGCAGATCGCGGCTGCCGACGACCCGGAGGCCATGCGGGTGCGCATGGTCAAGGAGTACAAGGCCGAGCTGATGCACCCCTACTACGCCGCCGAGCGCGGGCTGGTGGACGACGTCATCGACCCGGCCGAGACCCGCGAGGTGCTCATCGCCTCCCTCGCGATGCTCCGCAGCAAGCACGCCGACCTGCCGTCGCGCAAGCACGGCAACCCCCCGCAGTGATGAGTGGGCACCGCCCGGTCACACACAGCGACACACAGCGACACGCACTCAATGGGAGAGCGCAGATGAACAACACCCCTGAGGAGCCCGGCAGTACGGGCCCCCTGAACGCCGACGCCGACTCCGCGAGCCTGGTACGTGTGGAGAAGGGCGAGGCGAACGAGGAAGAACTGGCGGCCGTCACCGCGCTGCTGCTCGCCCGTGCCGCCGCCACCTCCCGGCACGCGCAGGTGCCCGTACGCTCCCGGCGTACGACGAAGGCGGGCTGGCGCCGACTGGAGCGCCAGCACGGCTTCCGTGCACCGCACAGCTGGCAGGGCTGAAGCCGGCAGTCGGCAGTAGCCGGTGACCGGCCGCCGGTACGCGGCAGCCGGTGACCGGCAGCGCGGCAGCGGGCAGACAAAAGCGCGTGGGGTCCCGGATCGCTCCGGGGCCCCACGCGCTTCTGCGTGGACGGGGGAGTGGTGCTCAGTCCGTCGGCGCTTCGTCCACCAGCACCGTACGGCGGGGGTTCGCGGTCCGTGCGGGGAGCTGGGCACTGTCCTCGTGCTCGGGCGTCTCCCGGCCGTCCTCGGCCTCCTGCGCCGCGACGGCCCGGGTCGTCATCTCGTCGGCGTCGTCGAGATGTGCCAGGGTGGTGCGGCGCGGGTTGGCTATGTTCCGCATCGTCAGGGTGGACTTCACTGGCCCGTACCTCGCTCGGCTCGCGTTCGGCTGCTTGTCAGTTCTCTGCAGGGTGTAAACGCCGAGAGTAGGCCCGCTATTCCCACTCATGACGTGATCTAGGCAACGCCCCGCCTGTGAGTTTCCTCACGAACCTTGGGTCAAAAGCGACATAAGGAATCGTTGAATCCAGATCCTTTATCGGACAGAGCGGTCCAATGGGGCAATACGCGTTCACTGCAGGCTAGTTGGGCACCCGGTGAGGGTGGGCGCATCGTACGGGAAAGTCCGGAATTCAAGTGGCTCTCTTCTACGGCGCGTGAGGGCATGTAACCGATCAGTCACCGGGCTTCAGTCGTTATCCACAGCCCTTGTTGGAGATCCGGCACTGTGCTGGAATTCCACGGACCGCCGCAGCAGGACAATCCCCCAGGCGTTGTTTGCCGTCAGGGGGCGCCCGTAACCGTCGCGTGCCAGGCGCAGTGCAGCGTCGCGCGAGGGCGAGGGGGGACGCGCCGGTCATGACGACCGCCCGGGGGGCCTTGGACCCCCACGACTCGATACCGTTCCGCCGCCGTGCGCGGGGGGACGCCTGGTCCAGAGGTTGCGACGCTAGTGCAGGGACGTTTCAAGAGGGATGGCAGCGCTGAGGGGGACCCGGAGGCGCGTGGCTCGGCCGACCGCGGTTCCCAGCCCCAGAGCGCCCAGGACGGCGGCTCCGCCGTGTTCGCGCAGGGGGCCTATGGCGCTCCCGGGGAAGGCGCGAGCGGAGGCGACGGGTCCGTGACTCCCTCTGGCAAGTCCGGGAAGTCCGGCAAGGGCGACAAGGGCAAGGGCGGCAAGTCCGCCAAGGCCGGGAAGCCGCAGTCCGGGAAGCAGGGAAAGCAGGGGAAGCCGGGTCAGACCCCGGACGTTCCCGATGTCCCCGACCCCGGCTCACGCATGGCCCTGCGCAACTGGCGCATCAGCACCCGCCTGGTCTCCCTGCTGGCGCTCCCGGTCATCGCCGCCACCACGCTCGGCGGCATGCGGATCTCCACCTCGCTGTCCAACGTCGACCAGCTCGACAACATGAAGCTCCTCACCGAGATGACGGAGCAGGCGACCGAGCTGGCAGCCGCGCTCCAGGAGGAGCGGGACCGCTCGGCCGGCCCCCTGGTCAGCACGGGGAACGAGAAGGACGACCTCGTCGTCGCACCCCGCGAGCGGACCGACGCCGCGTTCCAGGCGTTCAAGGAGGACACCGGGAACATCGACGGCAGCGACAAGGTGATGGCGGGCGTCCAGTCCACCGTTCTCGACATCACCCGTCAGCTCACCGCGATCAACACCATCCGCGAGCGCGCCTACGAGAACCCGTCGTACGTCTCGCAGACGGTCAACAGCTACAACAAGCTGATCGACTCCCTGCTCTCCCTCTCGCAGGACATGGCGCAGGCCACGAGCAACAGCGAGATGATCCAGAGCACCCGTGCGCTGGCCGCGTTCTCCAGCGCCAAGGAGTTCGCCTCCATCCAGCGCGCGATCATCTCGGCCGGACTCGCCCGCCAGCCCACGCCCAAGCTGTCCGAGAGCGACCGGCTGTACGCCAGGACCGCGACGGACAGTGAGCGCGCCGAGCTGAACAGCTTCCGCCAGATCTACGGCGAGGAGCGCACCGCTTCGCTGACCAAG
The DNA here is from genome assembly GCF_028657195.3 of Streptomyces iconiensis. GTDB lineage: Bacteria > Actinomycetota > Actinomycetes > Streptomycetales > Streptomycetaceae > Streptomyces > Streptomyces iconiensis. The sequence continues at coordinate 67,462 of NZ_JANCPR020000009.1, forward strand.
CCGATCGACGGCGGCGACGTCAACGTCCGCATGGCGGACCAGTACCGCGACCGGATGCTGCACAGCCCGGACGCGATCAAGAAGCAGAACCGTACGTTCGTCGACTGGATGGACCAGGACGCCTCCAAGATCGACAACATGAGCAAGATCGAGAAGACGCTCCTGGAGAAAATGGAGCAGCAGGCACGCGAACTGCGCTCCGAGGCACAGCGCGAGGCGTTCCTCAGCGGTGCCGCCATCCTCCTGGTCCTCGGCATCTCGCTCGTCGGCGCCTTCGTCGTCGCCCGCTCCATGGTCCGTTCGCTGCGCCGCCTCCAGGACACCGCGCAGGAGGTCTCGCGCAAGCGCCTGCCCGAGCTGGTCAAGCAGATGTCCGAGGCCGAGCCGCAGGACGTGGACACCTCCGTCGAGTCCGTCGGCGTGCACAGCCGGGACGAGATCGGCAAGGTGGCCGCCGCCTTCGACGACGTGCACCGCGAGGCCGTCCGCCTCGCCGGTGAACAGGCGCTGCTGCGAGGGAACGTCAACGCGATGTTCACCAACCTCTCGCGCCGCAGCCAGGGCCTGATTCAGCGTCAGCTCTCGCTGATCTCCGAACTGGAGTCCCGCGAGGCCGACCCCGACCAGCTCTCCTCGCTCTTCAAGCTCGACCACCTCGCCACCCGCATGCGCAGGAACGGCGAGAACCTCCTGGTCCTCGCGGGCGAGGAGCCGGGACGCCGCTGGACGCGCCCCGTCCCGCTCGTCGACGTGCTGCGCGCCGCCGCTTCCGAGGTGGAGCAGTACGAGCGCATCGAGCTGAACTCCGTGCCCGCGAGCGAGGTCGCGGGCCGCATCGTCAACGACCTCGTACACCTGCTCGCCGAGCTGCTGGAGAACGCGACCTCGTTCTCCTCGCCCCAGACCAAGGTCAAGGTCACGGGCCACGCGCTGCCCGACGGGCGGGTGCTCATCGAGATCCACGACACCGGCATCGGCCTCTCGCCCGAGGACCTCTCCGCGATCAACGAGCGGCTGGCCAACCCGCCGACGGTCGATGTCTCCGTCTCCCGGCGCATGGGCCTGTTCGTGGTCGGCCGGCTGTCCCTGCGGCACGGCATCCGCATCCAGCTGCGCCCCTCCGACTCCGGCGGCACGACCGCGCTGGTCATGCTCCCCGTCGATGTCGCCCAGGGCGGCGGCCAGGTCCCCAAGGGCCGCGCCGGCGGCCCCGCGGGCGCTCCTCCCGTGCCCAACCGCGCCCAGAAGGGCGGCAACCTCGCGGCTGCGCTCCAGCGCGGCCCGCAGAACGGCGGCCCCGGTGTGCCCGGAGCCCCCGGCCTCGGCGCCGGTGCGGGTCAGGGCGCGGGGACGCGGCTCGACGCCGTGCCGCCGCGCGGCCAGGTCGCGGGCGGCGCCCAGCGGCCCGCGCTCCCCGGCAGCGGTGCGCCCGGCGCCCCCGGTGCCTCGGCAGAGCCGCCCACCGACTTCTTCGGCGGCGCGCCCTCACCCGGCCGCCCCGGCCAGGCGCCCGGCGGCTCCCCCTCCCTGCCCGCACGCGGCGGTCCCGCAGGCGAGTTGCCCGGCGGCCCGAGCGGCGGCCCGGGTGACACGGGCGAGTACCCGCAGCCCGGCGCACGCCCCGACGGACCCGGCCACACCGGCCAGCTTCCACAGGTACGGCCCGAAGGCCCCGGCGACACAGGGCAGTTCCCGCAGGTACGCGCCGAGGGCTCGCAGGGCCGCCACGCCCAGCAGGACGCACGCCCTGACGGACCCGGCCACACGGGCCAGTTCCCGCAGGTGCGCCCCGACGGACCTGGCCACAGCGGTCAGTACCCCCAGCCGGGCGGTCCCGACGGACCCGGCAACACGGGCCAGTTCCCGCAGCCCCAGTCCGGCGGTCCCGCCGCCACCGGCGAGTACGCCCAGCCCGGCGCCCGCCCCGACGGTCCTGGCAACACCGGGCAGTTCCCGCAGATACGTCCCGAAGGACCCGGTCACACGGGCCAGTTCCCGCAGGTGCGTCCTGACGGTCCCGGCCACAGTGGTCAGTACCCGCAGCCGGGCGGCCCCGACGGGCCTGGCAACACGGGCCAGTTCCCGCAGGCGCGCCCCGAAGGACCCGGTCACACGGGCCAGTTCCCGCAGGTGCGTCCCGACGGTCCCGGCCACAGCGGCCAGTACCCGCAGCCCCGCTCCGGCGGCCCCGGCGACACGGGTGAGTACGCCCAGCCCGGCGCGGGTCCCGAAGGGCACGGCAACACGGGGCAGTTCCCGCACCCGGGCGGTCCCTCCGACACGGGCGAGTACGCACAGCCCGACGGTCGCGAGGCCCCTGCCGGCCCCGCCGACACCGGTCAGTACGGGCGCCCGCAGGCGGGCGGCGGCCCGGACGACACCACCGAGTTCGCGCGCCAGACGTACTCCGATCTCGGCGTGCCCGGCAGCGCGGCGGGGCGCCCCCAGGGCGGTACCCCGGCGGGCGGCACTCCGGCGGGCCAGGCAGGCGCGCCCTCGGACGGCGAGCAGGGACGGCCCAGTTGGGCACGCCCCGAGCCTGGCCCAGGCGCCGAGGACGCACCGCGCGGCCACGACGAGCCCGAAGCCACGGGCGAGTACGCCCGGCCCGGATACACGGGCGCCGGCAGCGGCCAGAGCGAGGGCCAGGACGCGGCACGTACCCCGGCGGCAGCGCCGAACGGCTCGGCCGAAGGCATACCCTCCGGGCCCCCGGCCCCGGCCGACGCCCGGACTCCGATATTCGAGTCCATGGAATCCAACTGGTTCCGTGGCTCGGGACAGGCCCCTGCGCAGGCACCCCCACAGTCCCCACAGCCGGCGCAGGCTCAGGAAGCTGCGGCGGACATGCCTCCGCAGCCGCCCCAGGCGCAGTCCGCACCGCGCCCGGGGCAACCCGCCTCGGCGGTTCCTCCCATGCCTCAGCGCCAGCCGGCGCGGAACGCGGCGGAGAACGGCACGGGTGGGAGCACCGACACCGACACGGGTGCCAACTGGGGAGCTTCGCCCAACGACGAGCGCTGGCGCCGTGCCGAACAGGTACGCCAGCCCGCCGCCGGCGGAGTCACCACGTCGGGCCTGCCGCGTCGCGTGCCCCGCGCCAACCTGGTCGCGGGTACCGCACAGCAGCAGTCGTCCGCACAGTCAGGTCCGCAGGTCTCGCGTGCGCCTGATGACGTACGGGGGCGACTGACCAATCTCCGCCGCGGTATCCAGCAGGGCCGACAGGCCGGTACGGACGGCCGCGGCATTGGCCCCACTTACCAGCAGGAGCGTTAGTTGAGTCCGATGAGCCAGGCCGCGCAGAATCTGAACTGGTTGATCACCAACTTCGTGGAGAACACCCCAGGGGTGTCGCACACGGTGGTGGTCTCCGCCGACGGCCTGCTTCTGGCCATGTCCGAGGGCTTCCCGAGGGACCGTGCCGACCAATTGGCCGCGGTTGCCTCGGGGCTGACCTCGCTGACCGCGGGCGCGTCCCGCATTTTCGAGGGCGGTGCGGTCAACCAGACGGTGGTGGAGATGGAGAGAGGTTTCCTCTTCATCATGTCCGTCTCGGACGGCTCCTCGCTCGCCGTTCTCGCGCACCCCGAGGCCGACATCGGTCTCGTCGGGTACGAGATGGCCTTGTTGGTGGACCGTGCTGGAACGGTACTCACACCGGACGTCCGCGCGGAACTCCAGGGAAGCATTCTCAACTGATCCACACGCTCCCCCCACTTGAGCACCACAGTCCGTCCGCCGACCACATGCCTCGCTCGGAGGAGCCATGACCCCGCCGCCCGCCTCTCCTGACCCGTACGGTTCGTACGGCGGTGAAGGTGACCAGCCGCTGGTTCGCCCGTACGCCATGACGGGTGGCCGAACGCGTCCGCGTTACCAGCTCGCCATCGAGGCCCTCGTGAGCACGAGCGCGGACCCGATGCAGCTTCAGGGGCTGCTCCCCGAGCACCAGCGGATCTGCCACCTGTGCCGCGAGGTCAAATCGGTGGCGGAGGTCTCCGCACTGCTGGCCATCCCGCTGGGGGTGGCCCGCATTCTTGTCGCCGACCTGGCTGAAGCCGGCCTGGTCGCCATCCATCAGCCCGGCGGCGGTGCGGAGCCCGGTGGCACCCCCGATGTGACCTTGCTGGAAAGGGTGCTCAGTGGACTTCGCAAGCTCTAGCCCGCAGATGGACCCGACAGGCAGGCAGCCGGCCCCTCCCGTGGGCCCCATGGGCTCCATGGGACAGGCGAGCCAGCAGGGATACGGCATGCCGACCACGGCACGCGCCACGACCTCGGCGAAGATCGTGGTGGCCGGTGGCTTCGGCGTGGGCAAGACGACGTTCGTCGGCGCGGTCTCGGAGATCAACCCGCTGCGTACCGAGGCCGTGATGACCTCGGCCTCGGCGGGGATCGACGACCTCACGCACACGGCGGGCAAGACCACCACAACGGTGGCCATGGATTTCGGCCGTATCACCCTGGACGACGATCTGATCCTGTATCTGTTCGGTACGCCGGGTCAGGACCGATTCTGGTTCATGTGGGACGACTTGGTGCGCGGTGCGATCGGCGCCGTTGTGCTGGTGGACACCCGGAGACTGGCCGACTGCTTTCCCGCCGTCGACTATTTCGAGAATTCCGGACTGCCCTTCGTGATCGCACTCAACGGCTTCGACGGGTACCAGCCCTACTCGCCCGAGGAGGTCCGTGAGGCCCTCCAGATCGGCCCCGACACCCCGATCATCATCACCGACGCGCGTCACCGCGCCGAAGCGAAGAGCGGATTGATCACCCTCGTCGAGCACGCACTGCTCGCCCGCCTGAAGTAGGGACCAGATGTAGGGACCTGGAGCAGGAAGCAGCCGAGGGCGGCCCGCCCGCACCCCTGATCAAGTAGGCGGAGCGGGCCGCGGATTGCCCACACAGCGGACCGGGACATTCCCGGCGGCACGGCCCACGGCCGACCGTCGGAACCCGTCGGTCCGGCTGTGTTCTTCGCCATGTCCGGACTCGCCTTCATAACGTTTCGGCAGGCAATTGAGCCCGTGTGAACACGCGAGGCGAGCGGAACGTCTCACTCTGCGCACGATTCTTTGGGTATTTGGCGCAGCACGGCCCCAATGCCCGTTTTTCCTTGGACCACTTCCGTACCCGCGCGTATTCGTCGAGTGTTTGGAGGGAGCGGGTCTGACGTGCTGGAATTCCCTGAACTCAGCAGTAGTGAACGGCGCAAGCTGATCAGGGGGCGCCGAGCGCCGAGAGGTGAGAAGTCGAGTGAGGCGAACCAAGGCGGGCTCAGCACCGCAGGCCCGGGGAGAGTCGAGGGGCAACTTCACGCCGCCGCAGTCCCGCGCCGCAGCGCAGAGCGGTCCGTACGCGGGGCAGCCCCAGGGTGCGGGTGGCGGCGGAAGCCGGATGTCGGTGCGCAACTGGCGTGTGCCGACCCGGCTGAACGCGATCCTGCTCATACCCGTGCTCGTCGCGCTGGTCTTCGGCGGCTTCAAGGTCGAGTCGGACTTCGCCACCTGGCAGGAGGCGCGGGAGGCCCAGCGGACCGCTGAACTCGTCGAGGCGGCGGCCGACTACGGCAACGCGCTCATCGACGAGCGCGACCGCACGGCCGAGCCCCTCCTCAAGGGCAAGAAGGACGACCCCGAGGTGGAGAGCACGCGGCACGCGACGGACGAGGCGGCGCGGCACTTCAAGCAGGCCGTCTCCGACATGCCGGACAACCCCGGCCTCAAGCGCCGGCTGGCCGCCTTCCAGAAGGTCGAGCCACGGCTCGGTGTCCTGCGCGAGTCCGCGTACACCAAGGGCATGGACGGGGTGAAGACCGAAGAGGGCTACGTCACCATCCAGCACCCGCTGATGGAGTTCTCCAACGAACTGGGCCTCGGCACCGGCAACGTCACCTCCTACGGCCGCACCGTCTACGCCATCTCCCTGGCCAAGGCGGCCGAGTCCCTCCAGCGGGCGCTCGGCGCCCACCTCATGATCAAGCCCGGCCCCTCGGCCAAGTCCAAGGAGCAGCAGCTCACCGCGCTGGCCTCGTACCACTACCTGGAGCGCATCGCGCTCGGTGAGTACAGCTCGGGCGGCCGGCCGCAGGACGTGGACCTGCTCAAGAGCGAGCTGGGCAAGGCCAAGGCCGAGGGCCGCAAGAAGGTCGCCGCCGCCAAGGAGGAGGCCACGGCCGCCGGGCAGCCGTTCGTCGCGCCGCCCTCCATGGACAAGATGGTCGAGCTGATCGGCGGCGGCGCCGGGCCGCGCAAGCTGCGCTCCGAGGGCATCACGACCGAGAGCTGGGCCGCCACCTCGACCGGCACCTTCGACGCCTACCGCGCCATCGAGAAGAAGCTGACCCGGCACGCGGTCGAGGAGACCGAGCAGATCGCGGCCGACGCGCTCCGCGACGCCATCATCAACTCCGCGGTCGTGCTGGTCGCGCTGCTGTTCGCCTTCGTCATCGCAGGCCGGATGGCCCGTTCGATGAGCCGCAGCATGCGCACCCTGCGCACCGCCGCCTTCGACGTCGCCGAGCAGCGGCTGCCGATGCTGGTCGACCAGCTCTCGCGTACGGAGCCGGGCCGCGTCGACACCCGGGTGCAGCCCATCCCGATCACCAGCCGCGACGAGATCGGTGAGGTCGCACGCGCCTTCGACCAGGTGCACCGTGAGGCCGTACGGCTGGCGGCTGAACAGGCGCTGTTGCGGGGCAACGTCAACGCGATCTTCACCAACCTCTCCCGCCGTAACCAGGGCCTCATCGAGCGGCAGCTCACCCTGGTCACGGACATGGAGAACAACGAGGCCGACCCCGACCAGCTCGAAAGCCTCTTCCGGATGGACCACCTCGCCACGCGCATGCGGCGCAACGGCGAGAACCTGCTGGTCCTCGCCGGAGAGGAGCCGGGCCGCCGCTGGACCGAGCCGGTACCGCTGATCGACATCCTGCGTGCCGCCTCCTCCGAGGTGGAGCACTACGAACGCATCGAGGTCACCGGGGTCCCCGAGACGGAGATCCACGGCCAGGTCGTCAACGACCTCGTACACCTGCTGGCCGAGCTGCTGGAGAACGCCACGTCGTTCTCCTCGCCGCAGACCAAGGTGCGGGTGAACGCGACCAGGCTGCCCGACGGCCGGTTGATGATCGAGATCCACGACAAGGGCATCGGCCTGACCGCCGAGGACTTCGCCGACATCAACCACAAGCTGGCCAACCCGCCCACCGTCGACGCCGCGGTCTCGCAGCGCATGGGCCTGTTCGTGGTCGGCCGCCTCGCCGACCGGCACGGTATCCGCGTCCAGCTGCGCCCCTCGGGAGAGCAGGCGGGCACCACCTCACTGGTGATGCTGCCCGACGCGATCACCCACGGAGGCGGCGGCGAGGAGGGCGCCCCCGAGGACTACGAGGACTTCACCGTCTCGCGGATCGTCCCCGAACAGCCGCGCGTCCAGGCGGTGTACGACAACACGTCGCCCTCGGCCGCCGACCTCGGCTTCGACGACACCCGCTACGGCCCCCAGGACGAGCTGTCGGCCCTCGGCCCCGTCGGCCGCTCCCGCCTGCGCGAGGAACGCCGCGCGGCGCTGGAGTCCCAGCAGCAGGCCGAACAGCCCCAACTCCCCGGCGGCCAGGGCCAGCAGCAGCCGCAGCAGTACCAGCAGCCCTACGACACGTCCTACGACCCCTCGTACGGCGCGACGTACGACCCCTCCTACGGGCAGGGCCATGCGCCGCAGTCGCCCGAGCAGGGTTACGGTCAGCAGCCGGCGCCCGGGCAGGAGTACGGCCGGCCGTCCCACGACCCGGCGCACGCCCGTCCGTACGACGCGTACCCGCAGCAGTACGACCAGGGCGCACCGGAGTCCGCACCGGAGTTCGGTCAGCCCCAACAGGCCGCGTACGAAGGGCAGTACAGCTCCTCGCAGCTGGAAGCGGAATCTGCTCCCGGCGTTCACGAGGGGGAGGGTGACCGCGTAGGCTTCGACCGTCCGGGCCCCCTCCCGAGCAGTTTCCGCTCCACTACCGGCGCGGGCCTTCCGCGCCGTGAGCCGGTGCGATCACCGCTCGACGGGGGTCAGGGAGCGCAGCATCAGGCCCACCCCGAAGGCTTGGGCAACCCGCCCGAGTCTCTCCAGGAACAGTCGTCCCAGGAGGAAACCGGAACCTACCGGCGTACTTCTAACGACGAACTCTGGGACAAGGCGGGCCAGTTGCGTGACCCGCAGGCCGGCGGCGTCACCTCGTCCGGCCTGCCGCGGCGGGTGCCCAGGGCCAACCTGGTCGAGGGTGCCGCGGAAGAGAGCCCGCACAGCGGTGCCTCGGTCTCCCGCGCGCCGGAGGATGTGCGCGGCAGACTGAGCAACCTGCACCGTGGCGTCCGCCGAGGACGTACAGCGGGCGACGCCAACCAGAATGACCGACAGGGCTTCGGCCCCGGCAGCACCTACGATCAGGAGCGTTAGTGTGAGCCCGATGAGCCAGGCGGCGCAGAACCTGAACTGGTTGATCACCAACTTCGTGGACAACACCCCAGGGGTGTCCCACACAGTGGTGGTCTCCGCCGACGGACTTCTGCTCGCGATGTCCGAGGGCTTCCCGAGGGACCGTGCTGACCAGTTGGCGGCGGTCGCCTCAGGGCTGACCTCGCTGACCGCGGGCGCCTCTCGCATCTTCGAGGGCGGTGGGGTCAACCAGACGGTGGTGGAGATGGAGCGCGGCTTCCTCTTCATCATGTCCGTCTCGGACGGCTCCTCGCTCGCGGTCCTCGCCCACCCGGAGGCCGATATCGGTCTTGTCGGATACGAGATGGCTCTGCTCGTGGACCGCGCGGGGAGTGTCCTCACCCCGGACCTCCGCGCTGAACTGCAAGGCAGCCTTCTCAACTAGGGCACAACCATCAGACAGGCAGTGCGCATTGCGTCTCCGCGCCATAAAGTGCGGGGACGCGGTGCCGAGCAGGAGCGTTGAGCGAACAGGGACAGCCAAGAACGCAACGGCCCGTATGTCCGTGAGTCGGAGGAGGAAACGTGGCAACGCCCCCAGGAGGTCCGTCGTCGTACGGCCATGGCCGTGACCACCGGCAGCAGGACGAGCAGGCTCCGGCCGCCTCCGGTGGCGAGTCGCCCTACCTGAACCGCTTCAACTTCCCCTCCACGCCCAGCGAGTACGCACAGCAGCAGTCGCAGCAGCAGCCGCCGAACCAGCAGCAGCCGCCGCAACACCGGCAGCAGCCTCCGCACCAGCAGCCGCACTCACCGCAGCCGCCGCCGCAGCCTCGCCGCGCTCAGCACTCCCGCATTCAACCGGTGCAGCCCGCGCACCGGGAGGCCGCAGGCTCCGCCAGGCGCGGTGACCAGCAGTCGCAGCAGCCCCAGCAGTCGCTGGTGCGCCCGTACGCCATGACGGGTGGCCGGACCCGTCCCCGCTACCAGCTCGCCATCGAGGCACTGGTGCACACCACGGCAGCCTCCGCGCAGCTCCAGGGCCAGCTCCCTGAGCACCAGCGGATCTGCCGCCTGTGCTACGAGATCAAGTCGGTCGCCGAGATCTCCGCACTTCTGACCATTCCGCTCGGCGTCGCCCGGATCCTCGTCGCCGACCTGGCCGAGGCCGGACTGGTCGCCATTCACCAGCCCGGCGGCGACGAGACCAGCGCCGACGGCCAGCCAGACGTGACACTGCTCGAAAGGGTGCTCAGTGGACTTCGCAAGCTCTAGCGGCGGGCCCGTCGGGGATACAGCCCGCTCCACGACCTCCGCGAAAATCGTGGTGGCCGGTGGCTTCGGCGTGGGCAAGACGACCTTCGTCGGCGCGGTTTCGGAGATCAACCCGCTGCGCACCGAGGCCGTGATGACCTCCGCCTCCGCGGGGATCGACGACCTCACGCACACCGCGGACAAGACGACCACGACGGTCGCCATGGACTTCGGACGGATCACCCTTGACCAGGACCTGATCCTCTACCTGTTCGGTACGCCAGGACAGGACCGCTTCTGGTTCATGTGGGACGACCTCGTACGCGGCGCGATCGGCGCCGTCGTCCTCGTGGACACGCGCAGGCTCGCCGACTGCTTCCCCGCCGTCGACTACTTCGAGAACAGCGGCCTCCCCTTCGTCATCGCCCTCAACGGCTTCGACGGACACCAGCCGTACTCCCCGGAGGAAGTCCGCGAGGCCCTGCAGATCGGCCCCGACGCCCCCATCATCACCACCGACGCGCGCCACAGAGCCGACGCCAAGAGCGCGCTGATCACCCTGGTCGAGCACGCCCTCATGGCCCGCCTGCGCTGAGGGTCCGCTGCGCTGAGCGGGCACGCCTTCGCCGGGGGTCGCCTGCGTGGCGAGGCACGCCTTCGCGGGAGTCGCTCGTGGCCGGGAGGTCCGTGCGGGGGCGCGACACACGTCCGTGGTCCGGCGCCGGCGTTGTCGGCCTCGGCCCGCGCCGTGGCCGGTCGCGCAGTTTCCCGCGCCCCTGCGGGGCGCCCGGGGGACAGCGGCAGGCAGCCGGGCAAATGCCCGCGCCGCCCCCCACGGCCGGTGGAATACGCTGGGGTGTCATCCGCAAACCCCAGCGAAGGAACCCCGTGCGCATCGCCAGATTCTCCCTAGACGGAAACGTCGGCTTCGGGGTGGTCGAGGGGGACGCCAGCACAGAAGGCGGCCCCGTCCTGGACATCATCAAGGGCCACCCCTTCGCGGACTTCGAGCGCTCGGGCCAGAAGCTCCCGCTGAGCAAGGCCCGCCTCCTCCCGCCCGTCCTTCCCAACAAGGTCGTGGCCATCGGCAGGAACTACGCCGAGCACGCCAAGGAGCTGGGCAACGAGGTCCCCGACACCCCCGTCACCTTCTTCAAGCCCTCGACCTCGGTCATCGGCTCGGGCGACCCGGTCGTCCACCCGTCCTTCTCCTCCGAACTGCACTACGAGGCAGAGCTGGCGGTCGTCATCGGCCGCCTCTGCAAGGACGTGCCCCGCGAGCGCGTGAAGGACGTCATCCTCGGCTACACCTGCGCCAACGACCTCACGGCGCGCGACATCCAGCGCACCGAGAACCAGTGGGCCAGGGCCAAGGGCTTCGACGGAGCCTGCCCGCTCGGCCCCTGGACCGAGACCGAGCTGGACCCCTCCGACCTCGGCATCATGTGCACCGTCAACGGCGAGCAGCGCCAGCTCGGCCGCACCAGCGAGATGATCCGCTCCATCGAGGACCTGGTCGTGCACATCACCGAGGCGATGACGCTGCTCCCCGGCGACGTCATCCTCACCGGCACCCCGGCGGGTGTCGGCCCCCTGAACGTCGGCGACGAGGTCGCCGTCACCATCGAAGGCATCGGCACTCTCACCAACAAGGTGATCAAGCGTGACTAACGCGACCGCTGGCAGCGACGTCCGCGTACGTTTCTGTCCCTCCCCGACCGGCAACCCCCATGTGGGCATGGTCCGTACGGCCCTCTTCAACTGGGCGTACGCCCGCCACACCGGCGGCACCCTGGTCTTCCGCATCGAGGACACCGACGCTGCCCGCGACTCCGAGGAGTCCTACGAGCAGCTGCTCGAAGCGATGCGCTGGCTGGGCCTCGACTGGGACGAGGGCCCCACTGTTTCCGATGGCTCCTTCGTCGCGGGGGGCGGCCCGCACGAGCCCTACCGCCAGTCGCAGCGTTCGGACATCTACGCCGACGTCGCGCGCAGGCTCATGGAGGGCGGCTACGCCTACCCCTGCTACTGCACGACCGAGGAGCTGGAGCAGCGCCGCGAGCAGGCACGCAAGGAGGGCCGCCCGTCCGGCTACGACGGCCACTGCCGTGACCTCACGGGCGAGCAGATCGCCGCGTACGAGGCGGAGGGCCGCAGCCACGTCGTCCGCTTCCGGATGCCCGGCGAGCCGATCACGTTCACCGACATGGTGCGCGGTGAGATCACCTTCCAGCCCGAGAACGTCAGCGACTACAGCATCCTGCGCACCAACGGCGCTCCGCTGTACACCCTGGTCAATCCGGTCGACGACGCGCTGATGGAGATCACCCACGTCCTGCGCGGCGAGGACCTGCTCTCCTCGACCCCGCGCCAGATCGCGCTGTACCGCGCACTCGCCGAACTGGGCGTCGGCAAGGGCCTCGTCCCCGAGTTCGGGCACCTCCCGTACGTGATGGGGGAGGGCAACAAGAAACTCTCCAAGCGCGACCCCGAGTCCTCGCTCAACCTCTACCGGGAGCGCGGCTTCCTGCCCCAGGGCCTGCTCAACTACCTCTCCCTGCTTGGCTGGTCGCTCTCCGAGGACCGCGACATCTTCTCCATGGACGAGATGATCGCCGCCTTCGACGTGCACGACGTGAACGCCAACCCCGCGCGCTTCGACCTGAAGAAGTGCGAGGCCATCAACGCCACGCACCTGCGCGAGATGCCGGTCGCCGACTTCACGGCGGCCTGCGCCCCGTGGCTGAAGGCCCCGTACGCGCCGTGGCCCGAGGAGAACTTCTCCCAGGCGGCCTTCGAGGAGCTGGCCCCCCTGGCGCAGACCCGCCTCACGGTCCTCTCCGACATCACCGCCAACGTCGACTTCCTCTTCCTCGACGAGCCGGTCGAGGACGAGAAGTCCTGGCAGAAGGCGATGAAGGAGGGCTCGGACGCCCTCTTGCGCACGGCACGGGCCAAGCTGGAGCCGGCGGACTGGACGTCCCCCGAAGCCCTCAAGGAAGCGGTGCTCGCGGCAGGCGAGGAGCACGGCCTGAAGCTCGGCAAGGCCCAGGCCCCCGTACGTGTGGCGGTCACAGGCCGCACGGTGGGCCTCCCGCTCTTCGAGTCCCTCCAGGTGCTCGGCAAGGACCGCACCCTGGCGCGCATCGACAGGGCGCTGGAGAAGCTGACGGCCTGACCCGGTCCGGGACCGGGCCAAACGGCCTGGTCCCGCCGGAACCCGTTTTGGAGCACCGTCCCCCATCGGGTAATGTTCTTCCTGTCGCCGAACGGGGCGGGCCGAAATAGCCCGACCGAGAGGCGGTCACCTCAATCAAGGTCCATCAAGGAACTTGCATTTTGGTGGGCTATGGTGTAATTGGCAGCACGACTGATTCTGGTTCAGTTAGTCTAGGTTCGAGTCCTGGTAGCCCAGCACGATCAGTGCTCTTCTTCCAAGTCGCACAAGATCGAGGCCCCCGTTGTGTAGCGGCCTAGCACGCCGCCCTCTCAAGGCGGTAGCGCCGGTTCGAATCCGGTCGGGGGTACGGATTTCCGTTCCGCAAGGCATGGAATCCAGGTTGGCCCCCGTTGTGTAGCGGCCTAGCACGCCGCCCTCTCAAGGCGGTAGCGCCGGTTCGAATCCGGTCGGGGGTACTCGACCACGAAGGTCCCGCACCAGCAGGTGCGGGGCCTTCTTCGTGTGCGCGGCGCGTGCGCGAGCGGAACGGCCGGAAGCGCCAACTGGGCCCGGCCCGAGCAGCGTTCAACCCGTTGCGCTGGGGGAGCAGCCGCGGCCGGCGAGGTGCGCACAGGGTGCGCCCCTGCCCGGCGACGCACAGGGCCGTGCGGCAAGCGTCGCCGGACAGAACCTAGTTGGGCCGCCGGAGCGACTCACTCAGACGGGCCGCCGCGTCCACGATGGCCTGCGCGTGCATGCGGCCGGGGTGGCGGGTCAGGCGCTCGATGGGTCCTGAGACGGACACGGCGGCCACCACGCGGTTGGAGGGGCCGCGTACGGGCGCTGAGACGGAGGCCACGCCCGGCTCCCGCTCACCGATCGACTGGGCCCAGCCCCTGCGCCGTACGCCCGAGAGCGCCGTCGCGGTGAACCGGGCGCCCTGGAGGCCCCGGTGCAGCCGCTCGGGCTCCTCCCAGGCCATCAGGATCTGCGCTGCCGAGCCCGCCTTCATGGGGAGCGTCGAGCCGACGGGAACGGTGTCCCTGAGCCCCGAGAGACGCTCGGCGGCGGCGACACAGATACGCATCTCGCCCTGGCGGCGGTAGAGCTGTGCGCTCTCGCCCGTCACGTCCCGTAGGTGCGTGAGTACGGGGCCGGCCGATGCGAGCAGCCGGTCCTCGCCGGCCGCGGCTGCCAGCTCGCCGAGACGGGGGCCGAGTATGAAGCGCCCCTGCATGTCGCGGCCCACCATGCGGTGGTGCTCAAGCGCCACCGCGAGCCGGTGCGCCGTGGGGCGCGCGAGACCGGTCGCCCCGACCAGCCCGGCGAGGGTGGCCGGTCCTGACTCCAGAGCGCTCAGTACCAGAGCCGCCTTGTCGAGAACGCCGACGCCGCTAGAGTTGTCCATGCGTCGATACTTGCGTCTCAAAGTGTGAAACGCAAGTTCAATTTTCCTCTCGACCCGCCAACCTGTACAGACGGCCACCGCTCCTGGGGGTCCTCCGGCCACAGGCCGGGGGAGGTGGAAATGATCTCGACATGTGGTCGGCGACGTTGCCGGCCGGAGGGAAAGCGATGGGACGGACACTCGCGGAGAAAGTCTGGGACGACCATGTCGTCAGGCGCGCGGAAGGCGAGCCGGACCTTCTCTTCATCGATCTGCACCTGCTCCATGAGGTGACCAGCCCGCAGGCGTTCGACGGGCTCCGCAAGGCGGGACGTGCCGTGCGGCGTACGGACCTCACCATCGCCACCGAGGACCACAACACCCCGACCCTCGACATCGACAAGCCCATCGCGGACCCCGTCTCGCGCACGCAGCTGGAGACGCTGCGCAAGAACTGCGCCGACTTCGGCGTGCGCCTGCACCCGCTGGGCGATGTCGAGCAGGGTGTCGTGCACGTGGTGGGGCCGCAGCTCGGTCTGACGCAGCCGGGGATGACCGTGGTGTGTGGCGACAGCCACACCTCCACGCACGGTGCCTTCGGCGCCCTCGCGTTCGGCATCGGCACCTCACAGGTCGAGCACGTGCTCGCCACGCAGACGCTGACGATGGCCCCGTTCAAGACGATGGCGGTCACCGTCAACGGCGAACTGCCCGAGGACGTGACGGCCAAGGACCTGATTCTCGCCATCATCGCGAAGATCGGCACCGGCGGCGGCCAGGGCTATGTCATCGAGTACCGCGGCGAGGCCATCGAGAAGCTGTCGATGGAGGCGCGGATGACCATCTGCAATATGTCCATCGAGGCGGGCGCGCGCGCCGGGATGATCGCCCCGGACGAGACCACCTTCGCCTATGTGGAGGGGCGCGAGCACGCGCCCAGGGGCGAGGACTGGGACGCGGCCGTCGCGTACTGGAAGACGCTGCGCAGCGACGAGGACGCCGTCTTCGACCACGAGGTCGTCATCGAGGCGACGGAGCTGGCCCCGTTCGTCACCTGGGGCACCAATCCCGGCCAGGGTGTGCCGCTGTCGGCCGACGTTCCCGATCCGGAGTCCTTCTCCGACGAGAGCGCCAGGTTCGCGGCCGAGAAGGCGCTGGAGTACATGGGGCTGAGCGCGGGCCAGCGGCTGCGTGACGTTTCCGTGGACACCGTGTTCGTCGGCTCGTGCACCAACGGCCGTATCGAGGACCTCCGTTCGGCCGCCGCGGTCATCCGGGGCCGCAGCGTCGCCGACGACGTGCGGATGCTCGTCGTCCCCGGTTCGGTACGGGTCTCGCTCCAGGCCGTCGAGGAGGGCCTGGACAAGGTGTTCACCGAGGCGGGCGCTGAGTGGCGGCACGCCGGCTGCTCGATGTGCCTGGGCATGAACCCCGACCAGCTCCAGCCGGGTGAGCGCGCCGCTTCCACCTCGAACCGCAACTTCGAGGGGAGGCAGGGCAAGGGCGGTCGCACCCACCTGGTCTCGCCCCAGGTCGCCGCCGCCACAGCGGTGCTGGGGCATCTGGCCTCGCCCGCCGACCTGTCCGACCCCACCCAGTCAGCAGCACGCACGCCAGCGGGAGTCTGAGAGCGATGGAAGCCTTCACCACACACACGGGCCGGGCCGTACCGCTGCGCCGCAGCAACGTCGACACCGACCAGATCATTCCCGCGCACTGGCTGAAGAAGGTCACACGCGACGGTTTCGAGGACGGCCTCTTCGAGGCGTGGCGCAAGAACCCCGACTTCGTGCTCAACCAGGGCGTCTACACGGGCGCCACCGTCCTGGTGGCCGGCCCCGACTTCGGTACGGGTTCCTCCCGCGAACACGCGGTCTGGGCCCTGCAGAACTACGGTTTCAAGGCCGTCGTCTCCTCCCGCTTCGCCGACATCTTCCGGGGCAACTCGCTGAAGAACGGCCTGCTCACGGTCGTGCTCCCGCAGGAGACCGTGGAGGCTCTGTGGCAGCTCACGGAGGCCGACCCCACGGCTGAGGTGACCGTTGACCTCGTGAGCCGCAGGGTTCTCGCGGCAGGCATCGAGGCGGACTTCGAGCTGGACGAGAACGCACGCTGGCGTCTGCTGGAGGGGCTCGACGACATCAGCCTCACCCTGAAGAACGAGGACGCCATCGCGGATTTCGAGTCGTCGCGCTCGGCCTTCAAGCCCCGCACACTCACCGCCTGAGCCACCTTCAGCAGCACGACCGCGCCCCCGCCGACCGGCGGGGGCGCGGCGCTGTGTGGGGGGTCTGTGCGGGTGCGGTGCGGACGCGCGTGCGTGAATGAATGACGTGAATTAATCTTGAGCGCCGGTTCCTTTCGTACTAAGGAACGGTGTCGCATGCGATCCGTTGGGAAGGGATCCACTGCGACGCGCCAACTAAGGCTGTGACCAGCGGAGTTGGCGCCACCTCCCCCAATACTTCCCCCCGCTGGAAGCGACAACTCACCCCAGATGGCACAATCACCGCATGGAACGCGACGGTCAACTAGAGCTCTACGACCGACTCGCCGCCCGACTGAAGGAAGCGCATTCGCGAGTGCGCTCCCCGCAAGTCCCGGAGAGCGCACGGGTCGCACTGACCCGGAAGCTGCTCGTGGTCACCGCGGCTTCGAAGCACGATCTCGCCGATGCGGAACGGCGTCTGGAGCGTCTGATGGCAGACATCGACGAGGGAAGATTCCCTGCGGGGCAGGGGGACGTGCGTGTTGACGGAACTCCGTGAAGGTCGAGTTCGTTGCGGCACAAGGGTGATTCGCCCGTTTCGTGTTTGATTTGCGGTATATATCTGCCTAACGTGCGAAAAAGCTTGAACAGATTCGTTCCAGCAATGTCTCCGAAGGGGAAGACGTGAACAAGGCGCAGCTCGTCGAAGCAATCCAAGACCAGCTCGGTGGACGTCAGCAGGCCGCGGACGCGGTCGACGTCGTACTCGATGCAATCGTTCGCTCAGTGGTGATGGGGGAGCGTGTTTCGGTCACCGGCTTCGGCTCTTTCGAGAAGGTCGACCGGCCGGCCCGTTACGCCCGCAACCCGCAGACAGGAGAGCGGGTACGGGTCAAGAAGACCTCGGTTCCCCGCTTCCGCGCGGGCGCCGGCTTCAAGGACCTGGTGAGCGGGGCGAAGAAGCTCCCGAAGAACGACGTCGCGGTGAAGAAGGCCCCCAAGGGCAGCCTCTCCGGCGGCACCACCACCAAGAAGGCCGCGGCGAAGAAGGCGACGGCGAAGAAGACAGGGGCGGCGAAGAAGACCACGGCCAAGAAGGCCACCCCGGCGAAGAAGACCACCGCCAAGAAGACCACGGCCAAGAAGACGGCCCCCGCGAAGAAGACCACGGCAAAGAAGACCACAGCCAAGAAGTCCGCCCCGGCGAAGAAGACGGGAACGGCCAAGAAGACCACCGCCAAGAAGGCTCCCGCGCGCAAGAGCACCGCTCAGAAGGCTCCCGCGCGCAAGACGGCGGCGCGCAAGACCACCGCCAAGAAGACCGCCTCCCGCAGGCGATAAGCGAGACGCGGCACAGGCCGCGCGTGGCAGCGCCGGGCCGGGCTCCCTCGGGGGAGCCCGGCCCGCGGCCGTTGTGCGCGCCCTGTGCCCCGCGTCCGGGGCCGCGTTCAGGGCCGCACCGTTCGGCGCCTCACATCGTCTGGAGCGTCACGAACGTGACGCGCCTGGCCTCGCCCTCGCCCTCCGTCTCGATGCGCACCCGCTGTCCGGGGCGCAGCAGCCGCAGATCGCCCGCGTCGAAAGCGGCGGTGTCGAAGGGGAGCGGAGTGCCGTCGTCCAGCAGCACGCTGCCGGAGCGGGACGAGGGATCGTACGTGTACGCCGTGGCCTGCATGGCGCGCAGCCTACCGGCAGCGCAGCCGCCGCAGCGGGGGAGCGCAGGTGCGAACAACCGCGGCAGCCGGGGGAGTGGAGGAGAGCGCGAGGACGCGGCTCCTGAGCGCTTCAACCGCGTACGGGACCGGCCAGCAAGGCCGAGGTGAACGCGCCGAGCCCCAGCTCTCCCGCCGCACGCAGATCGTCCCCCGTATCCACGTCCTGCCGCACGCTCGGCACCCCGGAAATGCCGATCTCCGCGGCGCCCGAAGCGCGGTGGCGCGCGCGTGAAGGGCCGCCGAATGCGGGGAGGAGAGGGTTCTCCGGCAGTGCGGACAACAGCGTCGTACCGATTTCGGCGGCATCGGGGAGAAAAGCGCGGGGAAAGCGGACAGCCGTATTCAGAACGCGCTCCAATTCGGCGGGCCGCAGCGCGGGGAGATCCGCGTTCAGCGCAGCGACGGCCGCCAGCGGGTCCGCGGCACGCACGGTCGCCTCGCCGTGTACGAGCGCCGCGTTGAGGCCCCCGCCCGGCGCGTCGGGGACGGTGCGCGCGCCCAGCGCCGCCAGCTCCTGGGCCGCCAGCTCGTCGTCCGTGACAACCACCACACCGCTCACGGCCGGGCACGCGAGCGCCGCACGCACCGTGTCCTGCGCGAACGCCAGCGCGAGCCCGGGGCGTGTGGTGCCGGTCGCGGCGTCCGCGAGTCTGCTCTTGGCCCGTATCAGAGGCTTCAGCGGCACCACGAGGGTCCACGCCACGGGCGTCACATGTGGCTGCATCGGCCCCATTGTCGCCTGCTGCCGGGCCGCCCCCACGAGGGTGGGGTTACGGTGTGCACGACAGTGGGGGACGGACAGTGTGCTCGACAGAGAGGCACTCCGCAGCGACACTTGTGCGGTTGTCGATTCGCCCCCAGAGGAGATGGTGTCCGGGTGTCCCGCCGTACTGCGTCCACCCCGGTAGCAACCCACGGGCCTTCGGCCGGGAATGCGGACCAAAAGGGGGCGAGCAATGTCGCGGAGTGATGGCAAACCCAGGAAGATCGGCTTCTGGTACCGGCTTGCTGCGGCATTGGCGAAACCGCCGCTGATCCTGCTCTTCAAGCGGGACTGGCGTGGAATGGAGCATATTCCTGACGACGGCGGGTTTATCACGGTCGTCAATCACAACTCGTATCTCGACCCGCTGTCGTACGCGCACTACCAGTACAACACCGGCAGGGTGCCCCGTTTCCTCGCGAAGGTCGGCCTGTTCAAGGGCGGTTTCGTGGGCGCCGTGATGCGCGGTACGGGGCAGATTCCCGTCTACCGCGAGTCCACCGACGCGGTCGGCGCCTTCCGTGCCGCCGTCGAGGCCATCAACAGCGGTGAGTGCGTGGCCTTCTATCCCGAGGGCACGCTCACCCGTGACCCCGAGCAGTGGCCCATGGCGGGCAAGACGGGCGCGGCCCGCGTCGCGCTGCTCACCAGGGCGCCCGTCATCCCCGTCGCCCAGTGGGGCGCCAACCTGGCGATGCCGCCGTACGCCAAGAGCAAGCGGCTGCGGCTCTTCCCCCGTAAGACGCTGACGGTGCAGGCAGGGCCCGCTGTCGACCTGTCGCGCTTCTACGGCTGCGAGCCGACAGCCGACGTGCTGCGCGAGGTCACGGACGTCATGATGGACGCGGTGACCGAGCAGCTCTCGGGCATCAGGGGCGAGCCCGTGCCTGCCGAGCGTTACGACCACCGCAAGGCGGTCGCGCGCAGGCGTGAGCAGCGCAGGCTCAAACAGAAGCGGCCGGACCAGGCGCCGGCAGCGGGCGGGACGGTGGAGCCGGAGGCAGCGGCCATGGAGCCCGAGGCAGTAGAGGGAGAGAAGAACGCGTGAGGAAAGCCGCCGTATTCGGCACCGGCTCCTGGGGCACCGCCTATGCGATGGTGCTCGCCGACGCCGGATGTGAGGTGACCCTGTGGGGGCGCCGGGCCGAAGTCGTCGAGGCGATCAACACCACGCGCCGCAACCCCGACTACCACTCCGGCCTCGAACTGCCCGCGCACGTAAGCGCTACGACCGATCCGGCGGAGGCGGCGCGCGACGCCGAGTTCACCGTTCTCTCCGTCCCCTCGCAGACCCTGCGCGGCAACCTGGAGTCCTGGGCTCCGCTGCTGCACCCCGACACCCTGCTCGTCTCGCTGATGAAGGGCGTCGAACTCGGCACGGCCAAGCGCATGAGCGAGGTCGTCGAGGAGGTCGCCAAGGTCCCGGCCGAGCGGGTCGCCGTCCTGACGGGGCCCAACCTCGCCAAGGAGATCGCCGCACGCCAGCCGGCCGCCGCCGTCGCCGCGTGCTCCGACGAGGAGGCGGCCCGGCGGTTGCAGAGCGCCTCGCACACCCCGTACTTCCGCCCCTACACCAGCACCGACGTCGTCGGCTGCGAGCTGGGCGGCGCGGTCAAGAACGTCATCGCTCTCGCCGTCGGCATCGCGGCCGGCATGGGTCTGGGCGACAACTCCAAGGCGTCCCTGATCACCCGCGGACTCGCCGAAACCACCAGGCTCGGCCTCGCGATGGGCGCCGAGGCGCACACCTTCGCCGGCCTCGCCGGCATGGGCGACCTCGTCGCCACCTGCTCCTCGCCGCTGTCACGGAACAACACGTTCGGCACCAACCTGGGCCGGGGCATGACGCTTGAGGAGACCATCGCGGTCACCCAGCAGACCGCGGAGGGCGTCAAGTCCTGTGAATCCGTGCTCGACCTGGCCCACAGGCACGGCGTCGAGATGCCGATCACCGAGACCGTCGTCGGCATCGTCCACGACGGCAAGCCCCCGCACGTCGCGCTCAAGGAACTGATGGCGCGCAGCGCCAAACCCGAACGGGTCTGACGGTACGGAGACGTCCGTCGTGGCCGCGTCAGGACGACGAGGTAAAGTCCCAGCGATATGAGCAGCCAGAGCCCCCCTCAGAAGCCCCGCGTCGCCGTCGTCTTCGGCGGACGCAGCTCCGAACACGCGATCTCCGTCCTCACGGCCGGCGCCGTGCTGAGCGCCATCGACCGCGACAAGTACGAGGTGCTGCCCATCGGCATCACCACGGAAGGCCGCTGGGCGCTGGCCTCCGACGATCCGGCCCGTATGGCCATCGAGGACCGGAAGCTGCCCAGCGTCGCGGAGCTGTCCGAGTCCGACACGGGCGGGGTGCTGCTGCCGATCGACGCCGGCGCCCGCGAGGTCGTGCACACCGAGCCGGGGCAGGTGCCCAAGGCGCTGGGCGAGGTCGACGTCGTCTTCCCCGTGCTGCACGGCCCGTACGGCGAGGACGGCACGCTCCAGGGGCTGCTGGAGCTGTCCGGGGTGCCGTACGTCGGCGCGGGCGTGCTGGCCTCGGCTGTCGGCATGGACAAGGAGTACATGAAGCGGATCTTCGTCTCCTTCGGGCTGCCCGTCGGCCCGTATGTGACGGTGCGCCCGCGCGAGTGGGAGAACGACCCGGCTGCGGCGCGCAAGAAGATCGTGGACTTCGCGGCCGAGCACGGCTGGCCGGTCTTCGTGAAGCCGTCACGCGCCGGTTCCTCGATGGGGATCACCAAGGTCGGCGACCTGGCCGGGATCGACGAGGCCGTCGAGGAGGCACGGCGCCACGACCCCAAGATCATCGTGGAGTCGCTGCTGACCGGGCGCGAGATCGAGTGCGGGGTGCTGGAGTTCGAGGACGGGCCGCGCGCGAGCGTGCCCGCCGAGATCCCGCCCGTGAGCGCTCACGACTTCTACGACTTCGACGCCAAGTACATCGACTCGGCCTCCGGCATCGTCCCGGCGCCGCTGACGGAGGAGGAGACGGCGCGCGTGCGTGAGCTGGCCGTACGCGCCTTCGACGCGGTCTCCTGCGAGGGGATCGCACGGGCCGACTTCTTCCTCACGGACGACGGCGAGTTCGTCATCAACGAGATCAACACCATGCCGGGCTTCACCCCCATCTCGATGTACCCGCGCATGTGGCAGGAGACGGGCGTCAGCTACGCCGAGCTGGTCGACCGCCTCATCCAGGCGGCACTGCGCCGCCCGACCGGGCTGCGTTAGCCGGCGCAGACGGGGACGGCCGCGCACGGCGCACGGCGCCCGGTGACGGCGCGTCCCCCGTGCGGCGGGGTGGCCCGGATCAGCCGGAGCGCTTGGGCACCGACCGGCGTACGGCGGTCCCCAGATCGGTGAGCGCGTTCACCTCGGGCGCGTAGTCGTCCGGCACGGTCAACTCCACATACGCCGTACGGTCCGTGGTGGTGAAGCGGTAGCCGCCGTCCCGCTTCTCCAGCAGCCAGGAGACCCCGTTCACCTCCGCGGCCTCGGAGGTGGGGTTGTACTCTTCACTGCCGGGCGTGAGCTTCTGAGGGCGCCCGACCCCGCACCGCAGCTCGATGGCCGGGTCGCCCCACACGGCCGTGTACTTCGACTCCGTGGTGCCGCGCGCCTGTCCGTCCACGTGCTTCGGCAGCTCGGTGTGCAGCGTGCGGCACATGTCGGCGGCCTTCCCCGAAGGGCGGGGAACCGCGGGGCCCGCACCGTCGTCCGAGACCGAACAGCCGGCCGTGACCAGGCCGACAAGCCCGAACACGGCGGCGGGCGCGGTCATGAAGGTTCGAGAGGATGCCCGGCGACGAAAGCTCACCGGGCGAGCATACGGGGGCCTAGAGGTGCACTATGGGGCAGGTCAGGGTGCGGGTGATGCCATCCACCTGCTGCACTTTGGCGACCACCATGCGACCGAGGTCGTCCACCGTGTCCGCCTGGGCCCGAACGATCACGTCGTACGGACCTGTGACGTCCTCGGCCTGGATCACGCCGGGGATCTTGGAGACGATCTCTGCGACGGTCGAAGCCTTGCCGACCTCTGTCTGGATCAAGACGTACGCCTGTACCACGGAACCTCCAGGGGGGCTGTGAGGATCATGAGGGGCGAGAAGAGACGCCACCGTACCGCGTCCCCCCACCTGTCGGGAGCCCCGCAGAGCGGCGAGTACGGCGCGTGAGGCGAGCAATGTGAACGAGACGACAACGCATGACGAGCGAAGTGAGCGAAGGGGCACACCCATGCGGGATCTGAACGGCGGCACCGCGCCTGAGTATTCTCCCTCCGGCGCGGAGGCTTCCCACGGCCACGCACCGGGGCGAACCCCGGGCACCGTGGGGGAGTTGGGGGAGTTCGGGCTGATCCGGGAACTGACCTCCCGGCTGACCTCCACCCCCGCCGTACGTGTGGGGCCCGGTGACGACGCGGCCGTGGTCGCGGCCCCCGACCGCCGGGTCGTCGCCAGCACCGACATTCTCATCGAAGGGCGGCATTTCCGCCGCGACTGGTCAACAGCGTACGACGTCGGGCGCAAGGCCGCAGCGCAGAACCTCGCCGACATCGCCGCCATGGGCGCGGTGCCCACCGCCCTCCTCCTCGGCCTCATCGTGCCCGCCGAACTCCCCGCCAACTGGCCGACGGAGCTGATGGACGGCATCCGCGACGAGGCCCAGGTCGCGGCTGCCGCCGTCGTGGGCGGTGACGTGGTGCGCGGCGACAGCATCGCCGTCTCCATCACCGCGCTCGGGGATCTGCGCAACAAGGAGCCCGTGACCCGCGGGGGAGCACGCCCCGGCGACGTCGTCGCCGTCACCGGGTGGCTCGGCTGGTCGGCGGCCGGGCACGCCGTGCTCTCGCGCGGCTTCCGCTCGCCCCGCGCCTTCGTCGAGGCGCACCGCCGCCCCGAACCCCCGTACCACGCCGGCCCGGCCGCCGCGGGGCTCGGCGCCACCGCGATGACCGACGTCAGCGACGGACTCGTCGCCGACCTGGGCCATATCGCGGAGTCCAGCAAGGTCCGTATCGACCTGCGTTCCGCCGCACTCGACATCCCCGCGCAGATGTCCGACATCGGTCAGGCCGTCGGCATCGACCCGCTCCAGTGGGTGCTCACCGGGGGAGAGGACCACGCGATCGTCGCCACCTTCCCCTCCGACCAGAAACTTCCCGCGCGCTGGCGGAAGATCGGCACCGTACTGGCGCCGTCGGCGCTGCCCCAGGTCACGGTGGACGGGGCGCCCTGGGACAAGGCCGGCGGATGGGACCACTTCGGGGACATCGCGGACGAGTGAGTGCCACCGTGCGCGGGTGAGTACCGTCGTGGACATGAACACACCGCCCTCGCACCCGCTGCCCCGCGTACTGACCGTCGCCGGATCCGACTCCGGCGGCGGCGCCGGCATCCAGGCCGACCTCAAGACGATGCTCGCGCTGGGCACCCACGGCATGAGTGTGATCGCGGCGGTCACCGCGCAGAACTCCCTTGGCGTGCAGGGCTATTGGGAACTTCCCGTCGAAGCCGTACGCGCGCAGTACCGCAGCGTCGTCGACGACATCGGCGTGCACGCCGTCAAGACCGGCATGCTCGCCTCGGCCGAGCTCGTGGAGACCGTCGCCGGGCTGCTCGCCGAGACCCCGGCCCCTGTGGTCGTCGACCCGGTCGGCGTCTCCAAGCACGGCGACTCGCTGCTCGCCGCCGAGGCCGTGGAATCCGTACGCACCAAGCTGCTGCCCGTCGCCACCGTCGTCACTCCCAACCTGGACGAGACGGCGCAGCTCACGGGCGTCCAGGTGGAGGGCGAGGGCGACATGCGGGAGGCGGCTGCCGCCGTGCTCGCCCACGGGCCGCGCTGGGCGCTCATCAAGGGCGGCCACCTGCCGGGAGAGGCCGTCGACCTGCTCACGGACGGCACGGAGGAGCACTGGCTGCGCGCGCCCCGCCACGACAACCGGCACACCCACGGCACCGGCTGCACCCTCGCGAGCGCGTTGGCCTCCCACCTCGCCATGGGCATGTCCGTGCCGGACGCCACCCGGGCGGCCAAGGAGTACACCACGGGCGCCATAGCCGCCGGTTTCCCACTGGGCTCGGGACTCGGCCCGGTCGACCACGGCTGGCGCCTCCGCTAGGGCCCTGGCCACCGGAGGGCGCCCGCACGGCCGTACGGGCGCCCTTGGTACGGGCCCGGAGCGTATGGGCGCCCTCGGTACGGGCAGGGGTGTACAGGCGTCCTCGGTACGGGTGCGGAAAGGGTGCGGGCACAGAAAAACCGGCCCGCACGAGGCGGACCGGTTTCCGTTGTTCAGCTGCCAGCTAGGTGGCCGCGCTGCAATACGTCCAGGACGTCAGCGCGTGACCTTGCCGGCCTTGATGCACGAGGTGCAGGCGTTGAGGCGCTTCGGCGTCCCGCCGACCACGGCACGCACGCGCTGGATGTTCGGGTTCCAGCGACGGCGGGTGCGGCGGTGCGAGTGGGAGATGTTGTTGCCGAACTCCGGCCCCTTGCCGCAGACGTCGCAGTTCGCAGCCACGGGTCACTCCAAAGACTTCAGATACACGTACGGTGAATCCCGGCGACGCAAGATCATTGGATGACCGGCAGTGCCAGGGGGGAAATGCTGCCCCATCCAGAACTCGACGTTCGGATCAGGCAACCGGAGCAGCATACAACGGCCGGTCTCGAACAGGGAAACCTGGTCCCCCCACCCCGCCCCCGACCTGGGATTCCGCCCCGTGCGGGACTAGCCTTCCCCCGCACCGCAGCCATCCGGAGGAGGTCCTTCACGTGCCGCACCCGTTCGACGCCCTCGCGGTACGCAGATGGTGCGCCCTCGGGCGCGAGGCGTTGCGCGCGGAGTGCGCGCGGATGGACGCGATCAACGTCTTCCCCGTGGCCGACGGCGACACCGGCACCAACCTGTGCCTCACCTTCGAGGCAGCGGCGGGCGCGGCCCCGTACGCGGAGGCCGAGGGGGCTGCGGGGGCCGCAGGGGCCGAGGAGGCCGCGGTGGACAGGGAGGGCCGCGAGGGCACGCAGGACGGGGAGGGCACGCGAGACGGGGAGCACGCTGGCGCGGGGGCGTTGCGTGCCATGGCACGGGCCGCCCTGCTGGACGCGCGGGGCAACTCGGGCACGATCCTCGCCGAGTACCTGCGCGGCATGGCCCAGGGCCTCGCGGCGCCCGGGGACGCCCCCCTCGCGCGGGCACTGCGGGGCGGTGCCGATGCGGCGTACGCGGCGGTCGCGCACCCCGTGGAGGGCACGATGCTCACCGTCGCCGCAGCGGCTGCCGCAGCCGCCGAGGACGGCCGGGATCCCGTCGCCGCCGCCCGTACCGCGCTGGCCGCCACCCCTGACCAGCTCGCCGCGCTCTCCCGGGCGGGCGTCGTCGACGCGGGCGCCGTGGGCCTCACCGCGCTCCTGGACGCCCTGCGGGCAGCGCTGCGCGGAGACACGGCACACGCGGGCGCCTCCCTGCCCGCAGGGGAGGCACCCGGCGGGGAGGCACCCGAGGGGAAGGCCGTTACGGAGCCCGCGGCGGGGGAGTCCAGGACACGGGAGCCCGCCATAGGGGAGCCGGTTTCCGCGCCCCCGGCCGGGAGGAGCGCGGGGCAGGCGGAAGCGCCCGAAGGCCCCGGCGCCGCCGCCTTCCCTGAGTTCGAGGTGATGTATCTCATCGAGGCGGCGGGCCCGGAGGCCGTCCAGGCGCTCCGCGAGGCACTCGACCCCCTGGGCGACTCCCTCGTCATCGGCGGCGGTGACGGGCTGTGGAGCGTGCACGTCCATGTGGCCGACGCGGGCGCAGCCGTCGAGGCGGGCATCGCCGCGGGCCGCCCGTACCGCATCCGTATCGCGCACCTGCCAGGCAACGGCGCCGCCGAGCCCTGTGCCGGCACCGACGGCGCCGACCGCGCACCGGTACCGGCCCGTGCCGTCGTCGCCGTCGTCCCCGGAGACGGTCTCGCCGGGCTGTGCGGCCAGGCGGGCGCCACCGTGGTGCCGGCCTCCGACGCGGCGAGGGGCGACGTGCTGCTGGCCGCCATGAGCGCCACGGGAGCCGCCGAGGTCGTACTGCTCCCCAACGGCGCCGAGTTCCACCCGGCCGCAGCGCGCGCGGCCGAGGCGGCGCGCGCCAAGGGCGTACGGGCCACCGTCATCCCCACCCGCGCCGCCGTACAGGGCCTCGCGGCGCTCGCCGTGCACGAGCCCGAACGCCACTTCGACGAGGACGTGGTCACCATGACGTCGGCGGCAGGGGCCACGCGCTACGGCGAAGTGGCCGTCGCCGCACGTGAGTCGTGGACCATGGCCGGGATCTGCCAGGCAGGGGACGTACTCGGACTCGTCGAGGGCGATGTCGCCGTCATCGGCGCCGACATCCGGCAGGTCGCCATGGACGTACTCGTCCGCATGCTCGCCGCGGGCGGCGAGATGGTCACCCTGGTCCTCGGCGAAGGGGCGCCCCACGGCCTGACGGACGCACTGGAGGCGTACGTCCGCAGGACCCACCTCGCCGTCGACACCGTCGTCTACGAGGGCCGCCAGCGCTCGGCACCGCTCCTCATCGGCGTCGAGTGAACCTGACCTGGCCTGGCCTGACCTGATCCGACCCGTTCCGACCTGTTCTGATCCGACCCGGCACGGACTCCGGCGCCGAACGGCCGCATACAACGGACCCCGCGTACGAGGCACGAAGCAACGGACCCCGCGTACGAGGCAAAGGGCACGAAGCGAGCCGCGAAGCACAAAGCACGAGGCACAGGGCACAAGGCGCGGTGACCGCGTGCGACGTGTGAGGCCCCGGCTGTCACTCCCTTCCGGCAGGATGGTCCCGTGTCCTCGTCAGAATCCCCGCTTCCCGAACCCCTCCAGGAGCCGCTGAAGGCCCTGCTCGGCGGCAACACCGCGAAGGTGATGGCCGAGCATCTCGGCCTGCGCACGGTCGGCGACCTGCTGCACCACTACCCGCGCAGGTACGCCGAACGCGGCGAGCTGACGCGGCTGGCCGAACTGCCGATGGACGAGCACGTGACCGTCGTCGCGCGGGTCGCCGACGCGCGCGTGCACAAGTTCAACCACGGCAGAGGGCAGCGCCTGGAGGTCACGCTCACCGACGGCAGCGGACGGCTCCAACTGGTCTTCTTCGGCCGGTCCGTCCACTACCACCAGCGCGAACTGCTCCCCGGCAGGCGCGGGATGTTCGCGGGCAAGGTCGGTGTCTTCAACCGCAAGCTCCAGCTCTCCCACCCCGACTACAAGCTGCTGGACGAGGAGAGCGGCGAGGAGACCGTCGAGAAGTTCGCCAACGAGCTGCTGCCGCTCTACCCGGCCTGCAAACAGCTCTCCTCCTGGAGCATCGAGCAGTCCGTCGTCACCGTGCTCGGCGCCCTCCAGGCCACAGGCTGGCGCGGCCTGGCCGACCCGCTCCCCGCCGCGATCAGGCAGGAGCGCGGACTCATCGCGCTCCCCGAGGCGTTCGAGAAGATCCACAGGCCGCGTTCGAAGGCCGACATCGCCGAGGCCCGTGCCCGCCTCAAGTGGGACGAGGCATTCGTCCTCCAGGTCGCGCTGGCCCGCCGCCGCGCCAAGGAGACGGAACTGCCGGCCGTGCCCCGTAAGCCCGTTCCCGACGGGCTGCTGGACACGTTCGACGGGCGGCTCCCGTTCACGCTGACCGACGGGCAGCGCGACGTGAGCCGCGACATCTTCGCCGACCTGGCCACCGAACACCCCATGCACCGCCTCCTGCAGGGCGAGGTCGGCTCGGGCAAGACCCTCGTCGCGCTGCGGGCCATGCTCGCCACCGTCGACGCGGGCGGTCAGGCCGCGATGCTCGCGCCCACCGAGGTGCTGGCCCAGCAGCACCACCGTTCCATCACGGAGATGATGGGCGAGCTGGCCGAGGGCGGCATGCTGGGCGGTGCGGAGCAGGGCACCAAGGTCGTGCTGCTCACAGGTTCCATGAGCACCGCGCAGCGGCGGCAGGCGCTGCTTGACCTGGTGACGGGCGAGGCCGGGATCGTCGTGGGTACGCACGCGCTGATCGAGGACAAGGTCAAGTTCCACGACCTGGGCCTCGTCGTCGTCGACGAGCAGCACCGTTTCGGCGTCGAACAGCGCGACGCGCTCCGCTCCAAGGGCCACTCCCAGGGCGAGAAGCGGACGCCGCACCTGCTGGTGATGACCGCGACACCGATCCCCAGAACCGTCGCCATGACCGTCTTCGGCGACCTGGAGACCTCGGTGCTCGACCAACTCCCGGCCGGACGTTCCCCCATCTCGTCCCATGTGGTGCCCGCCAGGGACAAGCCGCACTTCCTGGCGCGCGCCTGGGAGCGCGTACGGGAGGAGGCAGAGGCGGGGCACCAGGCGTACGTCGTCTGCCCGCGTATCGGTGACGACGAGGAGGAGCAGCCGGGCAAGAAGAAGCCGGCACCGGCCCCCGAGGAGGCCGGTGAGGACAGCGGGGCCGAAGCGGACGAGAAGCGTCCGCCACTGGCCGTCCTGGACATCGCGGCGCAGCTCTCGTCGGGTCCGCTCGCCGGGCTGAAGGTGGAGCCCCTGCACGGGCGTATGCATCCGGACGCGAAGGACGAGGTGATGCGCCGGTTCGCGGCAGGCGAGGTGGACGTGCTCGTGGCGACCACGGTCATCGAGGTCGGCGTCAACGTTCCGAACGCCACCGGCATGGTGATCATGGACGCCGACCGCTTCGGTGTCTCCCAGCTCCACCAGCTGCGCGGCCGTGTCGGCCGTGGCGCTGCCCCCGGGCTGTGCCTGCTCGTGACGGAGATGCCCGAGGCGAACCCGGCGCGCGCCCGCCTGGACGCGGTGGCCGGGACGCAGGACGGGTTCGAGCTGTCCCGTATCGACCTGGAGCAGCGCCGCGAGGGCGACGTGCTCGGCCAGGCCCAGTCCGGGGTGCGCTCCTCGCTCCGGATGCTCACCGTCATCGAGGACGAGGACGTGATCGCCGAGGCAAGGGAGGAGGCGAGCGCACTGATCGCCACCGACCCCGAACTGATGGACCACCCGGAGCTGCGCACAGCCCTGTCCGCGCTGCTGGACGAGGAACGCGAGGAGTACCTGGACAAGGGCTGATCCGGCCGCGTGCGGCGGCTCGCTGTCAGGATCCGCAGCGCTGCGGGCGGGGGCGCAGGGGCGGGCAGGGGCGGTTCAGGACGGTGGGGACATGGCCTCCACCGTCATCGGGTGCGTGGCCAGCGGGGTCACGTCGATCTCCGCGTAGGGCCGCACCGGCAGGCTGTTGAGCGTCTCCTCCAGCGCGTCCGCATCGGGCACGCTCCAGATGCCGATGTTGGCGTGCTTGCCCGGTAGGCGCCAGAAGTGCCGTAGTACGCCCTCATTCATGAGCTGGTGGCCCCGGACGCGCTCCCGTTCGATGAGGTCCTTGCTGTCCTCGGCCGACAGCGTGTAGGCGCGTGAGGTGTCGATACGTACCAGAAAGTCCATTGCTTCTCTCCGTGCTCCGGCGATGCTCCGGGTTGTGGGGCTGCGCGCCGACCGTACATCGATATTCGTCGAACATCGAAGTTCGACTATCCTGGTCCCATGCCCCGCGAACTGCGCCACCCCGATCCCCGCGACGTTCCGCTCGACCGCGTCCTCTCCGCGCTCGGGGACCCGGTGCGGCTGCGCATCATGGCGGTGCTCGCCGACCGTGAGGAGCACCCGCGCGAGGACTTCGAGGTCGGAGTGGGCCCGTCCACCGTGAGCCACCACATGAGAACGCTCCGCGAGGCGGGGCTGACCCGGCACCGGCTGGAGGGCACACGCTGCTTCGTGTCGCTGCGGAAGGAAACACTCCGGCGATACCCCGATGTCCTGGAAGGCGTGCTGCGCACCTGCGCGCAGGAGGCCGTGGCCGCAGGTGGACCGGCGGCCGGGAGCGGTGGCGAGCGCGGCTGACAGCCGGGCACGCACCCGGCCGCCGGTCCAGGAACTCCCGCCTGCGCGGCGGCCGTTCGCACAGCGTGGTACCGCGCGGCGCGCGCATCGGCAGGGTCAGCGGGCAAGTCGGGTTCCGTGAGTTCTCCGGGCCGAGCGGGCATGCCGGGTCCATGGGATCCTCGTTCCCGGGGGTGATGTCCCGTGCGGACGCAGCGAGTACCCGCAGCGCCGCGCCCCGCGTGCGCGGGACCTGCGACGCGCGCCGTGCGACGTCGGCCCCCCGTTCCCCCTGATCCCGTCCCGAAGGGCCCCTTCCCCATGACCCGCGTGATCGCCGGAGCCGCCCGCGGACGGCGACTTGCCGTGCCGCCGGGCAACGGCACCCGCCCCACATCGGACCGGGCCCGCGAGGGGCTCTTCTCCAGCTGGGAGTCCCAGTTGGGCGGCGCCCCAGGCTGGCGGGGACTGCGCGTGCTGGACCTGTACGCGGGCTCGGGAGCCGTCGGCCTCGAAGCACTCTCCCGGGGCGCCGCGCATGTCCTGCTCGTCGAGCCGGAGCCCCGGGCCGTACGGGCCATCAAGGAGAACGTGCGCGCCGTGGGCCTCCAGGGCGCCGAGGTGCGCACGGGCAAGGCGGCACAGACGGTCGCGGGCGAGCCCCCGCAGGAGCCCTTCGGGCTGGTCTTCCTCGACCCCCCGTACGCCGTCTCCGACGATGATCTGCGCGAGATCCTCCTCACACTCCGTGCACAGGGCTGGCTCGCCGACGACGCCCTCGCCACCGTGGAACGAAGCACCAGGGGCGGCGATTTCCGCTGGCCGGAGGGTTTCGAGGGGCTCAGGTCCCGTCGCTACGGCGAGGGAACGCTTTGGTACGGTCGCGCCGCCACGCGGGAGCAGGCTCCCGCGTCATGCTGAGTCCCCACGGGGCCGGACGCCGGACCCGCCGTACGGAGAGCGAGGAAACGCCAGTGCGTCGTGCAGTCTGTCCGGGGTCGTTCGACCCCATCACCAATGGACACCTCGACATCATCGCCCGCGCCTCCAAGCTCTACGACACGGTCCACGTCGCCGTGATGATCAACAAGTCGAAGCAGGGCCTGTTCACGGTCGAGGAGCGCATCGACCTGATCCGCGAGGTCACCGAGAGCTTCGGGAACGTACGCGTCGAGGCGTTCCACGGTCTCCTTGTCGACTTCTGCAAGGAGCGCGACATCCCGGCGATCGTCAAGGGCCTGCGCGCCGTCAGCGACTTCGACTACGAACTCCAGATGGCGCAGATGAACAACGGCCTCTCCGGCGTCGAAACGCTCTTCGTGCCGACCAACCCCACCTACAGCTTCCTCTCCTCCAGCCTGGTCAAGGAGGTCGCCACCTGGGGCGGCGACGTCTCCCACCTGGTGCCGGAGCCGGTGCTCGGCGCGCTGGGCGAACGGCTCACCAAGCCCGCCTGACCGACCCAGGATCGGCCCCGACCAGCCACCTCCGCCAACGACCGCGGCCACCTTCGCCAACGAGTAACGGCCGCGCGCCCACTGGCCGTACAGTCACTTCCGTGGACGTTCAGCAGAAACTCGACGAGATCGTGGCAGCCGTCGACGGCGCGCGCTCGATGCCCATGTCCGCCTCCTGCGTGGTCAACAGGGCCGAGCTGCTCGCCCTGCTCGGCGAGGTACGCGAGGCGCTGCCCGGCTCCCTGGCCCAGGCACGCGAGGTACTCGGCGACCGCGAGCACGTGGTGGCGGAGGCGCGGCAGGAGGCCCAGCGGATCATCGACACCGCACAGGCCGAACGGGGCTCGCTCGTCTCCGGTACCGAGGTGGCCCGCCAGGCGCAGGAGGAGGCCGACCGCATCCTCAACGAGGCACGCGGTGAGGCGGCCGAGATCCGCGCCGAGGCGGACGACTATGTCGACAGCAAGCTCGCCAACTTCGAAGTCGTCCTGAGCAAGACCATCGGCTCCGTCGACCGCGGCCGGGAGAAGCTCCTGGGCAGCGGCCCTGGCGCCGAGGAGTGGAACCAGGAGTTCGCCGAGGACGCCCCCGAGCGCACCGGTGACCCGCACGAGCTGAGGCAGCGCGCCGACCAGTACGTCGAGGCCCGCCTCGGTTCGGTCTCCGCCGTACTGGCCAAGACCCTTGAGGCCGTCGGACGCGGCCGTCTGAAGCTGCGCGGCCACGAGCCGAGCGACGAGCTGGCCGCGCACATGGCGGCGCAGGACGGCGCCGGGAGCTTCGCCGGCCACACCAGCGACGCCGACTTCCTCGCCGGCCTCGCCCACACCGAGCAGCCGCCGCCCGCACCGGCCGCCCCGCAGCCCCCGCCCGCACCGCCGGAGGCCCCCGCGCCCCAGCAGCCCGCGCAGGTGCCGGCGCAGCCCACCTACATGCCCCCGCAGCAGCCGCAGGCCGAGCCGGTCGCCGCATCGGCCGACCCGTACTACGCGCAGCAGCAGGGCTACGTCCAGCAGCACGACCCGTACGCCTACGGCCAGCAGCAGCCGGACCCCTACGGCCAGCAGCCGGACCCCTACGCCTACGCTCAGCAACAGGCCGACCCCTATGGCTACGGTCAGCAACACCAGCAGGCCGAGTACTACCAGCAGCCCCAGCAGCCGCAACCCCAGCAGCCGCAGGTCCAGCCGCTCCACCACGCCCAGCCGCAGCAGTATCAGCAGCAGGCGCAGCAGTACCAGCAGCAGGGGCAGCTCGACGAGACCAGCCTGTTCGACACGAGCATGATCGACCTGGACCAGGTCAGGGAGTTCGAGCGGCGGCACGACCAGGGCGGTCGCTGAGGGCGCGCGGGGCTGGATTGGGTCATCGAGGGGGTGTCCAGTATTCTGTCTCTTCGGCCGCGAGTACGTCGGCGGCCGGCGCCTCACCCGTAGAAAGCAGGAAGCCCTGAAAGCCCCCCTCGACCACCGTGCCCCTCTCGTGTTCGACACGCGTGAGCTGGGGCGGCGTCCTGGTGCGATGAAGCGGCTCTCCCGCGAGGTGGAGTCTCCCGGAAACCTCGGCATCGAGGTCATCGGGGTCCCCGACGGGGCGACCGTCAAGCTCGACCTCCGCATGGAGTCGGTCATGGAAGGTGTGCTTGTCACAGGCACCGCCCGTGCACCGCTCGCCGGGGAGTGCGTAAGGTGTCTGGAGCCGCTTCAGCAAGAAGTCGAAGCGGAGTTCCAGGAGATGTTCTCCTATCCCGACGCCGACGACCGGAGCCGCCACAGTGCGGATACCGGCGACGACGCCGAGGAGGAGGACACGCTCTTCCTTGAGGGAGACCTGTTCGACCTCGAACCCGTGCTGCGGGACGCGGTGGTGCTCGCACTGCCGCTGCAGCCGGTGTGCCAGGACGGCTGTCCCGGTCTGTGCCCCGAGTGCGGGGCCCGGCTGGCAGACGATCCGGACCACAGGCACGAAGAAGCCGTCGACATCCGTTGGGCGGCATTGCAGGAACTCGCCGGGACCATAGGGGACGGCGAGAAGGACAACGCGCCCCGTGCTGACGGGGATGACTCACAGGAGAAGTAGCCGTGGCTGTTCCGAAGCGGAAGATGTCGCGCAGCAACACGCGCCACCGCCGGTCGCAGTGGAAGGCTGCGGTCCCGACCCTGGTGACGTGTGAGCGCTGCCGCGAGCCGAAGCAGCAGCACATCGCGTGCCCGAGCTGCGGCACCTACAACAAGCGCCAGGTCCTAGAGGTCTGATCGGCGGGTGACAGGCTTCATGTCAGACGCCAGCACTCCCGGGAACCCCACCCGTGACAACGGAGGGGAACCGGAACCGGCGGACCTGGTGGACGCAGCCTCGTCGCACACGATTCTGGAAGGGCGGCTCGGGTATCACCTTGAGTCCGCCCTTCTGGTGCGTGCGCTGACACACCGCTCGTTCGCTTATGAGAACGGCGGGCTGCCCACCAACGAACGTCTCGAATTCCTCGGCGACTCGGTCCTCGGACTGGTCGTCACCGACACGCTCTACCGGCTGCACCCTGATCTTCCCGAGGGGCAGCTCGCCAAGCTGCGTGCGGCCGTGGTCAACTCCAGGGCACTCGCGGGCGTCGCCCGCGGTCTGGACCTGGGGGCCTTCATCCGCCTCGGCAGGGGCGAGGAGGGGACGGGAGGACGCGACAAGGCGTCCATCCTGGCCGACACCCTGGAAGCGGTCATCGGTGCCGTCTATCTCGACCAGGGTCTCGACGCCGCCTCCGAACTGGTGCACAGGCTCTTCGACCCGCTCATCGAGCGGTCCTCCAACCTCGGCGCCGGGCTGGACTGGAAGACCAGTCTCCAGGAGCTGACGGCCTCGGAGGGTCTCGGAGTGCCCGAGTACCTCGTCTCGGAGACGGGTCCCGACCACGAGAAGACCTTCACGGCTGCTGCCCGCGTCGGTGGTGTCGCGTACGGCACCGGCACGGGACGCAGCAAGAAGGAGGCGGAACAGCAGGCGGCGGAGGCCGCCTGGCGTGCCATCTCCGAGCGCAGCGCAGCACAGACGGACGAGGGTTCACCGGCAGGGGAAACGACCCAGGCCGGGGCAGCCGGAACCGAAGGGGCAGCCTCCAGCGGAGAGCCCTCCGAGGGCACACCGGTCACCCACTGAACCACCGCGCGGTCACGCCCCCGGAGAGGGGGAAGCGCCCCAGGCCCATCCCCCTCCCGGAGGAACCCCGTGCCAGAGCTGCCGGAAGTCGAGGTCGTACGCCGTGGCCTGGAACGCTGGGCCAGCGGCCGTACGATCGACGTCGCCGAAGTACTCCACCCGCGCGCCGTCCGCCGTCACACGGCGGGCGGGCCGGACTTCGCCGCACGGCTGCGGGGCCGTAGCTTCGGCCAGGCCCGGCGGCGCGGCAAGTACCTCTGGCTCCCCCTCGACGACGGCAGGCACTCCGTCCTCGCGCACCTGGGGATGAGCGGCCAGCTCCTCATCCAGCCGGGCGAGACCCCCGACGAACGGCATCTGCGAATCCGCTTCACGTTCGAGGACCCCGAGGGCGGCGAACTGCGCTTCGTCGACCAGCGGACCTTCGGCGGGCTCTCGCTCCACCCCGCGGCCGAGGACGGTCTGCCGGACGTCATCGCGCACATCGCCCGCGATCCCCTCGACCCGGCGTTCGACCCGGACGCCTTCCACACGGCCCTGCGCCGCAGACGTACGACGATCAAGCGCGCCCTGCTCGACCAGTCGCTGATCAGCGGCGTCGGCAACATCTACGCCGACGAGGCACTCTGGCGCTCCCGGCTGCACTACGACCGCCTGACGGCCACCCTCACCCGCCCCCGTACCACCGAACTCCTCGGCCACATACGGGACGTGATGACGCAGGCGCTCGACGCGGGCGGTACCAGTTTCGACAGCCTGTACGTGAACGTGAACGGCGAGTCCGGATACTTCGAGCGCTCGCTCGACGCCTACGGGCGTGAGGACGAACCCTGCCGCCGCTGCGGCACCCCCATGCGGCGACGTGCGTGGATGAACCGCTCCAGCTACTTCTGCCCGCGCTGCCAGCGCCCACCGCGCCCGTAGCACCGGCGTTCCGCCTGCTCGTGGGAACGGCGGCGGACACCAGGGGAGCTCCGGTTCAGAAGCCGAAGTCCTGCGTCCACCACGGCCCGCCCTCGGCGAAGTGCGCGCCGACGCCCATGGTGCGGTAGTCGCAGTTGAGGATGTTCGCCTTGTGCCCCGGGCTGTTCATCCAGGAGTCCATCACCGACTGCGCGTTGGCCTGGCCCCGCGCTATGTTCTCGCCGCCCAGATCGCTGATCCCCAGGGCCTCGGCCCTGTCCCACGGGCTCTTCCCGTCGGGCGAGGTATGGGCGAAGAAGCCGCGCTTGGCCATGTCCTCGCTGAAGCCGGCGGCCAGCTCCGCCAGGTCGCCGTCGGCCCTGACGGGCTTGCAGCCCTCCTTGGCGCGCTCCTGATTGACCAGCGCCAGGACCTCGCGCTCGGCGGCCGTCTCCGGATCGGACGTCGTCGAGGAGGTCCCGCCGTTCCCTGTCTCCTCGCCGCCCGTGGCGGGCGCGCGGTCGGATTCCGAGCGGTCGGGGCGCGCGCTGTGCCGCTCACGCGCCTGGTCCGGCGTCTCGCGTTCCCGCGAGGGCGAAGGGGATGCCGATGTGTCCTCCGCGGGCCGCCCGCGCTCCCGGGAAGGAGTGGGCAGGGGCCCGTCGTTGCGCTCCTCGGCGCGGCTCGCGGCCGGGTCGGAGGAGTGGTCGGAGGCCGTGGAGGAGGGGACGGGCTGGGATTCCAGATCGGTCGGCCCCCCGGCCTGCACCCTGTCCCCGCCCTGCGGGGAACCCAGGCCGCCGGGGCCCGGAAGCAGACCAGAGGCCACCGCCACGGCGCCCATCGCCATCGCGGCCGAGGCGCCCAGCAGCCCGGTTCGCACGGGAGCGGCGCCCTTCCTGCCACGGTGCCCGCCTCCCCTGTGCCGGGGGCCGGGCTCCTGACGGGAGAGCTCGGCTGGAGCGACGGGAGCGGGAGCGGGGGTGGCGCGTCGATGGCGGCCCATCTCTGCTGTCCTCACATGCTCGACGATCACTGCGGTCTCTGCTGTCACCCGCTTCACCCGTATGTGTGAAGCGGGTTGACGCGCAATGTACGGCATGACGGGAGGGGCGGATGTGCGGCGCCAAGAAATGTCCGGATAGCGTGCACGCCATGGCTGCAAGCGAGACGCGAAGTGACAACACCGGTGAAACCGAGGAGCCGCGGGGCGACGAGCCGGCGCGGGTGACCGTGTGGGTGAGGGGCGAGGTACAGGGCGTCGGCTTCCGCTGGTTCACGCGGGCGGCGGCGCTCCGCGTCGGAGGGCTCGTCGGATTCGCGCTCAACCTCGGCGACGGACGGGTCCAGATCGTCGCCGAAGGCACCCGCTCCCGCTGCGATCTGCTGCTGGAGTGGCTGCGCAGCGGGGACACCCCCGGCAGTGTCGAGGGCGTGACCGAGATCTGGGACGCCCCGCGCGGGGGCTACCGCGGCTTCGCGATCCGGTGATCCAACACGGTTGCCAATACCGAGCGGCCGTGCAAAGCTGCGGCCCACGAGAGAGGACAGTGGATCTTCCGCTCACTCCAGCGGGTAGCCGCCTCCGGCGAGGGACGCCGTCGAGTCAGGGCAGCCCGGCGTCGCCGTGTGTGATCGTGTTGACCGTCAAAACTTTTGGTGAGACTCTGGAAGCCCCGCGCACCTGAGCTGTTTGATCCAGAGATTCTTTAGCAAAAGTCCAGAGCAGACACTGCGGGTGCGATTCCCTCTCGACCCACCACATCCTCGGTCGGTCACTCAGTGTGGAGGACCATCCATCATGGCAAAGGCGCTTCTCGGTTACGTCGGCGGCTCCGACCCCCGAGTTCTTGCCGAGATGCGACGGCTTCAGCAGCGCGTCCAGGACCTCGAATCCGAAATCATCCGGATTCAGGCCGAGAACGACGCTCTGGCAGCCGCCGCACGGCACCCCGACTCGGTACTCGACAGCATCGACGTACGTACGGCGGAGCCTGCGCTGACCTGATCCAGCCCGCCGGGCAGGACGGGCTGGGCAGGAACAGCCGTGCAAGAAATCTGTAAGGGACGCTTCGGCGTCCCTTCGTCGTTGCTCCTCGGTGCTCTCGTCGCGCCCGCCGGCCCCCGGTTCCGCCTCGGCCACCGTCCGCCCGGGCTCGTTACCGTCTGATGTGCCCTCACCCCCTCTGGGTGAAACCCTTCGATCGAAGCCTTCACAGGCCCTTCGGGACCGTCGGCGCGACAGCGCCGGGACAACCTCGGTAGGGTCCGGACGCGTGCACCTCAAGAGCCTGACACTGCGGGGGTTCAAGTCCTTCGCCTCCGCCACGACGCTGCGCTTCGAGCCCGGCATCACGTGTGTCGTCGGCCCCAACGGCTCCGGCAAGTCCAACGTCGTCGACGCGCTCTCCTGGGTCATGGGCGAGCAGGGCGCCAAGTCGCTGCGCGGCGGCAAGATGGAGGACGTGATCTTCGCCGGGACCACCGGGCGTCCGCCGCTCGGCAGGGCCGAGGTCTCGCTGACGATCGACAACGCCGACGGCGCGCTCCCCATCGACTACTCCGAAGTCACCATTACGCGGATCATGTTCCGCAACGGCGGCAGCGAGTACCAGCTCAACGGCGACACCTGCCGGCTGCTCGACATCCAGGAGCTGCTCTCCGACTCCGGCATCGGCCGTGAGATGCACGTCATCGTGGGCCAGGGCCAGCTCGACGGCGTTCTGCACGCGGACCCGACGGGCCGCCGCGCGTTCATCGAGGAGGCGGCGGGCGTGCTCAAGCACCGTAAGCGCAAGGAGAAGGCGCTGCGGAAGCTCGACGCGATGCAGGCCAACCTCGCCCGCGTACAGGACCTCACCGACGAACTGCGCCGCCAGCTCAAGCCGCTCGGGCGGCAGGCCGCCGTCGCGCGCAGGGCCCAGGTCATCCAGGCGGACCTGCGGGACGCGCGACTGCGGCTGCTCGCCGACGACCTTGTGGGGCTGCGGAACGCGCTGCGCACCGAGGTCGCCGACGAGGCGGCGCTCAAGCAGCGCAAGGAGGCGGCCGAGGCCGAGATGAAGGAGGCGCTGCGCCGCGAGGCCGACCTGGAGCAGCAGGTGCGCACCCTCGCGCCGCGGCTGGAGCGTGCCCAGCAGACCTGGTACGAGCTGTCGCAGCTCGCCGAACGGGTGCGCGGCACCATCAGCCTGGCCGACCAGCGCGTACAGCACGCGGGCGCGGCTCCCACCGAGGAGCGGCGGGGCCGCGACCCCGAGGACATGGAGCGCGAGGCGGCCCGTGTCCGTGAGCAGGAGGCCGAGCTGGAGGCGGCGCTGGAGGCCGCGAGCACCGCGCTGGACGAGACCGTCGCGCACCGGGCCGAGCTGGAGCGGCAGTTGGCCGACGAGGAGCGCCGGATAAGGGACGAGGCGCGGGCGCTGGCCGACCGCAGGGAGGGCCTCGAAAGACTCAGGGGCAAGGCGGGCACGGCCCGTAGCCGGGTGGCCTCGGCGCAGTCCGAGATCGACCGGCTCGCCATGGCGCGTGACGAGGCGCTCGCGCGCGCGGCCGAGGCGCAGGAGGAGTACGAGGCGCTTCAGGCCGAGGTCGACGGCGCGGGCGCCGGCGAGGACGAGCTGGCCGAGCAGCACGAGGCCGCGAAGCACCGGTTCGCCGAGGCCGAGGCCGCGCTCGGTACCGCGCGTGAGGAGACGACGGCCGCCGAACGCGAGCGTGCCGCCACCTCGGCACGCCACGACGCACTCGCCCTCGGCCTTCGCCGTAAGGACGGTTCGGGCGCACTGCTCGCCGCCAAGGACAGGCTGACCGGACTTCTGGGGCCCGCCGCCGAACTTCTCACCGTGACTCAGGGGTACGAACTGCCCCTGGCCGCAGCCCTGGGCGCCGCCGCCGACGCGGTCGTCGTGGACGGTCCGGCCGCCGCCGCCGAGGCGCTGCGCCTGCTCCGCAAGGAGGATGAGGGCCGCGCGGCCCTGCTGGTAGGTGGCGCGCACGCCCCTGGACCCGCGGGGGAAGGCGAGGGTGTGCGGCCACGGTCAGGTGTTCCCGCCTCAGGACTGGTGAGCGCGCCGGAACCGCTCAGGGCCGCCGTGCACAGGCTGCTCAGGGACACGGTCGTGGTCGAGACGCTCGAAGAGGCCGAGGACGTGGTCACGGGGGACCCGGAGCTGACCGCTGTGACCGCCGAGGGCGACCTGCTGAGCGCGCACTTCGCCCACGGCGGCTCGGCGGGAGCCCCCAGCCTTCTGGAGGCCCAGGCGGCCGTCGACGAGGCGGCGGCCGAGCTGACCGAGCTGGAGTCCCGCTGCGAACGGTTGGCCAGGGCACAGGAGGCCGCCACAGCGCACCGGGCGGAGTGCGCTGTCAAGGTGGAGGAACTGGGCGCACGCCGGAGCACGTTGGAGCGCGAGAAGTCCCGGGTCGCGGGCAGGCTGGGAACGCTCGGCGGCCAGGCCCGTGCGGCCCAGGGCGAGGCGGAACGCTCGGCCGCCGCTGTCGCCAAGGCCGAGGACGCACTCGCCCGGGCCACCGAGGAGGCCGGCGAACTGGCCGAGCGCCTGGCGGTCGCCGAGGAGGCACAGGAGGCGGACGGCGGAGTCGAGCCCGACACCTCCGTACGCGACCGGCTCTCGGCCGACGGCGCGAACGCGCGCCAGACCGAGATGGAGGCCCGCCTTCAGGTCCGTACGCACGAGGAGCGGGTCAAGTCCCTCGCCGGGCGCGCGGACTCGCTGGACCGAGGGGCGCGTGCTGAACGGGAGGCGCGGGCGCGCGCTGAGGAGCGGCGGGCCCGGATGCGGTACGAGGCCGAGGTCGCCGAGGCGGTCGCCTCGGGCGGGCGGCAACTGCTGGCGCACGTGGAGGTGTCCCTGGAGCGGGCACAGACCGAGCGGGAGGGCGCCGAGCGTACGAAGGCCGAGCGGGAACAGGCGCTGGTCGCCGAGCGCAACCAGAGCAGGGAGCTCAAGGAGGAGCTGGACAAGCTCACCGACTCGGTGCACAAGGGCGAGGTGCTGGGCGCCGAGAAGCGGATGCGCATCGAACAGCTGGAGACCAAGGCACTGGAGGAGCTGGGCGTCGAGCCGGCCGGGCTGATCAGCGACTACGGACCCGACCAGCCCGTGCCCCCGTCGCCGCCTGCCGAGGGCGAGGAACCACAGGGAGCCGAGGGCGAAGAGGGCTCCGCCGCGGGCTCCCAGGCGCGCGACCAGCCGGTGCCGTTCGTGCGGGCTGAGCAGGAGAAGCGGCTGAAGGCCGCGGAGCGCGCTTACCAGAAGCTCGGCAAGATCAACCCGCTGGCGCTGGAGGAGTTCGCGGCGCTGGAGGAGCGGCACCAGTTCCTCAGCGAGCAGCTGGAGGACCTGAAGAAGACACGCGCCGATCTGCTCCAGGTCGTGAAAGAGGTCGACGAGCGGGTCGAACAAGTCTTCACGGAGGCGTTCCACGACACCGCGCGGGAGTTCGAGGGCGTCTTCTCGCGGCTCTTTCCCGGCGGCGAGGGGCGCCTCGTCCTCACCAACCCGGACGACATGCTCTCCACCGGCGTTGATGTGGAAGCGCGCCCTCCGGGCAAGAAGGTCAAACGGCTCTCCCTGCTCTCCGGCGGCGAGCGCTCACTGACCGCCGTGGCGCTGCTGGTCTCCATCTTCAAGGCGCGGCCCAGCCCGTTCTACGTGATGGACGAGGTCGAGGCGGCGCTCGACGACACCAACCTCCAGCGGCTGATCCGGATCATGGAGGAGCTGAAGGACAGCTCACAGCTCATCGTGATCACGCACCAGAAGCGCACCATGGAGGTCGCCGACGCGCTCTACGGTGTCTCGATGCAGGGCGACGGCGTCTCCAAGGTCATCAGTCAGCGCCTCAACTGAGCCGCAGGGTCACGAGTTGAGCCGCGGAATCATCAGCTGAGCCGCGGGATCACCCGCTCCGCAAGCAGTCGCAGCGAGCGCCACCCCTCCTCGACCGGCATCCCGCCGCACAGCGGGTGCAGCAGCAGCTGGCGCCCCTCCTCGGCCGTCTGGCCCTCCAGCAGCTCCAGGCACTCGTCCGGGGTGACGAAGCGGTAGACGCCCTCGGCGCGCAGCTCCTCCACGGTCGCGGCCCGCGCCGTCATCAGGGAGTGCACGTCCGGCGTCTGCCATGAGGCGTACCGCTTGGCCTCGTACAGGAAGTGCTGCCCCAGTTCGGCCCAGGCGCGCTCCGGGTCCTCGGTCAGGTGCAGCGCGGGCATCTCGGCCGGCGGCATCAGGCACAGGGGCCCCGTGCCGTGCGCGGCGCACTGCTCCTCGTAGTAGCGCGCCAGCTCCGGCAGGCGAGCGGGCAGGAACAGCGGCAGGCCCAGGCGTGCCGCGCGGCGGGCCGTCGGACGGGAACTGCCGCCCACGAACAGCGGAGGGTGCGGCCGTGAGTGCGGTCTCGGTGTGACGCGCACCTTGCGGCCCCTGTACTCGAACGGTTCGCCTGTCCAGGCTGCGAGCAGCGTCTCCAGCGCCTCGTCCTGGAGTGCGCCGCGCCGCGCGAAGTCCACACCGAGCGCCTCGTACTCCTCCGGGCGGTAGCCGATCCCGGCCACGGTGATCAGCCGGCCGCCGCTGACCAGGTCGAGCACCGCGAGGTCCTCGGCCAGCCGCAGCGGGTCGTACAGCGGCGCCAGGATCGCGCACGCGGTGACGAGCGTGCTGCGCGTACGTCCCAGAAAAGCGCCGGCCAGCGCCAGCGGTGAGGGCAGCCAGCCGTCCGGCGAGCCGTGGTGCTCCTCGACGATGAGCGAGGTCACACCTGCCTCGTCGCAGAAGGCCGCCATGTCGAGCGCCGCCTGGTAGCGGTCGCCCAGTGGCTCGGTAGGGCTTCCCGAAGAAGCCTCCGGATGCACGAGGTTGAAGCGGACACTGGTCGTCACGGTCACGGGTACCCCCATCGCGGAGACGGCTCGGAGACGGCGAGGCGAGGACCGTAGCGGAGCGCGCGAGAAGAGGGAATGGCCGGGAACTGTTGACGGTGGCGGATACTGGGTCCGCTATGGAAATCGTCATCCTTGTTGTAGTCATCGCCGTGATCGTGCTGGGCGCGGTCAGCGGGCTCGTGATCAGCGGCCGTAAGAAGAAGGCGCTGAAGACCGAGGAGTCCGCCACCCCCACCAGCACCACCACGGCCCCCACCGAACCTCAGCTGGGTGAGGAGGCGGAGGGCGCCCCCGAAGCGCCCCGCAGAACGATCGAGGAGGTCGGCCTTCCCGAAGCGGAGGCCGAGGCCCCGGTCATCGAGGAGCCCGCCGCTCCCGCCGAACCCGAGATCGAGACCCCCGAGCCCTCCGCGGGACGGCTCGTACGGCTGCGCGCGCGGCTCTCGCGCTCGCAGAACTCCCTCGGCAAGGGCCTGCTTACCCTGCTGTCCAGGGAACACCTGGACGAAGACACCTGGGAGGAGATCGAGGACACGCTCCTGACCGCCGACGTCGGTGTCGCTCCGACCCAGGACCTGGTCGAGCGGCTGCGCGAGCGCGTCAGGGTGCTCGGCACCCGCACCCCGCAGGATCTTCGCGCCCTGCTGCGCGAGGAACTGCTCACCCTGGTCGGCACCGACATGGACCGTACGGTCCATACGGAGACGCGG
Source organism: Streptomyces iconiensis (assembly GCF_028657195.3). GTDB lineage: Bacteria > Actinomycetota > Actinomycetes > Streptomycetales > Streptomycetaceae > Streptomyces > Streptomyces iconiensis. The sequence goes on from NZ_JANCPR020000009.1 coordinate 111,432, forward strand.
GGCGCCGTCGACCGTCCCGGTGTCGCGCTGGTCGTCGGCGTGAACGGTACGGGCAAGACCACGACCACGGGCAAGCTCGCCCGGGTGCTGGTCGCGGACGGCAAGTCCGTCGTGCTCGCCGCCGCCGACACCTTCCGCGCGGCTGCGGCGGACCAGCTGGAGACCTGGGGCAAGCGGGTCGGCGCCCGCACCGTGCGCGGTCCCGAGGGCGGCGATCCCGCCTCGGTCGCGTTCGACGCGGTCAAGCAGGGCACCGAGGCGGGCGCCGACGTGGTCCTGATCGACACCGCGGGCCGCCTCCACACCAAGACCGGCCTCATGGACGAGCTGGGCAAGGTCAAGCGCGTCGTCGAGAAGCAGGGTCCGGTCGACGAGGTGCTGCTCGTGCTGGACGCCACGACGGGCCAGAACGGTCTTGTACAGGCCCGGGTCTTCGCCGAGGTCGTGGACATCACCGGCATCGTGCTCACCAAGCTCGACGGCACGGCCAAGGGCGGCATCGTCGTCGCCGTGCAGCGCGAGCTGGGCGTACCCGTGAAGCTCGTGGGCCTGGGCGAAGGCGCGGACGACCTCGCGCCGTTCGAGCCCGAAGCCTTCGTGGACGCCCTCGTCGGAGACGAGTGAGGGCGCTTCCCGAGACATGTGACGGCCCTCGTCGAGGGCGAGGAAACCCTCGGCGAGGGCGAGCGGCCCCGGCGCCGTCGCGGTGCACCCCCGTTGCCCCGCGGCGGCGCCCGTCGCATCCGGGACCGCTCAGTCTGGGATCGGGCCGATCGGGCACACCGCGATCGGACCGTGCCGGGGCCGCCTAGCCCTGCCCGGGGAGTTTCGCCACCCGGTGGCACACATAGGCGAGCGTGCCCAGCAGCAGCCTGGCCTGCGGAGGGCGGCCTGCTGCCTCCAGCGTTGGTGGGCGCAGCCAGCGCACCGGGCCGAGGCCGCTCAGGTCGGAGGGCGGCGCCGTGATGTGCTCGCCCTCGCCCCTGCCGCACAGGTCGAGGTCGGCGTCGTCCCAGCCCATGCGGTAGAGCAGTTCGGGCAGCTCGGCCGCGGCGCCGGGCGCCACCAGGAACCACGTCCTCCCGTGCGGCGTCGCCGCGACGGGGCCCAGCGGCACCCCCATGCGCTCCAGCCGTACCAGGGCGCACCGCCCGGCCGTCTCCGTCACCTCGATCACGTCGAAGGCCCGCCCCGTCGGCAGCAGCAGCGCGGCGCCCGGCACGCACGACCAGGCATCGGCCGCCTCGGCGAGGGTGGAGCCGGCCGGAACCTCCAGCGAGGCGTCGAGCGGGTGGGCGCCGGGTGCGGGGCACGCGCTGGCCCCGCACGAGCACTCGGCTCTGCTCCCCGACCGTGCCGCCCTGGCGCCGGGAACGACGTCCCAGCCCCACAGACCCGTGTACTCCGCGACGGCCGTGCACGCTGAGGCGCGATCGCGCCTGCGTGAACCGGGCCGCAGATCCCTGATCTCCCGGATGCCGCTGAGACCGCTGATGGCGCCGATCGTGAAGCCCATGCTCCCTCCAACGGGTCCCGAATGCCTATGGTTACGACAGCGCTGACGCGCACAATGACGGCCGGAACGGCTGGACGGGGGCAGGGAGTTGGTGGCTCTCCGTGCGGTCGTTCCAAGGTGACAAGTCAAGCGTGCGGAGGGGCGCGGGGGTTCATTCGAAGGGGTGGCGAATGGTGGCGTTTCTGAAATCACCCTCGCGGGATTCGTGATCGTAGGATTACTTTCGGTACACACAGTGGAGAGAAGCTCAGCGGCGTGAGTATGCCGGAGGCATGGTGTGCCGCGGAGGGTGTCGCGGTGAGTCGGCTGCGGAGCCCGTCGCGGGGGCGGATGGGGGCGTTACCAGTGGGTGAGGGAGGGCAGGTCGGCAAGTGCCCGAACGAACGGCTGCGCTCGTGGTTCGTACGCAGCGGCTGGTCCAAGGGTGAGCTGGCACGCCAGGTGAACCGTCGTGCACGGCAGTTGGGCGCGCACCACATCAGCACCGACACCTCACGTGTGCGCCGCTGGCTGGACGGCGAGCAGCCCCGCGAGCCGATCCCGCGCATCCTCTCGGAACTGTTCTCGGAGAGATTCGGCTGCGTCGTCGCCGTCGAGGACCTCGGCCTGCGGCCGGCCCGGCAGTCCCCTGCGGCCTCCGGGGTCGACCTGCCCTGGGCAGGGCCACAGACCGTGGCGCTGATCAGCGACTTCACACGCAGCGACCTGATGCTGGGGCGGCGCGGCTTCCTCGGCAACTCCCTGGCGATGTCGGCGGGACCCGCACTCATCGAGCCCATGCAGCGCTGGCTGGTGCCCAGCCCCGGCGGCGTCGAGGGCGCTCAGCAAGAGGGCGGCCCCGGCGGCACGTTCGGGAGCCTTGGCGGTGCTGGCGGCGTTGGCGGTGCTTCCGGCGGTCCCCTCGCTTCCGGTGCGCCCGGCGGTGGGTCCGGGGCCGGAGCCGCCCCAGGGTTCGTGGCCGGGGCGACCGCCTCTGTGGCCAGCGCCGCCGGCAGGGTCGCCGGGAACGTGGGGCTCTCGGCGGTGAGGGCTGTTCCCGGTGTGCGGGGCAGGGCCCGTGCGGTGCCGGGCGGGGCGGCGCAGGGGACACGTACGCAGGTCGCCGCTGTGGGTCTGCGGCGCGGACCCCGGCTCTCCACGCCCGAGTTGGAGCTGCTGGAGCAGACCACCGAGATGTTCCGCAAGTGGGACGCGCAGTGCGGCGGAGGGCTGCGGCGCAAGGCGGTCGTCGGACAGCTGCACGAGGTCACCGACCTTCTCCAGGAGCAGCACCCCGAGCAGGTGGCACGCCGTCTCTTCCGCGTCACCGCCGAACTGGCCGAGCTGGCGGGCTGGATGAGCTACGACATCGGCCTCCAGCCCACGGCACAGAAGTACTTCGTGCTCGCGCTGCACGCGGCGAAGGAGGCCGGTGACCGGCCGCTCGGCTCGTACGTACTGAGCAAGATGGGCCGCCAGATGATTCATCTGGGCCGCTCCGAGGACGCGTTGGAGCTGGTCCATCTCGGGCAGTACGGCAGCAGGGAGGGCTCCACGCCCCGTACCCAGTCGATGCTGTACGCCATGGAGGCGCGCTCCTACGCGAACATGGGCCAGCCGGGCAAGTGCAAGCGCGCCGTGCGGATGGCGGAGGAGACCTTCGCCGAGATCGACTCGGCGGACGGCGACCCGGACTGGATCCGCTTCTTCTCCGAGGCGGAGTTGTGCGCCGAGAACGCCCATTCGTACCGCGATCTGGCCTACTCCTCGGGCCGCAGCCCCACGTACGCCTCCCTCTCGCGCCCGGTGATGGAGCGCGCCGTCGAGCTGTTCCGTCGCGAGGCCGCCGAGGCGGAAGGCGGCGGTCATCAGCGGTCCTACGCGCTCAACCTCATCGGTATGGCCAGCGTGCACCTGCTCCAGCAGGAGCCCGAGGGATGCGCCGTGCGCGTGGGCGAGGCGATCGGGGTCGCCAAGCGGCTGCGCTCGGAACGGGTCAACAACCGCCTGCGGCGTACGGCCGCCAGCGCGGTGCGGGACTTCGGCGGAGTGGCCGATGTCATCGAACTGAGCGAGCGGCTCCGTGCCGAGCTGCCGGAGGGCGAGGCGGCCGTAGCGGGCTGAGACGGCCCGGCGGCGGCGTACGGCCGGTCGCGACGGCGTCCCCTCGATCCCGGCTCGGCCCCCCCACACGCCAGGTCACACGGCAGCCACCGCGGCCGGTCTCGCGGCCGGTCTTTCTTTGTGCGGGGTTGCCGTTCGCAGGGGGCTGCCTTCCTCGCCCGGGTCTGCTTTTTTCCGCACGCGGATTGCCGTTCTCCGCGCGGGTCTGCTCTTCCTTGAGCGGGGCCTTTCCGGCGCGGCACCTTTTCCGCGCGGGGTCTTTCCGGTGGGGATGTGGCGGCTGCCGGAGGGGAGCTGTTTCCGGGCGGGCGGGTGCCTTCCCGAAGAGCGGGAAGGGTAACGCTGCTTCATGTGTGTGGGCCACCGATTCATCTCCTCGTAACACTCCGCCGTTCATCGTCACGGCTGTGAAACACCTCACGGCATCGCTGGAAACCGGGCTTCGGAAACCTGTCGTGCATACCGCCCGCAGAACCCAGCCCGCACGGCTCGTGACTTCGAGGAGACGTTCACATTGAACGGCGCGGATACCGCTTTCGTCCTGATCAGCGCGTTCCTGGTCATGCTGATGACTCCTGGCCTCGCCTTCTTCTACGGCGGCATGGTCCGGGTGAAGAGCGCGCTCAACATGCTGATGATGTCCTTCATCTCGTTGGGGATCGTCAGCGTCCTGTGGGTCCTCTACGGATACTCACTCGCCTTCGGCCCCGATACGGGCGGAGTGATCGGAAACCTCGACTTCGTCGGCCTTCAGGGAATCTCTCCCGAATCCCTGACCGAGAAGGGCGGAATTCCGGTGATGGTCTTCGTCCTGTTCCAGATGATGTTCGCGATCCTTACGCCCGCACTGATGAGCGGTGCGCTCGCCGACCGTGTGAAGTTCAGTGCCTGGGCCGTTTTCCTCACGCTGTGGGTGACCCTTGTCTACTTCCCCGTGGCGCACTGGGTGTGGGCCGAGGGTGGCTGGCTCTACGAGCTTGAGGTCATCGACTTCGCCGGTGGCACCGCCGTCCACATCAACGCCGGGATCGGCGCCCTCGCGGCCGTCCTCGTCGTCGGAAAGCGCATCGGCTTCACGAAGGACCCGATGCGTCCGCACAGCCTGCCGCTCGTCGTGCTGGGGGCGGCGCTGCTGTGGTTCGGATGGTTCGGGTTCAACGCCGGGTCGGCGCTGGCCGCCGACGGCAGCTCCGCGACCATGGCGCTCAACACGCAGGTCGCCACCGGCGCCGCCGTCCTCGGCTGGCTCGTGCACGAGCGGATCCGGCACGGCGCCTTCACCACCCTCGGGGCCGCCTCGGGTGCCATCGCGGGGCTCGTCGCCATCACCCCCGCCGGCGCCGATGTGAACGCCATGGGAGCCCTCGCCATCGGCGTGGTCGCCGGGGGCGTGTGCTCGTGGGCGGTCAGCCTCAAGTTCAAGCTGGGCTACGACGATTCGCTGGACGTCGTCGGTGTCCATCTCGTCGGCGGTGTCATCGGCACCCTGCTGGTCGGTTTCCTCGCCGTGGACGGTGTGGGCGGCCTGGAACAGTTCGGCAAGCAGGCCGTCGGAGCCTTCTCGGTGATGGCGTTCTCCTTCGTCGTCTCCTGGATCCTCGCCAAGCTGGTGCAGGCCACGATCGGCTTCCGTGCCGGTGCGGACGAGGAGACGGCCGGTGTCGACCAGGCGTTCCACGCGGAGACCGCGTACGACCTCACCGCGGGCGGCGGCTCCTCGGTACGCACCCGGGGCGAGACGCCCGTACCCGGTGCGGCACCGACGGCTCCGGGCGCGAAGCGGCACGAGACGTACGCCGGGGCGGCGACCACCGGAACGAACGCCGAGGTGCACGCCGGGGCTGAGGACGGAACGAACGGCGGAACGAACGACGAGACGAACGACGGGGCGGAAGCCAGGGTGGACGCATGAAGCTCATCACAGCGGTCATCAAGCCGCACCGGCTGGACGAGGTGAAGGAGGCGCTGCGCGCCTTCGGAGTGCAGGGCATGACCGTCACAGAGGCCAGCGGATACGGGCGCCAGCGCGGCCACACCGAGGTCTACAGAGGCGCGGAGTACACCGTCGACCTCGTACCCAAGGTCCGTATCGAGGTGCTGGTCGAGGACGTCGACGCCGAACAGCTGACCGACGTCGTGGTCAAGGCGGCGCGAACCGGGAAGATCGGTGACGGCAAGGTGTGGATGGTGCCCGTCGAGACCGCGGTCAGGGTCCGCACAGGGGACCGGGGCCCCGACGCGCTGTGAGCGGCATGGGGCCAGGTGGCTACGCGGCGGCCCGGCTGCGCCTTCTCCAGGAGGAGACGCAGGCCGGGCCGGAGCGCCGCCGGGCGCTGGCCGAACTGACGGACGGATGGCTGGCCGCGCTCTTCGGCCAGGACGTTCCCCGGGGCGTCGCGCTGGTGGCCGTCGGCGGCTACGGACGCGGCGAACTCTCTCCACGCAGCGACCTCGACCTGCTCCTCCTCCACGACGGCCGCGCCCCGGCGCGGGAGATCGCCGCCGTCGCCGACCGCCTCTGGTACCCGGTCTGGGATCTCGGCCTCGCACTCGACCACTCCGTCCGTACGTTCACCGAGGCCGGCGAGGCCGCGGAGCAGGACCTCAAGGTGCAGCTAGGGCTGCTGGAGGCCCGGCACATCGCGGGCGACGCGGCGCTCACAGCCGGCCTTCGGACGGGGGCGCTCGCGCAGTGGCGCGCGCAGGCGCCCGCACGGCTGCCCGAACTCCACGAGATGGCCGGTGAACGGGCGCGCAGACACGGTGAGTTGAGGTTCCTGCTGGAGCCCGACCTGAAGGAGGCACGTGGTGGCCTGCGCGAGGCCACGGCGCTGCGTGCCGTCGCCGCTTCCTGGCTCGCGGACGCGCCGCGCGAGGGGCTGGAGGAGGCCCGCGCGACCCTGCTCGACGTACGGGACGCGCTGCACCTTGCCACCGGGCGCGCGACCGACAGGCTCTCGCTCCAGGACCAGGACCAGGTCGCCGCGGGCCTCGGCCTGCCGGACGCCGACGCCCTGCTCCGCACGGTGTACGAGGCGGCGGGCACCCTCGCCTACGCGAGCGAGGTCACCTGGCGTGAGGTCGACCGGGTGCTGCGTGCCCGGTCCGGCAGCGCGCGCGGGGGCCGCCGCGGGGTGCGCGGCATGCTGGGCGGCGCTCGCGGGGGAGCCTCGCGCGGTGGCGTCGGTGGCGTCGGTGGCGTCGGTGGCGTCGGTGGCGTCGCGGGCAGCGGGGGTCGGGGTGGCCGCGGTGGCCGGGGTGCGGCCGTCGCGGGGGACAGGGCGCCGCTCGCCGAGGGCGTCGTCGAACACGAGGGCGAGGCGGCGCTGGCCCTGCATGCCCGTCCCGCACACGATCCCGTACTGCCGCTGCGTGCGGCTGCCGCCGCCGCGCAGGCCGGGCTGCCCCTCGCCCTTCCCGCCGTACGGAAGATGGCGCGCTCGGTGCCGGAGATGCCGGTGCCGTGGCCACCGGAGGCGCGCGAGGAGTTCGTGACCCTGCTCGGCGCGGGAGAGGCGACCGTGCCCGTGTGGGAGGCGCTGGAGGCGAATGGCCTGGTCACACGGCTGCTGCCCGACTGGGAACGGGTCCGGTGCAGGCCGCAGCGCAACGCCGTGCACCGCTACACCGTCGACCGCCACCTGGTGGAGACCGCCGTACGGGCCTCGGCGCTCACCCGGCGGGTGCACAGGCCCGACCTGCTTCTGGTCGGGGCGCTGCTGCACGACATCGGAAAGGGCGGGCCCGGCGACCATTCGCTCGCGGGGGAGACCATCGCCCGCGACGTGGCGGCCCGTATCGGCTTCGACAGTGCGGACACCGACGTGCTCGGCACGCTGGTGCGCCACCATCTGCTGCTCGTCGAGACGGCGACCCGGCGCGACCTGGACGACCCCGCCACCATCCAGTCCGTGGCCGAAGCGGTCGGCGGGGCGGGCGCCCTCGAACTGCTGCACGCGCTGACCGAGGCCGACGCGCTCGCCACGGGTCCCGCTGTCTGGTCGGCCTGGCGCGCGGGTCTGGTGGGCGACCTGGTGAAGCGGGTCGGCGCCGTGCTCGCGGGCGAACCGGTCGAGCACAGGACCGCCGAGCCGGACGAGATGACCGCCGAGGGCGAACGGCTCGCCATGGAAGCGCTCCGCACAGGCGGCCCCGTACTGGCGCTGCGCACACGCGCGGATCTCACTGGGGACGGCGCGCGGCCGGGCACGCAGACCGGAAACATGCACCAAGGGGCGGCCGGAAACCCGGAGGAGCCGTCCATGGGGGAGCCGGTCGGTGTCGAGCTGCTAGTAGCACTCAACGACCGGCCCGGGGTGCTCCCCGCCGTCGCCGGAGTGCTCGCGCTCCACAGGCTGACCGTGCGCGCAGCCGACCTGCGGCTGGCCGAGCTGCCGCGCGGTGTGAACGAGGGGCCCACCGGGCGGGTGCTGCTGCTGACCTGGCGGGTGGCAGCCGAGTACGGCGCACTCCCGGAGGCGGCCCGGCTGCGGGCCGATCTCGTACGGGTGCTCGACGGTGCGCTCGACATCGCGGCCAAGCTGGCCGAGCGCGAGGCCGCACATCGCGGCGCCCGCCGCCGCGGGGCGCAGGCACCGCCGCCGAGAGCCACCGTCGCACCTGAAGGCTCGCGGTACGCCACCGTCATCGAGGTGCGCGCCCAGGACGCCCCAGGTCTCCTCCACCGCATCGGGCACGCCCTGGAACGCGCGGGAGCGCGGGTGCGCAGCGCGCATGTGAGCACCCTGGGCGCGAACGCGGTGGACGCCTTCTACGTCACGGACGCGCGGGGCGCCCGCCTGCCGGACGGCGAGGCGGTACGCCTCGCGGAGCGGCTGGAGGCCGAGCTGCGCTGAGGGCCGTACGGATTACGGCGGGCGAGGAAGTGCCACTGGCGGAGGCGGCTACCCTTGGCAGAGATTGACTCCGCCACCGACCCGAGGACCGACGAGCGCTGTGTTCGATACCCTTTCCGACCGTCTGAGTGCGACGTTCAAAAACCTCCGTGGCAAAGGGCGCCTCAGCGAGGCGGACATCGATGCCACCGCGCGCGAGATCCGTATCGCCCTGCTTGAGGCAGACGTCGCACTGCCAGTAGTCCGTGCCTTCATCAAGCAGGTCAAGGAACGTGCTCTGGGAGCCGAGGTCTCCCAGGCGCTGAATCCTGCCCAGCAGGTCATCAAGATCGTCAACGAGGAACTGGTCGGCATCCTCGGCGGGGAGACCCGCCGGCTGCGGTTCGCCAAGACGCCTCCGACCGTCATCATGCTCGCGGGCCTCCAGGGCGCGGGCAAGACCACCCTGGCCGGCAAGCTCGGCCGCTGGCTCCAGCAGCAGGGGCACACCCCCATGCTGGTCGCGGCCGACCTCCAGCGCCCCAACGCGGTCAACCAGCTCCAGGTCGTCGCCGAGCGCGCGGGTGTCACGGTCTTCGCTCCCGAACCGGGCAACGGAGTCGGCGACCCGATCAAGGTCGCCAAGGATTCGATCACCTACGCGCGTGACAAGCAGCACGACGTGGTCATCGTCGACACGGCTGGCCGTCTCGGCATCGACCAGGAGCTGATGCAGCAGGCGGCGGACATCCGCGACGCGGTCAGCCCCGACGAGGTGCTGTTCGTCGTCGACGCCATGATCGGCCAGGACGCGGTCACGACGGCCGAGGCGTTCCAGGACGGCGTGGGCTTCGACGGTGTCGTGCTCTCCAAGCTCGACGGCGACGCACGCGGCGGTGCGGCCCTCTCGGTCGCGAAGGTCACCGGCAAGCAGATCATGTTCGCGTCGAACGGCGAGAAGCTGGACGACTTCGACGCGTTCCACCCCGACCGGATGGCCTCCCGCATCCTCGGCATGGGCGACATGCTCACGCTGATCGAGAAGGCGGAGCAGACCTTCAGTCAGCAAGAGGCCGAGAAGATGGCGGCCAAGCTCCAGAAGGGACCCAAGGAGTTCACGCTCGACGACTTCCTGGCCCAGATGGAGCAGGTCCGCAAGATGGGCTCCATCTCCAAGCTGCTCGGCATGATGCCGGGCATGGGCCAGATGAAGGACCAGATCAACAATCTGGACGAGCGCGAGGTCGACCGCACCGCCGCCATCATCAAGTCCATGACCCCCGCCGAGCGGGCCGAGCCGACGATCATCAACGGCTCGCGTCGTGCCCGTATCGCGCGGGGTTCCGGTGTGGACGTCAGCGCGGTCAAGGGCCTGGTGGAGCGCTTCTTCGACGCGCGCAAGATGATGTCCAAGATGGCCCAGGGCGGCGGCATGCCCGGGATGCCGGGTATGCCCGGCATGCCTGGCGCCGGCGGTGGCAAGAAGAAGGGCAAGCAGCAGAAGAAGGTCAAGGGCAAGCGCCAGTCGGGCAACCCGATGAAGCGCAAGCAGGAGGAAGAGGCCGCTGCGACCCGTAAGTCCGAGGGCGGCGCGTTCGGGATCCCCGGACCGGGCCAGGACGCGGGCGACTTCGAACTCCCGCAGGAGTTCAAGGACATGCTGCCCCCGAAGTGAACCCGCCGCCGCGGAGGCGGATGATGTCGTGCATGCGCGTATACATCCGCCCTCCGCGGCCAGCGGACGAACGTCCCTACAGCGAGGCCGTCGTGCGCTCGACGGACCATCTCAGCCCGTGGAACCCGGTGGAGCCCGACGGCTTCCCCGACCTGCTGCGCCGCCAGGGACCCGCGCTCCGTACGTTCATGATCTTCAACGAGGAGGACGACGGGCTGGTCGGCCGCGTCAACGTCGCCAACATCGTGAGGGCCCGGTTCCGCAACGGCGCACTCGGCTACGACAGTTACGTGCCCTACGCGGGGACAGGGCGGATGTCCGAGGGGCTGCGGCTGGTCGTTGACCGCTGCTTCAGAAGCGGCCCCGACGGACTCGGGCTGCACCGCCTGGAGATCAACGTCCAGCCCGAGAACGAGCGCTCGCTGGCCATGGCCAAGCGCCTCGGATTCCGGCACGAGGGCTTCTCGCCCCGGATGCTCTTCATCAACAACGCCTGGCGCGACCACGAACGCTTCGCCCTCACCGTCGAGGAGTGGCCCGGGATCTGACCGCGTCCGGCGCGCGTGCCGGCCGGCGCCCGCGGAGGTCTACGCCCGCGCGACGACGTACCGGAACAGGTTCGGCATCCACACCGTGCCATCGGCCAGCAGATACGGGTGCAGCGCCTCCACCAGCTCTTTGAGCACCTGTTCCTCGTCCGTCGCCCGTACGGCCTCGTCGTACAGACCGGTCGAGAGCAGCCCGCGTACGGCGCTCTCCATCCCGGCGTAGCCGAACGGGCACGCCACTCTGCCTGACCCCTCCAGCCGCAGCCCGCAGCGGACGGCCAGCTCCTCCAGGTCGTCACGGCCGCACCACCCTGGGTGCCTCCCAGCGGGTTCCGCGAGCCGTGTGGCCACCCGCAGCGCGGGCGCTGCGGCGCACCGTTCCACCGGGCCCCAGCCGGTCAGCACCACTGGTGTGCCGCGCGGCAGCGCCGCCGTCACCAGGGAGAGTTCACCGGCTGTGGGCAGTGTGCCGAACGCGGTCACCAGCGTCGGGGGAGCGTCCGCTGTCACCGCCTCGCGGGGAGAGCCCTCGCACAGCCGCGCGGTCCAGGGGCACGCGCCGTCCTCGGGGCTCCCGGGGCCCGTCCGCAGGCGTTCAGCGGCCAGTTCCAGCAGGGCCCCGTCCCCGTCCACACCGCACACATCGGCGCCGCGCTGGGCCGCGAGCAGCAGCGCGAGCCCCGAACCGCAGCCGAGCCCGAGCACCCGCGATCCGGGTCCCGTCTCCAGCCGTTCGTACACCGCTTCGCAGAGCGGAGCCAGCATCCGTTCCTGGATCTCGGCCCAGTCGCGCGCCCGTACCGCGCCCTCGGCGGCAGGGAGCACTGTCCGGTGCTGGTGGTGTACGAGCGCGGGTGTCATCGCAACGCCCCAATCCGAAGATCCGTCGCAGTTGTCTGGGTCCCCCATGGGTGCATGCCCCCGTATCGCCAGGGAACTGCGCATCTGCCCGGGAGTCCAGAGGGTGCGCCCTGATGTCTTCCACGCCCCCCTTGTGCGCCCTGCCCGCGGTGTGCCCCGTCCGGACACGAACCCAGGCGCGGCGGTCGTAGCATGCCCGGCATGGCGAAAGCACCCGTCCTCACCCCCAGGGCCGAGGACTTCCCGCGTTGGTATCAGGAGCTGGTCAACAAGGCAGAGCTGGCAGAGAACGGCCCGGTGCGCGGCACCATGGTGATCCGGCCGTACGGGTACGCCATCTGGGAGCGGATGCAGTCGGGCATGGATGTCCGCATCAAGGAGACAGGTGCCCAGAACGCCTACTTCCCCCTCCTGATCCCGCAGTCCTACATGACGAAGGAGGCGGAGCACGTAGAGGGCTTCTCTCCGGAACTGGCCGTCGTCACCCACGGCGGCGGCAAGGAGCTGGAAGAGCCCGCCGTCGTACGGCCCACCTCTGAGACGATCATCAACGACTACTTCTCCAAGTGGGTCCAGAGCTACCGGGACCTGCCGCTGCTGATCAACCAGTGGGCGAACGTGGTCCGTTGGGAGATGCGCCCCAGACTCTTCCTGCGTACCTCGGAGTTCCTCTGGCAGGAGGGCCACACCGCGCATGCCACCCATGAGGACGCACGGAACTTCGCGGCCCGTATTCACCACCATGTGTACGCCGACTTCATGACCGAGGTCCTCGGCATCGACGTGCTGCCCGGCCGCAAGACCGCGCGTGAGCGCTTCGCCGGGGCGCTGAACACGCTCACGCTGGAAGCCATGATGGGTGATGGCAAGGCACTCCAGATGGGCACCAGCCACGAGCTGGGCCAGAACTTCGCCCGTGCCTTCGGCACCCGCTACCTCTCCCGCGAAGGCACCCGCGAATACGTCTGGCAGACCTCCTGGGGCAGCACGACCCGCATGGTCGGCGCCATGGTCATGGCGCACGGCGACGACGACGGCCTCCGGGTGCCGCCCCGCCTCGCCCCCGTACAGGTCGTCGTTCTCGCGGTGAAGGGCGAGGAGCCCGTGCTCGCGAAGGTCCATGAGACCGCCGCGGGCTTGCGCGCGGCGGGACTGCGCGTGCAGGTGGACGACAGGACGGACACCGCCTTCGGCCGCCGCGCGGTCGACTGGGAACTCAAGGGCGTGCCCGTGCGGATCGAGATCGGCCCCCGCGATCTGGAGGACGGGGGAACCGCGACGATGGTCCGGCGCGTTCCGGGAAGCAGGGAACAGGTGCGGACCGACGTGCTCGCCGGCCTGCTGCCCGGACTGCTGGAGGAGGACCAGGCGCTCCTGCTGCGGCAGTCCAGGGAGCGGCGTGAGGGGAACACGACGGACGTGCGTACGATCGGGGAAGCCACGGAAGCAGCGGTGGCCGGAGGGTGGGCCCGTATCCCGTGGTCCGCTCTGGGACCGGAGGGCGAGGACAAACTCGCCGAGCGGTCCGTAACGGTGCGCTGTCTGGTCGCCGAGGACGGATCGGTTCCGGAGACGGACGACGCACCTGGGAACGTGGCCGTTGTGGCGCGTGCCTACTGAGCTGCTCCCATGAGGAGTCGCGAGGGAAGCGGACACAGCAGAGGCACACGCCAAGTGGCGTGCCCGCGCTGAGTTGCGCGGTGTCTGTACGCCGTACTACAGCAGCGGGCCGACCCGGTGATACGTCCCGGCTTGGGCCTGGTGCGAGGCTTCTCCTCAGATCGGCGCACCCGCCCTCGTCCAGACCCATCAGCGTTAACTGACTGGTACGTGCAAATTATTTGGGATGCCCCGGAATCGGAACACCGGGGCACTCCTGCTCGTTGGGAACGACGTGAGCACGACACCACCAGTTCTCGCCGCCGAACTGGCAGCCGCCTGGGCCGACATTCAACGGCACCACTCCGAGCTGCCGGACCTGGCCGCGCCCGAATCGCTGATCGGAGAGTCGTCGTCCGCATGCGGCGCCGGCCTCTCCTTCGAAAGGCTGCTCCATGAGGCAGTCCACGGCATCGCCGCAGCACGCGGTGTCCGGGACACCTCCCGAGCCGGCCGCTATCACAACCGTCGCTTCCTGGCGATCGCCGAGGAGCTGGGTCTGGATCACCCGGAGGAGCCGCATCCCAGCAGTGGCTTCTCCCTCGTGGTCCTCACCCCCGAGACCAGACGGCGCTATCGCCCCACCATCGAGCGCCTTCAGCGCGCGCTGAAGGCGTACAGCGTCGCGACCGAGACCGATACAGGCCGCAGTTTCCGTGGGCCTGCCGCGCGGCACGGCTCCTCCGGGGGCGGCGTCCGCGTCAAGGCGGTCTGCGACTGCGGGCGGAACGTCCGGGTCGTCCCGTCGGTGCTGGCCCAGGCCCCCATCATGTGCGGGGCCTGCGGAAAGCAGTTCCGTATCCCGGTGGAGTCGCAGGCCGGGCCCGCCTCGGTGCCCGAGCCGGTGGCGGTGGTCGGCTGACGCACAGGCGCGGCACGGGACGCGGGCCCCGACGGGGCACGCGTCCTGGGGTCCGGCCGAGCCAGGAGCGGGGGCGGGTTTCAGCCGAACCTCCTGGGTGTGGCATCATGGTCGGCTGTACTCGACAGCCGCACAGGACCCCTCTCTCCTCCGGCTGACGCGTCCATTCGGACACACCGGCACCACAACCCCACGTGGAAGTCCGTCGTGTCCACCCACGTCAAGACCAGGAGACACCACTCCAGTGGCAGTCAAGATCAAGCTGAAGCGTCTGGGCAAGATCCGCGCGCCTCACTACCGCATCATCGTCGCCGACTCCCGTACCCGCCGTGACGGCCGGGCCATCGAAGAGGTCGGCCTGTACCACCCGGTGCAGAACCCCTCGCGCATCGAGGTCAACTCGGAGCGTGTGCAGTACTGGCTCAGCGTCGGTGCGCAGCCGACCGAGCCCGTCGCGGCCATCCTCAAGGTCACCGGCGACTGGCAGCAGTTCAAGGGCCTGCCGGCCCCGGAGCCGATGAAGGTCGCCGAGCCGAAGACCGACAAGAAGGTCCTCTTCGAGGCTGCGGCCAAGGAGTCGGGCAGCGAGCCCAAGGGCGAGGCCATCACTCCCAAGGCGAAGAAGGCCGACAAGAAGGCGGACGAGGCCGACAAGGCTGATTCGTCGGCGTCCGCCACCGAGTCGACCGAGGCCTGAGGATGCTCGAGGAGGCCCTCGAGCACCTGGTGAAGGGCATTGTCGACCACCCCGACGAGGTGCAGATCGCCTCGCGCAATCTGCGCCGTGGAAGCGTGCTGGAGGTCCGGGTACACCCCGAGGACCTCGGCAAGGTGATCGGCCGTAACGGCCGCACCGCGCGCGCTCTCCGCACCGTCGTGGGTGCACTCGGCGGACGAGGGGTTCGCGTCGATCTCGTCGACGTGGACCAGGTCCGCTGAACCGCAGCATGCAGCACCGGCACGGGCCGGGGACGGCGACACAGCCGCCCCCGGCCCGTTGTCACGGGCAGGCACAGACCGAGCACGGAGAAGCACAGTGCAGCTAGTCGTCGCGCGCATCGGCCGCGCCCATGGGATCAAGGGCGAGGTCACGGTGGAGGTCAGGACGGACGAGCCCGAACTGCGGCTCGGACCTGGCGCCGTCCTCGCCACGGAGCCCGCCTCGGTGGGCCCCCTCACCATCCAGCACGGCCGCGTGCACAGCGGAAGGCTGTTGCTGCACTTCGAGGGCGTGAGCGACCGTACGGGCGCCGAGGCGCTGCGCAATACACTCCTCATCGCCGAGGTGGACCCGGAGGACCGCCCCGAGGACCCCGAGGAGTTCTACGACCACCAGCTCGCCGACCTCGATGTGGTCACGCGGGACGGCACGTTCGTGGGACGTATCGAGAGCGTCGCGCACCTGCCGTCGCAGGACCTGCTCATCGTGCGCCGCGAGGACGGCGGCGAGGTACTGGTGCCGTTCGTGAACGAGATCGTTCCCGAGATCGACCTGGAGGAGCAGCGAGCCGTCATCGACCCGCCGCCCGGGCTGCTCGGCGAGGCGGGCGGCGCCGAAGAGGCGGGTCCCCCGGAGGACAGCGAGACATGAGGCTCGATGTCGTCACGATCTTCCCCGAGTACCTGGAGCCCCTGAACGTCTCCCTGGTCGGCAAGGCACGCGCGCGCGGCGTGCTCGACGTACGGGTGCACGATCTGCGCTCCTGGACCCACGACAGGCACCACACCGTCGACGACACCCCCTACGGCGGCGGCCCCGGCATGGTGATGAAGCCCGAGCCGTGGGGCGAGGCACTGGACGAGATCCTGGGCGGGGCCGACGGGGCTGCCGAGAGCGGGGAACAGCCCGTGATCGTCGTCCCCACCCCGAGCGGAAAGCCCTTCACCCAGGAACTCGCCGTCGAACTCGCGGCGCGGCCCTGGCTGGTGTTCACGCCGGCGCGCTACGAGGGCATCGACCGCCGCGTCATCGAGGAGTACGCGGGCCGTGTCGAGGTGCGCGAAGTCTCCATCGGCGACTATGTGCTGGCCGGGGGAGAAGCGCCCGTGCTGGTCATGGTCGAGGCCATCGCCCGGCTGCTGCCAGGCGTGCTCGGCAACGCCGAGTCACACCGTGACGACTCCTTCGCCCCGGGAGCCATGGCGGACCTCCTGGAGGGCCCCGTCTACACCAAGCCCCCCGAGTGGCGTGGTCGCGGCATCCCCGAGGTGCTGCTCAGCGGCCATCACGGCAAGATCGCCCGCTGGCGCAGGGACGAGGCGTTCGCGCGCACGGCGGCCAACCGACCCGATCTCCTGGAGCGCTGCGACCCCGCGGCGCTCGACAAGTACGACCGCGCGACCCTGCAAGCCCTGGGCTGGTGGCAGGGAACGGACGGCCGATTTTGGCCGAGCGGGCAGACCGTGGAAGAATAGGCCGCTGCCTCACGTCCGGCGCGCGACCCTGCCACAGGGGGACCAACGCCCGCACGGAGTGGCGGCTCCCCATTCAGCATCACGATCATTCCGCTGATGACCTGTGGCATCAGCGAGGAAAGCAGACGGACATGTCTCATCTTCTCGACAGCGTCGACGCCGCTTCGCTGCGCACCGACGTACCGGCCTTCCGCCCCGGTGACACGGTCAACGTCCATGTGCGCGTCATCGAGGGCAACCGCTCGCGTGTGCAGCAGTTCAAGGGTGTGTGCATCCGCCGCCAGGGCGCCGGCGTCCGCGAGACCTTCACGGTCCGCAAGGTCAGCTTCAGCGTCGGCGTCGAGCGCACCTTCCCGGTGCACACCCCGATCGTCGAGAAGATCGAGGTCGTGTCCCGCGGTGACGTCCGCCGCGCCAAGCTGTACTACCTCCGTGACCTGCGCGGCAAGGCCGCCAAGATCAAGGAGAAGCGCGACAACTGATCTCGCGTCCTCGGTGTCCTCACGGCCGGTTAGGCTTCGGCTCGATGGACACCGACGCACAGTTGAACGAACCGGAGCGCGACCGTTCTTCCGGCCCCGAAGGGGGCAAGAAGAACTGGTCGCGCTCCGTTCGTTTCGGGGCCTGGGTGCTGGTACCGCTGGGGGTCCTCTTGCTGACCAGCGCCTTCGTGATGCAGCCTTTCCTGATCCCGAGTTCCTCGATGGAGCCGACGCTGCGGGTCGGTGACCGGGTGCTGGTGAACAAGCTGGCCTACCGGTTCGGCAACCATCCGGAGCGTGGGGACGTTGTGGTGTTTGACGGTACGGACTCCTTCGCGGGAGAGGCGGGCTCCGAGGGGAGCCCGGTGACCACTCTGCTGCGTAAGGCCGGAGCTTCGGTCGGCCTGGTCCGGCCCGCCGAGACCGACTACGTGAAGCGTGTGATCGGTGTCGGCGGGGACCTGGTGAGCTGCTGCGACAAGCGGGGGAGGATCGAGGTGAACGGTGAGCCGGTGGACGAGCGCTACCTCCACCCCGGAGACGCACCCTCGGTCGTCCCCTTCGAGACAAGGGTGCCGGAGGGGCGGCTGTGGGTGATGGGCGACCACCGCTCCCGGTCCAGCGACTCCCGTGACCATCTCGGTGAGCCCGGCGGCGGCACGGTGCCCGTTGAGCGCGTGATCGGGCGGGCCGAGTGGATCGGCTGGCCCGTCGGCCGCCTGGGTTCGGTGCGCGGAGGCGCGACCGCCGGCGGCGGTCATGGCTGATCGTCACGGCCCGTACCACGGCGGGGACGGAACCCCCGAGCCGCCGCGCCCCCGCCCCCGCAGCAGGTACGCGTACGGCGTTCCCAACGAGGCGGACGACTACTACGACGACGAAAACGGCGTCCAGGACCCTCCGGGAGACCCGAACGGGCACCACGTCCGGAACGGCCGCCCCGGTCCGTACGGCCCGGGCCTACGGCCCGGACAGGGGCCGCCGGTACCCGGACCGGCGCCCGGACCAGGACCAGCACCTGGACCGGCGCCAGGGCCGGGACCCGGCGGCCACGGGTACGGTGGTGAGGCGCCGCCCGCGGGCCGGATGCCCCCGGGCCCTCCCCCCGCCAACGGACATGCACCGTCGGGCGATTCGGCGTACTACGGGCGCTACGAATACACCGAGCCCTTCGACTACTCCGGCCTCCCCCCGAACGCCGCCCAACCGGGACCGCACACGGCCCCGCATCCGGGTCAGTGGCCGGATGCCACGCGCGAGACCATGGCGCTGCGCGGCCCTTTCGACGGACCACGGGTGCAGGAGCCCCCTCCTTCCTTTCCGGAGGAGAGCGGGCCCCTCCCGGACGACGACGAGAGTGACGAGGCCCGGCGCGCGCTGCGCCGCCCAGGGCAGGGGAGGGCCGACCGCAGACGCGCGGCCAAGCGCATCAAGCGCCGCAGGCGGCTTTCGGCGACCAAGGAGATACCGATCCTCATCGGGGTCGCGCTGTTGATCGCTCTCGTGCTGAAGACGTTCCTGGTCCAGGCGTTCGTCATTCCCTCGGGGTCGATGGAGCAGACGATCAAGATCGGTGACCGTGTGCTCGTCGACAAGCTCACTCCCTGGTTCGGCTCGAAACCGGAGCGTGGGGACGTGGTCGTTTTCCGGGATCCGGGGGGCTGGCTCGAACATGAGAAGGCCAAGAAGAAGGACGATCCGATCGGGATCAAACAGGGCAAGGAGTTCCTGACCTTCATCGGGCTTCTTCCCTCGGACGACGAACAGGACTTGATCAAACGCGTCGTCGGTGTCGGCGGTGACACGGTGCGCTGTTGCGACAAGCAGGACCGCATCACGGTGAACGGCACCCCTCTGGACGAGCCGTATCTCCATCCGGGCAACAAGCCCTCGTCGATCAAGTTCAAAGTGACGGTGCCCGTGGGACGCGTCTTCGTGATGGGCGACCACCGGTCCAACTCAGCAGATTCCCGGTACCACTTGAAGGAACCGGACAAGGGGATGATTCCGGAGGATTTGGTCCTGGGGAAAGCGGTTGTCATCGCCTGGCCGTTCGACCACTGGCGACGGCTTGAGGAACCGGAGACATATGCTTCGGTACCTGACGCGCGTGGCGCAACGGCCGCGTCGTCCGCGGCCGGTGACAATCGAGTCGTGCAACTCCCGTTCTCTGCGGAACTCCCGCTCGTTATGGGAGTGGTGGGCCTGTACCGGCTCTCGGACAGGCGGCAGAGCGGTGTGAGGAGTGGATGTGGGGGACTTGGCGGTCGGCGCACGGTCTGGTTCCGGCGATCCGGAAGACAAGAGGCCCGGAGAACGGGGCAGGACGGGCGACGGAGAACCACCGGCCGTGGAGAGAGACAGTGACAGCGTGACCCCCGAAGGCAACGGTTCGGGCCCTGGAGGCCCGCGGGACGGACAGGAAGGGCCGGGAGACATCCCCCAAGGACGTTCAGGAAACAGCAAGAAGCAGCGTGCGTTCTGGAAAGAACTGCCGATGCTCATCGGTATCGCGCTCGTTCTCGCGCTGGTCATCAAGACCTTCCTGGTGCAGGCGTTCTCCATCCCCTCCGACTCGATGCAGGACACGCTCCAGCGCGGAGACCGCGTGCTGGTGGACAAGCTCACGCCGTGGTTCGGTTCGACCCCGGACCGGGGCGAGGTCATCGTGTTCCACGACCCGGGCGGCTGGCTGCCCGAGGCGACGGTCGAGGAGAACTTCGTTCAGAAGGGCCTCAGTTTCATCGGGCTGATGCCGTCGGCCAACGAGAAGGACCTCATCAAGCGGGTCATCGCGGTCGGCGGCGACACGGTGGAGTGCAAGGAGGGCGGCAAGGTCCGGGTCAACGGCTCGACGCTGAACGAGAACTCCTACCTCTTCCCCGGCAACACCCCTTGTGACGACAAGCCGTTCGGGCCCGTCAAGGTGCCCAAGGGCAAGCTGTGGGTGATGGGCGACCACCGCCAGGACTCCCTCGACTCCCGTTACCACCAGAACCAGCCCGGCGGGGGCTTCGTACCGGAGAACCAGGTCGTCGGCCGCGCGATCGTCAAGGCGTGGCCCATCAACCGCTGGGACACGCTCCCCATTCCCGACACCTACGACCAGCGGTCGCTCCAGGCGGCAGCGGTCACCGCACCGGCAGCGCTGGGCGTCGCGGGAGCGCTGCCGCTCGTGCTGTGGCGGCGCAGGCGACTGATCAACAAGGCGCCGCCCAAGGGCTGACGCCCTGACGTACCCCCGGGTAGGGTGCGCGCAGATCTTCGAGGCTGCGGCGGACCGGGAGTGCGGAAGTGGGCGAGGCACGACGTACCGACGAGGGCCGCGGCCGTCTGGGCAACATATTGTCCGGGCTCGCCGTGGCCCTCGGCTGTGTGCTGTTCCTGGGGGGCTTCGGCTGGGGCGCCGTCCTCTACCAGCCGTACACCGTGCCCACCGACTCGATGCACCCCACCGTCAAATCCGGGGACCGTGTGCTGGCCGAGCGCGTGGACGGCGGCTCCGTGCGGCGCGGCGACGTCGTGGTCTTCCAGGACTCGGTGTGGGGCCAGGTGCCCATGGTCAAACGGGTGGTCGGAGTCGGCGGGGACAAGGTCGCCTGCTGCGACAGCGCCGGGAAGCTCACGGTCAACGGGAAGCCCGTCGACGAGCCCTACCTGCGCTCGCACGGCGACGACTCCCAGAGCGGTTTCGAACGTACGGATGTCCCCCGGGGCAAGCTCTTCCTGCTCGGTGACAACAGGCTGGAGTCGCTGGACTCCCGGACCCACCTGGAGGACGCGGGACGGGGAGCCGTACCGCGCGGTGCCGTGAAGGCCCGTGTCGACGCCGTTGCCTGGCCCATGGGGGACCTCGGGATGCTGCCTGAGGCGGCGGGATTCGCCGCCATGCCCGGGGGCACCTCACCTTCGGGACCACTGCCTCTGCTGGTCACCGCGATCGTGGCGGGTGCGGCTCTGGTGCTCGGAGGGGCCGCGTACGGGCCGATCGCGCGGCGGATGTCATCTTCGGCACGTGGCGGCCCGGGGTGACGCACAATGGGGGGACGCACGGCTGAAGGGGAACATGCCATGAGCGCCGAGGACCTCGAAAAGTACGAGACCGAGATGGAGCTGAAGCTCTACAGGGAGTACAGGGATGTCGTCGGACTGTTCAAGTACGTGATCGAGACCGACCGGCGCTTCTATCTCACGAACGACTACGAGATGCAGGTGCACTCCGTCCAGGGAGAGGTCTTCTTCGAGGTGTCGATGGCGGATGCGTGGGTGTGGGACATGTACAGACCAGCCCGCTTCGTGAAGCAGGTACGGGTCCTCACCTTCAAGGACGTGAACATCGAAGAGCTGAACAAGAGCGAACTCGATCTGCCCGAGGACTCCGGCTTCAAGGGCTGACCCCCGTTCCCTCTCCGCCCGTACGCTTCGGGCGGTCCCTTCGCCACCTCTGACGTGCGATGTCACTCGCAGGGGTGGCGAAGTTATGCACAGACGCCGGGTCGTCCACAGAAAACGACCAAGATCCCTCAGCCGCTTCCGCCCCCGTCACAGTCGGTGTCCGGAGGTGGTGGCGATGAGCGCCAGGAACGTACGGAACGCGGCGGGAAGCCGGAGCGGGCCCGGGAAGGCGAAGAGGCGGCGGAGCGCGACGGCAAGCGCGGGGAGGGACCGAGACGGGGCCCGCGAGGGCAGTGGGACCGCGAACGTGAACGGCGGCGGGGCCAGGAAGGCGGAGGGCAACGGAAGCCGGGCCGCTGAGCGGGATGGGCACCGGCGCACGGTGAGCGCGGGAAGTGCTCGCGGCGCGCTCGGCCGGTACGGCGAGGACCTCGCGGAGCGGAGGCTGCGGGAGGCCGGCATGGTGGTGCTGGAGCGCAACTGGAGGTGCTCCGAGGGTGAGATCGACCTGATCGCGCGGGACAGGGAAGCGCTGGTCATCTGCGAGGTCAAGACCCGCAGGGCCATCCCCTTCCAGCACCCCATGGAGGCGCTCTCCCCCGCCAAGACCGCCCGGTTGCGGCGCCTCGCGGCGCGCTGGCTGAGCGAGTGCTGGGTACCCCGCAACGGCCGCCTGCCGCACGGCGGCGTCCGCATCGACCTGGTCGGCGTCGTGCTGCCGGGAAGGGGTGCGCCGGTGGTGCACCACGTGCGGGGGGTGGGCTGATGGCATTCGCCCGTACCTGCGCCGTGGCGCTTGTGGGAGTCGAAGGCGTGCTGGTCGAGGTCCAGGCCGATCTGGAGCCCGGCGTCGCCGCCTTCACCCTCGTAGGACTGCCCGACAAGAGCCTGACCGAGAGTCGCGACCGGGTCCGCGCCGCCATCGTCAACTCTGGCGTGGCCTGGCCGCAGAAGAAGCTCACCGTCGGCCTCAGCCCCGCCGCGGTACCGAAAGGGGGCAGCGGTTTCGATGTGGCCGTAGCCTGCGCCGTTCTCGCGGCGGCAGAGCGCATCGACCCCCGGGGCATCGCCGGGCTGATGATGGTCGGCGAGCTGGGCCTGGACGGCCGCGTACTGCCTGTGCGGGGTGTTCTGCCGGCGGTGCTGGCGGCGGCCGAGGCGGGATACCGGCAGGTGGTGGTGCCCGAACAGACGGTCGCCGAGGCGTCCTTGGTGCCCGATGTGTCCGTTGTCGGGGTACGCAGCCTGCGGCAGCTCATCGCCGTGCTCGGTGACGAGCCCGTTCCCGAGGAGCCGGGCCAGCTGGACGAGGGCCTGCCGGACGTCTCGCTGGCCGCGCTCGCCGGACTGCCGGCCGCCGCTCCCGGGCTGACCGGCGTCCTGGGGGAGGAGCGCCCCGTCGACCTCGCCGACGTGGTGGGCCAGGGACGTGCCCGCCGGGCGCTGGAGATCGCGGCTGCCGGGCGGCACCACATCTACTTCAAGGGCCCACCGGGTGCGGGCAAGACGATGCTGGCCGAACGCCTTCCCGGCCTGCTGCCGCCGCTCACCCGCAGAGAGTCACTCGAAGTGACGGCCGTGCACTCCGTGGCGGGCGCGCTGCCACCGGGGCAACCTCTCGTCAGCAGGCCGCCTTACTGCGCTCCCCACCACTCGGCCACCATGGCCGCCCTGGTCGGTGGCGGCTCGGGGTTCCCCAGGCCCGGTGCGGTGTCGCTGGCTCACAACGGGGTGCTGTTCCTGGACGAGGCCGCCGAATGCGGGCCTCGAGTCCTCGACGCCATGCGGCAGCCGCTGGAGTCCGGGTACGTCATCGTGGCGCGGGCCGCGGGGATGATGCGGATGCCGGCGCGCTTTCTGCTGGCCCTCGCGGCGAACCCCTGCCCGTGCGGCCGGCACGGGATCCCCGGCGGGGAGTGCGAGTGCCGCCCCGCCTCCGTCAGGCGCTACCGCGCACGCCTGTCCGGCCCTCTCCTCGACCGCGTCGATCTGCGCATCTCCGTCGAACCGCTGGCGCGTTCCGAGCTGGGAGCCGGCACCGGCGGGGCCGAGCCCACGGCCATTGTGGCCGCCAGGGTGCTGGAGGCCCGGGAGCGGGCAGCGGCGCGCTATGAGGGAACGCCGTGGAAGACGAACAGCGAGGTGCCGGGGCACGAGCTGCGCACCCGTCACCCCGTGGTGCCCGGCGCGCTGGGGGAGGCCGAAGGGGACCTGGAACGCGGCATGCTCACCGCGCGGGGCCTGGACCGCGTGCTGCGCGTGGCGTGGACGGTGGCCGATCTGGCACGGCACGAGAGGCCCACCCGCGCGGACGTCAACTTCGCGCTCGAACTGCGCACGGGAATCCGGCGCGGCGCCCTTCTCCAGGGAGGCTCCGCATGACGGGGAGGGCCGGCAGGCGGGGCGGGGGAAGCGAGCCGGCGGCTGGCGGGGGAGGGCCCGTTTCGGGCGAGCGTGCTTCCGAGGAACGCGTCCCGATCGAGCGCAGCGAGGAGGAGCGCACTGCGGGTAAGCGAACGGCGGGGGATCGGACCGGGGGTGAGCGCACCGCGGGTGACCGTGTCGCGAGGGCCGCGCTGACCCGGATCGCGGAACCCGGCGACGAACTCGTGGGGAGCTGGCTCGCGGCCTACGGCGCCGAGGAGGTGGTCGCCGCACTCAGCGGCGACGGCCCGCCACTGGACGGCGCGAGTGAGCGCCGCTGGGCCGGACTGCGGCTACGGGCCGAAGGCGCGCGGGGCGAGAAGGACCTGGCCGCCATCGCCTCGCTCGGAGGCCGCTTCATCTGCCCCGGAGAGACGGAGTGGCCGCACCAGCTCGACGACCTGGGAGTGGCCAGACCCTTCGGACTATGGGTGCGGGGCACACCCTCGCTGCGCTTCTGGGCGCTGCGTTCCGTCGCGGTGGTCGGCTCGCGGGCCTGTACGGAGTACGGCGCTCACTGTGCCTCGGTGCTGGCGTCCGGGCTGGCCGAGCGCGGCTGGAGCGTGGTCTCGGGGGCCGCCTATGGCATCGACGGCGCGGCGCACCGTGGCGCGATGGCGGTGCGGGGGCCGACCATCGGTGTGCTGGCCTGTGGGGTCGACATGACGTATCCGGCGGGGCACGGGGAGCTGATCCGGCTCCTCGCCGAACGCGGCTTGCTGGTCGCCGAGTTGCCGCCGGGCGACCATCCGACGAGGAGCAGGTTCGTGCTCCGCAACCGCGTGATCGCGGCGCTCTCACGGGGCACGGTCGTCATCGAGGCGGCGCTGCGCAGCGGTGCGCTGGTCACGGCGCGGCGTGCGCTGCTGCTGGGCCGTCACCTCATGGGTGTGCCGGGGCCCGTCACCTCCGGGCTTTCGGCGGGGGTGCACGAACTGCTGCGCGGAGAAGGGACGGTGATCACCGATGCGGCTGAGGTGATCGAACTGGTCGGCCTGATGGGCGAGCTGGCGCCCGAACGCCGGGGCCCCGCGGTGCCGCGCGACACGTTGAACCCCACCGCGGCGCGCGTGCTGGACGCGATGCCCGGACACGGAACCACCGAGCCCGCGCGGCTCGCGCGCGCCGCCGGAGTACCCGCGGGACTCACCCTCGCGCGGCTCCATGAGCTGCGGGCTCTCGGATTTGTCGAACGAAGCGGCGATCACTGGTACTTGGTCCGGACACGGAATGGGCACTCCATCGGGTGATGAGGCGGTCCTTGACCTGGGGCTATCGGGTGAAAGGCTGAGCCGCGTGCGCCCGCGCGACCCCGCGCCGCCCCACGAGGCGCCGGACTCCCGCCCTGCGCGTGGCCACCCGCACCGCGCAGGAAGGCGGCCCCAGCGGACCGGACGAAAGGAGTACCTCCGCGTACGCGCGAACCGACACCTTGTCGCACACAGCGACGCCTCGGTCACGTTACGCTCACACCATCTCTCAATGAGACGCACGACTCCGCACACCAACAGACCACCACCATCCAGCAGAACGGCTCAAGGGACGCATGCCTCAGCACATCTCCGGGCCCGACCGCACCGCTACCGCGGCCACCGCCGCGGCACCGACCGTCGTCGACGACGACGTGCCCAGGGCCGTGCCCGGCACGCTGGATGAGCTCTGGCGTTCGTACAAGGCCACGGGTGACAGCAGGCTTCGGGAGCAACTGATCCTGCACTACTCGCCGCTGGTCAAATATGTCGCGGGCCGGGTGAGCGTGGGCCTGCCCGCCAACGTTGAGCAGGCCGACTTCGTCTCCTCCGGGGTCTTCGGACTCATCGACGCGATCGAGAAGTTCGACCCCGAGCGCTCGATCAAGTTCGAGACCTACGCCATCACCCGTATCCGGGGCGCGATGATCGACGAACTCCGGGCCCTGGACTGGATCCCGCGCTCCGTACGCCAGAAGGCGCGCGCCGTGGAACGCGCCTACGCCACGTTGGAGGCCAAGCTCCGCCGCAGCCCCTCCGAGGCGGAGGTCGCCTCGGAGATGGACATCCCCGTCGAGGAACTGCACGGCGTTTTCAGCCAGTTGTCGCTCGCCAACGTGGTCGCACTCGAAGAGCTGCTGCACGTCGGCGGCGACGGTGGCGACCGGCTCAGCCTGATGGACACGCTGGAGGACACGGCTGCCGACAACCCGGTGGAGGTCGCCGAGGACCGCGAACTGCGCCGGTTGCTGGCACGCGCCATCAACACGCTTCCCGACAGGGAGAAGACCGTCGTCACCCTCTACTACTACGAGGGCCTGACACTCGCCGAGATCGGACAGGTGCTGGGCGTCACCGAGAGCCGGGTCAGCCAGATCCACACCAAGTCCGTCCTCCAACTGCGGGCCAAGCTCGCCGACGCCGGCCACTGAGCCGCCACGCTCTCTTCCGCCGGGTCATCGCGGGGCCGCTCCCGGACCTTTGCGGGGCCTGCCCGTGTGAGGTTCGACCGTACGTCCGTAAGCTAGAAGCGTGCCCAGGATTCGAGCGGCCTCCGTGGCCGAGCACCGGACCATGCAGCGCGCTGCCCTGCTCGACGCGGCAAGGTCGCTGCTGTCGGAAGGCGGTACGGAGGCCCTGACCTTCCCCGCCCTCGCGCAGCACACGGGCCTTGCGCGCTCCTCCGTCTACGAGTACTTCCGCTCGCGAGCCGCGGTCGTCGAGGAGCTGTGTGCCGTCGACTTCCCCGTCTGGGCGGCCGAGGTCGAGTCCGCCATGGCGGACGCCGGGACGCCCGAGGGCAAGGTCGAAGCGTATGTGCGCAGGCAGCTTGCCCTGGTCGGCGACCGGCGGCACCGCGCCGTCGTCGCGATCTCCGCCGGCGAGCTGGACGCCGGAGCAAGGGAGCGTATCCGCGCAGCGCACGGCGGCCTGATCGCGATGGTCGTCGAAGCGCTCTCCGATCTGGGGCACGAGCAGCCCCGGCTCGCCGCGATGCTGCTGCAGGGCGTCGTGGACGCGAGCGTCCGCCGTATCGAACTGGGCGCGGCGGAGGATCCCTCGCAGATCGCGGAAGCGGCCGTGTCCATGGCCCTCCATGGAGTCCGGGGCGGCTGATCGCCCTGCCCCATCCCCCCGGCACCGCGCCGGCCCTCCTGTGTGCCGGGGACCGCAGGGTGAACGCCGACAGTCCGGGGTCATGGCGTTGCGGGTGTTCAGGCGCCCGTGTGTCCATAGGGCAACCGGGATCAGGGCCAGGGCCACGAGGGTGCTCCAGTCCCACGAGGTGAGGCTGGGACCCGGGCTGTCCGGAGCGCTGAGCCTCGCGGTTGGCCGAGGCGGGGTGCCGGGGCTTCCCTCCCCGCCGGGTCTCTTCCCGCCGGGCTCGTCTTCGCTGGGTCCGTCCTCGCCGGGTCCGTCTCCGCTGGGCAGCGGGATCCCGAACACCGGGAGCAGGCGGGTGTGACCGTCGCCGAGCAGACCGGGCGGCAGCAGGGAGAGCGGGTCAAGGTAGCGGTCGCGGCGCAGCAGCCCCCAGTGGAGGCAGCTCTCGGGACAGTGCGGGCCGCGGTCGAGTGTGCCGATCCGCTCGCCCGCCCGGACGCGGTCGCCCACGTGGGCGGTCGGCCGTACGGGCTCGTAGGTCGTGCGCAGCGGCGGCTTTCCCGTACCGGCCAGCTCGATGGACACCACCCCTCTTCCCGCGACCTTCCCGGCGAAGGACACCCGTCCTGGAGCCGCGGCCCGCACCGGCTGTCCCGGCCTTGCCGCGAGATCCACACCCCGGTGGCCGGCGGCCCAGGGTGAGGGTGGCGGGTCCCAGGGGCGTGCCACGGCCGGGCGGCGTGCGCCCTGTGCGCCCGCGACGGGCCAGGCCCGGGCGCCGCCGCGGTCACGGCCCGAAGTGGCGGAGTCCCCCGGTGGGACCCCGCCGGCTCCCGCACCCGGGGGCGTGGGACGGAAACCGGATGCGGGAGCGCTTGTGGGGGAGACGGTGGCGGCCGGCGGCGTTGTTCCGCGCGCGAGCGGCCATTCCGGCGCTGGCGCCGGTACGTGGAGGAGTGCCGGTGCGACGGCGAGCGCCGCCCCGTACGCCAGTGCCGCCTCGGAGCACATGAGCGCCATGGCACACGCGAGTGCCCTCCATGACGGCCCCGTGGCCTGCCGTTTCCCGCCGGTGTTCCGGTTCATGGCACGACGGTGACGCACATTCCAGGCCGATAGGGATCATGCTCTTGTTCTGTGGGTAACTGCTGAGTTGTGGATAAAGCCGTCACCCGTGAGAGGGGACGACCAGGACTGGGGCCCGGTCCCGCGTGGTGCGCTCCGCACCCGCCGGGCGCGGGTGCCTTTCCGGGTCCCGTACACTTCTGTTGCGGCCCGGGTGACCGGGTCGACTTCGCACGTCCCGCCACCCTCACCCGGTGGCCGCGCATCTCGGTCCCAGGAACGGTCCGCCAGTCGGCGTTCCAGGGCGGCGCGTCAGGGACGTCAGGCAAGCGGAGGCCGATCCGGCCTTCGCTGATGACAACCGAGTAACTCAAGGAGAACGGCTATGGCCGTCGTCACGATGCGGGAGCTGCTGGAAAGCGGCGTCCACTTCGGGCACCAGACCCGCCGCTGGAACCCGAAGATGAAGCGCTTCATCTTCACCGAGCGCAACGGCATTTACATCATCGACCTGCTCCAGTCGCTGTCGTACATCGACCGCGCCTACGAGTTCGTCAAGGAGACCGTCGCGCACGGCGGCTCCATCATGTTCGTCGGCACCAAGAAGCAGGCCCAGGAGGCCATTGCCGAGCAGGCCACTCGCGTGGGCATGCCCTACGTGAACCAGCGCTGGCTCGGCGGCATGCTGACCAACTTCTCGACCGTCTACAAGCGGCTCCAGCGCCTCAAGGAGCTTGAGCAGATCGACTTCGACGATGTGGCCGCCTCCGGCCTCACCAAGAAGGAGCTGCTCGTCCTCTCCCGCGAGAAGGCCAAGCTGGAGAAGACCCTCGGCGGTATCCGCGAGATGCAGAAGGTGCCCAGCGCCGTCTGGATCGTGGACACCAAGAAGGAGCACATCGCCGTCGGTGAGGCGCGCAAGCTCAACATCCCGGTGGTCGCGATCCTCGACACCAACTGCGACCCCGACGAGGTCGACTACAAGATCCCGGGTAACGACGACGCGATCCGCTCCGTCACCCTCCTCACCCGTGTGATCGCCGACGCCGTCGCCGAGGGCCTCATCGCCCGTTCGTCGGGTGGTTCCGGCGAGGGCAAGGGCGAGAAGGCCGCCGGTGAGCCGCTCGCCGAGTGGGAGCGCGAGCTCCTGGAGGGCGAGAAGGTCGAAGGCGCCAAGGCTGAGAAGCCGGCCGACGCCGAGAAGCCCGCCGAGACCGAGGAGTCCGCCGAGGCTGAGAAGCCCGCCGAGACCCCCGAGGTCAAGGACGAGGCCGTGGCCGAGGTCCCCGCGCCCGAGGCCGAGAAGCCCGCCGAGGCCGTCGAGGCCACGGTGTCCGCCGAAGAGCCGGCCTCCGAGCAGGGCTGACCCACCGGCCGCGTGGAGCACGTGGACCACGCTGGTTTCGCGGTAGTACGGCGGGGGCTGGGAGCCCCCGCCGTACAGCCGTGACGTGGTGTCCCGCTCCGCCGCAGGCCGTTCCATCCTCATCGACTTTCCGAGAAGAGATTCACAGACCATGGCGAACTACTCCGCCGCCGACGTCAAGAAGCTCCGGGAGCTCACCGGCGCCGGCATGATGGACTGCAAGAAGGCGCTGGACGAGGCCGAGGGCAACGTCGACAAGGCAGTAGAGATCCTGCGCGTCAAGGGCCAGAAGGGCGTCGCCAAGCGCGAGAGCCGTACGGCCGAGAACGGCGCCGTCATCGCCCGTATCGCCGACGACAGCTCGGCGGGCGTCATCGTCGAGCTCAAGTGCGAGACGGACTTCGTCGCCAAGAGCCCGCAGTTCCTGGCTGTCATCGAGGCCATCGCCACGCACATCGAGGCGACCTCTCCGGCCGACATCGAGGCGCTGCTCGCCTCGGAGATCGAGTCCGGCAAGACCGTCCAGGCGTACGTCGACGAGGCGAACGCCAGCCTCGGCGAGAAGATCGTGCTGGACCGCTTCGCGCAGTTCTCCGGCGCCTACGTCGGCTCCTACCTGCACCGCACCAGCCCGGACCTGCCCCCGCAGGTCGGCGTGCTGGTCGAGCTGGACAAGGCCGACGCTGACATCGCCAAGGACGTCGCGCAGCACATCGCCGCTTTCGCGCCGCAGTTCCTCACCCGCGACGAGATCCCGGAGGAGACGGTCGCCAACGAGCGCCGTATCGCCGAGGAGACCGCGAAGGAGGAGGGCAAGCCCGAGGCCGCCCTGCCGAAGATCGTCGAGGGTCGCGTCAACGGCTTCTTCAAGGAGAACACTCTTCTTGACCAGCCCTTCGCCAAGGACAACAAGAAGACCGTCCAGAAGGTTCTGGACGAGGCCGGTGTCACGCTGAAGCGCTTCGCGCGTTTCCGCGTCGGTGCCTGAAGGCCACACCCTGACGTAACCCGAAGGCCGGTTTCCGACGCCCGGACGGGGAGCAGACCCCGTAAGGCGCACGGAACCGGCACGGGCCCGATAAGGTCGGGCACAGGGCAGTTGTGACGAGGAGGCCATTGCCGCACAGGGAACCGCGAGGATCCGACGGCAGTGGCCTCTTTCGTATGCGCACGAGGAGATCTCCATGAGCAATGACACCGACAAAGACAGCGATCATCACCGGCGCTTTCTGCTGAAGCTCTCCGGCGAGGCATTCGCCGGGGGAGGTGGACTCGGTGTCGATCCCGACGTGGTGCACAAGGTGGCGCGGGAGATCGCCTCGGTCGTCCGTGACGGTGCCGAGATCGCCATCGTCATCGGCGGCGGAAACTTCTTCCGCGGGGCCGAGTTGCAGCAGCGCGGTATGGACAGGGCACGCTCCGACTACATGGGCATGCTCGGAACGGTCATGAACTGCCTTGCGCTCCAGGACTTCCTGGAGAAGGAAGGCATCGACTCACGCGTCCAGACCGCCATCACCATGGGGCAGGTGGCCGAGCCCTATATCCCGCTGCGGGCTGTGCGCCACTTGGAAAAGGGCCGCGTCGTCATTTTCGGCGCCGGAATGGGCATGCCGTACTTCTCTACCGACACCACGGCGGCACAGCGCGCGTTGGAGATCAACGCGGAGCTGATGCTGATGGGCAAGAACGGCGTGGACGGCGTCTACGACTCCGACCCGGCACACAACCCCGAGGCCGTGAAGTTCGACGCGCTGGAGTACAGCGAGGTCATCACGCGCGACCTCAAGGTCGCCGACATGACCGCGATCACGCTGTGCCGCGACAACAAGCTGCCGCTTCTCGTCTTCGAGCTGCTGGCCGAAGGCAACATCGCGCGCGCGGTCAAGGGTGAGAAGATCGGCACGCTGGTGAGCAACCAGGGCACCCGGGACTGACGGGTCCATGGACCGGAGCCCGGGCCGGTCCCGGCCGTGGCGTCCGTACGGCGTCTGTACGGCCGGGGCGGAGCCGGGAAGCCGGCGTCGCCGGCAACACCGTGGCGTGTGAACGGCACGGTACGGGGATGGACAACAGCCTGCCGGTCGGACACCGTGCAGGAATCAGGGCACTGCGGGTACCGGGGCGGTCCGCCGGGCGGCTGTCCGGCCCCGCCGCCCCGGATGAAGCAGTCAGGCTCATTCATCGAACCAGGAGCACGTGGTGATCGAAGAGACCCTCCTCGAAGCCGAGGAAAAGATGGAGAAGGCGGTCGTCGTCGCCAAGGAGGACTTCGCCGCGATTCGCACCGGACGTGCGCACCCGGCGATGTTCAACAAGATCGTGGCGGAGTACTACGGCACGATGACGCCCATCAACCAGCTCGCGTCGTTCTCGGTGCCGGAGCCACGGATGGCCGTGGTGACTCCGTTCGACAAGAGCTCGCTGCGCAACGTCGAACAGGCCATCCGTGACTCGGACCTGGGCGTGAACCCGTCCAACGACGGCAACATCATCCGGGTGTCGTTCCCCGAACTGACCGAGGAGCGCCGCCGGGAGTACATCAAGGTGGCCAAGACCAAGGGCGAGGACGCCAAGATCTCCATCCGCAGCATTCGCCGTAAGGCGAAGGAGACCCTGGACAAGGCCATCAAGGACGGCGACGTCGGCGAGGACGAGGGCCGCCG
This sequence comes from Streptomyces iconiensis, assembly GCF_028657195.3. Lineage (GTDB taxonomy): Bacteria > Actinomycetota > Actinomycetes > Streptomycetales > Streptomycetaceae > Streptomyces > Streptomyces iconiensis. The sequence continues at coordinate 143,378 of NZ_JANCPR020000009.1, forward strand.
TGGCGAGAAGGAGCTGGACGACACCACGTCGAAGTACGTGGCGCAGGTGGACGAGCTGCTCAGGCACAAGGAGTCCGAGCTCCTCGAAGTCTGAGGTTCACCGTCCGAGGTCCAAGGTCGAAGGCTGCTATCTGTGAACGACTCATCCTGGGGAGTACCGCAACCGGGCGCGGGATACTGGAGCCCGCCCGGCGCTTCCGGCCAGGGTCAAGTGGTGCCCGGGGCAGTGCCCCGGGCGGGCGACGGTGAGCTGTCCGCTTACGACGTGACCGCCCCAGCGCACGACGTGGGCGGAGATGCGTCGCAGACTCGGCGTATGCCCACTGTGTCCGACCCAGGTGACGCGGGTGGCGACCACGAAGGTCGCCTCCCCGACGGCCGTGGCCCCCAGGGCCAGGCCCGGCGTGAGCAGGAACCTGCGCACGCCCCTTCACCCGCCCCTGCCCCCGCGCCCTCGGCGGGGAAGGGCAAGAAGCGCGCCGGCCGTGACCTGCGCGCGGCCATAGGGGTGGGCCTCGGTCTGGGTGTGGTCGTCGTGGCCTCCCTCTTCCTCTACAAGCCCGTCTTCGTCGGCGTCATCGTCGTCGCGGTCGTGGTCGGCCTGTGGGAGCTGACCTCCAGGCTGAACGAGCGCAAGGGCATCCGTGCGCCGCTGGTCCCCCTGGCCGTGGGCGGCGCGGCCATGGTCGTGGCCGGCTATGTGCGCGGGGCCGAGGGCGCGTGGGTGGCCATGGCCCTCACGGCTCTGGCGGTGCTGGTGTGGCGGATGACCGATTCGCCCGCTGAGTATCTACGGGATGTGACGGCCGGGATCTTCGCGGCCTTCTACGTTCCTTTCCTCGCCACGTTCGTGGCGCTCATGCTCGCCGCCGACGACGGTCCCTGGCGGGTACTGACGTTTGTGATCCTGGCGGTCGTCAGCGACACCGGTGCCTATGCGGTGGGCTGGCGCTTCGGCAAGCACAAGCTCGCCCCCCGGATCAGCCCCGGCAAGACCCGTGAGGGCCTGATCGGGGCCGTGGCCTTCGCGATGGGCGCCGGGGCGCTGTGCTCGCAGTTCCTGATCGACGGCGGGGTCTGGTGGCAGGGCCTGCTGCTCGGCCTGGCCGTGGCGACCAGCGCCACCCTGGGCGACCTGGGCGAGTCGATGATGAAGCGGGACCTGGGCATCAAGGACATGGGCACTCTGCTGCCGGGCCACGGCGGCATCATGGACCGCCTCGACTCACTGCTGCCCACGGCTCCGGTCGTCTGGCTGCTGCTGGTGGTCTTCGTCGGCGCCGGCTGACCGCGTTCCCCCGGGGACCCTGTACGACCGGCCGCTCACAGGCGGTGCGTCCTGGGTGGGTACCGCGGGGATCTGCGCCGGTTCGGCGGCGATCCGCGGCAGGCCGGGGCCTGTCGTCGGCCGGTCCGGGGGTGCCCGCCGGTCTGCGACACTGGTGAGGTTATGCCTGGACCCGGAGAACTCACTTTCGTCGCGCCGCGCGGAGCCAAGAAGCCGCCGCGGCACCTGGCCGATCTCAGCCCCGAGGAGCGGCGGGAGGCCGTCGCCGCCATCGGCGAGAAGCCGTTCCGCGCCAAGCAGCTCTCGCAGCACTACTTCTCGCGGCTGTCGCACAGCCCCGAGCAGTGGACGGACATTCCCGCGTCAGCGCGGGAGAAGCTGGCCTCGGAGCTGCTGCCGGACCTGATGAGTGTCGTGCGGCACATCAGCTGCGACGAGGACACGACCCGCAAGACGCTGTGGCGGCTGCACGACGGGACGCTCGTCGAGTCCGTGCTGATGCGCTATCCGGAGCGGGTGACCATGTGCATCAGCTCGCAGGCGGGCTGCGGCATGAACTGCCCGTTCTGCGCGACCGGGCAGGCCGGACTCGACCGCAACCTGTCGACGGCCGAGATCGTCCACCAGATCGTCGACGGAATCCGCGCGCTGCGCGACGGCGAGGTGCCCGGAGGTCCCGCGCGGCTGTCGAACATCGTCTTCATGGGGATGGGCGAGCCGCTCGCCAACTACAAGCGCGTCGTCGGCGCCATCAGGCGGCTGACCGACCCCGAGCCGGACGGGCTCGGACTGTCGCAGCGCGGCATCACGGTCTCCACGGTCGGCCTCGTGCCGGCGATGCGGCGGTTCACCGAGGAAGGCTTCAAGTGCCGCCTGGCCGTCTCGCTGCACGCGCCCGACGACGAGCTGCGTGACACCCTCGTGCCGGTCAACACCCGGTGGAAGGTGCGCGAGGTGCTGGACGCGGCGTGGGAGTACGCCGAGCGGTCCGGCCGCCGTGTCTCCATCGAGTACGCGCTGATCAAGGACATCAACGACCAGGCATGGCGGGCCGATCTGCTCGGCCGTCTCCTCAAGGGCAAGCGGGTGCACGTCAACCTCATCCCGCTCAACCCCACACCCGGCTCCAAGTGGACCGCCTCCCGTCCTGAGGACGAGGCGGAGTTCGTGCGCACGCTGGAGTCGCACGGTGTACCCGTGACCGTACGGGACACCCGGGGCCAGGAGATCGACGGCGCCTGCGGTCAACTCGCGGCCACGGAGCGCTGAGCGGGTCCGGCGCCGGTTGCCAGGCCCGGTACAGGGCCTGGCTGGTACTGTTCGAACAGGCCGCCGTGCGCGGCCTGACAACCGAACAGCCGACAGGGGAGCGCTTCAGAGCGCTGAGAGTGCGGCCGTGCACACGTACGGTGCCGCAGACCCTCGAACCTCGCCCGGGTCATGCCGGGTAGGAAGTCGATGCACACATGAACAAGCACGCGCAGCGCGCCGCTGCCGCCACCACGGCCGTCCTGGCCCTCGCACTGGTCGCCACCGCCTGCGGCGGCTCCGGAGGCGACGGGGACCCCAAGACGGTCACGCTCGTCACCCACGACTCCTTCGCCGCCTCCAAGCCGGTGCTGAAGGACTTCACCGAACGCACCGGCTACAAGGTGAAGGTGCTGCGCGGCGGCGACGCCGGCGCGACCGTCAACCAGGCCGTCCTCAACAAGGGCAACCCGCAGGGAGACGTCCTCTTCGGCGTCGACAACACGCTGCTCTCGCGCCCCTTGGAAGAGGGCGTCTTCGCGCCCTACGAGGCGAAGGGGCTCTCGGCGGTGCCCAAGGGTCTTCAGGCCGACCCGGACAAGCACAGGGTCACACCTGTCGACACGGGCGATGTCTGCGTGAACTATGACCGCAAGTGGTTCGCCGACAAGAAGCTCGCCCCGCCGCGCTCGCTGGCGGACCTCGTCAAGCCCCGGTACAAGAACCTTCTGGTCACGCAGAACGCCGCCAACTCCTCGCCGGGCCTCAGCTTCCTCCTGGCCACCGTCGGTACCTACGGCGAGAAGGGCTGGCAGGGCTACTGGAAGAAGCTCAGGGCCAACGGCGTCGAGGTCGTGGACAGTTGGGAGCAGGCGTACAACGATCGCTTCAGCGGCTCCCGCGGCGGCAAGGGCAAGGGCGACCGGCCCCTCGTCGTCTCGTACGCCTCCAGCCCCCCGGTGGAGGTCATGGGCGCCAAGCCGGAGCCGGAGCAGGCGCCCACAGGGATCGCCAAGGAGACCTGCTTCCGGCAGACCGAGTACGCGGGGCTCCTCGACGGCGCGAAGAACACCAAGGGCGGCAAGGCACTGCTGGACTTCCTGCTCAGCAAGAAGTTCCAGGAGGACCTGCCCCTCCAGATGTTCGTGAATCCCGCGCGCGAGGACGCCGAGTTGCCGAAGCTGTTCACCAAGTACGGCGAGACCATCGACGACCCGGCCACCGTGGCGCCCCAGAAGATCGCCAAGAACCGTGAGCAGTGGATCAAGACGTGGACCTCGCTCACCGTGAAGTAGCCCCCCGGAAGCGGTCGGTTCACCGCGGCACATGGGGGCGGCTCGGCCTGATGGCCGTTCCCGCGGCTTTCTTCGTCCTGTTCTTCGGCTACCCGGTCGCGGCCATCGTCGGCCGCGGGCTGCGCCAGGGCGGGCACTGGAACCTGGACATCGTCGGGCGGGTGCTGAGCGATCCCGACATCCTCCAGGTGCTGTGGTTCACCGTGTGGCAGGCCGCCGCTTCCACCGCGCTGACACTCGCGCTGGCACTGCCGGGTGCCTACGTCTTCGCCCGGCTCCGGTTCCCCGGCAAAGGGCTGCTCCGCGCGGTCGTCACCGTGCCGTTCGTGCTGCCGACGGTGGTCGCGGGCTCCGCCTTTCTGGCGCTCGGGGGGCGCGGAGGAGCGCTCGACGAGTGGTTCGGTCTCCGCCTGGACACCAGTGTGTGGGCCGTCCTACTGGCGCACGTTTTCTTCAACTACGCGGTCGTCGTACGAACGGTGGGCGGTTTCTGGGCCCAGCTCGACCCGCGCCAGGAGGAGGCGGCGCGCGTACTGGGTGCCGGACGCCTGGCCGCGTGGCGGCGCGTCACCCTGCCCGCACTGGCACCGTCGCTCGGCGCCGCCGCACTGATCGTCTTCCTGTTCACCTTCACCAGCTTCGGCGTCATCCAGGTGCTCGGCGGGCCACGGTTCGCGACTCTGGAGGTGGAGATCTACCGGCAGACCGCCACCTTGCTGGAGCTGCCCACGGCAGCCGTGCTCACCCTCACCCAGTTCGCCGCCGTGGCCGCGCTGCTCGCCGTGCACGCCTGGTCCGTACGCAAGCGCGAGTCGGCGCTCAGCCTCGTTCCGGCCGAACGCACCGCGCGGCGCCCGGAGGGACCCGCGCAGTGGGCGGTCCTGTGGTCCGTGCTCGCCGTGATCGCGCTGCTGATCGTGCTGCCCCTGGCTGTGCTGGTCGAGCGGGCCTTCAACGGTCCCGACGGCTACGGCCTCGCGTTCTTCCGGGCACTGGGCTCGCAGTCGGAGAGCGGTACGTTCGTCGTCGCGCCCGCTGCCGCCATCGGCAACTCCCTCGCCTACGCGGCGGCGGCGACGCTCATCGCTCTCGTGGTGGGCGGGCTGGCCGCCGCTGCGCTGACGAGGCGCGCCGGCAGACTCGTGCGCGGGTTCGACGCCCTGTTGATGCTGCCCCTCGGTACCTCGGCCGTCACGGTCGGCTTCGGATTCCTGATCGCACTGGACGAGCCCCCACTGGATCTGCGTTCCTCATGGTTCCTCGTTCCGCTCGCACAGGCACTGGTAGGCGTGCCCTTCGTCATCCGCACCCTGCTACCCGTGCTGCGCTCGGTCGACGTACGGCTGCGCGAGGCCGCAGCGGTGCTCGGCGCCTCCCCGCTGCGCGCCTGGCGAGAGGTGGAACTTCCGCTGGTGGGGCGGGCCTTGCTGGTCTCGGCCGGGTTCGCCTTCGCCGTCTCACTCGGGGAGTTCGGCGCGACCGTGTTCATCGCGCGGCCCGACGCGCCCACCCTTCCCGTCGCGGTCGCCCGGATGCTCGGCCGCGCCGGGGAGATGAACTACGGGCAGGCGATGGCACTGAGCACCATCCTGATGCTCGTCTGCGCGGGCGTGCTGCTCGCGCTGGAGCGCGTACGTACCCACAGCCCGGGAGAGTTCTGATGCTGCGATTGGAAGGCGTGACCGTACGCTTCGGCGAACGGGCCGCGCTGGACGCCGTCGGCCTGGAAGTGCGCGCACACGAAACGGTGTGTGTGCTCGGCCCCAGCGGCAGCGGCAAGTCCACCCTGCTGCGCGTCGTCGCGGGGCTCCAACGGGCCGATACGGGCCGGGTGCTGCTGTCAGGGCAGGACCAGGCGGGGGTGCCGGCGCACAAGAGGGGCGTCGGCCTGATGTTCCAGGACCACCAGCTCTTCCCCCAGCGTGACGTCGGCGCGAACGTCGCCTTCGGGCTGCGGATGCACCGTACGGGCAAGGAGGAGACCGGGCGTCAGGTCGCCGAACTCCTGGACATGGTCGGCCTTCCCGATGCGCGCCGTCGCGCCGTCGCCTCCCTCTCCGGGGGCGAGCAGCAGCGCGTGGCACTCGCGCGCGCCCTGGCTCCGCGCCCCAAGCTGCTGATGCTCGACGAGCCGCTGGGCCAGCTCGACCGGGGACTGCGGGAGCGGCTGGTGGTCGAACTGCGCGGGCTCTTCCAGCGGCTGGGCACCACGGTGCTGGCCGTCACGCACGACCACGGGGAGGCGTTCGCGCTGGCCGACCGCGTCGTCGTCATGGAGAACGGCAGGATCGCTCAGACGGGCACCCCGCTGGAGGTGTGGCAGCGGCCTGCCTCCGAGTTCGTCGCACGCTTCCTCGGCTTCGACAACGTCGTCAGCGCGACCGTACGCGGCGGTACGGCCGACACGCCCTGGGGCGCGATGCCCGTTCCCGACGGCACGCCACCGGGTCCCGCACGGCTCCTCGTACGCCCCAACGGGGTGCTGCTGCGGCGGCCCGAGGACGGGGTGCGCTGCGTGGTCGAGGCGCGCACCTTCCGTGGCGGCGACGGGTCAACGGTCACGGTGCTGCTGCGCCCTGAGGACGGGCCGCAGTTGGAGGCGGCGTGCACTCTGCGCGACGCTCCCGAGGAGGGCGCGAAGGTGGGCGTCGCCTTCGACGCGCGCGAGGTCGTGGTGCTTGAGGGGCACGAGCACGGCGGCTCACAGCAGTCCGCGTGACCACATGAGCACCCGCTCCAGCAGCCGCGTCTCCTCGCCCAGGCGGGCCAGCCACTCGGCGCCGTAGTCCTGCACGGTGCGGGGCATCCTGAGCAGCTCGGGCCGCCCGTTCACATGTTCCAACAGGCCCTGTCCGACCAGCCCGTTCACGGCCGAGGCGACGGTGGCGCGTGACAACTGCGCGTCCTGGCACACCTTTTCGGCCGCGGTACGGGTGAAAGTGCCTCCGAAGGCACTCAACCGGGCCCACAGCAGCCGCTCCTGCGCGATGCACTGCTCGTGGCTCCATCCATGGCAGTGCCGGAGGGTGCGGTGCCTGCAGGGCACATCGGGGCCGAGGCCGGCGAGATCGAGCGAGCCGCCCGTCTCCGACAGCTGCACCAGCAGCTCCCGCGGGCTCAGGTCGGGCAGCCGGCCGGCGGCGAGGCCCAGCGCGAGCGGCAGGCAGTCAAGGCGCAGACAGATGCGCCCGGCCGTCACCCTGTCCTCCTCGTCGTCCGCCAGGGGCACGCCCAACTGGTGTGCGCGCAGCGCCAGTAGTCGTACGGCGTCGCCGAGCCGCATCGGCGCCAGCGGCAGCACCTGCTCGCCCGCCGTGCCGAGCCTGCGCCGCGCGGTGACCAGGACGCGCAGCCCGGGGAAGCTCGCCAGTAGCTGGCCCACCGCTGCGGCGGCGGGTGCGAGGAGGTGGTCGCAGTTGTCGACGACCAGTAGCTGCTCCTGGTCGGCCGCCGTGCGGCCGATGGCCTGGAACACCTGCTCGGTACCGCTCAGGACCGCTATGTCCACGGCCATCACCGTGGTGCCGGTCCGGGCCACGCGCTCGGCGGCCTCGGCCACCAGCGCGCTCTTGCCGACGCCGCCCAGCCCGACCACCGTCACGAGTCGGGACCGCTGGAACACCACCGCCAGTTGCGCGGATTCCCGGCTCCGGCCGATCAATTCGGGGCACTTATGGTGAGCGCACCCCTCCTCGCGGTCGAAGATGCCCGCCATGACCATTACGCCTCCGCACCCAGATGTGTGTTCGTGTGCACCAGAGTGCTCGCGCGCGCGGTGGCCGGTCATCGGTCACCGCACACCTAGGTATACGGAAAACGCGCATCCTGTAGGAGCGCGTTTAGGTACGGCGCGCGTCCGGCTCCGTCCGGGGAGATGCCGGGCCCGTGGCCTCCTTGCCGAGCAGGGCCGTGATCTGGGCCCGGGAGGAGAAGCCGAGCTTGGCGAGGATGTGCTCGATGTGCGCGTCGGCCGTCCTCTTGGAGACCACGAGCCGTTCGGCGATCTCGCGGTTGGAGAGCCCTTCGGCCACCAGCTCCGCGACCTCACGCTCGCGCCGGGTGAGCGCCCCCGTGCCCTCGCCGTGCTCGGCCGCAGCGCTTCCTTTGCTGCTGTCACCGGGCTGCCGGGGCAGGGTGGACAGGCTGTCGGCGTCGCCCACGGCGAACAGAACGGCCTGCTCCAGCGAGAGTTGACCTCCCTGGCGAAAGGCGCGGTCGTAGCGCTCCTGGCCGAGCGCGCCGCACACGTCGGAGGAGACGGCCTCGCTGAGGAACTGGAGCGAGGTGATGCCGCCGTACGAGGAGTCGCCGCTGATCCGCCACTGCTCGGTTGTGGCGCCCAGAAGCACCGCCGCGCGGCGGTGGCGGCCCTGGGCCGAGGCGACCCAGGCGAGCAGGCTGAGACAGTAGGCGACGCCGATGACGTCTCCGAGGTCTCCTTTGAGGCGGACGGCACGCAGCGCGGCTGCCGCACACTCCTCGCGTTCGCCGCGCAGGATGTGCGCGAAACCCTTCACCAAGTAGAGGTAGCCCTGGTTCCAGCGCTCCTCGCTTGAGGTGCCGAGCAGCCGCAGCCCTTCTTCGCAGGCGGTCACCGCCTCGTCGGGGCGCCCGGCGAGCGCGTAGGCGAACCCTTTCGCGTAGCACGCCATCAGGAACGTGAGCTGGTCCCCTGTGGAACGCATGATGGCCACCGCGTCGTCGGTCATCGCGAGTGCCCGTTCGTGCTCGCCCCTGTAGTTGAGCGCCGAGCCCTCGAAGCCGACCGCCCAGGCGGTCAGCAGCGGGTCGCCGAGGCGCCGGGCGATGGCGTGCGCTTCCCGTAGCGGTTCCAGAGAGGTCTCGTGCGAGCCCGCCATGATGCAGAACAGGCCGTACCAGGTCAGGGTCTTGGCGCGGTCCGTCGCCGAACCGGGGGAGGAGGGCGAGGGCGCGGCGATCGCTTTGTCCATCCAGTAGCGCGCCTCAGCGAGAAGGCCGCCGCACGCCCAGTAGGTCCACATGGAGGCGGTGAGAGCCAGTGGGGGCGAGGTGTGCTGGTAGGGGTCGGCGGGCAGCGCGGTTCCGGGCCCGCCGTCGTGCGTGCCGCGGGAGACGGGGGCGGGCAGCGCGCGGGAGGCCGCCTCCTCCAGCGCGTACTCCACGGCGGCGCGGAGGTTGTCGCGGTCGGCGGCCAGCGCGCGGAAGAGGGGCAACTGCTCGTCCGTGGCGAAGTGTTCCTCGAAGTGGCGCAGCCGGTTGTGGCAGTGCTCGATCAGCCGCCGCCTGCACGCCGCCGTCCCACCGATCGACTTCAGCCACTCGGCGCCGTACTCGCGGATGGTGTCCAGCAGCCGGTACCGGGCACCGCCCTCCTCGTTCTCGACACGGAGCACAACCGATTTGTCGACAAGCCCGATCAGGAGTCGCACCACCTCACCCGCGGGGAGCCGGTCGTCCGTGCAGACCCTTTCGGCCGCCGCCAGGTCGAACGTCCCGGAGAAGACCGACAGCCGTGCCCACAGCAGCCGTTCGGAGGCCGTGCACAGTTCGTGGCTCCAGCCGATCGTGGTGCGCAGGGTCTGATGCCGGCTCAGCGTGGTCAGACGCCCGCCGGCGAGCAGCGCGAACGTGTCGCCCAGACGCTGCACCAGCTCCTCCAGAGGCAGCGCCCGCAGCCGTACGGTGGCCAGCTCGATCGCGAGGGGGATCCCGTCCAGGCGGCGGCAGAGCGTGAGTGCGGGCCCGCGGTTGGCGGGAGTGAGGGTGAACCCGGGGACAACGGCGGCGGCCCGGTCGGCGAACAGCGCCAGCGCGTCACCGCCCGCCGTGGCGCCCTCCTGGCCCCCGGCTGCGTCCTCCTCGGGTGGCAGGGGCAGCGGCGGTACGGACAGGACGTGCTCGCCCGGCACATCGAGCGGCTGTCTGCTGGTGGCCATCAGGGTCAGCCCGGGGGCTTCGGGCAGCAGCAGATCGGCGAGGAGCGCGCACGCGTCCAGTACGTGCTCACAGGTGTCCAGGATCAGCAGAAGCTCGCGCCGGGCGAGGTACTCGACGACCGCGTCGATCTGGGGGCGGGTGTTCTGCTCGGGCAGCTCCAGCGCCGAGGCGAGGGTGTGGGGCAGCAGTTCGGGGTCCTTCAGCCCGGACAGCTCCACCAGGCGCACGCCGTCCGCGAACCCCTCACCCGCCGTACGTGCGGAGTGGAGCGCCAGGCGGGTCTTGCCGACACCCCCGGGGCCTGTGAGGGTCACCAGCCGGGACTGCTCCAGTGTGCGGAGCACGTCGGCGAGTTCGGATTCCCGCCCGACGAAACTGGTGACCTCTCCGGGAAGTTGTCCGCTCGGCCGTCCGCTGAACCCGAATGCCATGCCGTCCTCCTGGCCCGACCCACGGTGTTCTGTCACAGCGTACGCGTTTCGATACAGATGGTGAGCTGCCTTCGGTGGGTGACGGAAGTGCTCTGGCGTTCGGAGCGGCGCGTGGTGTATGGGGACGTCTCAGAGCAGTGGCAGCGCTGCCAGCTGCCCCGTCACGACCACGGGCGGAACGAGCACGGCGGACAGCGCGGCGGCGCGTACGAAGGCCGTGATCCGCCGCAGCCGGTGGGGGGCTCCCAGCCGGACCAGGATCTCCTGGGCCGGCTCCCGCGTGCGGCGCGCGCGGGCGAGAGCCGCCAGTGCGGCGCCGGCCACACCGCACACCACGAGGGCAACCGCCGTGGCCACCAGTGGTCCGGGCAGCGGCGCGGCGTCCCCGGTGCTCCGTACTCGCGTGAACGCCAGTAGTGCGGCCCCCACCGCGCACAGGGCGCCCAACGGCCGCCCCACACAGTGCGCTTCACGCTGGATCCCCCGCCCCGACAGCAACCTGACCGGCCCCGGGCGCCCCCCGGCCAGCAGCCGGCCGCACAGATGCGCGAGGCCGGGTCCTGCGAGCACCATGCCTGCCGCGGCCATCAGCCAGCCCACCGGCAGCGGCGAGGCGACGAGCGCGTCGGCCCGTACGGTGTCCTGGCCCCCATGGGGCAGTGCGCGCGCTCCGTACGAGGCGACCGCGAGCCCGCACATGACCAGCGCACCGCCCCACGCCGGCACGGACCGGGGGGCGTGCCTCTCCGGCCTGGGCTCCCCGTGTGTGTGGTTCCGCGCCTCCTCCCGCGATGCCCGGGCGGTGGCGACGGCGGCGGCGCAAGCGGCCACCAGGGGCACGGTGCTCAGCAGGGTGAAGGTCGCGGGGAGGGGCAAGGGCCGCCCCGGCAGAGGGAGTTCGGCCTGCACGCCGGGCAGTGCCAGCACGCCGGCGTCGTCCAGCCCGGCGAAGGTCAGGAACACCAGCGCGCTGCCGAGCAGGCACGGCATACCGGCCGCGAAAGCCGCGAGCCACCGCAGCCGTACGGGGCCCACACCGGCCGAGACCAGCCCCTGACGAGCCTCGTGCGGCACCGTACGCGCGAGCGCCGCCGCGACCTGGGCCGCGACGGCGAGCGGAACGAGGCACCACAGGAGCCGCACCGTGGAATCGACGGGCCGTGCGGGCCGGTCGAGGGCGTGCGCGAGCGTCGCGAGAAGCAGCAGCCCGATGCCCGCCGAGGCGCACAGCAGCAGGAGGCGGAGCAGGAGCGTGAGCGGCCGAGCCGTGAAGGTCAAGCGGAGAGCGAGCACGCTGCCGTGCCTTCCGGGTCCGGCGGTACGGTCGCTGCTCCGGTCCCGGCGGGAGAGCGTACGCACCGTCCGTCGGCGAGGGGCATGGTGCGGTCGGCGAGCACGGCGCCCGTCACGTCCTCTGTCCGCGCGGCCTGGGTCAGGGCGAGGTCGTGGGTGGCGAGTACGACCGTGATGCCGTGCGAGCGGGCCGCTGCGGCGAGCGTACGCAGGACCTGTGCGCGGTCGGACTGGTGCAGAGGGGCCGTCGGCTCGTCGGCGAAGAGTACGGCGGGGGAGTGGACCAACGCGCGGGCCACGGCGACGCGCTGGCGCTGTGCCTGACGCAGCGCCACGGGACGCTTTCCGGCGCAGCCGCCGACGTCGAGCCGCTCCAGCCACTCCTGGGCGCTCCTGCGGGCGCTCCTGTGGCTCGTGCCGTGCAGGAGCAGGGGGAGCGCGACGTTCTCCCAGACGGTCAGTTCGGGGACGAGGCGCGGGCTGCTGTCGATCCACCCGAAGCGGCTCAGGCGCAGCCGTTCGCGGGCCGCTTCGCTGAGGGTGTGCACGGGAGAGCTGTTGAACCAGACCTCACCTTGTTCCGGCAGCGTCTGCCCGGACAGGCAGCGCAGCAGTGTGGTCTTCCCGCTGCCCCGTGCTCCTGTGACGGCGACGATCTCGCCGACCCGGATGCCGAGCGAGATGCCCTGAAGAGCGGGCGATCCGTCATAGGCGTAATGCAGTCCTCGTGCCCAGAGCACGTCGTTGTCCGGCGGGGCAGCCATGGGGCACCTCCACTCACCTCTGCGCCGCTCAATCCCTCTGAAGAGTGAAACGAGAGGCGGGGGTATCGGTCACTGGAACCGATACCCCCGCCTCGATCGTCCTGGGGACGGGCCGGGAGTGGCTTACGGTGCCGCGGTCACTGCAGGCGCGCAGTTCGCGGCCTGTGGACGCGCGGTGTGGCTACAGCTTGGTCCACGCTTCGGTGAGGACGGAACGCAGGATCTGCTCGGCCTCGTCGAAGACCTCCTGGCCGGAGATCAGCGGCGGTGCGAGCTGGATGACCGGGTCGCCCCTGTCGTCCGCGCGGCAGTAGAGGCCCGCCTCGAAGAGCGCCTTGGAGAGGAACCCGTAGAGCACGCGCTCGGACTCCTCGTCGGTGAAGGTCTCCTTGGTGGCCTTGTCCTTGACCAGCTCGATCCCGTAGAAGAAGCCGTTTCCCCGCACGTCTCCCACGATCGGCAGGTCGTGCAGCTTCTTCAGGGTGGCGAAGAACGCCGCCTCATGGTCGAGCACGTGCTGGTTGAGCCCCTCGCGCTCGAAGATGTCGAGGTTGGCGAGCGCCACGGCAGCGGAGACCGGGTGGCCTCCGAAGGTGTAGCCGTGCAGGAAGGTGTTGTCGGCGTTCCAGAACGGTTCCGCGAGCCGGTCGGAGATGATCGCCGCGCCTATGGGTGAGTACCCGGACGTCATGCCCTTGGCGCAGGTGATGATGTCGGGCACGTAGTCGAACTTGTCGCAGGCGAACATCGTGCCGAGCCGTCCGAAGGCGCAGATGACCTCGTCGGAGACCAGGAGTACGCCGTACCGGTCGCAGATCTCGCGGACGCGCTGGAAGTACCCCGGGGGCGGCGGGAAGCAGCCGCCGGCGTTCTGCACGGGTTCGAGGAAGACGGCGGCGATCGTCTCGGGGCCCTCGAACAGGATCTCCTGTTCGATCTGGTCGGCGGCCCAGCGGCCGAACGCCTCCGGGTCGTCGCCGTACAGGGGGGCGCGGTAGATGTTGGTGTTCGGCACCTTGTGCGCTCCGGGGACCAGCGGCTCGAACGGCGCCTTGAGCGCGGGCAGTCCGGTGATGGACAGGGCTCCCTGCGGGGTGCCGTGGTAGGCGACGGCCCGTGAGATGACCTTGTACTTGCCGGGGTTGCCCGTGAGCTTGTGGTACTGCTTGGCGAGCTTCCACGCGGTCTCGACGGCTTCGCCGCCGCCCGTGGTGAAGAAGACCTTGTTCAGGTCGCCCGGCGCGTGCTGTGCCAGCCGCTCGGCCAGTTCGACGGCCTTGGGGTGCGCGTAGGACCAGATGGGGAAGAACGCGAGCTCCTGGGCCTGCTTGCTGGCGGCCTCGGCCAGTTCCACGCGGCCGTGGCCGGCCTGCACGACGAACAGTCCGGACAGGCCGTCGAGATAGCGCTTGCCCTCGGTGTCGTAGATGTGGGTGCCCTCGCCGCGGGCGATGATCGGGACGGGCTCCTTCTCGTACGACGACATGCGGGTGAAGTGCATCCACAAGTGGTCGTGAGCAGTACGGGAGAGATCCTGGCTGCCTTGGCTGGCGTGACTGTCCTTGCTCACTGTTATCGCGTTCCCCATGTGTAGGTCTGCTTGCGCAGTTTGAGGTAGACGAAGCTCTCGGTGGAGCGCACGCCGGGGAGGGACCGGATGCGCTTGTTGATCAGTTCGAGAAGGTGCTCGTCGTCCTGGCACACGATCTCGACGAGAAGGTCGAACGAGCCCGCCGCGATGACGACGTAGTCCACCTCGTCGATCTCGGCGAGCGCGTCGGCCACCGGTTCGACGTCTCCGTCCACCGTGACACCGAGCATCGCCTGCCGCATGAAGCCGACGGTGAGCGGATCTGTCACGGCCACGATCTGCATGACGCCCTGGTCCTGGAGCTTCTGTACGCGCTGCCGTACGGCCGCCTCCGACAGGCCGACGGCCTTGCCGATCGCGGCGTACGGGCGCCTTCCGTCCTCCTGGAGCTGTTCGATGATCGCCAGGGACACGGCGTCCAGGGACGCGGAGCCGTTTGTCTTCTTCGAGTCGCGAGCCACGTATGTCACTGTGCATGAGACATCCGCTGTTCCGCAACCCGTGAGCGATGTAATCCGCAGCCAAACAAGTGTCTTTAAACTGATTCCGTTGTTCTTGGGGGTCAGGTGTATCGAATGCGTTGCGCGGCCGGATAGGGTGGCGGTCTCACCCATTGGACAACGGAGCAGGAGGGGTGCGAAGTGACCACCGAGCTGCGTCGGCTGCGCAACTACATCGACGGGGAGTTCAGGGACGCCGCTGACGGCCGGACCACAGAGGTGGTCAACCCGGCGACGGGCGAGGCGTACGCGACCGCACCGCTGTCCGGCAGCGCGGACGTCGACGCCGCCATGGCCGCGGCCGAGGCGGCCTTCCCCGTCTGGCGCGACGCCACCCCCGGCACCCGTCAGAAGGCCATCCTCAAGATCGCGGACGTGCTGGAGGCGCGGGCTGACGATCTGCTCGCCGCCGAGTGCGAGAACTGCGGCAAGCCCCTGGAGCTGACCCGGCAGGAAGAGCTGCCGATGATGCTCGACCAGATCCGCTTCTTCGCCGGCGCGGCGCGCATGCTGGACGGCAAGTCGGCCGGTGAGTACATGGAGGGCCTCACCTCCTTCGTACGGCGCGAGCCCATCGGTGTGTGCGCGCAGGTCGCGCCGTGGAACTACCCCGCCATGATGGCGGTCTGGAAGTTCGCGCCCGCGCTGGCGGCCGGCAACACAGTGGTGATCAAGCCCTCCGACACCACCCCCGCCTCCGCGGTCCTGATCGCCGAGATCATCGGTGGCGTCTTCGAGGAGATGGGCCTCCCCAAGGGCATCTTCAATGTCGTCTGCGGTGACCGCGACACCGGGCGCCTCATGGTCGAGCACAAGACGCCCGCCATGGCCTCGATCACCGGCTCGGTGCGCGCGGGCATGGAGGTCGCGGGCGGCGCCGCCAAGGACCTCAAGCGGGTCCATCTGGAGCTGGGCGGCAAGGCGCCCTGCGTGGTCTTCGACGACGCGGACATCGCCGGCGCCGTCGAGGGCATCAGGGACGGCGGGTTCTTCAACGCCGGACAGGACTGTACGGCGGCGACACGCGTACTCGTCCAGGAGGGCGTCTACGAGGAGTTCGTGACCGCGCTCGCCAAGGCGGCGGCCGAGGTCAAGACCGGCGACCTGAACGACCCCGACTGCTTCTACGGGGCACTCAACAACCCCACCCACCTGGAGAAGGTCGCGGGCTTCATCGACCGCCTCCCCGCGCACGCCAAGGTGGAGGCGGGTGGTGAACGGGTCGGCGAGAAGGGCTACTTCTACGCACCGACCGTCGTCTCCGGACTGAAGCAGGACGACGAGATCATCCAGAACGAGGTCTTCGGCCCCGTCATCACCGTCCAGAAGTTCACCGACGAGGCGCAGGCCGTGGGATGGGCGAACGACGTCGAGTACGCACTCGCCTCCTCGGTGTGGACCACCGACCACGGCACGGCGATGCGGCTGTCCAAGTCGCTGGACTTCGGCTGCGTATGGATCAACACCCACATCCCGCTCGTCGCCGAGATGCCGCACGGTGGCTTCAAGAAGTCCGGTTACGGCAAGGACCTGTCGATGTACGGGCTGGAGGACTACACGCGCGTCAAGCACGTGATGACCGCACTGTGACAGCCGCGGTGCCGCGCGTACGGAGCGCATGCAGCGCACGGGGCGCGTGAGGTGGCGCGCACGAGCGTGTGAAGGTGGAGGGGCCCGTACTCACCGCGTGTGAGTACGGGCCCCTCGGCGCGCGCTTCCGGTTGTTTCGGGCCCCGGTGCTTCAGCCTCTGATCCTGCGGCCTCTGACCCTTCGGCTGTGGCTCTCCGGCCTCGGGTCGGCTCAGGAATTCCCGCGCTCAGGACTGGTACGGGTTCTGCGGCTGCTGCCCGCCCGCGAAGGGGTTCCCGCTCTGCGGGCCCTGCTGCTGCGGTATGCCCTGTTGGGGCATGCCCTGCTGCGGTGCGGGGGCGCCGGGCGCGGTGCCCTGGGCCAGCATCTGTTCGGCGTTCTCCTTGGTCAGCTGGCTCTCAGCGCCGCAGAACGTGCACTGCATCGAGTACTTCGCAGGTGCGACGGGGAAGAGCGGGATGAAGAAGAGCGTGAACTTGGTGACGCGCTTACGCAGACCGTGCGCGGACGGGTTACCACAGAAACCGCAGAGCAGATTCAGCATCGCGAGCTGGATCAGCTTGCTGCTGGTGCCGAAGATGATCACGGCGGGCTCCATTCACGAGTGTGTATGTGTTGCCTCGAAGCCAACCACCGTGCCGGTGTGCCGCGTAACCGGAAACGTGTAACAGACCTGCCCCAACGGCCCTCCGTGTGCGGGCGGTTGCCGCGTGGGACCCGTGAGCCTCGCGCGGTGCCGTGGAGGGTGACGCCGTGGGTGGATGTCGTGCTGTGACGCCGTGGGGCGACGTGGTGCGGTGATGCCTGGCCTGACGTCATGCCGTGACGGCGACGGGCTCCCGGCTGTGGTGTGACCGTCCGGGTGCCCGCCGCCGGGGCGGGCTACGCCGGAGGGTTCCGCCGCCGCGCCCGCTCCAGAACACCGACCAGGCGGGCGATGTGGTTCGTCGTGATCGAGTCGGTGCCCATCGAGGCGAGCCTGCGCATGGTGCGCGGACGGTCGGCGGTCCAGGCCGACACCAGGCGCCCGTCCGCGTGCGCACGCTCGACCAGCGCCGGAGTGAGCAGCCCGAAGCGGTAGTTGAGCCAGTGCGGGCGCAGGTCGTCCAGCAGGGTGGCGCGTACGGGCGCCGCGCGGTGCCAGGTGAGGGCCAGCTCGGCGCCTGGCTCCGCGGCGCGTACACGGCGCAGCGAGTCGGGGCCGCCGCAGTAGTAGACCCGCGCCGACGCGTCCGCCTCCCGTACGGCGCTGACTGCCGCTGCTGCCGCCGCGGGATCCGGCAGGTCGATCATCGTGCGGACCTCATGGGTGACCGCCAGTGCCTCGGCGAGCGTGGGGACGCCGTCCGTCAGGGAGTTGAGCCCCTTGTAGGTGAGTGCCGACAACGGGGTCTCGTGCCCCCACAGCCGCTCCAGCGTTCTGTCGTGGAGCACTACAGGCACCCGGTCGCGCGTCAGCCTCACGTCCAGTTCGACGGCGTCGGCACCCGCCGCGACGGCGGCACGGAAGGAGGCAAGGGTGTTCTCGCGCACTACAGAGGGAGCACCTCGGTGTGCGACCGTCGCCGGCACTGCCGTCGGGGCAGCTGTGGCTGCCGTGGTCGCCTGAACTGCGGTTGGGCCGGGAGCTGTCCCCTTCCGTACCGCCGCGCTCATCCTTCCCGCTGCCAAGCCGCCAAGTGGCTGTCGATCTCTTCGGACAGGCGCGCTTTGCCGGCGTCGTCCATGTAGGAGGCACGTACGGCATTGCGTGCGAGTGCGGCGATGCCGGGCGCGTCCAGGCCCAGGAGCCTGGCGGCGATGGCGTATTCGGTGTTGAGGTCGGTGCCGAACATCGGGGGGTCGTCACTGTTGATGGTGACCAGGACGCCCGCCTTGACCATTTCCCCGATCGGGTGGCTTTCCAGCGACTCCACGGCGCGGGTGGCGATGTTCGAGGTCGGGCAGACCTCCAGCGGAATGTTCCGCTCCGCGAGATGCTCCAGGAGCCGTGGGTCCTGGGCCGCACTGGTCCCATGGCCGATGCGCTCGGCGCGCAGGGACGTGAGCGCGTCCCACACGGTGCCGGGCCCCGTGGTCTCGCCCGCGTGCGGGACGCTGTGCAGCCCCGTGGCGATGGCCCGGTCGAAGTACGGCTTGAACTGCGGGCGCGGGACGCCGATCTCGGGGCCGCCCAGGCCGAAGGACACGAGTCCCTCGGGCGCCATCTCGGTGGCGATCCGGGTGGTCTCCTCGGCCGCAGCCAGACCGGCCTCGCCGGGGATGTCGAACGTCCAGCGCAGTACGACGCCCAGTTCGCGCTCGGCGGAGACCCGCGCGTCCTCGATGGCCTCCAGGAACGCGCCATCCGGGATGCCCCTCTTCGTGGAGCTGTACGGCGTGACGGTCAGCTCGGCGTAGCGGATCGACTGGTGCGCCATGTCCCGCGCGATCTCGTACGTGAGCAACCGCACGTCTTCCGCGTTCCGGATCAGATCGACGACCGAGAGGTAGATCTGTACGAAGTGCGCGAAGTCGGTGAACGTGAAGTACCGCGCGAGTTCCTCGGGGTCGCTGGGAACCCCCGCGGCGGGGTGCCGTGCGGCGAGTTCGGCGACGATGCGAGGCGAGGCGGAGCCGACGTGGTGCACATGCAGCTCGGCCTTGGGCAGCCCTGCAATGAAGGCCGTGAGATCGGGCGAATCGGACAAGAGGTGCCTCCGGCTCCTTGGGGACCGGATCATCGTAGGCCGCACGGCCGGAGGTGGTGTCAGGGGCGGCGAATAGCATGGTGGGGCGAGTCAATGGGAGGGGACGAGAGGGGACAGGATGGACGACGGGGCCGGACATCCCCCGCCCTCCGGGACACCGGGGCGTGCGGGTGACCAGCAGGGGAATCCGTGGGCCGCACCACAGGCCGACGGCGCCGGCGGAGCGGGTACCGAGGGGCCACCGCCGATCCCGCCCGCACCCGAGGGGCCGCGGCAGACCTACGGGCAGCAGGGGGGATACGGATACGGACAGGCGCCCGGTGCGGCGCCGGGTGCCTACGGAGCCCAGGCGGGATACGCGGCGTACGGCGGTGGTGCCTACGGGCCGTACGGGTACGGCTGGCAGGGCCCGCCCCTGCCCGCCGGGCTGTCGATCGCGGCGATGGTGCTGGGCATTGTCAGCGTGGTGCTGGTCGCCACCTGTTGGGGGAGCTTCCTCAGCGTCATCACCTCGATCGTCGCGCTCTGCCTCGCCGTCAGCGCGCGGCGCAAGGTGGCCAGGGGCGAGCTGGGCGGTCGAGGCCAGGCGACGGCGGGGTTCGTCCTCGGGATCGTGGGACTCGTGGGCTCGGTGGTCATCAGCACGTTGCTGGTGCTGGGGCTGACCGTGTGGTCGGACTCTGGAGGGCGTGACTCCGGGGGAGTCAGGGACTCCTACGACGCGAACGGTGCTGTGGCCGCGCTGCGCCTCGACGCGTAGGCGCGCGGACTGCCGCTGCGCGGGGACGGCGGGTGCCTGCGCACGGCGGGCGCGCGTAGGCCCGTGCCTGCGCACGGTGGGTGCCGCGCACGGTGGGTGCCGCGCACGGTAGGTGTGCGGGTGGGCGGTCGTGCGGTTGGGCGGTTGGGCGGCGCGAACGGGCAGGTGCGTGCCGGCAGGGGCAGGTGTGTGCGGATGGGTAGGCGTACGGAGGGGTGGAGTATAGATTCCGTGGCGTAACCAAATGGCAACGACGGAATCCCTTGTTGGCTGCCCGGCCCCCTGTCAGGATCGGCTGCCAGCAGCGGGAAATGCCACGGTGCGTTGTCACAGTGCGCGCCCGTGGCATCCCCGTGGCACGGAGTACGCCGCAGAGGCAGGAGTCCCGATGGTTCAGCGCTTCGACGTGTCAGCCCGGTTCGCCGCGGGTGCCCAGTACGTTGCCGGAAGACTCGGACCCGGCAGCTCGGGGAGTTCGCACTCGGTGGTGGACCCCGCGACCGGGGAAGGTGTGCACACCTATGAACTCGCGGGCGCGGCCGATGTGGACGCCGCCGTCGGCGCCGCACGGCGGGCCTTTCCCGAGTGGGCGGGCGCGACACCGGGCGAGCGGTCGGACGCCATGCACCGCTGGGCGGCGCGTCTCACGGAGCTGACCGGGGAATTCGTCTACGCGGAGTCGCTCCAGTGCGGGAAACCGCTCAAGTTGTCCGCGGAGTTCGACGTTCCGGGCTCGTTCGACAACGTCGCCTTCTTCGCCGGCGCCGCCCGCCAGCTCACCGGGGTCGCGGCGGCCGAGTACAGCGGGGAACACACCTCGTACGTACGGCGCGAGCCGCTTGGCGTCATCGGCTCCATCGCCCCCTGGAACTACCCGCTCCAGATGGCGGCCTGGAAGATCCTTCCGGCCGTCGCCGCAGGCAACACCATCGTGTTGAAGCCCTCCGAACTCACCCCGCTCACCTCGTTGATGTTCGCCGAGGCCGCGCGGGAGGCGGGCATCCCGGACGGAGTGATCAACATTGTCACCGGCGCGGGTGCCGAGGCGGGCGAGGCGCTGGTGGGGCATCCCGATGTCGCCATGACCTCGTTCACCGGTTCGACGGCCGTGGGCAGGCGCGTTGCGGAGATCGCCTCGGCCAGTCCTACGGCCGCCAAGCGCCTCCACCTCGAACTGGGAGGCAAGGCGCCCTTCGTGGTCTTCGACGACGCCGACGTGGAGGCCGCCGCGCACGGTGCCGTCGCGGGCGCGCTGATCAACACCGGCCAGGACTGTACGGCCGCGACCCGCGCGTATGTACAGCGCCCCCTTTACGAGGAGTTCGTCGGCGCGGTGGCCGACCTGATGAGCGGCGTACGCGTCGGCGACCCGTTCGCGCAGGACACCGACTTGGGCCCGCTCATCTCCCATGCGCAGCGCGACCGCGTCGCGGGTTTCGTGGACCGCGCACGCGGCTACGCCACCGTCGTCACCGGCGGTGAGGCGCCCGGCGGCGATCTGGCCAGGGGCGCGTACTACCGACCCACGCTCGTCCGGGATGCGCCGCAGGACAGCGAGATCGTCCAGCGGGAGGTCTTCGGACCCGTACTCGCCGTGCTGCCGTTCGACAGTGACGACGAGGGCATCGCGCTCGCCAATGACACCCCGTACGGACTCGCGGCCTCCGCGTGGAGCCGCGACGTGTTCAGGACGGGGCGCTGCGCACGTGAGATCCAGGCCGGGTGCGTGTGGATCAACGACCACATCCCGATCATCAGCGAGATGCCGCACGGCGGATACAAGGCATCCGGATACGGCAAGGACATGTCCGCCTACTCCTTCGAGGAGTACACCCAGATCAAGCACGTGATGTCCGAGAACACCGGGGTCGCCAGGAAGGACTGGCACCGCACCGTCTTCGGCGACCGCTGAGCTTTCCCGGGACCGGTTCGTCCACGTGCCGGCCGGTCCTCCGCTCCCACCAGCGCTTTCCCCTCCAGCCCTTCCTCTCCGTAAGCCCTTCCCTGTCCCCATCCCCAGGAAGGCGGTCCTCATGGACCCGTACGAAGGCATGCCTGAGCCCGTCGCCAGGGCCTGGGAACGCGGCCTGACCAGCGGTCGCGCCGCGATGTCGCGGCGCAGACTGCTGCGCGCCGCCTCTCTCGCAGCGGGCGGCACGGCCCTCGCCGCCTGTGGGATTCCCCCCGCAGCCGGCAGCAAGGGCGGCAACGGGCCCGACGACACCCCGGACCACTCCCGCAAGGAGAAGGTCCTCAACTTCGCCAACTGGCCGCTCTACATCGACGTCGACGAGAAGGACAAGAAGAGGCGCCCGACCCTCGACCGGTTCGAGCGCGAGAGCGGTATCAGGGTCAAATACGTCGAGGACGTCAACGACAACAACGAGTTCTACGGAAAGATCAAACCGCAGCTCGCCGCAGGCCAGGACACCGGACGGGACCTGGTCTGCCTCTCCGACTGGATGGCCGGACGCATGATCCGGCAGGGCTGGGCGCAGCGCCTCGACCCCGCGAGGCTGCCGCACGCTGTGACCAACCTGGAGGACCGCTTCCGCACCGCGGCGCAGGACCCCGGGCGGCAGTTCAGCTATCCGTGGGCCGGCACGGCCTGCATCGTCGCGTACAACAAGAAGGCCACGAAGGGTAAGAGGGTCACCAGCGTCAGCCAGCTGCTGGAGGACGAGTCCCTCAAGGGCCGGATCTCGATGCTGACGGAGATGACCGACACCATTGGTCTGACGATGCTCGACATGGGCGTCAATTCCGAGAGGTTCACGGACGACGACTTCGACGCGGCCATCGCTCGTATACAGAAAGCCGTCGACCGCAAACAGATCCGCCGTTTCACCGGCAACGACTACATGGACGAATTGAATTCGGGCGACATCGCCGCCTGTCTGGCCTGGGCGGGGGATGTGGTGCAGCTCAAACTCGACAACCCCGACGTGGAGTTCGCCGTTCCCGAACGCGGTTACCTCTTCGGTACGGACGACCTGCTCGTGCCCGCCAAGGCCCGTCATCAGAGCAACGCCGAGGCACTGATCGACTTCTACTACCAGCCCAAGGAAGCAGCGGAACTTGCCGCCTGGGTCAATTACATCTGCCCCGTCTCCGGCGCACAGGCCGAGATGGAGAAGATCGACAAGGAACTCGCTGCCGACCCGCTTGTCTTTCCCGACGCGAGCATGATCGCGAAGGGTAAGAACTTCCGGCCGATGAGTGCCAAGGAAGAAGCGAAGTACGAGGAGAAGTTCTCCAAGCTCATCGGGGCCTAGACCCGCCCGTCGGGGCGGGACCCGTGAGTTGGGTGCTCGTCGGCGCTCGGCGTTCGACGTTCGGTGCCGGGGCTCTTTTCGGCGCTGGACGTTCGGTGCTGGGGCAGCTGGCCTTGTGCTTGGCCTTCTGTGTTTGGCACTTGGCGATCGGCTGCTGGCGTTCGGCGTTCGGCGATTGACGCTGTGGGCCCGGCGCTTGGCGCTTGGCGTTGTGCATGTGGCACGCCGCGTGTGGCGCCCAACTTGTGGCGTTCAGTGTGCGGCGTTCACTGTGTGGCGCTCGTGCTCGGCGTCCGGCACCGTCGGCCGTCGGAGCGCTTCTCCACCGGGGTGTCGCCCCCTCCGTTTCGCTGGGGCCACTCGGCCGTCGGGACGCCCTTCCCGCGGTTCCAGCCCCCTCACTCCCGAGGACCGGCCATGACCATCACTCTTTCCGGTGTCAGTAAGACTTTCGGCGACTTCACCGCCGTCCATCCGCTCGATCTCACCATCCCCGAGGGCTCGTTCTTCGCGCTCTTGGGGGCTTCAGGCTGCGGCAAGACCACCACCCTGCGCATGATCGCGGGGCTGGAGGAGCCCACGTCCGGCAGCATTCTGCTCGGCGAGGAGGACATCACCCGCCTCCCGCCGCACGAGAGGCCCGTCAACACGGTCTTCCAGAATTACGCGCTCTTTCCCCATCTGGACGTCAAGGAGAACGTCGCCTTCGGACTTCGACGCCGCGGAGTGAAGTCCGTCAGCAAGCAGGTCGCGGAGATCCTCGATCTCGTTCAGCTCGGCGAACTCTCCCGCCGCAAACCGCTTCAGCTCTCCGGCGGCCAGCAGCAGCGCGTGGCGCTCGCCCGCGCGCTGATCAACCGCCCGCGCGTGCTGCTCCTGGACGAACCGCTGGGTGCGCTCGACCTCAAGCTGCGGCGTCAGATGCAGCTCGAACTCAAGCGTATTCAGGTGGAGGTGGGCATCACCTTCGTGCATGTCACCCACGACCAGGAAGAGGCCATGACCATGGCCGACCGCGTTGCGGTGATGTACGGAGGCAAAGTGGAGCAACTCGGTCCGCCTGCCGAGCTGTACGAGCATCCGCGCTCCACCTTCGTCGCCAACTTCCTCGGCACCTCCAACCTCTTCGAGGCGGAGATCGTCTTTCGCGAGGCGGGCAGGAGAGAAGGAGCCTCCGGCGCGGGGGCAGGCAATGGCGAGGGGACGGGTAGCGGCCGGGCGAAGGGCAGCGGCGAGGGGACGGTCGTCGCCGGGGCGAAGGGCACCGGCAAGGGGAAGGGCGTCGGCGAGGCGAAGGGCATCGCCGAAGGGAAGGACGTAGGCGAGGGCGAAGCCGAGGCGTCGGCAGCGGCAGCGGGGCGCGCTTCCGGCGAGGTCTCCCATGCGGGGCAAGATTCCAGCAGTGGGGCGTCGGTCGGTGGGGAGTTGCAGGTCAAGGTGCCGGGAGGTGACGATCTGCTGCGGCTGCCTCTCGACCGTTGCGCCGCAGGGGAAACCGAGGCAGGCGGAAAGGTGTTGATCGGGGTGCGCCCCGAGAAGATCACCCTCGCGCACACGGACGACGCGGGTTCCGTACCCGAGGGCCGGAACCGCCTCACGGGGCGCATCACGGACGCGAGTTACCTCGGCGTCTCCCTCCAGTACGTCGTCGAGACCTCCGCCTGCCCCGAACTCACCGTGTACGAGCAGAACATCGAACGGGACACCCGCCTCGTCCCCGGTGAACAGGTCGTACTGCACTGGCGGCCCGCACACACCTTCGCTCTCGACGCGGCGCAGGATGTCGCTGCGGGGGAGGAGGCGCTATGACCGCCGTGGCACCCGTCACCCCCTCGGCGCCGCCGCCCCCACCCTCGAACACCCTGCCGGGGGACGGGGAGGGGGTGCGCGGCAGGCGTGCGCGCCGTCGGCTGACCCCGTACTGGCTGCTGCTGCCCGCCGGGCTCTGGCTCGCCGTCTTCTTCGTCGCGCCACTCGTCTATCAGGCGTCCACCTCGGTCCAGAGCGGATCGCTGGAGGAAGGCTTCCGTGTCACCTGGCAGTTCTCCCACTACACGGACGCGCTGAGTACGTACGGGGAACACTTCCTGCGCTCGTTCGCCTACGCGGCATCCGCCACGGTGCTGTGCCTGGTGATCGGCTACCCGCTCGCCTACATGATCGCCTTCAGGGCCGGACGCTGGCGCAACCTGCTGCTCGTCATGGTCATCGCACCCTTCTTCACCAGCTTTCTCATCCGCACCCTCGCCTGGAAGACGATCCTGTCCGACGGTGGACCCGTTGTCGGCGCGCTCAGCGCCCTGCACGTCCTCGACGTGACGAGCTGGCTCGGCCTCACCGGAAGCGAACGGGTGCTGGCCACGCCCCTCGCCGTCGTCTGCGGACTGACGTACAACTTCCTGCCGTTCATGATCCTGCCGCTCTACAGCTCGCTCGAACGGATCGACACCGCGCTGCACGAGGCGGCACGCGACCTGTACGCGAAGCCTGTGACGACCTTCCGCAAGGTGACCTTTCCGCTCTCGTTGCCGGGAGTCGTGGCCGGCACGCTGCTCACCTTCATCCCCGCCTCCGGCGACTACATCAACGCGCAACTACTGGGTTCGCCCAACGAGCAGATGGTCGGCAACGCGATCCAGAAGCAGTTCCTCAACGTCCTCGACTATCCGACGGCGGCGGCCATGTCCTTCCTTCTGATGGCGCTCATTCTGATCATGGTCAGCGTGTACATGCGCAAGGCAGGAACGGAGGAACTCGTCTGATGTCCACCGCCCCCGCCTCCCGCGCGTCCTCCGCATCCCCCGCTGCCTCGGGAACCACTGCCACGGGCGCACCCGCCGCTTCTCACCCGTCCGGCCACGCCCCCGCACCAGCTCCCGCCTTCGTGCGCGCTGCCTTCGGGCCGGTGCGCTGGTTGCGCCGGCACGCCGTCGTGCTCGCGGGCTGCGCCGCGCTGGCGTATCTGCTGCTGCCGAACCTCGTCGTGCTGCTCTTCTCGTTCAACAAGCCGGCGGGGCGCTTCAACTACGCCTGGCGTGACTTCTCCACAGACGCCTGGACCGATCCCTGCGGGGTCGCCGACATGTGCGGTTCACTGGGCCTCAGCCTGCGGATAGCGATTCTGGCCACGCTCATCGCGACGGCCTTCGGGACCTTCGCCGCGTTCGCGCTCGCCCGCTACCGCTTCCGGGGCAAGAGCACCACCAACGCGTTGATCTTCTTGCCGATGGCGATGCCCGAGGTCGTGATGGCCGCTTCGCTCGGCACACTCTTCCTCAATATGCGCGTTGACTTCGGCTTTCTGACGATCCTGATCGCCCATGTCATGTTCTGCCTGAGCTTTGTCGTGGTCGCGGTCAAGGCGCGCGTGATGAGCATGGACCCGCGGTTGGAGGAGGCCGCACGTGATCTCTACGCCGGGCCGTTCCAGACCTTCTGGCGTGTCACCCTGCCGCTGGCCGCACCCGGCATCGCTGCGGGCGCCATGCTCAGTTTCGCCCTGTCGTTCGACGACTTCATCATCACGCAGTTCAACGCGGGTCCCTCGACCGTGACCTTCCCCATGTTCGTCTGGGGCGCCGCACAGCGCGGCGTCCCCGTACAGGTGAACGTGATCGGATCAGCGATGTTCGTCATCGCCGTCGCGATCGTGCTGGGCGGCCAGATCGCGGCCAACCGCCGCAAGAAGGGGTAGGCGGCTGTCGCCTTGCCGCCTCGTCGCCCCGCCGCCCTGGCTGCCGGGCCTGTCTTCCGCCGCTTCGGCGCCCAGCCGTCGGGTCGCGCGTCCCCTCCTGGGGGCGGTGCCCCGGTCTCCGCTGGAACACCAAGTTGTCGGACGCCACCGGCACCGTAACCCTCGAAATGCCAACGGCGCCGACCAGTGGGCGCCGGGCGGAAAAGAGCAGGTCGGACGGCACCATGTCGGACGGCACCACATCAGGCGGCACCCAGCCCGTCGGCACTGCGCCGACGGCACAACTCAGGCGGTTCTACGTCCGTCGGCCATACGTCGGTTGGCACCGGGAATCCCCAGACGGCACCAGGAACCAGATGGCACCAGGAACAAGGAGTCGATACCCGTGAGCGAGACAGCCGACGTCAACGTCAACGCCAACGTCAACGGCGACGACAGCAGGACTGCCCTGCGCGCACTCGCCGATGCTCAGCCCCTCCCCTTCTGGCTGGACGACCCCGGCAACCGTCCCGAGCCCCACGCCGCACTCATCGGTGACGAACGCTGTGACCTGCTCGTCGTGGGTGGCGGCTACAGCGGCCTGTGGACGGCGCTGCTCGCCAAGGAACGCGACCCCGGGCGCGATGTCGTGCTCGTGGAGGGCGAGGAGGTCGGCTGGGCCGCCTCCGGCCGCAACGGTGGCTTCTGCGCCGCCTCCCTCACCCACGGCTTCGGCAACGGTTTCGCCCGTTGGCCCTCCGAGATCACGGCACTGGAGCAACTCGGGCTGCGCAACCTCGACGCCATCGAAGCGGCCGTCGAACGCTACGCAATCGACTGCGACTTCGAGCGCACCGGCGAGATCGCCATCGCCACCAAACCCCACCAGGTCGCCGAACTGGAAGAGGCCGCTGAACAGGCCCGCGTCCTCGGCCTCGACGACGGGCTGACCTACCTCGACCGTGATGCGGTACGCGCTGAGGCCGACTCGCCCACCTTCCTCGCAGGGCTCTGGGAGCGCACGGGTGTTGCCATGGTCAACCCCGCACGTCTTGCCTGGGGCCTCAAGCGTGCCTGCGAGAACGCGGGCGTACGCATCTACGAACACACCCCAGCGACCCGCATCGGAGCACGCGGCGCCGAGGTCGCCGCCGGCACCCCCTACGGGCGGGTCCGTGCACGGCACATCGCCCTTGGTACCAACGCCTTCCCCTCTCTGCTACGCCGCGTACGCCCGTACGTCGTCCCCGTCTACGACTACGCGCTGATGACGGAACCGCTCACCGACGAGCAGCTCGCCGCGCTCGGCTGGCGCAACCGTCAGGGCCTCAGCGACACCGCCAACCATTTCCACTACTTCCGCCTGAGCGCCGACAACCGCATCCTGTGGGGCGGCTACGACGTGCTCTACCACTACGGCAGCCGGATCTCCCGCGACTACCACCAGCGCCCCGAAACGTTCCGCAAGCTCGCCCTCCACTTCTTCCGCTGCTTCCCGCAACTCGCAGGAATCCGCTTCACCCACCGCTGGGGCGGGGTCATCGACACCTGCTCCCGCTTCTCGGCCTTCTTCGGCACGGCCATGGACGGACGTGTCAGCTACGCCGCCGGCTACACCGGGCTCGGCGTGGGCGCCACGCGCTTCGGCGCCGAGGTGATGCTCGACCTGTTGGCAGGCGACAGGACCGAGCGCACGGCACTGGAGATGGTGCGCAAGAAGCCGTTGCCCTTCCCGCCCGAACCTGTTCGCTGGGCCGGCATCGGCCTCACCCAACGGGCCCTCGCCCGCTCCGACGCCAGAGGCGGCGAACGTAATCTGTGGCTACGGGCCATGGACCGCATGGGCATGGGCTTCGACAGCTGATCTGGGCGGATCCGGAGTTGGTTGACCGGGACCCGAGGCCGGGACCCGGGACTGGGACCCGATACTGGGACCCAGACCGGCCTCGCTCCCGGGAGCGAGCCCGACCTCGACCTCGACCGACGGTCTGGCCCCGTGACCTGGATGCCCCGGGAAGGACCGCCAACCGCTCGGGGCGGGAGGTGGGGAACCACCGGAGAAAAACTTCGCCGAACCCGTGTAAGGAAAGGCCACTGAGCCGCTCTCCCCCTGTGACCGCGTACACGAATCATGAGGGAAGGCAGAGACATGAGCGGCACAGCGGGGGCCAGGAGCGCCGTCGAGTGGTTGGCAGCCGCATCCCCGGACCCGGAGTCATGCCGAGGTGAGTGGGAACGCAATCCGCTGGGCGTCACCCTGCTGCCCGCAGGGCGCCTGTGGGATGTATTGATCGTCAGTGCTGAACTGGGGCATCCGGCGCTGGACGTGCTCACACGCTGCCTCGACCAACCCGGGCCCGTACTGGCCGACTTCGGCGACTCTCGTATCGGCTTCTTCGTCCCACCGGGTACGGCCACCCGCTGGCTCGGCACCGGCGTACGGTGCGCGGGCCACGGCACCTGGGTCGTCGTGCCCTACCCCGGCCGGATCACCGGAGGCACGCGCTGGATCGTGCCCCCGGACGGCCGCGGAACCCTCAACGACCCCCTCGTCGTCGAACTCGCCCTGCACGAAGCCGCCGCTCAGATCGCTGGTCACAGCGAGGTTGGTGGGGTTGGTGGGGTTGGTGGGGACGGCGAAGCTGGCCGGCACGGCGTGCCGGGCAGGGACGTACGTGAATACGGGTACGGGTACGGGAGTGAGGGTGGGGGCGGAGACAGGGGTACGGGCAGGGACACGGGTCGGGACACGGGCCGGGGCGCTGGATGGGACTAGGCAGGGGGTTGGCGAGACGAGGGGGTCAGCGCCGGATGAGACCACGACTGGTCGCGACGGCCACGGCCGCCGTGCGTGAGTCCACCTCCAACTTCGCGTAGATATGCACCAGATGAGACTTCACCGTGGCCTGGCTGAGGTGTAGCTGACGGCTGATCTCCAGATTGGTCAGCCCGTCGGCCACCAGGCCCAACACCTCCGTCTCACGGCTGCTGAGGGACAACGCTGGCGCCCGCATACGGTCCATCAGGCGGTCGGCGACGGCTGGGGCAAGCGCTGAACGGCCGGCCGCCGCCGCCCGCACCGCCGCCGCCAGTTCCTCGGGAGGCGCGTCCTTGAGCAGGTAACCGGTCGCTCCCGCCTCGATGGCGGGCACGGTGTCAGCGTCGGAACCGTAGGTCGTCACCACCAGCACCCTGGGCGGATCAGCAAGCGCGGTGATGGCGGCGGTTGCCTGCGAACCGTTCATGCCTGAGCCGAACTGCAAATCCATCAGCACCACATCCACCCCGCCCTGCGCGGCCAGGTCCACTGCCTGCTCCGCCGTGGGTGCCTCCGCGACGATACGGAAATCCCGCTCGCCCTCCAGCACCGCCCGCAAACCCGCCCGCACCACCGGGTGATCGTCCGCGATCAACAGGCGAACAGGCTCCTCTCCAGGGCTGGTTGAGAGAGAACTGTCGGCCGACGGCATGACATCGGCGGATGGCGTGCGAGGGGACGAGGAAGCACAAGGGGAGTCGGCAGGGTCGGCAGGGGATGCGCCATCGGCAGGGATGGGGGCACTGCCAGGAGGCGGTCCACCGGCGTCCGCGAGCGTCGGCCCTGTCTCTTTCTCCGTGGCGGGTTCTCTCCTTGTCTCCGGCTCTGTCTCTTGGGTGAAGGCATGGGGATCGGGAGTGGTCATGGTCGGTATCCCAGGCTTGCGGGGAACTTCAACGCGTCCGCGTAGGAGACAGGGAGTTGGAGAGCGATGGCCGTGCCGTGGCCCGGTGTCGACTCCACGCTGAGACTGCCGCCCAGCGCGCGGGCCCGGGCTCTCATCGCCGCCAGGCCGAAACCGCCTTCTCCCGGCTCCGGCGGCGGCAGCGTAGCCGGATCGAAGCCGGCACCGTTGTCCACGACATCGAGAGCCAGGTCCCTGTCCATATAGCTGAGCGTGACCTCGATGGAACTCGCCTCGGCGTGCGCGACGGCGTTGGCGAGCGCCGACTGTGCGACACGCAGCACCGCGACCTCGTAGGGAGTCGGCAGCGGTGACGGGGTCCCGGACAGATGAAAGTGCACCGGAACGCCGTGTCGCACGGTCGTCGTGTCACTCAACTGCTCCAGCGCGACATGAAGCGAGGCGTCCACTCCTTCCAGATCGGGGGGCACGAGCGCATGCACGAAGCGGCGGGCCTCCGCGAGATTGTCCTGAGCGGCCTTGCGCGCCTGGGCGACATAGCGGGCCGCCGTGACCGTGTCTGCGTCACCTTCTGCCGCGGAGAGCGATTCCGATGTACGGGTCGGGGGAGCGGGGGACGAAGCGGCGCCGGCAGCGGGAGTCCCCTTGGAGGGAGCGGTGGTCGCGGGAGTTGTCGTGGAGGAAGAAGAGGTGGGTGGAGTGCCTTTCGGTTCCGCCGTGCTCGTGTTCGCCCCTGGCCCCGAGGGCTTCGGGCCCTGGCTCTCGCCTTGTCCTCCAGCCGTGCCGAGCGACCGTTCGGCCGCGCTCAGGAGAAGTTGGATGCTGGAGAGCCCTTGCGCGAGGGTGTCGTGGATCTCTCGGGCCAGCCGCTCCCGTTCAGCCATCATGCCTGCCTCTCTTCCGACGGATTCCAGGTTCGCCCGCGCGGTTGTGAGCTGTTGGATCAGCCGTCGGCGCTCTTCGCTCTCCCGGTACAGCGCCTGATAGCCGAAGACCGTCGCCACCGCGAAGGCAGCACCCAGCACGGGGCCGAGGAAGACGGCCACGCTGAAGGAGTCCTGATGGGCCGTGTATCCCGTCGCCCCCGCGAGCGCTGTGACGACGACGGATATAAGCCCCGCGCGAGGCGGCAGCAGGTGCAGCATCAGGAAGTAGAGGGGGAAGGCCAGCCAGAGGCCGTCTGGCGTCTGCGCCAGCAGCACCAGCCACGCGGCGCCGACCGTCAGTAGCCATACGGCCGCTGCGGGCAGCCGGCGCCCGATCGAGGGGATCAGGGGACCAGCTGCATACACGGCGCCGAGCGCCACGGCGCTCGCGACGATGGCAGCCGGATGAGGTGCACCGTCGACCAGCGCGCGGCCTACGGCCAGAGCCAGAAGCCCGGCCATCAGCAGGTGCAGGCCCCACTTGAGGACACGCAGGACAGGGACGAGTGAGAGGTGGTTCACGATCACTCCAGCCTAGGCCGAGGCCGCCTGACCGGCATCAATCAAAAGTTTGAAGAGTGACCCCACCCTTCGGCGCCGCAG
The DNA here is from genome assembly GCF_028657195.3 of Streptomyces iconiensis. Lineage (GTDB taxonomy): Bacteria > Actinomycetota > Actinomycetes > Streptomycetales > Streptomycetaceae > Streptomyces > Streptomyces iconiensis. The sequence goes on from NZ_JANCPR020000009.1 coordinate 174,908, forward strand.
AAGCGATCCCCCGCTCGATGCGGCAGGCGGGGCTCTGAGCGGAGTCTGGACAGCGATCGGTTCGGCGGCCTGAGGCCCGTCCGCACCGGCGATAGAAGGCCGTGCGTACGCCGGCATTCGCCACAAAGGGAAGGCTCTGGTCACACACCATGTTCGTCGCCTGGAGAGACCTGCGGTTCGCTAAGGGGCGCTTCGTCCTGATGGGGACGGTGATCGTGCTGATCACCGTCCTGGTGGGACTGCTGTCCGGACTGACCGCCGGACTGGGCCAGCAGAACATATCGGCCATCACCGGTCTCCGGGCTGACAAGATCGCGTTCGGCGCTCCGGCGGACGGTCAGGAGCGCTCGTTCTCGGATTCGTCCGTCAGCGAGCGGCAGTGGCGCCAGTGGGCTCGGACTCCAGGCGTGAAGCAGGCCGAACCGCTCGGCATCACGACGACCCGGGCCGAGTCAGGTAAGCGCAGCGCCGCTATATCCGCTTTCGGGATCCGGTCCGGTTCCGGCCTGGGGCCGGAGGACACACGTGTGGCCGCCGGCAGCGTGGTCCTCTCCCAGACTGCTGCGGAGGAGCTGGGGGACGCTAAGTCCGGCAGCCGTGTCACCATCGCCGGTCGGCACCTGTCCGTCGCTGCCGTGGCGGGCGACGCCTTCTACAGCCACACTCCCGTCATCTGGACCAGCCTCGCCGACTGGCAGCAGCTCGGCGGGGGCGGCGGCGCCGGTCAGGGCCCTTCCACCGGCGATGGGGAGCGGGCGGGCGGCGATCGCGCCACCGTGATCGCTCTCAGTACCGGCTCCGGAAGCGCTGGGACAGCGGAGGTGTCAGGTACCGACACCGAGCTGGGCACCGAAACCGTCTCCCGGGACGACGCTCTCTCCGCGATCGGTTCGTACACCTCCGAGAACGGCTCGCTGCAGCTGATGCGTGGCTTCCTGTTCGTCATCTCGGCGCTGGTCATAGGGGCGTTCTTCACTGTCTGGACCATCCAGCGCAGCGCCGATGTCGCGGTGCTCAAGGCACTGGGCGCCTCCACCCCCTACCTGCTGCGGGACGCACTCGGCCAGGCCGTCGTGCTGCTCACGCTCGGCACGGCGACAGGCACCGGTATCGCGTCCGGTGTCGGGGCGTTGGTCTCGGGCACGGTGCCGTTCGTACTGGACGCCGGGACGGTGCTTCTCCCCGCTGCCGTGCTGATCGTCCTCGGGGCCGCGGGAGCAGCACTGGCCATTCGCCGCATCACCGCAGTCGACCCTCTGACAGCTCTCGGGAGCGCACGATGAACCTTCCCACCGTGGTCTCCACCACGACCACGCCCTCTTCCAAGCCGCTCCAGCTCTCGGACGTCACCCTCACCTATCCGGACGGAGACACCCGGCTCACCGCGCTCGACAGCGTCAGTCTGGAGGTGCCCAAGGGCACCGTCACCGCTCTCGTCGGCCCCTCGGGTTCCGGCAAGTCGAGCCTGTTGGCAGTCGCGGCGACCTTGATCAGCCCCGAACGCGGGACGGTCGTCATCGACGGCAGGGACACCACGGGGCTGAGCCGCCGCGAGCTGACCGAGGTGCGCCGGCACAAGGTCGGCATGGTCTTCCAGCAGCCCAACTTGCTCCCCTCGCTGACCGCCTTGGAACAGCTTCAGGTCATGGCGCACCTCGACGGACGGAGTGCGAAGGCGGCCAAGGGGCGGGCGGAAGAGCTTCTCGATGCGGTGGGGCTGTCGGAACAGGCGCGGCGCCGCCCTCACCAGTTGTCGGGAGGCCAGCGTCAACGCATCAACATAGCCAGGGCATTGATGAACGAACCCACTGTGCTCCTGGTCGACGAGCCGACCAGTGCGCTCGATCACGAGCGGGGCGCGGCGGTGGTTGCCCTGTTGACGGAGCTGACGCACAAGCGAGCCACGGCGACGCTGCTGGTCACCCACGACCGGGCGCAGTTGACCGCCGTCGACCAGATAGCGGAGGTGTATGACGGGAGGCTACGGCGGCCGACGACAGCAACAGCACGCTGAGGCACCAACTCGCCAGCACGTCCAGCGGCCAGTGGTAACCGCGCCACACCAGGCCCAACCCGTTGCCCACCGTGAGCAGGGCCACGGCAGACCAAAGGAACAGTGCGGCGTTGCGGGACAGATGCCGGGTGACCAGCAGGGCGGCGGCACCGAAGGCGACCGTGACCGTGGCCGCGTGGCCCGAGGGGTAGAAGCCTGTGCCGCCGAAAGGGCCGGGCCGACCCACCCACGCCTTCAGAACCGAGACGGCCGCTGCCATGGCGCCCATGGTGACGGCACAGCAGAGAGCAGGCCACCAGGTGCGTGCGCCGATGCGGACGAACGCCAAGGCCATGGCGGCGGCGAGCAGGGGGAGCGCGACCTCCATGTTGCCGAGATCCGCGAGGAGTTCGGCGAGGCGCGTCGGTGGGGCGGCCCTGTGCAGGGTGTCACCGAGTCGTTCGTCGGCGTCGCGAAGCGGCCCGTCCGCGAGCACCTGCCAGGTACTCAGGGCGAGTACGGCGCAGCACAGAAAACAGACCAGCAGTACGGGAACACGTGAGAGAGGGGGAGGGGCAGCGTCGTCGGCCGAACGCGAGGTCGGCCGCCCAGGAACCGGGGGGACAGTTCCGGGGCGGCCGAATCGACCGGCCTTCCGCGGGCCCCGGGGGGTATGGGACAAGCGGTCATCCGATCGGTGAGGAGCGTGCGCGAGGGCACGACCGGGCCTGTCTTGGGGAGAGACTGGCTCGGGCCGGGACTCCGAAGGTGGCCCTCCGTGCTTCCCAGCAACTGGAGAAACCGTACGGCAGGAGGGCGGAACCGGACAGGTGGATCACGTTCCGGACATTGGCCCCGCACACATTCTTCACGGGGACCTTTCCCATGCCGGTGTCCGTGCGCACGGGGCGCGCTCCGCCCCGTGCGGGACAGGGCACGCCCGGCGTGCGTTTCACCAGCGCTGTCACAGACCGGAGAGGGCGTCCTCCAGGACGTCGAGGCCCTCGTTGAGGAGTTCCTCGCCGATCACCAGCGGGGGCAGGAAACGTACGACGTTGCTGTAGGTGCCGGTGGTCAGGACGAGGAGTCCCTTCTGGTGGCACGCCTTGGCGAGCGCGGCGGTGGCCTCCGGGTTGGGCTCCTTGCCGCCGCCCGGCTTGACCAGTTCGATCGCGAGCATCGCGCCCCGGCCGCGCACGTCCCCGATGATGTCCGACTGGGCCGCCATCTTCTCCAGACGCGGCTTCATGACCTCTTCGATGCGACGGGCCTTGGCGGGCAGATCCAGCTCGCGCATGGTCTCGATGGCGCCGAGCGCGGCGGCGCAGGCCACAGGGTTGCCCCCGTAGGTGCCGCCCAGGCCGCCGGAGTGCGCGGCGTCCATGATGTCGGCGCGGCCGGTGACGGCGGCGAGCGGCAGGCCGCCCGCGATGCCCTTCGCCGTAGTGATCAGGTCCGGCACGATGCCCTCGTCCTCGCAGGCGAACCACTGGCCCGTGCGGCAGAAGCCGGACTGGATCTCGTCGGCGACGAAAACGATGCCGTTCTCGCGGGCGAACTCCTGGATGCGGGGCAGGAAGCCGCGTGCCGGGACGATGAAACCGCCCTCACCCAGGACCGGTTCGATGACGATGGCGGCGACGTTGTCGGGGCCGATCTGCTTGGTGATCTGGTCGATGGCCTGGGCCGCGGCCTCTTCGGCGCAGTTGTCGGGGCCGGTCAGCCAGCGGTAGGGGTAGGCCACCGGGACGCGGTACACCTCGGGCGCGAACGGGCCGAAGCTGTGCTTGTACGGCATGTTCTTGGAGGTGAGGGCCATCGTCAGGTTCGTACGTCCGTGGTAGCCGTGGTCGAAGACGACGACGGCCTGGCGGCCGGTGTGCGCACGCGCGACCTTGACGGCGTTCTCCACCGCCTCAGCCCCGGAGTTGAACAGTGCGCTCTTCTTGGCGTGGTCGCCCGGGGTGACCTTGGCCAGTTCTTCGCAGACCTCTACGTAGGGCTCGTAGGGAGTGACCATCACACAGGTGTGCGTGAAGTCGTTGAGCTGCTGTGTCGCGCGGCGGACCACGGCCTCGGCGCTGTTGCCCACGGAGGTCACGGCGATGCCGGAGCCGAAGTCGATGAACGAGTTCCCGTCCACGTCCTCCAGCACCCCGCCGCCGGCGCGGCGTGCGAAGACCGGCATCACGGTGCCGATGCCGCTCGCGACGGTCGCCTGCTTGCGGGCCATCAGCTCCTGCGACTTGGGCCCGGGGATGGCGGTGACGACGCGCCGCTCCTGGGGGAGGGTGGGGCCTCCGGAGAGTTCAGTCATTGCGGTCATAGCGCACTCCTCGGGAGAAAGGGGGGTCTGCTCGCCCTTCGCAGGCTAGGGGCAGCCGTGGGCACCACACATGCACCGCTCCGGAGAAGTGTGGCGAGCGTGTTGGCCGTCACGGACATAGGCGCGAACGACGCGGGTGCGAGCGGCCATGGCTTCCGGGCTCTGCCGCCGCCTGCAGGGCTGGATCCTCAACAGCCGTCGGTGGACGAGCCGGTGCGGCGTGTGGCACCCCGCGCGGACCTGGGTGCGCGGCCGTGGTCCAACTGTCATGGTCGGCCGCTAGATTGGGGACAGGAGAGTGTCGGCACAGGCCGGCCGACGCGTCGGGGCATCAGGGAGCAGAGGCAGCACATGGACATGGGGCTTCCCCACAGGAAGCAGGGTACGGGCGGCGCGTACGACCCTCATGGCACGGGCCGGGGCTCCGTGCCGGGGCCCCGTGAGGACGCGGCCCCCTCAGGCTCGCCGCACCCCTCTGACCCCACACCCCCGCCGCACCAGCCTCCGCCCGGCCCGCCCGCCCCGGACGCCCGGCCCACTCCGGCGGCCCCATCGGTCCCCCCCAACACGGCGATCCCCTCAAACCCAGCGATCCCTCCGACCATAGCGACCCCGCCCGCACCGGCAACCCCGCCGAGCTGGATGGCCCAGCCGGACCGGGACACACCCGGCCAGGACCCGGCACCCCGCACACACCCCGCAACCCCTCCCGTCACACCTCCCCCCGCCGCACCGACGCCCGTGACACCCCTGCCCGCCGCCACGCCCCCGCCACCTGTGCCTCCACCAGCGATGCCGCCGTCCCATGGCCACCCCGCACCCGGCGTGGAGGCGGTGCCTCCGCCCATGCCTTCCGGAGCTCCCGAGTCCGGGCCGCCTCTGGCCGACTGGTTGCGGCTGCCGCGCCCGGAGGCCCTGCCCGGGGTGTGGCGTTGCGCGCACGAACCCCGTTCGCCAGAGGACCCCGAACGCATTCCCGCACGCCAGCTCATCAGCGGTGCGGTCGTTTCCTTCCTCATCGGCTGGCTGCTGTGGTCCCTGCTGTGGAACGGATACCTGGGCAGCTTCTGGCTCTGGCCGCTCTTCGCCATGACCCCCGACGCGGTCGGCACGGGAGCCCGCACCTTCATTTCGTACGGGTACTACACGCTGGTCGGAGTGGTGCTGATCGTGCTCTTCGGGCGGATCGGCCGCTGGGACGAGTTGGGCCGCCGGATCCTTGGGCGCCTGCGCGGCGGCAAGCGCAAGAGGGGCAGCGGCGAAGCGGATGTGAGCGCCCCGCACCGCCCAGCGAAGCCCGTGCCGCAGCCTCCGCCGCACCTCGACCCTGTGGAGTGGCCCGAACTGCGCAGCGGTGGCGCGGCCGAGGCGGCCGACAGGCTTGCCGCCGAGCTGCGCTCCGGCCGGATGACCGACGTCGACCACGCCCGTATCGAACGGGCCTGGAAGTCCGTGCGGACGCGCCCGCAGCGACTGGCCTCGTTCATCGAGAGCGTGCGCGCCAAGGGGGCCGCAGCCTGCGGACACCCCTCGGGCGCCCGCGACCTGCCGCTTCGCGCGGCCCGGCACGATCTCTCCCTGCGCCAGGTCCGTATCGGCACGGCGGCCGACGCCGAGCGCAATCCTCATGAGTACCGCGGCGCCGGGATCGCGCTCGACCCCTCCCTGCTGGGCACGTCGGCGCTCGCCGTGGGACCGCCGGGTACGGGGAAGAGCAGCAGGCTCGCGCGCCCCGTTGTCGAGTCGCTGTGCCTTCAGGCGCTCGCGGGCCAGGCGTCGGTGCTCGCGGTCAGCCCTTCCGGGGCACGGTTCGTGCCCGATGAGTCCTTCGATGTCGTGATCCGGCTCGGCCATCCCGACTCCACCCACGACCTCGACCTGTACGGCGGCACCAGCGACCCCGACGAGGCGGCCGGGATGCTGGCCGAGGCCCTTGTCGGAGACCTCGCAGCGAACCTGCCCGGGGGCGACAGCCGCCGTGCCGCGACCTGCCTGGCGCAGCTCATCGGCCCGTTCGCGGCCGTGCATGGCTGCTTCCCCGCCGTTCCGGAGCTGAGGGAGCTGCTGGACGGCACTCCGGCAGCGTTCGACCAGCTGAGGGAGAAGCTCCAGGAGGCGGGCCAGGGGGCGCAGCTGCGCGAACTGGACGCCTACGAACGCCAGTCGGGCCGCACCGGCGACATAGCGGCGCTGCTCGGCGACCGGCTCGCGTTGCTGGACCGCCCCGCCTTCGCCGACTTCTTCCAGCCCGAGGGCGGCCCGGCACGCGCGGGGGCCCGTCGGGCGTTCTCACCCCGTGCGATGGAGCATCCGGTGCGGGTGCGTATCGACCTGCCCGAGAGAGCGCACGCTGAGGCGTCCCGGATCCTCGCGCGCCTCATACTCGCGCAGTTCACGGAGTGCGCCGCCGGCCGTGGTGATCAGTCGCTGTTCGCCTGTCTGGTCCTGGACGACGCCGCACAGACGATCACGCCCCAGGCGCTACGGGGCCTCCAGCGGCTGCGCTCGGCGCACGCCGGGGTGCTGCTCACGCTGCGTGCTCTGGACGATGTGCCCGAGCCGCTCAGAGGGCCGCTGCTGGGCGCCGTCGGCTGTCGCATGGTGTGTGCGGGTGTCACGCCCTGGGACGCGGAACGGTTCGCTGAGGTGTGGGGGACAGAGTGGGTGCAGACGCGTACGGTCACCAACCGGCAGCTCGTCTCGGACGAGCCCGTCACCCGCATCCTGCACGCCGTACGGCGCCTGGCCACCGGGAAATACGTCACGGCCGAATCGGTCACTGTCCGTAGCGAGCAGCGGGAGCGCTGGTCGGCCTCCGACCTGGCCAACGAGCTGCAGCCCGAACACGCGGTGCTCTCTCTGACCACCGTGCGAGGGGAGCGCACACCCCCGATCCTGACGAAGCTGGGGACAGACTAGGAGAATGACCGATTTCGGGTGGACGCCTGTACGGTGAGGTGCGTTATGCCACCGACTCTTGCCGCGCTTGTTCAGCACTCCGCACTCCGGCTCTCTGTGCTCGCGGGGCACGACCGGTTGGACGCGCCCGTCCGCTGGGCGCACTCCAGCGAGCTGGCGGACCCCACGCCGTACATGGACGGTGGTGAGCTGATCCTCTTCACCGCGCTCAAGCTGGACGCGCAGGACCCCGAGGCCATGCGCGCCTACGTGGACAAGCTGGTGGAGAAGGACGTCGTCGGGCTCGGTTTCGCGGCCGGGGTCAACTACGACGGGGTCCCCGAAGCGCTGGTGGAGGCGTGCAAGAGCGCCCGGCTGCCCCTTCTGGAGGTGCCACGGCGCACCCCCTTCATCGCGATCAGCAAGGCGGTCTCCGCCGCCATCGCCGCGGAGCAGTACCGCGCGGTGACGGCCGGGTTCGACGCGCAGCGCGAGATGACCCGCGCCGCGCTCTCCCGCGAGGGCCCCGCCGCGCTGCTCGCGCGGCTGGCCTCCCAGGTGGACGGCTGGGCGGCGCTGTACGACGTCTCCGGTGCCGTCGTCGCCACGGCGCCGACCTGGGCGGTACGCAGGGCCTCGCGCTTCATCGGCGACGCCGAGAGGCTGCGGGACAGACAGGCGCCGGCCAGTGCCGTCGTGAGCGAGTCGGACAGTGGCGACGACCGCGTCGAGCTGCAGTCGATCGGGAGCGGCAGACGCGCCAAGGCGATCCTCGCTGTCGGCACGGCAGCGCCCCTGGGCACGGCCGAGCGGTACGCCGTGCATTCGGCCATCGCGCTGCTGACCCTCACCATGGAGCGTTCGCGCGCGCTTCAGGAGGCCGAACAGCGGCTGGGCGCAGCCGTGTTGAAGATGCTGCTCGTCGGAGAGGGCGACCACGCACGCGCGGTGGCCGGTCAGCTCTACGGCGGGCTGCTGGACGCGCCGATGCGGGTGATCGCCGCGGAACCGGCGTCGGGCACGGTCGCCCGGCTCGCCCAGGCAGGCGCCGCCGGCACCGCGGGGCCCGGAGTCGCACACCTGAGCCCCACCCTGGGCACGACTGGCATGCCCGGGAGCGGAGCGGGAGCGGGCGCCGGGAGCGGCACCCGGGGCGCGAGCAGAGGCAAGGGCAGGAGCGGAGCCGGAAGCAGGAACGGAACGCGGGCATCCGCCGCCAAGGGCACCGGTTCAGCCGGGGCACAGGGCAGTACTGAGCCCACAGTGGAAGCCAGCGACATGAGCACGGCCGGGATCGTGGTCGGCTCGGGCAGCGGCCCGCAGGCCGACCCCGCCGATGCCGCGGCGCTCGGCCAGATCGTATGGCCACTCGAAGAGCTGTCCGACGCTGTGGAGACGGCCGCGGCCCGCAACGGCGAGGCGGTGCTCGTGGTGCCCGACGGCGCGCGGCTCATCGTGCTCGCTTCGGACGGCGGTGCGGCGGTGGCGGCGTGCGCGGAGTTCGCCGCGACGGCGACGGCGGCGCAGCCGGGACAGCGGGGCACCGGAGCGGCGGACGAAGGGCTCGCCATCGGCATCTCGGCGCCCGCGGGGCTCCCCGCGGCTGCGATCGCCTACAAGCAGGCCGACCAGGCGCTGTCCGTCGCCAGGCGACGCGGGGTGCCGCTCGTGGAGCACGAGGACGTGGCGGCGGGTTCCGTGCTCCCGCTGCTGGCGGACGACGCCGTACGTGCTTTCGCCGACGGACTGCTGCGGGCTCTGCATGAGCACGATGCGAACGGGCGTGGCGACCTCGTGGCCTCGTTGCGTGCCTGGCTGTCCCGGCACGGCCAGTGGGACGCCGCCGCGGCCGAACTGGGCGTGCACCGGCACACGTTGCGGTACCGCATGCGCCGGGTCGAGGAGATTCTGGGCCGTTCCCTGGACGACCCCGATGTCCGTATGGAGCTGTGGCTGGCGCTCAAGGCCACGAGCTGAGGCACGACGGCCTCCAACCGGTCCCAGGGCCAAGGCGGACCGACTGAGCGTGGACACCCGGAAGAGCCAGCGCCTGCGCGCTACGCAGGGGGACACAGCAAGCTCTGCGCAAAGGGACAATCCGTAGCGCAGCCTTCGGTGACTGCTACGTCGCGGACAAGAAGCGCGCGGGTCGCAACGCCCTACGGTGGACGCAGACTCTCGAACCGAGTGAACCTCCCCGCTTCCGGAAGGGCGATCCGCGTTGACGACAGCGACTTCCCCTCACGCATTCTGGCTCGCCGGCCGTCAGGCCACGGGCGACACCACGCTCGATGTCACCTCGCCCTGGGACGGCAGGCACGTCGGCAGCGTCAGCATTCCCACGGCCGAGCAGGTCGAGGAGGCCGTGGCAGCCGCTGCGGCGGTCACCGACGCGTTCTCGGCGGCGCCCGCGCATGTACGGGCCGCGGCGCTCGACCATGTGGTCACCCGCCTCGGTGAGCGTACGGAGGAGATCGCCGAGCTGATCTCGGCCGAGAACGGCAAGCCCATGAAGTGGGCGCGTGGCGAGGTCGGCCGCTGTGTCTCGGTCTTCCGCTGGGCGGCCGAGGAGGCCCGCAGGTTCAACGGCGGTGAGGCGCAGCGCCTGGACTCGGACGCGGGCGGCACGGGCCGTCTCGCCTACACCCGCCGCTTCCCCTATGGCCCGGTGCTCGGGATCGCGCCGTTCAACTTCCCGCTCAACCTGTGCGCGCACAAGGTCGCTCCGGCCATCGCCGTCGGCACTCCGATCATTCTGAAGCCGGCGCCCGCGACGCCGCTGTCGGCGCTGCTGCTGGGTGAGCTGCTGGCGGAGACGGACCTTCCGGCCGGTTCCTGGTCGGTGCTCCCGGTCCCCAACGACCAGATGCCGTCGCTGGTCCAGGACAAGCGGCTGCCGATCATCTCCTTCACCGGTTCGGCGCCGGTCGGCTGGTCGATCCTGGACTCCGTCCCGCGCAAGCGGGTCACCCTGGAGCTGGGCGGCAACGGTGCGGCCGTCGTGCTGGCCGACTACTCCTCCGAGGCGGACCTCGACTGGGCGGCCCAGCGCATCGCCACCTTCTCCAACTACCAGGCGGGGCAGTCCTGCATCTCGGTGCAGCGCGTCGTCGCTGACGCGTCCGTCTACGACCGGCTGGTGCCCAAGATCGTCGCCGCCGTCGAGTCGTTGGCGACGGGTGACCCGTCCGACGAGGCCACCGACGTCGGTCCGCTGGTGAGCGAGGACGCGGCACGCCGCGTCGAGTCCTGGGTGGAGGAGGCTGTCTCACGCGGCGCGAAGCTGCTCACGGGCGGCAAGCGCGAGGGCGCGACGTACGCGCCGACCGTGCTGGAGGCCGTGCCGGCCGATACCCAGATCGGCTGCGAAGAGGTCTTCGGCCCCGTCATGTCGTTGGTGAAGGTGGAGGGGGAGGAGGCCGCGTTCGCCGCGGTCAACGACTCCAAGTACGGCCTCCAGGCGGGGCTGTTCACGCACGACGTGCAGACGGCGTTCCGCGCGCACCGTTCGCTGGAGGTGGGCGGCGTCGTGGTCGGCGACGTTCCCTCCTACCGTGCCGACCAGATGCCCTACGGCGGCATCAAGGACTCCGGCGTGGGCCGCGAGGGCGTGCGGTTCGCGATGGAGGACTACACGTACGAGCGCGTCATGGTCCTCACGGGACTGGCCCTCTGATCTCTTCCGGTCGCGGAGGACCGGAGTTGTGATGTTTTCCGGTCCCGGGGGCGAGAGTTCTGGTCTCTTCCGGTCGCAGAGGACGGGACCTCTGTCCTCCTCCGGTCCCGGTGGACGGTGCCGCTGGCCTCTTCCGGCGATCCGGGGAACGAGTTCCGGCGGTCCAGGGGGGATCAGGGGGACGGAAATGTGAGGCCCTGTAGTACCGCGTCACGCCCATAGCGGCGCACAACACGCAAGTAGTACCGCACCACTAGTACCGCACCACACGCAGCACCCACTGCCGGGCGTCCTCATGGGCGTCCGGCAGTGCCGCGTTCCGTGTGGGCGTGCGGGCTTGCGGGTGTGTGCGGGACAGAAACGGGTTCACCGCTGTACCTACTGCTAAGTACTGTGACGGCCATGAGCAGCAGTGGCGGAGACACGGCCGAGAGGCTGGTAGAGGCCACGCGTGAACCCCTGTGGGAGCGCGGTCGCGTGGGCACCAGCTCGCGCGCCATTCCGCAGCGCACCCAGGCGGGGCAGGGCAGCATGTACCACCACTTCGGTGGCAAGCCCGCACTCGCGCGGGCAGCCGTGCGCCGCAGTGCCGAGCGCGTGCGGGCCCGCGCCTCCGGTGACCCCGGAGCCTTCCAGCAGGCGGCGGAGGGCCTGTTGGGCCTCCTTGGCGCGGCGCCCGTGCGGGGCGCCACCGGCGGCCCACCGGGCCCCGGCGCGGCGGCGGGCACAGCCGTCCCTGTCGCCGTGGGCACGCCCGCCTCAGCGGCAACTGCCGCCGCCGCACACGGCGTTCCCGGATGAGCCCCGCCTCTGGAGCCGACCGTGCCGTCCGCACGGTCGAGGGCGACATACCGGGGCAGGCGCTGGGTGTGTGTGATGCCCACGACCACCTGTTCCTCCGGACGCCGCAACTGCCTGGGCAGGAGCTGGCCGACGAGAGAGCGGCCGAACGCGACCTGAGCGGGTTCGCCGCGCACGGGGGAGGGGCACTCGTGCAGTGGACGCCCTACGGGATGGGGCGCCGCTCGGGCGCGCTGGTCGAACTGGCCCGCCGCACGGGCGTACGGCTGGTCGCGGCGACGGGGCTGCACCAGGCAGCGCACTACGCCACGGAGCCGCCCGGTGACCTCGCCGGGCTCTTCGTGGAGGAACTGATGGAGGGCGTACGGGGCGCCGTCTGTGGCGAGGCGCCACGTGCGGGACTCATCAAGGTCGCGGGTGACTTCCACGGTCTGGGCCCGTACGCGCGGCGCACCATGCGCGCCGCCGCCGAGGCGCACCATGCGACCGGTGCCCCCGTAGCCGTCCATCTGGAGCTGGGAACGGGAGCGTCCGATGTCCTCACGTTGCTGTGCGAGGAGCTGGAAGTGCCGCCCAGTAGCGTGCTGCTCGGGCACCTCGGCAGGTTCCCCGACGCGCGGGCGCACCAGGAGGCGGCCCGTTCCGGTGCCTGGCTGGTCTTCGACGGTCCCTCGCGTACGCATCACGCCACCGACTGGCGCCTGTCGGACAGCCTCGCGGAACTGGCCGCGGCCGGGTACGCCGGCCAGCTGCTCATCGGAGGCGACACCACGACCGCCGCTGCCCGCGCCGAGGCGGGCGCCGCCTTCGTGGCACGCGTCCTGCGGCCCCGTATCGCCCGCGAGCTGGGGGAGGAGCTGGCACGGGCCCTCTTCCTGGACAACCCGGCACGCGCCTTCGCCGCCCACTGGAAGAAATGAGCACCGCACCCATGCCGCCCACTCACAGTCCACGTACACCAGTAGCCGCGCGCTCGACACGTACGGAGACGACGCACCAGTAGTCGCCCGCACAACGCGCGCGAGGCGCCATGGTCCACACACCACGTGCGCACAGGCGCGCACACCCGGAAGTACGCGCCGGAAGCGCACCCATGAAGACACCCGTGAAGCACGCCCCAGAAGTACGCACCTGAGGCACAACCCCAGAAGTACGCGTCATCAACAGACGCACACGCAGCACAAGAAGCGGCTCACCGACAGCCACCGACAGCCAACGACAAGCAATGTCAAGCTACGACAAGCGAGGACCACGAATGTTCGCCTTCGCGCACCTCAGCGACATACATCTCGGTCAGGACCGGGGAGACGGCGGTGCCCGCGCCCGTGAGCGCGCCGAGCGCGTGCTCGCCCATCTCGCCGGGCTACCGGGCGAGCTGGACGCGGTGGTGCTGACCGGTGACATCGCCGACCACGGCGACGAGGCCGAATACGCGCTCGCCGCGAAGCTCTTCGCCGACCACGGTGTACTGCCGTTGATCTGCCCGGGCAACCACGACGCGCGCGGTCGCTACCGCGCGGGACTCCTCGGCGGCGACGCGCGCGACACCTCGCCGGTCAACCAGACGCACAAGCTCCTGGGCGCGACGTTCCTCATGTGCGACTCCAGCGTCCCCGGTGAAGGGCACGGGTACCTGGACGACGCCACGCTCTCCTGGCTCGATCAGGCACTGGCCGGCGCCCCGCGCAACAGCCCCGCCTTCGTCTGCTTCCACCACCCTCCCGTGCCGCTGCACGGCCAGTACGTGGACCCCATCCGGCAGTTCGGCGAGGAGCGGCTCGCGCAGGTCGTCGAGCGGCACCCGCACGTGGCGGCGCTGCTGTGCGGGCACTCGCACACCCCCGCCGTCACCAGCTTCGCCGGACGGCCGCTCATCGCGGCGCCCGGCGTCGTCTCCACCCTGCGGATGCCGTGGGAGGGCGAGGCCGACGGACCGCTCGACTACGGGCTGCCGCCGATGCTCGCCTTCCATGTCCACGACGACGAGGGACGGCTGACCACGCACTTCCGCGCGGTGCCGTAACGCCCGGCTCCCGCCCGCCCGTTCACGCCTTACGGCGGTGCGGTACGGCGGCTGGCCCGTTCCTGGCCCTCGGCGAGATAGTCCTGCAGCCGGTCCAGGCGGCGGCTCTCCCAGGACGACTCCCGGTCACCGAGCCAGCGTTCGGCCTGGGCGAGCACGCTGGGCACCAGCCGGCAGGAGCACTCCGTGCCGCTCCGCTCCCAGCGCACCAGTCCACTGACGACGAGCACATGCAGCTGCTCGGCCACGATCTGCGGAGGCAGCGCGAGCGGGCCCGCCAGCTCGCCGAGGGTGGCGGAGCCCCGGCTGAGCCGCTCCACCATCTTCCGGCGGACGGGGTGCGCGAGCGCCTCGAAGATGAGATCGAGCGGCCGTCTCTCGTTCTCGTTCACCACAAGTGGCAGCATCCTTACGCCCCGTTGTGCGCGTCAACCCTTACGGCACCGTCCTCCTGGCAACGGGCCCGGCGAGCAGGAAGGAGACGTATGCGAATACGCGAGCAATGGCGGCGATACCGTCTGGGAAGAGCGCTCACCGTGGTGACGGCGGCCCTTGCGCTGCTGCTCCTGATCCTCTTCCTCGTTCTGGTGCTGCGCGGACAGACCACCCCGACCGGCCCCCGTTCCGGCCTGTCCCCCGTGGCGAACAGCGCCACGTCCTGAGGCTGTTTCCCCAGAACCCGTCTCCCCCGAACCGGGCCTTTCCCCCGTGCCCCGGACGTGGCGCTCTTCCGGCCTCCGAAGTTACGCGGACGGCTCAGCGGGGTCGTCAGCACACGGGTTGAAGTGGAAGCTGTCCTTCTGCGGTACAAGAGACCACGCGTCATACCCACGCGGTAGCCGGCAGCGGCCACGGACGGCGCGTGCGGTGGATGTTGGCGGCCAGGTCTGCTCGCTACGCTGCGACGATGGGGAGCGCACAGGTGTGGAGCGAGCTGCGCCGGGGCGCTGAGCAGGTGCCCAGCTGGGCGTACGACACCGCCATCGCGCTCGCCATCACCGTTGTCAGCCTGCTACTGGGCAACGACCGTGCCCCACAGGGCTGGCAGGGCCTCGACACCTGGGGCGTGCTGCTGACCTGCGCCGTCAACCTGCCCCTGGCCGCGCGCCGCCGTGCGCCCGTCGTCCTCTGTCTGATCGCGCTGGGCACATGGGCGGTCTACATCACGCTCGACTACTGGCCCGTCGTCAACACGCTCGGGCCTCTGCTCGCGCTGTACACCGTCGCCTCCCTGCGCTCCCTGCGCGTGGCCTCCGGCTGTGGGCTGCTGCTGGCCGCCCTGTGGAACTACGCGGGAACGACGGGCCACGAGAGCTCCTGGGCCACGGTGCTCGGCCAGAGCCTCGTCTACGCGAGCGTCATCTGCGGCTTCGGCCACCTGGCACGCAAGGCGGCACACCGTAACGTCGAACTCGCCGACCTGGCCGAACAGCTGCGCCGCGAGAGGGCGGGAGCCGAGCGCCGCGCGGTGGCCGAGGAGCGTGTCCGTATCGCGCGTGAGCTGCACGACGTGGTGGCGCACCACATGTCGGTGATCTCCGTGCAAGTAGGGCTCGCGGGATACGTCTTCGAGTCCGACCCCGCGACGGCGCGCGCCGCGCTCGGCACCATCTCCGACACCTCGGGCGAGGCGCTGACCGAACTCCGCAGGCTCCTCGCCGTGCTGCGCGTCGAGGACGGCGACCGGCTCGAAGGGGGCAACCAGCTGGCCGAAGGGCCGGGCGGCGAGGACGACTTCGGCCCCGCTCCCGGTCTCGACCAGCTCCCCGGACTGGTCGAGCGGGTGCGCGCCGCGGGCGTCCCCGTGCGGTTCGCGGTCACCGGCGAACACCGCACGCTCCAGCCGGGCGCCGAACAGTGCGCCTACAGAGTCGTCCAGGAGGCCCTCACCAACGTCCTCAAGCACGCACACACCGCCGAGGCGCAGGTCACCGTCGGCTACGAGCCGCAGCGCCTCACCGTCACGGTCACCGACGACGGGCGGGGCACGGAGCAACCCGTACCACCGGTCGGGCACGGGTTGATTGGGATGCGCGAGCGCGCAAGGATCTACGGGGGCCGGCTGCACGCCGGTCCACGGGCCAGCGGTGGATTCGAGGTACGACTGATCCTCCCGGCCTGACAGTGCAGGGGAGATCACACGGTGACGACCAGAGTGCTTGTCGTGGACGACCAGGTACTCATCCGGGCAGGAGTCGCAGCGCTGCTCCGCGCCGCACCCGGTATGGAGGTCGTCGGCGAGGCGTCCGACGGGGACGAGGCGGTGCGGCTGGCCGCGCTGCACAGGCCCGACGTCATCCTCATGGACATCCGGATGCCGGGTACCAGCGGCATCGTCGCCACCGAGCGCATCCTGGAAGCCGTCACCGAACCCCGTCCGCACATCCTCGTCCTCACGACCTTCGACCTGGACGAGTACGTGTACGCGGCGCTGCGCGCCGGTGCCTGCGGCTTCCTGCTCAAGGACACGGGGCCACAGCGCCTGCTGGCCGCCATCGCCGCCGTCGCCGAGGGCGACACGCTCTTCTCGCCGAGCGTCACCCGCCGCCTGATCGAGGCGTACGCGACCCGCTCGGACCCCGGGACATGCCCTCCCGAGACCCTCGACGTGCTCACCAGCCGCGAGGTGGACGTGCTGCGGCTGGTCGCGGGCGGCCTGTCCAACCCGGAGATCGCCGAAGCGCTCGTCATCAGCGAATCGACCGTCAAGACCCATCTGAACCGCACCATGGCCAAGCTCGACCTCGGCAGCCGCGCCCAGGCGGTCGTCCTCGCGTACGAATCCGGCCTGGTGGTCCCCGGCAAGCCGCCCCCGGGCAGCTGAAGCGCGGCGCCTGGCGTACGGCGTCCGTACGCGTGGCCGGACGTACGAAGCCCGTACGCGCGGTGCCGTACGGGGGGTGACGGCACGCGTCCGAGGGCGCGCAGGCGGTCGGCCCGGGACCTGGCTGACCGGCCCGCTCCCGGGCAGGCGCCGAGCGGTGAGGGCAGGCGCGCGTGCGGAGGCAACGCGCCTTTCTCGTGCGCGGCGTCTGGTACGCACGGGATGAATCGGGTACATACGATCGAGTAGCACTCGTCGGTAGGCAAGCGAACGTCCCTCCCACACCGTCCCGAGGTGAGCGAGATGACCGTCTCCGAGCGCGAAGCACGAGCAGTCGCCGAGGCAGCCCGAGAACAGGACTGGCGCAAGCCCAGCTTCGCCAAGGAACTCTTCCTGGGCCGCTTCCGCCTCGACCTCATCCACCCGCATCCCGAACCGGAAGCCGCCGATGTGACCCGCGGTGAGGAGTTCCTCGCCACGCTGCGGGAGTTCGTCGAGACGAAGATCGACGGCGCGCTCATCGAGCGCGAGGCCCGCATCCCGGACGAGGTGCTCCGAGGGCTCAAGGACCTCGGCGCGCTCGGTATGAAGGTCGGTACCGAATACGGCGGTCTGGGTCTCACGCAGGTGTACTACAACAAGGCGCTCGCGCTGGTCAGTTCGGCCAGCCCCGCCGTCGGCGCGCTCCTGTCCGCGCACCAGTCCATCGGGGTGCCGCAGCCCGTGAAGATGTTCGGCAGCCAGGAGCAGAAGGACGCCTTCCTGCCGCGCTGCGCGCGTAGCGCCATCTCCGCCTTTCTGCTCACCGAACCCGATGTCGGCTCCGACCCCGCGCGCCTCGCCACCACCGCCGTACCGGAGGGCGACGACTACGTGCTCGACGGTGTGAAGCTGTGGACCACCAATGGCGTGGTCGCCGACCTCCTCGTGGTCATGGCCCGCGTGCCCAAGAGCGACGAGCGCAAGGCGGCAGGCCACAGGGGTGGCATCACGGCCTTCGTCGTCGAGGGGGACTCGCCGGGCATCACCGTGGAGAACCGGAACGCCTTCATGGGCCTGCGCGGCCTGGAGAACGGTGTCACCCGCTTCCACCAGGTGCGCGTCCCCGCCGCGAACCGTATCGGCCCGGAGGGCGCCGGCCTCAAGATCGCCCTGACCACTCTCAACACAGGGCGTCTCTCCTTGCCCGCCACCTGCGTCGGCGCCGGCAAGTGGTGCCTGAAGATCGCGCGCGAGTGGTCCCAGGAGCGCGTCCAGTGGGGCAGGCCGGTGGCCAGGCACGAGGCCGTCGGCAGCAAGATCTCCTTCATCGCCGCGACCACCTTCGCACTCGAAGCGGTGCTCGACCTCTCCTCGCAGATGGCCGACGAGGACCGTAACGACATCCGTATCGAGGCCGCTCTCGCGAAGCTCTACGGCAGCGAGATGGCCTGGCAGATGGCGGACGAACTGGTCCAGATCCGCGGCGGGCGCGGCTTCGAGACCGCGGAGTCCCTCGCCGCGCGCGGCGAGCGCGGCGTCCCCGCCGAGCAGATGCTGCGGGATCTGCGCATCAACCGCATCTTCGAGGGCTCGACGGAGATCATGCATCTGCTGATCGCCCGCGAGGCCGTGGACGCGCACCTGTCCGTCGCCGGGGACCTCATCGACCCGGACAAGACCCTCGCTGACAAGCGCAGGGCCGCCGTGGCCGCCGGCACGTTCTATGCCAAGTGGCTGCCCAAATTGGTCGCCGGTCCTGGGCAGCTGCCGCGTACGTTCGCCGAGTTCGGCACTCTGGCTCCCCACCTGCGCTACGTCGAGCGCACGGCACGCAAGCTGGCGCGCTCCACCTTCTACGCCATGTCGCGCTGGCAGGGCCGCATGGAGACCAAGCAGGGCTTCCTCGGCCGGATCGTGGACATCGGCGCCGAACTGTTCGCCATGAGCGCCGCCTGCGTACGGGCCGAGAAGCTGCGTGCCGAGGGAGCGGACGGTCAGGCGGCCCACCAGCTCGCCGACGCCTTCTGCCGTCAGTCCAGGATCCGTGTCGAGGAACTCTTCGGGCGCCTGTGGAGCAACACCGACGACCTCGACCATAAGGTCGTACGCGAGGTACTGGACAGCTCCTACACGTGGCTGGAGGCGGGCGTCGTCGACCCCTCGACCGACGGGCCCTGGATCGCGGACGCGGCCCCCGGCCCTTCGAAGAAGGACAACGTGCACCGCCGTATCAGCTGAGGTCGGCCCTGCCCATACGGGCACGCGCGCCCTAGAGTTGGGCCGTGACCGAGAACACGCGGAACACCGTGGACGGACAGGTCGGGGCCGGTGCGATCGTCCAGGCGGGCAGCATCGGGGCCGTGCACCACCACACCCATGCGGCGCCCGCCGCACCCGCCGGCGCGCTGCTCCAACTGCCCGTCGAGGCCGCGTACTTCGAGGATCGCGACAGGGAGCGCGCACGTGTCGAGCGTGCGCTCGGCCTGCGCGAGGGCCGGACCGGC
The DNA here is from genome assembly GCF_028657195.3 of Streptomyces iconiensis. GTDB lineage: Bacteria > Actinomycetota > Actinomycetes > Streptomycetales > Streptomycetaceae > Streptomyces > Streptomyces iconiensis. The sequence continues at coordinate 193,935 of NZ_JANCPR020000009.1, forward strand.
GTGGTGCGGCCCCTGGTCGTCGCGGTCAGCGGGGTGGGCGGCATCGGCAAGAGCGCCCTCGGTCTGCGCCTCGCACACGACGCGCACAGGGAGCGCGGATGCGGCGCCCTGTACGTCGACCTGGACGATCTGCGGCGGGACGGCGCGGTCTCGCCCGCCGATGTCCTCGCGGTGCTGCTGCGCGCCCTCGGTGTCCATGAGCCCTGGATGGAGAGCGATCTCGTGGGCCGCGCACGGCAGTACGCCGCGCGTACTGCGGAGCGCGTACTCGTCCTCGTGCTCGACAACGTCGCCTACGGCAGCGAGGTCGAGCCGCTGCTGCCGGTCTCGGCCGACAGCGTCGCGATCGTCATCAGCCGTGCACGCCTGGAGGACCTGCCGGGCGCACTCGAAGTACCCCTCGGGCCCCTGCCGGGCGCGGCGGCGGAAGAGCTGCTGCACGCGGTACTGGAGGGCGCACGACCGGCGGGCGGCCCCGGAACCGTCTCGGAGGTCGCCCGGCTGTGCGGGGGCCTGCCGGCGGCACTGCACGTGGCGGGCAGGTACCTGCGCAAGCACCGCCGCAGACCACCGGAGCGGCTCATCGCCGCGCTGCGTACCGAACTCGACGAGGAGGGTGTCCCGGTGGTCGAAGCGGTCTGGAACGCCGCCTACGACGAGCTGAGTGCGCCCGCGGCGCGGCTCTACCGGCTCCTCGCCGTGCATCCGGGCCCCTCCTTCACCCCGGCCTCGGCCGCGGCGCTGCTGGGCGCTGAGGACCCGGACACCGCCTACGACGCACTGGGCGAACTGGAAGCCGCCCGCCTGGTCGCGGTATGGGAGCGGGACACCGCGGAAGCCGCCCCCGCGGACACCGGCTCCGGCGCGGCCGGCCCCGGCGGGACGGACCCCGAGGTGACCCGCTCCGGCGGAACGGACTCCCAGGTGGCCGACGACGGGGACGGCGCAGGTGAACGCCTTCGGATGCACGACCTGTTGCGGGCCCACGCGCAGCGCCGCGCCAGGCGTGAGGGGGAGCCGGGAGAGGCGGTCGAGGCCCGTCGCCGTGTCGTGCGCTGGTACCGCAGGCAGGCCGAACGCGCGGACGAGACGATCGCGGGCAGCCGGATGCGCTTCGCCACTCCCGTGCCCGCACTCCCGTACGCACCCGATGTCCCCTTCGGCAGCAGGGGAGAGGCCGCCTACTGGATGAGCGCCGAACGAGGAGCGCTCTACGAGTGCGTACGGCTCGCCCATGAGGCGGCCGGGCCCGAGGACGACGCCGACGCGTGGGGACTGTGCGAGCCACTGTGGACGCACTTCATGGACCACCGGCACTACGCGGACGCGCTCGACGCGTTCGCGACCGGAGTGGCGGCGGCCCAGCGCACCGAACACCTGCCCGCGCAGGCCCGGATGCGCTGCCAGCTCGCGCGGCCTCTGTGGGAACAGGGCCGCATCGAAGAGGCCAGGGCCCAGGTGGACCGCGCGGTGCACGTGGCGCGCTCGCTGGAGAACGAGCCCAAGCTGCGTGCCTCCACGCTGGAATTCCGGGGCCTTCTGCGTTCGGCCGAGGGCGACTGGGCGGGCGCAGCCGAGGAGTTCGCCGCCTCGCGCCGCATCCATGAGGAGATCGGCAACACCTACGGCGTCCTCCTCCAGAGCTACCTGCTCGGCAAGGCCCTCATCGAGCAGGGCGAGCCGGAAAGCGCGGCGGAACTGCTCGCCTCCGCGCACGGGATGGCCGTCGAGCGGGACCGCCTGAGCGGGGCGCGCGGCCCCGGGCGCATGACGGGGCGTACCGCCTGCGAACTGGCCCGCGCGGTACGCGTCTCCGGCCGCAGTGACCCCGCTCGGCTCGCGGCGCTGTACGACCTCGCGCTGGCCGCCGCACGGGCACGGGGCGCCGACCGGGAGGAGGCGACGACGCTGCGCGCGCTGGCTGACCTGGCCGACGAGACAGGTGACCCGACGGCCGCGGGGGCACACCGCGCCCGTGCCCACGCGATCGAGTCCCGCGCGGGCTCACTCGGTGGTCCTGAACCACGCGGTTGATTCCCGCGCGCGCTCACCCGGCCCTGAGCCCACACCGGTACCGGCACCGACACCGGCACTGGTACCGGCTCGTCTCGTCCGGCCTCACCCGCGCGCTGAGGCGTCCGTCCCCGGTGTGAGGACCGCCGTCACCGACTGCCCGCCCACCCGGCAGCGCACCCGTGTCCGCGATCCGTTCCCCGCCCCGCCGGACTTCACGAGCCAGGCGTGCACCCCGCACAGCACGGCCACCGGATCGAGGCCCGTACCGGGTGGCTCGATCCGGAGAGTCAGCGGTTCGCCGCCGCGTACTCGTAGGACGCACAGATCAGCGTCCAGTACGGCGGCGACCGTGCGGCAGGCCGGATACGCGGCGAGGACGCCCGCGCTCCAGTCGGCGACCCGCAAGGGCTCGGACCCGTCGGCGTGCCGGTACAGCAGGCCCGCGCTCTGTACGTGCCGCATACCGGCCCAGTCCTCTTCGGCCGCCAAGTACTGACCAAAACGGTCGGACGCGGGGCGACGTACTACCTGCACGGTGTTCCCGTCGACCTCCGCGTCCACGGCGAAGGCAGCGGGCGCCGGGCAGCGCGTCGCCACCTCACGGGGCGACGGCAGGGGCTCGGGTTCGGCGGGCACTCCTGGAGGAGCGAGACCCAGTAGTGCGTAGAAATGCCGGCGCAGTTCCTGTAGTGCGTCGCCGCGCCGTGCGAAGACGTCCTCGGTGAGCGCACGCGAGGTCTCGGCCCTGTGCGCGGTCAGCGCCCGCGCGAGCTGGGGTTCGTAGGGCAGCCGGTCGTCCAGGCGTGGTGCGGCGCCGAGCAGCCGCGCCATGGGCGTGCCGGGGAGGAGTTCGGTGCCGCCGTCGTAGGCGCTGAGCACGGGCCGGCCGAGTGCGGCGGCGTACAGGGCCGTCGAGCCGTGGTCGGAGACGACGCAGTCGGCGGCGACCAGGAGCGCGGCCCACTCCTCGTAGGGGCGGGGCAGCAGCATGCCCGCTCTCCGCTCGGGCGTCAGGTCCTGGGCCAGCCCGAACCCCCGCTTGCTCGCGTGTTCGTTCGGATGCACCACCAGTGCCGTTTGGTACGTGTCGTACGGCAGTTCCGTCGCCAGCCGCAGCGGCAGCCCGGGACGCCGTTCCAGCAGCGATTCCCCGCCCCAGGTAGAGACCGCCACGACAAGCCGTCTTCGGCCGGTACCCAGCGCGCGGCGGTAGCGGTCCCTGCGCGGCACCGACTCCAGCAGCCGGTCGAGCGTGGGATCGCCGACGACGGCCGCGCGGGAAGCGGCCAGGGGGGAGGCCACCGTCAGCCGGCCGAGCTGACTGGGGTGGGCGAGCGCGTGAACGCTCGCGAGCGGGGTGCCGTCGGGGCGCAGCAGCTGTTCGGGATGCAGTCCGTTCGCAGCGCCGTTCGCCGGCCCCTGGGAGCTGCGCTTGCTGAAGCCGGCGCCGTGCGGCAGCAGCGCCAACGGTCCTGAGAGCTGATGCAGTTCGCCCTTGGCCGAGGCCGCCAGTACGAGCCCGAACGAGCGGGCCTTCGCCTCTTCCCAGGGCACCTGGACGGCTCCCAGCCCGTCGAGCGCCGCGAAAGCGTCGGCGCTGAAGTCCGAGCCGGGCACGAGCGTGAAGTAGGGACGTATGCGCCGGTCACCCGCGAGCGCGGGCCCGATGTCGAGCAGCCTGTGCAACGTGGTGGCGGTCCGCACCACGAACAGCACACTCCCGGCCTCCACGTTCACGGCTTCCGGGCTTCCGGGCTTCCGGGCTTCCGGGCTTCCGGGCTTCCGGGCTTCCGGGCTTCCGGGCTTCCGGGCTTCCGGGCTTCCGGGCTTCCGGCAACTGTCCAGCCTAGTACGCGCGGGGCGAGGGGATATGCCGTTCTCGCCAAGGGGCGAAGGGCTGTTCTGATCGCTCGGCGGCATGGCGGCGATCGTACTCGCCGGAGCCCGTGCGTACCCCGGTGCGGCGGTGGTCCCGGTGGCCTGGGATACGCCGGGCGACGGCACGTGGCACGTGCCGTACGACCGGCCACGTCCGTGCGCGGTCGGTGCGCTGTCCGGGCCCGAGAGGGAAGCGGCCACAATGGGGGGATGACCGACTCCCTCGCTGACCCGCACCTGCGCTACTCCGGCACGGCACCGGAAGCGGGAGCGCCGCGCGACATCGTGATCCTCGGCTCCACCGGCTCGATCGGTACCCAGGCCGTTGATGTCGTGCTGAAGAACCCGGACCGATTCCGTGTCACCGCGCTGTCCGCCGCGGGTGGCCGCGTGGAGCTGCTGGCGGAGCAGGCGCACCAACTCGGCGTGCGCACCGTCGCGGTGGCCCGTGAGGACAAGGCACGGGAACTGAAGGAGGCACTGAGGACGGCGTACGGCCCGGGGGAGAGGCCGCCCGAGGTGCTGGCGGGTTCCGAGGCCGCCACCGAACTGGCGGCGTCTCCCTGCCACACCGTGCTCAACGGCATCACGGGCTCCATCGGCCTCGCCCCCACGCTCGCCGCGCTCCAGGCAGGCCATGTGCTGGCACTCGCCAACAAGGAGTCGCTGATCGTCGGCGGCCCGCTGGTCAGAGAGCTGGCGGCGCCCGGCCAGATCGTCCCCGTCGACTCGGAGCACTCCGCGCTCTTCCAGGCGCTCATGGGCGGTACCCGCGCCGAGGTGCGCAAGCTCCTCGTCACCGCCTCAGGCGGCCCCTTCCGCGGCCGTACGCGGGCCGAGCTGGCGGGAGTCACCCCGAAGGAGGCGCTGGCCCACCCCACCTGGGAGATGGGCCCGGTCATCACCATCAACTCGGCCACGCTCGTCAACAAGGGCCTGGAGGTCATCGAGGCCCACCTGCTCTACGACATCCCGTTCGACCGCATCGAGGTCGTGGTCCATCCGCAGTCGGCCGTGCACTCCATGGTGGAGTTCACCGACGGCTCCACCCTCGCCCAGTGCGGACCGCCCGACATGCGGCTGCCGATCGCGCTCGGCATCGGCTGGCCCGAGCGGGTTCCTGACGCGGGTCCCGTCTTCTCCTGGACGCAGCAGGCGATGTCCTGGGACTTCTACCCGCTGGACGAAGAGGCGTTCCCCTCGGTGCCGCTGGCCTGCCACGTCGGAGCCCTGGGCGGAACGGCGCCCGCCGTCTTCAACGCCGCGAACGAGGAGTGTGTCGAGGCGTTCATGGCCGGAAGGCTGCCGTTCACAGGCATCGTGGATACGGTTGCGGCTGTGGTCGGGGAGCACGGCACACCGGAAGGAACCGGTCTGACCCTGTCCGATGTCCTCGATGCCGAGACGTGGGCGCGCGAACGCGCCCGTGAGCTCGCGGCACTGTCGACCGAAGCAGCAGCGGAGGCCCGCGCATGACGACGTTCATGACCATCCTCGGCATAGTCGTCTTCGTCGTCGGCCTGCTGTTCTCGATCGCCTGGCACGAGCTGGGGCACTTCTCCACCGCCAAGATGTTCGGCGTCCGCGTTCCCCAGTTCATGGTCGGCTTCGGCCCCACCATCTGGTCCAAGCGCAAGGGCGAGACCGAGTACGGCATCAAGGCCGTGCCGCTCGGCGGGTACATCCGCATGATCGGGATGTTCCCGCCCGGCGACGACGGCGCGGTCAGGCAGCGCTCCACCTCGCCGTTCCGCGGCATGATCGAGGACGCGCGGGCCGCGGCGTACGAGGAACTGAAGCCGGGCGACGAACACCGGATGCTCTACACGCGCAAGCCGTGGAAGCGCGTCATCGTGATGTTCGCCGGCCCCTGCATGAACCTGATCCTGGCCGTGGCGATCTTCCTGACGGTGCTGATGACCTTCGGCATCAACACTCAGACGACCACGGTCTCCTCGGTCTCCAAGTGTGTGATCCCCGCCTCGGCCCAGAGCGACAAGTGCCCTTCGGGCGCCAAGGACTCGCCCGCCAAGGCAGCGGGACTCAAGCCCGGCGACAAGATCGTCGCCTTCGACGGCCGCAAGGTCGAGGACTGGGGCGCCCTGCAGCAGCACATCCGCGACACCACGGGTCCCGCCACCATCACCATCGACAGGGACGGCGCCCGGCGCACGCTGCACGCCGACCTCATCGAGAACAAGGTCGCCAAGTCCGACGGCGACGGCAGCTACGTCCCCGACGAGTACGTCTCCGCCGGCTTCCTGGGCTTCACCCCGGCCAGCGGCATCGTCCAGCAGTCCTTCCCGCAGGCCGTCGACCGGATGGGCGGCATGATGGTGCACGGCGTCGAGGCGCTGGTCGCGCTGCCTGGCAAGGTCCCCGACCTCTGGAACGCGGCGTTCGACGGAGGGGAGCGCAAGCAGGACTCCCCGATGGGCGTCGTGGGCGCCGCCAGGGTCGGCGGTGAGGTCTTCTCGCTCGACATCCCGCCCACTCAGCGCGTGGCGACCATGCTCTTCCTGGTCGCGGGCTTCAACCTCAGCCTCTTCCTGTTCAACATGCTGCCCCTGCTCCCGCTGGACGGCGGGCACATCGCCGGGGCGCTGTGGGAGTCCGTACGCAGGATGTTCGCGAAGGTCTTCCGGCGGCCCGACCCCGGCCCCTTCGACGTCGCCAAGCTGATGCCCATCGCGTACGTCGTCGCGGGGGTCTTCCTCTGCTTCACCCTGCTCGTGCTCGTCGCCGACGTGGTGAACCCCGTGAGACTTGCGGGATAAGCCCCGCTCGTCCGGATAAGCCGCTGCTCACCCGGATAAGCGTAAAGAAGCTCAAGAAAATGACGCCCGTACGTTTCATGTGCGGGCGTCATACTTTGCGCTGATTCCCAGGGAGCGATGTGCCGCGTGCAAGGTCGGTGCCGTAATCTCGGGTTCTTGGAGCCCGTCGAAGCTCGGGACTTGAACGACACCGTTGGGGTTGCACGCTGATGACAGCGATTTCGCTCGGAATGCCGGACGTACCGGTGAAGCTAGCCGACCGCCGGGTCAGCCGGAAGATCCAGGTCGGACCGGTGGCGGTGGGCGGAGACGCGCCCGTCTCCGTGCAGTCCATGACCACGACGCGCACGTCGGACATCGGCCCGACGCTGCAGCAGATCGCCGAACTGACCGCCTCCGGCTGTCAGATCGTGCGTGTGGCGTGCCCCACACAGGACGACGCCGACGCGCTGCCGACGATTGCCAGGAAGTCCCAGATCCCGGTCATCGCGGACATTCACTTCCAGCCGAAGTACGTCTTCGCCGCGATCGACGCCGGCTGCGCCGCCGTGCGTGTGAACCCGGGCAACATCAAGCAGTTCGACGACAAGGTCAAGGAGATCGCCAAGGCCGCCTCGGCGTCCGGGACCCCGATCCGCATCGGTGTCAACGCCGGCTCCCTCGACAAGCGCCTGCTCCAGAAGTACGGCAAGGCCACGCCCGAGGCGCTCGCCGAGTCCGCGCTGTGGGAGTGCTCGCTCTTCGAGGAGCACGGCTTCCGTGACATCAAGATCTCGGTCAAGCACAACGACCCCGTCGTGATGGTCAACGCCTACCGCCTGCTCGCTGCCCAGTGCGACTACCCCCTGCACCTCGGCGTCACCGAGGCAGGCCCCGCCTTCCAGGGCACCATCAAGTCAGCCGTCGCCTTCGGCGCCCTGCTCAGCGAGGGCATCGGCGACACCATCCGCGTCTCCCTCTCCGCGCCGCCCGTCGAAGAGGTCAAGGTCGGCACCCAGATCCTGGAGTCGCTCGGGCTGCGCCAGCGCGGCCTGGAGATCGTCTCCTGCCCCTCCTGCGGCCGTGCCCAGGTCGACGTCTACAAGCTGGCCGACGAGGTCACAGCCGGACTTGAGGGCATGGACGTCCCGCTGCGCGTCGCCGTCATGGGCTGCGTCGTCAACGGCCCCGGCGAGGCCCGCGAGGCCGACCTCGGTGTCGCCTCGGGCAACGGCAAGGGCCAGATCTTCGTAAAGGGCGAGGTCATCAAGACCGTCCCGGAGTCCAAGATCGTGGAGACGCTCATCGACGAGGCCATGAAGATCGCCGAGCAGATGGAGAAGGACGGCGTCACCTCAGGCGAACCTGTGGTCACCGCGGGGGGCTGACCGTACGGCGCGCTCACCCGGGCGCGCGAGGCCATGGGCAGAGGTACAGTGCGAGAGATCGTTCCCTCTCGCCCACGGGCCGCACGGTGAGGCACCGAGACGTTGTTGACCACCACTTCCACCCGAGTCGTCGCACCGGCGGAACTCGATGACGTGCTCGCCGTTCTGCGCAGAGAACCGGTCAACAACGCCTTCGTCACGGCCCGTGTCCAGGCCGCGGGACTCGACCCCTGGCGCCTCGGCGGCGAGATGTGGGGCTGGTACCCCGAAGGCCGTCTCGAAGCGCTCTGTTACGCCGGTGCCAACCTCGTCCCCCTGTGCGCGGGCCCCGAGGCCGTACGCGCGTTCGCGGAGCGGGCCCGCCGCCAGGGCAGGCGCTGCTCCTCCGTCGTCGGGCCCGCAGGGCCGACAGCGGCCCTGTGGTCCCACCTCGAACCGCACTGGGGCCCGGCGCGCGAGGTCCGCCGCAACCAGCCCCTCATGATCACGGGCTCCCTGCCTGAGGACATCGAGCCCGACCCCCTCGTGCGCCGTATCGGCAAGCACGAGATGGACGTCGTGCTGCCCGCCTGCGTCGCGATGTTCACCGAAGAGGTCGGCATCTCGCCGCTCGCGGGCGACGGCGGGCTCGTCTACCAGGCCCGCGTGGCCGAACTCGTCGGCGCGGGGCGCTCGTTCGCACGCGTCGAGGACGGCCGGGTCGTCTTCAAGGCCGAGATCGGCGCAGCAACCCCGTACGCCTGCCAGATCCAGGGGGTCTGGGTCGCCCCTGAACGCCGCGGTGAAGGGCTCTCGGAGACCGGTATGGCCGCCGTCATCGGCTACGCGCTCCGGGACGTCGCACCCCTGGTGAGCCTCTACGTGAACGACTACAACACCCCCGCGCGCTCCGCCTACCGCCGCGTCGGCTTCCGCGAGGTGGGCGCTTTCATGAGTGTCCTGTTCTGACCCCTCGGCGCAGGCCCTTCGCGCGCCCGGCCGCACGACTCCGGACGTGTGCCCAGGCGCCGCCACGCCGCCCCTTCGCCAGGACATGGCCGAGGAAGTAGCCTCCCCGCCATGCTGCATACATCCGGGGGGCCGCCCCCGGACCCCCGGAGAGTGGTCGTCGGCCCCCTTGACCTCGCCGCCCGCGTCGACGAAGCGCTCGCCGTCCAGGCGTTGGCGTTCGGCCTCACCGACGACGAGATCGGGGTACGAAGGCACATCGTGCTGCGCCACATGGCCACCCCGGGTGCCAGGTCGCTGGGTGCCACGACCGAAGAAGACCGGCTCGTCGGCTTCGTCTACGGGATGCCCAACGACCGCACCCAGTGGTGGTCGACCGTCGTGCACCCGTATCTGCGCCAGGAGGGCCTCGACAACTGGCTGAGCGACTCGTTCGTCATCACCGAACTGCACGTACACCCGGCCTTCCAGAACCGGCGCGTCGGCCGCGCCCTGATCACGACCCTGACCGACAGCGCCGACGAGCCCCGCTCGCTGCTGTCCGCGCTCGACACCGACAGTCCTGCGCGCGCCCTCTACCGCAGCCTCGGCTACCGCGACCTCGCGCGCCGCGTCCAGTTCCCCAGCGCCTCCCACCCGTACGCCGTCATGGGAGCCCCGCTGCCGCTGCTGCGGTGAGGGGGAGCGGACGCCGGGACGGGCGGGCCGGCACCGGGCGGTGGAGCGGTGCCGGGCAGGTGGGGGCCTGTGACGGGCTCATGACCGGCTGAGCGGGGACATCTCGTTTCCGTGCTGTCGGTCGGGCCGGATAGGCTCCGCCCCAGTCGCCTCGCGCGAATCGCTTGTCCAGCCCGAGCAGGAGTACCCCATGGCAGCCCGTGTCCAGCGTTTGTCCCGGTCGATGCTGAAGACGCTGCGTGACGACCCGGCCGACGCCGAGACGCTCAGCCACAAGCTGCTGGTCCGCGCCGGTTACGTACGTCGCACAGCCGCCGGAATCTGGACCTGGCTCCCGCTCGGCAAGCAGGTGCTGGAGAACGTCACGCGCGTCGTGCGCGAGGAGATGGACGCCATCGGCGGCCAAGAGGTCCTCCTCCCCGCGCTCCTCCCCAAGGAGCCCTACGAGGTCTCGGGGCGGTACGAGGAGTACGGCGACCTGCTCTTCCGCCTCAAGGACCGCAAGGGCGGCGAGTACCTGCTCGGTCCCACGCACGAGGAGATCTTCGCCCAGGTCGTCAAGGACCAGTGCACGTCCTACAAGGACATGCCGGTCATGATCTACCAGATCCAGACCAAGTACCGCGACGAGGCCCGCCCCCGCTCCGGCATCCTGCGAGGCCGTGAGTTCACCATGAAGGACTCGTACAGCTTCGACGTCACCGACGAGGGCCTCGCCGCGTCGTACGCGCTGCACCGCAAGGCGTACCAGCGCATCTTCGAACGCCTCGGCCTGGACTACCGCATCGTCTCCGCGGTCTCCGGCGCCATGGGCGGCTCGGCCTCCGAGGAGTTCCTCGCACCGGCTGTGGCGGGCGAGGACACCTACGCGCAGTGTCCTTCCTGCGGGTACGCGGCCAACACCGAGGCGGTCAGCGTGACCGTGCCGCCCTCCCCGACCGAGGGCCACCCCGCCGTCGAGAAGCTCGACACCCCTGACACCCCCACCATCGAGACCCTCGCCGCACACCTGGGCGTGCCGGCCTCCGCCACCCTGAAGAACCTCCTGGTGAAGATCGACGGCGAGATCACCGCCGTCGGCGTCCCCGGGGACCGCGAGGTGGACCTGGGCAAGCTCGGCGAGCAGCTCGCGCCTGCCGTTGTCGAGCTGGTCACGGCGGAGGACTTCGAGGGCCGCGACGACCTCGTGCGCGGCTACGTCGGCCCCCAGGGCGGCATGGCGGGCAAGGCGTTCCGCTACCTCGCCGACCCCCGTGTCGCACCCGGCACCACCTGGGTCACCGGTGCGAACGAGGACGGCAAGCACGCGCGGAACGTGGTCTGCGGGCGTGACTTCGACGTCGACCAGTACCTCGACGTCGTCGTGGTCGAGCCCGGCGACCCCTGCCCCGTCTGCGGCGAGGGCATCGAGCTGGACCGCGCCATCGAGATCGGCCACATCTTCCAGCTCGGCCGCAAGTACGCCGACGCCTTCGAGCTGGACGTACTCGGACAGGACGGCAAGCCCGCACGCCTCACCATGGGTTCCTACGGCATCGGCGTCTCCCGCGCCGTCGCCGCGCTCGCCGAGCAGACGGCAGACGACCAGGGCCTGTGCTGGCCCCGTGAGATCGCGCCCGCCGAGGTGCACGTCGTCGCGGCAGGCAAGGCCCAGCAGACCGAGGCCGCACTCGACATCGCCGAACGGCTCGGCGCTGCGGGCGTCCGCGTCATCGTCGACGACCGGCCCGGTGTCTCGCCCGGCGTGAAGTTCACCGACGCCGAGCTGCTGGGCGTGCCGACGATCCTCGTCGCCGGGCGCGGCATCAAGGACGGCGTCGTGGAGATCAAGGACCGCCGCAGCGGTGAGCGCCAGGAGATGGCCATCGACGCCGCCCTCGCGCACCTGGCGGAGCGGGCTTCCGCGCCCTCCGCCGGCTGAGACCCTGCCCCCTGGCCCTGACCGACCGCACCGGGCGGCGCCTTCGCGCGCTGCCTGGTGCGACGCGTGGGCGCGCAGCGGGTGGCAGGGAGTTGGCCCCTCAGCCGGGGCGCGGGGCGCAGACGCAGAGCCGGTCAGAGCCAGGAGGCGAATTCGAGGAGCATCTCCGCGTCGGCCCGGTTGCCGCCCGCCGACTGGCGGACCGCTGACTCGACCGCGCGGTAGAGCGCCCACAGCCGCACCCGCTCGCGCGGCACGTCCAGCGAGTCGGCGAGCTTGTTGACGCGGCGCCGGGTCGCGGCTGCGGCACCTGTCGAGGCCATCAGATCGTGGAGCCGGTCGCGCACGAGCCGCGCCAGCTCGTAGGCGGGCTCGCCGACGAGCGGATCGGGGCCGACAGTCAGCCAGGGGGCGCGTTCGGCCGCCGCGGCGGCGCCGAGCACGGCGCCCTGCCGGAAGTCGCCGTGCAGCAGCACGGAGTCCTCGCCCGGCGGAGGGTCGGCGAGCAGTGTGTCCCGCGCCTCCAGCGCCGCTTCCACCAGGGGCAGCGCCTCGTCGGGCGCGGCACCGCGCATCAGCGCGGCCTCGCTCCGGGTGTGCTCGGCGACGGTCTCGAACACGGTGCTGTCCCCGGCGGGCACCCACAGGCGCCGCACCACGGAGACGGCCTCCAGCGTGGCCTTCGCCTCGGGCAGCGACCGCAGCGAGACCTCGCCCCGCAGCCGCTCCAGAAGCAGCGCGCCCTCCTCGGGCGCCGCCCGCAGCACGCGTACGGCCCCGAGCCCGTGCCAGCGCGTCAGCGCCTCGTACTCGCGTGCGGCCCGTACCGGCGCGGGAGCCCCGTCGGGCGCCACCAGCTTCAGCGCGGCGGGGAGGCCGTCGGACTGCCGTACGAGAACCACCAGGCTGCTGCGTCCGCCGGGGGAGACGACGCGCTCGGCCGTCAGCTCCCACTCCTCCAACTGCCGTTCCAGCAGCGCCGGCAGGTCGCCCAGCCAGTTCTGTGCCCTCGTGACCGCCTCGGAGCCGGGCTGCGAGGCCAGGGCGCGCACCAGCCGCTGCGGGGGTTCGAGGGGCAGTACGGAAGGCATTCCTGGACTGGCCTTTCAGAGCGGTGCGCGTACGGGAAGCGCACAGAGGCAGGGTCAGAACTCGCCGGGAGCGCCGGACCCGCTCGGCGAGCCCGAGGGGGTCGCGGGCGCGTCAGCTGAGCCGAGTTCGGTGAGACCTGGGAAGGCTACGCCGCTTCCCTTCCAGCGCGCCGACCGGATGGCCGCCTCACGGAGCGCCCCCGCCGCCTCCCGCCGCCGCGCTCCCTCGCTTGCCCGTACGAGGTCCGCGTACACCCCCGCGACCCGGTCCTCCAGCTCGGCGGCGAGCCGGACGGCGGCTGCGCTGTCGGGCACGGCGAACGGCAGCGCGTAGGCCGCTGCGGCGGGCGCTGGCTTGCCGTCCAGGCCGCGCACGGTCCTGCGCAGCGCGTCCCGGCGTGCCCTGTGTGCGTCGTAGGCGGCGCGTGCCTCGTTCTTGCGTTCCTCCGTGATGCGCCCGCCGACGACGCCGTACCCGTAGACGGCGGCGTGTTCGGCGCGCAACGCGGCCTGGGCGGCGGCGAGTTCCGTCATCTGCCGGCTCCGCTCTGTTCGAGGAGGTACACATGGGCCCCGCCGGAGGCGGCGACCGAGGCCAGCAGCCGGGCCAGTTCCGGGGGTGCGTCGGCGAGCGCACCTGTGCGCGCGTCCGCCAGCCGCCGTTCGGCGCCCGCCAGCGCGCTGAGCGCTTCCCTCTCGTCGTGCGGTACGGCCGCCCTGTCGGGCGAGTGCCGCGGCTCAGGGGCCGAGGGCCCCGGCTGCCCGTTCGGCGGCGCACCCGTCGTCCCGGACCGGGACGGTGCGGGGGAGGCGCCGGGAGAGGCGGACGAGCCGGAGGGTGAGGGCGAGGCGGTGGCGGCTCCGCTCACGTCGCGCAGCACCCGCATGTGCCGCGCCACCTCCTCGCGCAGCGGGCGCAGCCGCTCGGCGAGCGCGGGATGCACGGCCAGGGTGCCGTCGTAACGGGCCAGCAGGGTCTCGCTCTCGCGTGCCGTACGCGCCCGCAGGCGCCTTGCCTCGTCCGACCGTTCGGCGTCCACGGTGGCGGCCGAGGTCCCCTCGCCCGAGCATCCGGTCAGGAGCCCGGCGCCCGCTCCTGCCGTGCCGACGGCACCCAGCGCGCCGGCCAGCACCGACCTCCTGCGTGGTCCCGCTGCGGCCTGTGGCGGCGTGAGCGACATGGTGCACTCCCTGAACATGGGCATCGCCCGGCATCTGAGCATCACGTGGCGGTGATCACCGCCACGTGAGGGTACCCGTGGACGTTCCCGCCGGTCCTACGGGCCACCCCCGCCGTGCGCGGCCCGTACCCGGACGTCCCACAGTTCCCCTTTCCCTCAGCGGGTCCTTCAACGGGTCGGCGGGGCCCGCCACAGACGATAGGCTTGGCAGCGACACGCCCCCCGTCACAAGGCCCCCTACAACAGCACACGCGGCCGAGGAGTCACCCGGATGAGCACCACCCAGAGCGAGAGGCTGCGCGGACTGCTGGAACCGCTTGTCAGCAAGAGGGGGTTGGATCTCGAAGAGATCGACGTGACCCCGGCCGGAAAGCGGCGCGTTCTGCGCGTCGTCGTGGACGCTGACGGTGGAGTTCAGCTCGACACCTGCGCGGAGCTGAGCCGCGAGCTGTCCGAGGTGCTGGACGAGAGCGACGCCATGGGTGGGCCGCCGTATGTGCTGGAGGTCACCTCTCCCGGTGCCGACCGTCCCCTGACCGAGCAGCGGCACTACCGCCGCGCCGTCGGGAGGCTCATCAGAGCCCAGCTCACGGAGGAGGCCGGCGGCGGCGAGCTGACGGCCCGTATCACCGACGTGGACGACGAGGGCCTCGACGTCGAGGTCCCGGGCGTCAAAGGACGTAAGCCCACGCGGCGCCGCCTCGCCTACGGCGAGATCGCCAAGGCGCGCGTGGAGATCGAGTTCAACCGCAAGGCCGCCGAAAAAGCGCAGCAGAAGTCCGCGGCCAACGACACCGAGAGCAAGGAGGAGGCGTAGCCGTGGACATCGACATGAGTGCCCTTCGAGGGCTGGTCAGGGAGAAGGAGATCTCCCTCGACCTGCTGGTCGAGGCGATCGAGTCGGCCCTCCTCATCGCGTACCACCGCACCGAGGGCAGCAGGCGCGACGCACGCGTCGAGCTGAGCCAGAAGACCGGGCATGTGACGGTATGGGCCAAGGAGAGCGCCGACGACCTCGAAGAGGGCGCCGAGCCCCGGGAGTTCGACGACACCCCCACAGGGTTCGGCCGTATCGCCGCCACAACGGCGAAGCAGGTCATCCTGCAGCGGCTGCGTGACGCCGAGGAGGAAGTCACCTTCGGCGAGTACGCGGGCCGCGAGGGCGATGTCGTCGCGGGCATGGTGCAGCAGGGCAAGGACCCCAAGAGCGTGCTGGTGGACATCGGCAAGCTGGAGGCCATCCTGCCCCCGCAGGAGCAGGTCCCGGGCGAGGACTACTCGCACGGCACCCGCCTGCGTACCTATGTGGTCCGCGTGGCCAAGGGCGTACGCGGCCCCTCCGTGACGCTGTCGCGTACCCACCCCAACCTCGTCAAGAAGCTCTTCGAGCTGGAGGTGCCCGAGATCGCCGACGGCTCCGTCGAGATCTCCGCCATCGCCCGTGAGGCCGGACACCGCACCAAGATCGCGGTGCGCTCGACACGTTCGGGACTGAACGCCAAGGGCGCCTGCATCGGCCCCATGGGCGGCCGTGTGCGCAATGTCATGGCGGAGCTGCACGGCGAGAAGATCGACATCGTCGACTGGTCCGACGACCCCGCCGACCTGGTGGCCAACGCGCTCTCGCCGGCCCGGGTGAGCAAGGTGGAGATCGTCGACCTGGCCGCCCGCTCGGCCCGTGTGACCGTGCCCGACTACCAGCTTTCGCTGGCCATCGGCAAGGAAGGCCAGAACGCCCGCCTCGCAGCGAGGCTCACGGGCTGGCGCATCGACATCCGTCCTGACACCGCGGACGCAGGCGCCGAGAGCCCCGAGAGGGCCCCGGACCGGACGGTGGACCAGGGCTGACAGCCGGGAGCGGCCCGCCGGTGCTGCTCCTGAGTAACGGCGCCCTTACCCCCCAAGGGGTTCAAGGGCTTCGGGGAGGTAGACTTAAATAGTGTCTGGCCGAATGCGTGACCGGGCATGCCCTCAGCGAACCTGCGTGGGCTGCCGGGAGCGCTCGGACAAGAGGCGTCTGCTGCGTGTAGTGCTGATCGGGGGAAGCCTGATTCCCGATCTTCGCGGTAGGCTGCCCGGCCGGGGTGCTTACGTTCACCCCGTTCCGGCCTGCCTTGAGCAGGCCGTCCGGCGCCGGGCGTTCAACAGGGCCTTCCGGGGTCCGGGTCCGTTCGATCTCCAGGAACTGCGGGAGACCGTCGAGCGGGCGGCAACGACAGCACAGGCAACACCGTAAGACAGCCCGTACGGAACCTCCGTGCGGAGAGGTACCTCGCGAGTTGGAAGTAGGTCGAGATTGCGATGAGCACTCGATGAGTACG
This sequence comes from Streptomyces iconiensis, assembly GCF_028657195.3. Classification (GTDB taxonomy): domain Bacteria; phylum Actinomycetota; class Actinomycetes; order Streptomycetales; family Streptomycetaceae; genus Streptomyces; species Streptomyces iconiensis. The sequence continues at coordinate 210,113 of NZ_JANCPR020000009.1, forward strand.
CGATGAGTACGCCCATGCATAAGTAGCGAAGGTCCGGCGGACGATCCCCCGGGCCGTAAGGAGCGAAGTGGCTAAGGTCCGGGTATACGAGCTCGCCAAGGAGCTTGGAGTCGAGAGCAAGGTCGTCATGGCCAAGCTCCAAGAACTTGGAGAATTCGTCCGTTCGGCGTCCTCGACCATCGAGGCGCCGGTAGTTCGCAAACTGACTGACGCATTCGACGCGGGCAGTGGCGCCAACGGCGCCAAGAAGTCCGCAGCGAAGCCCGCGGCGCCGAAGAAGGCAGCCGCCAAGCCCGCCGCACCCAAGCCGGGTACGAGCGAGGCCCCCAAGCCGGGCGCACCGAAGCCCGGTACTCCCAAGCCGGCCCCCGAGGCCGACGAGACTCCCCAGGCTCCGGCAGCCCCCGAGACTCCCGCCCCGAGCCCCGCTCAGGACGAGACCGGTGACACGGCCGAGGCCCCCAGCCCCGGCACGCCCAAGCCCGGTGCCCCGAGGCCGGGTCCGGCGCAGCCCGTGACCCCCTCCAGGCCCGAGTTCCAGGCCCCGCCCGAGGCGCCCGGTACGCCGAAGCCCGGCGGTCCCAAGCCCGGCCAGACCCCGAAGCCCAGCCAGGCGCCCCGTCCCGGTCAGGGTCAGGGCGGCCAGGGCGGCCAGGGTCAGGGCGGTCAGGGCCAGGGCGGTCAGGGTGGCCGCGGTCAGGGCCAGGGCGCCAAGCCGGGCCAGGGCCAGGGTTCCCCGAAGCCGGGTGCGCGTCCCTCCGGGCCGCGTCCGGGCAACAACCCCTTCACCTCCGGTGGTTCGACCGGCATGGCACGCCCGCAGGCGCCCCGTTCCGGTGGTGCCCCCAAGCCCGGCCAGGGTCCGAAGCCCGGCGGTCCGCCCAAGCCCGGTCAGGGTGGGCAGGGCGGCCAGGGTGGCGGCCCCCGCCCGCAGGCTCCCGGTGGCGGTCGCGCGACGCCCGGCAACATGCCGCGTCCGCAGGCCCCCCAGGGCGGCCCGCGTCCCGGTGGTCCGGCAGGCAACCGTCCGAACCCGGGCATGATGCCGCAGCGTCCCGCTGCCGGCCCGCGTCCCGGCCCCGGCCGTAGCGGTCCCGGTGCGGGCGGCGGCGGTCGTCCGGGTGCTGGTGGCGGCGCAGGCCGTCCCGGTGGCGGCGGCGGTTTCGCCGGTCGTCCCGGTGGCGGTGGCGGTGCTGGTCGTCCGGGCGGTGGCGGCGGCGGTTTCGCCGGTCGTCCCGGTGGCGGCGGCCGTCCCGGTTTCGCCGGCCGGCCCGGCGGTCCCGGTGCCCGCGGTGGCACACAGGGCGCGTTCGGCCGTCCCGGCGGGCCCGCCCGCCGTGGGCGCAAGTCGAAGCGGCAGAGGCGCCAGGAGTACGAGCAGATGCAGGCGCCGTCGGTCGGCGGCGTGATGCTGCCTCGCGGCAAGGGCGAGACCGTCCGGCTGTCGCGTGGTGCCTCGCTCACGGACTTCGCGGAGAAGATCAACGCCAACCCGGCGTCGCTGGTCCAGGTGATGTTCAACCTGGGCGAGATGGTCACCGCGACCCAGTCCGTCTCCGACGAGACGCTGAACCTTCTCGGCGACGAGATGAACTACACCGTTCAGATCGTCAGCCCGGAGGAGGAGGACCGCGAGCTTCTTGAGTCCTTCGACATCGAGTTCGGCGAGGACGAGGGCGGCGAGCAGGCGCTCATGCCGCGCCCGCCGGTCGTGACCGTCATGGGTCACGTCGACCACGGTAAGACGAGGCTTCTGGACGCGATCCGGAAGACCAACGTCATCGAGGGCGAGGCAGGTGGCATCACCCAGCACATCGGTGCCTACCAGGCGGCGACCGAGGTGAACGGTGAAGAGCGCAAGATCACCTTCATCGACACTCCTGGCCACGAGGCGTTCACCGCCATGCGTGCCCGCGGTGCCAAGTCGACGGACATCGCGATCCTGGTGGTCGCGGCGAACGACGGCGTGATGCCGCAGACCGTCGAGGCGCTCAACCACGCCAAGGCGGCCGAGGTCCCGATCGTCGTCGCGGTCAACAAGATCGACGTCGAGGGTGCCGACCCGACCAAGGTGCGCGGTCAGCTCACCGAGTACGGGCTGGTGGCCGAGGAGTACGGCGGCGAGACCATGTTCGTCGACATTTCGGCCCGTGAGGGTCTGAATATCGAGGAACTGCTGGAGGCCGTGGTCCTCACCGCGGACGCCTCGCTCGACCTGCGGGCCAACCCCGACCAGGACGCGCAGGGCATCGCGATCGAGGCCCACCTGGACCGTGGCCGCGGCGCCGTCGCGACCGTGCTGGTCCAGCGCGGCACCCTGACGGTCGGCGAGACGATGGTCGTCGGTGACGCCTACGGCCGCGTCCGCGCGATGCTCGACGACAAGGGCAACAACATCAAGGAAGCGGGTCCCTCGACCCCCGTCCTGGTGCTCGGTCTCACCAACGTTCCTGGTGCGGGCGACAACTTCCTGGTGGTCGACGAGGACCGTACGGCCCGTCAGATCGCCGAGAAGCGTGCGGCCCGTGAGCGCAACGCGGCCTTCGCCAAGCGGACCCGCCGCGTCTCGCTGGAGGACCTGGACAAGGTGCTCAAGGCGGGCGAGGTGCAGCAGCTCAACCTCATCATCAAGGGCGACGCTTCCGGTTCGGTCGAGGCCCTTGAGTCCTCGCTGCTCCAGCTCGACGTCGGCGAAGAGGTCGACCTGCGCATCCTGCACCGCGGTGTGGGTGCGGTCACCGAGACCGACATCGACCTGGCGACCGGCTCCGACGCGATCGTGATCGGCTTCAACGTCCGCGCCGAGGGGCGTGCCACGCAGCTGGCCGAGCGCGAGGGTGTCGACGTCCGGTACTACTCGGTGATCTACCAGGTCATCGAGGAGATCGAGGCGGCCCTGAAGGGCATGCTGAAGCCGGAGTACGAAGAGGTCGAGCTGGGCACGGCGGAGATCCGCGAGGTCTTCCGCTCGTCCAAGCTGGGCAACATCGCGGGTGTTCTCATCCGCTCCGGCGAGGTCAAGCGCAACACCAAGGCCCGTGTGCTCCGCGACAGCAAGGTCGTGGCGGAGAACCTCAACATCGTGGGCCTGCGCCGCTTCAAGGACGACGTCACCGAGATCCGTGAAGGCTTCGAGGGCGGTATCAACCTCGGCAGCTACAACGACATCAAGGTCGACGACGTCATCGCGACGTACGAGATGCGGGAGAAGCCCCGCGGCTGAGTCCCGTCCGGCTCCGGCCGGGAAGAACCCAGCGCGTTTCCGGGGCCGGTCGGCGGAAGGAATTCCGTCGATCGGCCCCGGCCGTTGCGTGTACGGTTCCAGTGACCCGTACGCCCCCGGCCACCGCCGGGGGGTGCACCCAAGGCCCCACGGGTGGCTCAACCCGCACTGTATGTACGTAGGGACACTGTCCTTCGATCTGCTCCTCGGCGACGTACGGTCGCTGAAGGAGAAGCGCTCCATCGTCCGTCCGATCGTCGCCGAGCTGCACCGTAAGTACGCGGTCAGCGTGGCGGAGACCAGCGACCAGGACCTCTACCGAAGGGCCCACATCGGCCTCGCGGCGGTCTCGGGCGAAGCGGGGCACCTCACCGATGTGCTGGACCGCTGCGAGCGGCTTGTCGCCGCGCGGCCAGAGGTGGAACTGCTGTCCGTACGGCGGCGGATCCACGGCGATGATGACGACTGAGCGCATGAGCAAGGAGACGGACCAGTGGCCGACAATGCACGGGCGAAGAGGCTGGCGGACCTCATCCGTGAGGTGGTCGCGGAGAAGCTGCACCGCGGGATCAAGGACCCCCGGCTCGGCACCCACGTGACCGTCACGGACACCCGGGTCACCGGTGACCTGCGGGAGGCGACGGTCTTCTACACCGTCTTCGGTGACGAGGAGGACCGCAAGGCCGCCGAGGCGGGCCTGGAGAGCGCCAAGGGCGTGCTCCGCTCGGCCGTCGGCGCGGCGGCGGGCATCAAGCACACGCCGAGTCTCACGTTCGTGGCGGACGCCGTGCCCGAGACCGCCAAGACGATCGACGAGGCGCTCGCGAGGGCGCGCGCCGCCGACGAGGAGGTCCGCAAGGCGTCGTCGGGCGCCTCCTACGCAGGAGAGGCCGACCCGTACCGCAAGCCGGGCGAGGCGGACGAATCCGACGAGGCCGACGAGGAAGAGACCGACGAGCCGGACGCGGCCGGCGAAGCCGCCACGGGCGCTCCCGCACGCCGTGAGCGCGGCGAGGACGAGAGCGCCTGAGACTGTGGCACGCAGGAGAGACAACGGCCCCGGCGGGCTCATCGTCGTCGACAAGCCCGCCGGGTTCACCTCGCACGATGTCGTGGCCAAGCTGCGCGGCATGGCCCGTACGCGGCGGGTGGGACACGCGGGGACGCTCGATCCGATGGCGACGGGGGTACTCGTACTCGGCACCGAGAAGGCGACCCGGCTGCTCGGCCATCTCGCGCTGACCGAGAAGGAATACGTCGCCACGGTCCGGCTCGGACAGGACACCGTCACCGAGGACGCCGAGGGCGAGTTGACCGCCTCCGCGGGCGCCTCCGGGCTGTCCCGCGAGGCCGTGGAAGCCGCCGTCGCCAAGCTCACGGGCGACATCCTCCAGGTGCCCTCCACGGTCAGCGCCGTGAAGATAGACGGTCAGCGCGCCTACAAACGGGTACGGCAGGGCGAGGACGTCGAGTTGGCCGCGCGGCCGGTGACGGTCTCCTCGTTCGCCGTGCACGACCTGCACGAGGAGACGGCCGAGGACGGCACCCCGGTCACCGATCTCCTGGTCTCCGTGGCGTGTTCGTCGGGCACATACGTGCGCGCGCTCGCCCGGGACGTTGGCGCCGCGCTCGGTACGGGAGGCCATCTCACGGCCCTGCGGCGCACCCGCGTGGGCCCTTACGGCCTGGACGGGGCGCACACGCTGGAGAAGCTCCAGGAGTACGTGGACGCCGAAGAGCCGCTGCCCTCCCTGCCGTTGGGCCAGGCGGCTGCCGCGTACTTCCCGCGCTGGGACGTCAGCGAGGAGCAGGCCCGGCTGATCGGGAACGGTGCGCAGCTGCGGATGCCCGTCTCGTTCGCCGAGGCGGAAGGGCCCGTCGCCGTCTTCGGGCCGGCTGACAGCTTTGTCGCGCTCGTGGAGGAGAAGGACGGCAAGGCACGCAGCCTGGCCGTCTTCGCCTGACCGCTCCTCGCCGGAGCACTCTTGAACCCTCACCGTGCGGCGGGCGCCGGGCCGCTCGTACGCGTGCCCCGCGCGGACGGGCGTCCTGGCACGGCGCCCGCCCCACGATCCCCCTCCTGCTCCCCGAAGTCTCTATATCCCGTCGGAGACGGCGATTCACCCCAACGGGCAGGCGCTCGGGGTGAATCCTGGGCGCGGACGGGGGCGCGTTCGGCTCGCGCCCTGTGCCGCTGATCATCTTCGCTCTACGGTCGTCCGAGCGGGGCGGGCCAGCGTGGAGGTTCGGGCGATGTCGGCGGTGCGTGGGGAAACCACGCTGGTAAGGATCTGTGACCTGGCAGGCCGGGCACGGGGCTCCGGCTTCCTCGCCGACTCGCTCGGCACCCTCGTGACCAGCCACGAAGCCGTGGACGGGCTCAGCAGGGCCGTCGTGCACGCGCCGGGGGACCGCACGTTCCTCGCCGAGAGCGGCGACATCACGCCCCTGCCCGAATGGGACCTCGCGCTCCTGCGTACGGAAGGGCTCGGCCTCACGCCCCTGGTCATCGGGGCCGAACGCCCGCACCTGGGTGGCACGGCCGTGGTCATCGCGGGGGAGGAGCCCATCCCGGCCACGGTCAGCGGAACCGTTGCCGCGACCTACACCTCGACGGACCGCTACCACCCTCTGGAACAGGTACTGGAGTTGGCGCTGCCCGAGGCCGCCAGCGTCCAACTGCGGCTCAGCAGGCGGGTGTCGGGCGCACCCGTCCTGGACGTCGCCACCGGTTCCGTTCTCGGCGTCCTCGGCACGGCGCTCCATACGCCGGGACGCGCCTGCGGATACGCCGTACCGCTGTACGCGGCCGGCGTGCTGGCACCCGAAGGGCCGCTCGGCGTGCTGCTGCGGCGCAACGGCGCGAGCGTCCCCGGGTTCGGCGCCGACCTGAACCTGGCCGGCGCGCTGCAACTGACCGCCACCTCCGTCGGATCCGCGGTCGAACGGTGCGCGCGTGCCGTCGCGCGGCCCCAAGTAGCCGGGGAACTGGGCGCCTTCGCCGCCGGCCCCGCGTCCGTCGTCGGCCTGGTGGGGCCGCCGGGCACCGGCCGTACGACGGAACTCGCCGCGCTCGCGGCACGCCGGGCGCGGGGTGCGGCGCCGGCGCCGACCGTCTGGCTGCGCGGAGCCGACCTGCGGGCTGACGACGGGAGCGTACGGGAGGCCGTGGCGCGTGCCCTGGCAGCGGCCGGGCGGATCGTCACCGCTTCATGGGAGGCCGCGCGCACGGAGCAGACCGTGGGCGACCCGGGGGACGCCAACCCGGACGTCGTCGCGCGCCTCGCCCGCACGGCGGGCCGCCCCCTCCTCGTCCTCCTGGACGCGCCCGAGGAGATGCCGCCCCAACTCGCGTACAGGCTGCGCCAGTGGACCATCGGCACCGCCAGCTGGCTGCGGGCCTCCGGCGCCCGGATGGCGGTGGCGTGCGGTCCCGAGTACTGGGAGCAGGCCGTAGCGCCCTTCCCGGGAGACATGCTCCACACGCCGGGCAGCGGCGCGGCGGCTGCGCTGACCAGCGGCGATCCCTCGACGCCGGCCGGACAGGACCCGGCACGGGGTCCCGGGCCCGCCCGTGCGCCGCGGGGCGACGACGGAGCCCCGCTGCCCGGTTGCGTACGGCTGGGCGACCTGCCGCAGCGGCTGGCGGCCCGGGCACGCGCCGCCTACGGCCTGCCCGACGGGGCGCTCGCGCCCGCCGACGCCGGCCACCCCCTGGCGATGCGGATGCTGTCCGAGGTACGGGCCGCGCAGACAGGGCAGGGGCACGCGCGTCCCTCGCGTGCGCAGATCTTCTCGGCCCATCTGGACCTGGTCTGCCTGCGCGTCGCTCTGCGCCTCGTGGCGGGAGAGCGGCCCACGGGGCGGTACGGCAGCGCGATGCGCCGCCTGGCCGCACGTGTCTCGGGTCGGCTGCACGAGGCGGCACGGCGCTGTCTGGGGCCTGGACAGGGGGAGTTGAGCCGCGCGGCGTTCGAGGAACTCTTCCCCTGGGGCGGCGGCTGGGCGCCCGCCGTGCTCGCCGAGGGCGTGCTCGGGCCGGCGGGAGACGGGTACCGGTTCGCCGACGAGGAGTTCGCCGACTGGCTGCAGGGCCGGCACCTGGAGCTGGACAGCGCACTGGACGCGCTCGTCCACCGCAGGAGCGACAGCGCTGCGGTACCCGTGCCCCGCCACCGGCTCGGACCTGTCGTACAGGCACTGCTGCTGCGCGGGCGCAGGGCGGGGCCCGAGGCGCTGGCACAGCGACTGCTGCGCCTGGTCGGCGAGTTGGGGCCGCCCCGCGCGGACGCGCGCGCCGAACTCGCGGACGACGCCGTCTGGTGGGCGTCACACCTGCTGTCCGCGACCCTGCTGCGGGTCCAGGACGCGCGCCCGTACACGCGCGTGCTCCGGGCCCTCGCGGAGCGGGTCGCAGCGGCGGCCGTGGACGCGGCGGTAGGCGCGGCCGGTGCCGGGATGGGGGCCGGGGCCGGGAATGCGGATGCGGTGTCGGGTGGGAGCGAGAGGGACGCGGCGGGCGGGGGCGGGAGCGAGGAGTGGCGGCGTGCCCTGTGGGAGGGTTTCGGGCCGTGGTTCTGGCGGCGGCTGCCGCTGCGTACCGCCGAGAAGGCCGAACTGCTCCGGCTGCTGCTGCCCGCCGACCCGCCCTACGTGCCCGAAGCGTGGTCCGAGGAGGACGCGTCCCGGGGCGACCGCCGGCCCAGGTATCTCGATGTGCTCGGTGACCTGCTCCAGGCCGAGCCGAGGGCCGTGCAGCGGCTGCTGTGCGAGTGGTTCAGCGACCTGCGCCCCCTGCGGCAGCGCGGCGATGCCGGCCCCGAACTGGCGCCCACCGTGGCCACGGCGGCCCAGGCGCTGCTCCACACGTTCCGCCACCGTGCCGTCGACGACCTCGTCGAGGCCCTTGTGGACGCCGCGCATCCCCGCGCCGACGAACTCCTCGCCGAACTGGTCCACGACGAGCCGTCCGCCGTGTGCCGCGCTGTCGAGGGCTGGGCCCACGACACCCGTGCCGAACGCCGGGTGGCCGCTGCCACCTACGGGGTACGCGCCGCGCGCCGCATCCGTACGGAGAGCGACAGGGAACCCCTGCGCCGCGCCGCCGCCGCCCTGCTGGACCGGCCTGGCGACCGCACGCTGCACCATGCAGCGCTGGCGCTCCTCGTACGGGATCCGGGCAGCCGTTCCCGGTACCTCGGGGCCGGGCTGGAGCGCTTCGCCGCCACCGGGGACGCGGAACTGGCGAGCGCGCTGGGTGCCGCGCTCTCCACGCATCCCGAGCCCGTGTTCGCGGCGTTCCACGCTCTCCTGACGGAGGCGGGCGGGACGGGGCCTGGCCTGCCGGAGGCGGGTGTGACGGAGCCAGGCGTGATGCGGCCGGGACTCACGGAGCCTGGTCGCTCGGTGGCGCCCGCCCAGGCCCAGGTGCTGCGCGCGCTGGCTGAGGTGCGTACGCCCGCTCTGGCCCGTCGCGCCGCACTACTGGTGCGCGAATACGCCGCGCGGAGCCCTACTTGTGCCCAGGATGCGGTGGCCGCCTTCGTACGGCGCCGGCTGGGCCACGGTCCCGCAGCTCGCGCGGTGATGCGACCACTGGTGGACGAGTTGCTGCGTACACAGGGAGCTTCCTTCCGCGCGGGGCTCGCCAGGGCGCTCGGTTCGGGGGAGGGGGCGCTGAGGGACGAACTACTGGATGTGCTTCTCGTCGCCGAGCGGGAGCTTCCCGTACTGGAGGCCGCACTGGACGCGGTCGTCCGGCACGGGCTGGGACGGCGAGCTGAGGACGGACAAGCTGCCGACCTGGGTGCCGCCGGGCAGCACCGGGCGGGGCAGAGCCCGGCCGGGCAGTGGCCGGAGGGAGAGTTGGTGCGGCGCATCGGTCTGCGGATGGCGAGGACGCCGCAGGGAGCGGCCTCCTTCGACCGAGGGCTGGTCGGACTGGCCCGCGAGCTGCCCGGGTTCGCCGGGGCCGTAAGGGAGTGGGTGGCCGGGTCCCCCGGGGCGTGGACAGCGGTGGTGGGGCCCAGCGCACGCCGTATGTGCGACTCCCTGGACGACCGGTCCCGGCCGCAGGACGGCGAGGGCCGACCGGGACGGTACGGGGGACAGGCGGGACAGGGACGGCAGCCGTGACCGTACGGGGGAGAGCGCGCGGAACGGTCCGACTGGCGTCGCCCTGCAAGACGGGCGCCGCCGCGGAAGACGGGCGCCCGTTCCCCGTATCGGGCGGGGGCCGGTATCGGGTGGGGGCGTATCCCAGGACCGGGCGGGGGCGTACGGGGCGCGGAGGTGGGTCCCTGCGGGGCACCGTCGCGCGGCATGGCACCCTTGGACCGGCGAGAACCATCGTCATCACCATCGGCTCAGGCACTGGCTAACTAGGTATCGGCGAGGAGCAGGACGTGCAGCGCTGGCGTGGCTTGGAGGACATCCCCGAGGGCTGGGGGCGCAGCGTCGTCACCATCGGCTCGTACGACGGGGTGCACCGTGGGCACCAGCTGATCATCGGCAGGACGGTGGACCGGGCCAGGGAACTGGGCGTACCCGCCGTCGTCGTCACCTTCGACCCGCACCCGAGCGAGGTCGTACGGCCCGGCAGCCACCCCCCGCTGCTGGCGCCGCACCACAGGCGTGCCGAACTGATGGCTGACCTGGGTGTCGACGCGGTATTGGTGCTGCCCTTCACCTCCGACTTCTCGAAGCTGTCACCCGCTGACTTCGTGGTGAAGGTCCTGGTCGACAAGCTCCACGCGCGCAGCGTCGTGGAGGGCCCGAGCTTCCGCTTCGGCCACAAGGCGGCGGGCAATGTCGACTCGCTCGCCGAGCTGGGGGAGACCTACGACTACGACGTGATCGTCGTCGACCTCTTCGAACGTGCCGAGAGCGGTGAGCCGTTCTCCTCCACGCTGACCCGCCGGCTCGTCGCCGAGGGCGACGTGCGGGGCGCGGCGGAGGTTCTGGGCAGGCCGCACCGCGTCGAGGGCATCGTCGTACGCGGCGCGCAGCGCGGACGCGAGCTGGGCTACCCGACGGCGAACGTCGAGACGCTCCCGCACACCGCCGTCCCGTCGGACGGTGTGTACGCGGGCTGGCTGACCGTGGAGGGCGAGGCCATGCCCGCCGCGATCTCCGTGGGGACGAACCCGCAGTTCGAGGGGACGGAACGCACCGTCGAGGCATACGCCATCGACCGTGTCGACCTGGACCTGTACGGGCTGCACGTGGCCGTTGACTTCCTGGAGTACATCCGTGGCCAGGAGAAGTTCGAGACGCTGGACGCGCTGAAGGCGCGCATGGCCGAGGACGTCAGGGAGGCCCGCCACCTCGTCTCCGGCTGAGGTTGAGGCTGGGCCTGGCGACGGCGGCGACGACGACAGCGGCGGAAAGGCCGACAGCGGAGGAAAAGCCGACAGCGACGGAAAAGGGGCCGAACGGAGTGTTCCGTTCGGCCCCTTCGCCGTGTGCGGCTCGGCTGCGCCGGCGTGGCTCTACTGCTGCCAGCCGCTGCCCGGTTGGGGCTGCTGGGGGTAGGGCGGGGAGTACGGCTGCTGGGCCTGGTGCGGGCCGGGCGGCGGGCCCGGGGCCTGGCCCTGCTGTGGCTGGCCCGGGACCTGGCCCTGGCCCGGCATGGGCGGGGCGAGCTGGGGTGGCGGGTTGCCGCCGTCCGCCATCCAGAGGCCCTGCTCGCGCTGTGCGCGTGCGAAGTCCTCGGCGACCAGTGCGGACAGGTTGAAGTACGCCTCGCGCGTCTTGGGCCGCATCAGGCTCAGGTCCAGTTCGGCACCGGCGGAGAGATGCTCGTCGAACGGGATCGTCACCACGCCTCTGCACCGCGTCTCGAAGTGCGCGACGATGTCCTCAACCTTGATCATCTTGCCGGTCTCACGGACCCCGGAGATCACCGTGATGCTCCGCTGCACCAGGTCCGAATACCCGTGCGCTGCCAGCCAGTCCAGCGTCGTACTGGCACTGGACGCGCCGTCGACCGACGGGGTGGAGATGATGATCAACTGGTCGGCGAGATCCAGCACTCCGCGCATCGCGGAGTAGAGCAGGCCCGTTCCCGAGTCCGTCAGGATGATCGGGTACTGCTTGCCGAGCACGTCGATGACGCGTCGGTAGTCGTCGTCGTTGAACGTTGTCGAGATCGCCGGGTCGACGTCGTTCGCCAGGATCTCCAAGCCGGACGCCGCCTGCGAGGTGAACCTGCGGATGTCCATGTAGCTGTTGAGATACGGGATCGCGCCGACCAGGTCCCGGATGGTGGCCCCGGTCTCGCGGCGCACCCTGCGGCCCAGGGTGCCCGCGTCCGGGTTGGCGTCGATCGCGATGACCTTGTCCTGGCGCTCCGTGGCGAGCGTGGAGCCCAGCGCCGTGGTGGTCGTGGTCTTGCCGACGCCGCCCTTGAGGCTGATGACCGCTATCCGGTAGCAGGACAGTACGGGCGTACGGATCAGCTCCAGCTTGCGCTGCCGCTCCGCCTCCTCCTTCTTGGCACCGAAGCGGAACCGGCTGGCCTTGTGGGGAGTCTGGGGGCGCGGCTTCTTCTTGCTGTTGATCAGCCGGTCCGAGGACAGCTCGACGGCGGCCGTGTAGCCGAGCGGTGAACCGGACTGGTCCAGCCGACGCGGGTCCACGGCACCGGGGTGGGGCTGGAGCGGTGAGTGCGCCTGCGCGGGGTTTCCGGGCTGGCCCTGTCCGGGCTGCTGCTGGCCGTGTTGGCCTTGGGCGGGCTGTGCCTGTCCGGGGTGAGGCTGTCCGGGTTGAGGCTGGGGCAGCTGGCCTTGCGGGTTCTGCTGACCGCCCTGCGTCGGCTGCCGTACGGGTTGGCCCTGCTCGTTGTGCCGGCCGCCCTGCGAGCCCTGCTGGCCCTGCTGGGGCAGCGGCTGGTGGCCGGGCCCGCCCGGTTGGAAGGCGCCGGGGGACTGCGGCTGTGCGCCCTGCGGCCGGCCGGGCTGTGCCTGCCCCTGCTGCTGTGGCGGGTAGCCGTAACCGGCCTGCGGCGGCTGGCCCTGTGCCGGGACGTGGGGCGCCTGTTGGGGCTGCTGAGGCGCGTACGCCGGAGGCAGTGCGGGCGTACCGGGCTGCTGGCCTGGCTGCCCGTGCTGTGCGGGCGGCACAGGGGGCGTACCACCGGGCGGTACGGGCATGCCCTGCGCGCCCTGGCCCGGCTGCGGCTGCGGCTGGTGCTGTCCTGGCTGAGGCTGGCCCGGCTGCGGATACCCGTACCCGCCCTGGGCGGCGTGCGGGAGCGCGCCCGGAGCCTGCGACTGCGGGGGCTGGTGCGGCTGTTGGGGGTGTTGGGGGTGGTTCGCTTGCTGCGGCGAGGGCGGGGAAGGCGGCTGCTGGGGCGGCGGGGCCTGCCCCTGCGCGGGGGGCTGCTGGGAGCGCCCCGACGTGTCCGGCATTTTCGGCCACGGTGAACCCGCGGGAGGCGGCGTCGCGGCTGCGGGCTGGAAGTCAGGCGGCAGCGGCGGGAGTCCGGGCGCACCTCCGCCGGTGCCGCCACCGCTGTCGGCCGGTGCAGGGGCCCACGGTGCGGCTTCCTGCGGAGCTGCGGGCGTGAGCGGGTGCGGGGGCACGGCGTCCTGGGGCTCGGCGTCGCTGGGTTCGGCGGGCGGGGGAGCGGGCGGTGCGTCCGCGATCCGGCGCTCGCTCGACGGCGCCTCCAGTGCGAAGTCGTAGGAGGCGGGAATCGAGTCCTGCGGCCCCGAGTGCGCGTCGGGGCCCGAGCCGGAGGGCGCGTCGGCGGCGGCCGTGGCCGGGTCTTGCGGCGCGTTGCCGTCGGAAGCAGGGGCGCTGCCCTCAACCGGAGCCGGTGGCAGGGGGCTTGAGGCGCTCCCGGATGGCGTGTCGTTCACCGCGCCTGACGTCTCGTTCACCGCCCCGTTCTTCCGGGCGGTGCCGTCCTGGGGGCCCTCGGGTGTGGCCCCGTTCTCTTCCTGCTCCTGCTCGCGCTCCTTGGTGGCGTACGCGGCGAACTCGCGACGCAGCGCCGCGGCGGAGAAGCGCACGGTGGCGCCGTCTTCGATGTCGCCCGTGTGCTCGGGGGACTCGCCTTCCTCGTCGGCTACGGGGCCACCGACTACGGGGTCACCGGCGGCGGGCTCGTCCGAATCGGGCTCGTCCGCAGTGGGTTCACCCGTACCGGGTTCGTCGGCGACTGCGGCGCCCTCGCCGGCCCAGCCGTCCTCCGCGCCCTCACCCTCACCGTGCTCCGGCACGAGCTGGGCGTCGTCCGCGTGTGCGTCACTCTCCGGCGCCGAGGTCCGGTTCTCCGCTACGGGCGTCGCCTGGGGCGGGTTCGGGGGCGGAGGAGGGAACGACGTAGCGCCGGCGGGCGCGTACCCGGGCTCCTCGGCGAACGCGCCGCGAGCAGCCTCCGTGCCACCTGTAGCTGGGCCACTCGTAGCTGTCTCACCCGTAGCCGTTCCACCCGTAGCTGCCGAGTGGGAAGCGGCGTCACTCGAAGTGGTGTCGTCCCCAGCCGTCTCGCCCGCACCCATGGCCTCGGATGAGGACCCGGAGGGCCGCTCCCTGGCGAACTCTCCGGCGTTGCTGTCGAACTCGCCAGCCTCCGCGGCGCTCTCTTGTCCGGCACCTCCGGGCCACCCGGACTCCGGCTCCCGCGCGTTCTCCCGCTCCCCGAAGGGGACCGGCGAAGGCGAGGCGGACGGTTCGGGTGCGGGGTCGGGGGCGAGCGCTGCGGGCTCGTTCGCGGATGCCTCGGTGGGATCGGGCCCTGGCGTGCTCGCCGGAGGCGGACCGCCCGCGTCCTGCGTATACCAGGCAGGAGGGGTGTAGTCGATGGTGAACTGGCCTGTCGACTCGGTCTCGTGCTCGGCATCGTCCGCATCGAGCCGATCGGAGCCGGGCATGGTCCCGCCGACGCGGATCTCGTCCCGATCGCTGCTCACAATGCCTCCTGCTGTGGTCATTCACCCCGGTTTTGCCGCACGCCAGCCCACGCGCGTCAGTCCAGCCTAATCATCGCAACTCCCGTTACGGCAGGGCGGCCCCGCAGCCTGTGGAGGAAGGAAGTGTGCCCCCTGGACGAACCTTCCAACTCCACCCGTGGGCGGCACAACCGGATGCACGTCCCGAACTTCGGACGTACCCCTCAGCCGTTTCCCCAGCCGCCCCATCAGCCGCTTCCCGGCCCAACCGCCAACCGCCGGTCAGCAGCTGCCATCCGCAACCCGCCGCCCGTGTTCCGCCGCGGATGTCCGCTACGGGACCGGTTCAGTCCAGCCGGCGCGGCGTCCCCAGCAGTCCGGACTCCGCGTCCGTCGGCTGCGTCAGCGCGTACTGCCGGTCGCGTCGCGTGCACCACAGTGTCACGCCGTCGCCCAGTGTGGACAGCGCCTCCACTTCCTGACGCGGCAGCTGCATGAGACGGCCGATCTGCTGGGCCTCGTCAGGAGAGACCCGCTGGACGCCCACGAGGTCCGCGCTGCGCAGCAACCTGGGTGCCACGGGGCTCAGATACGGCAGCAGCGTCAGCACCGACTGCCACGGCATGGCGGCCACACGCCCGCGCGGGGGCCGCATACCGCAGTCCCGTATGACGAGAACGGGACTGCTGACCGTCGGCCCCATGGGAGGCACGCGGCCGACGTCGAAGAGGGAGATGCACTCCTGCCCCGCACCCGCCGCCTGCACCAGGTTCGTCCACACGTGCGCCCTGCCGGTCTCCACCGCCACCCTGGCGCCCGTTCCGGCCAGGCGCAGCGCGAGGACCTGGGCCGTCCAGAGGCCGCCGATCAGCACGGCGTTGTACGCGGAGGGATGGTGGAAGCCCACCACCTGCGGGCGGCCCTCCGCGTCGTTGCCGACCACCACCCCGTCGTCGCCTATGGGCAGCGACAGTGCGGCCAAGTGGTCACCCGGTACGGCGTGTTCCGTACGGCGCGGGCCCGTGATCGCCCGGCCCAGCCTGCTCGCGGTACCCATCAGCGGACACCTCCCAGTGGCAGTGTGGCGAGGGCGCCGGGGAGTTGCTCACGGTCGAGCCGTATGAGCCCCAGCTTGGCCGAACGGGCCGCCCGCTCCAGATGCTTGCGCGCCGCCACCAACTCGTTGTCCGAACGGCCGGTCAGCCGCACATGGCCGCTGACCGTCACAGCGCCGCGCCGCGCTGAGCGGCCGAGCGTCAGGCTGAAGGTGCTGGTGAGCGTGGGAACGGATGTCAGCAGCGCCACCAGCCTCGGCAGCGGGGTCGCCGCGCGGCCCAACTCGGGCCAGCGGCCGACCCCGTACGACGTGTGCCAGCGGTCGTCGCACCGCCAGGCGCGCGCCGACTCGGCCGTACGCCGCGCGGGAGCCGCGTCCGGCCTGCTCGCCCGCGCGGTGGCGGCCGGGCTCACACAGGCCGAGGTCGCCACGGCTGATATCAGCTCTTCCTCGTTGAGCACCGTCGAAACGAACCCGGCGCCCGTCACCCGGCTCGCCAGATGGTCCGCCGCACGCACCAGGCAGCGCTGCGCTCCCTGAAGGCCGCCACCACGTGCCTCGACGGCCTCGGGGCACAGCTCCGGGTCCAGCTTCAGCGCCACCCACGTCAGCCGCAGCGCGGGCGAGCCGGTCTGCTCCTGGAGCGGGCCATAACTGCGCCTCGCCACCGACTGGTCCGGCAGATGCGGCGCAGGAGCGGGCTGTACGTGCTGCACGACCTGGACCGACTCCAGCGCGATGCCGTCCACGTCGAGCGCGTCCTGTACGAGCGCCAGGGGCAGCGCGCGCGAACCGAACGCGGGCCGCAGCGCACTGGGCCCGGCCTCGATACGCACCACGGCGGTCAGGAACGAGCCGTCACCGAGCATCCCTATGGTGCGGCGCTTCTTGTCCAGGTAGGCGTACGTCCTCAGTCCCGGCGCGCACTCCACGAGAGGCAGGAAGCTGGCATCGACCCGCTCCCCCTCGCTGTCCAGCACCATCGCAGGCGTCAGCGGCTCGGCCGCCCCGCGCCTGCGGGCCCGCAGGGCGAGCAGCGTCCCGCCCCAGTCCCGCACGGAGCGCTGGTGCCGGCGCATCAGCGCCAGCACCACGAGCAGCGCGGCGACCACCACGGCCGGCACCAGCATCAGCCGGCCGGCGGCGGCTGCGACCAGCAGGACGGCGCCCGCCAGCTCCAGCAGCACGAGTTGTTGCAGCTGGAACGGGCCGAGCCTGCTCGTCCGCGACTCGGATCGCAGCGTCGTGGAGGCCGGGACCTGCGGGCGCGGTGCGCGTGCCGCGGGTGTGGCGGCTCCCGGGCGCCGGGCCGGGTCGGGCCCAGGGCGCCTCGGGGTGCTCGCGGCACCCCGCGCCCGCGTCGCAGATCCCATCCCTGCTGGCCCCCTCTTTGTCCGAATTCGCCCCATCCGTCTGGGGAGTTGAGCGGGCGATCACGATACCGGAGCGGCGCGACACAATCCCCAACCGGCATAGTAGGTGCCCGGTCCGACAACCGGCAGCGTCTCGCGACGTTCCGAAGCCCGGTGGACGGGGCGCGTTCCGGCAGTGGCACCCGCCGGAAGCTACAGGGGACAGCAGGGACTTCAGGGGAGCGTCTTTCACTCATGGCATCACGGCGCGACGAGCTCAACGCCTATACATTCGCGAAGAAGCGGATGGTCGCGGCATTTCTCCAGCCTTCGCCCACCGGTACCGAAGAGGGCGCTCCCCGGCCCCTGCGCGGCATTCTTCCGGGAATCATCATCGGTGTGGTGATCCTTGCGGGCTTCGGAGCCTGGGGCATGTTCAAACCCAAGGCACCCGACGGATGGGACAAGCCGAAGGAGAAGGTCATCATCGGCTCCGACTCCACCACCCGCTACGTCGTCCTGCGGACCGACGGCAAGACACAGCTCCACCCGGTGCTCAACCTCGCCTCCGCCAAGCTGATCCTCGACCCCGGCAAGTCCGGCGACATCGTCGAGGTTGACGAGAAGGTCCTCGACAGCGGCAAGCTCCCGCACGGACCGACCATCGGCATTCCCTATGCCCCCGACCGGCTGCCCGAGCCGGACGAAGCGGGCAGGAAGAAGCGCTGGGCCGTGTGCGAGCGCCCCAGCGAGGGCCAACGGGCGGTCCAGAAGGGCGCGTTCGTCCTGGGAGACCGCGACCGGAACAAGGTCGAGGGCAAGAACCGGCTGCACGGCGGCGAACTCCTCTTCGTACAAGGCCCCGACGACCGGCTCTACGTGGTGGACAGGAAAGGTCGGCGCTACGCACTCCCTGACGACGAAACACTGCTCCGCATCCTGACGGGCAACCGCAAGCCCCAGCGTGTGTCCCGCCAGTGGCTCGCGACGCTCCACCAGGGCGACAACCTCTCCTTCCCGCAGGTCCCCGGCCGGGTCGGCAGCCCCGCGAACGTGCCAGGTCTCGACACGGAGACCAACAAGATCGGCACCGTGATTCGGGCGCCCGAAGGCAACCACAGGCAGCAGTACCTCGTGCTGAACCGGAGAGTCATGCCGGTCAGCGACTTCGTCGGCCAACTCCTGCTCAGCTCCAAGCAGCTGCTCAGCCTCCAGCAGAGCAAGCCCTATGACGTGAATGCCAGCGCCTTCTCGCCCACCGGCGAGTTCCCGGGAAACCTCAGGTGGCCCGAGGACAAGAGCCATGCCGTCAACTCGGCCAGTACCAAGCCGGGCAGCCGAAACGTCGCCTGCAACGTCCTGCGCAAGGTGAACGGCAAGAACCGGACCACCCTCAGCACCTGGTCGGGCGACGACTTCCCCGAGCAGATCCCGGCCGGCTCCACCAGCGCGTACGTCACCCCTGGCACCGGCCAGCTCTTCCGCCAGGTACAGGGCCGCAGCACCGGCGTGGGCGGCATCTTCCTCGTCACCGACACCGGCCTGCGGTACGCGATGCAGTCCAACAGCGACAGCGAGCGGGACGAGTCGGGCATCGGCGAGGACGGCAAGCGCAAGACCAAGGCGCAGGTGGAACAGGAACAGCAGGAGGGCCAGCTCGCCCAGCGGCGGCTCGGGTACGAAAAGGTCAAGGTCGCTCCCATCCCCGTCGAATGGTCGACCTTCCTGCCCACGGGACCCCGTCTCTCTACGGGCAGCGCGCTGCAGCCGCAGGGCTCCTGAGGGCGGGGGACGACGACATGCAGCGCAACCACCCCCGAGGCCCCGGCGCCACCACACGGCCCCGCACAAGCCGCCTCGCGGCGCTCGCAGCCGCGACCGCCGTCACCGCCTCCACCCTGACGGTCACGACGGCGACGCCGGCCGCCGCGGACGTCAGTACCCAGTGCAGCTTCCCCTCCAAGGCGTACAAGGGCCGCCCCTGGTCCCTCCAGCGCGTACTGCTGAACGAGCTGTGGCGCGACACCGATCAGGGTGAGGGCGTCCGAGTCGCCGTCATCGACACGGGCGTGAGCACGGAGCACAAGCAGCTGAAGGACGCCGTCGACACCAAGTCGGGCAAGAACCTGCTGCCGAAGAAGCGCAAGAAGGACGAGTCCGGCCGCGTACAGCCCCGTGGCAAGGCCAACGGAACGACCGACAGCGTCGGCCACGGTACGAAGGTCGCCGGTATCATCGCCGCGCGCCCGGCCGACGACACCGGGTTCGTCGGCCTCGCGCCCAAGGCGACGATCATCCCGATCCAGCAGAACGACGCCAACGGAAGCGGCACGGCCGACACCCTCGCGGCGGCCATCGACCACGCCGTGAGGGTGCGCGCCGACGTCATTAACATCTCCCAGGACACCGCGCAGGCCCTCAGCCCGAAGTCCTCGCTCGAACGCGCCGTCAACCGCGCCCTGCGCGCCAACGTCGTCGTCGTGGCCTCCGCCGGCAACGACGGCCTAGGCGGCAACGTCAAGGAGACCTACCCCGCCTCGTACCCCGGCGTCCTCGCCGTCGCCTCCTCGGACCGCAACAACGAAAGGGCGCCCTTCTCGCAGTCCGGCGAGTTCGTGGACGTGGCAGCTCCCGGAGTCGACATGATCTCCACCGTCCCCAAGGGCGGCCACTGCGCCGACAACGGCACCAGCTTCTCCGCACCCTACGTAGCGGGCGTTGCTGCCCTTCTACGTGCAAAGCACAACGACGGGGCAAATAAGTGGACACAGAAGAACATCGTCGCCCAGATCGAGCAGACAGCCGAACGCTCCGTCTCAGGCCATGACCGACTGGTCGGCTGGGGCGTCATCGACCCCGTGCGCGCCCTCACCGAGGACGAACACCGCATCAACCGCCCGACAGCGAAGGAAGGCATGGAAAAGGGGCGCAAACCGACGCCCGCCAAACTCCAGTTGGGCGAAACCGAACAGGAGCGGAACGAGAGGCTGGGGACCTACGTCCTTGTAGGCGGCGGCACCCTCCTCGCGGTGGTCATCGGCAGCTCCCTCGTCTACCGCGACTGGCGCCGCCGCCGACAGACCGGTGACAGTGGCGCCTGATAGAAAAGTGTTTGATGCCACAGACATGCACCAATCAACTGCCCCGCGCTGATTTGCAGTTGGGACAGTCGTATGCTGTGGCTACAGTGACTGTGGGCGCACGACGCGCTACGGGCACGGCAACGGGTGGACGGGGAGGTCCTTGTGGGTTGGTCGGTGGAGAAGAACGGCGAGGCCCCGACGAAGAGCGACCTGAAGCGCGGCGCGGGTGAGCTCCAGAAGTTCAAGACCAAGGTCGACGGCATCCTCAGGAACCTTGAGGGCAGCGTCGCGGGCAAGACGGGCGTAGCTGGCCAGACGATCTCCGAGGGCGCCCTCAGCAGCACGGGCTACGAGTTCGCCGAGGCACAGGATCTGTTCAGCACGTACAGGACGGTGCACGCCGAGCTGGAGAGGCTGTCCCAGACGATCGGGGATCAGCTCGAATGCATCGGAATCGCGGTCCATGGCGCGGATGTCGGTTTTGACAACCTTGAAGTGGAACAGCAGCGACGGTTCTGGAAGCTCCAGAGCCGGGTGCGTGACAGGTACGAGGACACGGTCACGGGTGACAAGGGTCGTTCGGACATCAACGACAACAACTACTGACCGCTACAGCATCGAAGGGAGGCGCAGCTATGGGAGGCACGACAGGCGGGTACTGGACGCCAGGGCCTGTAGGGGGCGTTACTGATTCCAAAACGGGCCAGCCGGATGGATCGGGCTACACCCCGCAGGAAATGGACAAGATGGGGGAGCCCAATGTCGCTCCCCAGCTGACGCGTACAGGCGCTCCGTTCGACCAGTACGGCGGAAAGCCGCCTCTGGTTCTGAGCCCGGAGTTCCTGCCGCCGCTCCCCACGACGGACTTCGACACATACCGGCTCAACGACATGGTCGACATGGTCGAGGGCGCCATGCCCCAGCAGTTGGAAGACGTGGGCGACGCACTCTGGACGGCGGCCTCGGAGCTGAAGAAAGCCGGGGACGAACTCACCAAGCACATCGGCGAGGTGGACTGGGACGGCGTCTCTGCGTCCGCTTTCCGCAGCTGGGGCGAAAAGTTGGGCAAGAGCACCCTCCGATTCGGGGACTACGTCGCCACTGTCGGCACGCAGCTGAAGGCCGCGGGAGTCGGCCTGGCAATGGTCAAGTCTTCTGTGACTCCCCTGCGTTATGAAGGGCCCGGCCTGACCATCCAGGACATTCCTTCGCCTGCGCGCGTCAAGGGCAACGCGGCGATGAAGAACCTGGAGTCCAAGAAGCTCAAGGAAGAGAACGCCAAGGCTGAGGCGAACCGCAAAGAAGCGGTTATCCAGATGAACAAGCTCAGCTCCTACTACACCGTTTCGCGCGACAACATGAAGGTGGCGCAGATGCCCACCTTCCCGCCGATGCCGGAGAGTGTGGGGGTGCCGAAGCCAGCGACCTCGGACCTTGAGGAGAATCCTGCGCCGACGGGTGCGGCTGGTGGTGCTGGCGGAAACACGGTCGCTGGTGCCGCACAGGGTGGTTCCGCCACGTCTGGGCATCCGGGGAGCTTGGGCGTCGCCGGTAGCGACTCCGGTTTTACGGACCAAGGCCGTCCGCAAGATCGTTTTGACCCAGGACCCCCTAGCGACGTTTCGTCGATTCCCGACTCGCGAGTGGGTACGGACATCAACAGCACGGCGCCGCCACCTCTCACAATTCCCAACAGTGGGGGGCCGCCTACTGCGACTCCGCCGCCGACCGGAGGCTTGGCAGGACCGCCCCCCATTGGCGGTCCTGGCATGCCTCCGCCCACGTTGATGCCGAAGGCCGGCAAAATCGGAGGAGGCTCGCCAGTTAGGCCCACCGCACCGCCCGTCCAGGGTGGCCTGGGGCGGCCCCGCCCCGGTCCGATGAATCCCGGGCCGATTGGGCGGCCGGGTGGGCCGATGGCTCCCGGGCCGGTGGGAACTGGTCAGACGGGGCCTGGTGGCAGGGCAGTTGGCACGCCAGCTGGGCAGGGCGGTATGGGACGCCCCGGGATGATGGGGCCCGGCATGATGGGCCCGGGCGGTGGCGCGGCAGGTGGGCAAGGCTCGGCCAACGGCGGTGCTCGCGCTGCTCGGCCAGGCGGAATCGTCGGCGGGACACCGAGCCGACCGCAATCGCCGGGGAACTCGTCTGGCATTCCCCGTGGAACTGTTGTGGGGGGCGAGAACTCGGCGACAGGACGTCCCGTGGGGATGGGCGGTGTTCCGGGGGCCATGGGCGCCAATGGCGCCGGGGCATCAGGGCAGGGCGCCTCAGGGCGAAGGGTTGCTTCCAGCCCAGGCGGTGTCGTGGGTTCGCCCAGAGGCGGGGAATCCGCGCAGGGCCGCACGAGGCGGGACTTCACGCCTGGAGGAACGGGCCTTGTCCGCGGTGGCGCCCAGGGCGCGGGGACGAGCGGTTCCAGGGGAAACACGGGGTCGCGAGAGCGGTCCCGCGACGAGAGGCAAAGGCCGGACTATCTCGTCGAAGGCGAAGAAGCAGGGCCGGCAGGGCGGCGCGGGGTTGTCCCGCCAGTAGTCGAGTAGACCAGGTGGGAGCAGCGGACATGGCAGGGATGAGCCGTCGGGGGCGACGGAGCGGGCAGCGTGGCCTGATGGCTGTGCTGGCCGGTGTCGGTGCGTGGACCGTCTGTCTTTCGGCGCTGACTCCTTCAGCTGTGGCCCAGGATGCCCAGTCGCAGCAGTGGTATTTGAAGGCTATGCAGGCCGAGAAGATGTGGGAGGTCAGTACAGGTAAGGGTGTCAAGGTCGCCGTTGTTGACTCGGGTATTGATTCCTCGACGCCTTCCCTGAAGGGGCAAGTCCTGCCCGGCAAAGATGTATCCCGGCTCCCTGGGAGTACGGAGACCGACAAGACGGGCCACGGAACCACCATGGCCGAACTCATCGCTGGCACTGGGAAGTCGGGGTCGCTGAAGGGCTTGGCACCGGATGCGAAGATCATCCCGATCCGCGTCTCCTTGAAAGGGACTGACGGTAAGACCAGTTGGGACCCCATTATCGCAGGCGTTCGAGCCGCAGCGGATACCGATGCTCAGATTATCAGCATGTCCATCGGTAACGTTGCTCCTGACCCCCACCTTTTGGACGCAGTCAAGTACGCGGCTAAGAAGGGCAAACTACTCCTGGCGTCTGCGGGTAACGATGGCGCCAAGCGCAACGAACCGAACTACCCCGCTGGCTATGCCTATGCGGCGGGGGTTGCTGCTACCGACGAATCAGGGAAGGTCGCGGACTTTTCCAACACCGCGAGTCGCCCTGACATGGCAGCCCCGGGCGTCAACATTCCCAGCTGGTGCACCGAGACGAGGGAGGACTATTGCAGTGGGCGGAATGGCACTAGTGCTGCTGCCGCCCTCGCCTCGGCCTCCGCGGCTCTCCTCTGGTCCAAGCATCCCGACTGGACCGCCAACCAGGTTCTTCGGGTTCTGTTGAAGACGGCAGGGCTGCAGGGGAAAAATGTCAAGCCCAGCAAGTACATCGGCTATGGCTCGGTCCGCCCCCGTATCAATCTCCTGGAAGGCGAGGGCGATCCGGGTGATCCCGAGATCAGTCCTCTCACGAACAAGAAGCTTGGTCCTCCCGCGAAGAAGTCTTCCGATTCCTCCGAGTCCGGGAATGCTGACGGTGCCCCGGACAAGGTGAAGGTGGCGGATTCCGCGTCCGATGACGACGAGGGCAGCGCTGTGCTGCCTGTGATCGGTGTGGGGGCGGGCGTAGTTGTCCTCGCGGGCGGTGGCTTCGCGTTCGCTCGTATGAGGCGGAAGAGCGGGACGTGAGAGGGGGCGCGGGTGCAGCAGGTGGGGGAGCACTGCCATGGCGGTGTTCTGGGAATGTGGCTGCATGCGTGCGTGAACGGGGCTTGGCGATCAACGTAGGGACAGGAACGGGGGCCACGATGCGCCGGCGGATCGGGGCCGTGTTGGCGGCGGCGGGGGCGATGGCGGTTCTTCAGGCCGGCTTGGCCCCTGTGGCGCATGCGGACGGGGTGCAGGAGCAGCAGTGGTACCTGGACGCGATGCAGGCCGAGAAGATGTGGGAGGTCAGCACGGGCAAGGGTGTCAAGGTCGCCGTGGTCGACTCAGGTCTTGATTCCTCAACGCCTTCCTTGCGGGGCCAAGTCCTGCCGGGTAAGGATGTGTCGAGGCTGCCCGGGGGGACGGATACTGATAAGTCCGGTCATGGGACGACGATGGCGGAGCTGATCGCTGGGACTGGTAGGGCCGGGTCGTTGAAGGGACTTGCGCCTGACGCGAAGGTCATCCCCATCCGGGTCGCTCTGCAGGGGACTGATGGCAAGACCAGTTGGGACCCTCTTATCGCAGGTGTTCGGGCCGCTGCGGACACGGATGCCCAGATCATCAGTATGTCTATCGGTACTGACGCTCCAGATCCGCGTCTTTTGGATGCCGTCAAATTCGCAGCCAACAAGGGAAAGTTGTTCCTGGCATCCGCAGGCAACGACCGCAATAAGAAGAACTACGAGCATTTCCCTGCTGGCTTCCCCCATGCTGTTTCGGTTGCTGCCACGGATGAGACAGGTAAGGTCGCAGAATACTCCAATAGTGCGAGCGACGTCGATATAGCTGCTCCGGGGACGAATATCCCTGGTTGGTGGTGCGACAAGGCGAGGAAGCGCTATTGCGACCAGAACGGCGGCACCAGTGCTGCCACCGCTCTCGCCTCGGCTTCCGCGGCTCTCCTCTGGTCCAAGCATCCCGACTGGACCGCCAACCAGGTTCTCCGCGTCCTGTTGAACACGACAGGGTTGAAGGAGAAGCACATCAAGCCCAGTGTCTACCTCGGCCACGGAGCGGTCCGCCCAAGGGCCAATCTCCTGGAAGGCAAGGGTGATCCGGGTGATCCCGAGATCAGTCCTCTCACGAACAAGAAGCTTGGTCCTCCCGCGAAGAAGTCTTCCGGTTCCTCCAAGTCCGGGGACGCTGACGGTGTCCCGGACAAGGTGAAGGTGGCGGATTCGGCCGCCGGTGACGACAAGGGCAGCGTGGTGCTGCCTGTCGTCGGTGTAGGCGCAGGCGTGGTGGTCCTCGCAGGCGGTGGCTTCGCGATTGCTCGTATGAGGCGGAAGAGCGAGACGTGAGGCAGGGTGTGGGCGCAGCAGGTGAGAGAGCGCTGTCACGGCAGCGGTCCGGGAATGCGGTTGCCCGCACAGGTGCGCAGGGCTTGACGATCAACGTAGGGACAGGAACGGGGGCCACGATGCGCCGGCGGATCGGGGTCGTACTGGCGGCGGCAGGGGCGATGGCGGTTGTGCAGGCGGGGCTGGCGCCGGTCGCCCACGCGGCGGGGGTGCAGGAGAAGCAGTGGTACCTGGACGCGATGCAGATCCCGAAGATCTGGAAGGTCAGCACGGGCAAGGGAATCAAGGTCGCTGTGGTCGACACCGGAGTGGACGCGTCCACCACGTCCCTGCGAGGCCAGGTGCTTCCCGGTAAGACCCTTGTCGACGCTCCGGGCGACGAGAACAAGGACGACAACGGCCATGGAACCACCGCGGCGGAAATGATCGCGGGAACGGGGAAGGGCGGCACGCTGAAAGGCGTTGCCCCTGACGCGAAGATCCTGCCTTTCCGTGCGGGTGTCGAGGGCATCAAGGACATGAAGCGGGGGACGCTGGGTGGCCGTGAAGAGGCGGTCCGTGCCGCTGCGGACAGTGAAGCGAACATCATCTACATAGCCTTCAACGCGGCTCCGGGCGCGCAGATGGAGGACGCCCTCAAGTACGCGAGCAGCAAAGGGAAGTTGCTGATCGCGGGCGCGGGTGATGACGGAAACAACGGCAACTCCATGTCGAAGATCTACCCCGCCTCCCACCCGAACGTCGCGACGGTCGCCTCTACGGGGAAGACCGATTCCGTCTCGAAGTTCTCTTCGTACGGCGACTCGATCTCTCTCGCGGCTCCCGGCGAACAGCTCCCTGCCTGGTGTGACGCCAAGCGTGCGCGGTACTGCGCGGATGCTTCCGGGACGGGCTATTCCGCTGCCATTACTTCCGGCGCAGCCGCACTCGTCTGGGCCAAGCACCCGGACTGGACGGCCAATCAGGTACTCCGCGTACTGCTGGAGACGGCAGGCCGTTCGGAGGGCAAGAAGAACACCGTCAGCAAGTACATCGGGTACGGCGCTGTCCGTCCCCGTATGAATCTCCTGGAGGGGGAGGGCGATCCGGGCGCCCGGGACACACATCCCCTTACAGGAAAGAAAGTCCGGATTTCCGCACCGGACTTCGAGGACCGTAAGCCTTCGCAAGCGAACGAAACCGATACCCCTCGCAAGGCGAAGATGGCAGACTCCGCGTCGAACGACGGGAAAAGCCTGGTGCTGCCTCTCGTCGGGGTCGGGGCGGGGGTCGTGATTCTCGTGGGATGCGGCTTCGCGGTCGTACGCCTGAGGCGGAACTAGACGCGGCGCTGAATGCGTCGAAGTGAGAACAGGCTGTCCGCAGTGCGGGACGCAGCTGAAACGGAGGATGCAGTTCATGTCTGGCAAGCAGAAGCTAAGCCATGGTGAAGTAGTCCATTTCAAGGGCACTCTCGATGAGATCGGCGGGCAGTTGGAAGGGAACCTCCGGGCTCTCTCCCAGCTCATCGCCACCGCACAGGCCGGGTGGAAGGGCGCAGGTGGTGGCGCCTTCCGCGTGGCGCAGGAGCGCATCAACGACGACCACCGGGCGCTGCACAACCTTCTCTACGGCATCTACAACGCCGTGGACCAGACGCAGAAGGTCGGCTCCGGCAACGACGACTCGATCCTCGACGAGTTCAAGCGGATCGACATGAACGGCTCCGACCCCGGCGGCGCGGTTCCCGGCATGAGCAAGCTCAACGGCATTTAGCCGACCCCGTCCGGATCGGCAGTACCCCGCGCATCACTCTTGAAAGGAGACACCATGGCAGCCAGTTCTGGCGGCGACATGGTCATGGAAATCCATTACGCGACTGTTGAGCAGATCGCGGGCGACATCAAGGTGCGCCGCGAACTGCTGGACCGCCAGCTCGAAGCGCTGTGGGCGGCGGTCTCGAAGGTCGACGACGCGTGGGAAGGTGACGCGCGCGCCGCGTTCAACATCATCAAGAAGCAGTGGGACCAGCGCGTGCAGAGCCTGTCCTCGACGCTGACCCAGATGGAGACAAAGGTCCGTCAGGGCAACGACCAGTACCAGGCGACCGACCGTCATGCGGCGAAGTTTTTCGAGAACCTCGGGTAGGCGGAGACCCGCAGAGCCCTGCGGCATAACAGCAGCGGCAGCGCACGAGAAGGCGGCAGGGACCCTATGAGGGCCCTGCCGCCTTCTCACGTTTCCGAACACCGCTCCGACCGGCCCGACAGCGTCGGCTCGTGCAGCGCCGACTGCACACCGCTGACACCACTGACGCCCAGGGCCGACTCACATGATGTCGAACTCCCCGTCCCGCGCCCCCAGAACGAAGGCACGCCACTCCGCCTCCGTGTAGCGCAGCACCGTCTCCGGATCCTTCGAGTTCCGCATCGCGACGGCGCCGCCCGGCAGATGCGCGATCTCCACCCGCTCGTCCTCCGGGCCGCCCGGCGCGCTCTCCCACACGGCGTCGGAGATGTCCATCGCGTACAGCTCGTCCTTCTCCTGCTGGGTCCCCATCAGCGGGTGCTCCTCCCCTTGCTGTTCAGGGCTCCAGGAGCCCTCTGGTCACGCCGAAGATGTTCCCAGCCCGCCACCTGCCGGTCCAACCCACCGTGCCCCGGCCCGCACTGCTCTCCAACTCCCCACGGCCCCCCGACTCCAGCCCTCCGACGCGCACGACACCTCAAGCCCCGGCCTCCGTCACCTCACTGCTCCTCCGGCGACCACCCGATCTGCACCATCGGCGTCCCCCGCTTGCGGGAGACGAAGAAGCCTCGGCCGGGCGGCATCGGGCGGGGGCGTACGTTGCCGAGGATGTCGCCCTCGGAGGGGTCACCCGAGAGGACGACGCCCTGGGCGCCGAGTTCCTTGATACGGGTCATGAACGTTTCGAACATCGACCGTGAGGCCCCCGCCGAGCTGCGGGCGAGGATGAAGCGCACGCCCACGTCGCGTGCGAAGGGCAGGTGTTCGGTCAGGACGCCGAGCGGATTGCCGCTGGAGGTGGCGACGAGGTCGTAGTCGTCGACGATGATGAAGATCTTCGGGCCCGACCACCAACTGCGGTCCCTGAGCTGCTGCGGTGTGACGTCCGGCGCGGGGGCGCGGCGTGCCATGAGGTCGCGGAGCGCGCTCATGTGCGTCTCCATGGCGTTGGACATCGGCGCGTACTCAAGCAGGTGCGAGTCGGGGACGACGCTGAGCAGTGAGCGCCGGTAGTCGCCGACGACGATTTTCGCCTCGTCGCCGCTGTAGCGCTCGGTGATCTGCTTGGTCAGCAGCCGCAGCAGCGCCGTCTTGCCGGCCTCGCTCTCGCCGAAGATGAGGAAGAACGGGTCGGTCTCGAAGTCGACGAAGACCGGCTCCAGGTTGTTCTCGTCGATGGCGAACGCCAGGCCCCGCTCGGGGAAGTCGCCGCCGGAAGGCAGCTGGGCCGCCGCCAGCTCGCGCGGCAGGAGCCGTACGGCGGGTGCGGCGGGGCCCTGCCAGTGCTCGGTGACCGTGCGGCACATCGCCGCGGTGGCGTCGGAGATCTCCTCGTCCGACGAGACGCCGTCCATACGCGGGACACCGCCCATGAAGTGCTGCCTCTGCGGTGTCTGGCCGCGCCCCGGCATGCCGGTGGGCACATTGGCCGCCACCTTGCGGTCGAACTCGGAGTCCATGGTGTCGCCGAGCCGCAGTTCGAGGCGGTTGCCGAGGAGGTCCTTGAGCGCGGCGCGCACCTCCATGCTGCGGGAGGCGGTGACGACGAGGTGTACCCCGTAACCGAGGCCGCGCGTCGCGATGTCGTGGACGATGCCGTCCAGGCCCTCGTAGTCGTTACGGAAGTTGCCCCAGCCGTCGATCACGAGGAAGACGTCGCCCCAGGGCTGGTCGGTGATCTCGCCGCGCGCCCGCCGCCTGCGGTAGGTGGCGATGGAGTCGATGCCGTTGGCCCGGAAGTACTCCTCGCGCCGGTTGAGGATCCCGTAGACCTCGGCGACCGTACGGCGTACGCGTTCGGGGTCGAGCCGTGAGGCCGTGCCGCCCACATGGGGCAGGTCCGCGACGGCGGACATGCCGCCGCCGCCGAAGTCGAGCCCGTAGAACTGGACTTCGTGCGGGGTGTGGGTGAGCGCGAACGACGCGATCAGGGTGCGTACGAGCGTGGACTTGCCGGACTGCGGGCCACCGACGATCAGCATGTGGCCCGCGGCGCCCGAGAAGTCGCAGTAGAGCGGATCGCGCCGCTGCTCGAACGGCTTGTCGACGAGCCCGAGCGGCACGACGAGCTGCCCGAGCTTGGGGTAGCCGGGCACGGTCAGCCCGCGGCCCTGCACGGGCGCGAGTCCCGGCAGCAGTTCGTCCAGCGGCGCCGCGTTGTCCAGCGGGGGCAGCCACACCTGGTGTGCGGGCGTCCCCTGGCCCTCCAGCCGCCGTACGACCACGTCGAGCACGGTGTCGGCCAGCGCGTCGTCGTCGGCCCCTCCCAGGGGCTGCGCCGGGACGTAGGCGGTGTCCGGGTCGGGCTCCTGCACGGCCACGGGGGCAGCGGTGAACAGTACGGGCCGCCGGTTGGAGGGGAGCGGCCCCGTGTTCAGCTCCCCGGTGTCGCTGGAGCGGTAGACGCCGGAGACGTACGCGGCCTTGAAGCGTGTCATCTCGTCGGTGCCGAACTTCAGGTAGCCGGAGCCGGGAACGGACGGCAAGTGGTACGCGTCCGGCACGCCCAGCGCTGCGCGCGACTCGGCGGCCGAGAACGTCCGCAGCCCCACGCGGTAGGACAGATACGTCTCCAGACCCCGCAGCCTGCCCTCCTCCAGCCGCTGGGAGGCCAGCAGCAGATGCACACCCAGGGAACGGCCGATACGGCCGATCTGGATGAACATGTCGATGAAGTCGGGCTTGGCGGACAGGAGTTCGCTGAACTCGTCGATGACGAGCACCAGGGAAGGAATCGGGTCGTAAGCGGCGCCGGCCGCGCGCGCCTTCTCGTAGTCGTGGATGTTCGCGTAGTTGCCCGCGTCGCGCAGCATCTCCTGGCGCCGGTTCAGCTCGCCGCGGATCGAGTCGCCCATACGGTCGACCAGCGAGAGGTCGTCGGCGAGGTTGGTGATCACGGCGGCCACGTGCGGCATCTGGGACATCCCCGCGAACGTCGCACCGCCCTTGAAGTCCGCGAGCACGAAGTTGAGCGTCTCCGAGGAGTGCGTGACCGCGAGCCCGAGCACCAGGGTGCGCAGCAGCTCCGACTTGCCGGAACCGGTGGCGCCCACGCACAGCCCGTGCGGGCCCATGCCGTCCTGTGCGGCCTCCTTGAGGTCCAGCATCACCGGCTGGCCGTCCTCGCCCACGCCGATCGGCACCCGCAGCCGCTCCGCCTGCGAACGGGGCCGCCACGTACGGGTGACATCGACCGAGGCGGCGTCACCCAGGTTCAGCAGGTCGGTGAACTCCAGCTTCGCCAGCAGGGGTTCGTCGTTGTCACCGCCGGAACCGACCCGCAGCGGCGCGAGCTGCCGCGCCACCGCCTCGGCCGCCTCGTACGAGAGCGCGTCGGGCACCCCGTCGTAGACCAGGCCCTGCCCCGACTCCAGGCGCAGCGAGCGCGGTGAGACGACCACCGAGAGCCCGCCCCGCGCCACGTCGATGTCGCCGGGCACGACCTCCACCACGGTCACGCCCTGAAGGCCCTCGGGCGCTGCCAGCAGGGAGCTGGGCGGCACCGTCGTCCCGTCCAGCACCACCACGACGTGCGGCAGCTCCAGCAGCGGGTCGGCGCCCGCGTTGAACCGCGGGCGGCCCTCCAGCCGTGCGAGCAGGAGGTCCTCCAGCTCCAGCATGTTCGAGGCGATCAGCCGCCGCGTGCCCGCGCCGTCCGCGCTGTCCTTGGCCTGTGCGTGCGGCAGCCACTTCGCCCAGTCCCACGCGTGGTACGAGTCGCGCCCCGCAGCGATGGCGAGGACCAGGTCGTCGGGGGAGTGCATCGCGGTGAGTGAGCACACCAGGGACCGCGCCGACGCGTAGACCGACTCCGGGTCGCCGCTGACCGTCACGTGGTAGAAGGCCCGCAACGAGACCGCCATGGGCAGCCCGTCCAGCGTCGCGTGGGTGTTGAGGAACTGGTGCATGGCGCCGGCCGACAGCGGCTCCAGCTCGTCGACGGGCGCCGTCTCCGGCGCCACCAGCGGCGTCGCCAGCTGCTGCGCGCCCAGCCCGACCCGTACCTGCCCGAAGTCCTCGTCCGACGCGCGCCGTTCCCACACCCGGCTGCCCTCGGCGACCAGCGACCACAGCTGGTCGGGAGAGGGGTGCAGATAGAACTGCGCGTCGCGCTGCTTGAGCGCCGTCTTGCGGACGGTACGGCGGGTCTGCGCGAGGTACTTGAGGTAGTCGCGGCGCGTCTGCGCCAGCTCTCCCTGGGTGCCCCTGCGGAACCGTACGGCCATCGCGACGACCATGCCGACCGTCGAGGCCAGCATCACCACGCCCATGATCCGCATCATGGGGTGGGTGTTCATCCCCGGCATGAAGAAGAACATGCTGGACCCGCCCATGCCGAGCATGGGCAGGATCTGCATCAGCATGCCCTCCTGTTGCCCGCGAGGCAGCTCCGGTGGGGCCTCCATGCGGAGGTCCTCATCGGGCACTTCGGGAGGCAACGCCCGAGGCGGACGCTTGACGACGATCTGGGTCACTCGCGCACCAATTCCCTCGTGCGGAAAGGACATTCGGTGCCGGCGCCCCCGTGGCGACGGTCTCCCTCCGCGGCAGGCGATCCTAGTGGCACCGTGCGTTGACGGGGAGCGGTAGGGTGTCGCGCGCTGCTGGCGTGACCACGTCGAGGGCCCGAACGGGCCCCGGAGGAGCGGTCACAGAGGCCGGAGCGGGCCGGAAGGCGGTACCGACCCGGGCGGCCCCGGACATACCGACCAGCCCGGACGGAACCGGCCAGCCAGGGAAGACCCGACCAGCCCGGAAAGACCCGGGCACACAGAGCCGAGCGGGCCGCAGGGCCCGGCAGGCTCCCAGCCCGACAGGCGTTCAAGGGGGACACACAGGTGAGTACGACGGCTTCCGCTGCGGCCACCGGACCCGGCAGGGGCCCGGGCACCGGAGGCGCCCCGGGACAGAACGGTCCCTCAGGGGCTGGGCCCGGGGCCGCCATGGACACCGGCTTCTGCCGCGTGACCATCGTCGCGCCCGACAGCCGGATCGACGTCGCGCTCCCCGAGGACATCCCGGTCGCCGACATCTATCCGGAGATCCTCCGCCTCTCCGGCCAGAGCCCGGCCGAGGGCGCACCCGTCGGCTACCACCTGGTGCGCCGCGACGGCACCGTCCTGGACAGCTCGCGCTCCTTCCTGGCGCAGCGCATCCTCGACGGCGAGGTGCTCAGCCTGCGGCCGTTCGCCGAGTCGCTGCCGCCCGCCGTCTTCGACGACGTGTCCGACGCCGTCGCCTCGGCGGTCACCCGCGACCGCAAGCTGTGGGGCGACAGCATGATGCGCGCCGCCGGGCTCATCGGCGGATCCGTACTGCTCGTCCTCATGGCGGCCGTGCTGTGGTTCTCCGACCCGGCCGCGCACGACATGCACGGCCTCTCCGGAGTGCTCGCCGGCGTCGTCGGCGTCCTGCTGGTCGCGCTCGCCGCCGTACGCGCCCGCGTCTACGACGACCGGCCCACCACCATCGCGCTCGGTCTCGGCGCCATGCCGCACCTGATGGTCGCCGGCACGGGGCTGCTGCCCCTGCCCGAGGGGCACGGCATCGGCAGGCTCCAGTTCCTGCTGGGCTGCGTGGCCGTCCTCCTGGCGGCTGCCGTCCTCATCGCGCTGACCCCCAACGGCGACGGTCCCTTCGTCGCCGCCGCCTTCACGGCCACCGTCGGCACCCTGATCACGTTCATCGCGATCGTCACCGACATCAGCGCTCTGGAGACCGCCTCCATCTGCGCACCGGTGGCAGTCGGAATCCTCGCCTTCCTGCCGGGCCTCTCCACACGCTTCGCGCGGCTGCCCATCGGGTTCGAGACGACGCGTACGACGATGACGGACTACGACACCGACCCGGACGCGACCCCCGAGACCCAGGGCCCCATCGATGCCGAGCGCATCGCGGCGCAGGCCCGCAGGGGCCACGAGATGCTGGTCGGTCTCGTCGGCGGCTGCGCTGCCGTCGTCACCGTCTCCTGCACCGTACTGAGCTTCTCCAGCTCCGGCTGGGGCCAGCTCCTCGTCCTGGCGACCGGCATCGCGATGCTGCTGCGCGCCCGCCTCTTCCGCTACACCTCACAGGTGAGCTGCTCGCTCGTGGCGGGCCTGACCGCGCTCGTGCTGCTCGGTGTCGGCCTCGCGCTCGACTTCCCCGTGGAGGGGAACGCCGTGCGCACGGTCTGGCTCACCGCGTCCTTCGCGCTGGCCGCCATGCTGGTCATCGGGATCGGCCTGACCGTTCCGAACAAGGGTGTGACACCGTTCTGGGGCCGTTTCCTGGAGATCCTGGAGACCTTCGTCCTGCTCACGCTGGTCCCGCTGTGCCTCGCGGTGATGAACGTCTACTCCGCTGCCCGCAGTCTCACCAGTTAGCCACTGATACTCTGGACCGGCCTCCCGAGTATCGAAGCATCCCTTGTGAAGAAGACCAGGGGCGCTCGGCGGCCAGAATCCTAGGAGTACGAGTGTCGTCTCTCGACGCCGCGACCAAGAAGCAGATCATGACCGAGTTCGCCACCAAGGAGGGTGACACCGGCTCCCCCGAGGTGCAGGTGGCCCTGCTGTCGCGCCGGATCAGTGACCTGACCGAGCACCTGAAGCTCCACAAGCACGACCACCACTCGCGCCGCGGTCTGCTCCTGCTGGTCGGCCAGCGCCGTCGCCTGCTCCAGTACCTCGCCAAGAAGGACATCCAGCGCTTCCGTGTGCTGGTCGAGCGCCTCGGCATCCGCCGCGGCGCGGCGGGCGCCCGCTGACAGATGCGAAAGGGAGCGGTTCCCGGACCGGGGGCCGCTCCCTTCGACGTATCGAAGTACATCCATGTCTCGCGTGACAGTGAAGCTTTGTAGTCTTGTCACGTGAGGACTCACACACTCACAGTACGAGGTTGAGCGTCCCCCGACGCCGGTCCTCGGTAGTGGCCCCCGGACAGAACACACCCCGGGAGCTTCGATCGAAGACCGGCCCGCACTGGGAGCGCTCCGCCGAAGACGGTCCCCCGCCACACGGGCGGAGGACGCAGACGAGGAGATTTTCCTGGTGGAGAACGAGACCCACTACACCGAAGCCGTGATCGACAACGGCACTTTCGGTACCCGCACCATCCGCTTCGAGGCGGGCCGCCTTGCCCAGCAGGCAGCAGGCTCCGCCGTGGCGTACCTGGACGACGACACCATGGTGCTGTCGGCCACGACCGCTTCCAAGCACCCCAAGGACCAGCTCGACTTCTTCCCGCTGACGGTGGACGTCGAGGAGCGGATGTACGCAGCCGGGAAGATTCCCGGCTCGTTCTTCCGCCGTGAGGGCCGGCCGTCCGAGGACGCGATCCTCACCTGCCGCCTGATCGACCGCCCGCTGCGCCCGTCCTTCAAGAAGGGCCTGCGCAACGAGATCCAGGTCGTCGAGACGATCATGGCGCTCAACCCCGACCACCTGTACGACGTGGTCGCGATCAACGCCGCCTCCTGCTCCACGCAGCTGGCCGGGCTGCCCTTCTCGGGCCCGATCGGTGGCACCCGCGTGGCCCTCATCAAGGGCCAGTGGGTCGCCTTCCCGACGCACTCCGAGCTGGAGGAAGCCGTCTTCGACATGGTCATCGCCGGCCGTGTCCTGGAGGACGGCGACGTCGCGATCATGATGGTCGAGGCCGAGGCGACCGAGAAGACCATCGAGCTGGTCAGCGGTGGTGCCGAGGCCCCGACCGAGGAGATCGTCGCGGCCGGCATCGACGCCGCCAAGCCCTTCATCAAGGTGCTGTGCAAGGCCCAGGCGGACCTGGCGGCGAAGGCCGCCAAGCCCACCGGCGAGTTCCCGATCTTCCTGGACCACCAGGACGACGTCCTGGAGGCGCTGACCTCCGCCGTCCGTGACGAGCTGGCCCAGGCCCTCACCATCGGCGGCAAGCAGGAGCGCGAGAGCGAGCTGGACCGCGTCAAGGCGCTGGCCGCCGAGAAGCTGCTGCCGCAGTTCGAGGGGCGCGAGAAGGAGATCTCCGCGGCGTACCGTTCGCTGACCAAGAGCCTGGTCCGTGAGCGCGTCATCAAGGAGAAGACCCGTATCGACGGCCGCGGCGTCACGGACATCCGTACGCTCGGTGCCGAGGTCGAGGCCATCCCGCGCGTGCACGGCTCGGCGCTGTTCGAGCGCGGTGAGACCCAGATCCTGGGCGTCACCACGCTGAACATGCTGCGCATGGAGCAGCAGCTGGACACCCTCTCCCCGGTGACTCGCAAGCGGTACATGCACAACTACAACTTCCCGCCCTACTCCACCGGTGAGACCGGCCGCGTCGGCTCCCCGAAGCGCCGCGAGATCGGCCACGGCGCGCTCGCCGAGCGCGCACTCGTGCCGGTGCTGCCGACGCGCGAGGAGTTCCCCTACGCGATCCGCCAGGTCTCCGAGGCGCTGGGCTCCAACGGCTCGACGTCCATGGGCTCGGTCTGCGCCTCGACCATGTCGCTGCTGAACGCCGGTGTGCCGCTCAAGGCCCCCGTCGCCGGTATCGCCATGGGCCTCATCTCCCAGGAGATCGAGGGGGAGACGCACTACGTCACCCTGACCGACATCCTCGGTGCCGAGGACGCCTTCGGCGACATGGACTTCAAGGTCGCGGGCACCAAGCAGTTCGTGACGGCGCTCCAGCTCGACACCAAGCTGGACGGCATCCCCGCCTCGGTCCTGGCCGCGGCGCTGAAGCAGGCCCGTGACGCGCGTCTGCACATCCTCGACGTGATGAACGAGGCCATCGACGTCCCGGACGAGATGTCCCCGAACGCCCCGCGGATCATCACCGTGAAGATCCCCGTGGACAAGATCGGCGAGGTCATCGGCCCGAAGGGCAAGATGATCAACCAGATCCAGGAGGACACGGGCGCCGACATCACGATCGAGGACGACGGCACCATCTACATCGGTGCCTCCGACGGTCCGGCAGCCGAGGCGGCGCGTGCCACGATCAACGGCATCGCCAACCCGACGATGCCCGAGGTCGGCGAGCGTTACCTCGGTACGGTCGTCAAGACCACCACCTTCGGCGCGTTCGTCTCGCTGCTCCCGGGCAAGGACGGTCTGCTGCACATCTCGCAGATCCGCAAGCTCGCCGGCGGCAAGCGCGTGGAGAACGTCGAGGACGTCCTCGGCGTCGGCCAGAAGGTCCAGGTCGAGATCGCCGAGATCGACCAGCGCGGCAAGCTCTCCCTCATCCCCGTCATGGACGACGAGGAGTCCGAGAGCGGCTCCGAGAGCGCCGAGAACGGGTCCGACAGCGAGGACGAGTCCGCCAAGTGACGAGCCCGTCCCGTACGACGGCCCGCCCCACCGCACAGGAGGGGCGGGCCGTCGCCCGTACCAAGACGCTGCTGAAGGGCGAGGACGGTGCGGGCACCGTCCGCAAGACCGTGCTGCCCGGCGGCCTGCGCATCGTCACCGAGACCCTGCCGACCGTGCGCTCCGCCACCTTCGGCATCTGGGCGCACGTCGGCTCCCG
The DNA here is from genome assembly GCF_028657195.3 of Streptomyces iconiensis. GTDB lineage: Bacteria > Actinomycetota > Actinomycetes > Streptomycetales > Streptomycetaceae > Streptomyces > Streptomyces iconiensis. The sequence continues at coordinate 246,547 of NZ_JANCPR020000009.1, forward strand.
CGACGAGACCCCGGCGCTCAACGGCGCCACCCACTACCTCGAACACCTGCTCTTCAAGGGCACCAAGCGCCGCAGCGCGCTGGAGATCTCCTCGGCGCTGGACGCCGTCGGCGGCGAGATGAACGCCTTCACCGCCAAGGAGTTCACCTGCTACTACGCGCGCGTTCTCGACAACGACCTGCCGCTGGCCATCGACGTCGTCTGCGACATGCTCACGGGCTCGGTCATCGACCCCGCCGAGGTCGAGGCCGAACGCGGCGTGATCCTCGAAGAGATCGCCATGACGGAGGACGACTCGGGCGACGTCGTGCACGATCTGTTCGCACACGCGATGTTCGGCGACTCCCCGCTCGGCCGCCCCGTCCTGGGCACCGTCGACACCGTCAACGCGCTCACCCGTGACCGCGTGGCGCGCTTCTACAAGAAGCACTACGACCCGACGCGCCTGGTCGTCGCCGCCGCGGGGAACGTCGACCACGCGAAGGTGGTGCGGCAGGTACGCGCCGCCTTCGACCGCGCGGGCGCCCTGGCACGGACCGAGGGCGCCGAGCCGGTCGGCCCCCGCTCGGGCACGCGCACGATCCGGCCGGGTGGCCGCGTCGAAGTACTCGACCGCCCCACCGAGCAGGCACACGTCGTACTGGGCATGCCCGGTGTCTCCCGCAACGACGAGCGCCGCTGGCCGCTGGCTGTGCTGAGCGCCGCGCTCGGCGGCGGCATGAGTTCCCGCCTCTTCCAGGAGATCCGCGAGAAGCGCGGGCTCGCCTACAGCACGTACGCGTACACCTCGGGCTTCGCCGACTGCGGGCTCTTCGGCGTCTACGCGGGCTGCCGCCCCAGCCAGGTACCAGATGTGCTGAAGATCTGCCGCGAGGAGCTCGACCAGGTCGTCAGGTCGGGGCTCACCGACGACGAAGTGCGCCGCGCCATAGGCCAGATGTCGGGTTCGACCGTGCTCGGCCTGGAGGACACCGGCGCGCTGATGCACAGGATAGGCAAGAGCGAGGTGTGCTGGGGCGAGCAGATGTCCGTCGACGACATGCTCGCCAAGATCTCCGCCGTCACGCCCGACGACATCCGCGAGGTCGCCCGTGACGTGCTCGACCAGCGTCCCTCGCTGGCGGTCATCGGCTCGCTCAACGACCGCCAGACCTCACATCTGCACGCGGCCGTCTCCTGACGGCACCCCGCTTCTCCCACCCGTCATCAGGTAAGGAACGAGCAAGATGAGCAAGCTGCGCGTAGCCGTCCTCGGCGCCGGGGGACGGATGGGCTCCGAGGCCGTACGGGCCGTGGAGGGCGCCGACGACATGGAGCTGGTGGCCGCGCTCGGCAGCGCGGACTCGCGCAACGCACTCACCGAGGCGGGCGCCCAGGTCGCCGTCGACCTCACCCGTCCCGACTCGGTCATGGGGAACCTGGAGTTCTGCGTCGCCAACGGCATCCACGCCGTCGTCGGCACCACCGGGTGGACCGAAGAGCGCCTGGAGTCCCTGCGCGGCTGGCTCGCCGCCTCCCCGGGAACGGGCGTGCTCATCGCCCCCAACTTCGGCATCGGCGCCGTGCTGACCATGCGCTTCGCCCAGCAGGCCGCCAGGTTCTTCGAATCGGTCGAGGTCGTCGAGCTGCACCACCCCGGCAAGGCCGACGCACCCAGCGGCACCGCCGTGCGTACGGCCCAGCTCATCGCTCAGGCTCGCGAGGACGCCGAGCTGCCCACACAGCCCGATGCCACCGCCACGGCGCTGGACGGGGCACGCGGTGCCGACGTGGACGGCGTTCCGGTGCACGCCGTACGGCTGCGCGGGCTCGTCGCGCACCAGGAGGTGCTCTTCGGCGACGAGGGGGAGACGCTCACCATCCGGCACGACTCGCTGCACCGCTCGTCCTTCATGCCGGGCGTGCTGCTCGGCGTCCGCAAGGTGCCCGGGACACCGGGACTCACCTTCGGGCTGGAGCACTTCCTCGACCTGGACTGACGAAAGCCTGAGCACCACGTGCGCGCAAAGATCACCTATTTCGTACTCGCCGCCGTCCTGGTCGTCTACTTCGTCCTGGTCGGCAGCCGCGGCGTCCTGCTCATCCAGCAGGGCACCGCGATCACGGTCGCCTTCGGCATCGCGGTGTTCGTCCTGCCCTTCATCGGCGCCTGGTTCCTGTGGCACACCACCCAGTTCGCGCGCCGGGCCAACCGCCTGGCGCGCGTGCTGGAAGCCGAGGGCGGACTGCCTCCCGACGAGCTGAAGCGCACTCCCGCGGGGCGGATCGACAGGGATTCGGCGGATGCCGTCTTCGCGCGGCGCAGGGCCGAGACCGAGGAGGCACCCGACGACTGGCGCTCCTGGTTCCGCCTGGCCGTGGCCTACCACGACGCGCGCGACACCCCTCGTGCCCGCAAGGCGATGCAGCACGCCATCTCGCTGCACGCTAGCGCCGGGACTCGGCCGCCCAGCTCTCGATGACGTCGGCGGCCCGGTCGAACGCCTCGGGCCGCGCCAGGAAGTCTGCGTTGTGGCTGGTGAGCAGCGTCTGCGGCTCCAGCACCCCCGCGTCCCCGTCGCCGGCGCGTATGAGTGTCAGCGCCTGACCCTGCACGGTGCGCGGCATCCCGAGCCAGTTCACGGGCCGCTGCACGGTGTTGAGGGTGCCGACGTCGTGCCAGCGCAGTGTCGTCGTACGGACGAGGCCGGCCTGGCGCAGCCCGTGGGCGCTGACCCATACACCGGCCCTGAGCAGCCGCAGCGCGAACACGATGACAAGGGCGGCGGCAACCGCGCAGAGGCCCGCGCTCGGCAGGGCGCCGGCGAGGGCGATGATCAGCGCGGAGAACAGCATGTAGGACGCGAGCAGAAGCAGCAGCGCGCCGCCCGCCACCCGCCACGGGCCGGGGCGGTACGGGCGTCTCCAGCGGTCACGGTCGGCGTGCGGCAGGGTCACCGTCTGGGCCGCGAGTGCGTCCGTCTCGCGGTCGGCCGTCAGGAAGGGCAGGGGCACGGAAGGGTCCTCGCTCACAACAGGGGCTGTGAGCGGTGAGATTAGCGAGGCGCGGGTGACCCGGCCACCCCCGGGTGGCCACCCGGGGGTGGCCGCGGCTCAGCGGCGCTCGGCCGCTGCGGGGTTCTCGTTCCGCAGGCTGTGGTCGTTCTGCTGAAGAGCGGGCGTTCCCAGCATGACGGCACCCACGAGCCCGGCGACGATGGTCAGCCCCACCAGAGCACTTCCCGCGACCTCGCCGAAGCTGCGGCGAGGCGGGGCAGGCGGGGCGACATTACTGCGGAACCGGTCGGCCTCTGCGACGAAGGCGAACGGCACTGTCTCTCCGCGGCGGAACATGACTGACGCTCCTGAAATCGGTCTGAGCTGAGGAATCGTTCTGGGCTGTTAAAGGAGAAACGTCCGAGCTGGCGCTGGAGTGCCCGCTCGGTACGGGCTCATGTGAAAAATATCAACCGGCGCGACTCGGTATGACACCGGGGGTGCCCTTTCTTCGGACTGAGTCCCTTTTGTCACTCAAAGTCCGCACAGCGCCTCCGGCACCCCAGGCAGGCGACTCCGGCCGCCGTCGGTACGTCCCCGTAGGCTTGGCGCGCTCTGGCACTCGTACGTGGAAGGACCCCGCAGGTGACCGACACCGCCGCCCCGACAGCCCCCAGTTTCCGCAGCGACATGACCGTCGAGCTGGTCAAGCACAGTGCGTCGGACACCGATGTGCTCTGGGCGGCCCGGGTCTCCACCGCCGGCGAGCAGTCCCTGGAGGAGCTGAGCAAGGACCCGGAGCGCTCCAAGGGGTTGATCAACTACCTGATGCGCGACCGCCACGGCAGCCCGTTCGAGCACAACTCGATGACCTTCTTCGTCAGCGCGCCGCTCTTCGTCTTCCGTGAGTTCCACCGCCACCGCGTCGGCTGGTCCTACAACGAGGAATCGGGTCGCTACCGTCAGCTCCAGCCGGTCTTCTACGTCCCCGACACCTCGCGCAAACTGGTCCAGCAGGGCCGTCCCGGCAAGTACGAGTTCGTCGAGGGCACCCCTGAGCAGCACAAGCTGACCAGCCGCGCCATGGAGGACTCCTACGGCCGGGCGTACGAGACCTACCAGGAGATGCTCGCCGGTGGCGTGGCACGCGAAGTCGCCCGCGCCGTACTGCCGGTGGGGCTCTACTCATCGATGTACGCGACCTGCAACGCCCGCTCGCTGATGCACTTCCTGGGGCTGCGCACCCAGCACGAGCAGGCCAAGGTCCCCAGCTTCCCGCAGCGCGAGATCGAGATGGTCGGCCAACAGATGGAGGAGCAGTGGGCCAAGCTCATGCCGCTGACCCACGCCGCCTTCAACGCCAACGGTCGCGTGGCGCCCTGAGCAGCGCGCCCGGTGTCCGTATTGCACCGTTTAAGGAACTTCATCTAGGGTGATGAAGCGGTCTCGGCACTGTCTGAACCCCCGAGCAGGCAGTGCCGGGGCCCCCGACTTTCCGCCCCTCGCCGTCCATCCTCAGCCCCGAGCGAGCGTCGCGGGGTGGGCTGCGAGTAGCGTGGACCCCATGGCTCCGACCTCCACACCGCAGACGCCCTTCGGGCGGGTCCTGACCGCGATGGTCACGCCGTTCACAGCGGACGGTGCGCTTGACCTCGACGGCGCGCAGCAGCTCGCTGCCCACCTGGTGGATTCCGGCAATGACGGCATCGTCGTCAACGGCACCACCGGAGAGTCCCCGACCACCAGCGATGTGGAGAAAGCCAAGATCGTCCAAGCTGTCGTGGAGGCAGTCGGCGACCGGGCACACGTCGTGGCCGGAGCGAGCACCAACGACACGGCGCACAGCCGGGAGCTTGCCGCCGCCGCCGCGAAGGCAGGCGCACACGGCCTCCTCGCCGTGACGCCGTACTACAGCAAGCCCCCGCAAGAGGGGCTCTTCCGCCACTTCACGGCGATCGCGGATGCGACCGACCTGCCGGTGATGCTCTACGACATCCCGGGCCGCAGCGGCGTCCCGATCAACACCGAAACTCTTGTACGCCTCGCGGAGCACCCCCGCATCGTGGCCAACAAGGACGCCAAGGGCGACCTCGGCCGCGCCAGCTGGGCCATCGCCACCAGTGGACTCGCCTGGTACAGCGGCGACGACATGCTCAACCTGCCGCTGCTCTCCGTCGGCGCCGTCGGCTACGTCTCCGTGGTCGGCCACCTCGTCGCACCCGAGCTGCGCTCCATGCTGGACGCGCACCTGAGCGGCGATGTCGCCAAGGCCACCGAGATCCACCAGAAGCTGCTGCCGGTCTTCACCGGCATGTTCCGCACGCAGGGCGTCATCACCACGAAGGCGGCACTCACACTCCAGGGCCAGCCCGCAGGACGGCTGCGCCTCCCGCTGGTCGAGCTGTCACCGGAGGAAACCGAGCAGCTCAAGCACGACCTGGCCCACGGCGGGGTACACCTGTAGGCCACAGACTTCACAACTGCATATCGCCGGAAAACGGCAAGTGCACGACCCCATGCAAGCAACAAGCACGACACGTACGTCTGCGTACGCATCATGAATATCGCGCGCCACGTGCCCAGGCGGGTGCGTGGCGCGCGTGGTAAGGAGAGTCTTTTGAGTCATCCGCATCCCGAGCTCGGCCCCCCGCCGAAGCTCCCTGAGGGTGGCCTCCGCGTCACCCCCCTGGGTGGCCTCGGCGAGATCGGCCGCAATATGACCGTCTTCGAATACGGCGGCCGGCTGCTCATCGTCGACTGCGGCGTCCTCTTCCCCGAGGAGGAACAGCCCGGCATCGACCTGATCCTCCCGGACTTCACCTCGATCCGGGACCGCCTCGACGACATCGACGGCATCGTGCTCACGCACGGCCACGAGGACCACATCGGCGGCGTCCCCTACCTCCTCCGCGAGAAGCCGGACATCCCGCTGATCGGCTCCAAGCTGACCCTCGCGCTGATCGAGGCCAAGCTCCAGGAGCACCGGATCAGGCCGTACACCCTCGAAGTCGAGGAGGGCCACCGCGAACGCATCGGCCCGTTCGACTGCGAGTTCGTCCCGGTCAACCACTCCATCCCGGACGCTCTCGCCGTCGCCATCCGCACCCCCGCCGGCATGGTGGTCCACACCGGCGACTTCAAGATGGACCAGCTCCCGCTCGACGGCCGCCTCACCGACCTGCGTGCCTTCGCACGCCTCGGCGAGGAGGGCATCGACCTGCTGCTGAGCGACTCGACCAACGCCGAGGTCCCCGGCTTCGTGCCGCCCGAGCGTGACATCTCCGGGGTGCTGCGGCAGGTCTTCTCCAGCGCCCAGAAGCGCATCATCGTCGCGAGCTTCGCCAGCCATGTGCACCGCATCCAGCAGATCCTGGACGCGGCGCACGAACACGGCCGCCGCGTCGCCTTCGTAGGCCGCTCCATGGTCCGCAACATGGGCATCGCACGGGACCTCGGTTACCTCAAGGTCCCCGGCGGGCTGGTCGTCGACGTCAAAACGCTCGACGACCTCCCCGACGACGAGATCGTGCTGGTCTGCACCGGCTCCCAGGGCGAGCCGATGGCGGCTCTCTCCCGGATGGCCAACCGCGACCACCAGATCCGCATCGTCCAGGGCGACACCGTGATCCTGGCGTCCTCCCTCATCCCGGGCAACGAGAACGCGGTCTACCGCGTGATCAACGGCCTGACCCGCTGGGGCGCGCATGTCGTCCACAAGGGCAACGCCAAGGTCCACGTCTCCGGCCACGCCTCGGCAGGCGAGCTGCTGTACTTCTACAACATCTGCCAGCCGAAGAACCTGATGCCGGTGCACGGCGAATGGCGCCACCTGCGTGCCAACGCCGAACTCGGCGCCAAGACAGGCGTGCCGCACGACCGCATCGTCATCGCGGAAGACGGCGTCGTCGTCGACCTGGTCGAGGGCAAGGCCAAGATCACCGGCAAGGTCCAGGCCGGATACGTCTACGTCGACGGGCTCTCCGTCGGCGACGTCACCGAGTCCTCGCTCAAGGACCGTCGCATCCTCGGCGACGAGGGCATCATCTCGATCTTCATCGTGGTCGACAGCACCAGCGGGAAGATCGTGGGAGGCCCGCACGTGCAGTCCCGGGGCTCCGGCATCGACGACGCGGCCTTCGCCGCTGTCATGCCGAAGATCGACGAAGTGCTGGCCAAGTCGGCCCAGGACGGCGTCGCCGAGTCCCACCAACTCCAGCAGTTGGTACGCAGGACGGTCGGAAAGTGGGTGTCGGACACCTACCGCCGGCGCCCGATGATCCTCCCCGTGGTCGTCGAGGTCTGACGGCCCGGACGAGCGGGGCGCCTCGATTTGCCTCCAGGCGCCCCGCTCCAGTACGTTTACATCTCCACCGCAACGGGAACCCGAGTCGCTCTGCGTCTCGCGGTACACCGGGGCCAGGAATCCAAGAAAGACTCGGAAACGAGTCGGGAAAAGATTCTGGTAAGGTTGGAGACACCGAAAGGGAAAGCCCGGAGGAAACCCGGAAGGGAATCCAAAGGAAGCGTCCGTTCTTTGAGAACTCAACAGCGTGCCAAAAGTCAACGCCAGATATGTTGATACCCCGACCTGCCAGTTGATCTGGTGGGTTGAGGTTCCTTTGAAAAAGTCCCTCCCTTGTGGAGGGCGATCAGCGAGGACGCTGTGAACCGGGGGATTATTCCTCTCCTGGTTCCGCTCTTCCGCGAATGAAGCATTCACGGAGAGTTTGATCCTGGCTCAGGACGAACGCTGGCGGCGTGCT
>NZ_JANCPR020000090.1 GCF_028657195.3 Streptomyces iconiensis
GGGGGGGGGGGGGGGGGAGGGGTTTCTCGGCTGTGGGTTCCGTGAGGGTGCGGGCCTGCGTACGGGCGGCTGTGGGCGTGTGTCCGTCCTGGCACCCCCGCGAGGGGCCGGGGACCTCTCCGAGGATGCTCCCAGGGAGCGGCTCCCGGCTCTACGAAGACTCCGGAACGGAGCCCGGAACAGAACCCGGAACGGAGCCCGGAGCCAGGCCCGGAGCGGTGCCGGAGGTCAGGCCCTCCGCGAGGTCGGGGAGCGGGCCGGAAGGGGGCTGCGAGCCGGTCCGAAGCCGGTTCCGTCACGGGCGCGGTCCCTCGTCCGTCGCGGGCCCCTCGTCCGTCGCGGGCGTGGACGCGGGCTTCGCTGCGGGCCCGGACCCGGACTTCGCCGGGGATTCGGGCGGGGAGGGGAGCGGTTCGGCGCGCAGGAGTTGGCCCCTGCGGGCGAGCAGGAACTTCTTGAACGCCGCAACCGGGGGCGAGTCGGGGTGCCCCGCCAGCCAGGCGAGGCCGATCTCGCGGACGGCACGCGGAGCCGTGACCGTCAACTCCCGTACGCCGGGGCGGGGGATGACGGGTGGCGGCAGCAGCGCGACCCCGAGTCCGGCAGCGACCAGCCCCCGGATCGTCTCCGCCTCCTCGCCCTCGAAGGCGATACGGGGCTTGAATCCGGCCTCGGCGCACAGCGTGTCGAGGCTGCGCCGCATGCCGTAACCCTTCTCCAGGGTCACGAACGACTCCTCGGCCGCCTCCGCCAGCCGGACCCGTTTACGGGTGGCGAGGCGGTGGTCGTCGGGCACGACGAGGCTCAGCCGCTGCTCGTCGAGACGGCGCGCGACCAGGTCGGGCGCCTCGGGTATGGGCGAGGTCAGGCACAGGTCCAGCTCACCTGCGCGCAGGCGGTCGAGCATGGCCTCACCGTAGTTCTGGACGAGCGAGAAGCGGACGCGGGGATGGTCGGCGCGGAAGGCGCGCAGCAGCCCCGGCACCGTCTCCCAGCCGAGGGTGTGCAGAAAGCCGAACGCGACCTTGCCGGTCGCGGGATCGGCGTCGGACCGTACGTCCTCGGCCGCCTGTTCGACGGCGGCCAGCGCCCGTTCGGCCGAGGCGAGGAACGTACGTCCTGCGGGCGTCAGTGACAGGTTGCGGCCGTGCCGGGCGAACAGGGCGACGCCCAGGTCCGATTCGAGACGGGTGAGGGCACGGCTGAGCGAGGACTGCGGAACGCCCAGCTCGCGGGCGGCGCGGGTGACGTGCTCGTGCCGGGCGACGGCGGCGAACTGCGCCAGGCGTGGGGTGAGGGACAGCGCGAGGGACGGCGCCTCGTGCGGTGCACCGTGTGCGGCCCCGCGCACGGTCCCGCGTGCGGAATTCGGTGTGACGGAGATGTCTTCCCTGTTGCGGGACGGTGACATGGGCTGCCCCTAGCTGCGGTGATGCACTGTGGGAACGATTCTTGCACTTCTGTGCATTGGACGGATGAAAAGGGCCGCCGTACGTTCGGGGCATGCCTCCTGTTGATACCAAGGCGCCCTCCGGACCGGCCAGGAAGGGCGCCTCCGCCGCGGTCGGCGCGGACACAGCCGCGGAGACCGAGACCGACACGGGCGTGGGCGGCACCGCCGCCGACCCCGACGCGACGAAGCTCAGCCCGGGAGAGCCCGGGCACGGGCGGATGCGGCTCGCGCTCTTCGCGGCCGGGCTGTCGACCTTCGCGCTGCTCTACTCCACGCAGGCGCTGCTGCCCGAGATCTCGCGCTCCCTGCACGCGGCCCCCGACCAGGCCAGTTGGACCGTCTCCGGCGCGACCGTCGGACTCGCCGTCGCCGTGCTGCCGCTGGCCGCGCTCTCCGAACGCTTCGGACGGCGGCGCATGCTCACCGTCTCCCTGGCGGTCGCCGTCGCGCTCGCGCTCGTCATCCCGTTCGCGCCGGACCTCTCCACGCTGATCGCGCTGCGCACCCTCCAGGGTGCCGCCGTCGCAGGAGTGCCCGCCTCGGCGATGGCGTTCCTCTCCGACGAGGTCCGTGCGAAGCATCTCGTGGGCGCCGTCGGCCTGTTCGTCGCGGGCAACAGCGTCGGCGGCATGAGCGGACGCATCCTCACCGGCTGGGTCACGGAGGCATGGGGGTGGCGTGCCGGGCTCGGCTCCGTGGCGCTCACCTCGCTCCTGTGCGCCGTCGCGTTCCGGCTTCTGGTGCCGCCCGCACGGCACTTCACCCCGTCGTCGCTGCGACCCCGCGAGGTCGCGGGGACCGTACGGGCGCATCTGCGCAACCCGCTGCTCGTACGGCTGTACGCGATCGGGCTGCTCTTCATGGTCGTCTTCGGCGCGGTCTACACCGTCATCGGCTACCGCCTGGTCGCGGAACCCTTCGGGCTCTCGCAGGGACTCGTCGGCTCGATCTTCGTGATCTACCTCGTCGGTACGGTCGCCTCGTCGTCCGCCGGACGCCTCAACGCGCGCCTCGGCCGGCGCGGGACCCTCTACCTCGGTATCGGCACCGCTTCGGCTGGCCTGCTGCTCAGCCTCGCCGACAGCCTGGCCGCCATCGTGCTCGGCCTCGTCCTCATCACCGCCGGCTTCTTCGCCGGGCACGCGGTGGCCTCCGGCTCCGTGAGCCAGACCGCCAGCCACGGAACGGCACAGGCGTCGGCCCTGTACCAGATGGCGTACTACATCGGCTCGTCCCTCGGCGGCGCCCTCGGCGCCCTGGCCTTCGCCACCGGCGGCTGGACCGCCATGGTCGCCTTCGCCCTCTGCTCGATGCTCCTGGCCGCCGCCATCACGGCCTACGCGACGTACGCGGCCCGCTCCGCTGTTACCACGGGAGCGGGCACGGCGGTCTGAACCTGCCGTACGGGCGGTCACGCAGCGGTGCGGCGGGCGGACCGTGCGGGGCGGTTGGTGTTGTGCGGGGAGGCCGAAGACCTAGGCTCCGGGGGTTGAACGGCCACGGAGGGATAACCGCATGACGTTGCAAAAGGGCGCCAACGCACCGGTGTCGAGTACGAAGGTCCGGGTGGAGTTGGGGTGGCAAGGGGGGCCGGAGGCGCCTGATGTGGACGCGTCGGCGCTGTTGCTGACGGCGGGCGGCAAGGTGCGGTCGGACGACGACTTCGTGTTCTACAACCAGCCTGTGCACCGCGGTGGCGCGGTGCGCCATGAGGGGAAGCGGCAGGAGGGCACGGGCGGCGGGCTCATCGAGACCATCGGGGTGGAACTGTCCGCCGTGGAGCAGGAGATAGCCACCGTGGTCGTCGCGGCTTCCACGGACGGGACGTTCGGGCAGGTGCCCGGACTGTTCGTGCGGGTGCTGGACGCGGTGAGCGGCGCCGAGACGGCACGGTTCGATGCCACGGGGGCCACGTCCGAAACGGCGTTCGTACTCGGGGAGTTGTACCGGCGGAACGACGCGTGGAAGTTCCGGGCTGTGGGCCAGGGGTACTCCTCCGGCCTCGAAGGGCTCGCCACGGACTTCGGTATCACCGTCGAGGGCCCTGACGAGACCCCGGCCCCGCCGCAGGCCACGCCGCCCCAGCAGGCACCGCCCCCGCAACAGGCACCGCCCCCGCAACAGGCGCCGGTCCCGCAGCAGGCGCCGCCTCCCCCGCCTGCGCCGCCGCAGCAGCCGGTGACGCAGCCCGCGCCGTCCGCACCGGCGGCTCCGCCCGCACCGTCCGCGCCGCCGGTGAGCCTGTCGAAGATCACGTTGACGAAGGCTGCGCCTGCGGTGTCGTTGACCAAGCAGGGCGCCACCTCGGGGGCCATGCGGGTCAATCTCTCGTGGAGCGCCCGCAAGCCGGCGCGCGGCTGGCTGAAGAAGGGGAAGGGTGCCGTCCGGCTGGAGAACGTCGACCTTGACCTCTCGTGCCTGTGGGAGCTGCGGAACGGGGACGTGGGGATCGTGCACCCCATCAACAACCGGTTCGGCTCGTTCGAGCAGCCGCCCTACGTCCGGCTGGACCAGGACGACAGGACCGGCTCCAGCGCGGCCGGTGAGAACCTCGTGATCAACCTGGACCACACGGCCGAACTCAAGCGGCTCCTGGTGTTCGTGGTCATCTACGCCGGGGCTTCGAGCTTCGCGGGACTGGACGGGGTCGCCACGCTGTACCCGCCGGCAGGCCCGCCGATCGAACTGCACCTGGACGAGTGCACCGTCGCCTCGCCTGTCGCCGCGATCGCGCTGATCGAGAACACGGGCGGGGAGCTGACCGTCCGGCGGGAGGCGAAGTTCATCGTGCCGCCACCCGGCATCCTCAAGCAGCAGGCCGTGGACATGGAGTACGGCTGGGGAATGACCTGGAACCGCGCCGGCAAGAGCTGAGCCGAGCCGACGGCTGCGGCACGTGCGCAGCCGCCTGCCGCCTTCGCCTCCCTGTGCCTCAACCCCCGTTCTACGCCCTGTCGTTCGCGGGGAACACCTTGGTGTCGAGGTCCATGTCGAAGGGGGCGGGGAGGTGGAGGGGTTCTCCGAAGGGGGCGGCCTGGAGGACCCGGTAGACGTCGTGGCGCGGCTCGCCGTACAGGGGCGTGGTCGGGCCGCCGGGGGCGTGGCGGTCGATGAGGAGGTAGAGGGGGACGCGGGCCTTCGCGTAGATCTCGGCCTTCTTGATGCGGTCGTGGTTCGCGTTGTTCTTGGAGGTGACCTCCACGACCAGTTCGGCCGCTGCGGCCGGGATGTAGTTGCCCGGCTCCGACTCCAGAACCGCTTCGGGAGCGACGGCGAGGTCGGGGACGAACAGGCTGTGGCAGGGCGGTACCGCTGTGCCCACCGTCTGGAAGATGCCCCAGTCGTCGGGAATCACGGTGTACAGCAGGCGCTGGACGCGGTGCGTGATGACGTTGTGGTTGTTGTCGAGCGGCGGGGCCACGGTGATGAGTTCCTCAGCGATCTCCACCTTGCAGCCCTCGGGTGTCTTCGTCTCCTCCCGAAGGCGGGTGAGGTCGCCCCATGGGCGGCCGTTGGTCGGTGTGGCATCGGCGGTGGGGGTGTTCATGGCCGTCTCCTCGGATGAGTGCGGCCACCGACACCAACATGCCGAACGAGGGTCCGACAGGTGCACAGCTCCCGTTCACCCGTACGGGGAAGTGGCTGGTCAGCCGATGCGGTCGAGGATCAGCGGGGTGGGCGTGTACGAGGCCGAGGGGGCGATCTCGCAGGCGTCCTTGAGGGCCTCCTCCGCGTGGGGGAAGGCGTCGGGGGTGTCGGTGTGGAGGGTGAGCAGGGGGGCGCCGGCGCGGACGCGGTCGCCGGGGCGGGCGTGGAGTTCGACGCCGGCGCCTGCCTGGACCGGGTCCTCCTTGCGGGCGCGGCCGGCGCCCAGGCGCCAGGCGGCGAGGCCGACGGCGTAGGCGTCCAGGCGGGTGAGCACGCCGGATGAGGCTGCCTGCACGGTGTGGGTCTCGCGGGCGCGGGGCAGCGCGGCGTCGGGGTCGCCGCCCTGGGCGGTGATCATGCGGCGCCAGACGTCCATGGCGGAGCCGTCGGAGAGGGCCTTGGCCGGGTCGGCGTCGGTGAGTCCGGCTCCGGCCAGCATCTCGCGGGCCAGCGCGAGGGTCAGTTCGACGACGTCGGCCGGGCCGCCGCCCGCCAGGACCTCGACGGATTCGCGGACTTCCAGTGCGTTGCCCGCCGTGCGGCCCAGCGGGGTGGACATGTCAGTGAGGAGGGCCACGGTGCGTACGCCGTGGTCGTTGCCCAACTCGACCATCGTGGCGGCGAGTTCGCGTGCGTCGGCGGCGTTCTTCATGAACGCGCCGGAGCCGGTCTTGACGTCGAGGACGAGCGAGCCGGTGCCCTCAGCGATCTTCTTGGACATGATGGACGAGGCGATCAGCGGCAGGGACTCCACGGTTCCGGTCACATCGCGCAGCGCGTAGAGGCGCTTGTCGGCGGGAGCCAGGCCCTCGCCCGCCGCGCAGATGACGGCGCCGGGGTCGCGCAGTACGGCCATCATCTCGGCGTTGGTGAGGGAGGCACGCCAGCCGGGGATGGACTCCAGCTTGTCGAGGGTGCCTCCGGTGTGGCCGAGGCCGCGGCCGGAGAGCTGGGGTACGGCGGCGCCGCAGGCTGCCACCAGGGGGGCCAGGGGCAGCGTGATCTTGTCGCCGACGCCGCCGGTCGAGTGCTTGTCGGTGGTGGGGCGCGGGAGGGAGCCGAAGTCCATGCGCTCGCCCGAGTTGATCATCGCCGCCGTCCAGCGGGCGATCTCCTCGCGGCTCATGCCGTTGAGGTAGACGGCCATGGCGAGGGCCGACATCTGTTCGTCGGCGACGGCTCCCCTGGTGTAGGCGTCGATGATCCAGTCGATCTGGTCGCCGGTCAGCTCTTCGCTGTCGCGCTTGGCGCGGATGACGGAGATGGCGTCCATGGGTGTTCTCCTCGTTCCTCTCTGCGGTCCGGGGGCGTACGACCGTGAGGGCCGTACGCCCGGCAGGACCGTAGGACCGTGATCGGGTTGCGTCCTATGCGGGGGCTCGCCTGCCTCGCCGGGCCCGGTTACGCCAGTTGTTCGGGGCCGAACGCGTCGGGAAGGAGTTCGGCCAGCGGGCGGATCCCCGAGGGTGCCTCGATGAGCAGGGCGCCGCCGCCGTGTTCCCACAGGAGCTGGCGGCAGCGTCCGCAGGGTGCGACGACGCGGCCGTCGCCGCCGACGCAGGTGAAGGCGACGAGCCGGCCGCCTCCGCCCGCGAACAGCGCGGAGACCAGGCCGCATTCGGCGCACAGGGTCAGCCCGTACGAGGCGTTCTCGATGTTGCAGCCGGTGATCACCCGCCCGTCGTCGACGAGCGCCGCCGCGCCGACGGGGAAGCCCGAATAGGGCGCGTAGGCACGGGACATGGCCTCATGAGCCCGGGTACGCAGGGCTTCCCAGTCGACTTCTCGCGCTGCCACCTACGTCACGTTCCTTCGCCTCGGCGGTACGTGTCGCCGACGGCTCTGGGAGCGCGCAGACGTTGCGCGGCGAGCGAGAGGACCAGCAGCGTGGTGACGTAGGGCGTCATCTCGACGAACTCCAGCGCCACGGTGTCGGTCGTCAGGTACCAGACCACCAGCAGTACGGCGATGATGGCGCTGATCAGAGCCTGGACACGGGCGACGCGCTGGGAGGCGCGGATCCCGGAGCGCAGCTTCCACACCGCGAGCACGACGAGCAGCACGGCGATCAGCAGCAGCAGCGAGTGGACCGCCTGCCCGCCGCCGCGCAGCCGCAGCGCGTCCATGAAGCCGAACAGGCCCGCGCCCATGGCGACTCCGCCGGGGCGCCAGTTGCCGAAGATCATGGTGGCGAGGCCGATGTAGCCGCGTCCGCCGGTCTGCTGGTCCTGGTAGATGTGGACGGTGATCGCGAGGAAGGCGCCGCCGAGTCCCGCGAGTGCGCCGGAGACGAGCAGCGCGGCGTACTTGTACTTGTAGACGTTCACGCCGAGGGACTCGGCCGCCGACGGGCTCTCGCCGCACGAGCGCAGGCGCAGCCCGAACGAGGAGCGCCACAGCACGAAGAAACTGCCGACGAACAGCACGACGGTCAGCAGGGTCAGCCAGGAGACCTCATGGAAGAGCGAGCCGAGGATGCCGGCGAGGTCGGAGACGAGGAACCAGTGGTGGTTCTCGATCGACGTGAGCCCGTCGGCCAGCCCGGGAACGGTGAACGTGGGCATGTCCTCCATGGGCGGCGACTGCTTGTCGTTGCCGCCCGCCTGTGCCGCCTCGCTGCCCTGCGCTCCGAACCAGATCTTCGCGAGGTAGCGGACGAGGCCGAGCGCGAGGATGTTGATCGCGACGCCGGAGACGATGTGGTCGACGCCGAAGGTGACGGTGGCCACCGCGTGCAGGAGGCCGCCGAGCGCGCCGCCGATCAGTCCGGCGAGTGCGGCGGCCCAGGGCCCGTACTGCCAGCCCGCCCAGCCGGCGGCGAAGGCGCCGAGCATCATCATGCCTTCGAGGCCGATGTTGATGACGCCCGCGCGTTCGGCCCACAGACCGCCCAGACCGGCGAGGCCGATCGGCACGGCAGCGCCGAGCGCCGAGGAGAACTGGCCGCTGTCGGTGAGCTGTTGGGAGCCGGTGACGACGCGCAGCAGCGAGAAGAGGAGGAGTGCGGCGGCGATCAGCAGCAGGACGACGGGGTAGGTGAGCTTGGGCCGCCCCTTGGAGCCGCCCTTCCCGTTCCCGTTGCCGCGGCCGTTCCCGTTGCCCTTGCCGTTGCCGTTGCCGTTGCCGTCATCTCCGCCTCGGCGGAGCGCGGTTATCAGGTTGGTGCTCACGCGGACACCTCCGCCGTGTCGTCGTTGGCGTCGGTGCGGGCCCGCGCGCTGAGTTCCTCGCCGACCTTGCGCTGCTGCATGCGCAGCCCGTAGCGGCGCACGATCTCGTAGGCGATGACGACGGAGAGGACGATGACGCCCTGCATCACGCCGACGACTTCCTGTGCGTACTCCTCGAACTCCAGCTGGATGCCGGTGCGTTCGAGGAAGCCCCACAGCAGGGCGGCCAGGGCCATGCCGATGGGGTGGTTACGGCCGAGCAGCGCGATGGCGATGCCGGTGAAGCCGACACCGGCGGGGAAGTCGGTGCCGTAGTTGTAGGACTCGTTGAGGAGCGTCGGCATGCCCACGAGTCCGGCGACGGCGCCGGAGAGCAGCATGCTGGTGACGACCATCCGCTTGACGCTGACACCGCTGGCCGAGGCGGCCGACTCGCTGCGGCCTACGGCGCGCAGGTCGAAGCCGAAGCGGGTGCGGCCCAGTACGAACCAGTAGGCCAGGCCGATGACGACGGCGATGAGCACGGTGCCATAGATCGGTTTCGGGTCCGTGGGGATGGTGAAGAAGTGGCCTGCGGCAGGGATGTTGGGGGTGTGGAAGAGGTTGCCGTCCTTGACGGCGAGGCGGTCCTCGGAGAGGAAGTAGCCGATCAGCGAGCCCGCGATGGAGTTCAGCATGATCGTGGTGATGACCTCGCTGACGCCCCGGGTCGTCTTCAGTACCCCGGCGATGCCCGCCCAGATCGCGCCGACCGCCATCGCCACGATGATGATCACGGGGATCTGGAGGATGCCGGGCAGCGAGAGCGCTCCGCCGACGACGGCGGCGAAGAACGCGGCGACACGGTACTGCCCGTCCACGCCGATGTTGAACAGGTTCATGCGGAAGCCGATCGCGACGGCCGCCGCCGAAAGGTAGTACGGGATCGCCTTGTTGATGATCCAGACCTGGCTGTCGCTCTTCGAACCGAAGTCGATCATCACGGCGAAGGCGTGCAGCGGGTCCTTGCCCGTTGCCGCGATCACCAGCGAGGAGAGCAGGAAGGCGGCGATCAGCGCCAGCGCCGGTGCCGCGAGGGCCAGGAGGAGCTTGTACCCGTCGAACTTGCTTCTGAAGCGGCTCACTTGGCGCCCCCTGTTCCGTTCTCCGGGCGCGCGTCGTCGCTCGCGGGCGGCTCAGCGCTCGCGGGCGGCTCGTCGCTCTCCAGGTGGCCCGTCGCCGCTCCTGTCATGGCCGAGCCCAGTTCCTCGGGGGTGACGGTCGCCGGGTCGGCGTCCGCGACGAGCCGGCCCCGGTACATGACGCGCAGGGTGTCCGACAGGCCGATCAGCTCGTCCAGGTCGGCCGAGATCAGCAGCACGGCGAGCCCCTCACGCCGTGCCTCGCGGATCTGGTCCCAGATCTGCGCCTGCGCGCCCACGTCCACACCCCGTGTGGGGTGCGCGGCGATGAGCAGCTTGGGGTGGTGGCTCATCTCGCGGCCGACGATGAACTTCTGCTGGTTGCCGCCCGACAGGCTCGCGGCCGTCACCTCGATGCCGGGCGTGCGCACGTCGTAGTCGGAGACGATGCGCTCGGTGTCCGTACGCGCGTCCCGCAGCGCCAGCAGCTCAGGAAAGCCGGGTACGCCCAGGAACCTGCCCCGTGTGTTGGGTTCCTCCGTGGCGTGCCCGAGGATGCGGTTCTCCCACAGCGGGGCCTCCAGCAGCAGCCCGTGCCGGTGCCTGTCCTCGGGGATGTAACCGATACCACTCTCGCGACGCCTGCGGGTCGGCGCGTGCGAGAGGTCCTCGCCGTCGAGGGTGACGGCGCCGCCGTCGGGGTCGACCATGCCCATGACCGCCTCGACCAGTTCGGCCTGCCCGTTGCCCTCGACACCGGCGACGCCCAGGACCTCACCCTTGTGGATGGTGAACGAGATTCCGTCGAGCACGTCCCGTACGACGCCGTCGGTGTCGGTGGCCGACAGGTGCAGCCCGTCGACGGTCAGCATGGGTACGTCGGTGACGGTCGAATCGCGGGTCTCGGCCGAGGGCAGTTCGCTGCCGACCATCAGCTCGGCGAGCTGCTGGGACGTGGTCTCCTCCGGCCGTACGGACGCCACGGTGGTGCCGCGCCGTACGACGGTGATCGCGTCGGCGACGGACAGCACCTCGCCCAGCTTGTGCGAGATGAACAGCACGGTCAGGCCCTCGGCCTTCAGTTCGCGCAGGTTGGCGAAGAGCGCGTCGACCTCCTGCGGAACGAGCACGGCCGTCGGCTCGTCCAGGATGAGCGTACGGGCGCCGCGGTAGAGGGCCTTGAGGATCTCCACGCGCTGCCGGTCGGCGACTCCCAGCTCCTCGACGAGCAGGTCGGGGCGTATGCCGAGCTGGTAGGCGTCGGACAGTTCGCCGATCCGCCTGCGCGCCCTGGCCCCGATGCCGTGCAGCTTCTCCGCGCCCAGAACGGTGTTCTCCAGCACGGTGAGGTTGTCGGCCAGCTTGAAGTGCTGGTGCACCATGCCGATGCCGCGCGCGATGGCGTCGGCCGGGCTGTGCAGGGTGACCTGTTCGCCGCCGATGCTGATGGTGCCCTCGTCGGGGCGCTGCATGCCGTAGAGGATCTTCATCAGGGTCGACTTGCCCGCGCCGTTCTCGCCGACGAGGGCGTGCACGGTGCCCTGGCGCACGGTGAAGTCGATGTCGCGGTTGGCGACGACGCCGGGGAACCGCTTGGTGATGCCCCGGAGTTCGACGGCGACACCGGACGCGCTGCCGGGGTCCGGTGGCCGACTGCTGTTCTCGCTGGACGGTTTGATGACGCGCTCCCTCGTTGCCGCTGGGTGCACCGTCGCGAGCGAGTCATCATCCCGCCGCGACGGCGAGCAACCACGGCGCCGGAGCCCGGCCGGCCGAACTGCGGGGCCGGGCGGGTCAGTTGTACGGGTGTGGAGGTGTGCAGTGTGAAGGTGAGGAAGAGGAGTGGAGCCGGACCGGGGCCGGGCCCGGGGCCGTACGCACGGCGGCGGCAGCCGGAGTGCGTACGCGCGGCCCATGGGTCACGGCTCGGCGGTCAGGTCACGGCTTCGAAGGCACCTTGATCTTGCCCGCGGTGATGTCCTTGGACACCTTGTCGAGGTCGGACTGGATGTCGTCGATGAAGCCACCGGACGTGGAGACGGACACGCCCTGCTCCTTGAGGGAGAAGGTCTGGTTGCCCGTCAGCGGCTTGCCGTCCTTCACGCTCTTGATCAGCTCGTAGACGGCGACGTCCACGTTCTTGACCGCTGAGGTGAGGATCGCGTCCCGGTACTTCTCCAGGCCCTTCTGGCGGTACTGGTCGGAGTCGACACCGATCGCCCAGGAGCCCTTGACCTTGCTGACCTCCTCGATCGACCCGGCGCCCGACTGACCGGCGGCCGAGTAGATCACGTCGTTGCCGCGCGAGAGCATGCCCTTGGCCATGTCCTTGGCGCGCGCGGGGTCGTTGAAGCCCTTGTCCGACTCCTTGTAGAGGTAGTCGGTCTCGACCTTGATCTTGGGGTCGGTGTCCTTGACGCCCTTGACGTAGCCGGCCTCGAACTTCTGGATGAGCGCGTTGTCCACGCCGCCGATGAAGGAGACCTTCTTCGACTTGGTCTTCTTGGCCGCCGCGACGCCGACCAGGTAGGACGCCTCGTGCTCGGCGAACGTCATACCGGAGACGTTCTTGGCCGCCGAGCCCGAGTCGACCACGCCGAAGGTGGTGTCGGGGAAGTCCTTGGCTATCTTGTTGATGGACTTGCCGTAGTTGAAGCCGACGCCGATCACCGGGTTGTAGCCCGCCTTGGCCAGCGAGGTGAGGCGCTGCTCGCGGGTGGCCTCGGTCTCGTTGTTCCCGGCCGTCATCTCCTTGGTCTTGACGCCCAGCTTCTTCTCGGCCTTGTCGGTGCCGGCGGCGGCGGCCTCGTTGAAGGAGTGGTCGTCTCGGCCGCCGACGTCGAAGGCAAGCCCGACGCCCTTGTTCTTCTTCCCACCGGACTCAGTTGAGCTCTCACCGCACGCGGTGGCAGTCACTGCGAGGGCCGCGGTAGCGGTGACCGCGGCAGCGAGCTTTGTTACCCGACGCAAGAGGACGTCCCCTTCGAGTCTTGGAAGCGCCTCTTACGGCGCTGGCTTCCGGCACACATTAACGCGCGTAGATTTCCCGCAGAAGAAGGTGCGCGCGACGTTATCGGATCGTCGCGATCGGCGTCACCGGTTCGTTGCGGTCGGCGTCACCGGATCCTCGCGGAGGGGGCTCGGAGCCGTCGGCCCGGCGGCGGGGGCCCGGGGCCGCGCGTAGCCCCCCGTGCCGGGTGGGGTCAGACGCCCAAGAGGGCCATGGCGGTGAAGAGTTCGACGCCGGTGGCGATGGCCGACTCGTCCGCGTCGAAGTCGCCCTGGTGCAGATCGCGGCTGCGCGGGTCGCCCGGCGGACGTACCCCGAGGCGGGCCATCGCGCCCGGCACATGCTCCAGGTACCAGGAGAAGTCCTCGCCGCCCAGGCTCTGTTCGGTGCTCTCCACCGACGCAGCACCAGCACGCGCGGTCATCGCCTCGCGCAACAGCGCGGTCACGGCAGGCTCGTTGACGACCGGGGGCACCCCGCGTACGTAGTTCAGCTCGCACTTCGCGCGGTACAGCCCCGCCACCTCGTCGACGGCCGCGTGCACCAGGTCGGGGGCCTCACGCCAGGTGTCCAGGTCCAGGCAGCGCAGGGTGCCGGAGAGTTCGGCACGCTGCGGGATCACGTTGCACGCGTGCCCCGCCTCGATACGGCCCCACGTCACCCCCAGCCCCGCGCGGGCGTCCACGCGGCGCGACAGGAGCGCCGGCACCTCGGTCGCGAGCTTCGCCGCCGCTGTGACCAGGTCCGTCGTCAGATGCGGGCGTGCCGTGTGCCCGCCGGAGCCGACGAGAGCCACCTCAAGCCGGTCGCAGGCCGAGGTGATGGGCCCGGCACGCAGCCCGATACGGCCCGCGTCCACGCGCGGGTCGCAGTGCACGGCCACGATCGAGGCGACGCCGTCCAGCGCCCCGCACTCCACGACATCGGCCGCGCCGCCGGGCAGCACCTCTTCGGCGGGCTGGAAGAGCAGCCGCACCGGGCGCGCCAGCTCACCCTTGCGCGCCAGCTCGGCCAGCACGAGTCCGGCACCCAGCACGGCCGCGGTGTGCACGTCGTGCCCGCAGGCGTGCGCCCGGTCGGGGACCGTCGAGCGGTACGGGACGTCCTTGGTGTCCGGGATCGGCAGCGCGTCGATGTCGGCGCGCAGTGCCAGCATGGGGCGCCTGTCCCCGGGCGACTCGGTGAGCCCGGGGTGGATGTCGCAGACCAGGCCCGTGCCCAGGGACAGCACCCGGGGGCGCAGCCCGGCACGCTCAAGTCTGGCCTTGAGCACTCCGGTCGTGCGGAACTCCTGGTTCCCCAGCTCGGGGTGCATATGGAGATCGCGGCGGAAGGCGGTCATCTCGCGCCGTAGGGGCTCGGTCATGCGGCCGGGCAGCTCGGGGAGTACGCCTGCGGCTCCGCGTGCGTCTACCTCCGGTGCAGGGGACAGGAGTTCGTTCATGGTCCGAAGACTAGGCGCACATCCTCGGCAACTGACTAGAGATCCACCAAAGTTCAGCCCCACAGGGGAAGAAAATCTAGCCTGGGCGGCGGTTATGTCCGGATGACGTTGGGTATAACTATGCGCCCGCCGCACCAGGGCCCGGTGCCGGAGAGACCGAGGGAAGCCTCCGCACCCCCCGGGCCGTGCCCGTGACCCCGGCGAGAAAGCCCTGCGCACGGGGCGAAGCCGTCCGCGTGAGCCACTCCGGATCCACCTCGCACACGGCCACCGTCACCGCCGTACCGGCCAGCGCGAGAGGCAGCGTGTGCACAACGGTCGAGGGGAAGCTGAGGATCGTGCGACCCACGGGGCCGCGCCGCGCGACCAGTTCGAGAGGCAGATCGGGCCGGACGATCTCCAACCCCGTCGCCGCGCTCACCCGCTGAAGCTTCTCGCTGCTCTCCCTGCGGTGCGCGAAATAGCGCGTCGCGCCGTAGGTCCCGGCCAGCGAGGCGACGGCCTCAAGATAGCGCTCGGTGTCCACGACACCGGTCTCGACGAGAGACGTTCCCACCAGGTCAGCACCCCGCGTAAGCCGTGGCGGCCCGAACCTGGCACGCGTCCACGCGAACTCGTTCGCCGTCACCGTCACCCCGGCAGGCGGCTCCACCGGCATCGAGCTGAACACCTCGACCAGCCGTCCGTCCCGTGGAGTGAGACGACGGCGCGCCCGCCGTGAAAAAGGCGCAAAAAGGACGCCCCGTAGCCCTCCCGCCCCTCGCCGGTGCCAGCGTACGAAGCGCTCGCCGCGCGCCAGTTGGGCGACGAACTCCATCGTCGCCGTCCCGTCGTCCACCACCGTGATCCGCCGCTCGGCACGCGCCGGAGTCAGCGCCAGCAGGAGCTGCACATACCGCGAGAAGGGGTCACCGATGACGAGGGTGCGTGCGCGGCGCAGCGTTCGCGCCAGGGCCAGCACCGTGGTGAGCGTCGCCGACCCACCGCCCCTGCCCTGCCCCGCCGCCCCGCGCGCCTCCTGCCAGCGCACGGTGATCCCCTCGTCGCGCGCCAGCTCCGCCATGCGGCGCAACTGGCCCCGCGTCATGGGGTCGTGCGGCGGCAGCACCACCAGTGTGAGCGGGGTGCTGGTGGCGGGCGCGGGGTGGTTGTGCGCCCACTCCAGCACGTTGAGCAGCTGGACAGGGCTCTCCACCAGGGCCAGGGCTCCGTCTTGGGGGTTGGGGGTGGGGTTGGGGTCCGTTTTGGGGGTGGGGTTGGGGGTGGGGGTGGTTTGCGGGGTGGGGTTCCCTGGGTGGGTGGGCTCCGCCTCGTGGGTGGGCTCCGCCTCGTGGGTGGGCTCCGCCTCGTGGGCGGGGTTCTGTGGGGGGTCGGTTCGGGGCGGCCCCGGTGCGGTGTGGCCGTGCGCCGCCCCGTGGGTGGAGCGTCTACGGGACATGTGCGTACACGCTCCCTTCAGCCGGCTCAGACCGCGACCGGCTCACGGGACTCCGCGCCCTCAGCGACCACGCCCTTGACGCGGCGCAGCTTGCGCATGGGCTGGAGTTCGCTCTCGTAGACCTTCTTGATGCCGTCACCCAGGGACTCCTCGATGGTGCGGATGTCCCGCACGAGGCGCTGGAGGCCCTGCGGCTCGACGGATGCCGCCTGGTCCGAGCCCCACATGGCGCGGTCCAGGGTGATGTGCCGCTCGACGAAGACGGCGCCGAGCGCGACGGCGGCGAGGGTCGTCTGGAGGCCGGTCTCGTGACCGCTGTAGCCGATCGGGACGTTGGGGAACTCCTCCTGAAGGGTGTGGATCATCCGGAGGTTCAGCTCCTCCGCCTTGGCGGGGTAGGTGGAGGTGGCGTGGCAGAGCACGATGTTCTCGCTGCCCAGCACCTCCACCGCGTGCCGGATCTGCTTCGGCGTGGACATACCGGTGGAGAGGATGATCGTGCGGCCCGTGGCGCGGAGGGCGCGGAGCAGTTCGTCGTCCGTGAGCGATGCCGAGGCCACCTTGTGCGCGGGCACGTCGAACTTCTCCAGGAACGCGACGGACTCCACGTCCCACGGAGAGGCGAACCAGTCGATGCCGCGCTGGGCGCAGCGCTCGCCGATCGCGCGGTAGTCGTTCTCGTCGAACTCGACGCGGTGGCGGTAGTCGATGTACGTCATGCGGCCCCAGGGAGTGTCCCGTTCGACGTCCCACTGGTCACGCGGGGTGCAGATCTCCGGGGTGCGCTTCTGGAACTTCACGGCGTCACAGCCCGCCTCGGCCGCTGCGTCGATGAGGGCGAACGCGTTGTCGAGGTCGCCGTTGTGGTTGATGCCGATCTCGCCGGTGACGTAGACGGGGTTGCCGGGGCCCGCCGTCCTGTTGCCCAGTGCGCGGAGGCGGGGGGTGCTGTGGGGGGTGCTGTGGGC
>NZ_JANCPR020000091.1 GCF_028657195.3 Streptomyces iconiensis
AGGCCATGATCCACGTCGCCTCGATCGACAACCTCGCCAAGCGCATAACGGACGAGACCACCCCCACCTGGCGAGGAACCTACTAGGAGATAAAGGGCAATCCGCCTACATCAAACGCCCTCTCAGAAGTGGGTGGCGATCCGGAAGGCCCGGCGGAGTTGGGCCATGTCGTGCCGGTCGCGTTCCGTGGGTTCGTATCCCTGGTGGAAGTAGACCTGCTGCTCGGCGGACAGACACGGGACGGCCGTCCCCCTGAGGGTGCCTGTCACGAAGCACGAGGAGGGGTAGACGAAAGGACGCTCAGGGTCGGGCGACGCCTGCTCCGCCGAGCCCTCGTCCCCGAAGACGAGGGGATGGAGGTCGACCTCTCGGCCGTCCTGAGCCGTGACGACCCATCGGATGGGCCTCCAGCTCAGGCTCTCCACGAAGCCCGCCTCAAAGAGGGCTGCCACCACAGCGGCTTCCTGGTCCTGCCGATACATCAGGTCCAAGTCGCGGTGGTCCCGGGTCTGTTCGCCGATCAGAGCGTCGATCCCCCATCCTCCACCGATCCAGACATCTGCCTCCGCCCGTCGCAGCAGATTCAGGACGGACAACACGTCTTCAGCCGTCATCACGAGACGCAGGCTAGAGGCGATCGCCCCGGACAGCGAACGTGTTCCCTGTCCGCTACCGCCCTTGTCCGTGACCGCCCTTCTCGGCGCGGAGCTTGCCGGGCCTGCGGCGGCGGGGACCGCGGCGGGAGCGCATCGGCGGTATGCCCTTCAGGAACGGAGGGCCGGGGCTTGGCAGTCAGGGATGCCGGCGCCCGGGAGCGCGACGGACAGGGGCGGGTCCGCTCAGTGATCGGGTGGGTCTACGCACCGTACGAGCCCCCTCGGCATCCGGCCCCCTCGGCATCCGTTCCAGGACCTGCTCGTTCAGCTCGCGATCCAGGGTCCCGCAGGTCCGGGCTTGGAGACCGGCGGGGCCAGTCGGCGCAGGCACGCCGCGGCCGGGTCGTCTCCAACCAGCGCGGCACGTCCCTACCGCCCCGGTTTACCGCGAACCTCAACCCTGGATCTGACGCCTATTTCCTGTGCGGTCCGTAGTTTCGTGGAAGCACAGCTCCGTGCACACGGCACGGGACAGAAGGGGGATTCAGGAATGCTGACGAGGAAACACCAGGCCGTCATCGGTTCGGTCGTCGTCGTACTGGCAGGTGTGCTGGGCGGCGCGAGTCCGGCACAGGCCGCTGCCGCACCCGCCGGGGCCGATGGCACCGCTATTGCGCACGCCGCCGCCGCTGGTGGTACCGCACCGGCGTGCATCAAGCGCAGTTTCGTGAACAACCCCGACGGTGGCATGCAGTCCTGGCCGTACAACAACTGCGGCAAGACGATGCGCATCAGGATCATCGTCAAAAACTGGAGGGACACGTCCTGCCAGTCCATTCCGAACAAGCAGTCCCGGTATTTCCGCACCGTTGGTGGCAGCTACGGCCGGACCGCTGTCTGCTGACACGCCCCCGGACAACGATGGCGAATTCCACGCCTCGGACGTGACGACCGGCGAGATCGCCGACGAAGAGAACCGAGTCGATGCGGACGACCGGTATGCGAGCGGTCTCTCCGGTTGCGTCAGCGGCTGCAAACGGCGACAGACTGGAGGGATCAGAACCTTTCCCTCCTGAAATTTCGGGCTCAACCGAAACGTCGTGACTTTCGCATACGTGGGGACCAGGGTGAGGCGCCAGATCCGCCCGGCACGGGCGTGTGCCGATGGTGCGGCGCAACACCGTCGCCGCACGAATGGAAAACCTGGTCAAGCACGGTAGTTCCGGCTTGATGACGGACATGGAGGCACCCCGCCGAGGCCGCCTCGCTCCCAGCCCGGTCCCGCTACGGCTCCAGGCGCCGGGGGTCTGCCGCGCGCTTCGGCTTCGGCGTCCCGCACTTGGGCGCCACTCATGCCGAGCGCCTCCCTCACCACCACGTCAACGGAGCAACGGAGGACCACGTGAGCATCAATCGTCGTCGGTTACTGAGCGGGGCGGCAGCCGCCGCATCCGCCGGAGCGCTGGGCACACTGGCCACGCCCGCGCGGGGCGCGGAACCGAGACTGGAGCACTTCGAACTGGGCTTGCTCGACGCGAACCCCGACAAGTGCCAGATCGAGTGGGTGAACACCGGGAAGGTGGAGCGCGACGACCGGTTGATCCGTCAGCGAGAGCCACTGAAGACCGGTGGCTGGCAGCCACTTGAGCTGAAGTACCGATGGCTGCCGTGGATCAACGGCGATGAAAGCGGCGGAGTCGCCTACATGATCGTCGGCGGGGACACGGAGAACGGACGGGTGGCCATCCACCGGCAGTCCGACGGCGAGCGGCTGGCCTGGTTCGACGGTCTCAGCATGTACCCGCACAGCATCGAGTACCTGCCCTCGGCGAATGCCGTCGTCGTGGTCGGCACCCGTACGCCCGGCCTCCCTGGCGGGGGCGGCAGACGAGGTGGCTGCTACCAGCTCTTCACAGCGCCCCGGAACAGCGGCGGCGTCTTCACGCCCGTGGGCGAACCACGCCAGTTCCGGCAGGCGCACGGGGCGGCCTGGCAGTACCACCAGGACAACCCGGGCGACCCGGGAAAGATCACTGGCACCCTGTGGATGTACGGGTACGTCACGCTCCAGGGGTACCGGGTCACCGGCTGGCGCGAAAGCGTTCAGTTGGAGGAAGTGCCGGAACTCCGCGTATGGGACCGCGCGTTCAACAACGGCCACGACCTCACGCTGGATGGACATGAGCCCGCCGTGCTCTGGGCGACGGGCACGAAACGGGCCTTCCGTATCGACGTGTCCGGCTCACGTCCGCAAGTCGTCGATCACTTCGAGCGCTGGGTGAAGTCCTACTCCCGGCACAGCAGCGGGCGCGGCATATGGACCAGCTCACAGGGCGTACAGAAGC
The DNA here is from genome assembly GCF_028657195.3 of Streptomyces iconiensis. Taxonomy (GTDB): domain Bacteria; phylum Actinomycetota; class Actinomycetes; order Streptomycetales; family Streptomycetaceae; genus Streptomyces; species Streptomyces iconiensis. Next base: position 2,942 of record NZ_JANCPR020000091.1, read on the forward strand.
CGAACGTCTACGGCAGTGACCGTGTGAACCTGGAGTGGCCGAAGGCGCGGTACTTCGCTCCGGACAACGCAAGCTGGATCTACAAGGCCAGGACCACCGACTGGCTGCTGCCCGGCCAGACCGACCCCCGCTGAGCGCGGACTGAGGGCTCACCCGCCGCCCGCACGGGCGGCGGGTGAGCCCTCAGGCGTCGTTGCGCGGACGCGATGGCGCGGGCGCATCGGTGCCTTCCGCAGCCGCCGACCCCCGGCCCGCCCCGCCGCCGCCCCGGGGCCGTCCCGAGGCTGACACTGGCCCCGACCGGTGCCCCCCATGGCGCAGCCCGCGCAGGCCCGCGACATGGCCGCCGAACGGCTCGGGACTCAGCTGCCGGAACTGGACGGCCTCACCCACTCCTGGATGCTCCGGGACCCCGAACGGGGAGCAGGCGTGCTGCGCCGCTTCTGGGCATTGCTCGGTGTCGTTGTCGACCGTGGGCGGAAGACCGGGCGCTACCGGACAGGGCTCGTGCCGACCGGCCGAGGTAGGATCGGGCCCAACGGGGCCTCTGCGGCAGGTCGGACGTAAAGTCCGAGAAGAAGCCGGTCCCTCGTCTCGCCGGTCCGGTTGCTGGCCGTCGATGACACTCCTCTCCGCCAGGAACCCCTCTCGGCCACCGATTCGTGTTCGGCACCGAACCGATCAACTCGGCCCTCTTGCCCGCAAGGCCGATCAACTCGGCCCTCCTTGCCCGCAAGCAGGCGAAATCATCGCCGCCCACCGGTCGGGCTCGCTGGTTCCGGCGTCACCGCCCGCCACACCGAAGCGGGGTGACGCCGCCGCCTCGACGCGGCGTCCGGCCGGAAACCTCGACGGGCCAATCGAACGGAACCGTGCACTCCAACGCTGTCTGCGAAAGGACACACGCCATGCGCAACCCGACCGGCACCACCTGCGGCCCCGAGCGCCAGCTGCTCCAGTACATGCTCGACCACATGCGGACCGAGCTGATCGACACGGTGCGCGGCCTGTCCGAATCAGAGGCCCGCCGCCGCCTCGTTCCGTCCATGACGACTCCGATCGGGCTGGTCAAACATGCCGCGTTCGCCGAACGGAACTGGTTCCAGCGCGTCCTGGCAGGGCTGCCGGACTCCGAATGCGACGGTGCGATGGTGGGCGAGGACAGCTTCGTGGTCAGTGACGACGAGACGGTGGCGGACGTGATCGCCGAATTCGAGCGCGCCGGGGACCGGGCACGAGCGATCGCCGCGGACATCGACCTCGACGCCACCCGGCAGCACCCTGTCTTCGGCACCGTCAGCCTGCGGTGGATCTACCTGCTCATGATCCAGGAATTCGGCCGCCATGCCGGCCACGGCGACATCCTGCGCGAGCAGACCCACGCCACCCGCCGGACTTGAGCCGACCCGCCGGCTCGCCAGTCCGTCAGTCCGCCACTGCTCAACTGCCCAACTGCCCTACGAGGGGCTGCGGTTGGCGGGCCGGACCGCCAGGCGACGTAGTACTGCGTCGCCTACCGCTCGCCTGAGGTCACAGACTCCGTTCGGTCACCCGGGTCTGCCCGACGCCGTGTCGGTGCCGGTCGTGCCGCTGCTGGTGCGCTCCTGGGGGCAGTAGTCAGTTGAGCGGTGGCCGCCGGCCAGGTGCTCGACCGCGCCGAGGAAGTCGCGAAAGGCCCGGTCGGTGCGGATGGTGTCGCCGGTGGCGTCGAGGTCCATGACGAGACCACGGATGACGGCGAGAACGAGGGTCGCCAGCTCCGGCCGGCCGATGCTGCGCAGGCCGTCCTCCAGCGGCCCGAGCCAGTCGGTCGTCGCGGTACGCCGGAAGTCGGGCCACAACTTCTGCTCCGCGCTCTCGCGCAGCTGACCGAACATCCGCAGGTACGGCCGTCCGTCCGGCCCTGTGATGGAGGCCCAGGCGCGCTCCAGGGTGACCGTGTAGTGCTCGTCGGGCCGCGCCCGCAGGAGGTCGCCGAATGTGTCGAGCTGGCGTTGGCGCGCGTGCCCGAGCACGGCCCGCAGCAGGGCGTCGCGGGTGCCGAAGTGGTAGATCAGCATGCGGGCCGAGGCGCCTGTGGCGGTGGCCAGCGGCTCAAGCCGGTCGGGGAGGCCGTGAGCGAGGGCGTAATCGGCGCAGGCATCGAGCAGCCTCTCCCTGATGTGTGGTTGCGGTCGTCTGCCCATGCCGAACATTTTTTCCCGTAACAGCGAGTACGTCTACCGTTGATCGAAAGGCAGCCAAGGCAGCCCGGACGGCGAGACAGTCAAGGCAGACGTGGAGACAGCGATGAGGGTCGTATTCGTGCATGGGGCGTGCGTGCGGGACGGGTCGTGGTGGTGGCACCGCACCGCCGAACTGCTGCAGGAGCGAGGAGTGCCGAGCGTGGCACCGGCGCTGCCGAGCTGCGGCGAGGCGGGCCCGCCCGGGGGAGCCGACGGTCCGGGGCTGCCCGAGGATGTCGCTGCGGTGCGGAAGGTGCTGCTGGACAGCGACGAGCCGACCGTTGTGGTCGCCCACAGCTACGGCGGCATCGTCACCGCGGAAGCCGCCGCTGACGTCGGTTCCGTACGCCACCTGCTGCTGGTCTCCAGCTACCTGCCCGAGGTCGGGCAGAGCCTGTCGGATTTCGGGGACAGCGGCCCCGCCCCGTTCCTCGACGTCGACCCCGAAGCCGGCACCTTCGGGGTACGCCCCGAGCTGCTCGCGGACACCTTCCTGCAGGACTGCGAACCCGAGGTCCAGGCGCAGGCGGCGGACCGGCTCGCCCGGCAGAGCGTGCGGGTGACCGGGCAGCCGGTCGGGGCAGCCGCATGGCAGCAGGTGCCCTCGACGTACCTGGTCTGCGCCCAGGACCGGGGCACCCCGCCGCGGCTGCAGCGCGAGTTCGCCCGCCGGGCCGGCAGCGCCGTCGAACTCGACACCGGCCACCATCCGTTCCTGTCCCAGCCCGCCGCGGTCCGTGACCTGCTACTGAGCCTGTGACGACGGCAGCCACGGGCGGGCCTGTCCGCGCCTTTCCGCGTGCTCGCGTGCGTGCCCATGAACTCCGCTTCCCCCTCTGGCCTTTCCTGGCGTCACAGGCCGTCCTTCGATTGGCGGAAGTTTCCCGCCTGCTCACACCGGGCCGCAGGTGGCGGGGCATGCCCAGTTCACCGACGTCGGACCCGGGGTGAGGAGTGGCGGAGTGGCGGAGGTGGGCGTCGTGGGGGAGGGCCTGCAACTTCCCCCTCCCGCGGTTGAAAACCGGGGAGATCGCCCCGGGTCCGGGTCTGCCGCCGACGACCACGGTGGTGCTCCGCAACAACAACGCCCCTCATACGCCGAAGCCGTCGACCAGGAACAAGACAGGGGAGACGCCGCGGTGTCTCAACGTCTCCATGCCCCTCAGCGACAGGGGCGCGATGAACACCGAGAACAAGCTTGAGATTCCGACGACAAGATCAGCGTCCGGAAAGAGACCCGGCCGAACCGGAAAGAGACCCGGCCGAAGAGGAAGCTCAACGACGGGCGGAAAGCCAACGGCTGCTGCCCGGCCGTTGAGTGACGGGAGTCGATGATGCCGAACAGGATCAGTCTGTACACGAGCGAGCCGCTGCGGCCCGGGGCGGATATTCCGGTCTATTACGAGGTGGAAGTAGAGGGCAACAACAATCGCGTCGCCCTCTACCGGGGCGACGGCGTGGACGCAGAGTGCGTCGCCTTCGACTACGCGCCGGGAACGGCCGGGGTGGTGTGGTTCTGCGGCCTGTCCACCGACCCCAGCCAGGACGACGCCATCTCACCCGGCCACTACGTCCTCAGGCTGCAAGGGACCGTCCAGCCCGGCCAGGCGCGGGCCGACGCGGTACGCGAGTGCGTCACCGACCTGACCGACCCCCTCCGCTTCTGCCTGACATCTGACCCGTACTTCGTGGTCGGTTCCTTCACCACGGTGAACACGGCCGTTGGGCAGCCGGTCTGCGTTCCGCTGGCAGGGCTGCTGGAGTCCTTCGGCCGACCGATCTTCTTCACCAAGTACAGCGGGGACGACTGGTTGTCCGTCTCGCCAGCCGGCGAAGTGACAGGCGTCGCGCCGGGCGGAGTCACGGGCCGGCACGGACACATCGTGGTAGCTGCCCAGGACGCCGGTGACCGCGACGGTCCGGTGGCCACCGTCGCCGTCACCGTCCCCCTGCGGGCCGACACCGACCCGGTGGCCGACCGGCTGCGGGTGGCCACCTGGAACATGTGGTACGACGCCACGTGTGTCCTCAACGGCGACGACAAGGTCATCCGCGCTCTGCTGGAAGAGGACATCGATCTGGTCGCCCTCCAGGAGGTCCACCGCTATCAGGAGCCCGGGACCGTGCGAAGGCTCGCTGAGCGGTTGGGCTGGTACTACCACGAGTACCCCCGACTGAACGACGATCCGGTCGATGACAAGGACGTCGGCCTCCTCTCGCGGTACCCGATCGACCACGACGTCAGCGGATTCGGCGAGCACTACCTGCGCACCGCCGTCACGATCGGCGCACTGACCCTGCAGGTGTGCACCGTCCACCTCGACCACACGTCCTACGGCCCCGACAACGCCCCGTACGGCACACGCCTCTTCACACCCGCCGTCCAGGAACAGGAGTGCGCCTCCGACCGGGCCGAGGAGATGAAGGACCACATCCTCTTCCCGCTCACCCCCTTCACCGACCGCGCGGACGAACAACCGGTGCTCATCCTGGGGGACTTCAACAGCCCCTCCCACCTCGACTGGACCAGCGAAGTCTCCACGCCCCCCTTCAACTGGCCGGCCACCCAACTGCTCGAAGACGCCGCATACATCGACTCCTACCGCGCCGTTCACCCCGAACCCACAGCCGACCCGGGCCTGACCTGGTCACCGGTCACTCTGTGGCGACAAGAACTGCAACGTGCCGAACCCCTCGACCGCATCGACTTCGTCTTCCACAAAGGAAGCCGCCTCCGCGCACTGGACTCCCACACCCTCGTGACCGGCAACCCCGCGCCGGCCGAGGAACACCCCGCATGGGAGGCCCACCCCCGCTACCGCTACAACACCTGGCCCTCGGACCACGCCGCCGTCGTCACCACCTACGAGATCCGGCATCCCTGACCCGCTTGCCCCCTGGTGGCAGAAATGCCGCACACGCGCCGCCGCCGGGCCCCGGTGATGAACACCTACCTGAGGGGACCACTGCTACGGCAGCCCGGCAGCCGGCTCTCACGAGAATTTGGCCGGGCGTTCTTACGACGCGCCGACTGTGCGCCCTCAACCGCTGTGGTCGGCCGCTCGGTTGTTGGAGCATCAGGCGCCCGTCCGCGGCGGTGGCATCTGCGGGTGGTGCGCCGTGTCGTGACCGGTACGGGCGCGGGGCGCAGCAGACTGGTCGCTCGTTGTCTCCGTGTCACGGCCATGGTGCCCTCGTACGTGCCGTGGCCACGGTACGGGGACGCGTACCTCTGCACCTGCTCCTCAGAGAGATGCCGACATGCGCCTTGAAGACCTGCCGGTCCCGGACGAGGGACTGCTGCTCACCCACTTCATCACCGTGGCCGACGTGCCCAGGGCCCGTGCCTTCTACACCGAAGTTCTGGGCGGGGAGACCGTGCTGGAGGAGAATCCCTGCATGGTCAAGCTCGCCAACGGTTGGGTGATCATGAACCCGGGTGGCGGCCCCACCCCGGACAAGCCCGGCATCACCCTCCAGCCTCCGGCCGACCCGAACACGGCCACCAGCTTCCTCAACCTCCGCGTCGCCGACATCCACGCCTGTTACGAGGAGTGGAGCGCCAAAGGCGCGACGTTCGTGACCCCTCCCATCGACCGGAAGGCCGAGCTGCGCTGCTACCTGCGCGACCCGGACGGCTATCTCATCGAAGTAGGCCAGTCCACCGGCCTGTTGCACGGCGAGTTCGCCGACCAGCACACCAGCGACGGCTGATCCCGCCGCGCAGCCGCCATCGCCGACGGGCGAGCCCCGCTGGACGCCGGGCGGGAGATGGTCACAGCTCGCGCCGTACACCGGCGGTACGAGCTTGGTCAGCCGGTACAGGTGGTCCCGCTGAGAAGGTCCGCGGTCCCGAAGCCCGAGCCGGGCGGGCCCCGTAAGAAGCCGGACAGCGTCGCGGCCGACTGCGGACACAGCAGCGGACCGTGCCGTGCGGACCTGCGGCACCGGGATACCCCGCACACGCGGTGCCCGCCGTTTGACGCGTCCGCCGCTCAAGGACGTTCGCGGCGGTCGCCCAGGCCGGCGGGCCACGGCGATCGGTAGTCCGCCGCGCCCGCCACAGGAGGCGTCTCCTCAACCGGCCTGGCTGCTGTCCTTGAGCGAACCCCATCCGTGCCAGCGGTCGATCTCGATCCAGGCGCTCACCCGGCCGCGGTCCCGCTGGGGGTACTGCTCTCCTGTGTAGTGGTGGGCCAGCTTGTCGATGTCGGTCAGGCCCTCGTCGTCCCGCAGCTCGGTGACGTGTCCGACGAGGCTGACGTGGGTGTACCAGTTGTGCTCGTCCAGCACGGTGAGCGTTACCCGGGGATCGTTGCGGACGTGCTCCAGCCGCTTGCGCCCCTGGTCCATGTTCACCAGGACCCTGCCGTCCTCCCACAGGTACCAGGTGGCCGTGGAGACGGGCTGGCCGTCCGGGCGGAGGGTGGTGATCACCGCGGGGTGGGGGCTGCGCAGCATCGTGACGGCGGCTTCGGGCAGCGGTGGCTTCGACAAAGCGCTCTCCTTCTTCTCGTCCGGTCTCTCTTCCGGCTCTCGGTCACTCTCTCCAAGCCTGTCACTTCGGTGCCGTCCAGGGCCGGACCTGTGGGTCCTCACATCCTGTTTCGGAACTCTCTGTCAGCGGGCCAGGGCCTGTCGTCTCCCACGACCATGGGGCGGTATGCCGACGTCGTCCGCCAAGTCCTGCCGAGCGACGCCGACCGCGTCCTGAACGACGCCACATGGCCCGCCCTGACCACCACCATCGCCAAGGCCGAAACGGCGGACCACAACCCACGCCGCCTACTGACGAAACTCAGCGCGGAACGCGAGCTCGAAACGGCCAAGTCTCCGGCCCAGGTACTGATCTGGCGGGTCACCGCACAGCCCAACAAGCGGCAGGCAGCGGCAGCCGTACGCAGCACCTCGCCCGGAACGGCCCGCGCCAGCACGACCTCGGCGACCATCTCCAACGTCGCCTCGTCACAGGCTGTCCAGGAGGAGCGGCATCGCCGACGCGGCCGGTAGCGAGCTTCACGCCGCCAGGGTGAGAAAGGCGATCCATTCGCGTACAGCGGCCAGGTGATCGGCCTCCAGCCCCCGGTATGGGCCGGGCTGGACGAGGAGTGTCGGGACGCCGTGCTGTTCTCGTCGCCCGGCCCAGTCGTGGTCCAGGTCGGTGAAGTCGTCATCGATCCAGATGGCGGGCGCTGCCCCGAGCCACTCCGCGACGTAGTCGCGCTTCCACAGGTAGCCGTTGGGGTGGCTGGTGGTGATGTCGGGGTGGGGCAGTTCCAGGTGGGGGAAGCACGGAAGACCGAGCAGCGCGCCAATCAGAACGGAGGCATCGGCGCGCCAACTGGTGCACCAGTGGATGTCCACGATCTCCTCGGCGACCAGCGCGTTGAGCATGCGGCCGTGAGCTGGGTCGAGCCATACGTCGACCGGTGCAGACCGACCTGCCGGGGTGACGCTGTGGCGGGTGTGCGAAGGCGGGATCGTGCCGTCGGCTGACGGGAAGGGGATGAGCACGCCGTCGATGTCCAGGAGCAGGTAGGGCTTGCGCATGAGGACCTCCGAGAGAGCGTGGCGTCAGAGCCTGCGTGCTGTGATGAGGAGCGTCGTGGGGTTGCCGTCCTGTGCGGGGTGGGAGAGGTCCAAGGCCCCAGTCATGGTGAGGCCCGCGTGACGCAGGTGCTGGGCCCACCGGCTGGCGTCGAACTCCCACCGCGCGATGGACAGTCGGGTCTGGTTGGGCAGGAGCACGGAGTCGCGCGAGGGGCCGTCGTGCGTGACCGCACGCCGACCGTTCCGGCGAGGATGCGGCACGGCGAAAGCGAGCAGCCCGCCGGGAACGAGGTGGTCGGTGATCGCCGGGAGGAGCAGGCGTGGCGGAACGATTCCGACGGCGCCGAAGATCGAGTAGATGACGTCGAAGGGCCGCTCGGCCGCCTGGAGGTAGTGCAGGGCGTGACCGGCCGCGAAGGTGAGGCTGCCGATGTGGCTGTAGTGGCTGCGGGCGCGGCGTACCTGGAGACCGACGAGATCCACGCCGGTGGCGTGGACGCGCTGGTGCGCGGCGAGGTGAGCGATGTTGTGGCCCGGTCCGCAGCCCAGCTCCACGACGCGACGGCCGGAATTGCCGGGGCCGAGAATTTCAGAGCCAGGCCCATGGCCAGGGTGTGCGGTCCACTCCATCCGAGGGGGTGGAAGCAGCGCCCTGGCCGGCCCCTCCGCGAGTCGCTGGGAGGCGTGGGTGTGCCACGGCGAGGCGTGGGTGAAAGACACCGCTAGACCTCCAGCAGCTCGACGGCGTCGGCGAGATGACGGCGTACGACGGAGAGGTAGGCGGGGTCGGTCGCTGGGTCGTTGATCCAGCGGACCGCCTGTTCCATGAACCATTCGACGGCCCACACCCGGTGCCAGCCCAGCGCCCACCGCTCAGCTCTGAGACCACCCCGGTCAGCCAAGGCGTCCGGGGTGCCGCCCGCAGCGACGTACGACTCGATGAGCACGAGGAGCCGCTGCGGATCGGGGGCCTCGACTGTTCCGTACCAGGAGGCCAGGTCGAGAAGGCCCGGGCCGGTGAACGCCCGGGCGAAGTCCAGCAGGCGCCAGCCATTGGCGCTGATATGGACGCTGGTCGGGTGGAACTCGGAGTGCACCCAGCCGAACGGCGCGAGCGCAGCCCCCTGTGCCCGGTCCTGGGCGGCCTGGGCGAGGCGGTCCAGGAATCGCTCGACGTCATCGGCATCGAGCCAGCGTTCTCCCTTTCGCAGCTCGCCGAGGTGATCGCGCGCCCGTGTGGGCAGTTCGGCGAGACGTGACGTGTCCATGAGTGGAAGAACGGCGGCAGGACGGACGGCGTGCATGACGACGGCAGCCGCAGCGCCGTCGAGGTCGTCGGCCTCACGCGTGGGGGCTCCGAGGTCGTCCATGAACATGCCCAGCCAGCCCTCTCGCACTGCGGAGGTGTGCAGCCGGGGAACCGGCACGCCACGTGTGTGAGCCATGCGAAGCGCCTGGTCCTCGCCGTCGAAAGGCTGTCGGGCGTACTTGAAGATGCAGGTGGTGCCGTCCGGGAAGGTCAGGCGCTCGACGCCCGACATTGACCAGATCCGCACCTCCTCGCGTTGCGGGGTCGGGCGGCTGGCAAGCGTGCACAGGTCGGAGAGGAGTTCGGCCGCGGCGTGCTGCTGATCCATCGGTGGTGCTCCTGAGGTCAGGGGTGGTGCTGTGGGGGGGGGGGGGCCGCGGGGGCGAGGGCGGCGCCCCCCCCCCCCCCCCACAGCGGTTCGAGGGCGCGTGTCAGGCTGCCGCGCTCGGCTTCGGCCGACGGTGGGCGTAGACCTGCGCGATCCAGTCGGCCTTCAGCGCGGAGAGTTCCTCCCGGAAGGTGGAGAGGGAGGCGCCGTACGGGGCGACGACCCCGCCGGTCTGGTCGGGCACGGATTGGCAGCCGTGCACCAGGCGTCCGCCGAGAGCGGCGTGGGCCTTGATGGACTCGATGCGGCGGTACTCGTTGAACCAGCCACCGTGGTAGACCTCGTCCAGCAGGCCACCCATCTCGTCGTCCAGGTCGAACACGACGGAAGTGGCGGCGGGGAAGAACCAGCACGGGCCGACGTTCGAGATGTGACCGTCCAGCTCGACTTTGTTGAGGGCCATCAGCGTCGCCGCCTGCCGCAGCATCCGCAGGTGTTCGCCGGTGATCTGAGGCAGGCCGAGGCTGGGCAGGTGTTCCGCGCGGAACAGGTAGGCGTACACCTCGTACGCGGTCGCCAGGACCCGTGCCGCATCCGTGGTCGGTGCGGCATGGGCCTTCACGAACTCCAGCGCCATCTGCTCCACCGCCTGCTCCGTGCTCTCCTGCGCGGGCAGCAGCTCGGACTTGACCTGCTCCCAGTCGGCAAGCAGCCAGCTGTGGGACTCGAATCGGAAGAAGTACTCGGTCGGGTCAACACTGAGGCAGCGCCCGTCCACGCTGACGCCGGGCAGCCGGTTCCAGCGCAGGTCGAACGCCTCGGGAAGTTCGACCGAGATGGTCGTGGTGTCGAGGGTGGTCATGGGTTTCCTCCGTCTTTCGTACGGGTGGGAGAGACGCTCGGGTTCAGGCAGCGGGTGTCTTCCGCATCCCGAACGGCCTGCATTCAGTGAACCCACAACTGCTCACAGTCGGTACGGTGTTGAGCACGCAAGGTGGTATACGCGGTTTACGGTCCGCCTTCGGGGAGAGCCCTGTGGCATCCAGACATCAGCCCAATGCCCGCCTGCGCGACTTGGTCGCCGAGGCGCGATGCACGTATGACGCCCTGGCCCGCGCCGTGCGGCAGGTGGCGGCGGAGAACGGCGAACTGCTGCAGACCAACAAGTCCGCCGTCTCACACTGGATCAGCGGCACCAGACGTCCTACGGGGCGTATGCCGAGCTACCTGGCAGGAGCCCTCTCGCGGCTCACCGGCCGCACGGTCACCCCGCGCGAACTCGGCTACGAGGACGAGGCCGCGCCGCCTTCCGGTGACGACCCCGTGGCAACCGCCGCGGACCTGGGCCGCGCGGATGTCGAGCGTCATCGGTATCTGGCAATCGCCGCGTTCACCACGGCCGGAGTCGCCATGCCCCTGAGCTACGACCACGAAGCCACTTCCCGCCTGCTCCAGGCCCGCTCGGGGGACACGCTGGTGGGCGCGGAGGACGTGGAGGTGGTCCGGCACATCACCGCCGCTTTCAGTTCCGCCGACGAACGCCTCGGCGGAGGCCACGGCCTCACCACCGTTACCGCCTACCTCGCGGACACCGCCGCACCGATACTCCGAGCCCGCTTCCGCACCGACCACGCTCGGCGCCAGGCATTCGGCGCAGTGGCCGAACTGGCCTACCTGGCAGGCGGGAAGCACCACGACCTGGGCCAGGAGGGCGCAGCCCAGCGCTATTACCAGGTCGGATACCAGCTCGCCTGCGAAGCGGACCCGCACGCACACGCCGCCTGGATGATGCGCGCGCTCGCCCATCAGGCCCTCAGCCTCAAACAGCCCCATCACTGCGTCGACCTCGTCGAAGGTGCTCTGGCTATCGGGCTCGGCCACGTAGACGGGCAGACCGAAGCCCTCCTGCACATCACCCACGCTCGCGCGTATGCAGCCGTGGATGAGAAATCCGCCGCCGCTCGCGCACTGCTGGCCGCAGAAGACGCGTTACTGCGCGACGACCGATCCCAGCCCAGCTACTCCCTCGTCTCCGGACCCGCCGCCGGCACCGTGGCCAGCCACACGGCCCGTACTCTCACGGACCTCGCCGACCACCCGGGCACCGAGATCCAGCACCGCGCAGCGCTCACACGCTGGGACCCGGCAAAGTACAAACGCGTGCACGCCCTCACCCACGCCGACCTCGGCGACAGCCTCGCGTCCCAGGCACGCGCCGACGAAGCCATCGCCGCGTGGCGAACCGCCCTCGACCTCATGGAGGGCATGACCTCCGACCGCACCCGCAAGGCGATCAGCAGCATCCGCCCCACTCTGGCGATCTACCAACGCCGAGGCGTCCCTGGCGCCTCCGAACTCGCCCGCCTGGCCAGCGAGTCACTCCTCTAGCATCACGACCATCACCGGCGAACGAAGGGAACCAACCCCGTGGCCCACCCGCGGACCGACCAGTCCAACGGCCACCCCCCCCCCCGGGGA
>NZ_JANCPR020000092.1 GCF_028657195.3 Streptomyces iconiensis
CCCCTCTAGGACTCCCCCCGCCCGTATCGGGACCAGCCCTGGAATAAAGGCTGGGGCGGGGCGAGTTCGGGGCCCTCTTGGTAAAAGTGGGGCAGAGGTGGGGGTTCCGGCCGTTAGGGGGTTTGGCGGGTGGTTATGAGGGTGGCGAAGCCGTCCAGGAGGGCGGAGAGGCCGAAGCGCATGGTGTCGGCTGCTTCGCGGGAGAAGGAGTCCTCGGGGAGTGCGGCGATGTGGGGGTACACGCCGTCTTCCAGTGCCCGCACCATGTAGGGCTCTTGGGTGCGCCAGAATGCCTCGTCGCTGAACCCGGACTGCTGGGCGGCCTGTTGGTACAGGACGTAGCCGCGTGCGGCGCCCAGGACCAGGTTGTCGATGGCTACGAGGATGCTGACCTTTTCCTGGCCGGTGAGGCCGAGGCCGCTCAGGGCTGTGAGGGCTTGTTCGAAGCTGTCCATGGAGTTGGGGCCGAGGATGGGGCGGGCGCGGTTGACCTGGATGAGCCACGGGTTGGTGGTGTAGAGCGTCCAGGAGCCCTCGGCGATCTGCTCCAGCATGTGGCGCCAGTCGGTGCGGTCGGTGTTCTGGGGGAGTGCGCTGGCGGGGCCGAAGGCGTGGTCCACCATCAGGTCGATCAGTTCGCCCTTGCCGGGGACGTACCGGTAGAGGGACATCGTGCCGACGCCGAGTTCTGTGGCGAGTGAACGCATGGAGAGGGCGGCGAGGCCGTCGCGGTTGGCGAGGCGGATGGCGACCTTGACGATCCTGTCGAGGGTGAGCGCCGGCTTGGGGCCGCGTGGGGGTCGGTCCCGTTCGGTTCTGCCCCACATCAGGTCGAGGCTGCGGGTCAGTCGGGCGATGCCGCCGTCTTCGTTGGGCTCCGTGGTCATGGTGATCGCCATCCTAAATAACCGGTGGCGTGGATCTGCGTAGCGTGTACGCTTTTCTTGTCTGAGTACAGCGTACTCATTTTTGGGGCGCGGAACACGACAGGGGAGGGGCACGTGGTAGCGAACGACTTCTCGGTGCTCGCCGAGGGGCTCAGGAAGACGTACGGGGACAAACGGGCACTCGACGGGCTGGATCTCGCGGTGCAACGCGGCTCCGTTCATGGGCTGTTGGGGCCCAACGGCGCGGGCAAGACCACCGCCGTGCGCATTTTGTCCACCCTCATCAGGCTCGACGGCGGACACGCCACCGTCGGGGGGTACGACGTGAGCCGGGACCCGCGCCAGGTGCGCCGCAGGATCGGGCTCACCGGTCAGAACGCCGCCGTCGACGAGATCATCACCGCGCGGCAGAACCTGGAGATGTTCGGCCGCCTCTTTCATCTCGGCGCTGCCCGTGCCCGGCGCAGAGCCGGCGAACTGCTCGAACAGTTCAGCCTGGCCGAGGCGGCCGACAAGCAGCCGAAGGACTTCAGCGGTGGCATGCGGCGCCGGCTCGACCTCGCGTCCAGCATGATCCTCGCGCCCGAGGTGCTCTTCCTGGACGAGCCCACCACCGGGCTCGACCCGCGCGGCAGGAACGAGGTGTGGGAGGCGGTGCGTTCGCTCGCGCGTGGCGGCACGACGGTGCTGCTGACCACGCACTATCTGGACGAGGCCGACAAGCTGTCCGACCGGATCGCCGTGATCGACCAGGGCCGTACGGTCACCGACGACACCCCGGCCGGGCTCAAGCGGGCGATCGGCGGCGACCGTGTCGAGGTCGTCGTCGCCGAGGCCGGTGACATCCCGGCGGCCGTGAGCGCCGTGGCGAGGGTGGCGTCCGGGGGAGTGGAGCCGGAGACCGACAGCGAGGAGCTGCGGGTGCACGCGCCCGTCCACGACCGGGTCGCCGCGCTCGCCGAGGTGGCGCGTGTCCTCCAGGAAACAGGTGTGGCCGTCGAGGACATCGGGCTGCGCCGTCCGACGCTGGACGAGGTGTTCCTGAAACTGACGGGCGGCCGTGCGGAACGTGCCGCGAGCGAGCAGTCCGACGCACAGGAAGAGGTTGCCGTATGAGCAGTGTGCTGACTTCCGATGAGGTGGCGGAGGCCGACGGCGGCCGTGAACGCAGGCTGTACTGGGCGCTGGCCGACTGCTGGACCATTGTCAGACGGGATCTGACCCACCTGGTCAAGCAGCCCTCGCTGATCGCCTGGCAGCTCGGCTTCCCGATCGTGTCCGTGCTGCTCTTCGTCTATGTCTTCGGCAGCGCCATGGACGTCGGTGCGGGTGTCGACTACAAGGACTTCGCGCTGCCCGGCATGTTCGCGATGACCATGGCCTTCGGCTTCATGAACACCGCCATGTCCGTCGTCGTCGACAAGGAACGCGGAGTCACCGACCGGTTCCGCTCGATGCCGATGGCCCCCTCGGCCGTCGTCACGGGGCGCGGCGTCTCCGACGTGCTGCATGCCGCGCTCGATCTGGTCGTACTCGCTGCCATCGCGCTCGTTGTCGGCTGGCGCTCGGACGGCAGCGTTCTCGCGACGCTCTACGCCTTCGGGCTGCTGCTTCTGCTGCGGTTCGCGCTGATCTGGATCGGGGTGCTGATAGGTCTGGCGACGCCGAACCAGGAAGCCGCGGGCAATCTCTTCGCCCTCGCCTTTCCCTTCGGCATGGTCTCCAGCGTCTTCACCCCGCCCTCCGCCATGCCGGACTGGCTCGGCGCCATCGCCATGTGGAATCCGGTCTCGTCCACCGCCAACGCCATCCGTGACCTGTACGGGAACCCGCTGCCCTCGGGCGGCAGCTGGATCGAGGAGCACTCGGCGATGATGGCCGTCGTCTGGCCCCTGGCCCTCACGGCGGTCTTCCTGCCGCTGGCGATACGGAAGTTCCAGAACCTCAGCAGGTGAGCGCCCGTAGGGTGCCGGTCCGGTTCACTCGCCCACCAGTCGCAGTTCGTAGTGGACCGGCCGATCCAGCATCAGCCGGTAGCCGAGCGGTGCGACGAGGCCCTGGGAGAGGGGGTGCCTGCGGGCCAGTCGCAGGGCGGCATGGCGGGATTCGCTGCCGTGCAGCCGGCGGGCGCGGGCCTTCATCGGGGTGCCGATGCGGGTGCGGATCTCGACCTCGGGATAGCGGTCGAGGTGCTCGTTCTGCCGTCCTTTCGCGGGCGTGCAGACGTAGGCGTGGTCGCCCTCGACGGCGATGGCCGAGGGGTGCGCGACGGGCGTGCCCTCGCGCGCGAACGTCGTCAGGTGGACTCTGCGGTCGTGGGCGAAGAGCTGGAAGCCGGTGCTGGGAGTGGTCATGCAGGCCGGGTACCCGTGGTGCCTCGCCGGGATGCGCCCTCTCGCTCGAACGTCCGAGGGGGGTGTCCGGGGAGGGGGGAGACAGACAGGACGGAGGGAGTGAAAAGCGCCGGGCCGGGTGGAGGCCCACCCGGCCCGGCGCCGGCCGCCAACGCTACGGTCAGAGGCGTTCGATCACGTAATCGACGCAGGCCGTGAGGGCCTCGACATCGGCGGGTTCCACGGCGGGGAACATCGCGACGCGCAACTGGTTGCGGCCGAGCTTGCGGTAGGGCTCGGTGTCGACGATGCCGTTGGCGCGCAGCACCTTCGCCACGGCGGCGGCGTCGATGCCGTCGGCGAAGTCGATCGTGCCGACGACCTGCGAGCGCTGGGCCGGGTCCGTCACGAACGGGGTGGCGTGTGCCGACTTCTCCGCCCAGCCGTAGAGCCGCGAGGAGGAGTCGGCGGTGCGCTTGACGGCCCAGTCGAGACCGCCCTGCCCGTTGATCCACTCCAGCTGGTCGTTGAGCAGGAAGAGCGTGGACAGGGCGGGGGTGTTGTACGTCTGGTTCTTGCGGGAGTTGTCGATCGCCGTCTGGAGATCGAAGAACGCGGGGATGTGGCGCTCCGAGGCGGCGATGCGCTCGGCGCGCTGGACGGCGGCGGGTGAGAAGACCGCGATCCACAGCCCGCCGTCGGCGGCGAAGGACTTCTGCGGGGCGAAGTAGTAGACGTCGGTCTCGGTGATGTCCACGGGCAGGCCACCGGCGCCCGAGGTCGCGTCGACGAGCACCAGCGCGTCGTCGGCGGCACCGGGGACGCGGCTCAGCGGCATGGCGACGCCGGTCGAGGTCTCGTTGTGGGTCAGCGCGTAGGCGTCGACGCCGTCCTCGGCGAGTGCCGTCGGGTGGGTGCCCGGGTCGCTCTGGATGATGCTGGGCTTGCCGAGCCACGGGGCCTGTTGGGCGGCCTTCGCGAACTTGGAGGAGAACTCGCCGAACGCGAGGTGCTGCGAGCGGGAGTCGATGAGTCCGTGCGTCGCCACGTCCCAGAAGGCCGTGGATCCGCCGTTTCCGAGTACCACCTCGTAGCCCTCGGGGAGCCCGAAGAGGCTCCGCACTCCGTCGCGCACCTTTCCGACCAGGTTCTTGACGGGAGCCTGGCGGTGTGAGGTACCGAGCAGAGAGCTACCGGTGGCAGCCAGGGCGCTGAGCGCCTCCGTACGTACCTTGCTGGGGCCCGAGCCGAATCGTCCGTCGGCGGGCTTGATGTCAGCGGGAATCTGGAGATCAGCCACGGACGAAGCGTAGTGCGTCCTGGCTGGAAACGGGGTCGAGGGTCCAGGGGGCGAGATCGGGCGCTCGCCTGTGGCCCCTCGTCCTGTGCCTTCGCGTACGGCTGGCCGGAAGCGTTTCGGCGGGCCCGGCCTAGGATTGCGGCCATGACTGGCACCGCGCCCGGGCAGCGTCCCGGACCCGAGGACGTGCGCCGTATCGCTCTGTCCCTGCCGGAGACGAAGGAGGTGGAGGCGTGGGCGATGCCCACGTTCCGCGTCGCCGGAAAGATGTTCGTGACCATGCCCGACGATCAGGCGTCCTTCGCCGTCCGCTGCCCCCGGCTGGAGCGCGGTGAGCTGATCGCGGCCGAGCCCGGGAAGTTCTGGGTTCCGC
The DNA here is from genome assembly GCF_028657195.3 of Streptomyces iconiensis. Lineage (GTDB taxonomy): Bacteria > Actinomycetota > Actinomycetes > Streptomycetales > Streptomycetaceae > Streptomyces > Streptomyces iconiensis. The sequence continues at coordinate 4,894 of NZ_JANCPR020000092.1, forward strand.
CGCACGAGGCCGGTTCGAACTGGGTGCGGGCACGGCTCGCCGCGCTGGAGGACATGGCCGAGCTGCGGGACATCCTCGTCGACTCCTGGCAGCAGGCGGCCCCGCCACGGCTGGTGGAGGGGTTCGCCGCTCAGGGGGATGTGCAGGTCTGAGGGGACGGCTCGCCGGCTCGTCGGCCGTACGGGGCGAGGGCGAAGGGTTCAGGGGGCAGTGGGAGTCAGTGGGGGATCGCGTCGATGAGGGCGCGTGCGCCCCTGTGCAGGAGCGCGGTGGCGACGCGGGAGCCGAGCGTGGCGGGGTCTTCGCCGTGTGCGGCCTCGTGGTGCGCCTCGGCGAAGTGGGAGCCGTCGTGGGTGAAGACCATGCCGCGCAGGGTGAGTTGGCCATCCGGTCCCGTGCCGCAGTGACCTGCGATGGGGCTGTTGCAGTGGCCGCGCAGGGCGCGCAGCATGGCGCGTTCGGCCGTGGCCTCGCGCTGCGTCTTGGCGTCGTTGAGGCGTTCCAGCACGCGGGTCACGCGCGTGTCGTCCTGGCGGCACTCCAGGGCGAGGACTCCCGCGCCGACGGGGGGCACCATCTCGGTGACGGGGAACTCGTAGCGGATACGGTCCGTACGCTCCAGGCGTTCCAGACCGGCGCGCGCGACGATCAGCGCGTCCGCCACGCCGGCGCTTCCCTTCCCCTTCCGCTTCGCGTCCGGCTTCCCGTCCAGCCGGTCCAGGCGCGTGCCGATCGCGCCCCTGATACGGGCGACGTGCAGGTCGGGCCTGAGCGCGAGCAGTTGTGCCCTGCGGCGTACGGAGGAGCTGGCGACGGTCGCTCCCGGGGGCAGCTGAGAGGGGGCGGTGACGGGGGAGCCCTCCGGAACGACCAGGACGTCGCGGACGTCGGCGCGCGGCAGTACGGCGGCGAAGAGCAGGCCCTCGGGGAGCGGAACATCCCCGGGGATGTCCTTGAGGCAGTGGATGGCCATGTCGATCTCGCCGCGCTGGAGTTGGACGTCGATCTCCTTGACGAACCCGCCTTTTCCGCCGAGTTCGGAGAGGTCACCGTGCCAGCGGTCGGCTTCGGTGGTGACGGGCACCGTTTCGAGCGCCAGCCCTGGTTCCTGCCGGCGCAGCAGTTCGCAGACGTGTGCGGTCTGCGCCAGCGCCATCGGGCTGGAGCGGGTGCCGATGCGGAGGGGGCCGGCGGTTCCGGTCATGAGAGCGGGCCTCTCGTGTGGTGCTGATGTGGGGCGCTGATGTGGGGCGGGGCCACGATCGCAGTTCACCGCGGGGCACGGCACGCCTGGGCCGCCCGTGCGCGGGGGTGTGTTGAGCGAGCCGGTCCCTTGGCGCAGGCCGTCCGGGCCGCGCTCCGGCCGTGCCCCCCCCGCCGCGCTCCTGCCATCGACGGGCTGCCGTAAGGGAGTTGACACCGGTGTGTCCAGGGGGCGGATGTGCGGACTTCTCGACAGCGCCGTGTCGTGTTGCCCACAGCGGGTGCGAGGTTGTGCCCGATCCCGCCCGATAGCCGTACCGTCGTCGGAGAAGTTCCACGAGCACGGGGGTGCCGTATGCACGACGTAGTGATGGACGACCTCGCGGTCCAGGTGCTGGACGCGTTGCCCGACGACGATGCCCGTACGGAGGTGCTGGACCTGCTCGAACGCGTTCAGCGCAGCCCGCGCAGTTTTCCCGACGTACGGGAGATCGTCGGAGCGGAGGTGCACGAGGCGTTCGGCCACTTCTGCTGGATGCGGTACGCCGTGCACGAGGGCGCCGTTGAGGTGTGCGACATCGGGTGGCTCAACTAGGCCGGGGCCCGGAGGGATTGAGACGCGCTCGACCGTGCCGGAGGGCTGAGGGGGAACGTACCGGCGGCTCGCGGCCCCTGATGCGCGCCCTCGTGGGGGAACGCACCCGCCCACGTGGACAAGGGGCAGCGAGCGGGGACCGGCAGCGTGCACGCTGGGGGTATGGCTGACGCACGGGATCTTGAACGGGCACTGCGGGGCGCGGTGCGTGGCGGCGAGGTGGAGTTCGGGGTGCAGGACAGGGCGCTCGTCACGATGGACGCGTCCAACTACCGGCGGGTCCCGCTGGGAGTGGTGGCGCCCAGGGACGCTGCCGAGGTGGAGGCGGCCCTCGCCGTGTGCAGGGAGCACGGGGTGCCGGTCGTTTCGCGGGGTGCGGGGACCTCGATCGCGGGGCAGGCGACGGGTGTCGGCGTCGTGCTGGACTTCGCGCGGCACATGCGGCGGATCGAGGAGATCGACCCGGAGGCGCGGACAGCCGTTGTCCAGCCGGGCGTGATCCTGGACGATCTGCGGCAGGCGGCGGGTGCCTACGGGCTGACGTTCGGACCTGACCCGTCCACGCACAGCAGGTGCACGCTCGGCGGAATGATCGGCAACAACTCGTGCGGGTCGCACTCGGTGGCCTGGGGCACCACGGCGGACAACGTCGCCGGTCTCGATGTCCTCACGTACGCCGGTGAGCGTGCCGTTCTCACCCGTGGCGGCGAGGGCGTTCCCGACCGGCTCAGGTCGGGCGCCACGTCACTCGTTCAGGGCGAACTGGCCCGGCTGCGTACGGGTTTCCCCGAGCTGCCGCGCCGTATCTCCGGCTACGCACTGGACGAGCTGCTGCCGGAGAAGGGCGAGGACTGGGCGCGCGCCTTCACGGGGAGCGAGGGCACGCTCGGGGTGCTGACGCGGGCGACGGTCAAGCTGGTACCCGTACCGGGCGCGCGGGTGCTGGCGGTGCTCGGTTACCCGGACGAGAGTTCGGCGGCCGAGGCGGCGGCCGGACTGCTGCCGTACCGTCCGCTGACCGTCGAGGGCATGGCCAACGATCTGGTGAGCGACACGGCCCGCGCCTCGCTGCCCCGGGGCGGCGCCTGGCTGTTCGTGGAGGTCGGAGGCGAGGACGAGCGCGACGCCAGGGCCCGCGCCGAGCAGCTGTGCGCGGCGGCGCGTGACGGCACGACCGACGACGCGCTCGTCACGGACCCTGGCGGCCAGCGGGCCCTGTGGCGCGTACGCGAGGACGCCTCGGGGACGGCGACGCGGCTGCCCGGCAGCGCTTCCGTGACCGGCAACGGAGCCGGGGCCGGAGCCGGGACAGGAGCGGGGGCCGACACGGAGGCGTGGCCGGGGTGGGAGGACTGCGCGGTGCCGCCGGCCCGACTGGGCGCCTACTTGCGGGACTTCAGGAAGCTACTGGGCGAGTACGGCCTGCGCGGACTGCCGTACGGGCACTTCGGTGACGGCTGCATCCACGTACGGATCGACTTCGACCTGATGGGCGAGGCGGGCATCGCGCGGTTCCGGGACTTCTCGTACGCGCTCGCCGATGTCGTCGTCGCACACGGCGGCTCCCTTTCGGGCGAGCACGGTGACGGGCAGGCGCGCGCCGAGCTGCTGCCGAAGATGTACGGGGAGGAGATGGTGGGCCTCTTCGGCAGGTTCAAGGACCTGTGGGACCCGGCCGGCGGCCTGAACCCGGGCATGCTGGTGCGCCCCGCTCCGCTGGACGCCAACCTCCGCTTCGCCCCGCTGCCGCGCACGCCCGTGGACGTGGAGTTCGGTTATCCGCACGACGGAGGGGACTTCTCGGCCGCCGTACGCCGCTGCGTCGGCGTGGCCAAGTGCCGTGTCGCCGACACAGCGCCGGGAGCGGGCGTCATGTGCCCCTCCTACCGCGCGACCGGCGAGGAGAAGCACTCGACCCGCGGGCGGGCGCGGCTGCTGCACGAGATGCTCGCGGGGGAGATCGTCACGGACGGCTGGCAGTCCGAGGAGGTCCACGACGCGCTGGACCTGTGCCTCTCGTGCAAGGGATGCAGGAGCGACTGCCCTGTAGGGGTGGACATGGCCACCTACAAGGCCGAGTTCATGCATCACTACTACGAGGGCTCGGCCGACGGAGAGACACCGGGCAGGCGCCGCCCCATGGCGCACTACTCGATGGGGTGGCTCCCACTCTGGCTGCGGCTGGCCGCCGCCTCGCACACGGTGCCGCTGCTCAACGCGGGCGCACGCGTCGCCCCGCTCGTCGCGCTCGGCAAGCGCCTCGGAGGGCTGGCGCCCGAACGGGACATCCCCGAGCTGCCCCGTACGCCCTTCACCCGCTGGTGGCGCGCACAGCGAGGCCGGCCGGCACGGCTCGGACGGCAGGCACGGCCGGGCCGGCCCGGTCGACCGGGTCAGGACGCGGGGAAGGGGCGGCGGATCGTGCTGTGGCCCGACACCTTCACCAACTACCTGTCGCCCGAGGCGGGTTCGGCCGCCGTACGGGTCTTCCAGGACGCCGGATTCCGCATCGCGGTCCCGCCACGGCAGGTGTGCTGCGGGCTCACCTACGTCTCCACGGGGCAGCTCCACAGGGCCCGTACGGTCATGCGCCGCACCCTCGACCGGATCGAGCCGGCGCTGGACGCGGGGCTGCCTGTCGCGGTCCTGGAGCCGCCGTGCGCGGCTGCGCTGAAGACCGACGTGCCCGAACTGCTGGGCGACGACCCGCGAGCGGCGCGGCTCGCGCGGTCGGTGCGCACCTTCGCCGAGGTGCTGGAGGAGTACGCACCCGACTGGGAGCCGCCCCGCGTCGACCGCCCTGTCGCCGGGCAGAACCACTGCCACCAGCACGCCGTACTGGGCGACGCCGCCGACCGCAGGCTGCGCGCACGCGCGGGGATGACCGGCGAACTGAGCGCGGGGTGCTGCGGGCTGGCGGGCAACTTCGGTTTCGAAAAGGGCCACTATGACGTGTCCGCCGCCTGCGCCGAGGACCAGTTGATGCCCGCTCTCCGCGCGGCCGAGCCTGGTACCGAGGTCATCGCGGACGGCTATTCGTGCCGCACACAGATGGAACAGATGGGCGGCCCCCGCGGCAGGCACCTGGCCGAGGTGCTGGCTGAACGCCTGTAGTCATGCGGTCCGTACGACGTCCCAGTAGGCGGTCCGTAATACGCCGCCCTAGTGGTACGCCGTTGCTCCCGTACGGGCACGAGCAGGTACGGGCACGAGCACGTACGAGCGCGTACGGGCACGAGCAGTACGGGCACGTACGGGCGTGCGCCGCCCCGGTGGGAGGAGCAATCCCACCGGGGCGGCGTGCCCGTGCGCAGGCCCGTGTGCGGTCCGGCGACCGCCGGGCGGCGCTAGCTCACGTTCAGCACGAAGTCGAAGGCGGCGACGAGTCCCGAGCCGTCCTGCTGGACGTTCATCAGCAGCCGGGAGTCGAAGATCGGGTCGGTCTGGTTGCGGGGCTCACCCGGGAAGTAGAGCTGCGAGGTGAGGATGCGCTGGTTGGGCGCCTGCACCTTGACGTGCAGGTGGCGAGTGCGTCCCGGGTACAGGCCGGGGCGCAGCGTCGTGAGCGTGAAGCTGCCGTCGGCGCCCGTGAACTGGTGGCCACGGAAGCGGTAACCGGTGTTGTCGTACTGCCCGTAGGCGTCGGCCTGCCACCAGTCGAGCAGCACGTTCGCCAGTGGCCTGCACGTGATGCCGAACACGAAGCCGCTGACCTTCAGCCGCGTACCCGGGGCTCCGGGCGGCACGATCGAGTCCCGCCGGGGTGAGTTCGGTTTGAAGTAGGGGCCCTCCGTCTGCGGCGGCGTCGGGTCGTCCCCGTCGTCGCAGGTGGGGGTGGGCTCCAGGCGCTGTTCGCCGTCCTTTCCCGCCCGCGCTTCACGGGCCAGCGCCGGGGCAGCGCCGGCCGCCGTCCCGCCCATGAGGACAGCCGCGGGGCCCGCGACCATCGCCGCTCTGAGTACGGCCTTACGGCTGACGCCGCGCGGGCCCGGCTTGGGTGCGCCGGATGCGGCGTCGGGTGTACGTGTCTCGTCGTCCACTGTCAGTTCCTCGCTCTCCAGAGGTGGGGGAAGTGCGGGGACGGACGCGTCCGGTCCGGTGAGGGCCCGACCGGGATCGAAGTTACGGGCGTGGCAGTGGCCGGTCGATGGACACACTGCGCCGAGCGTGGTGATTTCCGTGGCCGCCGCCACCGGAGCGCTCGGTGGGCCCTTGCCCCGGCGGCCCGTGTCCCGGGCCCGGTGCGGGCCCCGCGTCCGGCGCGCACCCTGCGCCCGGCCCGGCCGCTGCATCCGGCTCGGCCACGGCGCCCGGCTCGGGACGGGACCCTGTGGCGCCGTCGGCGCCCCTGCGGAACTCGCCCGGGCTGGCGCCCGTTTCGCGGCGGAAGAAGCGGCAGAAGTACGCCGGATCGGCGAAGCCCACCTCGCGTGCCACCCGGCCCACCGTGAACGCCGTGCCCGCCAGTAGCCTTTTGGCCTCCAGCACCTGCGCGTGCCGGATGAGCTGTCCCGGTGTGCGGCCGGTGCACGAGCGTACGGCGGTGTTCAAGTAGCCCACCGAGACGCCGAGTTCGGCGGCCCAGTCCCGTACGGACAGCTCGGCCGCCGCACCCGGGCGCGACAGCAGCCGTACGAACTCTCCTGAGACGGCCGCCGCACGGCCGGGAGCGGCCGACTCGTCCGCCTCCCGTAACGCAGCGTCCCGCAGCGGCCCGTGGTCGTCGGGCGGGAGCCTGTCGGCGTGCACGAGCAGGATGTGCAGATACGCCTGGAGCACCGAGGCGGCGCCGCGCTGCTGTTCCGCGTACTCGCCGCGCATACCGGCCAGCAGCTCGTCCACCCGCGCCGCCGCCGTGTCCGCCAGCGGCAGCGAGGGGCGCTCGCCCAGCCTGCGCAGCAGCTCGTGGTCGCCGGGGTGCGCGAGCAGGAACGCCTCGTCGAACAGCACCACGCACCCCTGGAGGCCCACTACTTCCTGCCAGTGGTGCACCTGCCCCGGCGTGATGAAGCACAAGTGAGGCGGGCGCAGCGGCCAGCGGTACAGGTCGATGACGTGCGCTCCGCTGCCGTGTGTGACGTAGGCGATCTCGTAGAACGTGTGCCGGTGCGGGAAGGAGGCGCGGGAGAGCGGCCCTATGGAGTCGAACGAGCCGATGGCGAACGGGAGGACGTGGGGCGCCGGTACGTCGAGCCGGTGCAGCGGCATGGTGCGGTGCCAGCGCACGGGGTTCTTCTCGGGCCGACGCGTGTGGCTCGGCGTCCTGCCCGTTCCGTCCGTTCCGTCCGCCCGGCTTGGCCCGTCCGGCCTGCTCGGTCCGCCCGTCCCGCCCGTCCTGCTCGTCACGGTCCTTCGAGTCGCCCGACTCGCTTGGTCCGTCCTGCCTGTCCGGTCCGCCTGGCTGTTCACGGCCGCGCTCCCGTCATCCAGGGGCACCGCTTGTGTGTGCCCTGCCTCCCCGTTGTGCTGTGCGTGCGCGTCCCCGCCGTTGGCGGGTGCGGGCGTGGTGCCCCGCCGTCGGTGCGTACGGAACTACCCATCCCTTCGGGCGCGCACCCGGAGGGCGCGGCAAGCGGAGGGGGAGCCATAGTGCGGTGACATCCGGGGCGGCCCCGCATTCAGGGCGACTCCGCATTCAGGGCGGCCGTGCCCTCGGGACGGAGGCCGGGGAGAGGTCGAAAAACCAATGCAAGCACGCTTGCTTGTTTCTGTGCCGACTGCCACCCTCGTGGCACGAAGGCCGATGAGGGGAGGGCGGCATGGCGGGACCCGGTGCCGTGTTCGACGAAATGCGGGACGAGGGCGACGAGTTGGACCGCCTGGTGGCGGACCTGGAGCCCGCGCGGTGGGCCGCGCCCACGCCCGCCCCCGGTTGGACCGTCGCGCACCAGATCGCTCACCTGGCCTGGACGGACCAGCGCGCACTACTGGCGGCCACCGAAGCGGAGGCGTTCCGGCGGGAAACGGAGCGCTACATGGAGTCCGGTTCCATGGACTTCATCGACGAAGGGGCGGAAGAGGGCGCCCAATTGGCGCCCGCCGCACTACTGGAGAGCTGGCGCACCGGTCGCGCCGATCTGTTGGCCGCGCTCAGCGCGCAGCCCGGTGGTGCGCGCCTGCCCTGGTACGGCATGCCGATGAGCGCGGCCGGTATGGCCACCGCGCGGATCATGGAGATGTGGGCGCACGGCGAGGATGTCGCCGACGCACTCGGCGTCACACGGGTGCCGACCGCGCGGCTGCGCCAGGTCGTTCGTATCGGCGTACGGGCCCGGGACTACGCGTACGCCGTGCACGGGCTGGAGCCGCCCGGTGCGCCCTTCCGGGTCGAACTCACGGCCCCCGACGGGTCGGTGTGGGCACACGGGCCTGAGGAAGCCGCGCAACGCGTTACGGGTGAAGCGCTCGACTTCTGCCGCCTGGTGACGCAGCGCGTGCACCGTAGCGATGCGGCCGTGCGGGCCGAAGGTGCCGATGCGGAGCGGTGGTTGGGTATCGCGCAGTCGTTCGCCGGGCCGCCGGGGGTGGGGCGTGCGGCCTCGGGGCGTGCCGGTACGGGTTCGGGGCGTCCCGACCCGGGGCCTCCCGGGGCGGGGGACGCTCCCGGCGCGGGGCCGGCCGCGGCGGCGGGGGCCGTATGACGGGCGACATCCTGCGGATCGGCAATGCGTCCGGGTTCTACGGTGACCGCTTCGACGCGCTCTCCGAGATGCTGACCGGAGGCCCCCTCGATGTGCTCACCGGTGACTACCTCGCCGAACTGACGATGCTCATCCTCGGCCGTGACCGGCTCAAGGACCCCTCGCGTGGTTACGCCAAGACGTTCCTGCAGCAGCTTGAGGACGGCCTCGGGCTCGCGCGTGACCGCGGCGTCACGCTCGTCACCAACGCGGGCGGCCTCAACCCGGCCGGACTCGCGGACGCCGTACGCGAGTTGAGCGAGCGGGTGGGTGTGCCCGCGCGGGTCGCGCATGTCGAGGGCGACGACCTGCTCTCGGGCGGGGGCTCGCCGGGTGGCTGCGCGGACTCGCCGGGTGACTGGGGCGAGGGCGTGCTCACCGCCAACGCGTATCTCGGTGGCGCCGGGATCACCTCCTGTCTGCGAGCCGGCGCGGATGTCGTCGTCACAGGGCGCGTCACCGATGCCGCGCTCGTCAGCGGGGCCGCGGCTGCGTGGTTCGGCTGGGCCGAGGACGACTGGGACCGGCTCGCCGGGGCCGTTGTCGCCGGACACGTGCTGGAGTGCGGTACGCAGGCCACGGGCGGGAACTACTCCTTCTTCCGGCGTGACGGTATTGATGTGCGGCACCCCGGGTTCCCGCTCGCCGAGATCCGTCCCGACGGGTCGTCCGTCATCACCAAGCACCCGGGTACGGGTGGCGCGGTCACCGTCGGCACCGTTACGGCTCAACTGCTCTATGAGACCTCGGGGCCGCGTTACCTCGGTCCCGATGTGACAGCGCGCCTGGATTCCGTGCGGCTTGCCCCGGCGGGTGACGACCGGGTGGCCGTCTCCGGTGTGCGGGGTGAGCCGCCGCCCGACACGCTCAAGGTCGGGCTCACTCGGCTCGGGGGGTTCCGGAACGAGGTCACCTTCGTGCTGACCGGCCTTGACGTGGACGCCAAGGCCGCGCTTGTGCGGGGGCAGATGGAGGCCGCGCTCGCGGGGGTCCGGCCGCGCGAGGTGCGGTGGAGTCTTGCCCGTACGGACAGGGCCGACGCGGCCGTCCAGGAGGAGGGCAGTGCGCTGCTGCGGCTTGTCGTGCGGGATCCGGATGCCTCGGTTGTCGGTCGCGCCGTCTCGGCGCCGGCGGTTGAGCTGGCGCTCGGCAGTTACCCGGGGTTCCATGTGACGGCGCCGCCTTCTCGGGGGGCGCCTTATGGGGTGTTCTCGGCCGCGTATGTGCCGGTGGGGGATGTTCCGCATGTTGCGGTTCATGCGGATGGGGCTCGTGTTGATGTGTCCTCCGCCTCCGCCCTTGCGGGTGCCTCCGCCTTTGCCTCTGCGGGTGCCTCCGCCTTTGCCTCCGACAGTGTTGGTTCCTCTGTCGATGTGGATGGCTCCGCCGTGGGGGGTTCTGTTCCTAATGGGGCTTCGCCCCTTTCCCCGTTGGCC
>NZ_JANCPR020000093.1 GCF_028657195.3 Streptomyces iconiensis
GGGCTTCGCCCCCCTCTAGGACTCCCCCCGGCCGTATCGGGAGCAACCTTGGAGTGAGGGCGGGGGTCTGCTCCTTCACTCCCGTCGTGGGGTGCCCGATCACGAGCGCGGGAAGGCGTTCGCCTGTGAGATGGCCGTCGGGGACGTACAGGTGTCCGGCCAGGGTCAGGCCGTTGCTGGGGAAGGTGACGTCGGTCTTCACGGTCCTTGGCCTCGCGTGGTGTCTACGGCAGTTCGCGTTCCAGCGCGGCCCTGCCGCCTTCCTCTGCGATCCGCCGACGGGCCCATTCGAGGTTGGCCTCGGTCACATCGCGGCCCGAGGCGAGAACGAGGTCTTCGGGGGTGGGCTCGCTGTCGGGGGCGGCGTGGAGGAGGCGGTCGGGCGTCGGGCTCTCGTAGCGCCGGCGGAACTTGGCGATCTGCCCCTCCGAGTCCACGACGCGGGCCTTGCCCGTGTAGAAGGGGTGGCTCTCGGAGGAGATCTCCACGTCGATGACGGGGTACGTCTGCCCGTCGTCCCACTCGATCGTCTCGTCGCTGGTGGCCGTCGACCGGGTGAGGAACGCGTATCCGGCCGACTGGTCCCTGAAGACCACCTGGCGGTAGGTGGGGTGGGTATCGGACTTCACAAGTCGCTCCTTCCCCGGGCCCGGGAGGGCACGCGCGGGCCGTCGCACACCGTTCTGCCAGGCTACGTCCGGCGGCCCCGCGCGGCATCCCGTGAGGCTCGGGCCTGCCCGGGCCGCGCGTGCGGGTGTCGCTGACCCGGCGGACCATGAGTCCCACGCACCCATCGAGGGGAGCCGAGGATGAGAGCCGTGGTTTTCGAGGGCACGCGCGCGGTGTCCGTACGCGAAGTGCCCGACCCCGAGCTGGAGCGGCCCACCGACGTCGTCGTACGCGTCACCTCCTCGGCCGTCTGCGGCACGGACCTGCACATGTACGACGGCCGTATCGGCGCGGAACCCGGCCTGGTGCTCGGGCACGAGCCCGTCGGGGTCGTCGAGCGCGCGGGAGACGCGGTGACCGCGGTTTCCGTGGGGGACAGGGTCGTGCTGCCCACGCACCTGTACTGCGGTGTGTGCGGCAACTGCGCACGCCGGCTGACCGCGGCCTGTACACGCGTACGTCCCGGCGCCTTCGGCGCCGCGTACGGGTACGCGGGCATGGGCCCGTACCGGGGCGCGCAGGCCGAACTGCTGCGGGTGCCGTTCGCCGACGCCAACTGTGTGCCGCTGCCCGGCGAGCCGGGTGACGCGTACGAGGACGCCTTCGTGCTGCTTGCCGACGCGTTCGTGACCGGCTGGCATGCCACGGAACTGGCCGGGGTGCGCCCGGGCGACAGCGTCGCCGTCTTCGGCGCCGGCACCGTCGGGCTGCTCGCCGCGCACTCGGCGCTGCTCAGGGGTGCGGCCGAGGTGTATGTCGTGGACCGTGTGGCCGAGCGGCTCGCCGTCGCCGAGGGGTATGGAGCCGTACCGGTCGACTTCACGGAGGGCGACCCCGGTGATCTCATCAGGGCACACCGCAAGGAGCGCGGGCTGCCGCCTGGCGAGGAGAGCATGGACGGCGTCCAGCGCGGCATCGACGCCGTCGGCTTCCAGGCCGACAGCAGACGCCACCCTGGGCACGAGGATCCCCGGCAGGTCATCCACGACCTTGCGAGGCTGGTCAACCCCACCGGTGGCATCGGCGTCGCCGGGGTCTTCGCCGCCAGGGACGAGGACCCCGCACGGAACGGGCACGGCGACGGATCGCTGCGGGTGCCGTGGGCGACGCTGTTCGACAAGGGCATCAGCGTGGGCTTCGGCCGCACACACGACCGGCGCTACACCGCGTTGCTGCGCGACATGATCCTCGCGGGCCGCGCCGAGCCGCAGCGTGTTGTGACCCATCACGGGACGCTTGACCAGGCGTCTTCGCTCTACGGGGAGTTCGACCACCGCACGGGCGGGGTCGTCAAGGCGGTTCTCCGCCCTTGAGACCGTATGCGTACACCGCCTCGCTCGGATCGGCAACGGACGCCGAACGGCCGGCGCTCTTCTTCCGTGAGGGCGGGGCTGGACGCGCCGCGAGTCACTCCAGTTTCCGGCTGCTGGTCCAGGCGTGGACGACGCCGGTCGAGGTGGTGTGGAGGAAGTCGGCTTTGTGGTCCCCGTCGACGTCGGCCAGGTGGATCGCCTTCGGGGGGATGCCCGAGTCGGCTGCGATCTCCCCGATGTCGACGAGCTTGACGCCCGACGCTGTGGCGCCCTTGTTGATCCAGGCGCGCACGCCGCCCCCCTTCGTGATGAGAACCGGTTCCGCGCGCTTGTCCCCGTTGAGGTCGGCGAACCGGATGTCGCTGCCGTGTGCCGGGCTGGGGATCTCCGTGGGTGAGGACCAGTCCAGGGACTTCCGGCCGTTCTTGAAGCCCCGGTTGTAGTAGACGGTTGTCTTGCTGCTCCGGTCCATCAGGAGGAGATCGCTGTGCCCGTCCCCTGTGACATCGGCGAACTCGACCCGCGTGGACGGTTCCACGGGCAGGGGGTTTCCCCCGGGGCCGGGCGCCCCGGCGCCGTCGTAAGGGGTCATGCACATGCGCTCACCGGACGGTTTCTCCATGTTCGCGGTGCGGACGGTCATCCGGCCGGCGCGGTTGACCGTCACGCAGTCAGGCATGCCGTCCCCGTCAAGGTCCGCGAAGTGCAGAGCGTCACCGGCCGTGCCGGGGTCGGGGACGTAGGAGTTCTTGCCCAGGCCGCGGATCCAGCTCTGTTTGTCCGAGGCTCCGTCGTTCCACCAGAACGCGAACTTCTGGTCCTTGTCGATACCGACGAGCTCGGCCTTGCTGTCACCGTTGATGTCCAGCATCACGAACCGTTCCCGGGACGTGAGGTTCTGGCTCTGGATGATGCCGCGCTTCTTCCAGCCCTCGCCCGGCCCGCCCTGAACCGGGTCCCCGGCGCTGTTCCCGTCCTTGCCGTCCTTGCCGTCCTTGCCCTCTTTCCCGTCCTTGCCGTCCGTACCGTCCTTGCTCTCCCGCCCGTCCTTTCCGTCCTGCCCGTCCTTGCCGTCCTTGGCCACGGGTACGGACGGCGGGGGCTTCTCGGCGGACTCCCAGGGCTTCGACACGAGAAGCACGCCCGTACCCACGAGCACGAGGACGACTGCGACCGCGACCGCGGCCACCGTGCGACGCCGTTTGCGGCGCGCGGCGTCCGGCTCCGACCCGGTCTCGTCGCCTCCCGTGCCCGCCTTGGGTGAAGCCCCGCGCTTCGTGGCCCTGTGGCCGGTGCCGGTGCCGGTGCCGATGCCGGTGGCCGCCATCGCTGCTCCGGGTGCGGGTTCCGGCAGCGAAGCGGTGCCCGGCCCAGGACCGCCCTGGAAGCCCGGCAGTTCGCCCGCCGCCGCACGCCGTGCCGCGGCTGCCATCACGGCCGCGTTGTCGTAACGGTCCCCGGGGTCCTTCGCGAGCGCCTGGGCCACGAAGGCGCGTATCGGGCCCGGGATATCGGCGGGAAGGTCGGGTACCGGGGCCTGGATGTGCTGGAGGGCGACTTCGACCGCTGAGGCGCCGGTGAAGGGCGGTGCGCCTGTGAGCAGTTCGTAGCAGACCACGCCGAGGGAATAGAGGTCGGACTCCGGCGTGACGGACGGGGGGCCCTGGGCCTGCTCGGGGGCCATGTAGACCGGGGTGCCGAGCGACTGGTTGCTCTGGGTGAGGTTCGTGCCGGCCCTGATACCGGCGATGCCGAAATCGGTCACCGCCACCCGGCCGTCGCGGCGGAGCATCAGGTTGGACGGTTTGACGTCGCGGTGCATGACCCCGCACTGGTGGACGGCGTACAGCGCGTCGCACGCCTGGGCGACAAGATCGAGGGCCCGGGGCGGCGGCACCGGCCCGTGTTCCCTGCGCAGCTCGTACAGCGACTGCCCTTCGACCAGCTCCATCACGATGTACGCCGCGTCCGTCCCGGGGCCGCCGTTCTCGCCGCGCCCGAACTCGTGCTGACCGTAGTCATGGATACCGACGACGCCCGGGTGATCCACCGCCGCGAGGACCTTGGCCTCACGGCGGAAGCGCAGCAGGAACTCGTCGTCGTCGAGCCGTGAGGGGAGCAGCATCTTGAGGGCGACCCGGCGTTCGAGCACCTGGTCCTCAGCACGCCAGACCTCGCCCATGGCACCGCTGCCGATCCTTTCCAGCAACGCGTAACGCCCGCCGAGCAGCGTGCCCGCACCCCACATGCCCGTATCTCCCTCACCCGTCGGCATACGGACCGCCCGTCCAAGGCAACGCCCGCACGATTGACCACACCCCGGCGGCCTCATGGCCGTGCGCCTCAACCTACACTCACGCCCCATGAGTTGATCATTCGTGCTTCGGGCCCCGCTCACGGCCGTGGCCGGTTCGCCCAGCTCTCCGTGTGTTCGGCCGTCATCCGACGTGCGGAGGCCGCCAGGGAGCGGGATGCTGGGGGGTGCGGTCACCGTCTCCTTCAGGAACCGTCTCCTCCAGGAGCCGGCACCCGTCCCCTTCAGGAACGAGGTACGGATGCGCACCAACGATCTGACCAACACCGTGCTCGCCGAACTGCGGGAGCCGCGCTCCTACCCCGCGGTCACCCTTGTCGTGCCCACCCACCGCACGCGCCCGGACCGCGACCAGGACCCGGTGCGGCTGCGGAACGTGATCGCCGAAGCGAGCCGGCGCCTCTCCGAGGACAGCGGTGTGCCCGAGAGGGTGCGCCAGGACGTCGTCGGGCAGCTGGAGCAGGCGGAGGCGGAAACGGATCTTGTGTACGCGCTCGACACCCTCGTCGTCTTCGCTGCTCCCGGCGAGCACCAGCTCTGGTACCTGCCGCGCCCGGCCAGCGGCGAGCGGATCACCATCAGCGACACGTTCCTCACCCGCAACCTCGTCGCCGCCAAGGCGCAGAGCAGACCGTACTGGGTACTGACCTTCTCCGAGGAGCGGGCACGGCTGTGGAGCGGCTCGGGCGAACAGCTCGTCGAGGAGCGGCGCGAGGGCTTCCCCATCGAGCAGGACAAGGAACTTCCCGAACGCCAGCGCATCCCGCGCACCGGCGACTACCCCAGCGGCTACCGCGACGAGGCGGCGCTCCAGCACCTGCGCGCCGTCGACGCCGACCTGTTCAAGGTGCTGGAGAACGAGCCGCGCCCGCTGCTCGTCGCCGGGCTCCCGCAGGGCATCAGCGCGCTGGAGGACGTGGGCACCCACGCCGCACGCAAGGCGCTCGCCTACGTACCCAAGGGCGGGCTGACCGACGCATCCGCCTCCGTCGTCTACGAAGCCATCGCGCCGGCCCGCGAGAAGCTCGTCCGGGCACGGGCCGAGGGCGCCGTCGAACGGCTGGGGAACGCGCGCGGACGCAAGGAGTTCGTGGCCGGTCTCGACGAGGTGTGGAACGCCGCACAGGAAGGACGGCTCGCGCTGCTCGTCGTGGAGGAGCCCTACCGGCAGACGGCCCGGCTGACGAGCGGTCACCTCACGCCCGTACCCGACGACGCGGCGGACGACGACTCGGGGGAGGTGCGCGACGACATCGTGGACGAGACCGTGGAGGCCGCGCTCTCCACCGAGGCCGAGGTCGTCTTCGTGCCGGACGGCGCGCTCGCCGAGCACGGCCGCATCGCGGGCGCTGTCCGCTACACCTGGGCCAGGACCTAGAGAGCGCACAAGAGATCGTTTAGGGTCGGCGGCCGTGAATTCCCAGAACACCCGTCCGGGCAGCGCCTTCTGGTACCGCTCGGCCGCCTTCGTCTTCGCCGTCGGCATGGCGGGCACGACCCTGCCCACCCCGCTCTACGGCCTCTACCGCCAGCAACTCGGCTTCTCCGAGCTGATGGTGACCGTCGTCTTCGCCGTCTACGCCGTCGGCGTCATCGCCGCACTGCTGGTCGCGGGCGACTTCTCCGACGTGCTCGGGCGGCGGCCCGTGCTGCTGTTCGCACTCGGCCTCTCCGCGGCGAGCGCCGTCTGCTTCCTGCTGGAGAGCAGACTGCCCGGCGGTCTGCCGTGGCTGTTCGCCGGGCGGCTGCTCTCCGGGTTCGCCGCCGGGC
The DNA here is from genome assembly GCF_028657195.3 of Streptomyces iconiensis. Lineage (GTDB taxonomy): Bacteria > Actinomycetota > Actinomycetes > Streptomycetales > Streptomycetaceae > Streptomyces > Streptomyces iconiensis. The sequence continues at coordinate 6,067 of NZ_JANCPR020000093.1, forward strand.
TCTTCAGCGGCGCTGCCACGGCCGCCGTGCTGGAGCTGGCACCGAGAGGAGGCGGCTCCCGCGCGGGCTTCTTCGCCACGGCCGCCAACATGGGCGGGCTCGGCTGCGGACCGCTGCTGGCCGGGCTGCTCGCTGAGTTCGTGCCCTGGCCGCTGCGCATGCCCTTTCTCGCCCACCTCGCGCTGGTCGCCGTCGCCTGCGTGCTCACCCTCGCGCTGCCCGAGACCGTGCGGCGCCAGGAGCCGCGCCCACGCCTGCGGCCCCGCGGCATGGAGGTGCCACGCGAGGTGCGGCCCGTCTTCGTACCGGCAGGGCTGGCCTGCTTCACCGGGTTCGCCGTCTTCGGGCTCTTCACCGCCGTCTCGCCGGGCTTCGTCTCGGAGACCCTCGGCATCAAGAGCCTCGCCGCCTCGGGCGCCGTGGCCTTCTCCGTCTTCTGCGCCTCGCTCGTGGGCCAGCTCCTCATGGAAAAGGCAGGCGTCGTGCTCTCGCTGCCGCTGGGGTGTCTCGCGCTGGTCGCCGGGATGGTGCAGGTCGGCCTCTCCCTGCTGATCGGCTCGCTCGTCCTCCTGGTCACCGGCGCCGTCACCGCCGGCATCGGGCAGGGCCTCGCGTTCCGGTCGGCCATGACGGCGGTCAGCGCCCGCGCGCCCGAGGACCACAGGGGCGGCACCATCTCCGCGCTGTTCGTCGTCGCCTATCTGGGCATCTCCCTGCCCGTCGTCGGAGTCGGCGCCCTCAGCACCGCACTGGGCCTGCGGGACGCGGGGCTCGTCTTCTCGGCCTGCGTCGTCGTGCTGGCCGCCGGGGTCGGCGTGCATCTGTGGCGCGCCCGGGACGCGGACGCCGCCGCCCTGCGGCAGCGTGGGTGACCCGGCAGCGGCGCGACCAGCCACCGCCGTGCCGCGGGCCCCAGAAGGCGCACCCTCCCCAACAGGCGCCGCAATCCCTACAGTTGCCCTGTCCAACCAGTTCCGGGGGCGCTGTTTCCGGTGCCGGTGAGCGTTCCACGGAGGGAGCCGTCGTGACGCGTGCGCACGGATGGAGCAGACGCGCCGTGGTGGCCGCCGGGCTGGCGGTCCCGGCCACGGCTACGGCCGCGGGTCTCGGCCGGGCGCAGGCGCAGGAGCGGGCCGGCGGCGGCGTGCGGGTGGACGGGGACGGTACGCGGGCCCGCCGTGGTGGCGCGGGGGAGCGGCGCAGAGGGCTGGGCAGGGACGATCACGGCGGCGCCGACGGGCTGAACAACCCGCACAGGGGCTTCCGTTACGAGATGTCGTACAACGCCCGTGACCTCACCAGCCCGTGGCCCAACGAGGCCGACCACCCGGCCGACGCGGCCCGCACCCTGGATCTGCTGCGCGAGCGCTACGGGCCCGGAGCCGGGGTCACCCAGCTGTACTTCTACCTCTACGACTACGCCACGACCCGCATCCCGGACAGCGCCCTGCGCAACATGCAGCACATCTTCGACGGCCTGCGTACCAAGGGCTGTACGGCCGTGCTGCGCTTCGCCTACGACGACGGTGTACGCCCAGCGCGCCGGTACACCGTCCAGGACATCCAGGGGCACATCCGCCGGCTCGCACCTCTGGTGGAGCGCAACAGCGATGTCGTCAGCGTGTGGCAGGCCGGTTTCCTCGGTGCGTGGGGCGAGTGGGGGCCCAACCATTACGACCACCAGAACTACCCGGAGGCCGTCACCGCGATCATGACCGCGCTCACCGAGGCGCTCCCGGACGGTGTGGAGACCCAGATGCGGTACGCCGAGCTGCGCCGCCGTGTGACCGCGAACGGCCCGCTGGAGCACATCGGTTTCCACAACGACTACCTCACGCTCGGTGGCGGCAAGTGGGACTACTACGTTCCCGGCAACCCCGGCTGGCAGGACTACCTCGATGTGTCGGCCACGCACGTCATGGACGGCGAGATGCCCTGGGACAAGGGCCAGAGCGAGGACCCGTACGCCTGGGACGAGGTCATCGAACCCGTCGCCTGCGCACGGCGGCTGCACACGCTGCGCTGGGACACCCTCTCCCTCGTCCACAACGCGACCGTCACGATCCCGGCATGGAAGAGCGGCACGCTCACGGAACGCCAGGTGCGCGAGGCCCAACTGCCCGTGTCCGACGGCTACTTCCGCGACCGCAGGGGCGCGGCGGTCACCCGCAGCCCGTTCGAGTACCTGCGTGACCATCTCGGGTACCGCCTGGAGATCCAGCGCGTACGGCACGACAGGCACCCCGGCGCGCGGCGCCGCCTGCGGGCCGAGGCCGACGTGGTCAACCGGGGCTTCTCCCCGCCCAAGCACCCGCGCCCCGTCCGCCTCGTACTCCTGGACAGCGCGGGGCGTACGGTCGCTGACGCCGACACCGGCGCGGACTGGCGCACGTGGCAGCCGTCCGGGGGAGCCGAGACGGACGAGGCGGGCCGCCCGGCGCCTGTCGCGACCGTAGGCGGAACCCTCCAGGTTCCCCGGGGTGCGCACGGGCGCCACCGCATCGGGCTCGCGCTGCCCGACCCGCGCGGCGGCGGCACGGGAAGCGCGGTGCGCTGCGCCAACGCCGACGTCGGCTGGGTGAACGGGGTGAACGTCCTCGCCGAAGTGACGCTCTGAGCGCCCAGACCCCCGGGCCCTGCCGGGGCTCTTGCGGAAAGCCCCGGCGGCCACCCGGAGGAACGGAATCCGGGAGGGGAAGCCCGGGGAACGGAACGCCGGGAGACGCACCCTGGGGAAGGCATCCCGGTATGCCCCGTTACTGTGGTCGCCGCCGGATTGATCACTAGGAGATCTCGACCCTTGTGCGCCGGCGACAGGCCAGGGAAGGATGATCAATCATGCCCACCAAGACTCTTACTCTGCAGATTCCCACCGCGGACGGCCAGGCCGACGCCTTCGCCGCCTTTCCCGACAGCGGCGAGCGGCACCCTGGGGTGCTGCTGTACATGGACGCCTTCGGCGTGCGGCCCGAAATGGAGGAGAAGGCCCGCGAACTGGCCGGGCACGGGTACTACGTACTCCTCCCCAACCTCTACTACCGGCGGGGCCCGGTACCGGTGGTCGAACTTCCCGAGTTCATCGGGGAAGACGTCAGGCCCTCGGTCTTCGCCCAGGTGATGCCCTTGGTCCAGGAGCACACCCCCGAACGTGCCCTGCGTGACGCCGACGCCTACCTCAGCTTCCTCACGGCCCGGCCCGAGGTCGCCGATGGACCGGTCGGGGTGATCGGCTACTGCATGGGCGCCGCTCTGGCGATGCGTACCGCTGCGGCCCACCCCGAACAGGTGGCCGCGGTCGCAGGGTTCCACCCCAGCCCGCTGGTCAGCGACGCGCCGGACAGCCCGCACCGCCTCTTCTCCCAGATCACCGCACAGGTCCACCTCGGCCTCGCCGAAGGCGACATGACCCCCGAGTCCATGGGCGAGCTGACCCAGGCCCTGGACGACGCGGGTGTCGGCCACACCTCCGAGATCTACCCCGACACCATCCACGGCTTCACGATGGCCGACACCGAGGCATTCGACCCCTCGGCGCTCCAGCGCCACTGGGACCGCCTGCTCCCCCTTCTCGACCGCACCCTGCCCAAGGGCGGCTGAGGCTCCGGCCCGGTCCGGCCCGGCTCTGCCAGGCTCGCAACGGTCCCGGTCCGGGGGCGCCGGCCCCCGGCTTCGGTTCCGGGAGCACGTCAACGCAGCAGGTCCAGGACCGGTGCGCTGCCGATGCCGAGCGCCAGGGAAGCGGCGGCTGCCGTGTACGCCGTGGCGGTGGCCAACGGGCGGTGTGCCGACGGGCAGTGCGTCAACGGGCCGTGCGCCAACGGGTCCGCCCCCGCGGCCCGTTCGGCCGCCGCACTGCCGAAGGCCGCGGGGGCCAGCCAGCGGAGGTAGTAGAAGAGCGAGGCCACCGTGTTGACGGCGGTGACGGCCGCCAGCCAGGTCCAGCCGCCGTCGACGGCGGCGCCGAACACGCCGACCTTGCCGAGGAAGACCGCCGTCGGCGGCGTCCCCACCAGGCCCAGCAGGCAGACCGCCAGCGCGGCCACCAGCAGGGGCCGCGACCTTCCCAGGCCCCGGTAGTCGTCGATGCCCCGCGCACCCGGCACGGCGCACACCACGGCGAAGGCGCCGAGGTTCGTCAGCGCGTAGGCCGCAACGTAGAACAGCAGTGCGGGGCGGGCCAGTTCGGTACGCGCCGCCACGGCGACGGGCACCAGTAGGTAGCCGATCTGGCTCACCGTCGAGTACGCCAGCAGCCGCCGTACGTCGCGCTGGAAGAACGCCGCGAGGTTCCCCAGCGTCATCGAGGCGCACGCCACGGCGGCCAGCAGCGCGTCCCAGGCCACGGGAGCACCGTCGAGCGGGCCCGCCACCAGCCGGTACAGCGCCGCGAGCGCGCCCGCCTTGGGCACCGTGGTGACCAGGGCAGCGACGGGTGACGAGCTGCCCTGCACCGTGTCAGGCACCCAGAAGTGCGCGGGCACGGCCCCGGCCTTGAACAGCAGCCCCAGCAGCACCCCCAGGCTCCCCGCGGCGACCAGGCCGTGCGGCGCGTCCCCCAGGCCCTCGCCGAGCGCCGCGTACGAGGTGCCGTGTCCTGCGGCGACCAGCAGCGCCGTACCGCTCAGCAGCAGCACCCCGAACAGCGCTCCCAGTACGTAGAACTTGAGCGCGGCCTCCGTGCCCCGGCCGTCCTTCCGGAACCCCGCCAGCGCGTAGGCGGGCACGCTCGCCAGCAGGAACCCGGCCGACAGCGGCAGCAGATCGCGGGCGCCCGCGAGCACCAGGGCGCCCAGGGCCGCCAGTTGTGCCAGCACCCAGAACTCCGCCTCGCGCGGATGCCCCCGCACGTCCTCCGCACCCATCGCCAGCACCAGCGCCGTGCCGCCGAGCACGACCACGCGCGCCGTCGCGGTGACCGTGTCGACGGCGAAAGCGCCCTCGAACGCGGCCGTTCCCGTGGCCCCGAACGCCGTTGCCACGAGCCCCGCCACACAGGCGGCACCGCCCAGCGCCGCCACCGGCCACTGCCGGGTACGCGGCAGCCACGAGCCGAGCAGCAGCCCGCACACGGCCGAGGCGGCGAGCAGCATCTCGGGCAGCAGCGCGAGCGGTTCCATCGCGGACCCGCCGCCCATACCGCCCGCCATCCCGTTCCCCGGCACGGCCCCCGCTCCGCTCCCCATGAGGCTGTTCACCATTCCGCTGCTCACGCTCACCGGGCGAGGAGGTGCAGGACGGCGTGGGAGGCGGGTTCGACGACATCGAGCACGAAGCGCGGCGCGATCCCCAGCACGACGGCGAGCCCGAGCAGCGGTACGACGGCCACCGACTCGGCCGCCCGGATGTCACCGAACCGCCGTTCATGGCCGGGGAGTACGGGCCCTTCTTCTCCGCCGGGGACCCGGGGGAGCCGCAGCGGGCCGAGGAAGACGCGGTGCAGGGCCCGCAGGAACAGCGCGGCCGTCAGCAGAATCCCCAGCAGCGCGAGCGCCGTCGCCACGGGCCGCGCGCCGAGGCTCCCGGCGAAGATCTGGAACTCCGCGACGAACCCGGAGAACCCCGGCAGCCCCAGCGAGGCGAAGGCCGCGATCCCGGTCAGCCCCGCGAGCACGGGTGTCCTTGCGGCGAGCCCGGAGTACAGGCCCATGTCGTACGTACGTCCCCGCGCGTACAGCACTCCCGCCAGCAGGAACAGCCCGCCGGTCAGCAGCCCGTGGCTCACCATCTGGAACACGGCGCCTGACACGGCCAGGTGTCTGGCCTCCTCCGTGTGCTGGTCCGTCGTCACGGCGGCGACGGCGCCGAGCGCCAGCAGGATGTAGCCCATGTGGTTGACGGAGGTGTACGCGATCATCCGTTTGAAGTCCGTCTGCGCCATCGCCACCAGCGCCCCGTACAGCACCGACACCACGCCCACCACGACGAAGACCAGCGCGAAGTCCCGCCAGGCGCCCGGCATGACGGGCATCGCGATGCGCAGGAACCCGTAGGTGCCCATCTTCAGCATGACTCCCGCCAGGATCGCCGAGCCCGCCGCAGGAGCCTCGGTGTGCGCGGGAGGCAGCCAGGTGTGGAACGGGAAGACCGGCGTCTTCACCGCCAGCCCGAAACCGAGCGCGAGCAGCACCAGGCCCCCGTAGAGAGGCCGTCCCGACAGCGGGTTCTGGGCCGTCAGCTCACTGATGTCGAAGGTGTGCGGCATGGAGGCGAGGTACAGCCCGACGAACCCCAGCAGCAGCGCCAGCGAGCCCGTGAACGTGTAGAGGAAGAACTTCAGCGCTGCCCGGCGTGCCCCGCTGTGGCCCCAGCCCGCGATCAGGAAGTACATCCCGACCAGCGAGAGATCGAAGAAGACGAAGAACAGGATCAGATCCAGCGCGACGAACAGCCCTACGCAGGTGGCCTGGAGGAACAGGAAGAGCGCAGCGTACTCCCGCATCCGCTCCGTGCCACGGCCTCCCTCGTGCCATGTGTACACGGCACACGCCAGGAACAGCACGCACGTGAGCGCGACGAGGGGAAGGGACAGCCCGTCGACCCCGACGTGGTAGCCGACACCCGCGCTGGGAATCCAGCGTGTGCTGATCTCGTAGCGCATCCCGTCGTCCATCGGCGTACCGTCGGCCGCCCACGCCGCGAGAACGAGCCCGAGTTCGGCCGCCGCCGTCGCCGTCCACGCGCACAGGAACAGCGCGCGCGGCGCGCTCCTGGGCACGCACAGCAGCAGCGCCGCGACGGCCGCGGGCAGCAGCACGAGGAGTGTGAGCACGGAGCTGTCACCTCACGAGAACGAGGACGAAGGCGAGAAGCACGCAGGCGGCGACCGCCTGCGCGAGGTACTGGTGCAGCTGGCCCGTCTGCGGCCACAGCGCCCGCCGTCCGAGCGCCCGCGAAGCCGCCGCGAGGCCACCGACCGCACCGTCCACGACCGGCTCCACGCGGCCTGCCGTGAACCGCGCCGTACGCAGCACGGCGCGCGCGGCCCCTTCGAGCGCGCGGTCCAGCACCCGCACGTCGAAGGCGGCCAGCGCACGCGCCAGGCCCAGCGTGGGCGCCACCAGCACGGTACGGACGGCGCGCTCAAGCCCCAGCCACCCGAGGAGCCATCCGGACACCGGTCCGGGTGCCGGGCGCCCGACGGCGCCCCGCTTCCACACCACAGCGCACACGAGCAGTGCCCCCGCACCCGAGGCGGCGAACTCCCACCCCTCGACCGGCTGCCCGCCCCCCACGAAGTCCCCCCGCAGCGGCGGAAACGCCACAGCGGTGAGCCCGGCGCAGGCCAGGGCCAGCACCAACAGGGGCGCGGCGCCCCGCACTTCCCGCGATGCGGGCGGGCCGGGGACGGGGTTGGAGGCGGGGCCGGGCTCGGGCGAGGGATGGGGCGGTTTCGCGGGGGTGCTGTGGGGGAGCGTGCGGTGCCAGACCACGTACAGGAGCTTGGTGCTGTACACCGCCGCCACCACCGATGCGGCCAGAGCGGCGGCGTACGCGCCCGGCGACTCGGTACGCGCCGCGGCGAGCAGCACGTCCTTGGCCGCCCAGATCGCGAACGGCGGGAGCCCCGCGAGGCTCAGCGCGGCGACGCTGAAAGTGACCCCGCGCACCCGCGCCCCCGCCCCCGCCCC
>NZ_JANCPR020000094.1 GCF_028657195.3 Streptomyces iconiensis
TCGAGCTGAGCGGCTGGAGGGCCGTGCAGCCGGCGCACCGGCCGCACCGGGGCCGGGTGCGCGGCTGGCGGCACGGCCGCTACTTCGACGGGCCGTACGTGGCCGCCTACGGGGCCGGCGGCGGCAAGGCATCGGTGGCGGAGATGCGGGACGCGATGGGCATCGACTGGACCGACGTACGCGAAGAACTGACCGAAGCCATCCCACCCGCCTACACGCTGCACCTCGGCCGCGCCTTCCTCGCCTCCCGCATGGGGGTGGCCGCATGAGCGTCACCGTCCACACCATCGAGATCATGACGACGGCTCATGTACTCATCGAGTTTCCGGCCGGAGAGGACGAGGCGAGCGCGTACGAGCTGTACGCGCTGTGCGAGACCGCAGCCCAACCGGGCGCTGTGGAGTGCCTGAGCCTGAGCAGCACCACGTTCTACCCGCAGAGCGGGGACGACGTGTCCGCCCTCTCCACTTGGGACTGCGAACACACCTACCGCGAACTGGCCGTGAGCACGGAGGTGGGGACATGAACACCGACCTGCTCAACGCCGCCTTGGCCGCCGCAGAACGCGGCTGGCCCGTCTTCCCCCTGCGTCCGGGCGGGAAGCGCCCGGCAGGGCACTCGCAAGACCGTTGCCCGCACTCCGGCCGCTGCGCGAATGGGCACCTGACACCCGAGCAGCGCGCCACCACCGACGCGGAGTTGATCCGAGCCGCGTGGACCGCTCGCCCGTACAACGTGGGTCTGGCCACGGGCCCGGCGGGGCTGCTGGTGGTGGATCTGGACACGCTCAAGCCCACAGACGAAGAAGGAGCGCCTGACGGCGCAACCGCCTTCCTGGCGCTCTGCGAGCGCGCCGGGCAGCCGCTGCCCCGCACCCGCCGCGTGCGGACACCCTCCGGCGGGCAGCACCTGTACTTCCTCGCGCCGTCCGGCGCGCGGCTGAAGTCGAGCGCGCAACGCCTCGCCAAGCGCATCGACACACGCGCGTGGGGCGGCTACGTCGTCGCCCCCGGCAGCACCACACCCACCGGCACCTACCAGGTCACCGACCCGGGGCCGGTCGCTGAACTGCCCGCGTGGCTGGCCGCGCTGCTCGTCGACCGCCGCCCCGCCGCCCCTGCCGTCATCACACCGGCCGGTGATGCCTCGCGGGTGGCCCGGGTCGCGCTGGAACGCGAGACAGCCCGCATCACCGCCGCAGGGGAAGGGACGCGGGAGCACACGCTGTTCACCGCCGCACGCGCCATGGGCCGCTTCGTGGCCTGGGGCGACATCCCCCGGCATGTGGTCGAGACGGCTTTTCAGGCGGGGGGAGAGACGGCCGGCCTCTCGCCTGCCGAGTGCCGCTCGACCCTGCGCAGCGCCCTGAACTGGTCCATCCGAACGGCCCGGCCCCGGGAGACAGCATGAGCGCCCCCAACTCCCCCCGCCTGAAAAGCATCCCCACCCCCGACCAGCCCGGCACCGCCGAACCCACCTCGCCCACGACGGGCCGTAGCGCGCCGAAGAACGCCGCCCGAAGGGCGCCCTCTTCAGCTCTTCGCCCTGACCCGCACACAGGCGACGGCCGCTACCCGCTCGCCTGGCTCCACATCACCGCACCACACGGCGCCACCCCGACCGCCAAATCCGTCTGCGCCTGCGGACGCGACCGCTTCGCCGCCGGCCGCCACAAGGTGCTCGCACTGATCGAGGACCACACCGCACACCGCGAGAACTGCCCGCTCCGTACCGCTTCCAAGACCGAGAGGAGGAATGCCGCGTGACCAGTCCCGATCTGTGGGAAGGGTTCGATCCACTCACCGCTGAGGATGTCGCCGGGCCGGTCTGGGACGAGCCTGTACCGCTGTCCCTGCGCCCGCCTCTGCCCGACTTTCCCGTACACGCCTTGCCCGACTGGCTCGCCGCGATGGTCGGCGCGGTGGCAGAAGAGACGCAGACCCCCGCCGACCTGGCCGGGTGCCTGGCCCTGGCCGCGCTGGCGACCGCCGCCGGCGGCCGGGCCACCGTGTGCGTGCGCGGCAGGTGGCGGGAGCCGGTGAACCTTTACACCGCCGTCGCACTGGATCCAGGCAACCGCAAGTCAGCCGTCTTCGCGGCCATGACCGAACCGCTTCTGACTGCCGAGAAGGCACTGGTGGAACTGTCCGGCCCTGCACGGGCCGAGGCTGAAACCACGGCCAAACTCGCCAGGGCCGCAGCCGAGAAGGCCGCCGCCCGAGCGGCGGGGGCCGAACCGGATAAGCGTGAGGAGCTGACGGTTGAAGCCGTCGCACTGGCCCAGCAGGCAGAGGGGTTCACCATCCCGGCACGGCCGCAGCTCGTAGCGGACGACGCCACGCCGGAGACCGTGGGAACTCTCCTGCACGAGCAGGGCGGACGGATCTCGTGCCTGAGCGCAGAGGGTGAACTCTTCGACATCATCGCGGGCCGCTACAGCGGCAAGCCCAACATGGGCATGTTCCTCAAGGGCCACGCCGGCGACATGGTCCGCGTAAACCGTCAGGGCCGCGAGGCACAGCACATCGAGGCCCCGGCGGTCACTATTGGCCTGGCCGTGCAGCCCGAAGTCCTCGGAGCGCTCTCGCGTATTGACGGAGCGGACGGCCGTGGCCTGCTCGCCCGCTTCCTCTACGCCCTGCCCGTCTCCCTCGTCGGTCAGCGCAACCTCACTCCTCAACTCATCCCCGATGACGTGTCGGAGACCTACAGCCGCCGCCTCGCCGGGCTCACCCTCGACATGGCCGACTGGCGCGACCCCGCGCTGCTTGCCCTGACCCCGGAGGCGGACGCGGTGCTGCTGGCCTACCAGCGCGTCACCGAATCGCGCCTCGGCAAGGGCGGCTCCCTCGCACCGGTCATCAAATGGGCCAGCAAACGAGACGGCGCGGTGGCCCGTATCGCCGGCCTGTTGCACCTGGCTACCCACGAAGACAACCCATGGCGGGCGCCCATCCCTGGGCAGACCATGGCCGCCGCGACCGAGCTGGGCGACTACTTCACCGCCCACGCGCTGGCCGTCTTCGACGCCATGGGCTCCGACCCTGCCAGAGACGCCGCACACACCGTGCTCCTGCACCTGCGAGAGCAGCGGCTGAGCGGCTTCAACCGCCGCGAGCTGTTCCGCAGCCTGCCCCGTGGAGACTTCGCCGCCATGGGCGACTTGGACCCCGCCCTACGCCTGCTGGAAGAACACGGCTGGATCCGCCAACAGCCCCTCCCGCCCCGTGGCACACGCGGCGGCCGACCCCCCTCACCCCGCTACGACACTCATCCCCGCCTCACTCCCGCCCCCGGACAGAAACCCCTCTCCGCCTGACAGAACTGACACAACCCCCGCCATAACCCGGTGACCTGCACGAACAGCCTTGATCGCGGCTGTGACAAAACCTCCGGAAACTCTGACAGAACCCCCGGCACCCAAGCCGAGCCCCTGTGACAGAACCTCCCACCGAGAGGTTCTGTCACAGTTTTTCGAGGTTTTGTCACGCCCGAAATCATGCGCATAACCACAGGTCAGCGGCCCAGCGGCGAGGTTCTGTCAGTTCTGTCAGCGCTCCCCGGGTTTTCCATCACGAGGAGACACCCATGGCTCCAGCCGCGATCACACTCCGCGCCGGACTCCCCGACCGCTATCTGACCCCCGTCGATGTTTCCGCGCTCTTCAGCGTGCCTGTGGAGACCGTCTACGCCTGGCGCAAGAAGGGCACCGGCCCGCGCGCATTCCGCGTCGGCCGGCATCTGCGCTACGACCCCGCCGAAGTCGCCGCTTGGACAAGCCAGCAGCAGGCCGCCTGACACCAGCCACACCGCAACGCGAAGGGGGAAGGCCACGCCCCGTGGCCTTCCCCCTACGCGTGCCCGCAGGAAGGACCAGCCACATGGCCGGCCACATTCAAGACCGCTGGTACAAGACCACCACCGACGTGAACGGCAAGACCCAACGCGTCAAAACCAACCGGCACGGCACCGGCATGCGCTACCGCGCCCGCTACGTCGGTCCCGACGGAACGGAGAAGTCCAAGAGCTTCCCCGACAAGCAGAAGCGCCAGGCGGAACAGTGGCTCATCGGGACGGCTGCCGACATGTCGCGCGGCGAGTACATCGATCCTCGCGCAGCGCGCATCACGTTCCAGCAGTACGCCGAACAGTGGGTCGCGACCCATACGACGGAGATCAATAGCCGCGAAGCGGCCGAACGACGGCTACGGCTGCACGCATTCCCGTACATCGGCACCCGCCCCCTCGCGTCGTTCCAGCCCGGACACGTCCGTACGTGGCTCGGAGAGCTTGAGCGGGAGGTCCCGACGGAGTCTCACCGCAGCATCATCTACGGGACCGTCTCAGGGGCGTTCAGCGCTGCCGTGGATGACGGCATTCTGGCCCGGAATCCCTGCAAGGCGCGTTCGGTACAGCGGCCGAAGCGTGGGGCGCCCCGCGTGCTCCCATGGACTGCTGAGCGCGTGTTCGCCGTCCAAGGGGAACTACCGCCGCGCTTCCGTGCCGCGGTAGACGTGGGCGCCGGATGCGGACTGCGTCAGGGCGAGATCTTCGGTCTGTCGGATGACGAACCCGACTACGACGGCGGTTGGCTGTCCGTCACCCATCAGCTCAAGCGCATCCGGGGGAAGTACGTGTTTGCACCGCCGAAGGGCGGCAAGCTGCGGGACGTGCCGCTACCCGACGCCGTGGCCGAGGTGCTCAAGGCCCACGCGAAGGAGTTCGAACCGATCACGGTCACTCTGCCGTGGCGTACCCCGGACGGTCCGCCGGTCACGAAGCGGCTGTTCTTCAGCGGAGCGGCCGGCAACCACGTACGCGTGAGCCACTTCAACGATCACGCCTGGAAGCCCGCTCTCGCCCTCGCAGGTGTCATCCCGACGCCGGAACCGGGGGAGCGCTATGCCAGCGCGGCAGAGGACGGCATGCACGCGCTCAGGCACTTCTACGCGTCGGTGCTCTTGGACGCGGGGGAGAGCATCCGGGCCCTGAGTTCCTACCTCGGGCACAGTGATCCGGGGTTCACCCTCCGCACGTACACGCACCTCATGCCGAGCAGTGAGGGCCGCACGCGAAGGGCCGTTGACCGGCTCTACCAACGGCCCGACGATGACCCGGACGGCCCCGCGACGGCCCACGAGGGGTGAACGGGCCCCGGACAGTGGGGAAAGTTACTGGTCGGGGTGCATATAGCCTGTCAGGTCCGAGAGTTCATCTACTTCTGGCCGATCTACACCGGCCAGACGATCCCGGTGGACGCCTGGCGACAACGGATGTGGTTCGACACCTGGATCTGAGCCGTGGGTACTTGATCGCGATTCGGACACAACGCGGGATTCTGGAACCGATCGCACCGCTTCGTTCGTCTGGCCAAGAGGCCGAAGGCACCTGGCTATCCGGTCCGGCCGGTTCCTTTTCGGGAGCCAAACCGCCGGTTTCGGTGAATCGTGGAATCCACGGCTTCGGTATACAGGGCTTATGGGGCATACCAGGACACGAGTTGTCACACGCGTGCTCTAGGGTGCCTCGCACAGGACCTCGGCCGCGTCGGCCGAGGCGGGGTGGAGGGGCAGTATTCGGATGCTTGACAGTCGGAACAGCAAGAAGGCAGCCGTCATCGGCGGGGTGGCCGCTGCCGTCGTCGGGCTCACCGGCGTCGGCGTCTACGCCCTGGTCGGCAGCGACAGCGGGAGCGAGGGCAACACCCAGGGCAGTGTTGCCGCTTCCGACGACGGCAAGGGAGGCTCGGACGAGGTCAAGAAGGGCCCGCCCAGCACGGCCGAAGTACGCGCCACCGCCAAGAAGTTCCTCGGGGCCTGGGCGCAGGGCGACCTGAAGAAGGCGGCCCGCCTCACGGACGACAAGGCGACGGCCCACAAGGCCCTCAGCGGCTTCCGTACCCAGGGCCGCGCCGCCAAGGTGTCTCTCACGCCCAAGGCCGCGCAGGAGGCCAAGGTCCCCTTCGCGCTCACCGCGCGGATCTCCTACAAGCAGAAGCGCGGAGCGCTCAACTACGAGTCGTCCCTCGAAGTCGTCCGCGACAAGACCACGGGCAAGACGGTCGTCGACTGGAAGCCCTCCGTGCTGCACCCCCGTCTCAAGGACGGGCAGACCATCAGGACGGACGCCTCCGGCACCCCGCCCATCAAGGCGGTCGACCGCAGCGGGGCGCCGCTCACCGAGGAGGACCACCCCACCCTGGGCGATGTCATCGACGACGTCGGCAAGCGCTACGGCGACAAGACCGACGGCTCGGCAGGCGTGCAGACCCGCATCGTCGACCCCAAGAACAAGAGCAAGAACGTCGTGCTGCGCCAGCTGTCCAAGCCGACACCGGGCGAGCTGAAGACCACCATCGACGCCAAGGCGCAGACGGCGGCCGAGGCGGCCGTACGGGGCAAGAGCAAGGCGTCCGTCGTCGCCGTCAAGCCCAGCACGGGCGAGATCCTCGCCGTCGCCAACTCCCCGGCCAAGGGCTTCAACAGCGCCCTGCGCGGCTCCCTCGCACCCGGCTCCACCATGAAGGTGGTCACCGGCGCGATGCTGCTCGACAAGGGCCTCGCCTCGCCGGGCAAGGCGCACCCGTGCCCCAAGTACGAGACGTACGGCGGCTGGAAGTTCCAGAACCTCGACAAGTTCGAGATCAAGAACGGCACCTTCGCGCAGAGCTTCGCGCGCTCCTGCAACACCGCGTTCATCTCGCAGGCCAAGAAGCTCAAGGACGACGACCTCACCAAGGAGGCCCGTGACGTCTTCGGTATCGGCCTCGACTGGAAGACCGGCACCGGCACCTTCGACGGTTCCGTCCCCGTCCAGTCCGACGCGCAGATGGCGTCCTCCCTCATCGGCCAGGGCGCCGTCCGCATGAACCCGCTCACCATGGCCTCCGTCTCCGCGACGGTGCAGAGCGGTTCGTTCAAGCAGCCGGTCATCGTCCCCGCCTCCCTCGACAACCGCACCCTCGCCAAGGCGCCCCGCACGATGAAGCCCACGGTCGCCAAGGACCTCAAGGGCCTGATGCGCCTCACCGCCACCAGCGGTACGGCGGCCGAGGCCCTCTCCGGCCTCAGCGGCGACGTCGGCGGCAAGACCGGCTCGGCCGAGGTCGACGGCCAGAAGAAGCCGAACGCCTGGTTCACCGCATACAGCGGCGACGTGGCGGCAGCGGCCGTGGTGCCCGCCTCAGGGCACGGCGGCGACAACGCGGGTCCCGTCGTACGCAAGGTGCTGGACGCGGCACGCTAGGTCACACACCCCCGAGTGCGGGACCGGCCGGAACCCGGCCGGTCCCGCACTCGCGCACACCCGGCCCGCCACTCGCGTACGGCCGGCCCTCACCTGCGCAGGCCCGAACCCCCGCAAGGACGGCGCGCGTTCACCGGGCGATAACGTCATGCGTATGACCCAGCCAGGAACCGCACACCCCCGCTTCGCCGAGGCGCTCGCCACCCTCGGCCTCTCGGACACCGAGGTCCGTAACTTCCCCGAAGCCACCCGCACGGCGGCCGAGGCCGCGGCGGCGGTCGGCTGCGGCCTGGACCAGATCGTCAAGTCCCTGATCTTCATGGCCGACGAGGCGCCCTTCCTCGTCCTCATGGACGGCGCTTCCCGCGTCGACCTCGCCCGCGTGCGCGATGCCCTGGGCGGCGCCACGGTCAAGCGCGCCGACGCCGACACCGTCCGCACCGCGACGGGCTACGCCATCGGCGGCGTCCCCCCGTTCGGCCACGCCACACAGATGCGCGTACTCGCCGACCGCGGGCTCCTCGCGCACGACACCGTCTGGGCCGCCGCAGGCACCCCGTACACGGTCTTCCCGCTCGACCCCAAGACGCTGATCGCGCACGCGGGCGGCATCCTCGTAGACGTTCGCGAGGCGACCTCTCCCGACGTCAAGTGACCCCCATAGTCGTGGCCGCCGTCCTCGCGGCGGCCCTCATCCACGCCTCGTGGAACGCGCTGGCCCACGGCATCAGGGACCAGCTCCTCGCCTTCACCCTCGTCGGCGGCGGCGGAACCGTCTCCGGCGCGCTGCTCGCCCTCTTCGTCCCGGTCCCCGCAGCAGAGGCATGGCCCCCGCTCCTGCTCTCGGCCGTGCTGCACGTCGTGTACCAGATGCTGCTGATGCGCTCGTTCCACCTGGGTGAGTTCGGGCAGATGTACCCCATCGCGCGGGGCACCGCACCCCTTGTCGTCACCGTCCTCGCCGCCGTCTTCGTCCACGAGATGCCCGACGCCTGGCAGCTGGCCGGCGTCCTCCTCGCCTCGGCCGGCCTGGTCGGCGTCGCCCTGTGGGGCCTGCGCGGACGCCGCACGAAGGACGCGGCACCCCAGGGCCCCGCCCTGGTCGCCGCACTGGGTACGGGCCTGGCCATCGCCGCGTACACCGTCGTGGACGGCGTCGGCGTACGCGCGTCCGGCTCCTCGCTCGGCTACATCGCCTGGCTGATGATCCTCGAAGGTCTGGCGATCCCCGCCTACGCCATCGCCACGCGCCGTGGTCAACTCCTCACTCAGCTACGCCCCATAGCCCTGCGCGGCCTGCTGGGCGGCGTCCTGTCCGTCTTCGCCTACGGCCTCGTACTCTGGGCCCAGACCCGCGCCCCCCTGGCACCCGTAGCAGCCCTGCGAGAGTCCTCCATCATCGCGGGCGCCGCGATCGGAGCCCTCTTCTTCAAAGAACGCTTCGGCTGGCCCCGCACCGCCGCGAGCGTCCTCATGGTCGGCGGCATAGCCCTCATGCTCCACGGCAGCTGATCCCGCTCCCCACGTGGGCCCCCTCCAGAGGCGAGCTGGCCCTGGATTCCCCCACTTTCACTCCAGGGCTGGTCCCGATACGGGCGGGGGAGTCCAGAGGTGGGGGTCCCCCCGGACGAAGTCTGGGGGAGGAGCCCCCCGACGCCCGGCCGGCGAGGCCAACGGGGGCAAGGGGGCGAAGCCCCCATTAGGAACGGAAACTGGCTTCAAATGACAGGAACCACAACGGGTGCAAGGGGCAAAGCCCCGAAGCGGGCAGACGCAGCAACACGAAGCAGGGGCACGGGGCGAAGCCCCACGAGGACCGGGCACCCGCCCACGATGATTACCCTGGGGACTGACCAGGCCCCCGTACAGGAGTGAGATGGCTGTCAATCTCGTCAATCTGGAAGCCGTGGACAAGGTCCACGGCACCCGCGCCCTCCTAGACACCGTCTCACTGGGCGTCAGCGAGGGCGACCGCATCGGCGTCGTAGGACGCAACGGCGACGGCAAGACAACCCTGGTGCGGGTCCTGGCCCGCCAGGAACCCCCGGACAACGGCCGCGTAACCCACGTGAGCGGCCTACGCCTCGCGGTACTGACGCAGCACGACTCCCTCGATCCGGAGGCGACGGTCAGGCACGAGGTGGTCGGCGACATGGCCGACCACGAGTGGGCGGGCAGCGCCAAGATCCGCGACGTGCTGACCGGCCTCTTCGGCGGCCTCAGCCTGCCCGGCTTCGCCCAGGGCCTGGACACGGTGATCGGCCCGCTCTCCGGCGGCGAACGCCGCCGTATCGCGCTGGCCAAGCTGCTGATCGCCGAGCAGGACCTGATCGTTCTCGACGAACCGACGAACCACCTGGACGTCGAAGGCATCTCGTGGCTGGCACGCCACCTGCGCAACCGCCGCTCGGCGCTCGTCTGCGTGACGCACGACCGCTGGTTCCTGGACCAGGTCGCGACGCGCATGTGGGACGTGCAGGGCGGGGCCGTGCACGAGTACGAGGGCGGCTACTCGGACTACGTGTTCGCCCGCGCCGAGCGCGAGCGGATCGCCGCGCAGGAGGAGTCCAAGCGCCAGAACCTCATGCGCAAGGAACTGGCATGGCTGCGCCGCGGCGCCCCCGCGCGGACGAGCAAGCCCCGCTTCCGTATCGAGGCCGCCAACGAGCTGATCGAGGGCGAGCCCCCGCCGCGCGACACGGCGGAGCTGATGCGGTTCGCGAACTCGCGCCTGGGCAAGTCCGTCTTCGACCTGGAGGACGTCACCGTCCAGGCGGGCCCGAAGGTGCTGCTCAAGCACCTCACCTGGCAGCTCGGCCCCGGCGACCGTATCGGCCTGGTGGGCGTGAACGGCGCGGGCAAGACCTCGCTGCTGCGCGCACTGGCCGACACGGCGCGCACCGGCGGCGAGGTGCCCTCGCCCCTGGTGACGGGCGGCCGGGTCAAGGCCGGCAAGACCGTGAAGCTGGGCTACCTCTCGCAGGAGGTCGCCGAGTTGAAGCCGTCACTGCGGGTGCTGGAGGCCGTCGAGGCCGTACGGTCGCGCGTGGACCTCGGCAAGGGCCGGGAGATGACGGCTTCGCAGCTGTGCGAGAAGTTCGGCTTCACCAAGGACAAGCAGTGGACCCCGGTGGGTGACCTGTCGGGCGGTGAGCGCCGCAGGCTGCAGATCCTGCGGCTGCTGATGGACGAGCCGAACGTGCTGTTCCTTGACGAGCCGACGAACGACCTGGACATCGAGACCCTCACGCAGCTGGAGGACCTGCTCGACGGATGGGCCGGCTCCCTGGTGGTCATCTCGCACGACAGGTACTTCGTGGAGCGCACGACGGACCGCGTGTACGCGCTGCTGGGCGACGGCACGCTGCGGATGCTGCCGCGCGGTATCGACGAGTACCTGGAGCGCCGCGAGCGGGTGGCGGCAGCCGAGGCCGCGGCGAACGCGCCCGCCGCACAGCCGGCGGCCCAGCCCTCCTCCGGCACCGCGGGCAAGCCCGCGGGGCTGTCGCGGGCGGCGCAGAAGGAGATGCAGCGCATCGAGCGCCAGTTGGAGAAGGCGGAGCAGCGCGAGGCGAAGCTGCACACCGACATGGCGGAGAACGCGACGGACTTCGAACGGGTCGCCAAGCTGGACGCCGAGCTGCGCGAGGTGCGGGGACAGCGCGAGGAGTTGGAGCTGCGCTGGCTGGAGCTGGCTGAGGCGGACGGTGCATGAGGGGCCCGCGGGGGCCGGTGATACAAAGATGGCCGCACAGTAGTCGTTCCATGGCGGTCCGTATGTCCGATTCGCTTGGCCCTACGGGGGTTTGAGGCGCCGGTCGATCGGCCTGCCGCGTCCCCAGGGAATCCGATGTCGCAGCCGCCCCCGCCCAACCACCC
>NZ_JANCPR020000095.1 GCF_028657195.3 Streptomyces iconiensis
GTGCGCGCACAGCAGAGGAAGCCGGGCGGGGTGACGTCACTGGCAGACGCTCGGCGTCACCCGCTCTCCCGGACTCAGGAGTAGAAGATGACCATGCTGCCGGGGCCGTCGGCCTCGCAGTGGTCGATGGTGACGTGGTGCCCCACCGCCATGTCCAGCTCCTGCTGGGTCTGGGCGGTGTGGCAGTCCGTCTGGTAGTTGCCCTGCGTTTCCATGGTCTGGAGGCCGGCGGCCTGCGCGGCTCCGGCGGCGATGCCGGAAAAGGCCAGGAGGCCGGCGGCGGCGACTGCGGTGCGCTTGAACTTGCGCATGTCTGTACTCCTTTGGTGCATGTGCATGTGCGTACACGCTCGACGGCGTGCGGATCCACTCTCCGGGAACGTGGCGGCAGCAACCGCACCACCGGCCCGGCTCCGCAGCCGGTCGGGGGCGTCGACCGGGGTGGACATGCTGTGTGTGCCGAGGGTTCCCTCGGCACGTGACACCCCATCACTGCGAATCCCTCTCATTCAAGAGAGCAAACTCTCTTGTTACAGGAACCTGACAGCCACCTCCATGCCCGGAAGCCCGATCCCCCTTGTTTCCCTATGCTTTGGGGGGCTGTTTCAGGCTCTTCCGGGTCGGAAAGCGGCTGCGCGCACATCGGTGACCGTGAGACCGCCAAGGTCGTCGTGCCAGGTGGGTACTCGCCGGGCGAGCCTCTCGATCGTGTGGCTGATCAGCGGCCCGGCGGCGTTGAGACGCTCTCGGTGCAGGCGGGCTGCTGGGGCAGAGGGGAAGAGACGCGCGAGACGGGTGTGGGCGAAGCGGACCCGGTGCCGGTGGGGTGCGGAGTCAGCCGGCCTCTCGGCCGCGTGGTCTCGGTCCGGTCCGAGGGGTGGAGGGGCGCGAGGTCCACCCCTCATCTCCGCCGCGACGGCGGGACGCGGGACGGTGGTGTTCGGCGGTGCCGGTCGGGCTCGGCCGTCCCGCGTTGGGTGGCGGGCAGGGGGCGTGCGCCTTCACCTGGTTGCGGTCCGGAACCGGAACCGGAGCCGGGCCGGGCCGGAGGGGGCGCGGGGTCACCCCGCCCTCTTCGTCGGGACCCGCACGCAGAGGGGGCACATGGCGAGGGGCCTTGCGGCTAGCACGCGCGGCTAGCAGGGGCGTTTGCGGAGTTCCGTCACATAGTCGTGCGGGGCGCCGGCGGACTCCGCGGCGTCGGCGATGTCGCCGAGGTAGCGCGCCGAGGGGAGCCCGCCCTCGTAACCGTTGAGGACGTAGCACCAGGCGGCCTCCTCCCCGTCGAGGGTGTGGACGCGCACGCGCATACGCCGGTAGATGTCGAGCCCCACGCCCTCCCAGCGGTCCATGGAGTCCTCGTCCATGGGCGCGATGTCGTACAGCGCGACGAAGATCTGCGCCTTCGCGGCCGGCGCGGCCTCGACCACAGTGGCCAGCGCGCCGTCCCAGCCCATGTGCTCGCCGCCGAAGGTGAGCCGCCAGTCGGTGATCCAGCCGGTGCCGCGCAGTGGGGAGTGCGGTGCGCGGCGTGCCATGAGCCGCGCGTCGAGGTTGCCGGCGTACGCGGCGTAGAGCGACATGCGGACGAGGGTACGGGAGTGAGTCCTCCCGTTCAGCGGCTCAGTGCCCTCAGCCCCGGGTGGGCGACCGGTCGCACCTACGCCGCGCCAGCGCACGCCCTGGTTGCCCAGCGGCCATCCGTGGGCGCGTCCCGGCGGACCACGCATGCGCACAGGCGGGCCGCCGGGGCGCACCGCACCCCGGCGAGTGCCCCGTTGAGGTGTGCGGGAGAATGGAGTATGTGACTCGGATCGTGATCATCGGCGGCGGACCTGGCGGATACGAGGCTGCGCTGGTCGCGGCGCAGCTGGGTGCGGAGGTGACGGTCGTCGACTGCGACGGCCTCGGCGGCGCCTCGGTACTGACCGACTGCGTACCGTCCAAGACGCTCATCGCCACGGCCGAGGTGATGACCAACTTCGACTCCTCCTACGAGGAGCTGGGAATCCGCGTCGAGGACACCACCCACGACCCCGACGACCCGGCCCGTGTGGTCGGCGTCGATCTCGGCAAGGTCAACCGGAGGGTGAAGCGGCTCGCCCTCGCCCAGTCCCACGACATCGCCGCCTCCGTCACCCGCGCGGGCGTCCGCGTGCTGCGCGGCAGGGCCAGGCTGGAACCCGGGCAGGCGTCCGACGGGTCACGCGATGTGACGGTAACGGCGGCGGATTCCAGCCAGGAGCGGCTCACCGCCGACGCGGTGCTCGTCGCGACCGGCGGCCACCCCCGCGAGATCCCGGACGCGCTGCCCGACGGTGAGCGGATCCTCAACTGGACGCAGGTGTACGACCTGGAGGAGCTGCCCGAGGAACTGATCGTGGTGGGCTCCGGCGTGACGGGCGCCGAGTTCGCCGGCGCCTACCAGGCGCTCGGTTCGCAGGTCACGCTCGTCTCCTCGCGCGACCGTGTGCTGCCGGGCGAGGACCCGGACGCGGCTGCCGTGCTGGAGGACGTCTTCCGGCGCCGCGGCATGAACGTCATAAGCCGCTCACGCGCCCAGTCGGCCAAGAGGGTGGGCGACCGGGTCGAGGTCACGCTGCAGGACGGCCGTACGATCACGGGCTCGCACTGTCTCGTCGCGGTCGGCGCCGTGCCGAACACCGCCGACATGGGCCTGGAGGAGGCCGGGGTCCGGCTGAAGGACTCGGGCCACATCCAGACGGACAAGGTCTCGCGCACCTCGGCGCCCGGCGTGTACGCGGCGGGCGACTGCACCGGCGTCTTCGCGCTGGCCTCGGTCGCCGCGATGCAGGGTCGTATCGCGATGTACCACTTCCTGGGCGACGCGGTCACCCCGCTCAACCTCCGTACCGTCTCCGCGAACGTGTTCACGGACCCGGAGATCGCCACGGTCGGCTACAGCCAGGCGGACGTGGACAAGGGCGTCATCGACGCACGCGTCGTGAAGCTGCCGCTGCTGCGCAACCCGCGCGCCAAGATGCAGGGCATCAGGGACGGCTTCGTGAAGCTGTTCTGCCGACCCGGTACGGGCATCGTCGTCGGTGGTGTGGTCGTGGCGCCGCGTGCGAGTGAGCTGATCCATCCCATCGCGATCGCTGTGGACAACAATCTGACCGTCGAGCAGATCGCCAACGCCTTCACGGTGTATCCGTCGCTCACGGGATCGATCGCGGAAGTGGCACGGCAGTTGCACACACGGAAGACCACCGAGCTGCACTGAGGCCCCTATACCACGCTGAGGGTCCCCGTACGAACAACTTCTGTTAATCGGCGCAAACCGCTGAAAGCAGACGGTCATTGGCGTTACTGTCAGTTTCGTGTTCGCTGCGGAACGTCGTCAATTGATCCTTGAAATGGTGCGAGCTAACGGGGCCGTCTCGCTCCGTGAGCTGGCCCGCGTCGTCCAGACCTCCGAAGTGACCGTGCGTCGCGATGTACGCGCACTGGAGGCAGAAGGACTGCTCGACCGCCGACACGGCGGTGCCGT
This sequence comes from Streptomyces iconiensis, assembly GCF_028657195.3. Classification (GTDB taxonomy): domain Bacteria; phylum Actinomycetota; class Actinomycetes; order Streptomycetales; family Streptomycetaceae; genus Streptomyces; species Streptomyces iconiensis. The sequence goes on from NZ_JANCPR020000095.1 coordinate 3,512, forward strand.
GCTCCCGGGTGGCTTCACCCGGGAGTCCGGATTCCCCCAGAAATCCCATCTAGCGACCGCGGAGAAGACGGCCATCGCCGATCTCGCCGCTGGCCTCGTCACCGAGGGCGAGGCCGTCGTCGTCGGCGCCGGTACGACGACGCAGGAACTGGCCAGACGGCTCGCGAGGGTTCCCGGTCTGACCGTTGTCACCAACTCCCTCCTGGTGGCACAGGCGTTGGCGCACGCCAACCGCGTCGAGGTCGTGATGACCGGGGGCACCCTGCGCGGCTCCAACTACGCGCTGGTCGGCAGCGGAGCCGAGCAGTCCCTCCAGGGGCTGCGCGTCTCCCGCGCCTTCCTCTCCGGCAGCGGCCTCACCGCTGAACGGGGTCTGTCCACGTCCAACATGCTCTCCGCGAGCGTCGACCGGGCACTGGTGCAGGCGGCGGCCGAGGTCGTGGTGCTCGCCGACCACACCAAGCTCGGCACCGACACCATGTTCCAGACCGTACCGACCGACATCATCACGCGCCTGGTGACCGATGAGCCGTCGGCGCACGACGACCGTGCGGAGACGGAGTTGCAGGCGCTCGCCGACCGCGGTGTGCAGATCACCGTGGCCGGTGGGAGCAGCGCGAATGAGGCTCCCCCCGAAGCGGGGCGCCCTCCTGAGCGGGGGCGCCGGGACGTTCCCATGCCGGCGCCCCGGAGAAACCCCCCACCGGGCTCCGGTGGCTCCGGTGCTCCGCCCCCGACCCAACTCCGCGCGTCCGGTGCCTCCCCCATGGACGGCCCCAAACCCCACCGCGTAGCCGACCTGGCCCCCCGCCGCCGCTGACCCCCCTCCCGGGGAGGTTCCCGACAACCACGCGTACCCCCACGAACGTGGGGGCACCCGTGCCGCAGTCCGGCTGCCCCGGCTGTCCCGGCTGTTGCGCCGTCCGGCTGTTCCCGACGTTCGGCCGGTCGGCTGTGCCGCAGTCCGGCTGCCCGACTGCCCCCTGTGCCCGCTGTTCAGTCGTCCGCTGTTCCTTGTGCCGCGGCTCATCCCCTTTTCCCGCCGCGACGGCGGGAAGCGGGACGACATGACTCGGCGGTGCCGAACCCACCGGTGATTCGGGTGAGTTCGGCACCGCCGATTACGTGTGTCCGGGGTGTGCGCCGTTGCGGCGGAAAGAGGGATGCCGAGGGGCGGGTCCGTTAGTCCTTGATCTCGCAGATGACGGCGCCGGAGGACACGGAGGCGCCGATCTCGGCGTGCAGGTCTTTGACCGTGCCGGTGCGGTGCGCGTTGAGCGGCTGTTCCATCTTCATCGCTTCGAGGACGACGACGAGTTCGCCCTCCTCGACGTGCTGGCCCTCCTCGACGGCGACCTTGACGATGGTGCCCTGCATCGGGGAGGCGAGCGCGTCGCCTGAGACCGCGGAGCCGGACTTCTTCGTGGCCTTGCGGCGCGGCTTGCGTGCGCCGCCCTCGACGGCGGCGCGTGCCAGCGGCATGCCGAGTGAGGACGGGAGGGAGACTTCAAGGCGCTTGCCGCCGACCTCGACCACGACCGTCTCGCGTGAGCCGTTCTCGGTGTCGTCGTCGGTGTCCGCGTCGGCGGGAGCCGCGTACGGCTTGATCTCGTTGACGAACTCGGTCTCGATCCACCGGGTGTGGATGTCGAACGGGTCGTTGGTGAAGGCGGGGTCGCGGACGACGGCCTGGTGGAAGGGGATGGCCGTGGCCATGCCGTCGACCGTGAACTCGTCCAGCGCCCGTGCGGCCCGCTGGAGGGCCTGTTCGCGGGTGGCGCCGCTGATGATGAGCTTGGCGAGCAGGGAGTCCCAGGCGGGGCCGATGACCGAGCCGGACTCGACGCCCGCGTCCAGGCGTACGCCGGGTCCCGTGGGCGGTGCGAAGGTGGTGACGGTGCCGGGCGCGGGGAGGAAGTTGCGGCCGGGGTCCTCGCCGTTGATGCGGAACTCGAAGGAGTGCCCGCGCAGCGGCGGGTCGTCGTAGCCGAGTTCCTCGCCGTCGGCGATCCGGAACATCTCGCGTACGAGGTCGATGCCCGTGACCTCCTCGGTCACCGGGTGCTCGACCTGGAGACGGGTGTTGACCTCCAGGAAGGAGATCGTTCCGTCCTGGCCGACGAGGAATTCACAGGTGCCGGCGCCCCGGTAGCCGGCCTCCTTGAGGATGGCCTTGGAGGCTTGGTAGAGCTGCGCGTTCTGCTCCTCGGAGAGGAACGGCGCGGGGGCCTCCTCGACCAGCTTCTGGTGGCGGCGCTGGAGCGAGCAGTCGCGGGTGGAGACGACGACCACGTTGCCGTGCGCGTCGGCCAGGCACTGGGTCTCCACGTGCCGCGGGCGGTCCAGGTAGCGCTCGACGAAGCACTCGCCGCGGCCGAAGGCGGCGACGGCCTCGCGGACGGCCGAGTCGTACAGCTCGGGGACCTCTTCGAGGGTGCGGGCGACCTTCAGGCCGCGTCCGCCACCGCCGAACGCCGCCTTGATGGCGATGGGCAGGCCGTGTTCCTCGGCGAAGGTGACGACCTCGTCGGCGCCGGAGACCGGGTCCTTGGTGCCCGCGACGAGCGGGGCGCCGGCGCGCTGGGCGATGTGCCGGGCGGCGACCTTGTCGCCCAGGTCGCGGATGGCCTGCGGGGGCGGGCCGATCCAGGTGAGCCCGGCGTCCATGACGGCCTGCGCGAACTCCGCGTTCTCCGACAGGAATCCGTATCCGGGGTGGATGGCGTCGGCGCCGGAGTCGGCGGCGGCCTTCAACACCTTGGTGACGTCGAGGTAGCTGGCCGCGGGGGTGTCACCGCCCAGCGCGTACGCCTCATCGGCCACCCGGACATGCAGTGCGTCCCGGTCCGGCTCCGCGTAGACAGCGACACTCGCGATCCCCGCGTCCCGGCACGCACGGGCCACACGGACAGCGATCTCGCCGCGATTGGCGATGAGCACCTTGCGCACGATGACTCCCTCCTTGAAACAAGCTGAGTTTAGGTACTGGCGACACCTCAGGCCGAGCCGCCAAGGGGGGTGAGCTTGCCCACACGGAGTGTCACCCGTGGGTCGCGCGCGTGTGTTCTCCCCTCGTCATCCCACGGTACGCCGGGTTTCCCGGGCTGCTGGCCGTCCTCACGGTGTGGTCTAGCTCTCTGTACCGGTGCCAGCGAAGAGACCTCACATCTTTGTGGGATCCCTACGACACAGTGGGCGAAATTTTGCCTTCGGCCCTCCCTCTTGCCCCCGCCTGTACCCGTGAGTAGCGTGCGCCCTGCCGAAAACACGTACTGGGAGTAACCCCGGTTCCCGTCAAGTGACGGCGCACGCGCGCTCCTTGACCGGGCTGACGGGTGGAGCGACGCGAGCGGAAGTAGGTGGGCGGGGTGGGGCGCAGGCGAACGGTGGCGACCGTTGCGGCGTTGGTACTGACCCTGGAAGCGGTCGTACTCGTACTGATCAATCTCTTCCTGGGCAAGGTCGTCAGCGAACAGGAGATGTCCCTCGCCGGTATCGACCCGCGCGCGATGACCGCTTCCACGTGGGTGGGCGCGGTCGTGGTCGGTGCCTATGTGTGCGGATGCGCGGTGATCCTCGGCCGTACGGCGATACGGGACGTGCCGCCGCGTGGCTTCCTGCGGATCGTGCTCATCAGCTGCGCCGTCGTGCACGGGCTGCTGGGCGCGTTCTCCATCGGCCTGGTCGGCTGGACGGCCTTCCTCGTGCTCATGGCCGTCCTCGCCCTCATCGTGTGGTCCCTGACCTGGTATCCCGTTCCGCCTGAGCGTGCGCGGACCCCGGCCGAGGAACTGAGCCCTTCGGGGGCTTGAGTCCTCCGCCCCCATAGGGGCCCGGGGCGGCGTGTGTCAGGTCCACAGGTCGGTGATGGCGATTCCCAACTCGTCCAGCAGGTCCCGCAGCGTGGGCAGTGAGATGCCGATGACGTTGCCGTGGTCGCCCTCGATGCCGCGCAGGAACGGTGCAGAACGCCCGTCGAGGGTGAAGGCGCCCGCCACGTGCAGGGGTTCGCCGCTGGCGACATAGGCGGCGACCTCGGCGTCGGACGGCTCCCCGAAGTGGACGGTCGTGGACGTGGTGGACGAGGCCCGCGCGCCGCTCGGGGTGTCGATGACGCAGTGTCCGGTCTGGAGGACGCCTGAGCGCCCCCGCATGGACTTCCACCGTGCGGTGGCCTCCTCCGCGTCGGCCGGCTTGCCCAGGGCGATGCCGTCCAGTTCGAGCACGGAGTCGCAGCCGATGACGAGCGCTCCCGCTGCCTCGTCGCGGGCCGCGACGGCTGTGGCCTTGGCCTCGGCCAGTACGCGGGCGAGTTCGGCCGGCCTGGGGGCTGTGATCGCCCCCTCGTCCACGCCACTGACGATGACCTCGGGCGACAGCCCTGCCTGGCGGAGCAGTCCGAGGCGTGCGGGGGAGGCCGAGGCGAGGACGAGGCGCTGAGAAGTCATGCCGACCATCGTAGGGACGCGGCGTGACGCGGCACGCGTCGCCGCCCTCGCGGACCGTGTACCGGGTTCCCTCGCGGTGGCGTGCGGGTTCGCTTGTGCGTGCCCTGTGTCGCGGGTGCGGGGCGGGGGTGCCCCGTGCGGTGATGTGTGCCTCGGGTGCGCTTGCGTGGTGCGTCGGTTCAGGCGGTGAAGTGCGACAGCAGGAGCAGCATCACAATGGCGGTCACGACGGCCAGCACCCAGCCCAGACGCTCCAACTTCGCCTGGACCGTGCGGAGTTCCTCGGGGGGTTCGTCGCGCGGGTCCGACCACAGCATGCGCTCGATGGTGGAACGCGGCGACCCGCGCGCGCCTGAGTACGCGTACTCAAACGCACGGGGTCACCGCGGGTAACGCAGCGGGAAGGCCGTGCGTTCCGGCCATCACGGCCGGAACGGGGCGCGTGCCTTGAGGCGCCTTGAGGCGTCTTCGGGCACCTTCGGGTGCCTACGCCTTCAGGTGCGGGCCGGTCCCGTCAGCCGGGCCAGAACGTGGTGCGCCACGCGCCGGGCCCGGGAGTCGGGAGCGCGCGCGGGACCCTACGGGACGGGTCCGACCAGGCGCTGGGCGTCCGCCGTGCGGGCCCTTCGGTGCCCGCGGCAGCCGCCCGCACCCTGACAACCGCCAGAGCGGCGGCCAGCTCCTCCGGAGTCGGATTGCCCCGTACGACCCTGATGGGTGGTTCCTGGGCCGGTGGGGGAGGTGTGGGGGACGAGGGGGATGAGGGGGGCGAACTCATGGCGGTCTGAGCCTCCTCAGAGCGGGATGTTGCCGTGCTTCTTCGGCGGGAGCTGTTCGCGCTTGGAGTGCAGTGTGCGCAGACCGCGCGTGATGTGGCGGCGCGTCTCGGAGGGCCGGATCACCGCGTCCACGTAACCGCGCTCGGCGGCGGCGTACGGGTTGAGCAGCGCGTCCTCGTACTCCTGGGTGAGGCGGGCGCGCAGCTCCTCCATCTCCGCCGGGGTGCTGGTGGTCGAGAGCGCCTTGCGGTGCAGGATGTTCACCGCGCCCTGGGCGCCCATGACGGCGATCTGCGCCGTTGGCCAGGCGAAGTTGAGGTCGGCGCCGAGGTGCTTGGAGCCCATCACGTCGTACGCGCCGCCGAACGCCTTGCGGGTGATGACGGTGATGAGGGGGACCGTGGCCTCCGCGTACGCGTAGATCAGCTTGGCGCCGCGGCGGATGATGCCGTCGTACTCCTGGTCCGTGCCCGGCAGGAAGCCGGGCACGTCCACGAAGGTGATGACGGGAACGTTGAAGGCGTCGCAGGTGCGGACGAAGCGTGCGGCCTTTTCACTCGCGTCGATGTTCAGGCAACCGGCGAACTGCAGCGGCTGGTTGGCGACGACGCCGACGGACTGGCCCTCGATGCGGCCGAACCCGGTGACGATGTTCGGCGCGAACAGCGCCTGTGTCTCCAGGAACTCGCCGTCGTCCAGGACATGTTCGATCACGGTGTGCATGTCGTAGGGCTGGTTGGCCGAGTCCGGGATCAGCGCGTCCAGCTCGCGGTCCTCGTCCGAGGTCTCCAGGTCCGCCTCCTCGGGGTAGACGGGTGCCTCGGAGAGGTTGTTGGACGGGAGGTAGGAGAGGAGCGCCTTGACGTAGTCGATGGCGTCCTTCTCGTCGCCCGCCATGTGGTGCGCGACGCCGGAGGTGGTGTTGTGCGTACGGGCGCCGCCCAGCTCCTCGAAGCCGACGTCTTCGCCGGTGACGGTCTTGATGACGTCGGGGCCCGTGATGAACATGTGGGAGGTCTGGTCGACCATCACCGTGAAGTCGGTGATGGCCGGGGAGTAGACGGCGCCGCCCGCGCAGGGGCCCAGTACGAGGGAGATCTGCGGGATCACGCCGGAGGCGTGCGTGTTGCGGCGGAAGATCTCCGCGAAGAGACCGAGGGCCGCGACGCCCTCCTGGATACGGGCGCCGCCGCCGTCGTTGATGCCGATGACCGGGCAGCCGGTCTTGAGCGCGAAGTCCATCACCTTGACGATCTTCTCGCCGTAGACCTCGCCCAGCGCCCCACCGAAGATGGTGAAGTCCTGGGAGAAGAGGGCCACCGGGCGGCCGTCGACCGTGCCGTAGCCGGTGACCACGCCGTCGCCGTACGGGCGGTTCTTCTCCAGGCCGAAGCTGGTCGAGCGGTGGCGTGCGAATTCGTCCAGCTCTGTGAACGAGCCCTCGTCGAGCAGTAGCTCGACGCGTTCGCGGGCGGTCAGTTTGCCCTTCGCGTGCTGTTTCTCCACTGCGCGCTCCGAACCCGCGTGTACGGCTGCCGCCGTACGGCGCTCGAAGTCCGCGAGCTTGCCTGCGGTGGTGTGGATGTCGTCAGGGCTGGGCTCGGGCTCGGGCATCGGCTTGGAGCTCCTCACACTTTGCGGGGTGGGGTGGTTGCTGCCGTCTTCTTGCTACCGGGTCGTAGGTTATCGGCGGTGGGGGCGTGTGTGCGTGCGGCGTTGGCCACACTTGGCGTGTGGCCAACGGTGTGTGCGCCTCGCACTGTGTGCGTGCCCGCACCGTTGTGTGTGCCTCGTGCCTTGTGTGTCCTCGCGTTTTGTGTGCCCTGTGCCCCCCTGTTGTGGTTCCTGTGATTTGAAGCCAGTTTCCGTTCCTAATGGGGGCTTCGCCCCCTGGCCCCCGTTGGCCTCGCCGGCCGGGCGTCGGGGGGCTCCGCCCCCCAAC
>NZ_JANCPR020000096.1 GCF_028657195.3 Streptomyces iconiensis
CTCTAGCGGGGGGCTGTTGGGGGGCGGAGCCCCTCGACGCCCGGCCGGCGAGGCCAACGGGGCAAGGGGCGAAGCCCCATCAGGAACGGAAAGCCGGAAACAAACCGCTCAGGAAACCACGAGAACCACACGCCGCGAAACCCGCACGCAGAGCGAGCCCGCACGCAGAGCGAGCCCGCACGCAGAGCGAGGGGCCGACGGCGAGGGCGCGCATGACGTGGCCCCGCACGCAGTGCGGGGCCATCTAGTCGCCAACGGTGAACCGCACGCGCTCATGCCGAGGCCGCTCAACCTCATCCAGCACAGCAACAGCAAAATCCTCAACAGAGATCCGACTGTTACCAGCCGCATCGACGACAAGGTCGTCGAGCCCCAGCCGATACGTCCCCGTACGGGCACCCGCCTCGATAGTCGCCGCAGGACTGACGTTGGTCCAGGACACATCATCGACGGTGCGGAAGTACTCCAGCGCGTCACCATGCGCCCGCATGATCTGCAGCACGGCCTCAGGCAGCCCCTCCATGTCCCACACCTGGCTGCCGTCGGGCCTGCGCAGCGACCCCGCGCCGCCCACCGCGATCAGCCGGGGCGCCGCGTCGCCCAGTGAGCGCAGGCCGGAGACCAACGACTCGGCCGCAGGCTCGATGGTGGCGAGGTGGCCGGGCCCGTCGCCGCCACCGACGGCGCTGACGACAACGTCGACGCCCTTGCCGACGGCCTCGACGGACTCGGGCGAGAGAACGTCACCGGTCGTGACGGTGAGCCGATCCTCACTCTCGGTGAACTTCTTACGATCGCGGACCACCGCGACGACCTCGTGGCCACGGTCCAGCGCCTCGCGCACGATCCTGTTGCCGATGTGACCGTTGGCCCCGAAGACGGCGATCTTCGCCATGGTGTTCTCCTGTTGCGTGGTGGGCTATGGGGGGATGGCACATTCCGCCATCGACGCCCGCTGCGACGTGGCGACACCCCCGAAGTTAGTCGGGCAGCACGCGTCCCGCGAGGTAGGCTCGCGACCAACTATGGTGAGAAACGGACACGTACACGAATCCACCGACATCCCCGAACTCCCCTACGCACCCCCTCCGGGCGCTCCTTCCGCCGGGGTGGAGGTGATGACGCTGACCGACCTGCGCGTACGCGCAGAGGCACTGGGACAGGACCTGGCCGACCCGCAGCGGCCCGACTTCCACCAGCTCTTCGCCGTGGAGTCGGGCACACTGCGTCAGGCAGTGGACTTCACCGAGCACGCGACCCCCGCCGGCGGATGGCTGTGGGTGCGGCCGGGCCAGGTACAGCAGTACGGGGATCTGACGCGTGCCGAGGGCGCGTTGGTGCTCTTCCAGCCCACGTTCCCCGATCCCGCGACGGCCTCGGCCGTCGGCCTGGACGAGGCGTCGGGCGCCGTAGCCCGCCACCCGGTCGGCGAACGGGGCAGGGCGGCGCGGCTGGCGCTGGACCATCTGCGCTTCGAGTTCGCCGCTGCGCACGCCCCCGCCGCCGGTCCCCCGGCGCTCGCGCACACCGAGGTGCTGCGGCACCTGCTGGCCGCGCTGCTGCTGCGGGTCACCCGGCTCGACGGGCACTCCGGCGACGAGGCGGGCCCCGAGGAGCGCGGCAGAGCGGCGCCCGACACCTTCCGCCGCTTCCGCGCCGCCGTGGAACGGGACTTCGCGCTCACCCGCCGCGTGGCCGACTACGCGCACGCGCTCGGCTACTCCCCCCGCACCCTCTCGCGCGCGACCCGCGCTGCGGCGGGGCTGGGCGCGAAGGAGTTCGTGGACCGACGGGTCGTCCTGGAGGCCAGGCGCCTGCTCGCCCATACGGACAACTCCGCCTCCCACATCGCCACCCACCTCGGGTTCGCGGACGCCACCAACTTCTCCAAGTTCTTCCACCAGCGCACCGGCACGACGCCCGGAGCCTTCCGCGCCTCCGTGCGCGGCTGAGCAGCGGGGCCGCAGCGGGCGGGGCCGTAGCAGCGGGCCGCACCGGGTTGACCTTGCCCCCGGGGGCAAGGTTTACGTTCCTGGTGACGGAGGGCGGTGCAGGCGTTGAGGATCGGTGAGGCCGCGCGGAGCGCGGGAGCGACGGTGAAGGCCGTCCGCTACTACGAGTCGCTGGGGCTGCTCACGCCCGCACGGCTCGCGAACGGATACCGGGACTACTCCGAGCGCGACGCGCGGATGGTGCGCGAGATCAGGGAACTGGGCGCACTCGGCATCCCGGCCGAGCGCGCCCGCCCGTTCCTGGACTGCCTCGCCACGGGCAGCACGCACGGGGACGACTGTCCCTCCTCGCTAGCCGCCTACCGCGAGGCGATCGGCGAACTCGACGCGACGATACGGGCGTTGACCGTACGCCGTGCCGAGCTGACCCGCCGGCTGCGCGAGGCGGCCCGCCGTGACCCACTCACCCACCCCTCGGACCCACCGGACCCGCCGGACCACCCAGACGGGCCAGACGGGCCAGACGGGCCGAACGTGCCAGACGAGCGAGGCAAGCCAAACGAGCGAGACGAGTCAAACAAGCGAGACAAGCGAGACGAGCCAGACTTGGAGTCGATCATGACCGATACCGATCACGCCTTTCCCCTTCCCCCCGATCTGCCCGTGCCGGAGGACGACGGCGGCGCCGATCACCTGCCGGGGCTGCGGATGCCCGACGTGACGCTGTCGAGCACGGCGGGCGGCACGGTCGCGCTGGGCGCGCTGGGCCCCGGCAGGTCCGTCATCTATCTGTACCCGCTGATGGGCACGCCGGAGGAGGACCTGCCCGACGGCTGGAACTCCATCCCCGGTGCCCGTGGCTGCACCCCGGAGGCATGCGGCTTCCGGGACCATCACCGCGAACTGACCGAGGCCGGCGCCGCCCGGGTGGCGGGGCTCTCGTCCCAGACGACGGAGTACCAGCGCCGGCTCGTGGAGCGGCTGCACCTGCCCTTCCCGATGCTGTCCGACCCGGAGCTGCTGCTGCGTTCGGCGCTGCGGCTGCCGATGTTCGAGGTCGAGGGCACCACCCTGTACCGGCGGCTGACGCTGATCGTCAGCGACGGGGCGATCGAGCACGTCTTCTACCCCGTCTTCCCGCCGGACGAGCACGCGGCGCGCGTGCTCGACTGGCTGCGGGAGCACCCGGCGTAGGCCCGCACAGGGACCGACCGGTCGGGCGCGGGGGACCCGACCGGTCACACGCGCTGCCGGGGCCGCCGGAGGGACCGTTCAGGGACGGAAACACAGCAGCGGCTTGACGACCTCGCCGGACGCGGCGTCGGCCGCCGCCTCGTTGATCCGCTCGGGCGGATAGGTGCGGATCATCCTCTCGAACGGGAAGCGCCCGGATCTGCTGAGCCCGACCAGCGCGGGCACGAACCCCACCAGATCGCTGTCGCCCTCCGCGACTCCCCGGATGGAACGCCCGTGCACGACAAGGGAGTTGATGTCGAACGTGCCCTCGGTGCCGAGCGGCGGCGTACCGACGACCGCGACCGTACCGTTGCCCGTGGCAAGGGAGTCGACCGCCTGCCGCAGCAGCTCCGGCACGCCGCTGCTCTCGACGGCGCCGGTCACACCGCGTCCGCCGGTGATCTCGTCAAGGCGGGCCTGGACGTCTTCGGTCCTGCCGTTGATGACGTGCGTCGCACCGAGTTCGAGGGCCAGTTCGAGGCGTGAGGGCAGGATGTCGATCGCGATGACGCGCTCGGCGAGCGTGAGGGTGGCGCCCAGCACGGCGGACAGCCCGACGGCGCCGGCGCCGAAGACCGCGACGGTGGATCCGGCGCCCGGCCTCAGGACGTTGAGCACGGTCCCCGCGCCGGTCTGCACCGCGCAGCCGAGGGGTGCGAGCAGGGCCAGTTCGTCCTCGGTGTCCGCGAGGACGGGGACGGCGCAGCGCGCGTCCACGACCGCGTGCTCGGCGAACGAGGACTGGCCGAAGAAGCGCCCGCCCAGGTCGCTGCCGTCGGCAGCGTGCACGGGGGTCGAGCCGTCGGGGCGCGCACCGCCGAAGTTACGGGCGAAGAAGTGCTCGCAGGAGGCGGGGTGCCCCCGCCGGCAGGCAAGACACCGGCCGCACGAGCTGAAGGAGAGCACCACCGAGTCCCCCGGCGCCAACCCGGTGACCTCGCTGCCGACCGCCTCGACCACACCGGCGCCCTCATGTCCGAACACGGCGGGCAGCGGTGTGGGCACCTGCCCGGCGCGTGCCGCGATATCCGTGTGGCAGATTCCGGCACCGACGATACGCACGAGCGCCTCGTCAGGACGCGGGTCGTCCAGCGTCACGTCCTCCCACACGAACGTCCCGCTCCCCGGCCGCGCGACGGCGGCCCGCGTCCGCATACTCATGGTCGGCCTCCGGGGGTTCGACAGTCCACAAACGGACAAATCATCCCATAGGGACTGGCCGCTGTCCGTAGGGCCCACAGAACCAACGGTCGCCGCGCCCGGAGGCGCTCAGTCGGCGAGGTCCGGCGGCAGCTCGACGCTGAGGCGGGGGTCGGCAGCGCTGCGGGCCGCGGTGAACAGGTGCGGTCCTGTCACCGGGTACCACGCCTCCTGCACGGGGTCCCAGGACTGGAGCGCGCGGCGCGGCACGGACATCCGCACCTCGGCCCCGGCGCCGCTCTCCGCCTCGACCACGGCGAAGGCGACGAGCCGGCGTTCGGGACCCTCGGGGCCGAGGTAGAGCTGAACGGTCTCCCGGCCCCACCGCTCACCGGTGTTGCGCACCCGCACGGTGACCTCGGCCGCCGAGGCGTACGGGTCGCTCGCGGGACGGCCGTCCCCGACGGCGACCGCCGTCGCGGTCACGTTCAGGGACTCGTACTCCCAGTCCGTGTACCCGAGTCCGTGCCCGAACCAGTAAGCGGGAGCGGGGCGCTGTCCGCGCCGCCAGGCGCGGTAGCCGATGTACGGGCCCTCCGCGTAGGCGAGCTGGCCGTCGCCGTCGGGGACGACATGGTGCACCGGCACATCGGACTCCGCGTCGGGCCATGTGGTGGGCAGCCGCCCGCCCGGCTCCGCCGCGCCCAGCAGCACGTCGGCGAGCGCGTCGCCTCCCGCCTGCCCGGGGAACCAGCACAGCAGCACGGCCGCGACGTCCTCACGCCACGGCATCAGCACGGGCGCCCCCGCGTTGACGACCACGACGGTGCGCGCGTTGGCCGCCGCGACCCGTGCGACCAGTTCGTCCTGGCGTCCGGGCAGCGCGAGCGTGTCGCGGTCGACGCCCTCGCTCTCCGACTCGTCGGTGGTGCCGACGAAGACCAGCGCGGTGTCGGATGCCGCAGCCGCGCGTACGGCCCGCTCGATCAGCTCCTCCTCGGAGACGGCCGGCGCTCCGTAACCCAGCTCGAAGGAGACCAGGCCGAACAGGGTGCCCAGCGCGTTGGCCGATACGGGATGGACAAGGCGTAGGGAGATGGTCGCGCCGGCCTCGGCGTCCAGGAGGAAGACCCGCTGCGGCGGGTTGAGGAAGGCAGCGGCCGGATCTGAGTTCTCGCCGGGCTCGGGCCGCAGCTCCCCGTCGTACAGGACGCGTCCGCCCGCCTCCAGCCGGAAGTGGCCGACCCCGCGCACCGCGAGCCGGTGGGTTCCGGTCTCCACCGGGGTGAACTCGCCCGTCAGCTCGACCCGTCCGAGGTCGGCGAAGGAGGCGCCGCCCGGCAGGCTGCCCATCCAGCGCACGCTTCCGTCGGCCTGGCTCACGCGCGCCAGCTCCGTGTCGTCGAGGCCGTGGAGCAGCGCTTCGAGCCGGAAACCGTCGCCCTCGGTCGCGACGGCGAGCCGCGAGCGCGGGTCGGGCCCGGGGTCGTAGGACAGCTCCACCCCGGCGGGCAGCGCGTCCCGCAGTCCGTCGAGCGGGGTACTCAGACGCGAGGGAAAGACCTGCGCGCTGCCCCCGCCGCCGAACCGCGGCCTGGAGGCGGGCAGTCCGGAAACGGCGATACGGCGCACCGCTCCCCCACGGGCGGCCCCGGCACCACTCCCGGCCCCCATTACGGGCCCCGTTACGGGCCCCGTTACGGACCTGCCGTCCGCGCGCGGGACGTCGAGCGGGAGGACGGAGCGTTCGTTGCGCAGCAGTACGAAGGAGCGCGCGGCCAACTCCCGTACGGTCGCCTCGCCGTCGAGGGGTCCGGGCAGCGCGTGCGGGGGGACGACGGCGGGCGCGTTCTCCAGCGTGCCCACGCGCGCGGCCAGCAGCAGCACGCGCCGGGCCAGCGCGTCCACGGTCTCCTCGGGAATGCGTCCGTCGCGGACGGCGGCGACGAGATGTTCGCCGTAGACGGTGTCGGGCCCCGGCATGGCGAGGTCGAGGCCGCCGCGTGCGCAGCCGACGGTGGAGCGTGCGCCCGTCCAGTCGGAGACGAGGGCACCGTCGAAGCCCCATTCGCCGCGCAGCACACCGTTGTTGAGCACGTCGTGCTCGCTCATCGTCGTCCCGTTGACGCTGTTGTACGCCGCCATCAGGCCCCAGGGGTGCGCGGTGCGCACGATGCGTTCGAAGGCGGCGAGATACAGCTCGCGGAGCGTACGGGTGTCGGCCTGGACGTCGACGGTGTAGCGGTCGGTCTCCGCGTCGTTGGCGACGTAGTGCTTGGGCGTGGTGCCGACGCCGCCTTCCTGGACACCGGCGACGAGCGCAGCACCCAGCTCACCGGTCAGCGCGGGATCCTCGGAGTACGCCTCGAAGTGCCGGCCGCCGTAGGGGGTCCTGTGCAGGTTGACGGTCGGCGCGAGGACGACGTGCGCACCCTTGCGGCGGGCCTCCTGCGCGAGCAACAGCCCGGCGCGGTGGGCGAGTTCCGTGTCCCACGTCGCGCCGATCGCGGTCGGCGAGGGCAGCGCGACGCTGGGGTCCTCCGGCGTCCAGTCCTCACCGCGCACACCGGCCGGGCCGTCGGACATGACGAGCCGCCCGAAGCCGATGGCGTCCTCGGGGCCGACGGACCACATGTCGGCGCCGCCGAGCAGGGCGACCTTGGAGGGCAGGTCGAGCTTGGCGAGCGCGGCGTCCACGGCTGCGGAGCGTGCCTCGTCGCCCGGCGCCCGGCCACCGGAGGCGCCAGGGCCACCGTGCTCCGGCAGGGGGAGGTTTCCGGGCGTACGATCCATGCCACTCACACCGCTCATGTCGCTGCTGTCCCTCATGTCGATCACCTGCCTGCCAGCCTCTCAGATCCAGCCGTCGAGGGCCTTCAGAAAGCCTCCGAAGTCATCGCGGTGAATGACATGGCCGGCGCCGTGCACCGTACGCACCTCGAACCCGCGCTCCGCCAGCAACGCCGCCCTGTCCGGGGCGACGACGTGGCTGCCGTCAGCCAGGACGACGAGGGACGGGACGACGGGATGCGCGGGCAGCAGATCGGCCGCCTGGAGCGGAGCGAGAAACTCCGCCGTGGCCGTGTCCCACAGCCGCAGCGTGTCCAGTTCGATGTCCACGTCCTCGGCCGTCCAGCGCGGGTTGGCCGCCACGATCTGCTCCCGCCGCGCCAGCCTGAGCTGCGCGAGATCGACGCCGTCGAGCGGGCTGGGCCCCGGCGCGAGCCAGGCGGGGTCCTCGTAGACGGCGCGCACGGGAGCGAGCCGTTCGACCGCGCGGGAGAGTGCGAGACCGCCGAGGGAGTGGCCGAGCGCCAGCTCGGCGCCGGCGGGGAGGGTGTCGACGAGGTCGTCGGCGAAGGCGTCGAGCGTGTACGGGGCAGCCGGCCCGGTCACCCCGTGTCCGCGCAGGTCGACGGCGAGCACGCGATACCCTCTGGCCGCGAGCGCCGGGCCCGTACGCGCGAACGTACGGTGATCCGCCATGATCCCGTGGACCAGCAGCGCGAGCCTTTCGCCCTGGCCCCACTCGTGCAGGTGCAGCTTCACAATGCGCCTCTCCATGCTGTCGCCGCGCGGTGCGCGACGTACGGCCGCCTCGTGCGGCCCCGCCTCTCCAGCATCCACGTCGACCAGCTCTCCGGCGCCGCGTTCTCGGGGTTCGCGGGGTTCGCGGGGTTCGCGGCGTTCGTCGACGGGCTGCTGAACGGGGACCGTGACCCCGAACGGGTCAGCAGGCGGGGCACGTTGAGCGCCTGGGCGGTCGCCCGCGAGTCGACGTAACCGCGGCCCGGGCCGGGACCGGTGCCAGGGCCGGGACCGGTGCCAGGGCCGAGACGGTGCCGGGACCGGCGTAGGTCACGCGGTGTCCGGAAGCCGGGCCGCCAGCCCTTCGGTCAGGGTGGCGAGGGTGAAGGCGAACACCTCGTCGGGAGTGGGCTGGGTGATCGAGGCGAGCCGGGCTAGGTGGGGGTGGTCCGCCGTGGTGAGCCAGGGCGGCGGAAAAGGTGGCGGGGAGGGCGGCTGCGGGGACGGTGAGGAGGGCGGCGGAGAGGGTGGCGTCGGAAGGTGCGCGGGCGGATGGTCGTGGAGGACGTCCTCGAACTCGACGAAGGCGATGACGACGCGAAGCGTCTCCATGCACGCGAGGTACGCGTCCGGGAGTGACATCCCCATCTCGGCGTAGAAACCGATGAGCCCCTCGACATTGGTGAGCATCGTGGGGTGCCGCGCCGCGGTGATGTTCTCGCGCAGGGCGAGGGTCGTCATGCCGGGGTGTGCACGGTAGTGCGCGCGCAGGTCGCGGCAGAAGGCGTCCAGGCTGTCGCGCCAGCCGTCGGCGCTCGGATCGAGCGGCGGTGGCCGCCAGTCGGCCTCGAAGATCTCGGCCGCGACGGTGATGAGATCACGGCGGTCCTCGACGTAGTTGTACAACGCCCGTGGTGACACGCCGAGTTCGGTCGCGAGGGAGCGCATCGTCAGCGCGGCGGGGCCGTGCCGTCCGAGGAAGTCCAGCGCCGCGCGACCGACGGATTCACGGGTGAGCGTGGCCCGGCCCTTGCGGTGGGTGGGGCGGCGTCTGGTCGCGGGGCTGTCACTGCTCATCAGGGGCGAGGCTAGCAATCCGCTGAACTTCACACACGTTGACTTTAACCGGGCGCTGGCTCACAGTGCTCCAAGTAAGGCTGCCCTCACCTCACTTGGAGCCGCTCATGCGCCGCCCTGCCCGACTCGCCATGGACCTCACCCCGCTCAGGGAGAGCCGCGACTTCCGGCTGCTCTACGGCGGCTTCCTCGGCGTGCTGCTCGGCACGCTGATGACGAGCGTCGCCGTGGCCGTGCAGGTCTACGGCATCACCGGGTCCTCGCTGGACGTCGGGCTCGTCAGCCTCGCGCGTGCGCTGCCCCTCGTCGCGGGGCTGCTCGTCGGCGGCGTGCTTGCCGACAGGGTCGACCGGCGGCTGCTGATGCTGGCGACGCGGCTTCCGCTGGTCCTCGTCGCCGGGCTGCTGGCGCTGAACGCCGCGGCGCCCGAGCCCCGCCTGTGGGTCATCTACGTCGCCACCGGGCTCACCGGCCTCTTCGCCGGGCTCGGCGGCCCCGCGATGCTCGCCGCGATCCCGGCGCTCGTCGGTACCCAACGGCTCGCCGCCGCAGGCGCGTTGACCGCGGCTTCCACCCAGCTCGCCGCCGTGCTCGGGCCCGCGCTGGGCGGCGCGCTGATCGCGGGGCCCGGGCTGGCGGCGTGCTTCCTCGTGGACGCGGCCGGGTTCCTCGTCTTCTCGGTCGCCCTGCTGTTCGTACGGCCGTTGCCGCCCGGGCGGAGCGGTGGGGAGGCGGGTGATGCGGGCACGGGTGATGCGGGCACGGGTGGTGCCGGCACGGGTGGTGCGGGCGGTGTGGGTGTTACGGGCGGCGTACGGCAGGCGTTCGCCGCTGTGGTGGTGGGGCTGCGTTTCGTGCGCGGGCACAGGCTCGTCGTTGGTCTGCTGCTCATCGACGCGGCGGCGATGGTCTTCACGATGCCGCAGGCGCTGTATCCCGTACTCGCCGACACCCAGTTCGGCGGCGGTCCCGGGCTGGTCGGCCTGCTGTACGCGGCTCCCGCGCTCGGCGCGCTCGTCGGCGCCGCCACCAGCGGCTGGACGGGGCGTGCCGGGGGGCACGCGCTGGTCGGGGCCGTACTGCTGTGGGGTCTGTCGCTCACCGGCTTCGGCCTCACCTCGTACCTGCCCGGCGCGCTCGCGCTGCTCGCCCTCGCGGGATTCGGGGATCTGATCTCCGAGACGCTGCGTTCGGCACTTCTCCAGCATGGGACGCCTGACGCGCTGCGGGGTCGCGTCAGCAGCCTGTGGATGGTGCAGGCGACGGTCTCGCCTGCGCTCGGCAACGCCGCGCTGGGGTTCCTCGCGGAACTCACCAGTGCGCGGGCCGCTGTTGTCGTCGGCGGGTTGGTGTGTGTTGTCGCCGCGGTGGGGGTTGCCGCCGCGTTTCCTGAACTGCGGCGGGCGGAGTTGGTTGCTGCCGAGCGGTAGCTTCTTGGCTTCGCCGCCTGCGCCTGTTGTGGTTCCTGTCATTTGAAGCCCGTTTCCGTTCCAGATGGGGGCTTCGCCCCCTTGCCCCCGTTGGCCTCGCCGGCCGGGCGTCGGGGGGCTCCGCCCCCCGGCAATCCCCCCGCCAAAAGGGGCTCCTCCCCCAGACTTCGTCCGGGGGGACCCCCACCTCTGGACTCCCCCGGCCGTATCGGGACCAGCCCTGGAGTGTGGGGCGGGGGGTTGGGG
>NZ_JANCPR020000097.1 GCF_028657195.3 Streptomyces iconiensis
GTCCTCCCCGACGCCCACCAGCGACGGGGAGGGCGGGGAGCCGGGACAGGCCCGGCACCAGGACGGAGACCCTTCCATGAGCGGCGACACGTACAACACGGTCAGCGGCCAGGTCGGCAGCGTCATCCAGGCGCGGGACATCAGTGGCGGCGTGACCGGCACCGTGCACACCAGCAGCGACGACGGCTCGTCCATCGACGCCCCGAAGGTCGAGGGCGAGGGGACGACGTTCATCTACGGCGGCAACCCGAACGGCGTGCGCGGCGAGTTCAAGTAGTCGGCATGGCGCTCGACTTCGACCGCGCCGACCAGGACGCGTGACGCCGTCGGGCCTGCCCCGGCCCGACGGCGGTTGCCTGTGACCCCGGAGCAGCGCTCCGGGACCGGCGGGGAGCCGGACACCCGAGTCCGTGCCACACACCGAAGGAGACCCCGGAATGCCGAGCCACCCCAGTGCCGATGAAATGCGTGACTACCTGGCAGAGACCGCCAAGTTGGCCGCCGATATCCCGGCGGACTCCCCCGAGCACGAGCGGCTTCACCAGAACATGAACGACGTGATCGACCAGATAGGCCGCGAAGGCGCCTGAACCACGGCGGCCGTAGCTGACGGTTGCCCGTCCATCCCCGCGCCCGCGTGGTGTGGGGGTGGGCGGGGAGCTTTCCGCTCCGTGTGCTTCATCCACCGAGAGGGGATCGTATGTGCACCATCAATCACGCGGCGTTCGCGAAGCCGGGCTATCTGATCGACACGCCGTGTCAGTCCATGGCACCGGCAGGGGCCCTGTTCACCCGCCTGTTGGCGCATCACGCTGAACTCGGGCTGACGGGCGAGCAGGTCACCGGGCTGCTGGATGTCTCCCGCGAGTACCACGACAAGCAGGTCGCGCTGCGGCTGGAGTTCGCCCGGGTCACCGAGCAGCTTGAGGTCAAGTGGGGCCGTGTCGACGCGGAGTTCGTCAACCTGCGCAAGGACCTCATCGCGCAGCACGCCGAACTCTTCGCCACCGATGAGGCCCTGTTCTTCGAGTACGGAGAGCGCGGTCATGCCCTGTTGTCCGATCGGCAGATCGACGCGGCAGAGGCCATCTACCATCGAGAGAAGGACGCCGGGCTCACGGCGCTGACGCCCTCGCTCAACAGCGCGGTCGGGCCCGCCTTCACCTTCACGGCCTGCCAGGAGGCAGCGGCGGCATGACCGGGAGCGCGGCAGGACAGTGGGCGGACTGGCTCACGCGTGAGCGTGACGCGCAGTCCGGCACGGACGGGAAGGCCCGTACCGTCTCGGCACTGAACGCCATCCGTGGCCGCGTCCTGGCAGGAGCCCGTATCGCCCCCGGGGACCGTGTGGTCGACCTGGGAGCCGGTACCGGACTCCTCGCCTGCGGCGCCGTCGAACTGGTCGGGCCCGGTGGCAGCGTCATCGCCATCGATCCGTCCACCCAAGCCCTGTCGCGCCTCCCCGCCACGGTCTCCGCCGTGGCGGGGAGCGCCCGCCGTCTACCGCTGCATGACGCGGTGGCGGACGCCGTCGTCATCCGCTCGGTTCTCATCTACCTTCCGGACCTGGAAGCGGTCGCCCGTGAGGCCGCCCGGGTCCTGCGCCCCGGTGGGCGGCTGTCTCTGTTCGAGCCGGTCAACGCACAGCGTGCCCACGACGCGGCACTGGAGGGTTTCACCGAAGCGGAGTTGGCCGGCCTGGCACGGGCCCAGGCGGACAGCGGCGAGCAGTCCCGCACGATGCTCGCCTTCACTCCCTCCCGCCTGCGTGGCGCTCTGGAAGCCGCTGGCTTCCACCTCCACAGCGCGGAGCTGGAGCCCCACCGGCAGCGACTGGCCGGCGAAGCCGCCGCTGCGGCCTACCTCGACCAGCGCGGACACGCCGGCGCCGCCACGGTGCTGGAACTGGCCACAGCCCTGTGGGGCGCGAAGGGCGCCGAACGCTACCGGAACGCCTGGCTTCAGGCCGCCCGGACACAAGGCGCGATCACCTTCACCACACCGACGCTGTACTGCACCGCCACACGCTGACTCCCGGCGCGCTGCGCTCGCAGCGCCACCGGGAATCCCAGCCCCACAAAGAACGGCCCGACAGGTGCGTCAACACCTGCCGGACCTGATCGAACCACCTGATGAAGCCAGGAGGTTGACCGTGAACAACCCTAGCCGCCTGCCTGCCGCGTTGCGGCCGGTGGCGCTGAACGAGCAGGAGCGCAAGGACCTGGCCCGGCAGGTCGCCGAAGCCAACCGGCGCAGCGAGGACAACGCGCGCATGAAGGGCGGCCAGTCATGACCGCCCAGGCCCCGCCGAGGGCGGATGACGCGCACGCCGCCGTGCAACGGCACGAGATGGACGACCCCGGGCTTGAGGCCGCGTTCGCGCGCCTGGCCATCGAGCACCCCCAGCGGTGCACCCCGCAGACAGAGCCGGACAGCACGCCCGATCGCTGACCCGCTCTGCCTGCCCCGGGCCGGGGGCGGCGGGAGCTCCCGACCAGGCAGCTCCCCGCCCCTGGCCCCTCCCCTGATACGGCGCGGCCCCGGTGCTGACACACCGGGGCCGCTTTCGGGCCGCCCCAACCTGAGAGGAAGCACGACCCATGGACCACATCGTCACTGTTCAAGAGGCCGTTACGGCCTTCGCCCCCTGGCGGGAGCCCACGGCCGGTGAACTGGCCGCCATCGAGGCCGAGATGCCCGTCATCACCGCCGAGGTCGACCTGTTGGACGTACAGATCATGACGCTCGACCGCCCCGCCAGCGAGCTGGACACCTTCCGGGTCCGGCGGGCCCTGCGCCGCGTCCTCAACGCGCGCCGCGACCTGGCCAACGCCCCGACCACCACGGGCGACGTGCCGGGGGTGGGGGCGTGAACCGGGAAGAGGCGGCCCTGAGCGCCGCGCACAACGAGGTGAAGTCCGAGCTGGCGCGTACGGACACCAAGGCGTCGCTGCTGCTCGCTTTCAACGGCGCGCTGCTGGCCGGTGTCCTCACCGCGGCAACCAACATGCGTATGACCACGGCCGGCGTCGTGGTCGGCGCCGCCGGGGCCGGGGTGCTGCTGGCGTCGGTGGCGCTGTTGCTGCTCACGGTCCGCCCGAACCTGAACGGCGGCGGTGGCTTCCCGCACTGGGCCACCCTCGCCCCCGACCAGCTGCGCGCGCACCTGGTCGCGGACCGTCTCCCGCACGACATCGGCAACCTGTCGAGGATCGCGGTGGGCAAGTTCGCCCGCCTGCGACAGGCCATCCACCTCACTTGCGCGGCCGGCGCCCTGCTGGTCTGCGCGGCCGGCATCACCCTGGCAGGTGCGGCATGAGCGTCCACTCCGACGAGCGCGTAACTGCGCTGAGCACTGCCCGGCATGCGGCCGTGGCCGAGCTGTGCGCCCTCAACGACCGGGGCCTGCGCCTGCGCTGGCGGCTGGTCTCACTCGACTACCAAGCCGGTGTCGCGCTGGTCTGCGAGAGCCCCGACCACGGCCGCATCCGCGAGGGCACGCCGGATGAGGCACCCGACCACGAAGGCGTCTACGACTGCTGCCCGTGGCCCTACCTCGAAGTGGGACCTCCCGCCCTGGCCGTCTACCTGGTCGCACTGCTCAACACCGACGCCGGGGGTGTGGCATGAGTCCCCGACTGGCCGCCGCTGTGGCGGCGCCTCTCGCGGCGGGCTGGGGTGTGCACACGCTGGTGTGGCGCCGCCGCCTGGAAGCCGCCCGCCGCGATCCGCTGACCGGTCTGCTGACCCGGGAGCTGTTCGAGCAGCGCGCGGTGCGCCTGCTGGCGGCGGGGCCGTGTGCGGTGGCCTTCATCGACCTGGACGGTTTCAAGACCGTCAACGACACCCATGGCCACGCGGCCGGGGATGCTGTGCTGACTGCCGCCGCCGGGTGCCTGTCCGACGCGCTGAACGGCCCGCCGGGCGGGATCGCGGCCCGACTGGGCGGGGACGAATTCGCCCTCGTGGCACCCATGGCCGATCCGGTCGCGCTGCCGTGGCTGCTGCGCGGCCTGCACGACGAACTGACTGTCCCGACCTGGGTTGATGGACGTGAGCTGGCGGTGGGCGCCTCGGTGGGCGGCTGTTGGTCCGGGGACCTGCCGATCCCCGACGCATCGTCGGCGATGCGTCGTGCGGATGAGGCCATGTACATCGCCAAGCGGGGCGGGGGCGGCTGGCTGACCGCCGCACCCGACGCACCCGCGCTGGCCACCGTCAACGGTCGCCGTGCCGGACGCCCCGGCACCCACCCCCGCACCGACACCGCCCCGGAGGTGAGTGGACAGTGAGTATCCAGATTCCTGCCCCGCCAGCCGCTCCCTCCCGCCGGGAGGAGCGGCGCCAGGACCGGGCAGCCGAGGCCGCGCAGCGCCGCGAGGACCTGCGCGCCGCGCGGGAGGAAGAGCGCACCGACCGCCGCGAGGCGGCACGGCTGCACACCGAGCAGCACACCGCCGACCGCCAAGCGCGCCTGGAGGCGCGGGAGAAGGCCCGTAAGGCGCGTACCAAGCGCCGCAGCGAGCGGCGCAAGGCCCGCACCCGCCGCCTGACCGCCGCACGTGCGGCGGTCAGTGCACACATGCCGCTGCCCGGTATCCCGGTCGTCGTTGTCTCGCTGGTGATGGGCTGGACAGGTCAGATGGACGCCGCCGTCGCCGCCGGCATGGAAGCCGCATCCGTCGGCGTGCCCGTGCTGACCGAGGGCATGACGTTGACCCTCGCGGGTCTGACCGCTGCCGCCATCAGCCACAAGCGCCCTCACCGCCGCCTCTACGCCGCTACGTGGGTCTCCGCGCTGGTGGCCGCCGCCGTCAACGCGGCCGGTCACCTTCTCCAGGACGCCAGCGCGGCCGGCCTGTACCGGGCCGGTGCGTTCGCCGCCGCCTCCCTGGCCGCGCTCATCCTGTGGGGCACCGTGATGCGCTCGCGGCGTGCGGCCCTGAGCGGCAAGAGCGCCGCCCAACTCGCCCGCTGGCGCCGCATCCGGCGTCGGCACCCGTGGCTGTCCGCGCGTGCCCGTCACCACGCGGACGCGACCGGAGCGGAGTTCGCCGAGGCGTTCGCTCTCGTGTGGGAGCGCCGGCACGGTGCCCCGCCCGGACAGCCGACCGTGCGCGAGATCCGTGCCACCCGCCGGGCCCAGCACCGCCGCAAGCAGGCAGCCGACTGGGACGGCACCCGCAGGCGCCGTACGCGTACGCGCTCCCTCCCCTCCCGTACGGGCTGGAAGGTCCGTTGGCGTACGCAGGGCCGTACGGACGGGGCCGCGTCCGGTGCGTACGCGCAGGCCAACACCCGTACGGTCACCCCGAAACCGGGCCCCGTACAGCGTGTGGCGGCCCAGCGGCGTACGGGCGTACACGGCACCCGCGCTCAGGCGTACACCGACGCGGAGATGGAACGCACCCGCCAACGCGCCGAGACCACGTACGCCGAATCCCTCGACGCCGGCGCCCCCCTCGGACCGGCCGCGCTGGGCCGGGAATTCGGCTTCAGCGAAGGCTGGGGACGCAAGCGCATCAAGGCCGTAGAAACCCGCCTGGCTGATTCCCCGCCTGCCCGCCTGTCGGCGGTCGGCTGATGTCGGCCGCGTTCGGCGAGTGCTGGGACCCGACCGGCGCCCGCTACGGCGTCCCCACCTACCCGTGGAAGTACGCCCCGGACGGCATGGCCACCCGCCGGCAGCTCCGCGCACGAGGACTGCGGCCGGGCGGGCAGCCGATAGCAGGACAGGTGATGCGCCGCTCCCGCCGCAACCCCGGCGGGGTGTCCGTGGCCTACCTCTACCGCCTCGATGCGGCCAAGCCCGTGCGGCGGATGACCTCCCGCAAGTGGGGCGCCCTGGCCCTGGCCATGCTCGCCCGCCGCACCTGCCCCAACTGCCGCCTGGATGCCGGGTACTGCATCCCGCGCTCCCTCGGCATGTGCATCCCCTGCGCCTACCCCGACGACCAATGGACCCCTGCCTGACCCACACCCCGCGAAAGGAATCCCGCGTATGAGCGATATCGAGAAGGCGTCAAAAGACGCGGTCGAGGCGGCCCGGCAGGGTGAGCAGTTCGCCATGCTCCTGGCCGCCGTCCAAGCCGCACAACAGACCCAGCCCGCACCCTGCCAGCACCCCCCGCCGCCCCAGCAGGGGGCAGTGGGCAAGTGGGTCGCCATCGGTATCGCGGGGACGTTCCTCGCGGTCGGGCTGGCCGTGTCCATGGTCGCGTTCGCCGTCGGCGCCGTCGCGCTCACCACGTGCGTGGTCGTGCTGCGCACCGTCTTCACCGACTTCACCCGCGAGGGGCGGCCATGAACCTCTGTGTACGTATCGAGCACCGTGACCGGCACCTGTCCCGCCGGGTGCGGGACATCGCGCAGGAGGCCGCCTCGCTGGTCGCCCGGCGCGTGGGGGCGCTGCCGCGTACCGAACTGATCCTCACCAACGGCCGGGACCTGGGCAAGCTGGCCACCGACGCGGAACGAGCCGTGGCCGGTGGGGGCAGCGCCGGCCGACGCCCTGATGAGAGCGTGTTCGGCCGCACGGTGCTCTCGCCCGGCGGGGTGCTGGTGCTGGTCAACGCCGACCGGCACACCGGCCGTGGCCGGGACGAGGTGGACACCACGCTCGTGCACGAACTCGTCCACGCCGCGCAGTTCCACCGCCCCGGCGCCCGCGCGGAACTCCTCGCCGGACTGCGGCACAACTACGGCATCGAGCCAATCTCCGATTCCCGGGCGCGCGCCATGAACCGGCGCATCGACCGGGACGAGCGCGAGGCCACGCGCCTCGAACGCCTTGCCCGCCACCTGTCATGAGGAGGGCCCGCATGTTCACCGCCGGCGACACCGTACGGATCGTCTCGTGCGAGGACGACCCCCGCGCGGCCGGACGCACCGGCCGGATCGTGGACGAGGTTCCGCCCGGCCCTCTCACGGCCGGCCGCTGGACCGTCCACGGCGTTGGCCCGCTGGTCGGGCCCGTTCTGTGCCGCACCGATGAACTGCGCAAGACCGGCTGACACCAACACAACCCCGGAGGAGACCGAAGCATGGCCCAGCGCATCTACACCACGGCCGAGAAGGCCAGGCGGGCCCGGCTGCTGGCCAAGGGCGCCAAGAACGCCTACGGCGACACCGCCGCCATCGACCGCGAGTTGGACCGTATCGAGGCGGTGGCAGAGGACCGCGCGCAACGCGAAGCACTCGCCTACCAGCGGGAGCTGAGCGCCGCCAAGGACGCGGTGGCCACCGCCAGGGTCCGCGAACGGGCCGCCTCCCACCAGGAGCGCGGCGCCGCACGCCAGGCCCGCAAGGACGCCGAGAAGCGGTTGCGCGACATCGAACGCGCCCGCAGGTAGCTCCGCCCCGCGACGACCGCCAGTGCCTGCCAGCGTCGTCGGTCGTCGCGGGCCCCTGCACCGCCCAAGAGACGAGACAGGAGAACCCCCATCATGACCGAGCTGACGGCGGCGGTGCCAGAAGTGGGCACCGTGCACAGCCTCGCCGACCACCGCGCCGCCAGGGAAGCCACGGCGGGGCCGAAGGTGTCCCTGGTCAAGCCGCCCGGGACACCTGAGCAGGAGAGGGCACGGGATCGGGTGTGGGTGCGCGGAATGCGCGCCGCACGCGTGGCCTTCAGCGATGAGCGCACCCGTACCGCCGGGCGTTTCGTGGTCCGGCACGGCTCCTACATGCTGTCGGGCAGTGGCATCCTCGCGCGCCGGGTGTGGGACGGACGCAGCGCTGCCCGCTACGAGCGGATGATGCGCACGGCCGAAGCCGCGGGCAACCCGGAGGAGGCCCGGGAGTGGGAGGAGCGCGGCAGGGCCTTCCGCGCGGCCCGGCACCAGCGCCGTATGGACCTGCTCACCGCCCCGCAGCGTCTGGCCAAGGGCGCCGCTGTCGGCGTCGGCGCCACGACGGGTGGGCTGCTGGCCCTGGGTGGCGTGCTGGCGCTGGCCGAGAGTGAACCGGCGCTGATCGTGGGCCCGTTCATGGCCGCCGTGGAGACGATCCGCTGGATCGTGGTCATCGCCTCGGTGGTGTGGGGTGCGGGCAAGGTTGTGGCGCCGTGGCTGGTGCTGCTGACGCTGTGGAACATCGGCCGCGCCCGCAGCGCCGCACCCGCCTGGGCACTCCCGGCCAACGAGCGCGGCAGCGAGGGGGAGCCGATCACCCCGTCCGTCGTGGTCCAGGCCCTGCGCAACCTGGGTATCGCACCGCTGCGCGGGGCCATCAAGGAGATGGAGGACGCCGGCGCCGGCATGCTCGGTCCGATCCGGATCGCCGGATGCGGCGTGGAGGTGGATGTCACACTGCCGTCCGGGGTCTCGACCAACGAGGTCCAGCAGCGGCGCCGCAAGCTGGCGGAGAACCTGGCCCGGCATGAACACGAGGTGTTCATCACCATTCCCGAAGCCGCCCGTACCGTGCGGCTGTGGGTGGCCGACTCCGGCGCGCTGGACGAGCCGATCGGCCCCTCACCGCTGGTCACCGACATGGAAGCGGTCGGGGACTACAAGGGCGGCCGTGCCCCGTGGGGCCAGGACCTGCGCGGAGATGCCGCACTCATCAGTCTCTTCCAGCGGCACATGCTCATCACGGGCCTGTCCAACCAGGGCAAGACCGCCGCGCTGCGGGCGCTGGCGCTGTGGCTGGCCCTCGACAAGAGCGTCGAGTTCCGCATCGGGGACCTGAAGGGCGTCGGGGACTGGAAGCCGTTCGAGGGCATCGCCAGTGTCCTGATCGAGGGGCCGACCGATGAGCACGTCGCGCGGGTCGTGGACATGCTCGAAGAGGGCGTTGCCGAGATGGAGCGCCGCATCATGGCCCCGGCCGGCACGACGTTCCGTCCGCTGATCCTGCTGGTGGACGAGGCGCAGGTGGCGTTCATGTGTCCCGCGCTCAGCGAGGATGACCGGCCCGTGGACGAGAACGGCAAACCGATCGGCGCTGTGGACAAGCGGCCGTTGGGTGGGACCAAGGCGACCTCGCGCTACTTCCAGGCCGTGCGGAAGATTCACAACCAGGGCCGTGTGGTGGACGTGCTGCTGTGGCAGGGCACCCAGGACCCCACCGATCAGAACCTGCCCAAGCTCGTGCGCGAGGGCGCCCACATCCGCGCCTCGCTGGTGCTGGGCACCGAATCGCAGGCGCGTATGGCGCTGGGGGACAAGGCCGTGGACGGCGGGGCCGCTCCGCACAAGCTGCGCCAGGGCCTGGACAAGGGCACCGTCGTGGTGGCCGGCGACGGCGTGAAGCTCTCCCCCGGCCAGTCCTCCATCACCATCCGCACCCACTACGTGGACGATGACCAAGCCCAGG
>NZ_JANCPR020000098.1 GCF_028657195.3 Streptomyces iconiensis
TGAGTTCTCAAAGAACGGACGCTTCCTTTGGATTCCCTTCCGGGTTTCCTCCGGGCCGTTTTGAAAGGACCGGGGCCCTTTCGGTGTGTCTCCGACTCTACCAGATCTTTTCCGGTCCGTTTCCGGGCCGTTTCCGATTCTGATTTCCCCTGTCGGCGGGGTGCCTTCCGGCGTGTTCACTACTTTAGAGGATTTCCCCGCCAGGCTCAAAATCGAGCCTTTCGCAAGAGAATTCGGCATGCCGAATGAACCCCTGCGAAGGGGAGTCGCACTGAAGTAGTGGATGCCGTCGGACGGCGGAAGTGCTGCCATCAACCGGTTTCGGCTGGCTGGCAACTCGGGGAACCTTACGGATCACCCGTTGGCCTGTCAACTGGCCGTTAATCAAGGTCTGTCAGGCGTCCGCCGGCGTCCGGCTGGGCGTCTTCGACGCGGCGCAGGAGGCGGGTGAGCAGTTCGCCGAGCTGGCCGCGTTCCGGGCTGGAGAGGTCCTGGAGCAGCTCTTCCTCGAAGACAGAAGCCTTGCGCATGACCTCCAGCCACTTCTCCCGGCCGGTGTCGGTCAGGCCGATGATGACGCGGACCCGGTTGTCGGGATCCGGTTCGCGGGTGACGAGGCTCTGGGTGAGCATCCGGTCGATGCGGTGGGTCATGGCCGCGGGGGTCAGGCCGAGGCGCTTGGCGATGGTGCCGGGCCACAGTTGGTAGGGACTGCCCGCCATGACGAGTTCTTTGAGTACCTCCCACTCGGGGCTGGTGAGGCCGAGGGTCGCCAGCTGGCGGCCGTAGGCGACGTTCATACGTCGGTCGAGACGGCTCAGGGCGTTCACGACCTTCTCGACCTGGGGGTCGAGGTCGCGGTACTCGCGCTGGTAGATCGCGATCTGCTCGTCGAGGGTCGGTAGTCGCTCCGGCATGCCCGGAGTATCCCACGGAAGCAGGTTGGCACTAAACCCTTGCCCTGTGTAGTCTTTAGCATCGAACTTTAGCTTCGAAGTCTCGAAGCCGCTTCTCCCTCTTCCCCTTCTCGTGACTCAGGCAGGTGAGTGTGACCACGGCGATGGCTGCCGCGCTGCGGCGGATCCAGCTCGGTAATGCGCTGGCAGCGTTCGGCAACGGCTTCACGGTGCCGTTCCTCTTTGTGTACGTCGCGCGGGTGCGGGAACTAGGCGACGGCACTGCTGGAGCGGTGCTGGCCGCGTTCGCCGCCGCCGCGCTCGTCGTGCTGCCGTTCACCGGGCGGGTGATCGACCGGCGCGGGCCCATGGTCATGGTGGCCGTCGGCGCTGTGGCCGCCGCGCTCGGTGCGCTGGGCTTCGGGCTGTCGAGCACCGGGTCGACCGTGCTCGCCTCCTCGGCGCTGATGGGCGCCGGTATCGCCGTGCTCCAGCCGGCACTCGCCACGATGATCGTCTGGTGCTCGACGACGGCCACGCGGTCGCGGGCCTTCGCCACGCAGTTCTTCCTCAACAACTTGGGGCTCGGCGTCGGCGGCCTGTTCGGCGGTCTGCTCGTCAATGAGCACGATCCCGGCAGCTTCACGCGGCTCTTCGCCATCGAGGCGGCGATGTTCCTGGTGCTGCTCGGCGTGCTGGCGAAGGTGCGGGTGACGCGCCCTGTCGAGGCGCCGGTCGCGGTGGCTGCGAGTACGGAGGCAGGTTCGGGTCCGGGCTCCGCCGCCGGGGCTGCGTCGGCGCCCTCTCCCTCCGGGTGGGGCCTGCTGCTGCGGGACCGTTCGATGGTGCTGCTGTGTGTCCTGGGGTTCGTGGTCTTCTTCAGCTGCTACGGGCAGTTCGAGTCGGGGCTGTCCGCGTACGCCGTGGAGGTCACGCGGATCTCGACCGCGACGCTCGGGGTGGCGCTCGCAGCCAACACGGCGATGATCGTGATCGCGCAGTTCGTGGTGCTGCGGCTGGTGGAGCGGCGGCGGCGCAGCCGGGTCGTGGCGGTCGTCGGGCTGATCTGGACCGTCGCGTGGCTGGCTGCCGGGGCTTCCGGGCTGGTGCACGGCTCGCAGGCCGTGGCGACGGCGCTGCTCATCGGTACGTACGCGCTGTTCGGGGTGGGCGAGACGATGCTGTCGCCGACGATGGCTCCGTTGGTCGCCGACCTCGCGCCCGCACGCATGGTGGGGCAGTACAACTCGGCCTTCGCGCTGGTGAAGCAGCTCGCTCTGGCCATCGGGCCTGCGATCGGCGGGCTGATGGCCGCGGGCGGGGCTTACGGCGCTTACATCGGGATGCTGGTGGTGTGTTCGCTGGGGATCAGTGGGCTGGCCCTGCTGATGGGGCGGCGGCTGTCCGAGCGCGAGGACCGGCCCGCGTCGCTCGTGGTGGCCCGGGGCGGGGCCGGGGCCGCCGTGGCGGGCGAGCCCGAGCGGGTGGGCAGCTCCGCCTGAGCCTCCGCCCGGGTGCCGTGCCTCGATCGTCAGTCGTTCGTTCGAGTGCCGGGCCTGAGAGCTGGGCGCGCGGAGGCTGCCCGGCGTCGTCGGGTCACTTGCCCGGGAGGGCGAACTCGCACCAGACCGCCTTGCCACCGCCCGGTGTGCGGCGGGAGCCCCAGGACGAGGCGATGGTCGCGACGATGGAGATGCCGCGGCCTGTCTCGTCGGCGGGTTCGGCGCGTTGACGGCGGGGCAGCCGGTCGTCGCCGTCGGTCACCTCGACGATGAGGCGGCGGTCGGTACGGCGCAGCCGCAGCCGCATGGGCGGGGTGCCGTGCTGGAGGGAGTTGGCGACCAGTTCGCTGGCCGCCAGCACGCCGAGGTCGCGCAGTTCGGAGGGGAAGCGCCAGGAGGCGAGCACCCCGGAGGCGAACGCGCGGGCGCGCGGGGCGGCTTCGGTGCCGCCGAGCAGGTCGAGCGCGGCGTTGTGGAACAGCTCGGCGTCCGGGCCCGTGCGTACGGGGTGCTGGAGGACGAGGAGCGCCACGTCGTCGTCGTGCTCCGCGGTGATGTCGAGGGCGCGCAGGATGCGGTCGCAGATGATCTCCGGTGAACCCGTGGCTCCCGAGAAGGCGCGTTCGAGCGCTTCGACACCCTCGTCGATGTCGGCGTCGCGGCGTTCGATGAGGCCGTCGGTGTAGAGCACCGCGGTCGCGCCGGGCGCCAGGGGCAGGGCGCCCGAGGTGTGCAGCCAGCCACCGGTGCCCAGGGGTGGGCCCGTGTGTTCGGACGCGCGGTGGACGGTGCCGTCGGGGTCGCGTACGAGGACGGGGACATGGCCGGCCGAGGCGTAGCTGAGGCGTCCCTCGTTGGGGTCGTGGACGGCGTAGACGCAGGTGGCGATCTGGTTGGCGTCGATCTCGGCGGCGAGTCCGTCGAGGAGCTGCAGCACCTCGTGGGGCGGGAGGTCGAGGCGCGCGTAGGCGCGTACGGCCGTGCGGAGCTGCCCCATGACGGCTGCGGCGCGTACACCTCGGCCCATGACATCGCCGATGACGAGGGCCGTACGGCCTGCGCCGAGGGTGATGACGTCGTACCAGTCGCCGCCGACGGCCGCTTCCGTACCGCCCGGCTGGTACGTGGCGGCCACGCGGAGGTCGTCGGGCTGCTCCAACTCCTGGGGCAGCAGGCTGCGTTGCAGCGTGACGGCGGCCTCGCGCTGGCGGCGTTCGCTGGTGCGCAGCCGCTCGGCGGCCTCGACCTGGTCGGTGACCTCGGCGGCGAAGATCAGTACGCCGCTGTCGCCGGCCGTGGTGAGAGGGGTGCAGGTGAACGTGTAGTACCCGTCGCGGGGCTCGCGGGCGCCCGAGGGGCCCGGCACACGGCGGGACTTGACCGTACGGGGTTTGCCGCTGCGCAGTACCTGGTCCATGAGCGGGAGGAGGCCCAGCTCCACCAGCTCGGGCAGGGAGGCGCGGGCCGCTGCTCCTGTGGGGCGGGGTCCGAAGACGGAGGCGTAGGCGTCGTTGACGAAGACGATGCGGTGGTCGGGCCCCTGGACGACCGCGACGGGGGCGGGGACCTGGCCGAGCAGACCGTGTACGGAGAGCGCGTCGACGCCACGCTGCTGCGGGGGTTGTGCGCCCGTGGGGCGTCCGCTGTCGCGTGCTCCCGGCACGGTGGGGCTCTCGGAGGCGCGGTCGGCGTGGGGCAAGCAGGCGCCGTCGGCGTTCCGGGGCTGTGCCCCGGGATCGACCGGGTCGGCGTCAGGGCTCGCGTCGTGGTCGTCCCCCGAAGAGGGCCCGGTCGGGTCGGCGCCGTCCGTGACCGGGGTGTCGGACGAGGGCTGCTGCGCCTCTATCGCCGCCTGGGCGGCAGCGGTGCGCCGCTGTGTGCCGGGCAGTCGGGCGCTCCAGCGCGTGAAGTTCACGGTCGTCCGATTCCTTGTGTGGTTCGCTTGTTCGCTTGAGGGGTCACTCTTCGCAGATGGGGACCCACCCATGGTCACACGTCCAGTGTGGCTCACAGCGCCGACATTCGTCAGACGCCCCTGCCTGGCGGGCAGTTCCCGGTGCTGGTCAGCTCGCTCCGGGGTGGCGTCCCGTGGTGGCCGCGAGTTCGAACTCGGCGCGTGGGTGCTCCAGTGAGCCGAGGGAGACGATCTCCCTTTTGAAGAGGCCGGCGAGCACCCATTCGGCCAGCACGCGGGCCTTTCTGTTGAAGGTCGGGACGCGGCTGAGGTGGTAGGCGCGGTGCATGAACCAGGCGGGGTAGCCCTTGAGTTTACGGCCGTACACATGCGCCACGCCTTTGTGAAGGCCGAGAGAGGCGACGGATCCGGCGTAGGCGTGACGGTAGGGGGTGGCCTGCTTTCCGTCGAGGGCCGCGGCCAAGTTGTCGGCGAGACGGCGGGCCTGACGTACGGCGTGCTGGGCGTTGGGGGCGCACAGCGGTGGTTCCGCGCCGGGCTCTCCGCTTGCGTCCGCCGTCAGATCGGGTACGGCCGCGGCATCGCCGGCCGCCCAGGCGTGCTCGGTGTCCGCCACCCGGAGTGTGGCCTCGCACCTGAGCTTGCCACGGGAGGTCAGGGGCAGGCCGCTGGCAGCGAGGACGGGGTGCGGCTTGACGCCGGCCGTCCACACCAGGGTCCGCGCGGGGTGGCGCGAGCCGTCGCTGAGGGCCGCGATCCTGTTCTCGCAGGAGTCGAGACGGGTCTCCAGGCGTACGTCGATGTTGCGGGCCCGCAGCTCGCGCAGCGCGTACGTACCCATCTCCTCGCCGACCTCCGGAAGGATGCGCCCGCTCGCCTCGACGAGGAGGAAGCGCAGGTCGTCGGCGTCGATGTTGTGGTAGTAGCGGCAGGCGTAGCGGGCCATGTCCTCCAGTTCGCCGAGTGCTTCGACCCCCGCGTAGCCGCCGCCTACGAAGACGAAGGTGAGCGCGGCGTCGCGCACGGCGGGGTCGCGGGTCGAGGAGGCGATGTCGAGCTGTTCGAGCACATGGTTGCGCAGCCCGATGGCCTCCTCGACCGTCTTGAAGCCGATGCCGTGCTCGGCGAGGCCCGGTACGGGCAGGGTGCGCGAGACGGAGCCGGGGGCCAGGACCAGTTCCGTGTACGGCAGTTCGACCGTGGTGGGTTCGGTACCAGGGGCGGCCCCGCGCGCCGCGTCGGCCTCGGCGGTGGCGAGCGTGCTGATGTGCGCCACGCGCCGGACGGGGTCGATGCTGCGGGCCTCGCCGACGATGAGCTGGCACCTGTCGAGCACCCGGCGCAGGGGGACGACGACGTGCCGCGGCGAGATGGAACCGGCCGCCGCCTCGGGGAGGAAGGGCTGGTACGTCATGTACGGGTCGGGGTCCAGGACGGTGATGTGGACCTCTCCGCCCGATGCGGTGCCGTCCCGCGCGCCTGTGTCGCGCGTGCTTGTGCCGTGCGGGCTCGCGGCCTGCGCGCCTCTGTCCTGCTCTTTTGCGTCCTCCAGGCCGTAGGGCGCCGGTGCGAGCCGCTTCTTGAGGCTGCGCTGGAGTCGCAGTGCGGTGTACATGCCGACGTAGCCGCCGCCGACGACAAGGATGCGCGCGGGTTCCTTCGTGGCCTTCGTCACCCGTCCATGACGCACCCTCAGCCCCGGGTTTGTCCACAGGCCACGGGAATCATGTGACTGCCGCGCGCTGGGCGCCGGTTGTGCTTCCAGTGCTGTGCGGGCCAGGAAGCACGCAGGTCATGCGGGGCGCGCGGGGGGCCGGGGTGGCTCCTGGAGCGGGCCTGCGAGGCGCTTGGTTCCCCGGGTGGGCGGTCCGTGCGGAACCGCCCCCTTCTCTCACGACCTGGGCTCAACTATGTTCGTATCCCAGCGGGGTGCGACATGTGACGACCAGTGCATCGCATCCCGGCCGCAGAGGCGGGGTCTCCGGGGGGAGACATTGATTACCGGGGGAACAACGATGCACATTCAGGGTATTCACGGCTCTCAGTTGGCTCCGACGGCGGTTTCCGCCGTTCAGGAAGGCCAGACCGTACCGGGCACGACCGGCCCGGGAACCGACCGGGCTCCGGTCAGCACGGGAGGCGGCGCCACGAGCGCCCCGACGAGCCGTTCGACACCGCTGCGCGTGGACGCGCAGCGCAATCTGGAGCACGTGCTGCGCGCGGCACGCGAGGTCTTCGGCGAGCTGGGGTACGGCGCACCGATGGAGGACGTCGCACGGCGTGCACGGGTCGGGGTGGGGACGGTCTACCGCCGCTTCCCCAGCAAGGACGTGCTGGTCAGGCGCATAGCCGAGGAGGAGACCGCGCGGCTCACCGAGCAGGCGCGTGCCGCACTCGGCCAGGAGGACGAGCCGTGGTCCGCGCTCTCGCGCTTCCTGCGGACGTCCGTGGCCTCGGGCGCGGGGCGGCTGCTGCCGCCCCGGATACTGCGCGCCGAGGGCTGGGTGGATGCCGCGGCGCGGGTGCCGCAGCAGCGCGCTCCGGTTCCGCATGAGCACGAGGGGCAGCCCGGGCTGCGGCTCGTGGAGCGGCCCGCCTCCCTGGACGGGGGCGGGAGCGGAGTCGGCAACGGGGTCGGGCAGAGCGACGCCGACACCGGGTTCGGTGAACTCGACGAGGACCAGGGTTCGGCCGAACTGCTCGACGTGGTAGGCCAGTTGGTCGAGCGGGCCCGCGAGGCGGGTGAGCTGCGGACCGATGTGACGGTCGGCGACGTACTGCTCGTGATAGCGACGGCCGCGCCCTCGCTGCCGGATGCCGCTCAGCAGGCTGCCGCCTCCACGCGGCTGCTGGACATCCTGCTGGAAGGGCTGCGGTCACGTCCCTCGCGCTGAATCAGCGAGAAGGGCGAGAACCGCGGGAACGGCGAGAACGACAAGGACGACCGACCTGCCGTCGGCCGGGGCGCGTCGCAGAACTGTGCGAATCGCCCCGGTCGGGTGGTTGATGTGTTTGTCGTGTTCTCGGCCCAGGGCCCTGTGGCACGCTGTCGCGATGTTTCGCTGTGACCGCGCGGACGGGGGCTGGCGCCATGGGAGTTGACGAGAATCGGGACCCTGGTCAGGAGTCCGGAGCCCTTTCACGTCAGGTCCCGGGGCAGGGCGGCCCGCACCCGTCGGAGAGCGCATGGTCGCCGTCGGAGAGGACGCCGTCCGAAGGCTCACGGAGCGACGGCGCATCGGCGGAAGCCCCGGCTTCGGATACGGATACGGGCACAGGCGCGAGGCCGACCACCGGGTCGGGCATTCCGGAGCAGCGCAGGAGGCGCCGGGACACGGGTGCGTCCGACGCCGTGCTGATCACGCGGATGCGCGACGGCGATGCCGAGGCGTACGACGCGCTGTACCGCCGGCACGCTGAGCCCGTACGCCGTTACGCCCGTACGTGCTGCCGGGACGGGCACACGGCGGAGGACCTGACGAACGAGGTCTTCGCGCGCACCCTCCAGGCCGTACGGGGCGGCAAGGGCCCCGAGACCTCCGTACGCGCGTACCTGCTGACATCGGTGCGGCATGTCGCCGCCGCGTGGGCCAGGACGCGGCAGCGCGAGCAACTGGTGGACGACTTCGCGGTGTTCGTGCAGTCCGCTGCCAGCGCGTCGGCAGCGACGGACGAGGAGACGCTCGACCTGGGCGCCGATGTACGGGCCATGCAGGAGGCGGAGCAGACGCTCGTCGTGCAGGCGTTCAAGAGCCTGTCCGAGTACGACCGGACGGTGCTGTGGCACACGGCCGTCGAGGGCGCGAAACCGCAGGACGTGGCGCCGCTGCTCGGCAAGTCGAAGGGTGCGACGGCGACGGCGGCGCACAGGGCGCGCGAGAACCTCAAGCAGGCGTACCTCCAGGCGCATGTGAGCCAGGCGCGGACAGCGGGCGGGGACTGCGCGCGGTTTGCCGACCGGCTCGGCGCCTACACGCGGGGCGGCCTGCGGATGCGGGCCGAACGCGGGCTCGCGCAGCACCTGGAGGAGTGCCCGGAGTGCAGCAAGGCGGCGCTGGAGGTCAGGGACCTCAATGAGCACATCCGCGTGCTGGTGCCGGTCGCGCTCATCGGGTGGTTCGCGACGGCGGGCGGCGCGAAGGCGTTCGGTGCGCTGATCACCGGTGGTGGCGGCGCCGCGGTCGCGGGCGGCGCGAGCGCCGCCGCCGCTGCGGGAGGCGCGGGTGCGGGCGCCGCGGGTGGCGCGGGTGGCGCCGGAGCGGGTGCTGCCGGTAGTGCGGGTGCGGGCGCCGCGGGTGGCGCGGGCACTGCGAGCG
This sequence comes from Streptomyces iconiensis, assembly GCF_028657195.3. GTDB lineage: Bacteria > Actinomycetota > Actinomycetes > Streptomycetales > Streptomycetaceae > Streptomyces > Streptomyces iconiensis. Next base: position 8,630 of record NZ_JANCPR020000098.1, read on the forward strand.
GCGCCGGTGGTGC
>NZ_JANCPR020000099.1 GCF_028657195.3 Streptomyces iconiensis
GGGCCCCCCCCCCCACGCCGCGGTCAGGGGTGAACCGTCACACGCCGGCCCGGCCGGCGAACTCGTAGCCCGCCTCGTCGATGGCAGCGGAGACATCGCTGTCCTGCAGCGGCTTGTCACTGTCGACCGTCACCTGGCCGCTCGCCAGGTCGACGGCCACGGCGGAAACCCCGCCGATCTTGGAGAGTTCGCCGGTCACGGCGGTCACGCAGTGCCCGCAGGTCATGCCCTGGACCTGGAAGACCTCACGGACGTCGGCCGTGGCCTGCTCGTCCGACGCCTCCGAGGTCCCGCACGAACCGCAGCACGAGGTCGACTCCGTGGTTTCGAGAGTGTTGTTCTCAGTCATGTCGGTGCTCTCCCGGTTGGTTGGATCGAGTGGCGGAGGCCGAGCTGTCGCACTCATGGCCGGGCGCACGTCATGACCGTCCCGGTCGGCATCGAGCGCTCTCTGCCTCTGCCACGGGAAGTTACCATACCCCCCCAGGGTAATTCTCCCGCGCTCCGAAGCCGTGTTCCGAGCCCGTGTTCCGAGCCCGTGTTCCGAGCCCGTATGCCGGAGTCGCACTCCGAGCCCGTGCCCCGGATCGGCGGACCGCCCCGGACACACGTCGCCGCTCGCACCCCGGTGGGCGGGGTACGAGCGGCGGGACATGAGCGGCTGGGCCGGCGGCGCCGGACTAGTAGCTGAGGCCGTGGCCGAAGGGGTAGAGAGGCCGGTCCGGGTCGGAGAGCGAGGGGACGGCGACCGGGAGGCGGCCGGAGGGGTTCACGTCGCCGTAGAGGGCGCGGGCGAGGGCCGTCATGGACGGGGCGCCGTAGGAGTAGGTGGCGAGGTAGGCGGGCACGTGCGGGAAGCGCTGGATGTCGTACGGGTTGCGGACAGCGACGGCGACAACGGGCTTGCCCGTTGCGCGCAGCGCCTCGACCAACTTGCCCTGTGCGACGCCCTTGTCGGCCCCGGCCGCTGCCGCGTTGGTGAGAACGACCGTGACGTCGTGGTCGCGCGCCGCGGCGCGCGCCGCGGCGATCTTGGCCGCGTCGGGCGCCGTTCCGGTCTCCAGCGTGGTGGCCGACTGGTCCCGGCGTGCGTCCACCGCGCGGGCGAGGTTGCCGAGGGGCGCCGTGCCCCAGCCGGTGACGAGCACCTTGCGCGGAGCCGCCGACAGCGGAAGAGCACCGCTCTCGTTCCGGATCAAAGTCACCGTGCGCTCCGTGATCGAGCGGGCCTTGGCCAGGTGGCGCCGGCTGCCGACCACGCGCACCGCGCGGTCCTCGTCCACGTACGGGAAGGGGAACAGGTCGCGGTGGAGCTTGTGTTCGAGGATACGGATGACGGATTCGTTGAGCCGCTTCTCGGAGATCTTCCCGGACCGTACGGCGCCGAGCACAGCCGCGAACGCGGTGTCCAGCTTCGGCGCCAGCACCAACTGGTCGCATCCCGCCTGGAAGGCGCGCACGGGGGCGACGTCCGGCGGGAAGTCGCCGGTCGCGCCGCCCATGTCCAGCGCGTCCGTGGCGATGACGCCGTCGAAGCCCAGTTCCTCACGCAGCATGCCGGTCACGATGGGCCGGGACATCGTCGCGGGCGCCTTGCTGGGGTCCAGCGCGGGGACGACGATATGCGCTGTCATGATCGTGTCGACGCCGCGCCGGATGGCCGCGCGGAACGGCGGCAGGTCGATACGGTCCAGCTCTTCGCGCGTGTGCGTGATGACGGGGAGGCCCGTGTGGCTGTCCGTGTCCGTGTCTCCGTGCCCCGGAAAGTGCTTGGCGGCGCTGGCCACGCCGCCCTCGTGATAGCCGCGTACGGCGGCGGACACGAGCTCCGCGCACAGCGCGGTGTCCGAGCCGAAGGACCGGACACCGATGACGGGGTTGGCCGGGTTGATGTTGACGTCGGCACACGGTGCGTAGTTCTGGTTGATGCCGACGGCCTTCAGCTCGGTGCCGATGACATCGGCCGAGTCGCGTGCGTCGCGTGTGGAGCGTGTGGCGGCGAGCGCCATGTTGCCGGGGAGCTGGGTGGCGGGCTCCAGCATCCGGTAGACGACGCTGCCGCCCTCCTGGTCGATGGAGACGAGAAGCGGAATACGGGCACCGGCGCGCAGGGCCGCCCTCTGGAGCCCGTTGGAGAGGGTCGCGATCTGGTGTGGTTCCCGTACGTTGTCGGGTCCCCGGCGGGCGTCGAAGTAGATGACGCCGCCCGGACGGTATTTGGCCACGACCTCGGCGGGCGTCGCGACGCCGTACAGCTCACGGTTCTTGGCGTGCTCGGCGTCCGCGGTCTGGCCGTACACCTCGACGACGAAGAGCTGCCCCACCTTCTGTTCGACCGTCATACGGCGGGCGAGCGCGGTGGCCCGGGCGCGTGCTGCGCGGCCCGAAGCGTACGAGGAGGAGAAAGCGGAAGAAGCGGAGGACGAGGACGGCGAGGAAGACGCGGCCGTGGCGGGCGAGGCCGGAACGCCGATCGCCGCCGCGGCTCCGGCCACAGCGGCGATGACGTTTCTACGGGAGGTGTGCTGCTGCATCGGGAACGCTCCTCACATGGGCGGGCGGTGTGCACGTGGTGCATGTGGGGGAAACCGCTGGATGCGGCAGCACATCGTCGCAGCGTGGCACCGGCCGGACCAGACGGCGCGCGGTACTTCAGTGGTCCAGTCCAGTGGTGCCATGGAGAGGCCCGGACGGCCCTGCGTTCAGCTCTGCGCGAGGCCCGAGGCGAGCGCCTGGGTCATACGGACGACGCGCTTCGCCTGGACGCGGGCCGCGGTCAGGGCGGTCTCGTCGACCGGGTTCTCGCCCTGTGCGTCGACGTGCGACGTTCCATAAGGGTTGCCGTCCACGAACTTCGACGCGTCGGTGTAACCGGGCGGCACGATGATGCCGCCGAAGTGGTACGCCGCGTTGTAGAGCGCAAGCAGCGTGCTTTCCTGGCCGCCGTGCAGCGTCGCGGACGAGGTGAAGCCGCTGTAGACCTTGTCGGCCAGCCTCCCCTGCGCCCAGAGCGGACCGAGCACGTCGATGTACTGCTTGAGCTGCGAGGTGATGTTCCCGTAGCGCGTCGGGCTGCCGAAGAGCACGGCGTCGGCCCAGTCGGCGTCGTCCGGTGTCGCCACAGGGATGTCCGCGGTCTCTCGCGCCTTCCTGGCCCAGGCCGGGTTCGAGTCGATCGCCGCCTGCGGCGCCAGTTCCTCCGCCCGTCGCAGACGTACCTCCGCGCCCGCCTGCCCGGCCGTGGCGGCGATCTCCTTGGCGAGTGCGGCGACGGTGCCGGTCGACGAGTAGTAGATGACCGCGACCTTGACCTGGTTTGTGGTTGCCATGGAGGACTCCGTTCCCCTGCTCCTGATACTCGTGCCTGCTTTGCCCGCTAAAGGTACTTATCGCGCACGGAAAATCGCTCGCATCCCGGGCGGTGGGAGGACAGGGTGTACGGGGTGATCCGCGAGGGTTCATGACGAAACCCTTCGCGTGAGGTGAGTCACAGCGCTCAGGGAAATAAGTGGGGACTGCGTCCCCGTTTGCATATGCGTCCCCACTAAACGGGGACTAGGTCCCCGGATCCAGGACCCCCGCACCGCAAGCAGCCGTACGGGGCAGTGATCCGCAGGGACCACGGCAACACCACACGACGAGGACGAGGAGCGAGGTATGGGCCACGCCGGTACGGCCGCCGCCACTACCACCGCGGCGAAGGGCAGCACCTGCGGTGCGCAGCCCCGGGCGCGGGCGGACGCCGCCCGTAACCGCGAACGCATCCTCATCGCCGCACGCGAAGCGTTCGTCGTCAACGGTGCCGACGCATCGCTCGACGAGATCGCCCGCTGCGCCGGCGTCGGCAACGCCACGCTCTACCGCCACTTCCCCGACCGTGACGCACTCGTGCACGGCGTCGTGGACTTCGTCACCGGCAAGGTCGCCGACAGGGCGGAGCTGGCACTCAAGGAAGAGGACTCCTTCGAAGCGCTCCGAAGCTTCGTCCGCGGGGCGGCGGAAGAGCGCGTCGGGGCGCTCTGCCCGATGCTCTCGGGCGGCTTCGACCCCTCGGACCCGCAGTGCCTGGAGGCGCGTATGCGCGTGGAGACACTCGCCCAGGACCTGATCCAGCGCGGACAGCGCGAGGGGAAGGTACGCACCGACATCGACGTCGGTGACGTGCTGGTAGCGCTCAGCCAGCTCACCCGGCCACTGCCCGGGCTCGCCTGCCGGCGCATCGAGCGCTTCGCCGAGCGCCACGTCCAGCTCTTCCTCGACGGGCTACGCGCTCCTGCCAAGTCCGAACTCCCCGGCCACGCCGCGACCTTGGAGGCCCTGCGACAAGAGAACTGAACGGATCCCGCGCAGGACGGATCCTCCAGGGACGGCACGGGGCGGAAAAGCAGCGGATTCCCGCAAAGCGGCGGATTTCCGCTTCATTCCGGTCTCAGCCCGAGTCTCCACTCCGGAAGGACGAACGGTCGGACGGACGGACACGACTACGGACCGGCCACGCTCGCGGCCCTGACCGACGGCCACGCCCACGCCCCGTAGTCGGCCTCTGAACCCTCAGCCCTCTCCGACCTCCACAGCTCAGCGCCCCGAGCTCGCCTCCGCGGCTCAGGTGGCTCCAGAGCTTCCAGACCACAGACCCGGACCTCGCGGTCCCTGACCCATGACGGCCCGTACGGGCGCGGGGGGCTCGTACGCGCCTCTGGCGCACAAATCCCTCTACAGACCAAGAACGTTCCCTTTTTCTCATTCCGTACCGTGAGGTAGGCACACCCATGCCAGAAGCACCCACCTCGGCCGCAACGGAGGCCGGGCCAGACCCCAGGCGCTGGAAGGCACTAGCCTTCATCGCCATAGCGCAGCTCATGGTCGTCCTCGACGCGACGATCGTGAACATCGCGCTGCCCTCCGCCCAGTCCGACCTGGGCATATCCGACGCCAACCGGCAGTGGGTCATCACCGCCTACGCACTCGCCTTCGGCGGACTCCTGCTCTTCGGCGGCCGTATCGCCGACCTGTGGGGGCGCAAGCGCGCCTTCGTCACCGGACTCGTCGGCTTCGCCGCCGCCTCCGCACTCGGCGGCCTCGCCACCAGCGAGGGCATGCTGCTCGCCGCCCGTGGCCTCCAGGGCGCGTTCGGCGCACTACTCGCACCCGCCGCGCTGTCCCTGCTCGCGGTGATGTTCACCGACGGCAAGGAGCGTGCCAAGGCATTCGGCATCTACGGCGCCATCGCGGGCGGTGGCGGTGCCATCGGCCTGATCCTGGGCGGCGTGCTCACCGAGTACATGGACTGGCGCTGGACCTTCTACGTCAACATCCCCTTCGCCGTGATCGCCGCCATCGGTGCGGTGCTCGTGGTCACCGAACCCCGCTCCTCGCGGAACCGTTCCTCCCTCGACATGCCCGGCGTCGTTCTCTCGACCCTCGGCCTGGTCTCGCTCGTCTACGGGTTCACCCGCGCCGAGTCCGAGGGCTGGAGCGAGGGCGGCACGATCGGCATGTTCATCGCCGCCGTCGTACTCCTGGGTGCCTTCGCCCTCACCGAGGCGAAGGTCAAGGCACCGCTGCTGCCGCTGCGCGTGATCACCGACCGCAACCGGGGTGGAGTCTTCCTCTCGCTCGGCCTGGCGACCATCGCGATGTTCGGGCTGTTCCTCTTCCTGACCTACTACTTGCAGGTCGTCAAGGGCTACTCACCCGTCCGTACGGGCGTGGCCTTCCTGCCGATGGTCGCCGGCATGATCACGGGCTCCACGCAGATCGGCGCCCGCCTGATGACACGGGTACCGCCGCGCCTGCTGATGATGCCCGGCTTCATCGTCGCCGCACTCGGCATGCTGCTGCTCACCCAGCTTGAGGTCGACAGCTCCTACCCGGCGCTGATCCTCCCCGCCGAGGTGCTCCTCGGCCTGGGGCTCGGCACGGCCTTCATGCCCGCCATGTCCCTGGCCACGCACGGTGTACGGTCCAGCGACGCGGGTGTGGCCAGCGCGATGGTCAACACCTCTCAGCAGGTCGGCGGTGCCATCGGCACCGCGCTGCTGAACACCATCGCCGCCAGCGCCACCACCTCCTACGTCGCCGCGCACGTCGCCGACGCCACCAGCAAGCCGGCCCAGCACATGCTGAAGCTGGAAGCCATGGTGAACGGCTACACGTCGGCGATCTCGTGGGCCGTGGGCATCCTGCTCGTCTCCGCCGCCATCGTCGGGGTTCTCGTGAACACCCGGGCGCCGGGTGGCCCGGCCGCAGCCCGGTCCGCCGACGGCGAGACGCCTGCCGACGGACACGGCGACGAGCACGAGCCTGTACTGGTGGCGATGCACTGACCGCCACCGCGCGTACACGACAGCCTGACGACCGCCGGGCTGAGGCGTGACACCTGATGAGCCTGGCCCCCGCACTCGAAGTGGGGGCCAGGCTCATGCCGTTTCCGCGCAACCGCGGAGTTTCCGCGCTGCTCAGAGGGTCCGTGTGACCAGGCACGCAACCAAGGAGGTACGTCCGCCGTCTAGACAGGTGAAAGGTGGCCGAAGGCGGCGCCTCCGGCGGGACCCCGAGTGGCCCGTGGGCGGCCTCTATGCCGCTCCGACCAGCGCCTTAGCGCGGTCTGTCACCGTCATGCCCGCGTGGGTGGTCGCACAGGGTACTGCATGATCGGAAAAATGTTGCGCGAGTTGGGAATTTAGTCCGGTTTCCAGCCGTTGACATCTACGCAAGGCGGGCACTCGGGGAGTGTCCGAGCTAGCCACCAGGCCAGTTTTAGACCACTCGCAAGGGAGCACGCATGGCAACCCGTGCCGTCGCCCGTCGTCAGGAGCGCGCGACCGGTGTCTCTGACACGGCAAGCAGTGTTCGCGCAGCCGCAGGCAGCGAAGTCGCGGACCGCGACCTGGTCGGCATGTATCTCGACGAGATCGCCCGTACCCCGCTGCTCGATGCCGCCAAGGAAGTCGAGCTGTCACTCGCGATAGAAGCGGGTGTCTACGCGCGAAGGATCCTCGATGGCCTTGAAGAACCGGTTACCAAGGATTCGCCCAGCGCCACCGCGAGCCGCGAGGACCTTGAGGCCGTCGTAGCCGAGGGCGAGCGCGCCAAGGACGTGTTCATCCGCTCCAACCTCCGTCTTGTGGTCGCCGTCGCCCGTCGCTACCCGCGCAGCGGTCTGCCCCTTCTGGACCTGATCCAGGAGGGCAACGCGGGCCTGGTCCGCGCGGTGGAAAAGTTTGACTACACCAAGGGCTTCAAGTTCTCGACCTACGCGACGTGGTGGATCCGCCAGGCCATCACCCGCTCCATCGCCGACCAGTCCCGCACCATCCGGCTCCCCGTCCACCTGGTGGAGGAACTGGGCCGGATACGCCGTGTGCAGCGCGAGTTCAACCGCGAGCACGGCCGCGACCCGGAGCCGGCGGAGATCGCCGCAGAGCTGAGCTCGACACCCGAGCGCATCACCGATGTTCTCGACTGGGCACGCGACCCCGTCAGCCTGAACATGTCGGTCGACGACGAGGGCGAGACCCAGTTCGGCGACCTGCTTGAGGACACCTCTGCCGCTTCGCCCGAGCAGTCCGTACTGACGGTGCTGCGCCGTGAGGAACTGGACGACCTCATCGGCAAGCTCGACCCCCGTACGGCCTCGATCATCAAGGCCCGTTACGGCATGGTCGACGGCCGCGAGCGCACGCTGACAGAAGTCGGCAAGCAGCACGGCCTCACGCGTGAGCGCATCCGCCAGATAGAGAAGCACGCCCTGTTGGAGCTGAAGAAGATGGCCCACGACACGGGCTTCGACGAGGCGGCGTAACCCGCAACAGCCCCGTCCCCACAGACGAGCCCCGGCGCCCTCCCCCGAGCGCCGGGGCTCTTTGGTGCGCGCATGTCTGGGT